>NZ_NJAG01000036.1 GCF_002872335.1 Siphonobacter sp. BAB-5405 | reverse complement strand
AGTACAACAGTACAGGTACCTGAGCGTATCATCGCTTCATTCCAGTCGCTTCCAGCTCAACTGGTGAAATTTCTACGCCGGGATAGCTTTCCATTTACTTCCTATATCAAAAGCCGTTAGCTTCATTCAATCTTCTGGTTCATTACCCCCGTTGAGTTCTTTGCTGAAATTGCCTTTTGTGACGTTGATCCGAATTTTACTGATTCAGGCGAAGATGAATTTATATACGTCCCCGATTTCGTCCCTTTTATGTTTTGCATAAGTATGATTTTTGAAAAAAAGATTGTCTGCGTATAGTAAACGAAACGAGTCCAGCGGCGATCCGAAAATGTCACGGGCAGGACCGTATGGGCTCTTTTCCGTGGCTTTCCCAGAAAACCATTCGCGGGAGTAGTAAGGATTTTCCTGCAAGCAAGCGTTGACATAGGGTAATAAATCAAATTGCTGAATTGATACTCGTTAGGTTTTCCCTTTATTAGCCCCTGATTCCCGCCAGAATTCCCCGGCTCGCTGCTTTTCTTTTCATCGCGAGTGATAAGCTTCCAACCGCCCACGATCTCCTTTCTGCCATGGACCGTCATACCCCTTCTAAATCTGATGAAGCCTTTGATTTACTTTCAAGCCCAGCGTACCAAGCCCTGATTGAATCGTTTGACCAGGCGATTTGGGAAACAGATGCTCAGGGTAAGGTTCGTAAAGACTCGCTCAGCTGGCGGGCCTACACGGGTCAGTCGCTGGAAGAATGGATGCAGGAGAACTGGACGTCCGCCGTACACCCCGATGAACAGGCATACGCCCAAAGACAATGGCAACAGTCCATTCAGGCAGGCATACCGCTGGAAATGGAATTACGTTTACGCAGACCCGACAGTAGCTGGCGATGGTCGAACGTGAAAACACGGGCCATCCGTAACGCTGACGGCTCCATCCGTGCCTGGATAGGAATCAGCGTGGATATTTCAGCCTACCGAGCGGATAAAGACGCCCAGCAAACGCATTTAGAAGGGCAAATCGCCCAGCGTACGGACCAGTTGCGGGCTAGTCAGGAACTACTTCGGGCTACGCTAAACAGCTCACCGGACCAGATTGAAGTTTTCAAGGCCGTTCGGGACGAACAAAACCAGATCATTGATTTTCAATGGATTTTACTCAATGAAGCCGCTGATAAAGTTTGCGGTGAAGTCCTTGGCAAAAGCCTTGTCACGCAACGACCCGATCTACTTGCTGCCGGTATTTTCGCGTCGATGATCGCCGTGGTTCAAACGGGCCTTCCCTACCAGCAGGAGATTCGCCCTGAACCGAGCCACTGGTTTTTCCTGTCGTTGGCAAAACAGGATGATGGTATCATCCTGACCACCCGGGATATTACTTCTTCCAAAGAAGCCGAGCAGGAACTACAACAAGCCCGGCAATTGCACGACGCGGTTTTTCGAACCGTTCGCCATGCCATCACGGTCTTTGAGGCAGTCCGCGATGAGTCAGGTAAAATTGTGGATTTTCGTTTTATTTTCTCCAACGGCGTCGCCGACCGTTACATGGGCGTTTCCACCCAGGGTAAAACCTTACGCACCATCACACCTTCGTACCTCGATGAATCCAACTTCACTACTATGGTTGAAGTGGTGGAAACGAACCTGCCTACCGATAAAATCCTGCATTTCACCTACGGGACCAGGCCCATGTACCTGCGTACCCAATACATGAAACTTCAGGATGGGCTGGTTATGATGTACGAAAACATCACCGAACGTCAAATTGCCGAAGCCAAACTCCTCCGCCTGAAAGACGAAGTTGCCCAAAAAGCGACGGACAAATACCTGACACTTTTCAATCACATGGAGCAGGGTTTTTGTATCATTCAGGTACTCTTTGATGAATCGGAAAATCCCGTTGATTATCTCTTTCTGGAAGTAAACCCGGTCTTTGAAAGACAAACCGGTTTACGCAACGCTACGGGCAAAAAGATGCGTGAACTTCAGCCGTTGCTGGAAGAGCATTGGTTTCAAAGCTATGGCGAGGTAGTTAAAACCGGCAAGGCCGTACACTTTGAAAACGAAGCTGCCTACCTGGTTGGAGGCGTGTGGTACGAAGTCTTCGCCTTGCCTTTTGGCCCGCCTGGCGATTGCCAGGTAGCCGTTCTTTTCAACGACATCACCTTACGCCGACGAAATCAGCAACGCCAGGAACATCTGCTGAAGCTGAGCGACGCCCTTCGGCCCTTGGCAAATCCCAATGAACTCAAGCGGGTAGCCACGGATCTTTTGGAAAAACGGCTGGGGGTAACGCACGTTTTTTACCGGGAGCATTCACCAGAGCAGACTGAGCTTCGGGGTGCTGACCGCTTTGGCATTTCCGATGAATCAGAGCTTTCCGTATGGTTCCGATCGCAAGATTTTGAAGTTTTCCTTACCCGCTTATTAGGATCAGGAAACCCGGTCATCATTCCGGAAATCACCACGGCAACCGAGTTTTCTTCGGCCGAGCAAAAGGCATTTATCAGGGCCGGTATCGCTGCCCTGGTTCTTTTCCCACTCCTGAAAAACGGGCATTGGGTGGCAAGCCTTTGGATTCACCAGCGGGAGCCGCGGGAATGGAACCTGCTGGACCTGTCACTCATCGAGGAAACCGTTGAACGTACCTGGGTAGCCATCGAACGAGCCCATACCGAAGAAGCCTTACGGGAAAGCGAAGCGAGGTATCGTTCGCTGTTACAGAACCTGCCTGATTATGCCATTTACCGAATGGATTCAGCGGGCATCATTACCGAATGGAACGAAGGAGCCCAACGCATGAAAGGCTACTCGGCTCAGGAAATGATTGGAAAGCATGCCTCCATTTGTTACACGCCGGAAGCCGTAGCGGCGGGTCAGCCCGCCAAAGACCTGCGGGAAGCAGCCCAAACAGGCCGTGTCGAACGGGAGTCGATTCGAATCAGTAAGAGTGGCGAACGCTTCTGGGTCAATGAAATAGCGACGGCCATTCACGATACCCACGGCCAGTTAACGGGCTTTACGAAAATTAGCCGTGACATTACCCGACACAAACGGGGGCAAGCCTTGCAGCTACAACTGGAGCAGCGTACGCGTCTGGCTGTGGAGGCCGCCGAAATGGCCACCTGGGAATGGCATCTGGTGACCGATAAAGTATACTGGAATGAACAGCATTTCAAACTACTGGGCATGACCATTGAAACGAGTCCGCAACCGTCGGAGGCGTTTACCCGTCATCTCCATCCGCAGGATCGAACGTGGGTTTTGGCAGAATTACAGCGAGCCATTGATGAACAAAGTCTATTTGACGTTGAATTTCGAATTATACGCGAGGATGGTGTGGTTCGCTGGATGAGCGGCTACGGACGCGTGACGGGGGAAGAAGAAGGCCAACCCACCCAGATGAGCGGGGCCATGCTGGATATTACGGATCGCAAACAGGCGGAAGAAGAAATCCGAAAATCGGAAGAGCGGCTACAGCGGGTTCTGTCCATCAGCACGGTAGGGGTCATCTATTTTGATCTGGAAGGAGGGATTCATAAAGTGAATGAAGCCTTTCAGCGGATGAGTGGGTATCCGGTTGAGGCCTTTGCCCTGGGGCAGGTCCGATGGGATACCCTTACGGCTCCGGAGTTTACGCAGTATACTCAAATCGCGGTGCAGGAATACCGTCGCAAGGGGGAGAATACGCCTTACGAAAAGCAATACATTCGCCCGGATGGTAGCCGTTGGTGGGGACTGTTTGCGGGAAAACAACTAAGTGAAGGAGAATTCGTAGAGTTCGTTCTGGACATTACTGAAACGAAACGGGCGGGCGAAATTCTGAAACAGGCGGATCGGAAAAAGGATGATTTTATAGCCATGCTGGCTCACGAACTTCGCAACCCCATGGCTACCTTACGCAATGGCCTGCAGATTCTTTCCATGACCGGAACGAGTCCGTCACAAACCCGGGGCGTCATTAGTATGATGAGTCGCCAAACGGAACATCTCGTACGCATGGTAGACGACCTGTTGGATGTGAGCCGTATCAGTCGGGGCAAGATTGAGCTGCATCAGGAAACGGTCAATCTGGTGGAATTAGTCCGGCAGTCCGTGGAATCCGTAACACTTCTGTATGAGCAAAAGCAGCAGCAGTTGCACGTAAGTCTTCCCAAACATCCCATTGAAATCGAAGGTGACGCAACCCGACTGGTACAGGTGGTTACGAATCTACTCACGAACGCTGCCCGCTACACGGGCGAAACAGGCGTGGTAGATCTACAGTTGGAGCATCAGGGTCAGGAAGCAATTCTCCGCATCCGGGACAATGGTATTGGCCTGGCTTCGGATCAGCTTACTGCTATTTTTGAGCTTTTTGTGCAGGTGGATAATTCCTTGGCCCGCTCACAGGGAGGACTGGGACTGGGCCTGACGCTGGTAAAACAGATTGTAGAACTGCACGGCGGACAGGTAGAAGCTCAGAGTAAAGGCCTGAAGCAGGGGAGTACGTTTACCGTGCATCTGCCAACCCTGACTACGAGCCTCGCTTCAGAAGCGAGTCAGACGGATACCCTCCCCGCTTCTGAGCCCTTACAAATTTTAGTAGTCGACGACAATCTGGATGCTACGCTAACACTCAGCATGCTTCTGGAGCTCAAAGGCTATCAGGTGCACACCCGCAACAGTGGTCGTTTGGCCCTGGAAGCGGCGGAGCAGCTTCGTCCGGATGTCATTTTGCTGGATATTGGCATGCCTGATCTGGATGGGTATGAAACTTGCCGACACATTCGCCAGCAGCCCTGGAGTCAGAAGATGTTCATCGTGGCGGTATCGGGTTACGGTCTGATTGAAGACAAACAGAAAGCAAAAGAAGTGGGCTTCAATGAGCATTTAACCAAACCCCTGGATTTGGACGCATTGATTCATCTGCTCAATACGTATCAATCTTAAGGCTTACGCACGAACGTAATTATTTTAGTGTAGCCATCTGACTGTATCTTCTATCATCTAATTATACCTAGTTTCTTTCTCAGGTTTTAGAAGCTGAATATTCGTACCTTTCGTTACTGGGTTGTGTTGTGTTTCATAAACCATCACTGAAGTTTCCCATTCGTGGAGAAATAATAGAGTCATTCTACATCCTACCCCCTTTTCCTGGTATGAACGCTCTGCAAACCGGTCAATTTTATGGCCAGACCAATCAAAAACTTCAGTTGGGTCATCTGACCCTTACGGATACGGAATACACTCACCCCTGGGTGGACTGGCATTACCACGAAAACGCCTACTTTACTTTCATTTTACAGGGAAACGTAGTAGAAGGGAACCGGAAACAAACGTACACCTGTACCCCGGGCAGCCTGCTGTTTCACCATTGGCAGGAAGCTCATTACAACCAGAAACCCGAAGGTTATACCCGGGGCTTCCACGTTGAAATCAACGCGGACTGGTTTCAAGCCTATGAAGTACAAGCGTTGCAGGGCAGTATCGACCTTCAGCATCCACAGGCCAAACGACTCATGTACAATCTCGTCAGAGAAGCCAAACGCCACGAATGCTATACGCCCCTGGCCATTGACGCCTTACTCGTTTCGTTATTTTCTGAACTTACGCAGGCGTTTGACCACCCGTATCTGAGGCAGCCTTCCTGGGTGAAACAACTGCGGGATCTCTTACACGATGCTCCGGAAGAACCCTGGACGCTCAACCAGTTAGCCGGGCAACTCGCTCTTCATCCGGTTTACCTCTGCCGGGAGATGCCCCGTTACTTTAACTGCCACTTCGGAGAGTACCTGCGAATGATACGGCTTCAGAAGGCCTTACCGCTATTGATAAGCCAGGGTCAGTCGTTAACGCAAATTGCCCTGGCATGCGGTTTTGCCGATCAGAGTCATTTTATTCGTTCGTTTCGGGCTCAGTATGCCCTCACGCCGTTTGCATACCGAAAACTTTTTGTAGGCTAAGGTTAATCCTGTTCTATTTCCGGCCTCATCCCGTGTGTAGGTTTGTACCTCACCCCTCTCCTATGGGAAAATGATACGCTTAAATGTACTGACCGGACTGTTCCTGATGTTCTGTTACTTCCCCCTTCAGGCTCAGCTTGTCCAAACGCAGGGCATCACCTCTCCCCTGCATCAGGCCAACCAGGGAAAAATTCTTTTTACCTCCCGTGAAATTCCTCCGGATGAACTGAAAACCGGTGACTTTTTAACCAGTTACTCACTGACCAACCACAGCAACCTCTTCCTGACGGCCTTTCTGGGCAATTCACTGACTAACTATCTGCATGCTCTGGCTCCTACGTTGTCCGCAGATAGTCTGACGAAGGTGGGTAATTATCAGTTTTCCTTTTACGTCGATCAGCAACTCATTTACCAGAGTAATCTTCATCCCGGAGCTCCTTACGCCCGGATCAAAAATGAAGAGACGGTCATTCGTAAACCGCTGATTGACAACCAGCACGAGGGACGCTGGTGGAGCCAGTCGGCGTGGAACCGATTCATGAATCAGGGCGGAGATCAGGCCCTGACGGAGGGAAAACACCTGTTTACCCTGGAAATCAGACCCTACCTGAAGCTTTCACACGTGCTCGTTGGTCCAACTCTGGCCCGGGGTGAAATTCATCTGGACGTAAAGCGAAAACCCACGTTTAATCCGGATACGATAAAACTGACGACTCCTAAACCATATCCGGGTCTTAACGTCTCGTCCGATTCCTTCGACCGACCTGCCATCCAAGCACTAAAGGGCAACATTGAAGCGGGTGTGTTTAAACACATCACCAGTATCGTAGTCCTTAAAAAGGGCCGGATCCTTCTGGAGGAATATTTTAATGGAGCCGACCGAAACACCTTGCACGATGTCCGCTCGGTAGGCAAGTCCTTTGCTTCAACCTTAACGGGTATTGCCCAAAACGAGGGATATCTGAACGAGAAGCAATCCTTGCGGGAATTTTATGACCTGAACGCTTACGCTTTTCAATCAGCAGCAAAAGCGGCTACTACGGTGCGGGACTTACTCACGATGAGTTCCGCTTTTGACGGAGATGATGACCATCTGGATTCCCCCGGCAATGAAGAGCACATGTACCCTGAACCTGACTGGGTACGCTTTACGTTGAATCTTCCCGTGCTACCGGCCAAGTACCAGGGGGAATGGCATTACTTTACGGCGGGCGTGGTTTTGCTGGGCGACATTCTTAACAAGCGAGTACCCCAGAATCTGGATGTATACTCCAGAAACAAGCTTTTTGAACCCCTTGGAATTCGTCATTACCGCTGGCCCTATACGCCCCAAAATGTGGTAAGTACCGCCGGAGGTATTCAACTTCAGGCACTGGATTTGGCCAAGTACGGACAGCTGTATCAAAATAAGGGTAAGTGGAACGGACAACCACTGATTCCGGAGACCTGGGTAGCGAAAACCTTTACCAAGCACAAAGCCATTCCCGGTCGTACGCAGGAATATTACGGTTATTTATTTTGGAATAAGACCTATACAGTGCGTGACAAACGCCTTGAAACCTACTACTGTACCGGCAATGGGGGCAATAAAATTTTCGTTTTTACGGATCAACCGCTGGTGGTGGTGGTTACGGCTACAGCCTATAATACTTCCTACGCCCACACGCAGATCGATCGGCTGATGCAGGAGTATGTACTACCAGCCGTGCTAAAATAAACGGGTAGACCATCCACACCTAAAAAACAACAGCATCAGCTTTACTGATTTCGACGTGCAAACTCTTTTTGCACTTGAATTGAGTTTGCCTCTCACCCGCGACGGCTTTTCCGGTCACAGTCACGGCTCGTCCCTTGACTACGCGGTGATGCAGGCTTTGAAGATCTTCTGCGGAAGCTCCTTCCACATATACTTCAATGAACCCTTTTTCGTCGCGGAGCCAGAATTTGCCACCGTTCTGAGTTTCCGTAAGAACAGGCTGGTCAATCCGCCCACGGACCTGAACCATCTGACCTTCCCAGGCTTTAGCCTGGTCACACGCCCCATTACTTTTGGCGTTCAGCTCGGAGGGAGTATAGAGCTTCGTAGGATTAATCGTATCATCATCACCGCCCGGTTTCTGACAGGCTCCGATCACTACTGCTAACGTACAGATAATCTTTTTCATGAAGGTAGAGAATACCGCCGCTAATTACTCACGCTCTGCTGAAGAACCTATGGACCTGGATAAAGCATTTGTTAAGTTATCGGATACTAGCAGCAGAAGACAAGTTTTCGTACTCGTCAGGCTAGGTCATGCGGTTCTATCGTTCAATAGAATTCAGGCCATTGCACCCGGCGGGTAAATCACTGGCGATATTTCATTCAAAACACCGGTATACAACGAAGAAAAAGCTGCGAATTACTACGTCCAACCCCTTTCAAACACTACCTGGTTTTCATTCGGCCCGTTCCTTCGTTCGGTGAATGAGCAAAGATATTCGGCCACTCGGTCGCTTTATTCAACCATTCGTCGGGGGGGTACTGGTTTTCGTAGCAGGGGCTGGAATCTTTGTTCAAAAAAGTTATGGCTGCTCTACTGATTTTCTTTGCCGTGCACTGGTACGGAGCCTTGTTCTTCCAAACCGTTTTTCTGCACCGATATGCCTCTCATCAGGCCTTTAAAATGTCAAAAACCTGGGAACGGGTATTTTTTATGGGAACCTTTATCTTCCAGGGATCGAACTACCTAAGTGCTTATGCCTACGGCGTTATGCACCGCATGCACCATGCCTATGCCGATACGGAAAACGACCCGCATTCACCAAGCTTCAGTACGGGCATTTTTGATATGATGCTGAAAACATATCGGTTCTATTCGGCTATCCGTACGCGTAGCATGGAAGTAGACCCTAAATTCACGGCGGGTGTGCCCGACTGGAGATCGTTTGATGACTTCGCTTCGCATCGTTACACCCGTCTGGCCTGGGGAACGCTGTATACGCTCTTTTACATCTATTTTGCTCCGAGTTGGGGCTGGTTTTTACTGTTGCCGGTCCATTTCCTCATGTCGCCCATTCACGGAGCGATTATCAACTGGTTTGCCCATAAAATTGGTTATACCACGTTCAAGGTCAACGATACGTCTCGCAACCTCATGCCCGTTGATTTTCTGATGATGGGTGAAGGATTCCATAATAATCACCACACCTACGGGAATCGTCCTAATTTCGCCTACAAGTGGTTTGAAATTGATCCTTCTTATCAGATTATGAAACTCCTTAATGCTGTGGGCATCATCCAGTTACCCCAGGAAAAAGGACGCACGCAGAAATTCATGAAGAAGAAACAGCTGGCGAAAGCTTCGTAAGGAATGTTTATTACGCCACAGGGGCAGGAATGATTGATCATTCCTGCCCCTGTGGTTTGCGATACTTATGAAACTCTGGTGTACATCCCGTTTGCCTTACGCTTTCAAAGTTTAGTTTAGTAACCCATCAATACCTAATTGAGTTAATTTCAGCGTCTATTCGTTATTGCTGTATACTTACCCTGAAGACGCGTATTTGCTTTCGATTACATACGTAAATCGTCACAGATTCAGTATTCATAACGTACACTAGTATACGCTTTAAAGCATCATTGAAAACTATGCTCTGCGTCGTTGGCTATACGAAAGGTGCTCCAGATGACGTACCTGATGCTTTTTTAATGGCCGAATTAACTAATCTAATTTCGTCCCGATACAACGGTTGTTCCTCCAGTCCGTATGGATTCCAGGCAGCAACTTCCTCAAATCAGTAACTGTCAGCTGTGGTCAGAAGCTCAAAATCCCGCCCGCCTACCAGCCCTATTGCAGGACGAAACTCATTCTTCTAGCAACCAGGCAGCCCGAAAGTTCATCACTTTCGGGCTGTATAAGGAAGTCTTAGAATCCTTACTTACGAATCTTACGAACCAGCGTTACGATTTTTTCAATAATCGCTCCGATAACCAAACCACCCAGGGCACTAGCCACCACTTTCGCCACCCAGGCTAATGCCGGTACGTCAGCCAGTGCGTGCTCAATAGCCTCCAGACCATGATGCAATACGGGGATACCGTGCGAAATGATTTCCGCACCCACCCACAACATGGCCGCAGTACCAACGTATCCCAGAACGGTTAGAAAACGGGGCATAAAGCGAACCAGCCCCACGCCTATCTTACGAATCGCAGGAGGTCGGTTTTCGCGAGCCAGGTATACGCCCAGGTCATCCGCTTTAACCAGTAAGGCTACGAATCCGTATACGGCTACGGTAATGAAAATTGCTACGGAAAACATAACCGCAATCTGCGTCACCAGGGGCTGATCGGATACGGTTCCATACGTAATAGCAACGATTTCTGATGACAGGATAAAGTCGGTTTGTACGGCCCCCTTGATTCGGGTTTTCTCCAGCTCTTCGGGCGTAATGACGTTGAGTTCATCCTCCGAATCCCCGTGTGCATTGCCATGCGAGCTAAACATACTATGCACCTTCTCGTAGCCCTCAAAACACAGATACGCTCCGCCCAACATCAGAATGGGCGTAATGATCCAGGGAGCAAAGAAACCCAGCAACAGGGCCACCGGCGTAAGGATGAGCACCTTATTAATTAATGATTTTTTGGCGATCTGATAAATGATCGACACTTCACGGGAGGGATCTAGTCCTACCACGTATTTGGGGGTCACGGCGGTATCGTCAATGACGACACCCGAAACTTTCCCCGTACTTTTAGCGACTTGAGTAGGAACGTCGTCTAAGCTGGCGGCACTGGCTTTCACCAGGGCGGCAACGTCATCTAAAAGGGCTAGCAATCCAGTTGCCATTAGTGATGGTTTAAGGGTGATGAATTTTCCGGCTTCGTTCAGGAGATCTTGTTGACTCGCGTCTCTGTACTCTTTTGATGGTTTTACTGCTTCCGCTTAAAAGAATGAGCCTGTTTCAAAAACGCCCCTCTTTCCACAAAATGAGCCGCAGCTTGTCTGCTGAATTACCGAAAGATTCGGGGCGAAGATACAGGGTAAGTCGTATACTTATCTTGCCTTATGGGCCATACGGCTACTTTTCGTGAAGATCCGGGGGAATTTATGGTCCAGTGGTAAGTGACGGTACTTAGCTCCGTAAAGACGCTGGAATAGAGCCTACGCTAAACCAGAAGCAGATATAGGGCTCCGGCAATCAAGGCAGCAATGAGCGTATTTAAAAAATTTACAGCATCGTTGGAGAGATAGGCTTTTCGCTCCCAGGCGGCTCCCAGCACCGAATCCGCCAGATTGCCCAGTATACCCGCTCCCCAGACGACTACCGCCAGCGGGCTCCAGCCCTGTCCTATGATGTACAGAGCCGTTATGATGGAACTCCCTCCGATGCCTGCCAGTGTGCCTTCCAGGCTTATGACGCCGTCCAGTCCCCGGGTATCGGGTTTTAAGGTAAGAATATTGTAATAGCTTCGACCATATATATTACCGAGTTCAGAAGCAAAGGTATCCGCCGTAGCCGAGGCAAAACTGGCGGCCAGCATGAGTTGAAAGAGTTCCGTCCGGGCGGGATAGGCCCAACTCAACAGGCCCATGAGACCAGCTACTCCACCGTTGGCCAGGGCCTGACTGGCTTTCCGTCGCCCCTTATTTGCTTCCGCCAATCCCAGGGCGGCTTTATCAGAAAACCGGAATGAGCTTACCAGCGATCCCAGTACGAAAAAAGCTCCCAGCATACTCAGCCCCATCAAACCGGCTCCCGAATAAATGGCCCAGCCCAGTATGCCCCCGGTCAAAGCCCCAAGAATCGTTAATTTGCCGGCTTTGACGCTCAGCCACATACCCACAACTAAAAAACCGGCTACGGTCCAGGCTTGTATACTCACGCTTGAAGGATGATTAGTTCATACAGGATCTCAGCTTCTGGAATGGTAGACCACCCCTGGAGCTGAGCTGCAAATTGGCATCCTTGCTTCGAAAAATCAAATGGCCCCTGATTTCTTCTGGAAAATCAGTTACCACCTTCAACTGTAAGCTCCCTATTAAAATGGATGGTACTTAACAAAACAGGCCTGCTTGATCGAAGCCATTTCATTCGTACAGCAGATAAATAAAAAGAAGCTATTGACTATTAATGGATTGCCTAAGCTTACTGGATTTCATCATTAACAAAATCAACTCTCCTACCCTTTACTTCACCAGGCTGACTTGTGCATTACAGGCAGTTACGTAAGAGTTCTGAGAAGAATAGCTTCCAATACACCTTAAAAATATACTTACAACCTAACGGCATATATAAGTACTTAAACTATGAATAAATAGTTAAATTTCCAGAGTATGTATGGCTGTACGTACTCTGGAAATGCTTTGTAAAATTTTTATATTGTTCACACGTAAATCAAGAGCCTTTCCTAGAAGAGTTTGATCGTTAATCAACGCCCTCCGGCATCGTCATTACGAATTTTACGACCTTGTTTGCCTACGGCAGTCATCTGACCAAACCGCCATTCAAAGGCTAGTCGGGCCGAACGGTTCACAAAAAAGGATTGTGACGTTGATACAAACGTGGGTGAAATCTGCCGATACGTTTGCCGCATTCCCTGATTGAAAGGATTATTTACTCCCAGCGTTAAGCTGGCTTTTTTCTCCCAGAATTCCCGTTTGAGAGCGAAGCCGTACCAAAAAAAGCTCGAACCGGTTCCCTGAATATTGATCCAGCCCGAATTAAAATTACCGTTGGCCTGAAAGGTATAATTCTTAGGTAATTTATACGTACTATTAACATTGATATTCACTACCGTGCCGGAATTACCCTGTTGAAGACTGGGGCTGTACAAATCGACGTATCGCAGGTCTGTTCCTCCGTTTAACGTCCAACTCTTATTGACTTGTCCCGACAAGTTTACGTTTAATCCCAAGGACTTTCGCTGGGCAATATTTTCGGGTTTACTCACTGAAATGCCCGCCTTATCTACCCTTCGTATATACTCGATGGCATTGTTCGTCAGCCGTCCGTACAGGGCTGAATTGATCGATAAACCTGATGAGTTTGTTTTGCTGTGTCCTAATTCAACGCCGTGGTTGAGTTCGGGTTGCAAATACGGATTACCTGTTTGCAGGTTTCTCGGGTCACTGGAATTAACCCAGGGATTCAGATTCCAAAGCTGCGGACGTTGAATGCGTTGCGTATAACTGGCCTTAAACGTGTGCGTACGGAAGGTTTTTGAAACGGTAAAGCTTGGAATCAGATTTGTATACGCATTGGCTATGCTCGTCTTTGTACTTAAAAAATCACCTAAGATGGCAGTATGCTCTAGTCGTGTACCCAGGTTAAAACTTAGCTTGGACTTGGTTTCTGCCCGCACTGCCAAATAACCCGCGTAGACGCGTTGCAGATAGGTAAAATCATTGGATTGACTCAGATCCACTTCCCAGGGCGACTGTTCATCTGCCGACTGCTCAACGCGAAATTCACTACCAATATTTCGTTGAATGGCTCTTACCCCGACTTCCAGTTTCAAATCAAACGTATCCCGCCGGGTATGTACCTGAAACGGTTGCGTATAATCGGCCTGTAACGTGTATTCTTTGTTACGGCTATAGTTGGTACTCCGTTCCCGTGATAGCAGTTGCTCTTCCAGCGAATAGCGGTCCGTATCGTAGAAATAATTGTCGGGCATACGGCTAAATTGCGTTAGCAGGGAGAATTCCTGATTTGGCTTGCGAAAGGTTTTGGTATAACCAAGGTCGAACTGACTGTTCCCGTACGGATTCCGCATCCGAATATCGTTGCGAAAGGCCTGCAAGGGTCGACTGGCCCCATCGCTAAGCTGATTAATGACCTGACTGTTGTTGGGATAATAACCGCCCCAGCCATTGGCCGAAAAATTGATATGATTAGTCGAATCCGGGTCGTAATCCAAACTTAATTCGCCGTTTCCTCCCGTACCCGTGTTGTCGGCTCGGCTGCTTTGTCGAAGGATATTTAACGGATTTCCATCGGCTAAAGTGGTACGTACTAGCTCGGCTTCCCGGATATTACGGAACTGGTATCCATTGGCTGACAACGAAAAACCGATTTTGGGTGTCTTAAGGGACAATTTTCCATTGACGCTGCGGTTTAGCGTTCCCACGGAAGCCATGACCGAACCATTGAATCCCTGCAGAGCTTTTTTGGTAATGATGTTGATTACTCCGGCCGCTCCTTCTGCGTCGTATTTGGCACCGGGACTGGTAATCACCTCTACGGAACGAATGTTATCAGCGGGCATCTGGCGGAGGGCATCGGCCAGGTTACGGGCCATCATAGCCGAAGGTTTACCGTTGATTAGTACACGAATGTTGCTGTTACCCCGCATTTGCACGGTACCGTCCAGATCCACACTGAGCGAAGGTACTTTACGCAGTACGTCAGCTGCGGAGCCCCCAGCGTTGGAAATGTCTTTTTCGGCATTATAGACCAATCGATCTCCTTTATCCTCAATTAAGGCTTTCTGAGCCGATACGGTTACCTCATTGAGCGTTCGATTTTCCGGAATTAAGTTTAAACTAGCACCTGTTAAATGCGGGTGCTGGGCGGTTAGGCGAATCGACTGACTGTGTTTACGATAGCCGACGGATGTCACTGTGAGCGTATACGTACCCAAGGGGACATTGGTAATCTTGAAAGTCCCCACTCCATCCGTAGTGGTACCGCTGATCAAGCGGGATTGCTCATACAGAGCGATGTTCGCAAAGGGAATGGCTTGCCGCGTCGTGGAATCCAGGAGCGTACCGCTCAACGTACCGGGGTGGCTGTGGCTGGATTGGGACAAAGCTTGCCCCAGCCATAGAGCCAGTGTGGCTATGGTTAAAACGTATTTCATAGGAGGAGGGTGTGAAGGTGATCGTACCAGGATTGGCCTGGATCTTTGGAAATGATTGGTTGATTTCAGGCTAAAGAGCCGGAAAAAATGAAAATGTTGCAGGCTACTAAAAAAAGTTTAGCTCTTTTTTGAAGCTTTATTGCGGCAAGAAAAAACAAGTATTTGAATAGGTAAGGTAACTTCTCTCCAATTTTACGCATACACGTTGGTCGCCATACGTCATATCTGGGGATTAATCGTTAGTTTTCCAACGTGTCCTATACTCCTATGTACGACCACTTGCCTTTTGTTAATACGTACAAGGCAACTCCCCTAGTCAACAAACCTATCCACGATTTACTGATGAGTTTAGTAAAAGATATTTACTCGCCTGAGTTCTTTGATCACTTTACGGAGCTTCTGCAGGAAACATTGCCTGACTTTACGAAAGAGCTCTTCTTACAACGCATTTTCACTCCTGCGTTCGCCGCTATGGCCTGGAAAGAGCGGATGCAGCATACGAGCCACGTATTGCATGAATTCTTACCCGAAAACTTCGAAACAGCGGCTCCTTATCTACTAACCATCGTAGAAAAATTACTGAAGCAGCAAACTAGCTGGGATAGTCTGGTGTATATCTTTCTTCCCGAGTATATTGCTACTTACGGGCTTTCCGACTTTCCTACCTCTGTAGCCTTGTTTGAACGAACAACGCAGCTAATCAGTGCTGAATTTGCCGTGCGTCCTTTCCTTTTGACGTACCCAGAAGCCATGATTCAGCAAATGTTTCGCTGGTCGCAGCATCCTTCGCCACAGGTTCGGCGACTGGCTAGCGAGGGCAGTCGTCCGCGTTTACCCTGGGGGATTGGTATTCCGGCCCTTAAAAAAGACCCCTCGCCTACGCTACCGATCCTGGAAAACCTGAAAAACGATTCTTCTGATTCGGTTCGTCGCAGTGTAGCGAATCATCTCAACGACATCGCCAAAGATCACCCGGAAGTGGTTATGCAAGTAGCCCGTCAGTGGGCGGGCCATAGTTCTCAGACCGATGCACTGATTAAACACGCCTGTCGTACGCTTTTGAAACGGGGTTATCCGGAAGCATTAGCCTATTATGGACTGCAAAGTGAAGATTTGACTTTAACGGATGTGCAACTTTTAACAAAAGAAGTGCGTATGGGTGAATCACTAACCTTTTCATTCGTATTGACGAATCAAAAAACACGACCTCATACGGTGCGATTGGAATACGGCATTTATTTCCGTAAAGCAAATGGACAGTTGAGTCGTAAAGTATTTAAAATTAGTGAACGCTTGTATCCTGCGAACGAATCGAGTACCGTAATACGACGTCATGCGTTCCGACCTATCACCACGCGAATATACTATGCCGGGGAGCACCAGCTTTCGATCATCGTCAATGGGAAAGAAAAATGTACACTGCCTTTTACACTATTCCTTTAGTACAGGCTTACCGGGCAGATGAGTTAAATTCTATTTACATAAAGTGAATGAAAGTTACGAAGATGGCTTAAGCCTCAAGTAGTACACGAGTATTTCTCTGTAAAAAACTGTGCCTGAGTAAATTACTTACATACCTCTTCGTCCTGAGATCCGCTTTCATCAATGCTTTTTGGACTTAGTCCGAACCTCACCTTTCTGCGTTTTGTACCCGAGGACGGTAGCCATGTACTGAGTCTTGGAAGTCTTCACCACAATCTTTCCATTTTCAATCTCAGAATTGACTTTGACAAACTTCTCAAGCTTTTCCGGGAAAGAAAGAATTTCTTCGATCTGCTGCTGGGTAAACGTGTATTGCGTTTCGAGAAGGTTGCGGGCTACGAGGTACTTGTTGGTTTCCGAAGCCTGGTAAAAACTGTCCATCTCCTCTTCAACGGCCTCGGTAGCTACATCCATGAATGATTTGATGGTGAATTCCAGTTCGAGAATTTTCTTACGGTCTTTCTTACTGGGAACGTATTCGAAGATGATATTGGCCTTGTTGAACAATTCGGCCTGTGCTACTTTCAGTGCCCAGCGTTGAATTTCCTTGAAATTGTAGCTATCGGGGCAATTGAGCATGAATTTGAGTTTGTCTACGGAATACGTAAACACGCGTTGTCCGCGGTTGTAGTACATCATCATCAACTCATAAATTCGCTGGGAATACACCGACTCCAGCGAAAGCATCACGTCAATACTGTATTTGGTGTATCGACTACCTAATTCAATGAATTGCGGCACTACGTTTGCCAGCATGGTAATCTCAAGCAAATTTCGACCGTCTTCATTAACCGTCCGTACCAACGGAAAAGGGACCAGCGAGGCAAAACTGGGAGCTTTGGGATTGGAGAAGTCTTCGTACAGAATCTTTTTATCCGTTAGTGATTTAGCCGCCTGATACAGCTTTCGGTAATTATTGGACTTGGCTAATTCCGTAATGGGGATGGTAAAACGTAAGTTCTGCCCTTCCTGGTAATCTTTGACATTACGAATTTGATTGATAATCATAACCACAATCCGCTTCTCCAATTCCGAGAATTGTTGCTTTGATTCCGTAATGAAATTAGGCTGAAAGTTATTAAGGCGTTTCTGAAAACTTACCGAATTATCCATAGGTTATTCCCTCTCAGACGGAAAAGTACGGATTAAAAGTGAGACCTCTCCTTTTTTTCTCACTTTTAATTGCAAGAATTTATTTCGCGTCATACACTTAGGTAGAGGTTTGTATGACAAGGACTTAGATTAATGTGGTAAAATTTACCACATTAATAAGGGGTTCTATGCTGGAATCATTTATTTGTTTCTGTAGAGCAGTACAGGCTTCATTCCGAGCGATAGGAAGTTCTAGTTAACTCGAATCGTTTTCAAAATGTTTATCCTAATCAAATCTGGAATCTTGATTGCAAAAGAAGGAATAAGTAAGAGACATGGTCTGAATGCTTTCATCCTTGCAGTTCAAACGGTCGCTAACCTTACTGTTTTGATTAAACAGAAGCAGGTTCTTTCCAGCTACGGACCTCACCTATCTATAGAACGGCTCAAGTAGTGTCAGTTTATTAACAGACTGAATGTTGGGAATAGTAGAAAGCTTAGTTTTTACTACTCGACTACTAATGTGGTAAATTTTACCACATTAGTGAGAATCTCAAAAGGTGAGGTTTGGACGAAGGCTTTTTCGAAGTGCTGACTCTGGACTTTAAGTCAGATATAGACAAAAAAATAATGTGGTAAAATCTACCACATTACGTAACTAGGTTCGCCCATAAAACGACTTGTGTGGAATGCTTTATCAGCGTTCTTCAATGAATCAAATATTCTAAAATTGAAATGTGGTAGATTTTACCACATTTCAATTTTAAAGTTTTTCCAGCAGCGATTGAGCCAGATCGATGATTTCCTGATAGGTTGCTTTACTAGAACCTGTTTCTAATTGCTCGACTAGGTGCTTAAGTCGAACCAATTCATTCTGCGGTTGCGAAGCCTTTACGGGCTTTTTCTTCTTACTGAGTACCTGCTGTAGCTCTTCTATAGAAGCAATGGGCTGATCAGACGCTGGCGTATCAGCTAGTTTGACAATATCTCCCTTGTTTACCTTTGACTTCCGTGAAAGAATTTCCTTTTTCAGGTCCGTCGAAGTTTTATCTAATCCTTTGGCAAATTCAGCATCCGTTCGAATGGTTTTGGGACTGACGTTGAACTGCTCCGCTAGAATTTCTTCCGTGCGTTTTCCAGCGGTTTCTCCCACGGGACGACCGCTGTCTTTCTTGAGGGACAGGTATTTTTGTCCGCGTAAGTACGAGGTTTGCTCAGGTGTCAGGTTCCGGCGACCGAGCTGATTGTCGATCATGTAGGCTCGAACTTCCTCTAACCCAGGGAATTCTTTGAGAAGAATCCGGAAATTAATACCGTGGTTGCTACAGATTCGATAGCGGTTGTGACCATCCACGAGTACAAACAAAGAATGAGTATCATCCGTATTCCGAACGCTACTGGCGGGAGTTTCCCAAACCAGTAAGGGTTCTCGACAACCTTCCCGTAAAATATTAGCTTCAAGTTGCTTGTATTCATCGTCTAGCAGGGGCGGAATTAGTGTTTCCAGTTCAGGAATGATTGTGATCTGGTTTTTGATTAACTCCTGCTGAACCAGCGACCCACTGTCTTTTTTGATGAGATCCTTTGTACCGAATTGATTGACAATTTTCTTCATACGGATTATTTCGTTACGGGCGTGAGAAGTTCCTGGGCTAACTGTTTGTAATCCTGAGCACCGGGAGAGCCGGCAGCGTAGCGGAAAATATCAACCTGTGCATACTGAGATTCTTTCAAAGCTGCGTTCAGACGAATTTCAGTATCAAATACGCGAAAATCCTGTAAATCCTGCCGAATGGTTTGGATAAGTTCCTTGTGAAGGACAAGACGACGGTCTACGCGGGTGAAAAGAATACCTTCAATACTCAAAAACTCGTTGAAGAACTGACGAATTTCATTAATTAATTCAAAAAGGTTGTTGATTCCTTTGATGGCCGACGTTTCGGGTTCCAGCGTGACCAGAGCAGCGTTAGAGGCAATCAGGGCTGAATTCGTAAATACGTTCAACGCAGGCGGGCAATCAATGAGAATATAGTCATATTGTGGGAGTACAGCATTTAAGGCCGTACGCAGGCGTAGAGCACCGCTAGGAGAGTGCGTAAGTTCACGTTCGTATTTAGCTAGCTCCAGACTACTGGGAACCAGATCAAAATTAGGAACGATGGGAACAATAGGTAAGGATTTGCCCTGCAAGAGAGCTTCGTAAAGCTGCACTTCCGGATTATCAAGTCCTAGACTTTGAGAAAGGTTACCTTGGGAATCAATGTCAATAACCAGTACCCGATAACCTGCCAGTACCAGAGCACTCCCCAAATTAATGGTAGTGGTCGTTTTACCAACGCCGCCTTTGTGATTGACAATACTGATCACCCGAGCTTTCCGATCCCTAAACTCTTCGAGGCCATATTGTAGCAAAACGGGTTCCAGAGCTTTGAGGTGTTTTTGATTCAGCGTACGCTGACCCGCTAATGCCTTGGGTAAAGTACTAACGGGAAGGCCAGCTTCTTTTTCAATGACTGACATGGATAGGGCCGTTTTCTTCTTGAAAAAGTGAAGGACCTCGTCGTGTGATAACATGGGTAAGGAGGTTTGTCAAAATTAAAAGACAATACTAAGCTTTTTATTTCCATGTGTCATTGTAATTGGACGGAATTTTAAAAAAGCATTGCTAGCTAAAAACTAATTTTTTAGTTGTCGGTCTTCTTTTTCTGTGTCGCATGGTGAGAAAAGGGAAGATGAGCCACTTTAAATGATACGATCAGTCTTTGATATATTCTTATTATCAAATATTTCTGATTGATTTTAGACTTCATAAGTATCTGTTATACAGAAAGTTATGAGCTAAAAAGTGAGGTTTGGACTAAGTAAAGGTGAGTGATGGACTAATTCAGGGTTTATAAAAGTGAGGGATGGACTAGGTATAAAGTGAGGCTTGGACTAAAGTGAAGTATTTAAAAGTGAGGTTTAGACTAAGATAAAGGTGAGGTTTGGACTAGCAACATTTTATCTTATTTTTAAAGATTTGTCGCCTTTTTCGGACACAGGTAGAACCCCATTCTCTCATAAAGGTGAGTTTTGGACTAAGACTTTTGCATCTAAAACAGAAAACCTTATCCCTTAATAAGCCCAACACCTGACCAGTACAGCGACTTAAAAACGCCCGGAAGTATTCCGAAAAATGAAATCTTCGAAAGGTGAGTTTTAGACTAAACTTTTAAAAATGTGCGTTCACCCAGGCAATGTCTAGTAGTCAGCGACTTAACGAGAAGACGAGTGAAAAGCACTGCTTTTGTAGTACTCTGAACAGAAAATGAGCAGGGAAAACGGAAAGATGAGGTTTGGAGAGGGGGTCGTTTATCAATATACCCCATCCCTTTTCGAGTAATAAATAGACAGGTTTGGTAATGACCCTGTCAAAATCAGATCCATTTTAGAAGACAGAATTTTAATAAGAATGTTTTGCTTCTGATTCATCGTTAGGGTACGTACAGAATCCGCTTTGATAAATTTTCAAGTCAATCCATCCCGTGAAGGTTAGATTTCAGGATCTTCCTACCATTTTTGTAGACAGAACGTGTCGGAAGCTCATCCTTCAAATTCCATTACACCCGTAGAACAACATAAACCAATGACTAAACCTTTTCTGGCTCTTATTGCTAGTGCAGGGGTGACTCTAGCCGCCTGCTCGCAAAGCAATAGTAAAAATGCGGAGACCGCAACGGCCGATAGTACCCTGGCTCCAGTTGAAACCAATGCTCCCAACTCTGATTACAAACCAGCTTTCCCGGGTCAGACGCGAATCGCCGGTGTTAAATCAAAAACCGCTTACGAAGGCAAAGTACTTGCAGAAGGACTTAAAAATCCCTGGGGAGTTACCAGTTTGCCCGATGGCCGTTTGCTGATCACCGAAAAAGGAGGTACGATGCGAATTGCCAAACTTAGTGGTGAATTGAGTGCACCCATTACGGGTATTCCAACCGTCAATTCGGATGGGCAGGGTGGCTTACTGGGTGTACGGGTAGACCCTGCCTTTGAGCAAAACCGGATGGTATACTGGGTGTTTTCGGAAAAACTACCCGAAGGAAACCTAACGGCAGTAGCTAAAGGAAAGCTTTCCGCTGACGAAAAGAAAATTGAAGGTGCGACCGTCATTTACCGGGCCACACCAGCGTATAAAGGGGACTTACACTATGGGGGCCGCATTTTATTCGACAAACAGGAAAACCTGATCATCAGTACAGGCGAACGTTCGGATACCATTACCCGGCCGCAGGCTCAGCAGCTTAATTCAAGCCTCGGTAAAATCATTCGGATTACAAAAGAAGGAAAAGCCGTGGCAGGAAATCCTTTCGAAGGGAAAGCTGGAGCCAAACCAGAATTGTATTCCTACGGTCACCGAAATGTACAGGGTTTGGCATTTCACCCCGTTACGGGCGATCTGTGGGAGGATGAATTCGGACCCCGGGGTGGCGATGAAGTAAACCGGATTGAACCGGGCAAAAACTACGGCTGGCCTACCATCACCTACGGTATCGAATACAGCGGTAAAAAAGTAGGAGCGGCCATTCAGCAGAAGGAAGGACTGGAACAGCCCGTGTACTACTGGGATCCGGTGGTATCTCCCAGCGGTATGACGTTCTACAACAGTGACAGTATTCCCGAATGGAAAAACAACCTGTTCATCGGAGGATTGAGTAGCACGCACATTGTCAGACTAGTGATTGAAGACAATAAAGTAGTAGGTGAAGAACGCCTGCTGGATAAAGAAGGGCAACGCTTCCGTGACGTAACCCAGGGCAAAGATGGAGCCCTGTACGCGATCACTGATCAGGGAAGACTTTACCGGATTTATAAAAAGTAAACCCTAGTAACCCGGATCCGCTGACAAAGTGGGTTCGGGTTCTTTTTTACGTATTCTTTCCTGCAGTTCTCTTCCCACCGAAAAATCGCCATTGATGGCCTGAGAAAGGCTTATTTTCTAGGGTAAAATCATAAAAAATGAGTCCTGAGATTTCGATACAATGCTTTAGTTCGAGGGAACGGACGCATATCGAAATCTCAGGGCTTTCAAAAGAGTGTAAAACGTCGAATTATATACTTCTTTGAACTGGGTTTCAACGAAGAATTTATTACCGTAATAAATAAACGTTTACCGATTCCTTCACGTCTACTAAGGTACGTTTGGGTTTTTGAAACGGAGTCGGAATAGGACGTCGGGCGTATTCCTGTAAATAAAGTACCCAGGCATCCCGCCACCAGATGGCCTCCTCATATTGCGTACGAAGTCGCCCTGCTACGTCGGCATGCAAGACAGGGTCAACGGCTGGTTTAACCTGAGCCCATTCCCGCTGCAACCATTGTACGGAATCCGCACCCGTATAGAAATGCGTACAAAGTTCATCCCAGAGGTTGCGACCCGAGGAGAGGGGTTTATCCCAGGGAACATGATGAAACCAGAGCAAGTAGGGGAGAGGACAGGTTTCTGCATTCTCCCAGCCTTTTTGAACCTCGGGGTAATATTGGGAAAGTGCATTACTACCCGTAGCGGTACGGTCAAAACCCAGGCCTAGGGAATCTGCCCGGTGGTAATAAACGGCGGTCCAGTCCGGACGGGGACTTTTGTTTTGCCAGGGTTCGGGAGCAAAGTGTACTCCTGTCCAGGGCCGGGAAAGGCCCATCGGCGTGTTGTAATTGACGTAAATATCCCGCGAACGGAGCAGCATATGACGAATCCGGCGGACGGCTACGGGTTCATGGGTCAGCGTCATCCTAATCCATTCGTCAGCGATTTGCTCGGAAGTCAGGGAATGGTCCCAGGCCAGTCTTCCAAAGGCATACCAGTTCGCCTGAGCCAGCGGATGACCCGTCCAGTTGCGATCCGAGCCCGTATTAGCTACGCCCGCCATTAGCGTTCGTTCATACCCGTGTAAGCTGCCATCAATTACTTTGGCTACCGTCGATCCTTTCCCTGAAACGTAGGTATCAGCGTCCAAGCACTCTTTAAACAGGGGAGCTTCGTATACCAGATGGGTAGCAAAACCCAGGTATTCTTGCGTAAGTTGAAACTCCATGCCCAGGGGCGTATGGGGCATCCGACCAAAGATGGGTGAAAAAGGTTCGCGGGGCTGAAAATCAATCGGACCGTTTTTTACCTGTACGATCACCTTGGAGCCAAATTTGCCATCAAACGGTACAAACTCTTCGAACGCAGCCTTGAAGCGATCGGCGTTGGGGTCGGCTTTGTACACGAAAGCTCGCCAGATGACTACACCCGGGTACGGTTTCATGGCTTCATCCAGCATATTGGCTCCATCTGCGTGCGTACGACCATAATCCTGCGGACCGGGCTCGCCTTCCGAATTGGCTTTCACCAGAAAACCACCAAAATCTGGAATGGTCTGGTAAATTTCTTTCACCTTGTTAGCCCACCACTGGCGAACCTGCGGATCCAGAGGATCCGACGTCTTTAAACCGCCGAGTATTTTGGGGGCTGCAAAGTTCACCGATAGATAGACCTTGATACCATAAGGTCGGAATACGTCGGCCAGAGCGGCTACCTTTTTCAGATATTCGCCCGTCAGCAGGCGAGGACTCGCATTGACATTATTAAGCACCGTTCCATTAATGCCTATGGAAGCATTCGCCCGGGCGTAATCTCGGTACCGAGGACTGATGGTTTCGGGTAATTCATACCATTTCCACATCGATTCCCCCGCATAGCCCCGCTCAATGGTTGCGTTGGGATTATCCCAGTGATTAAGCATCCGAAATTTTACTTTCGGACGGCTAACAGCGACTAGTGAATCCAGGGGCCGATTCACCTGTAACTGACGCAGCAGGGCAAAGACACCGTACAAGACACCCGCATCTGTTTGGCTGACAATCTGAAGGTTACCCTGCCGTTTGACAATACGGTAGCCTTCAGCAGTAAGATCCTTTACATCCGCACCCATCGGCGTAATCCGTAGCAGTATTCCGCCAGTCCGATTGCCAGAAGCCTTTACGGACGGTATGGATTGTCCTAATAGTCCCTTCAAACCTTGCCGTAATTCGTCCGTTGCCGTATTCAGGATGGGAGATGAACCTTCCGTTGCGATGAACTGCATGGATCGGGTGTAAGACGTCCGCAGGGAAGCATTTGAAATCCGGTCGTATTTGAGCCAGAGTTGGTACCCATCGTCGCCTTTAGCCAAAGGAGCCAATAGCAGCAGGTACAGGAATAATAATCGCTTCATTAAAAGAACAGAGAGTTATACGTGTGTTATACAAACGAATGAAGGCTTAAGAGCAACCGGATTATCGCTTCGCAGAATAAACGTCAGTGACCAGGCGTATATCTGTTTTACCGGGTTTGGCAGTTCATCATCCGCAAAGCGACCCTGAAACTCTTTTACCTGTATCTATAGTAAATAGGGGGATAAAAACGGGGCGTAAATTTTACGTGTAAAAATGACACTTATTTTGAAAAGCACAACGAACTACTCGTACTTTTTTGAAAAAAAATATACGAATAGTTAAAAATAGATTCGTTAAAGGCTTAGCTCCGGACTGGGAATAAAGTTTAGAAACGCATTATGCGTAAGCTGATATTTGTTGGAATTGACCTGATATAAGTAAGCCCCTCGCCGGGAATATCCCTTCTGTTTTTCGTCTAATTTGGTTAACAGATTTGTAGACAGGATTTTACGACTGAAGTTGCGTTTGTCAAATTCCGTATTATAAATCGCTTCGTACAGTTTTTGCAATTGGGGAATTGTAAATTTTTCGGGTAAGAGCTCAAAACCGATGGGGTGTTGAGCAGCTTTGTAGCGAAGTCGCTTCAGGGCGAGATCTACCATATCTCCGTGGTCGAAGAGCAGGGGAGGTAACTCATAAATGGAAAACCAGCGAGCCTGGAACGTACTGGACAAGGTTCCTTCAAACTCATCGATTTTAATTAACGAAAAGTAAGCAACGGATACGGTACGCGTAATAGGGTCGCGAGTAGGATTCCCAAAGGCATACAGTTGCTCCAGATACACATTGGTAAGGCCTGTCAGATCAAAAACAATGCGGCATGCAGCGTCCTCCAGGCTTTCGTTCGGTTGCAGCCATCCCCCCATCAACGACCAGGTTTCGGCCTCGATACCCCGCTTCACGAGTAATACTTTTAGGCCTTCGCCGTCAAAGCCGAAAATGATGGAATCTAAAGCCAGTAAATAGGGATGCTGTTGTTGGTATTGATCTAACATGTACGCTCACTCAGGAATGGACCACACTTAAAAAGGGAAAGTAATTTGTCCGAAGATAAAGCGAAAATGTTAACTTTTTGTTACAAGTTCAAGATACACTTTCAAGCCGTGTTTCTGGTTCTACATTCACCCCAATTATAGCAGTTCATTTTGGCTGGAAGGCTGCTCAATTACCCGGGATGAACAGTCCTCCTGGTAATGTTCCAGGGCGGCCTGAACGTTCTTCTTCATGCGATCTCTTAGCATGCGGGGCCGTAGCACTTTTACCTTCCCGCCAAAGCCAAGGAGCTCCCGTTCCAGTTCAAAGTTAACAATAACCCGGATGCGAAATACTGAACCGGAAGAATCTTTGGAGAGCAACTCCTGCGACGCATGCAGGGGTTTCGTAACCACATAGGGGGCATTGGAGGCAGCTACCCAGAAAACTACTTCACAGTTTTTCTGACCAGGGGTCTTGGTTACGCCGATTACATCGGAATAAAAGGTTTGTAAATCCAGGATCTCGTTGGGGCGATAGGCTTCATGCAAATCTTCCTGCAAAGCATGAATCCGGTCTAAGGCTAATGTAAGAATTGGCTTACGTTTCTGATGCGATTGCCCGAGTACAAACCAGCGGTTGCGGTACTCTTTTAACAGATACGGACTAAAACAGAACGTAGCCGACTGCCGGGCCCGGAAGGATTGGTACGTCATACAAAGCGTTGTTTTTGAAACAATGGCCTTCCGAATAGTTTCGATGTAATTCAATCCCAGTAAATGCTCATTCTTTTCAAAATCCACTACGGGTAAACTACTCGTTTGCTGGGTGTAGATCTTGTCCTGCAGTTTACTAACCATTTCCCGCAAGTCCGCAAAGTGGTTCAGTCCTTTGAATTGTTGTAATAAACCCGCCACTTCCCCCAGAAGTTGCATATCCTGAGCATTCAAAGGAATGTTGGTGATACTGAAATGCTTATCGGCGTAGATATAGTACTTACGGTCCACTACGACAATGGGAGCTTCATAGCCCAGTTTCGAACTTCGCATCATCTCCAGATCGGACTGAACGGTTCGACGGCTTACCCCCTTTTCAAGGCCCTGATACTCGTACAGGGCTTGTGAACAGGCTTCCATCAAATCCTCCAGAGTCCACGTGCGGTATCGATTCTGCAGACATTGATCAATGGTTCGGTAGCGAATGAGGGCGTTGCGATTGAGCGGCATGAGAAAAAATTTTCAGAAAATTAGAAATTATTTTCTACTACGCACAAAGACTGCGTAGTAGCCTTGAACCTTTGTATCGTCAACGAAAACAAAGACAGTTATGAAATTCAATACAACGCCTCAACAAAGTCAGCCGATCCTGAACCATGAAGGAGCGAAAGCCTACCGCATGAATCCAGCTCTGGAGTTGTATTCAACCGTAGTAACCTGGTCTTTGAATGATACCTTTTACGAGCCCAATGATGAGCGACTCATTCGGATACGCAATCTGATTGCTCAGAATGATCCGGGTTTTGTAGCAAAACTAGCCATTTACGCCCGGCATCAGATGTATCTGCGTTCGGCTCCTCTGGTACTACTGGCAGAATTGGCCCGCATTCACTCCGGGGATGACCTCGTCGCCCGAACGACGGAGCGGGTCATTGCCCGTGCCGATGAAATCACGGAGCTGCTGGCCTGCTATCAGGCTCTAAACGAACGGACCGGTTTGAAAAAACTCAATCGGTTATCGAAGCAACTGCAAAAAGGGCTGGCTTCGGCGTTCAATCAATTTGATGCGTATCAATTTGCTAAATACAATCGAAATACGGCTATTAAACTGCGGGATGCCTTGTTTTTAGTTCATCCCAAAGCTAAAAATCCAGCTCAACAGGAAATTTTCAATCAAATAGTAACCAACACATTACCTGTACCCTATACCTGGGAAACCGAATTGTCAGCGTTGGGGCAGCAAAAGTTTAAATCAGCCACGGATAAAGAAGCGGCTTTTCAACAAAAGTGGGAAGAACTGATCGATAGTAACAAACTGGCATATATGGCTTTGTTGCGAAACCTGCGAAATGTGATCCAAGCCGGGGTCTCGTATGAACATCTGAAAAAAGCCGTCAATACTTTAGCCTCGCCTGAACAGGTCGCCCGGTCGAAGCAGTTTCCCTTCCGCTATTTAGCCGCTTATCGTGAGTTACAGGGAACGGAAATGAAGCGTCATAAGCAGGAAAACTGGATTGAAAAAGTCTTCAGTGGTCAAGGGTACGTAGGAGAAGTTTTGGACGGATTGGAAAAGGCCGTAGTTCAAAGTGCCCGTCGGATTCAGGGTTTTGAGGAGCATACCCGCGTACTGCTAGCCTGCGACGTATCGGGTTCGATGCAGAAGCCTGTTTCACCGCAGTCGAGTATCTTACTTTACGATATTGGTTTGATGCTAGCTATGCTGTTACAATCCCGTTGCAGGAATGTACAGGTTGGAATGTTCGGCGATAGCTGGAAGCGAATCCAGGTTCCTAGAAATCGAATACTCGCCAATGTGCATGAATTCTACAAACGGGAAGGAGAGGTAGGCTATGCTACTAATGGCTATCTGGTATTAAAAGAACTGATAGACCGCCGCGAGAAAATGGATAAAATCATGTTTTTCACGGATTTGCAGCTCTGGAACAGCGGCTCAGGGAGCAATCAGCTAAGTAACCTGTGGGGGAAGTATAAACAGGAGATTCACCCTTCAGCCCGTCTGTATTTGTTTGACTTAAGTGGTTACGGCAAAACGCCCCTACAAGTCCTCCGGAAGGATGTATACCTGATTGCGGGCTGGAGTGATAAAATCTTCGGGGTACTGGAAGCCCTTGAAAAGGGTGAGTCAATTCTGGAAATGATTAGGAATTATTGATTTTAATAACGCGTAACGGTAAGGTTTTTACACGTAACTGTGCTTAGTACGGTACGGGCTAAGTTTTAGAAGCCCAGCCCAAAGGATGCCGTAGCATCGGGATACTTCGCAGCATGTAGGGGGGGCATTATGACTTCGGTCAGGATGGAGGTTCGAGTCCTCTTAGCGATACCCCGCTCCCGATTCGCCCGTTGCTCCTTATTCCGTTCGTTACTTTTCTAAATGACTTTGTATGAAAAATAGAATCGCTAGCCTTTTTATGGACAAAAGCGAAATTCCGCTTTTTTACATTGAAAGTGGAAGCCGGCTTTGGGGAATTGCCAGCCCTGATAGTGACTTTGATGTGCGAGGTTTCCACCTTCCGGCCAAAACAAACTATTTTGATTTTAAGAAACAGCGGGATGTATGGGAGGTAATGGATGGAGAACTGGATTTTGTCTCGTATGGTCTGGATAAGATGTTTGGATTATTACAAAAAAGTAACCCTACAGTTTTTGAGTGGGTGCGAGCCGATCTGATGTATTGGAATGAACTACCCGATTGGACTACATTCCGTAGGGAAGTTACCGAAAATATCAATTTTAAAGCTCTCTACTATCATTACCTCTCGTTGGCCAAGAGTCACTTTTACAAGCTGGAAAGCGATCAGAAGTTTACGTATAAAGTAGCGTTTTACTGCATTCGGGGACTGCTATCCGCGGAATTAGCTAGCCAGCAAGTAGTGCCAGAGCTTTGGATCGACGATCTCTTCAAGCAGTTTGGTATTGAATCTGAGGTGATCAAACTTGCAAAGGCTAGTCTGGAAATAAAAAGACAGCAAACGGAAAAAGAAGAAGTAAGGGAAGCAGATAAACAAAAGATCGTACAAGTCATCAAAGCGTGTCTGTATCGTTTTGAGGGCAGTACGCCAGGAGGTAGTTCGACTCAGGCAAAATTAGATAAAGTCTTAACGAATTATAGTATTCAAGTAAAATCCATGTTTTATGCCTGAGGGGATACCGCCTAGTATTGAAATAAAGCTTTGCCAAGCTTGATGTCTTACTGAATGGTAGCAAACGTTAGTTCTAAGGATATCGTAGAAACGGGTTACTTCGTATAGAGTCTGGTGAGGGTGAACCTATTGACCAAGTCAGTAGGTAGGTTCGAATCCTCCGAAAGGTCACCCACCCGAATCGCTGGTTACTCCTGAATCATTACAACCCACCCGTTAAAAAGAAAAGAAGGTGTCGTATCGCGGCGTTGCTTCGTGTCGCCGGTTCGAATCCGGCTCTGGCCAGCCAGGTAGCTCAGTAGGTAGAGCAGATTTTTGCCCCGAGCTTATTACCCTTCTCTACCCTTAAAGGTGCCGTAAAACAGTGATCCTTCGGTTAGAACATCCGAGCCGACAGGCCGGAAGGTCGCAGGTTCGAGCCCTGCCTTGTAGTTCAGTTAATAAAGCACTGTTTGCCTGTTGCCCTTTATTATTTGTGTAGCATTGGATTCATACGCTAATCTATACTTATTTTAAACGCTTAAAACTATAGTACAAAACATGAACGAGTTCAAAGTAAAATTAAGATCAAAGAATATTTAAGCCTCATTCGAGTATAAGTCAGGGGTACTATTCATAATTGTATTAGTAAATAATATTTATTTAAAAGCTTCAGTAGCTACTTTATTAAATCATCTAATTCATAGTAAAATAGGTGATTTAAAATTTAATCATTAGTCAAGTAATTAAACAACTTAATACATAAATATTATTTAACTGGACTAGGTATTAATCATGTTTTTTGATAAAAGTTTTCAAATAAGATAATGTTTTCATTAATCTTTTGAAGAGTTGCCTGTTGTTTTACAGGCAACTCTTTTTTTCTATTCACTTAATGACTGTAATCAAGAATAGTATTGCTCTAAAGTAAATGGTTAAACGAATGATCAAGATACCTGAATAAGGCTCAATGCGTAAGAAATGTACGATATAGTGACTAACACGATGCCTGTAGCTTTGATCAAAAATATGCCTAGAATCCATCCAATAGTTTAATGTATAATTGTGTTGTAGTAATTATTGATTTATTTTGTAGTATTAATACTACAATTATGTTTTGTAATTAATTATTAAGACTCATTTAATGATATTTAATAATTGCTATATGATATTAAACACAATAATTACTACTATGTGTCACGTAAAATACTTTGCATTCGTGTCATTGAATGTTTATTATTATAGTAAAGCTATTTCGTACATACCTATAAGTTTGTACGATAATTGCTCAGTAAATCGTAGTTTTGTCAGTTTGAAAAATATCAAAATTTACATATAGTAGTACTTCGCTTTCTATTATGCGATCATCTGATCAAAAATTTCTGAATTGGGTTTATCAGAATTCGAGGGTCTGTTTTCGAATAATTGAATCAAAATGTATAGAAAATTACGGTTACCATCTATTCGCTGATACATAATTAAGCAATAATGGCAACTTTAGTTATCTTACTAGTCCTGATTGAGCACCATGAATGTATTGATTTTAGAAGATGAACGGAAAGCAGCGAATGAACTGAAACAATCCCTGGAGAATCTACGGAGTGATATTCACGTTTGTGCTATTCTGGAGTCTATTGAAGAAGCTCGCGTGTGGTTTGCCACGCATGAGCTTCCGGATCTCATTTTTGCTGATATTATCCTGTCTGATGGTAAGGTTTTTCATCTACTCAAAGAATTATTGATAAAAGCACCTATTATCTTTTGTACCGCTTACGATGAGTTTGCTTTGGAGGCCTTTGAGACCAATGGCATCGATTATCTGTTAAAGCCCATAGAAGAAGAAAAGCTAGGGAAGAGTCTGGAAAAGGTGGAGACGCTGAAAAGTGTCTTTTCTCAACAGTCCTTTCTTGAGGACATGAGCCGCTCGAAGACTATATTTGTACATTTCCGTGATCGGCTGATTCCCATCGAGCCTTCTGCAATCAATTTTATATACACAAGAAATCATGTCGCTCACATTCATACAGATTGTCAGCAGTATGAAATTCGTGAGACACTAGATGAGCTTCTTGACCTATTGTCGGAGCGTGATTTTTTTCGTGCTAATCGGCAGTATATCATTCCGCGACAAAAAGTACAACATGTGGAACGTAGCTTTACCCGGAAATTAACAGTTATCCTGACGGTATCCAGCCCTCAGCCCATCATCGTTAGTAAAGCGAGAGCATCCGAATTTTTACAATGGCTTAAAGATTAGGAGTACTCATAGAAGAATCCTTTTTAAGTGTCCTTTTCAGTCACTATTTTGCCCACTTTGATAATTTATAGAGTACTATTAACAATTGCTTAGTTAACTTCGTTACGTAGAATTGCTCATCAGAGGTCTATCTGCCACTAGTCTCAAGCAAATTTTCAACAAGGTTAACGATCAATTATCATGCCGCCAGTACGCCTCTTGAGCCGTTTTCTGCTCCGTACCATCCAAAGACTTTTTCTTTATCAAATTTGTTGTCATTTGATAAAAAGGCGATATATTCTCGCTTATAATGGTATTTTCCTACGGAATTGAGGAAGATATCATTTACATACATTGCATTGATCTGATTATGCTCTCTAAATAGTACTTACCCTAAAAAATTAAGGTAAACTGTTTATGAAAAAGCTATATACGCCAAGATCTGCACAGTCCGGCAGGCATTGTACGAAACTACCCCACACCCTGGTCTTCAAGAATGGAGACGTATCTATCTTGATATATTTATCACCACTTAACTTTTCGTGTCCAATTCCTTTATGAAAAATGTCCTCATTTGTGAAGACCACCCCGTTGTAGGCTTAGGGATTAAGTATTTGTTAGAATCTAACTTTCCTAAACTAAACGTTTACCTGTGCAATGACTATGAACAGGCACTGCATTACTATAGCACAGTGCCCATCTATATGCTAATACTGGATCTGAATGTTCCGGGGGGTAACTCAATTAAAATGCTGGAAACCTTTCTCTATAAACAACAACAATCTCGTATCCTCGTTTTTTCTGCCTATGACGAAAAAGTCTACGCTTTACCTTGCCTGAAAGCTGGTGCTAAAGGTTATATCTCTAAACATTCTGCCCAGGAAGAGGTGCTACTGGCAGTAAAAACGGTTTTCAATAATGAGAAGTATTTAAGTCCTCAGATGCGGCAGGTTAGTATTGATAAGCTGTTACATCAGGCTGAGGAAATGCACGATAATCCTTTAGAAAACCTTTCGGACCGGGAAAAAGAAGTTTTACACTATCTGGTTAAGGGCTATGGTCCGGCTGATATCGGGCGTCAGCTCAACCTGCATATTTCTACGATCAGTACGGTTAAAAACCGGGTTTTCAATAAATTAGGAGTGAACAGTATCGTCTCTTTGATTGAAACCATGCGTGTGCTTCAGGGGACGCCTCCGGTCGCTGTATAGTCCTTTTTTCTACAAAGCTTGGGCAGCTACGCTACTATAAACAGCGTAGTTGCTCCAGCTTTTTTTCTGGTATCATGTTATTTCGAATATTTATTGTTTGGCTGATTGGCTGGGGCGTACTGGTGCGTATACCGGGGTGTGCACAAACATTTCACATCGATCATTATACGGATGATAATGGCTTACCCCAAAACAGTGTGAAGAGTATTGCCCGTGATGCAGAAGGATTTCTCTGGATGACAACGGAAGCGGGCGTGGTACGGTTTGACGGGCAACAGTTTTATACCTCCTTTCATACTCGTAGTCAGCGTTTTAAGTCATTATATCCGGACCTGGCATCCGATGGGAAAAGTTTGTTTGCCATCAATGCAAAAAGTGAGTTTATAAAAATTGAAAACGGCAAAACGTACGCCAAACAAACGTATTATCGTCCGCATCTTAAGCCCCAGTTAGCCTCTTTCCCTTTAAGCATTTCTACCGGTTTACCCGATAATTATTTCATGTTAGATACTGTCCGCAAGTATCTAATTCCCATGAAAAATGGCAACTTTTTTCTATGTACGCATACCTCTCTGGATGCGTATGTACACTGGAAAAAAGCGTATAGTCTAAAAAAACAATTCAAGGACTTCAAACACGTATTCAGGCTGGGGACCAGTTTGTTCGAATTTCAACCTGAGGGGAAAACGTTGCTGGTCAGTGAAGAACAACCCCGGATCTTTCCGTTAACTGGAGATATTCTCCACAATTCAGCTTACCGAACGCAAAAGCAGGCTATTCAACTGTATTGGAACAACGCAGCGGATCAGGCCTTTTTATACCTCAATGGTTGTTTGTACGAACTGAGTAAAACGACCAATGCATTAAAGACCCAGCTGATTCTGAAAGACTTTGACTTCTCGTTAATCAACATTTCCAGTTTATACTACGATTCAGCTCATAAACGGGTTTTTCTGGGAAGTTTAAGTCAGGGGCTTTATGTATGCACCCGAATGGATTTTCAAACCCTGCATGTGAAAGAAGGCGGTCAAAGGAATGTGTTCTATGCTCAGTCTTTATTCCAGGATTCCAGCGTAGTAACCAGCAAGGGGGTGGCCATGCGAACCAATGGCCGAAGTACCGTAATCCGGCAGTTAACCGCTCTGGCTCAAAGCCAATCCGATCGGTATATGATGGCCCAGGATCACCATCAGAACATCTGGACTACCTATGAAAATAAACTTTATAAATTTAACGCAACCGGAGATCGTCTCCTGAAGCAGTGGCAACTTCCCGGCCACATTTCCTGTATATATCAGGGCAAAACAGGTCCACTCTGGATTGGGGTCGATGGGCATGGGGTCTTTCAACTGGAGCAACAGCAGGAGGTACCCCAGCTTTACCTCAACATGCCGAATGTTCGCGTGTCCTATTTTCTTCATGAAAAAACGCATAAATTATGGGTAGGTACGTACGCGGGCCTTTTCAATGTTGATCTTCCTTCCCGGAAGGTCAACTGGGTACCTGCATTCAAAGACATCTACGTTCGAAGTTTACACTGCTCCAAAGCCAGAGAAGTGTGGGTAAGCACGGCTGAGAATGGAATCTATTTAATCCAGGAAAGAAAAGTCACGAATCTTCCATTAGGTCCCCGGCAACATTTGGCCCAGGCCCATTGTATCATGGAGGACCGCAAGGGGTATCTTTGGATTACGACTAATAAAGGCTTGTTTCAGGCTGCTAAACAGGACTTACTCGATTTTGCCCAAGGACAGACTAATGGAGAAATCTATTATCATCATTATACCAAAGAACACGGATTTCGAATCAATGAATTTAACGGAGGGTGTGAACCCTGCGGCCTAAGGGTTCAGGATCGTTTCTTTTCTTTACCTACTTTGAATGGCCTGGTTTGGTTTGAACCGGAGAAGATCCAACCCGAATTGCCAAAACGTCAAATACTTATCGATCGCATCAGTAGGGATGGTACAACGCAATTCCTGGCTTCGGACACGATAACTCTTCCCCCAAATCATACGCCCTTGACGGTTCACGTGACTACGCCGTACTTCGGCAATGCCAATAACCTTCGCCTTGCTTATGCATTTACCGATAACCATGAACAACCCCAAACCTGGAATACGTTGCACGGGGGGGATAAAACCTTTCAGATTAACCATTTAAGTCCGGGTACTTACAAGCTCTCCGTTAAACTCATCAATGGTTTTGGTAGGGATAATTATTCCGTTTGCCACCTTACCGTTATCATCCAGAAGCCCTGGTATCTGCAAATAGGATTTTGGATAGGTCTGGGAATAGCCTCAATCCTATTCATTTATGGAATCATTGAATTTCGATCCTCGTATCTGAAAAGGAAAAATCGTAACCTGGAGGCGGTGATTTCCGAACGAACCAGCGAAATTAAGCAAATGCTCGCCCTCGTACAGAACTCCCAACAGGAGCTGCTCTGGCGAAAATTCATTCAGGACCATATCATTGCGGCCATCAGTCATGATGTAAAAGCACCGTTAAGATACGTTGTCGATTTAAATCAGTTAGTATACCAGCATTTCCAGAAAGAAGGTACTTCGGCAACCATGCTGGAAATGACCAAGGGAATTTATGATTCGACGTATCGAATTCAGCAGTTGATCAACAATTTGCTGGAATACGTAAAACCCCAGATGAAGCAGTCAGGGAGTGTATCGTTGCAGGCGGTTAATCTTCGTGATCTTCTGACCAATAAAATTTCATTTTTTCAGGACAGTGCCCGAAGGAATGGTACAGTCGTCGTAAACCAGGTAAAAAATAAGGTGAGCGTCACGAGCAATCCGGAATTATTGGCCATCATTATTCATAATTTGCTGGACAATGCCATCCGCAGCACAAAAAATGGCCACGTCACCCTAAAAGCCTTGGAGATGGAATCAGAAATTCATTTGTCCATTCGGGATACGGGTCCGGGAATGCCTCTGGAGTTAGTGAAATGGTTCAACCAACCGCAATCCCGTAGTCTGGAAGAGGCGGGTAAGGCACTGCCCCCACAACTGGGCTTGGGGTTAATCATCATCAAGGATTTAAGCCAGTTATTGAAAATTCGGCTCGTCGTGGTTTCTAAAGAAAAGGTGGGTACCGAAGTATTGCTGATGTTTCGAAAGCAGGCGGTGGAAGATTTTCTCGTGGACCCCCAGTTCAGTTTTTAAAGCTACGAACAGACCTTCGTTCCTACCCGCCTGATTCAGGGTATAAGTACCTGTAGATTGTGGATAGTTTAGCCCAAAACAGCTCATTGCCATTTTAACGTATACGATAGTAAGGTACTCTTGAGCGACTATATTTTTTCGCCGTCACATTCAGCATCAAATGGTTATCCATTCCCTGAAGAAGTCACGCTTTTTCAGGGAATGTTTTTTTTAACGTTTGCATCGATCCCCACTTTTTGTAATTACATAAGCAAGTATACAAGCTATGCTGACTACTGACAAAAATGCTTTTGGGCAGCCCTTCGTTCGTACCGAACAGGTTTCACAGTGGGCGTTAGGGGTGAAAGAACAACTGAAGCAAGCGAGCATAGAAGCCACCACTTTTCGTTGGGCCCAGGGAAAGCTACAGACGGCCCTGGATGACCACTCGTTCTGGTTATTCTATGAATTTCCCAATAAAGGAAAACTGGCCATTCGTACCTGTTATGATCAGCACCTGACGGGCAACGTACGCAACCTCAGGAAGAACAAACAATCGGCTGAATGGGAAGTAGAAGGGTCTCTGGGACTTTTCCGTATTAACCTGGAAATCTACGAGTCCGGCTTGTTACGGTATACCACCCGACTGACACCCTGGCAAGCGTTTACCGTACAGGGTTTTCCCCGGGATATTTATTTTCTCAACGCCGACAATGATCCCATGGAAACTGCGGGTAAGATGTACATCAAACAAAGCGGACCTACGGCGGGTCTGGTGTATGCTTCGGTCACGGAACCGCTGGAAGGTAGTTTTTTTTACTTTCAGAACCTGACTTCTTTAAACGAATATGGAGATGTAACGCAAACTGAACCCAATGGCTGTGTATCGGCCCAATGGCCGGAGCTGGGTTTTAGCTTACCAGCGGCCGAACAGCCTTTACCCGCGGAGAAGGAAATTACGCTAAGCGATGCGTTTCTGTATTTGAATGAAGTCATTCCTACGGATGAATTTGAGGGAGCGGAACAGTTTTTAGAGGCGATTGGACTCATCTATCCTCACGTACAGAAACCCGAAACGGCGTATTACGACTGGCCCAAGGCCTCCCAGCGAACCGTTGAAGCGTTAACCAAAGATGGTGAATGCGGCCGTCAGATCCATAATAAATTCTACGTTAATGCCTACGTAGGTTCCACGGAAAAGCCTCCCGAAAGTATGGTGCAACTGGCGATTCTGGTACCGCTTTGGGAGTACCAGCAGTGGCTGGGCGAGCCGGTGGAATTAGTAGAAAGGCTGCGACAAAGCATTCCTTCTTTTTACGATGAACAAAAGGAAACGATTGTTCGCTGGTTGCCCGGCGAAACCTTTAAAAAGGAGGAATTGAGTGAAGAGGAAGACCCGGATAAAATCGATTCCTGGTACCTCGTTCATATCCTCATGAATCTGGCACGGCTGGCCGAGCATGGCGATATGCAGGCGAAAGACCTGTTCCTGAAATCGCTCCAGTACGTTAGGAATGCGGCTCATCATTTCAAGTACGAGTGGCCCGTATTTTACCACGCCGAGAGCCTGAAAGTACTCAAAGCAGAAACCAGTGAAGGTAGGGGAGGTGAGCTGGATACGCCCGGACTCTATTGCCACATCATGCTTCAGGCTTATGAAATGACCCGGGATACGATGTATCTGGACGAAGCAATTCGTTCAGCCGAACAACTAATCGGCAAAGGCTTCGACCTGCTGTACCAGTCCAACATTACCATGATGAGTGCTTTGACCCTGGTGAAGTTGTGGAAACTAACCGGTAATCACTTGTACTATAAGTTAAGTAAACTCAGCATTGCTAACCTCATTGCCCGCATGTGGGTTTGGGAATGTAGCATTGGCCTGGGTAAATACCGAAGTACCTTTTTGGGCGTGGCTCCCTTGCGGGATGCCGAATACCTGGCCGCTTACGAAGAAGCCGAAATTTTTGCTACCGTACTCAATTACCTGAAGGAATTGGGCAGCGATGTCCCGGCTCCCATCCGGCAGATTTTTAGTGAGTACTTCAAGTATCTGTTGCATCGTGGAAAGTATTATTTCCCAACGGAATTACCTCCCGACATGATCAGTGAAGAACCGCGGGAGGGGCACATTGCTCCGAAATTGCCCATTCCGCTGGAGGACATTCCCACCGGACTACAAAAGGCGGGTTCGGTAGGCCAGGAAGTATACGGAGGAGCTTTGCCGTACATCCTGACTACGTATGCGTATAAACGTTTCGACCCGATGCCGGTGATGGTGTTTTGCGAATATCCCATCTACCACGCCGAATACGACGTCGTAAGTCCACACCAGGGATACGCATTATTCCGGCTGGGCGGGGTAACCGGGTTTACGTGTCGGTTTCGGGTAATCGCTCTGGGTAGGTCGTTTCCACTTATCCAGCTTTTTGATTCGGTAACGGAGGAACCCATGCAGCCACAGGACGAAACCCGCCAGTATCAGGAATTTATAGTACAGGGCGACCAGCAAATACGGCTGGAGTGGTCACGTTCGTAAGGTCAAATTCTATTTACTCACGTTAGATAATTTTCAACAATGCAACAAGCTACGCAAGCACACACCCGGGTAGAAAGCCTGGAAGGAAAACGTATTCTGCTAACGGGCGGTACAACGGGTATCGGTCGGGCAATTGGAATTTTACTCGGTTCCTACGGAGCTACGCTTTTCACCTTTGGACGCCATCAGGAACAATTGGACGAAACCCTAACGGCCATTCGGGAAGCCGGCGGAAAAGCCGAAGGCATCATCGCCGACGCAGCGAAGCCGGATGACATCAAAAAGGTGTTTGAGCAGGTAGATCAGCAGCTGGGCGGACTTGATATTCTGATTAACTCGGCGGCTCTGGCAGCGGGTTCTATTGATGAAATGCCCGATGAAGAGTGGCGGTATGTCATCGAAACCAATCTAATGGGCTATCTGGCTACGACGAAAGAAGCTCTAAACCGCATGAAGCCTCAGCAAAAAGGCCACATCGTATTGATTGGCTCGATGAGTGCGGATGTACGGGAGGAAGGTAGTTCGGTGTACGTGGCTACCAAATCAGCCCTCCAGGGGTTTGCCGAAAGTTTACGAAAAGAAGTCAATAAACTCGGCATCAAAGTAAGTCTGGTTGAACCCGGAGCGGTAGGCTCGGACATGCAGCCGACTACGCCCGAAGAAGAACGCGAAAAACAGAAAACGGGAGAAATGTTGAGAGCAGAAGACATTGCGGTTTCCGTGCATTATATCCTGACCCAACCGCTTCGCTGCGACGTGGTTTCCATCCAGATCCGTCCGCACTTACAATTGATTTAAGGTACATTCTATTTTTATCAGGGCAGCTCGGAAAATCAATCGTCCGGAGCCTGCCCTGTTTTGTATAAATGCCATCATCTTTAGTACGTATAGAAATAAAAAAACAAAAGATCGTACGGATAATTCAATATCGGTTTTAATCAGCTCTTAGCTTCATAATTAGATAACATTCGCGTGGTTTTAGGGTAATCTAGCGACCTTTATTTTGCAGGAATGAAGAAGGTATTGAGTTTGGTTTTGATGATACAGGGAGCATTCGCGGCCTACGGTCAGTCGGTGCAGGTCCAAAAATCAATGACCATTGATTCGCTGGGAGCAGGGCAGGGGGTAAGTTATATCGATGGAAACGTGTACCTCTACGGCGATCGGGAAGTAGGAATCATTCGGGAGTATATATTGAAAGACCACGAACTTCAGTATACGCAAAAAGAAGTACAGCTAAGCATTGATTCCAAAGACATTATCAACCACCCAACGGGGATCGCTCATAAGCCCGGAAAACCGGTATTCATCGGAAACAGCATTCGACTTAATCCCGAAGGAACGCAGTGGAAAGCCGTTATCTATCAGGTAAACTGGGCCGGCTTACTCCAGAGCGGAACCCTCCAGGGAAATCTCATCCGTACCATTGAAGATGATGCCTGCATTCAGGGGACTCGTCCGGAGTACGTACAGTATGAGGGCCGCTGGTACGTAGCCACGGCTGATTACGGGAATAAGGCCAACGAAGTCCGGTTGTATGATCCGCAGGCGTTGACAAAGGCCATAAAAACTTCCGATCCGGGCGTTCTTTACAAAAAGTTTATCTGTTCGCCCTGGGTACAAAATCTCCATTTTATCCCGGATAAAAATATTCTGGTACTGATTCAAAATCAGATCGAGGGCCGCCGCTGGCGACTGACTTTTCTGGATTTGAATCAATCCATTGCTCAGAGCAAAGAACACGTGTTGAAAGTAATAGACTTTGATAAAACCGATGAACTCGAAGGATTTACCCTCACGCGTAACGGAGAGGGAATTCTGGTGACTTCATCCAAACAAGAGAACGTTCACTGGGTAGCGTTCGACTACTAGTATCCGCCATTTTTCTTACTAACCAACCCTTTGAGCTAGCTAAAGTCCTCTGGTTCCCTCGAATCAGAACCGCTGGCTATGGCCTGTTTTCAGCACATTCAACTACTACACTATACATGCAGAAACGTGTATCTTTTCCCTTGCGTAAAGCGGCGACGCTCCTGAGTCCGCTTTGCCTGTTGGTGGTTCTGGCAACTACCAGCGATGCTCTCTCCCGAACTCCCGAGTCCCGGCTTAGCTCCTCGCGGGCTCTGGTCAAAATCACGGGGATTGTTCGTGATGAAAAAGGAGAATCCCTCTCGGGTGTAACCGTGAGCAGCAAAGGCACCACCCGTGGTACCATTACGGATGCTACGGGAAAGTATGCCCTCGAAGTGGAAGAGGGCAGTACGCTGGTGTTCTCCTTCATCGGCTACGTCTCTCAGGAAGTAGTCGTAGGTAATCGGCAGGTACTTGACGTACAGTTACAGGAATCCGCCAGTCAGCTCAACGAAGTAGTGGCCGTGGGTTATCAAACCGTTCGTAAAAGCGATGTAACCGGGGCCATTTCCAGTGTAAAAGCCAAGGAGCTGAACCTTTCTACGCCCACGGTTGGACAAGCCTTGGTTGGGAAAGTAGCCGGCGTTCAGATTTCGCAGGTGAGTGGGGCTCCCTACGTCAGTACCAAAATTCGGGTACGGGGCGTCGGCTCCATCAATGCCAGTGCGGATCCGCTGTATGTCATTGATGGTTACCCGGCGGGACCCGATGTCTTCATCAATCCCAATGATATTGAGTCGATTGACATCCTGAAAGATGCGGCTTCGGCGGCCATTTATGGTTCACGGGCGGCCGGTGGCGTTGTACTGATTACCACCAAACGAGGCAAAGAAGGCAAGGGCCGCCTGGATTACGATTACCAGTTTGGCCTGAATCAACTCAGCAAAAAGGTAGATCTGCTGAACGCCGAGGAATTCGCCCAGCTGCACATCGACGGTCACAATAACTCGTACCGTGATCTGGTTCGCAATTCGGGGCAAACCTGGAACGACGCCATGTTTTCCGATAACAACGCGACACGGATTGCCCGGGTGGGTAACGCCAGCAGCGTGAGTATTCCAGCGGAGATCTATGACTTCGCTAACCAGAAAATGATCAAACCGAAGTACGATACGGATTGGCAGGATGAACTCTACCGCACGGCCTCCGTACAGCGGCATAACCTGAGCTTTTCGGGCGGTACCAAGGATGTTCGCTACGCCCTGAGTGGCGGGTATCTGAATCAGGAAGGGATCATTGTGAGTACCAGACAGGAACGGATGAACCTGCGGGCCAATCTAGATGCTCAGGTAAACAAACGCCTGAAGATCGGAGCAAACCTGGCCCTGACTTCCAATACCAACCGCGAAGTGGAAGAAGGCCGTTTTGATAAAGGACCGATTCTGGGTGCTTTGATTTACGCTCCGTACTTCCGGGCCTACAACGACGATGGTACGCTGTCCAAATTTGAATCCTCTTCGCAGGGACCCCTGTACGCCTACCAGACGGTTGAAAATCCCGTGGCGGTAGCGATGGAAACGATTATTCGTCGTCGGGGCTCGCGGAGTACTTACAACGGAAACGCCACCTACGATCTGCTGCCGGGCTTATCGGCCCGGATCAACCTGGGGATGCAGTCTTACAACGAAAAGTACGAATACTACCTGCCCACGAGCCTGAGTAGTGGCAACAACGCTCCAGGTTCAGCCCAGGCCATTGCCGCCGCCACGGCTACGGCCCGTACCATCGCTCAGGTAGATCGACTGGCTGAATACACGCTACATTACAACCGCCAGTTTGGGAAACACAGCCTCGACGCGTTGGCGGGGTATACGGCTCAGAAGTTTGAAGGGGATGTCATCAGCGTTTCGGCTCGGGGTTTTCAGAACGACCGAATCAAGGAAATTACTGGAAAGGGAGCTGATCCGACCAACTTTCTGTTAAACGTCGGCGGTGATCTGGGTACGCAGAAAAACGCCTGGACCCTGCTTTCGTATCTGGCTCGGGTCGGTTATAACTTCGATGAGAAGTATTACCTATCGGCTTCCTTCCGGCGGGATGGTTCTTCTCGTTTTGGTCCGCTTAACAAATGGGGTACTTTCCCTTCTGTATCGGCGGGCTGGAATATTTCCAAAGAGAATTTCTACAATGATTTTCTGGGACAAAATTCTTCGCTCAAACTACGGGCTAGCTGGGGTTTAAGTGGCAATAACAACATTGGTAATTACAACTACCAGCAGGTGATGGCAAGTCCGGGTGGGGCTGTATTCGGGAGTAATGCCATCGAAACGGCGATGTGGACGAACGGGATCCGGGATCAGCGACTGGGCTGGGAATCGACTTCGCAATTCAACTTTGGTGTTGATGCGGGACTGTTCAACAACCGACTTTTCGTCATTGCCAACTACTACATCAGTCGCTCGTTTAATCTGTTGTTCAATCAACCCATTTCGGCGATTTCCGGAGCTTCAACGATCCTGACCAACCTTCGCGATTCCCGCGTAGAAAACAAAGGCCTGGATCTGCAACTCGATGGTCGTTTGATCTCAACGCCTGATTTCAAACTGAACCTGAGTGGAAACTTCTCGTTGAACCGCAACAAGGTACTGAACATGGGTGGAGCCAGTACCATCATTACCAATGGTGCCGAGCGGTCGTACCTGACGCACATCACGCAGGAGGGTCAACCCATTGGGATGTTCTACGGCTTTAAGGTGAAAGGCATGGTCCGTGAATCGGATATGGAAAATCTGGCCATCGACAATGCTAACTACAATTCCGCCACGCAGTCGTTCCCGGCCGGGTATCAACTGAAAGGTCCGGCCCGTTCTACCGCTTCCAGTAACCCCCTGCAACCGGGCGATTTGTACTTTGAAGACGTCAACGGTGATGGCGTAGTGAATGATGCCGACAAGCGGGTGATTGGCTCGCCGTATCCGAAGTTTATCTACGGCTTTGCCCTGACGGCCAGCTACAAAAACTTTGATTTCTCGTCTTCCTTTAACGGTTCTTACGGAAATGAAGTACTCGATGGACAGGACTATTACCTCTTCAACATGGAGGGCTCCGGCAACCAGTATTCCATCGTGAAGGAACGGTATCGCTCGGAGGCCGAGCCGGGCAATGGCAAAATTTTCCGGGCTTCCCGGGGCGGTACGCAAAGTAACAGTACGCGGCTCTCGACTTTCTATTTGCAGGATGGCTCTTACCTGCGTTGCACCAACGTAATGCTGGGGTATAGTCTGCCCTCGAAGTGGCTCAGTGACAAAGGCTTAAGCAACGCCCGTCTGTACGTATCGGTGGACAATGCCTTTACCCTCACGAAATACAAAGGCTACAATCCCGAAGTAGATTACAACAACGGAGCAAACCTCACCCCCGGTGTGGATTACGGAAAATACCCGCTGGTTCGGGGTTACAATGTAGGCGTGAAACTGAGTTTTTAAAACTGGTTTGAGGAGGTTTGAGGTTTGAAAGCGTTTGAGAAAGTTTCAAGTTTAAAAAAGAGTTTGAGGAGGTTTGAGAAAGGTTTGAACGTGTTTAAAAAGAGGTTGGGAGAGGATTGTTGTCAAGGACCAGAACGGGAGTTTCATCTTTTAACCGGAACGTCTTGATCCGTATATCCAGTCAAACCCTGTACCAGCTCAAACTTTATATGTACTCAAACTCAAACCTGATCAAACCCATGCCAACCTCAAACTGCTCCAACCAGACTCCCTCCCATTTCCAAGACATACAACGATGAACAAAACATATTTTTCTATTCTGAGCTTATCGCTCCTGCTGGGGCTAGGTTCGTGCTCGAAGAGTTTTCTCGAAGAAAGTGATCCGAATGCCATTCCTTCCGCCGTATTTTTTCAGACGGAAAATGATGTGAAACTGGCGGTAAACGGCGTGTACCAGTATCTACGAAGTTCCGAGACCGTTGGCGAAAACAGCGGCCTGTATACCGACGAACGCTCCGATGATACGGGCCGAAACGACAACCAGTCGAACGCCGGAGAACCCTTTCAGTTCAATGACTTCTCAATTTTGCCGAGTAATACCTACCTGAAACGGCATTGGCTGAACCTGTACCAAGCCATTACCCGCTGTAATCAGGTGCTCGACAACCTGGACAAGGTTAGCTACGCCAATCCGGAAACGAAGGCGAACTACCAGGCTGAAGTGAAGTTCATTCGGGGCTTCCTCTATTTTCAGCTCGTACGGAAGTGGGGCGATGTACCTCTGGTAACGCGGCAATTACTGCTGACGGAGGAAGTAGCGGCCAACACCTTCCGTGAGAAAAAAGAAAAGGTTTACGAACAGATTGTGGCCGATGTAAAGGAAGCCACTGCTAGTACGCTGCCCGATCACCAGCCGCTGTCGGGAAAAGGTCACGTATCGAAAGTAGCCGCTTTTGCTTTGCTGGGAAAAGTGTATCTGACGATGGCGACCACGCTCGACGCGACTAATCGGACGGCTAACCTAAATCTGGCCAAGACCAATCTGATGGAAGCGTATAATCGTCGGACCTTCAAGGAGTTGAAAGACATTCCCTACGCCGATGTCTTTGACGTGACCAGGAAATCCACCAATCCGGAAATCATCTTCCAGATTGTGAACCGGCAGGGCGACATCAATTTCTCTTCCAGTATTGCGGCCAATACGCAAGCCAAGGGCGAGACGATCAATTCGCTGAAACCCGGTACGGGCATCGGCGGTAACGTAACCCGCGATCTGGTGCTGGAATACGAAGAAGGCGATCTGCGGAAGGATTTTTCGATCAAGTTCGCCAATGATGCGGCCGTTAAAGATTACTTCATTACCAAATTCCGGGATGTGAGTGCCGGGGCGGGCGTAAACGGTTACGGGGGCAATGACTGGATTTTGCTCCGCTACGCCGATGTGATCCTGATGCTTTCCGAAGTGCATGTGTATCTCGGGGATGAAGCGACAGCCATTACGTATCTGGATATGGTACGCGAACGGGCCAATCGTCCGAAGTACGCCGCGATGAAAGAGCAGGAAAGCTACCGGACTAAATTTCCGACGTTGAAACTGGCTCTTTTGCACGAACGCCGGGTAGAGCTGGCCTTTGAACACCAACGCTGGTTTGATCTGCTACGCTTTTTTACCATCGACGAACTGGTGACCTATATGCGAAGTAAGTCTCAGGCGAATTTCGGTACGGCCCGTCTTTCCAACTTTGGTACCAAGGATCAATACTATCCCATTCCTTTCGATGAAAATAAACTCAATCCGGAAGGGATGTACCAAAATAAAGGGTACTAAAGTCCTTTTAAAAGTATAGATTCAACAGAAATAAGATTATCCAGTTGGGGTAATCTTATTTTTTATAGCTAAGTAAAAAGGATTAATTAAACTAAGCTGATGACGTATAAAGTTCTGTATCTACTAGCAGAAAATAGAATGATGGGTAGAAGCGGCAAGTATTGATTTTAATTCCTACGGAGACAAAATAATAATTCGATTTAAAAGTAAAGTTTGCTACAGACGCGGATGGAAGCGTACTACGGGTTAGTACTGGAATAAAAAAAGGTTACTTGCCGCCAAACAAGTAACCTTAAGATTCTGTGTTAAGACAAAGTCTTATGCAGAACACCTTTTCAATTATCAATACTAAATTGAGAGCCTATCTTTAAAGCTGTGCAGGTATAAGCAAGGAGTTAAGAAGTGTCGTTGCTTTATAGTTGCCTTTAATGATACTACAAAAGTATAGTAGTGAAAAAAGCTGTACAATAGTAGTACTTGTTATTAACTGTAGTATTAGTTTGACAAGGCTTGAAAAAAATACTTATCGTGCTGAGTATAAAGACTCTATCTGACTAAAATAGCCTGGTTGAAGTAATCGGAAGGGCTGAATGATTAGAAGCTACTCGTGTGTGGAGTTCAAGTAAAATAACAACCTCACCCGTAAAATGTTTTGGCCTGTAGCCCTGAAAAATCAGACGAGTTGTGTAATTCCTGATCGTAGCTCTTTAGAAGAAAGCTGGCTTCTTTACCATCCGTTACGTAGGGTGTAGTGGCTTCTGAGGCGAACGCCGGGGGGCTCAGCTAAGGGTAATTTAGGTTTAAAATCCTGAGCATGATTCTTTTAGTTCCTGGTATCCTAAACAACCACTCAATTCCTGCGTATGAATCGTTACTCTGCTCTGTTAGGAATTTTCTTTGTCGTGCTCGTAGCCGCCTGCGTCAAAGACCACATCGAGGGGCCCATTCGGGTCAGCCTGGAACGGTATCCCATTCCGGGAGACAACTTCTTCCCCGAAGGTATTGCCTATGACTCCACCACCGGCTTCTTTTACGTAGGAAGCATCGGCACTGGCGACATTCTAAAAGTAAATGTACAAACGGGAGCAACCAGCCTCTTCTCCAGCGGAGCTGTGGCCAACCGTCCGACCTGTAATGGACTGAAACTGGATGCAAAAGGGCGTTTATGGGTCTGTGGCGGTACCCAGAACAAAATCCAGGTGCTTAATCCCGATGGCAGCCTCTTGAAAAACTGGGATCTTGCTTCCTTTGCGGCTACGGGTTTTGTCAACGATATGATTCTTGGCGATCGCTACGCCTACTTCACGGATTCTCAAAACCAACACCTTTATCGCATCGACGTCTCGACCAATCAGCCGGGTGACGTGGAAAAATGGCTGACGTTCACTCAGGATCAAATTCCTTTTGCTGCGACGGGTGTCAATGCCAACGGAATCGAATTAACCGATGATCAGAAATACCTCATTCTGGTGGTTTCTACCTCGGGTAAACTGTACCGGATTGACACGGCTACCAAGGCCATTTCGGAAATTCAGCTCAACACACCGGTCATGGCGGGCGATGGTTTATGGCTGGAGCATCATACCTTATATGTATCACGAAACGCCGTTAATCAGCTCTTTCCAGTCACCCTCAGTAGCGATTACCTGCAAGGAACGGTAGGAGCGGGCTTTGGCCAAAACCTGCTCTTTAATACCACCATGGCCAAAGCCGGACCGTACTTCCTGGTGGTAAATGGGCAACTGAACCGTCGTATGGGTTCAACGCCACCCGTATTGCCGTTTACGGTTTCAAGGGTAAATATTCCGTAGATTCTTCGCCGTATTATCCTTACAGGCATCTCTTTCAATCAAGGGATGCCTGATTTTTTATAGAAACGAAAAGTGAGCTGTACAACAAATAAAATGGGACGATACAATACGAGAGCCTCACCCGCGGGTACCGAATTTTGCCGCACCAACGAAACATACAAAGCCATTTTTTGACCTTTAGCCAGGAACTGCTTCAGGAATTTAGCAGTGCGTATAGATATGGTCGGGTCGACGAGTAGATGCGTCCCCGCTGTTGACGCTACAGGATTATCCTCCTGTATCATAACCTGATCGCATCTCTGCAGGCGTATTCATCTCTGGCTGATACGGCCGACGAAGCGTTGGGGAAACGAAAGCTCAAAGAAGCATTGCTGGTGTTACTGAAAATTCAGCCCGCACGTAAAAGCCTGCTCTTTGAGTTTACGAAACTGCATAAAATAAAACGGGCCTCCTTTACGGAGCAAAACTTCTGGTTTAACCTCTCCCTCACACCGTTTGCCTATCTGACGGGGCGAAGTATTTCGGCCTTCAGGCGTGGTTTTAAAAAGCTCTATCACTGCCCGCCCGGCCAATGGTTATGGCAGAATTGACTGCATGCGTACTACTTTCTTTTGAAGGGATAAAAACACAAACCAACGCAGGTTTACGAAGCCATGGAATTTAAGGACTTTTCGCATTTTTCGTTTGCTTTCAAAAAATAATTCGGTTTAAACCCTTTGGCGGTATAAAAGAAGTCACGCCTCCACTTATTTCATGCAAATGCCTGATTTTCTTTTAAGTATTAATCCATTAGCTGTACAAGTAATCCTACACAAAATTATCAATGTGTACTATTGATCTAGCTACAGTAAAGCTATTCCTTTGCAAGTACAAAACACCTACTCCTACAAATACTTGTTCTACCTTAATCTGTTACACCTTATGAATGACCGCTATCATTCCAACTATTCTACCCGCAGTTCGCTCTTGGGAATTCAACGATATTTAACAAATCTGTTCAACTTTCAATCCAGGTCCGTTTGTCTAGTTTAGCTAGTCATCCCATACAATCATTTATATATCTCATAGCATATACGTTATTTTCTTATCAGGTGATAGAAACGTATTTTTAAAAAATGAGCGGAAGAAAGTCTATACCTACCCACGTTTTAAGAGTATCCCGATCAAAAAACAGTAATGAATCAAGAGCAACTACCTAGCGGTAGTTTAGGTGTGATTATTTAAACCGTCTTTAGCTTCTAAGGGCGGTTTTTTATGTTCAGTTGCACAAGTAATTTCTACGATTTCAGGGCGACCCTGCCTACAATTCATTCCTGTTTTTGACCAGTTCATTCCGAGAATACTTGAAGAGGAGATGCTTTTTGAAACAATTTGGCGTTTTATTTAATCGCTTTGTAGCACAGAGATGATTTCGCATCAATTAGCTCAAGTAAACATCGTTCGCTTACTAGCTCCCTTCGACAGTGCCGAGTTGGCCGACTATACATCCCGTGTGGAGCCTCTTAATACCTTAGCCGATGGCAGTCCTGGTTTTGTCTGGCGGTTGCAAAGCGATACGGGAGATGCGACGTCTATTCAGGCATACGAGGATCCGATGATTCTCATTAATCTTTCGGTTTGGGAAGATATAGAAACGCTGAAAGCGTATACGTACCGGTCGGATCACGCCACGATCATGAAACGTCGGTGGGAATGGTTTGCTAAAATTAAGTCCGTAACGCTAGCTTTATGGTGGATTAAGTCGGGTTCTTTGCCCACGGTCGAACAGGCCCGGCAGCGGCTTGATTGTCTGAATCAGCACGGCCCTACGCCCTTTGCTTTTACTTTTAAAACGCTATTTAATCCACCCGTTTGATAAGGTAATTTATGCTCCGGCAACTAAGTAGCCAAAAAGTTTAAAGTAAGGAATCTACGTGCAACACTAATTTCATGCTAGTGGGTCATGATTTAATTAATGGTGAAACAATGAATGCATTTTCTTTAAAAACGCCCCGCCTATGCCTACGACCCTGGCAGGAATCTGATCAGGAAGCTTTTGCGGCCATGAACGCGGATCCGGAAGTCATGCTCCATTTTCCAGCCCTCCTCAACCGTACCGAGAGTGATGGGTTAATGGATAGATTCGTAAATCATTTCGAAACGCACGGCTGGGGCCGATGGGCGGTGGAAGAACGGAAGACCGGAAAGCTGTTAGGCTTCTGCGGGTTAGCAACCGTACCTTTTCAGACTCCTTTCACGCCAGCCGTTGAAATTGGCTGGCGATTGGCCCGGGACTATTGGGGGAAAGGATACGCCTTCGAAGCCGCTCAGGCAGCCATGTGGGATGGTTTTGAACGCCTGCATTTGCCGGAAATTGTTTCCTTCACCGTTCCGGCGAACGTACGTTCGTACCGACTGATGCAACGGCTGGGTATGCAACCGGGGGAGAATTTTGAGCATCCCAAACTGCCTGTGGGTCATCCTTTACGGGAGCACGTATTGTACCGGATTAATCGTTCGCAATTCGAAGAAAATTTGACGTATTAGGTCCATTAACTAGTTTTATTGCTTTTGTAAACAATAGATGACATGGAATTTAAAGCCGTACTACGGGAAGAAGATGATGAATTGATGGGTTTTGTAAGGGCTCATTCCGAAACCGGCCCGTTTGAGGCCTACACGTTGTTCAAATACTCTTTACAAATATTTGATACCGAACGACAGGCCGAAAACTTCCTGCAAACCAATGGTCTGCGAGTCTTGATGGAGCGGTGGTGCTTTTTTGATGAAACGCATCAGGATTGGTACACGTGCCAGATTACGGAAGCAACTACCCGGCAAATTAAATATACGATTACAGATTTGGGTCATCCGGATTTGTATACGACGCACGTACTAGTCGCTCCTCATCCGGATAATTTTAAATTGAAAGAGTAATCGACAAAGGGGAGTAGTAAAAGTTACTCCGAACATGCACGGTTATTACCCTAACTCTTTCTTCAGCACATTTAGCCATCATAATTCAGGACCTTGAAAAAGGGAAAGGACCTTCAGATTCCGTCTACGTTGTAAGGAACCTGATAAACGCCTGATGATGCCCGCATTCATTCGATCCCTGGGAATTGGTTTACTTGCCTTGGCCGCTATTACCGGACTGAACGCCCAAACTTCAACGCCGCTCGACTGGGCCGTTCGGATGGCTGATTCGGACATGCAGCGAAATCCGAAGGGCTGGATGCTGGATTTTTCGAAAGAACCCCGCTGGAATTACTGTCACGGTCTCGTTTGTACGTCGCTGGAGAAACTTTGGAAACGACAGGGCGACGCCAAATACTACGCCTACATCAAGGAGTACGCCGATGACATGATTCAGCCCAATGGGACCATCAAAACCTACTCCCTGGAAGCCTATAACATTGACTGGGTCAATCCCGGCAAGTTCGTTTTTGCCCTCTACGAAAAGACGGGTGACGAAAAGTACAGAAAAGCTCTGGCGATGTTACGGGACCAGATGCGGACGCATCCCCGAACAAGTGAGGGCGGCTTCTGGCACAAAAAACGCTATCCTTCCCAAATGTGGCTCGATGGGTTGTATATGGCGACGCCATTCCTGGCTCAATACGCCCAAACCTTCCGAGAACCAGAGCTTTTCGACGAAGTAGCCCGACAGATCACGCTGATCGATCAGCATCATAAACAGCCCGGTACGAATCTCTACGTACACGGTTGGGATGAAAGCCGTACGCAGGCCTGGGCCGATTCTCTGACGGGTCGCTCACCGCACGTCTGGGGTCGGGGCTTGGGCTGGTATGCTATGACGCTGGTGGATGTACTGGATTATTTTCCGAAAAACCATCCCAAACGGGCGAACATTCTCCGTATTACCAAAACCCTGGCCGAAACGCTGCAACACTACCAGGACCCCGCTACGGGCCTTTGGTATCAGGTCATGGACGTCGGAGCCAAGCCAGGCAATTACCTGGAATCTTCGGCCTCCACCATGCTGGCTTATTTTCTCGTGAAAGCGGGGCGGCAGGGCTATGCCCCCGAGGTTGCTTTGAAGGCTGGCAGGAAAGCCTATCAGGGAATTCTTATGCATCAACTACGCACGGAATCGGATGGAACCTTGGCCATTACCGACGCCTGTGCTGGAGCGGGACTGGGCGGCACACCTTACCGCTCGGGGACTTTCACATATTACGTTGAGGAAGCCAAACGCGATAACGATCCTAAATCCGTAGGGCCTTTTATTCTGCTGGCTCTGGAAATGGATCAACTCAGGTCCAGCCGTTAGGCATCTTCTCCCGGTACTCTATTTTTAGGTCTATGCAAAAAATTACATTACTAGCCGCCGGATTGTCGCTAGGCTGCTCAGCCCTGGCACAGGTCAAACCCTCGGCTGAACTTTCAACCGTTTGGGTAGCGGATCAGGGGAATGGAACCTACAAAAATCCGATACTGCATGCCGATTATTCCGATCCGGACGTCTGCCGTGTGGGAGCTGATTTTTACCTGACGGCTTCGAGTTTTGATGCCGTTCCGGGCCTGCCCATTCTGCATTCGAAAGACCTGGTTAACTGGTCACTGATTGGCCATGCCCTGCGACGGCAGCCGCCTTTCGATCATTTCTCCAAAACTCAGCACGGCAATGGCGTTTGGGCTCCAGCAATACGCTTTCACCAAAATGAATTTTACCTGTATTACCCGGACCCTGATTTTGGTATTTACCTGACCAAAGCTAAAAATCCGGCGGGCCCCTGGTCGGAACCCGTGCTGGTGGAAGCCGGAAAGGGATTGATTGACCCCTGTCCGCTCTGGGACGACGATGGCCAGGTTTATCTCGTACACGGCTGGGCGGGAAGTCGGGCCGGCATCAAGAGTGTCCTGACCGTTAAAAAACTCAACGCCGCCGGAACGAAGGTACGGGATGAAGGCGTGCTGGTCTACGACGGACATGCCCTGGACCCGACGGTGGAAGGGCCTAAATTTTACAAGCGAAACGGCTACTACTACATTTTTGCTCCGGCGGGAGGTGTTTCCACAGGCTGGCAACTGGTGCTTCGCTCGAAAAACGTCTACGGACCCTACGAACGGCGGGTGGTCATGGATCAGGGAAAGTCGCCCATCAATGGGCCGCACCAGGGGGCTTGGGTAACTACGCCTCCCGTTAAGGGTAAATCGGAGGATTGGTTCATCCATTTTCAGGACAAAGGAGCCTACGGGCGAATCGTGCATTTGCAACCCATGCAGTGGGTAAACGACTGGCCAGTCATTGGCATGGATGCGGACAAGGACGGTAAGGGCGAGCCCGTACTAACCCACCGGAAACCGAATGTAGGCAAGACTTACCCCAAAGCGACGCCACCCGAATCGGATGAATTCAATCAGCTGACCCTCGGGCGGCAGTGGCAATGGCAGGCCAACCCGCAGGGCATCTGGCACATGCTACAGCCGGAAGGTTTTCTGCGACTGTATTCCTACCAGGCTCCTGCCGAGGCCCGGAATCTGTGGAACGTTCCCAATGTACTTCTGCAAAAATTTCCGGCGGAAACATTTCAGGTTACCACTAAATTGACATTCACGCCCAATACCAGGCTCGACAACGAGAAAGCGGGACTGGTAGTGATGGGCTTGCGTTACGCCAGCCTGTATTTGAAGAGTCAGAAGCAGGATATTGAACTCGTATCAGCGGTTTGTGAAAAAGCGGCGGACAATCAGCCGGAAAGCGAAAAACATCTTACCTCACTGAAGACCGGACAACCCGTCTATTTGCGACTGGAAGTACGCCCCGGTGCCCGCTGTCAGTTTAGCTACAGTCTCAACGGAACGCAGTACACAAAAGCCGGAGCCGAATTTAAGGCCGAAGTAGGCCGCTGGATTGGAGCCAAAATGGGTTTGTTCTGTACACGAACCGCCCAGATCAATGATTCCGGATACGCCGATGTGGACTGGTTTCGTGTTGAACCCTTACCTTAACAAAGCCCATGAACCGCTATCTACTGATTATCTTTCTGGTATTGTTAAATCTGTCGGGCTGGTGTCAGCGTCGGGTGATTACCGTGGCTCAGGACGGAAGCGGCGACTTTCGACGCGTACAGGAAGCTCTTTCTTCCGTACCCAGTCCCAATGCCGAACCCGTAACCATTCGAATTAAAAAAGGTGTCTATAAAGAAAAATTAGTGCTGGATTCAACCCAGCATCACGTCACCCTGATCGGCGAAAATGCCCAAACGACGGTTTTAACGTTCGATGATTACAACGGCAAGATCAGCCCTTCGGGGAAACCCTTCCGAACCTTCGATTCGAGTAGTTTTACGGTGAAAGCCAACGATTTTCGGGCCGAGAATCTCAGTTTTGCCAACAGCTCCGGCCCCGTAGGTCAGGCCGTGGCGGTATTCGTTCCCGGCGACCGGGCGGCGTTTATCAACTGCCGTTTTCTGGGTTTTCAGGATACGTTGTACCTGGGTATGCCGGGTCAGTACGGACGGCAGTATTACCAGAACTGTTACATCGAAGGTACCATCGATTTCATTTTTGGTTCGGCGACAGCGGTGTTTGATCGCTGTACCATTCACAGCAAACAAAACGGACCTTACGTCACGGCAGCCTCTACGCCGGAAGGTAAGCCCTATGGTCTGGTTTTTCTGCATTGCGAACTCACGGGTGACGATCCGGCGGGTACCGTCTACCTGGGAAGGCCCTGGCGGGATTACGCGAAAACGGTTTTTCTGTTCTGCAAATTAGGGAAACACATTCGGGCAGAAGGCTGGCACGATTGGGATAAACCGCAGGCCCGACAGACGGTCGTTTACGCTGAATACGCTTCCAAAGGACCGGGAGCCAATCCGAAACGTCGCGTTGCCTGGGCCAGGCAGCTTTCGAAAGCAGAAGCCGAAACCTACCAAATTCCAACGATTCTGGCGGGTGAGGATCATTGGAATCCCTTAACCACGGATAAACGATGAGCCGGTATTTGTTGCTTCTGTTGAGTAATCTTTTCATTGGAACGAGCTGGGCTCAGCTGGGGCCTACGGGCGGTCGGGATACCAGCTTTAGTATTGCGGGTTCTTTCATCCGAGAGCTAAAATACCATCCTGAACTACAATTAGCTCCTCCGGATTTACCAGTTAACGTTCGTAAAACAGCTGCACAGACGTATACCCGGACCCCTGCGGGGCGGGAACTGCAACTTGAGGTATTTCACCCCACCTCCAGGAAGCTCCGACCAGCCATTCTGATGATTCACGGGGGGGGCTGGCGGTCGGGGGACCGTTCGCATAACTATACCCTGGCCGGACAACTGGCCGCTCGGGGGTACGTAACCGTAACGGCCGACTACCGTTTATCGACCGAAGCTTTGTATCCTGCCGCCGTTCATGACTTGAAAGCAGCGATACGCTGGATTCGCCGCAACGCCAAAAGCTATGCGATTGATCCACGTAAACTTGCCGTACTCGGTTTTCGGCGGGTGGGCAACTGGCAGCGTTGATCGGCACTACGAACGGTAACGCCGCCTTTGATGCCTCAGGTGCTTCGGATTCCAGTAACGTTCAGGCTATTGCCGATCTGGATGGAATCCTGGGCTTCATTCATCCGGAGTCGGGCGAAGGGGATGATTCGAAGTCTACCTCGGCGGCTACGTACTGGTTTGGGTATTCGAAAACGGAAAAACCGGACTTATGGAAACAGGGGTCGGCTTTAACATACGTGGGGCCTACAACCCCGCCGACACTCTTTCTGAATAGTTCAGTAGCCCGAATGCACGCCGGACGGGATGACTTTATCGCCGTTCTCAATCAGCACGGCATTTACTCCGAGGTACATACGTTTGAAAATGCCCCGCATACCTTTCTGTTTTTTGAACCCTGGTTTACGCCAACGCTGGCTTACATAGATGGCTTTCTGCGACGGGTATTTTCCTCTTCCAACTAATCTGATGAAACAAATTCTGATTTTTGTCTTTCTGTACCTGCTGGCGTACGTAAGTCAGGCCCAAACCGTAACCTACCCAAGCTCTTTTACCGTAGCCGCCGACGGCAGTGGAGATTTTAAAACCATTCAGGAGGCCGTCAATTCCTTTCGCGATCATTCGCAGGTACGGGTCAGGCTATTCGTTAAAAATGGTATTTATACCGAAAAACTCGTCATTCCTTCCTGGAAACCGAACATTCACATTCAGGGTGAAAGTAAGGAAGGGGTGATTATTACGGGCGATGATTTCTCAGGGAAAGCGTATCCGGGCGGTAAAGACGCTACGGGCAAGGACAAATTCAGTACTTATACTTCCTATACGGTGCTGGTGGATGCTCCCGACATTATCCTGGAAAATCTCACGATTCGTAATACCGCTGGTCGGGTGGGACAGGCCGTGGCCCTGCACGTAGAGGGCGATCGTTTTGTGTGCAAGAACTGCGTATTGTTGGGAAATCAGGATACGCTGTATGCCGCTCGGGAAGGGAGTCGCCAGTATTATCTGAATTGTCAGATTGAGGGAACGACGGACTTCATTTTTGGTAAGTGCATGGCCGTTTTTCAGAATTGTACGATCAAAAGTTTGTCGGATTCGTATATCACTGCCGCTGCCACACCTGCCTATCAAACGTACGGATTTACGTTTCTGGATTGTACCCTAACTGCCGACCCGTCGGCTACGAAAGTATACCTGGGTCGTCCTTGGCGACCGCAGGCGAAGACGATCTTTATCCGTACGGAAATGGGAGTCCATATTTTGCCCGTGGGTTGGGATAACTGGCGAAACCCGGAAAATGAACAAACCGTGCTATACGCTGAATTCCAGAGCCGGGGACCGGGAGCTCGAACCACAGAACGGGCAAAATGGTCGAAACAGTTAACGGCAGCTCAGGCCAAGACTTATACAGCGGAACGGATTCTGGCGGGCGGGGATGGGTGGAAGCCCTGGTGATTGGGGGATGACGTGATATCCTACGGTCCCGGTTTCCTGCATTGGTTCCCCGCATTGCATGCGGGGCTATTGAGGTTGAACCCCTTCGGGGTTGGAGGGATCATAGGAAAAGAACAGAAGTTTAAATTCACTCTTTTCCATTCCAAATTTCTCCCTGAAACTCGGTAAAACTACCAGGACGCGTTGTCCGTAGCATTTGCTACGGGGTTATATTAATTTGAACTCTCCAGAATTAAACTACTTGCTCGAAGAGGAGTATGGGAAAAGAACAGAAGTTTAAATTCACTCTTTCCCATTCCAAATTTCTCCCTGAAACTCGGTATAAACTATCAGGACGCGTTGTCCGTAGCATTTGCTACGGACGCAAACGTTGGTAGGCTGTGCCTACCGGACTGGACGCACCCCGCATTTCATACGGGCTGTTGAGTTCGAACTAGTGCAAGATTCATGGGTAAAGACGTTTTAATTTATAGACGTATATATATAAGAGTTAGTGCATGCCAAACGATTCGTTCGCTTATCAGATTAAGCGAACGGATCGTTTGGCATACCCGCACAACCAGGCTCGGATGACAAACTTTTCTACTTTAACGAAAAGGCCTTTGCTCCGTTGGCAAAGACGGTCTGATTGGTCTGAACGTCCGTTTTTTGTATGTGAATATCCTGACTGCGTTCGCCGTTTACCGAAAATAGAATCGGCATCTTACCCGCGTATTCGACTGAATTAAACGTAAGGTGCTGACTATTTTCAATAAAGACCAGCGGCTCAACTGTATTCGTTACCAGTTGTACCTGATCGAGACTAATCCCGCGGGCGTCAATGAGTTCTACACCCCGTTCAGTTTCCAGAATCAGGTTTTTCATACGCACCTGCTGAATGGGCATTTCAGGTAATCCACGAACGAAAACCCCCTTTTTAGCTCCCTGACACACGATATTTTCAAAGACCATATTTCTAAAAACGGGTGTGCCTTCATTGACAATGGGTCGCTCGTCGCGGGGGCTGTCGGTCGCGAATTTTACGAAGTAGTACATATCAAAAAAGATGGCCTCCTGAGCAATGTCTTTCATGAAAATGTTACGGGCGTAGATATGTTCAACCACGCCGCCCCGACCCCGTACGGATTTGAACCGCAGCCCTTTATCCGTTCCCATGAAGGTACAGTTGGATACAAACAGATACCGGGCTCCGCCGCTCATTTCACTGCCTACCACAAAACCGCCGTGACCATTATAAACGATGTTGTTACGAATGATTCCGTTTTCGGTCGGAACGCCGCGTTTACGGCCTTCTTCGTCTTTCCCCGATTTGATGCAAATGGCGTCATCGCCTACATCGAGCGAGCAGTCTTCTACGAGAAAGTTTTTGCAGGATTCAATGTCCATACCGTCTCCATTGTGAGCGTATTCCGGATTTTTAACGGTCAGCTTACGCAGCGTCAGGTGCTGGCAAAGGAGCGGATGCAGACACCAGGCCGGAGAATTCTGGAAGGTGAGTCCTTCGAGTAACACCTTTTTGCATCGCAACAACACGACCAGATTGGGACGTAGAAAATCCTTCATGTCAGCAAAGTCGGAAAGGGATTTGCCCGACGTCAGGAGCATACTTTTATTCTCCTGACTGGCTGTTTTAAAAGCGACACTCGGGTACCAGGTTTTCTGGTCATCGCTCAACACGCCGCCGGAAGCTAATTTTTCCTTCCATTGCGAATCGGTTAGCTGACGCTGATGGACGGCTCGCCAGACATCGCCGTTACCGTCTACGATACCCTGACCGGTCAGGGCCACATTTTCCAGATCCGTACCCGAGATGGGGGACTGGTTACGGGCGGCCGCTTTACCTTCGTAAAAGCCTTCGGTTAAAGCATATTGTGATTTATCCGGCGTGAAAAGCAACGTCGCAGCTTTTTTCAGGTGCAGGTTGACGTTACTTTTCAGAACGACCGGACCACTCATCCACAAACCCGCTGGAATCACGACAACCCCACCGCCTTTCTGACTACACTCGGTAATGGCCCGGTTGATGGCTTTCGTATTCAGCGTCAGACCATCGCCTTTGGCTCCGTAGGAAGTAACCAGAAAGGTATCGGCCCGAAAGCGGGGCTGGTCGATCACGGGTAGATTCTCCCAGCTATAGGTCTGCTGAACCTGAGCGAAGAATGGCTGTAGCAGTAAACCTAAACTGGCCAACCGGAGTAAAAAAGGGATTCGCAACATAGCTGAAAAATTAGCCTTTAGGCAATCTTGACTGTACAGAAAATAAACGGCTGTAGGGGTCTATGTAAGGGGTAGTACTCGCAAGCAATATCAAAAGAATTCGAACGGAAATACGAAATGGGTAAACCAGCGATGCTTACCTCGGGCGGACCGAGCAGATAACGCAAATGATGGCTAATGCCTGTCGGTACTGGTGAGCGTAAACATGCCTTAGTTGAAAGAAAGACGCTAGAGGGAATAGGTGCCCCTTACTTTATTGCCTGCCCAGAGCGTCTAGTTCAGCTTCTCTGGGTGTTGTCGCTTGGAAGTGTTTCTAAAAAAGATCTTTTTATATCGTCTTGAATAGAAGGAATTTTCTACTCATCACTACGACCGACTATTAGTCTATTTCTATTCCAAGGCAGAGTAAGCTCTACCCTTTTGGAAATTTGTTATTCACCTAGACTGAGTTTGGTCCTCCTTACTGGCTGTTCGGTAGCCCCTGAGCCTTCCAGGCTGGACCCCTCCACGACTAACGACATCCTGCTCTAAGCCACCGCGTTGCGGCTGTCGTAGGTCGTTCCGTTGCTCAGGGGCGGGAGAGGTTTTCTTCTTGTAACTGTAATCTATTCAAGTTATTAGTTGTGGTTAGTAGTTGTTAAAAGACAGCCGAAACCTTCATGGACGACTTAAATCCAGGCCCCGTCCTATCGCATTCCATGCCGGGCTCAAGCCGCCTACCATTCCATGGTGGCTCCCTCAGCAATGCGGTGGCTTTGAGTAAGAGGAAGTCAGCGGTGGGCGTGCCGGCATGGAATGCATACGGACTGAAAAACCAGCCGCCTCAGCGGGACGAAGTTGTGGTCCAGTAATCTAGCAAACTTCGATTACGAAATGACCAACCGTCTCATCGGGACGAAAACAGCACTGTCCTTGAATAAAGTACTACGATGGTTTTGAGCAGATGCTTAACCGCCTATATCTCACTTTGAACCATGCAGGTCGTACCAAGACAAAATAAATTATTCTAAAAAAAAATAAATTTTTTACTGGATAAGTCACATGAATTACGTCTTGTGTATCGAAGGGTCTTTCGATCCCCACCTTCTCAACGTATTCCTAATACGACTTCAGAACTACGCTGATTATGAACAAACACGTACCTACTCGCCGCAGGTTGTACGAATACCTGCTGGCTTGCACCATTGGTTTTTTTCTGTTGCTGGGCCTGAGTGTTCAGGCTCAGACCTCCAGAACCCTCACGGGTACCGTTACGGATGAAACCGGAGCCACCTTACCCGGCGTGAGCATTCTTCGAAAAGGCTCGCAGCAGGGAACCACCACCAACGAAGAAGGAAAGTATCGACTCACCTTCAGTGAAGCAGGAGCTACCCTCATTTTTTCTTACGTAGGTTATACGCCACAGGAAGTCGCTGTAGGAGCCGGATCGGTGTTGGACGTCGTATTAAAAGCCGATTCCAAAGCTCTTTCGGAAGTGGTCGTTGTAGGTTACGGCACCCAGAAAAAAGCGGAGGTAGCCACCGCCGTAGGTAGTATTGAAGGAAAAACGATCGCCGATCGGGGTACGGTAAGTCCTTTACAGGGGGCTCAGGGTCAGATTGCGGGGGTGGATATTTCCGCCGGTTCGGGCCGGGCCGGGGCGAGTTATTCCGTGCAGATTCGGGGTCAGAACTCTTTGGCGGGTGGTCAGCCGCTGTACGTAGTGGACGGCGTTATTGTTCCCGACATCAACTTTCTCAACCCGCAGGACATTGCCAAAATGGACGTATTGAAAGACGCCGCCTCAACGGCTATTTACGGTTCACGGGGTTCCAATGGGGTAATTCTGGTGACGACCAAGGGCGGTTCAAGTGCCAAAGGTCGCACGACGATTTCCTATGACGGTTACGTGGGGATTCGGGAAGTAGCCCGGATGCCGAACTTCATGACGGGTCCCGAATGGTGGGAGTATCGCCAAAACACGTTTATCTCTCCCGAACTCATTGCCGGACGAACTAACTACGATAACACCATCGGTAGCCTGGGAAACCCAGTGGTGCAACAACGGGTAGCCAATGGTGATTATACCAACTGGCGGGATTTAGTACTGCGGACGGGTACGCAAATGAACCACTGGCTGACCATTTCAGGAGCGAGTGAAAAAAATACCGTGCAGTATTTGATTGGTGCGGGTTACCAGAAAGAAAAAGGTAATCTTTTGCAGGAAAGTCTGGATCGGTACAACTTCAAAGCCAGCGTGGATGGCCGGATGAATGACCACTGGTCGGCCGGCATGAGCGTTAACTTCTCGCTTTCCGACATTGAGCGGGGTAGCGATGATGCCGTACGGAATGCCTTCAACATGGCTCCGATTTTCAGTCCCTACGATGCGAATGGCAACCTGATGTTCCGGCCCGGACAAATTCCGGTACCCAATTCCACAACCATTTCGAGTTTTACCAGTACGGTAAACCCTTTGCTGGAAATTCCCAATACCGAGAACAACAACCGCCGCTTGTTCGGGGTCGGAAATCTGTACTTACAATATGCGTTAAATGACTGGCTGGAATTACGCTCGACGTTTTCGCCGAGTGTAAATTTCGAGCGGAACGGTCGGTACTGGGGCTCCCTGACCGGCGTAGGCGATGGTCTCTTACCCGATGCTCAGCGTTCTAACGCTCAATCTCTTTCGTACATTTTCGACAATATCGCGACCATCCGTAAAAACCTCGGCGATCACCGCTTTACATTCACGGGTCTGTTCAGTATGCAGAAGGATCGCTTTGAAGGCGATGGCCTACGGGTGAACGATCTGCCCTTCAACTCTTCGTACTACAACCTGGGGTCTTCCACCAACCGTCAGTCGGGTACGAGTTACTTCCGGCAGGTGTCGATTCTTTCCTACATGGCCCGCCTGAACTACGTGTTCAAGAATCGTTACTTCGCTACGCTGGCCACGCGTTGGGATGGTTCCTCCAAACTGGCCGAAGGACACAAGTGGTCTACGTTCCCTTCACTGGCGGTGGGCTGGCAATTGTCGGAAGAAAACTTCCTGAAATCAGCCAACTTTATTTCGGATCTGAAACTCCGCGTGAGTGCCGGTATTGCGGGGAACAACAACAACATCAGTGCGTACGAAAGCCAGATGAACCTGAGCGATCCCACCTTCTACGATTATGGTGGAACGGTTGCTCTGGGCTACGGCCCCAGCCGACTGCCCAACCCCGGTCTGACCTGGGAACGTACCCGTGAGCTGGATTTTGGTCTGGATTACGGATTTTTTAACGGTCGGATTTCTGGTACGTTGGATGTCTATAACAAGCTTTCGCGGGGCATTTTGATGAATCGTGATATTCCCATTGAAACGGGCTGGTCCTCAATTAAAGACAACGTAGGATCGGTACGGAATAAGGGCATCGAGTTCTCGTTACGGACCGTGAACGTCTCGACGAAAAACTTTACATGGTCAACCTCCTTCAATTTTGCCCGGAATAAAAACGAAATCGTCGATCTGCTGGATAAAAAAGAAGATTTGGTGGGGAACTGGTGGTTTATTGGCCGACCCATCAATGTGAACTACACCTACGTATTTGACGGTATCTGGCAGGAGAGCGAACGCGAACAGGCCGTTAAATACGGTCAGTTACCGGGTCAGGCTCGCGTCAAGGATTTGAATAATGACGGCAAGATTAGTAGTGCGAACGACCGGGCCATCATTGGTCAGAAAGACCCGAAATGGACGGGAGGCTTTTCGACGCAGTTTACGTATAAAAACTTTGATCTGTCGGCCTCGATGTTTGCCCGCCAGGGAGCTCAGGTGTATAGTGCCTTCCACAGCATTTTCCTGAACTACTCCGATCGCGGTACGAACAAAATCTACGAAGACTATTACATGGCCGATAATAAGGTGACGCCTTCCCGGGTATCCAATACCTATCCCATGCCGAATAACATCGGTCCTTACTGGGCGGGTGTATCGGGCGTCGGCTATTACAAAGATGTATCCTTCGTGAAAGTTCAGAATATCGTATTAGGCTACACGTTACCGACAACGCTGGTGGATAAAATCGGTGTGAAAAGCCTGCGGGTGTACGCCAACGTGCTGAATCCTTTTGTCTGGACGAAGTACAACGGCTTTGATCCTGAATACGCCAGCGGTATTGATCCGACCACGACTTCTAACGTGTCGAATACTACCACGGGCAATATCAATAACACGGGTCCGAGCACCATTACGTATCAATTTGGTCTGAACCTCAAATTTTAAACGACCATGAAATCCATAAAAGTAGCCGCCCTCCTGATTGGTCTGATGCTGACGGCTGGCGGGTGTAATGATTTTCTGAAGGAAGAAAACAAATCGAATATGGTATCCGACGAGTACTATGCTACTTCGGAAGGATACGAAAAACTCATCAATGCGGCATACTCGTCCATGCGATCGGTGTACAGCCAGCCCTGGGTATTCTGTGCGGGAACGGACATGTACGTGGAAGGCCGCAGCCAGCAGCCCGTGGGCCTGAGCGAATACCAGAACCTGATTCCGGATGACGGCGAAGTGCTGAACTTTTACACCAACGTTTACCAGTCCATTCAGGTGTGTAATACGGCTCTGTACTTCAACGATAAAACGGCTTCAACGTCAACGCTGGCGAACCGCAAGGGAGAAATTCAGTTTCTGCGGGCTTACGATTACTTCCTGCTCGTGCAAACCTTTGGCGGCGTAGCTCTGGTAACGGACCGTTTTACGCAACCCGTGGAATCATTCTCGCGGGCCTCGGCTCAGGAGGTGTATGCTTTTATCATCAAGGAAATGACCGAAGCCCTGGAATTGGTACCCGAAACGACGCCCAATTTTGGTCGCGTCACCAAGCGGGCGGTTCGGCACATGCTGGCTAAAATTCACCTGACGCGGGGCTACGAAAGCTTTGGAACGGCGGATGATTTTAAAACGGCGGCGACCTACGCGGATGCGGCCATTCAGGGTCAGGGACTAACGCTTTCCTTTGAGGACGTGTTTTTCCCCGGTAACGAAAAGAATGCCGAAATTCTTTTCTCCATTCAATGGGATGCCGCTTCGCTGCCCACGGCCAACTCGGGCGGTAATACGCAGGCGGCTTATTTTGGGCCGTACTTCGGTGGTCAGGGTGGGGTAGAGGGCTATCCGTATCGAACCTATACCCTGTGTCCAACGATGTATACGTTCGATCTGTTTACGGAAACGGATGCTCGGTTCGACGCTACCTTCATGATTCAGTTTTACCAGCGGTATTACGATTACTATACGCGTCGAACGGAACGTAATCAATTGAACGTGAAGTATTATTATCCACCCAAATGGGCCAACAGTCCGGCCGCTATTGCGGCCTGGAAAGCCGCCGATCCTACTCGCCGAAATAACGCCGTGGTGTATCCGTATTCAGGAACGCTCTGGGAAGCCAGCCGCACGGTTGTACTGGATAATTACACGCCTTCCGTGAAAAAGTTCGACGATCCCTCGGCTCAGTTTGGTAGCAATACCAGCACGCGGGATCTGTTCGTGGCCCGTCTCGGAGAAACGTACCTGCTGGCTGCGGAAGCGTACTTTAAAATGGGTAATCTGGCTCTGGCCGCGGATCGCATCAATGTAGTACGCAAGCGGGCCGCTAAATCAGGAGCCGAAACCAGTATGCAAATTCAGTCTTCGGACGTAACCCTTGATTTTATTCTGGATGAACGGGGTCGCGAGCTGGTGGGTGAGTACCACCGCTGGTTCGACCTCAAGCGGACGGGTACCCTCATGACCCGGGCCCGGATGTACAATAAGGACGTACGGAAGTGGTTTGATAACGGCATCGATCCGTTTATGGGGGCTGGTAATCAGCCGAAACTGCTGCGACCCATTCCGACACGGGCTCTGGATCTAAACCAGGGAGCCTTTGCTCAGAATCCGGGATACTAAGGTTGCTTTCATCGGTTCGAACCGATGCCCTACTTTTCCTACATGAGTTGTTTGGAAAAAGTAGGGCATCGTCATTTTTGTATCTGACCACGGTAGGGCAGCCGAACCCTATAAAAGCATCAACGCTAAACCATTTATTAGAAACAGATGCGGAAATCAGCCGGGTAGATTATACTTGTAAGAATTGCCTGTTTCTGACGGGAAACGGTTTTTCGCAGAATCCTTATCCCCTATATGATGCGGTACTGAAGTGTTGGACAGAACACAGCAAGGTATCCTTTATCCACATCTCAGATCATACCACGACTTGTAATCTTCAGGAAGTCAACCTGCCTGATCCCGAGCAACACATATTGAATTCCAGTCAGCTAAAAATAGTCGAACGCCGGAATGGCGATCTTTTTTGAACCGTATACAGATTGAAACACTGATCCGTACAAAACCGGAATACCGGCTCAAAGCTCGGGTTCGATTTGTTTTCGAAGCAAGGGTATTATGATCAGAAGGGCAATACGAGTCACTGGCGACGGCCCCGGAACAAATACAGAAACGTATACGGAATCGTATGGATTTTTTCAAGTGATTCAACCCGATCCATTTATAACGTCTATGAATTCCAAAACCAGGAATCGACCAGTTTGATGCTGTTTTTTCTGGAAAAATACGGTCTTTCCAGATGGCGGCGGGTTCATTCTATCTCAGTAAGTATTTTCTGAAACTCCGCAGGTACATGAACCTTTAATGGAAGGTACGATCAATCACCTTTCCTTATAAGAAAACCGTACTTAGTTACCTGAATGAATTTGTGGGAAAAAGAACGTCGTTCATGCGTCACCTGGACATAAAAAAGCCTATCCGTAATGACAGATAGGCTTTTATAGTAGCATACTCAGTCGTCAGAGCCGCCACTCGTCGGACCAAAGCTGCGATACGAAGATACCAGTCACGTCCGAATGAAACGGGGTGTGTTCAACCAGACGGCAACATTCGTTTACGATTTAGGGCAATTTCCTGACTGAAGCGGCCATTTAACGTAATCCTATACGTTAAATGGCCGCTTTTCTGTTCAACTTTAGTCGGGCAGTAAGCCCTTTGACTGTGCTCTGGTCTACTACCGTTTACAAGGGGTGGCGTTCATTTGGCGTTAAGGATACATAAATCGTACCAAGGTTTTTTTCAAGCTGATCAAATTTCGTCATGGCTGTAATGGGCACAATTCAGGCTTTTTGAGCCAGCAGTCTGGTCAAGGCCATCGGATGGTGATTGGATGGTAGCAAATCAACCAGAACGGTATTTATCTTTCGATTTTCGGGAGTAAAACGGGGAATGGTGCTGCGAAAATGCGTGACATCAAAGGGAGCTTTGGCGTGAATGGTATCCGTCAAAAAACCTTTATCCAACGGGTATGAGGAATTAGAAAACCCCTGATTTATGGAAGAAAGCCCAGGGCATCTCTGGTTTAAGTTTATCTACTTATTCGATGACAAATTTTGCAGCTGTTTATTGTATAAAGGGGTTAGGTTTGACCGGCTAAATGTTAGGTGGACGTTTAAATACTATGGATTTCTACCAAAAAACAGGTAATTTTTTACTGAGCGGAGTGAATTTGTAGTAGTAAAACTACATAAGTATTCAATAAATACTATTTGTGCTTCCCTAGATAAAAGATAAGTTTGCCAAGTCTTTTTGTTGAAGACCTTAATCCACCTTAACGAAGCATTCATTAGTTTAAACCGCTACTTATGGATCGTGTCCACCTGGCTTGCCCTGGTTCGATAGCTGTACAAGCTACGCTCTTATTCTTTTTCGTTAGTCCATTTTTTGACTGCACTCTTCCATAGGCCTCTTTTCAGAAAAAAGAGGCATTGCTGCTTTCCCATTGAATAAATGGGTCGACGCATTTCCTATTGAATTTTTACCAGACCATTCTATTTGCATCGGACTTGAAATAAAAGTCCTCAAACACTCCCGTTTGTTTCTATACCCTTATCACCAAAGATTACGCTTGATGTAATCTTTTCAGGCCCTTTTGTGCCCTTATCATACTCCTTCAACTAATCAGTACGCCGTGTTCTGATCACCGATTGCTTTTGCCTGAATCCACCCCAATTTCAATTTATACATCATTTATTCAAATCAATGTTTCATGGTTAAACAACTATTACTCTTTTCCTTCTTGACCGCTTCGGCCCTCTTTTCGGTCTCTGCCCAGCAGAAACCCAGAGGGACGCAGGACGGGCTGAAGGAGAGTAGCCCGCCGCCTGCCGAGCAGGCCCAGGCTGCCCGGTGGTTGAGACAGGACCGGTCGGGTTTTACCGAAAACAAGGGCCAGTTTCTGGACCAGACGGGTAAGCCTAATCCCGCCGTTAAGTATCTGCTCCACATGCCCGGCCTCAACGTTCAGTTGCGGCCTTCCGGCTTTAGCTACGATACGTATGCTCAGAAGGGTTCCTCGAAAAAGACCGGGTTTCACCGCGTGGACGTTGAACTCGTCGGTGCGAACCCCAACGCTTTGATGACTACCGGACCGGCTATTTCCCAGCCCGTCAACGTGATCAACGAACACGGATCGTTTATTAATATCCGTAAGTTCCAGTCGGTTACGTACCATGAAGTGTATCCGGGCATTGACCTGGAATTTGTGGCTCAACCGGGAACGAAGAAGCCCGTTGAGTACAACTTTATCGTTCGGCCGGGAGGAGACGCCTCAACGATCAACCTTCGCTACCAGGGGGCCAAAACAACCACCCTGCAAAACGAGCGGGTCGTCATGTCCCTGAACCACGGCAAGCTGTCGGAAAATATTCCCGCCAGTTGGATCAAGCAGGATCAAAAACCGGTACGCGTGCACTACAAGGCTCTGGGTTCGGATGTGTACGCCTTCAACGTACCCGCCTACGACAAAACTCAAACGCTGGTCATTGACCCCACGCCGAATCTGGACTGGGCCACGTATTACGGAGGAACCGGTAATGAAACCCTGTATTCGATTGAAAACGATGACAGCGGAAACGTTTACGTTGTGGGGGTTACGACCAGTCCCAATACTATTGCTTCTGCGGGTGCTCAATGGGGTACTTTGACCGGAGCAAGCGATGCCTTTATTGCAAAATTCAACAACCAGGGGCAGCGGGTCTGGAGTACGTATTTTGGGGGATCTGGTGGTGACCTAGCAACCGCTGTTGCGTTCAGTAAGGGAGAGCTTTATGTAGCAGGAACTTCTAACAGCGATGGTCTAGCCACGCCAGGAGCTTATCAGAGTACTAGAATTGGTAGTACAACAAACAGTTACTTTGCCAAATTTAACGCCTCAACCGGAGCCAGAACCTGGACCACCTATGCAGGCGACGCAACGGGCTGGCTGACTCCAAGTCACATGACCGTAGACGAAACCGGAGCGTTTTACGTAGTAGGTATCGCAAGAATCATAAGTAGTGCAGTAGACAATCCAGGTGGGTTTGGCACGCCGGGCACGTTTCGTCCTACTGCGAGAAATACGTATCCATCTTGTCTAGTAAAGTATACTGCTTCAGGTACGAAAGCCTGGGGCACTTTTCTTGAAAACAGCACTACTACTCCAAACGTCTCCTCTGGGGTAGTGGTGGACGCGGAAGGCAACGTTTATGTGACGGGGACCTCTATAGGAACCGGATCTACAGCCAACTATTACAAGGAGCTGGTTGGGGGTGTTTCTGAAGGACAGACCCGACAAAACATAGATGGGTTTATTTTGAAATTGAATCCGACCAGCGGAACCCGGATCTGGGGAAGATACGTGGGCGGACCCGATCATGACCGAATACACGGTATCGCTCTGGATAAAGCAAGAGCTCGTATCTATGTCGTAGGGGGTACGAGTAGTACGACAGGAATTGCTTCAGCAAATGCCTTTCGTACTAGCTTGGGAAATCCAAACAGAGACGGCTTTTGGGCCAGCTTTGATCTGAATGGCATTTATCAGCAAGGCACGTACTTGGGTGCCCAAGCGGGTGATACATATTTATCCGGAGTCCGGCTGGATGCCCAGGGGAATCTACTGGTATCTGGGACTACCACTACAACTACCGGGGAACTAGCCAGCGATTGTAGCTATCAGCCCATGCCAGGGGGAGGTGAAGATCTGGTTATCAACCGCTTTGACGTCACGTCTGGTCAACGCATCTGGGGTACGTATCTGGGCAATGCAGCCGATGAAATGGTGGTGGAAAGTAATACTAGCCCTACTCGCTACAATACTTTAGCCATCGATCCCCAGGGTAATCCTATTATTGCGTTTTACGTACCCGCCGGTAGTGCAGGCCATGCCACGTCCGGTTCTTACCAGTTCAGTTCCAATGGAGGTACGGATGCAGTGATTGCCAAGTTCAATTCGCAAGGACTGCCCGATAACTTTACGACTTCTGCCAGTACCCTTTCACCCCTCACGCAAAACGCCTGTATCCTGGGAATTCCCGGTATCATTACGGGTAGTGCCGTTGAGGTGACGAGTCCCTCTACGTTCCAGGGCAAGGTGTTCTACCAATGGCAAAAGGCCACGAGTGCCAACGGCCCCTGGGAGGATCTGCCCGGGGAGATTTTCAAAGACTTACAGCCCCTGGCTTCTCAAACGACGCTCTACTACCGCCGTCAGGTCAAAGTCTGCGATCAGCAAGTCATCGCGACTTCGCCCGTAGCCTCGGTAGTGATCGGAGCCAATGCCGCTCCCATTGCTAGTGCCAATGGCCCGCAGTGGTTTGTTTGTGGTACGGGTGCCAATACCGTAGCTCTCAACGGCAGTGCCACGGGCGGTACGGGTAATTTTACCTACCAGTGGTTTGCCGGAAGTACGTCGACGGGTTCACCGGTAGCCACTACGGCCACCTTCACCACACCCGCCGTTACGGAGGCTACCACCTACACCTTACAAGTCAAAGACGGAGCCGGTTGTTTTGATATTGATCAGGTAACGGTTGTTCCCGCAGTGGCGAATGCCGGTGGTAGCAAATCCGTCTGCCAGGGCAGCGGTGGCGTACAGTTAGGGACGGCTCCCGTAGCCAGCTCTTCGGTGACCTACGCCTGGAGCGTAGTATCGGGCGGGCCCCTGAGTACCCTAAGCTGTACCACCTGTGCCCAACCCATTGCTAATCCTAGCGTAGCTACTACCTACCGATTGACCGTAAGTGTTAAGCAGAAAAATGGCACGGTTTGTACCACCACCAGTGAAGCTACAGTTACGCCCGTAGCTGCTCCCAGCAACACGGTAACCTTTGCCGGTTCAGACAAAACCATTTGTAAAAATCAATCGGTTCAACTGGGCGGCACGGCTGATGCTAGCTTTGCCTATACCTGGACTTCGGGTCAGTACCTGGATAATTCTCAGGTTGCCAATCCTACCTTTACAGCGGGAACGGCTGCCGTATCCAATGGTTTCATTGATTATACAGTCAATGCTGAAAAGAATGGCTGCGTCTTTACCGATCAGGTACGGGTATCGGTGATCAATTCTCGGATCACCAATCAGGATGAAACCGTTTGTGGTCCCGCCTGGTCGTCGCATCTGGATGAAGACAATGCTCCGGGAACAACCTACACCTGGAGTATCGTCAGTGGCGATGGTGTTATTCTTCAAACTTCAAATAATGGGAAGAATGCGTACCTGAAAAGCAATGCGGGCGTGACCCGTTTTCGCCGGACGACGACCCTGAATGGAGTTGCCTGTACAGCGGATGTGCTGATCCAGCCTTGCTCGGGTAACAGCTGTAATTTCGACATCGTTACCTTGTCTAATCAGGGTTGTCCGAAAGTATTCGGCAGTACGGTATTGCGGCTGGGAACTACCGTTGGCAACAGTTCGAATTATAACTTCTCGTGGAGTCCTGCCAATCTGGTCGATAACCCAACGGCGGCTACGGTCACGATTACCTCCACGCAGCAGGCCACCATTACAGTCACGATCACCAACAAGTACGATGCGTCCATCAGTTGTAGTGAATCGATTGTGATCAACCCGCCGGGATGGTCGCTACCCGTGTTTACGGCTGCGGATAAATACACGTGTCCGAATGTACCCGTACAGATTGGCAATAGCCCGCTGGCTGGTTTCAACTACGCCTGGACTCCGGACGAGGGGTTAAGCAATCCCAACATTGCCAATCCGCTCGCCACTGTAGCCCGGACCCAAACCTTCATCGTAAAGGTTACCGAAGCGGCTTCCGGTTGTCGGACGGCGGATACGGTACGCGTGAATGCCTCCGCTCCCGTAGCCGATGCCGGCAGAGACCGGGCCGTGTGTAATGGAGCCACGGTTACGCTGGGTACCCCCGCTCCGGCAGGGACCAACTGGGTATATTCCTGGACCCCAGCCAATGCCGCCTGGACGAATGGCACGAATGCCTCTTCGCCGCAGCCTCAGTTGCAGTTCGCTTTTTCTACGCCTCAAACGTATATTCTGAAAGTAACGGACCCCGTGTCGGGCTGTACGGATGCAGATACCGTAGTGCTTCGAAACACCGCAGCTACGGGTGAATACGCGGGTCAAAGCGTGACCACCTGTCAGGGCGTTCCTGTAACATTGGGTCGTCAGGCGGAACCGTTAGCTCAGTACGCGTGGTCACCCGCTACGGGTCTGAGTTGCACGACCTGTGCGAATCCGACGGTTACCAATCCGACGGCTACCACTACGTATACGGTTCAGGTAAGTTACCCCGGTTGTAATACGCCGCTGACCGATCAGATCACCGTTACTGTCAATACTATTACCGGTTTAAGCCTGGTGGATAAGACGCAGTGCAGCGGAGGGGTAGCGATTGGGTATGGATCGGCTAATAATCCAGCCGCACCCACTGGGGCCACCTATACGTGGTCTCCGGCTCAGGGTTTGAGCAGCACTACAGCAGCGAACCCTACGGCTACGGTTAGTCAGCGTACGACCTATACCGTAGCGGTTATGCTAGCCAATGGCTGTACCTTTACGGATCAGGTGGTGGTGACGCCTACGGCGGGTGCCGGAGCTCCGGTAACGATTTGTCCGGGTCAATCCACCGTCATTGGTACGCCGGCTATTGCGGGTGCTACTTATTCCTGGACGGGTGCAGGTATCGTGGGAGCAGCCAACGTGGCTCAGCCTACGGTAAAACCAACGGCAACGACGACTTATACCGTAAACGTTACGTCGAATGGTTGTACGTCTTCGAGTCAGGTAACCGTCACGGTTGATACTCCCGCAGACTTTACAATTACGGGCAACACCACGATTTGCCAGGGGGGGGCCACGACGTTAGGCTTAGCCGGAACACCGGCCGTGGGTACTACCTGGCAGTGGAGCCCGGTAGCGGGTGTGGCCAGTCCGACGGCTACCTCAACCGTGATTACGCCCTCGGCTACGCAAACCTACCGCCTGACGCAAACCACGCAGCCCACAGGTTGTAGCAACTTCAAGGAAGTCGTCGTGGTGGTTAATACCAATACGATTGCTGCCACGACGCAGGATCTGGCCGTTTGTGCGGGTTCGGCAAAGGCCATGCCGTTAACGGTAAGCTCAACGGGGAATTACTCGTACGTGTGGGCCCCTTCGACGGGACTTTCCGACCCCTTCAGTGCCAACCCAACCGTAACGACCTCGACGGACCGTTTATATACGGTAACCATTACCGATAATACTTCCAAGTGTCAGTTGGTACTGCCCGTCAATGTAACGGTCAATCCGATTGAAGCCTGCTATTCACCGGTAACGCTGACGGGTAACGTCTTCCACGATGCCAACGCTCTGAAGGACGTGACAGTAAATTCAACCTCTACGCAGCCGATCCCCACGGGACTATACGTAACGCTGGTAGATGCCAATGGTCAAGCGGTGAAGACCGTAGCCGTAGGTTCAAACGGAGCGTATGATTTTGGAGTAACGCCAACGGGCAATTATAGTGTCGTACTGCATCAGACGGCTGGTGGTTCAACCACGCCTAGTCTGCCTTCGGGCTGGATCAACACGGGTGAAAACCTGGGTGCGGGTGTGGGCAGTGATGAAGGTGTCAATGGAATTTTGACTGGAATCACTGTAGCGGGTGTGAACGTCACCAATGCGAACTTTGGTGTCCAGCAACCGCCGGTGACCTCGGACAAGACCCTGCCTTCGCGGGTGAATCCGGGTGGAACAACGACGGTGAATCTTTCGAATGAGTTTACCTTCTCGGATGTGGATGGTACGCCTCAGACGATCACCTTCACGCAGTTCCCTGCCAACACGACGACCGTGACCATTAATGGAACGACCTACGTAGCTCCGGGTACTACACCGGGCTCAGGCCAATCCGTATGGCCGGGAACGGTGACGGTTCCGGTGACGAACCTGTCGGTACTCATCGATCCGGTGGACGGAGCGGTGACTTCGCAGGTACCATTCTACGTAACCGACAACGGCGGAGCTACCAGTAACACCAGTACCGTAAAGGTGCCATTTACCACGGTTGTCAACCTATCCGGTAATGTCTATCACGATGCTAACGCTTTGACCGACACTACGGTTAACTCGACCTCGCAACTAGCCATTCCAACGGGCTTGTATGCAACGCTCGTCAACGCTTCGAATCAGGCGGTAGCTACCGTACCCGTAAACGCCAATGGTTCCTACAACTTTGGTAACGTTACGGCAGGTACGTACAGTGTCGTACTTCACCAGACGTCGACGGGTTCCACAACTCCAAGTCTGCCTTCAGGTTGGATCAACACGGGTGAGCATTTGGGAGCGAATGCGGGTAGTGACGGTACCGTAAATGGTATTTTGCCGAACATCACGGTTGCTACCACGAACGTCACCAACGCCAACTTTGGTGTCCAGCAACCGCCGGTGACCTCGGACAAGACCCTGCCCTCGCGGGTGAATCCGGGTGGAACAACGACGGTGAATCTCTCCAATGAGTTTACCTTCTCGGACGTAGACGGTACACCTCAGACGATCACCTTTACGCAGTTCCCTGCCAACACGACGACCGTGACGATTAACGGAACGACCTACGTGCCAGTGGGACAAACGCCGGGAAGTGGACAGCAGGTATGGCCGGGAACGGTAACGGTTCCGGTGACGAATCTAACCGTATTGGCTGATCCGAAAGATGGTCAAGTAACGGTACAAGTGCCGTTCTACGTAACCGACAACGGTGGAGCCAAGAGCAACACGAGCACGGTGACGGTACCTTTCACGACGCCTCAGGTGACGCTTTCGGGTAATGTCTTCCACGATGCCAACGCTCTGACGGACACCACCGTTAACTCGACTTCGCAACTGGCAATCCCGACGGGACTCTACGCGACGCTCGTCGACGCAAACGGTCAGGGGGTGAAGACGGTAGCGGTGGGTTCAAACGGAGCTTACGATTTCGGTACGGTAACTCCCGCAACTTATAGCGTGGTACTGCATCAGACGTCGACGGGTTCGACGACTCCGGCTCTGCCGAGTGGTTGGATCAACACGGGTGAGCATTTGGGAACTAACGCGGGTAGTGATGGAACGGTGAACGGTATCCTGCCGAACATCACGGTTGCTACCACGAGCGTCACCAACGCCAACTTTGGGGTGCAGCAACCACCGATGACCTCGGACAAGACCCTGCCTTCGCGGGTGAATCCGGGTGGAACGACGACGGTGAATCTTTCGAATGAGTTTACCTTCTCGGACGTAGACGGTACGCCTCAGACGATCACCTTCACGCAGTTCCCTGCCAACACGACGACCGTGACGATTAACGGAACGACCTACGTGCCAGTGGGACAAACGCCGGGAAGTGGACAGCAGGTATGGCCGGGAACGGTAACGGTTCCGGTGACGAATCTAACCGTATTGGCTGATCCGAAAGATGGTCAAGTAACGGTACAGGTACCGTTCTATGTAACGGATAACGGCGGAGCCAAGAGTAACACGAGCACGGTGATGGTACCCTTTACGACGCCTGTCGTTAGCTTAAGTGGTAACGTCTTCCACGATGCCAACGCTCTGACGGACACCACCGTTAACTCGACTTCGCAACTGGCGATCCCGACGGGATTCTACGTGACGCTCGTCGACGCGAACGGTCAGGGGGTGAAGACGGTAGCGGTGGGTAGTAATGGTGCTTACGATTTCGGAGTGACCCCAGCGGGTACTTACAGTGTCGTACTGCATCAGACGGCTGGTGGTTCAACCACGCCAAGTCTGCCTTCGGGCTGGATCAACACGGGTGAGCATTTGGGAGCGAATGAGGGTAGTGATGGTACGGTGAATGGTATCCTGCCGAACATCACGGTTGCTACCACGAGCGTCACCAATGCCAACTTTGGGGTGCAACAACCGCCGCTTGCCGAGCCGAAGACGTACCTGATTGATGTACCGAGCCCGAATGTCAAAATCAAACTCGATAGCAGTCACGTCTCTACCGGTACAGGGACGGCTTCCCCCGGCCAGCTCACGGGACAAGATCCCGAGGACGGCCGTCTGAGTGGCGAGCAGAAAAACCGTACGGTAACCATCACCAGCCTGCCCACCAACGGTACGCTCTGGTACGATGGCGTGAAAGTGACGCCGGGTCAGGTGCTGACTAACTACGATCCATCGAAGCTCGAGCTGGAGTTCACCGGTACGGGCTACACCTCGACTGAGTTTACCTACGCCTACCACGATGCGGCGGGTAGTATCTCGCCATCCGTGACGTATACGTTAAGCTGGGGTGGTCCGCTGCCCGTGCGTCTGATGAGCTTTGAAGCCACGTTGAAAGGATCGCAGGTAGAACTTTCCTGGACGACGGCTCAGGAGAAAAACAGCCAGCACTTTGAAGTCCAACGCAGCCGCTCGGGCAATGCCCAGGAGTGGACGACGCTGGGCGTGGTGGCCGCTAAAGGCCAGAGCACGAGCAAGCAAAGCTATCGCCTGGCAGATTCGCAGCCGCTTTCAGGCACGAGTCTCTATCGCCTGAAAATGGTCGATCAGGATGGTAGCTTTGACTACAGCCGCAGCCGCTCGGTGCTGGTGAAAGCACCTTTTGAAACGAAGGTGTATCCCAACCCGGCTTCAGATAAACTCTACGTGCGGGTCACGGATCCCCAGCAGGTAAAATCGCTTCGTCTGACTAGCGTAACGGGTACTACCGTTGCCGAATCGGAGGGGCTGGGCGATGACTATCTGTCGGTGCAACACGTACCTTCCGGGGTGTACATGCTGAGCATCCAGCATCAGGATGGTTCGGTATACGGCCACCGCGTGGTGATTGTTAAATAAACCACTGGGCGGGTTTAGTAGCCTGACCAGCCAAGGGGCTGCTCCAGTTGGAGCAGCCCCTTTTTTGTTTAGTACTTCCGTACGGGAAATGGAGAACTACAATTAATACTATATGAATTTGTAAACTATTACTACATGAATTTTCAATTACTACTATAGTTTAAATGCCCATCAGAGAAGTACTTTGTTAGAAAATTGGCTAACGTTTCGGCAACCGATCCAGATTTTGTTGCTGATTATGAGTTATCTGGTTTTTATTGTTGACGGATGACTAGCTGGCTTAGCTGTAAGTAATTTTTGTTCCGAAGCTAATCCAATAGAAGAGGTCCCAGCACAAGTGTTAGTGCGTATTCCTAAGCCAAAGTGGCAACGTATGAAGGATACGTCTAAAGTTTTAAGAAATATAATCTTGCCTCTTACGCCCATAAACTAGTAACACGAAATTCAATCCAGCGGTCCCTTCGCTACAGGCCAGAAATTCGTGAATCAGTATAGCATAATTCCAACGCCCCATATTACTGATACTCTATGATGTTAGCTGTACTCCCGTCCCCTACCGAAAATGTTTCTACTCAACGGGTTATCCATCAGATTCGCTCTCCGCGTAACGTAAGTTCAAAGGTTCTGGTGATTACGGATTACGATTACTTTCTCACGAAACGCGATCTGAAGCGTCTGCTGATCAGTTATCAACGCATCATTCTGGTACCTGCCCATATGAGAGCAAGCCAGAATCTGGAGACATTGGTACAACCCTTTGAATACGTACATCTGGTTACCTGCCCAGGTTCCTGGCAACCTTCGAAGGCCCTGCTCGTCCAGAAACGTTCAAATTTTCACATTAGTACCATTTCAGATTTTTGCGAAGAGACATTGGGTAAAGTGTACATTGCTCAATCCGCTCCTCACATCAATTCCAGTGGTATGTTCCCCGGATTTTCGCCAGGCATACGCCTGTTTAAGAAAGGTCTGGATACCCTCTTAAGCCTTGGCTTACTAGTGGTAAGCAGTCCGGCCTGGCTGTGGAGTGCTTTCAAAATCAACCAACAATCGCCTGGTCCCGTGTTTTATCGACAGATGCGGGTGGGACGCAAAGAACAGGAGTTTACCTGCGTCAAGTTTCGCTCCATGCGGCTGGATGCCGAAGCTTCGGGAGCGGCCTTTTCCAGCAAACATGATTCAAGAACATTTGCCTTCGGAGCCTTCATGCGAAAAGTACGGCTGGATGAACTGCCGCAACTGTTAAGTGTTCTCAAAGGAGAAATGTCACTCATCGGTCCCCGTCCCGAACGTCGGGTCTTCACGCAGGTGTTCGAAGAAGAAATTCCTCATTACCAGGAACGGCACATCATTAAACCCGGAATTACGGGCTATGCCCAAATATGCTATCCGTACGGAGCGGGTCTTCAGGACGCCCGCCATAAACTCATGTATGATCTCTACTACATCAAGCATTGGAGCGTACGGCTGGAGGCTTACATTTTCTTCCGAACCATCGTTACCGTACTGACCAAGCAGGGATACTAATACAATTCGTCGCCGATAAGAGGTAAACGGTTTATCGGCGACGAATTCCTGCGAATGAGGTTCTCGGGAAAATTCCTTGATAGACCTTCATTGTGGTAAATGAACCCCTCCGTTCTTTTACAGAACGTCCAGATCCAACAGGATACCTCCCATCTGCTTCAAGCGGCTAAAATAAGCCGTTGAATCCAGTAACTGATAAGGGAAATACAAGCCTGCCGGAGTTGCGGCATTCCCGTCAAGCCCGATCAGCCGTTCCAGAACCATGGACACCCCGAATCCCGTAAGGGGCATTTGACCTTCCGGATGAACAACCGCATGACGCGTACGCAAAAGCTGGCCTGTATGATCTTCTCCTTCCAGTTCAATTATTATTTCCGTTGACATCGGCTCCCCGCGACGACGGGTCGAAGTCACACCAATAGCCAGATTGAATTGAACGTTGGGGGAGCCTGTAACCGTAGCCAGACTAATCACGTCGTTGGGAGCCAGGGCAAAAGCTTCCATTTCCGTACCATCCACGGCCCGAAAGGTAGTTTTGCCCTCGTCACCACTCCGCCACACGTAAGCACCCTCGCGGCGAGTGAGCGATAAAGGCATTGTTTTCATTTGTCGTTCCAGGTCGGCATCTGCTGCCGGACCTCCGGCGTCCTCTTCGTCCAGGAGTGCACTGAGGGTGATGGCATGCACACGGCTGAAAGCCTTCGCAAATTCCAGCGTAGGAATCGTCGTAGCACCCACCAGCCATTCCGTACCCAATACGATTGGAGCGGCGTCTGGCCTATGGATGTAGGCGGCTAGTTCCGGGGCGATTTCGTGCAAACCCGGAGAAATCGTAAGGTACGGCACGCCGCGTGACTGAGCGAAACGCAATCCGGCAGCCCGTTCATCCGTAAAAAAGAGGGCGACGGCACTAACCGGACGATCGCCCAGACCGAGATCCTCGGCCGTGAGGTCGATCTTCACACCTTCCGCCTGACTGATTTCGGCCGCCGCCTTTTTCGCTTTAGCAAGATCCCTTCCACCGATCAGCAGGGGTACTTCCGGATGAGCTTTTCGTAGGAAATGAGCGGTCCAGCGGCCCACGATACCGGAGCCGCCGATGAGCAAAATAGGGTTGGATGTCATCATCAAATCTTTAGGATTGCTATTCGTGATAGAAAATCAATGAAAAGAAGTGTTCGCTGATGAGACTCAATCTAAAGCAAAAAGGTTTTAGTCCTGCCTGAAATAGTGGTTGCATTCGATACGGAGATCTTTAGGAACGGAGCCTTTTAAAGTAGGAATCAATCATAAAAGGGGTCATGTTTGCTTCATTTTGGGTATAGATTCTTACCCTGAAGCTTTTCACCCCATCTTCCGAAGCTCTTACCCCATTTTTTTGCGATACAGCCGCTTACCTTTTTGCTTTGAAGCATTCATCGTCTGCGATTCGGCAATTATGGCTATTACACGTTTACCCATCTGGCAACAATGGCTTGTCCATGCCCTGGTCCTCTGGCTAGGAATGGAGCTGAGTGATGCTCTTTCCTATAGCTATCAGGTGTACAGGGAGGGGCCCTATCTCATCAATCCCGATGGCTCGTCGGTTACGGCCTGGCAACGGTTCATGAACCACAATTACAGGCAGGGCTTGTGGGCGGTGATGGCCGTAGGAACGCTACTGGTCGAACTCAACTATCACCTGATTTTCAGAAAAAAATCCATCCGATTTTTTCTGATCAGCACCGGTTTGGGCTCGGTGGGTTTTACTGTACTACTTGCGTACTTCAACCAGTGGAAGTTCGGGGGTTTGCCGAATCCGATCGGAGAACCCACTCTGGTCGTGGCAGCTTATAGCCTTAGTTATGCGTTGTTGCGGCAGTATATCCAGCAGCGGGTGGATCAGACGCAACAGCAGATTCAGCTCACCAATGCCGAACTGCATGCCCTGAAAGCTCACATCAATCCCCACTTTTTCTTCAATACCCTGAATACCTTGTACGGAACGGCCTTACTCGAACAGGCGGAGCAGACGGCTCAAAGCATTGAACAGCTCGCCAGCATTATGCGATATACGGTTGACCGTTCGAGGAACGATCTGGTATCGGTTGCCGAAGAGCTAACGTTTATTACTGATTACGTGCAGCTACAAAAACTGCGGCTGCCCGTACGGGAGAATATTCAGATTCAAACCGAGCTTACCTACGACGAAAAGCCTACTCAGATTGCTCCCTTGCTGTTGCTCCCTTTGGTGGAAAATGCCTTTAAATACGGTATTCGCATGGATGAGCCCTGCTTTATTACCCTACGATTGAGCGTTCAGCAACAGGAGCTGGAATTGGTCATTGAAAACAGCCTGTTTCCCCGGCGGAATGATCAGCCGGGCCTGGGTACCGGTTTAGTCAACACGAAAAAACGCCTGTCGCTGCTGTATCCGGATAAACATCAACTCAGCGTACAATCTCTGGCGGATCGGTACTTCGTCCATCTGCATCTTATTCTTCACTAATCTACTAGTTATCATGCGATTATTTCTTGTTTTTGCACTCCTGGGCGTGCAGTTGAATGCCTATGCCCAACTGAAACTTTTGGGCAAGCTAAGTACAACCGTGAAAACGCTCACGTTTTACGTACCCTTTGACTGCTGGGTGTACCGGGCCGATTCGCAAAAAGTAGATCTGGACGCTCAGGGGAACTTTTCCGTTCAGCTACCCGTAACGACACCCCAAATCATTTTCATGGATTATGCCGATCAACGCCTGTACCTCTACGCCGAACCCGGCAAGACCTTGGCAATGCGGGCCGACCGCAGCGACATCCGATTCGGTGGAAGTCTGGGTAAAGAAAACCAGTTTCGCCAGCAACTGGGCCTGACGTATAATCGACTGGGGCGAACGATCTATAACGATTCACTGAGTAGCCCGGCTACCATTCTGGCGGAGCTTCAGCAAAGTCAAAGCTGGGCCTTCGATCAGCTCAAAACCCTTGCTTTCAAGCCGACGTCGGCGTTTTTAGAAATGACAAAAGCCGACCTTACCTATTTTGCGGCGAGTAAAGTCTGGGACCTGATTTGGGAAAATGGCGTGTGGACATCCCGTAACAAATCCCAGTATGGTCAGCCAGAGTGGCGGGCTGTTCTGAAACAAGTGTATCAGGCAGTAAATCTTTCCGACGCAACGGCCCTACGCAGTTATCCCTACCAACAGGTGATTGCCTATTACTCCCGCTATCTCCAGCACCAGTGTACCTCGAAAGAAGCCTTTGCGACGCTGGCAGAAGAAATGTTTCAAAAACCCTTTGCTGCCGTCAATCAGGACGTACGTGAGAAGGGCGAGCGTTACTGGGAGTACAAAGCCATCAACTACGGCCTCAGCGGATCGTCGCTGGAACGGGCGATTGCCTCGTTCCTGACGCAGGGAATCAAGCACGGTGAGCTGGGCTACCAACGCGAGGCGTATGAGGACTTCATGCACCGCTTTCCCCAAAGTTCTTATCGACCCTATGTACAACAACTTATGAAACCCTACTGGGATCGTATGGGACAAACCGAACGGTCGGATATACACGTGCATCCCGCGTCCATACCTACGCTGGATTCGCTGCTGGCAGCTCACCGGGGTAAGGTGGTCTATCTGGATCTGTGGGGAAGCTGGTGCGGCCCCTGTCGGGAGGAATTTACGTTCAATCAGGCTCTGAAAGAACAGTTCAAGGGACAAGCCGTTGATTTCCTGTACGTAGCGGTTGAACATACGACGAACCCAGAAAAAGGCTGGCGGGAGACGATTGCGTTCTATCAGTTAACGGGTTACCACATTCTGGCTGGGAAAGCACTGGTGGACGATATACAGCGGCACTATTCGCCACGGAGTCATCTTCAGTTTCCATCGTATATCTTAGTCGACAAATCGGGTAAAATAGTGACCGTACACGCAAAACGGCCCTCCGAAAAGGAAGCTCTGTATGAACAAATCCGGCAACTCTTGTGAAAAAAGATTCCGCTCCGCTCCGTTGTGTATTGATTGATGATGAACCCATGGGCCTGCATGTGCTGGAGTCGCACGCCCGACAGGTGCCTTATGTACAGGTAGTTGCCAGCTTTGCCAGTGCTACGCAGGCCCTGGCCTTTTTACAGACGGAATCCGTGGATTTGCTATTCCTGGATATTCAGATGCCCGATTTATCCGGACTGGAAATGGCCCAGATCATTGGTTCGTCCGTGCCAATCATTTTCACGACGGCCTACGCAGAATATGCAGTGAACGGTTTTGAGCTGGAAGCCCTCGATTATTTATTAAAGCCCATCCGTTTGAGTCGTTTCGTTCAGGCCTGCCAGCGGGCTATGGCCAAACGCTCGCAGCAACATTTATCAGAATGGGTAGCCCCTGATTCCCTGTTCGTGAAAACGGGTTATGACTGGGCACGCATCGACCGGGCGACCTTGCTCTACGTGGAAGCGGATGATAATTACCTGACATTTCACGAACCCAGCCGCCGGACTTTAACCCGAATGAAATTGTCGGAAGCCATGGAGCGATTGCCCGCCGATCAGTTTATACGCATTCATAAGTCGTATATCGTCTCCCTGAGCAAAGTTGAGAAAATTGAACGGCATCAGGTCACCCTGACCACGGGTGCTGTTTTACCCTTGTCCGCTTTGTATCGGGATGAATTGCTGAATCGATTAACCTAACCGCTATCTTTGCAACAAGAAGGGAGTCTACGCGTACCGCGAAATGTCTATTCACCAAGCGTAGAACTCGACAAACCAGCCGGTAGCTGGGTCGTGTAACGCCACCCTTAAACGCTTGTTGCCATGCCTAACCTTTCTAAAACGACCCTGCTCGCCCTGTCTCTGGTAATTGCAGGAGGGATACTAATCATTTACTGCATTAAAACCGCTACCTCCTTCTTTTTGCCCTGTTTGGTAGCCATCCTGACGGCTTTTGGGCTGGGTATCCTGGAACCCCAGAAAGGCTGGAAGTTTGCCTTACTCGAAGTTGCCATTCTATGGGTAGGCTACTGGGTTTTTACCAATTTTCCCGAAAATGAGACGCGTCAAAGTGTAGAGTTGCTGGCCTTGGGCATTTCAACGGTCATTGCCTTTGCGTGTTCAGCGTTAATAGGGTTTGTTCGCAGGGCGTAAGGTTGTTTCTGGCTTTACAATTTGGAAAAACGTCTGGTTAAATAGTTCCTATTTCGTCCTGTAGAGATGACTAGTGTATGCCCATTCGATGGCGAAAAAAATTCCTATTTTGGGAGTTTTCATATTCACCTAGACTGAGTTTGGTCCTCCTTGCTGGCTGTTGGGTAGCCCAGAACCCTCTCCATGACTAACCATTCCATGGCGGCGACCGCCTGCTCTGGGCCACCGCGTTGCGGCTGTCGTAGGCCGTTCCGTTGCTTCTGAGCGGGAGAGCTTTTCATCTTCTAACTGTAATTTATGGTAGGTAGTTGTTGGTATACAAGCAAAAGTTTACATGGACGGCATAAAACCGAACCCCGTCCTATCCCATTCCATGGTGGGCTCAAGCCGCCTACCATTCCATGATGGCTCCCTCAGCAATGCGGTGGCCCGAAGCAGGATGAAGTCAGCGGCGTTCGCGATACGGACTAAAATGACCAGCCGTCTCAACGGGACGAAATAGTGATCGTTAATACTAGGGTTAGGAGCTGTCTGTTGCTTGATATTAATTGAGTACTGTTATTACACTCACTTACTAATGAGACCAGACCCATCTACGGGACGTAAAACGAACATATTACTATACAAACAATATCGTCAGTTAAAACATTGTCTGAACTCCAACGGACTCTGCTTGGTCTTGGTTTTGAAGAGTTTACTGAACGATTGCGAATGCTCGAAGCCTAATTCGTACGCGATTTCACTGACCGACAAATCCGTGGTGGAGAGCATCTCTTTCGCTTTTTCGATGAGCTTGTTATGAATATGCTGTTGGGTAGTTTGTCCGGTGTGCTGCTTCAGTAAACTGCTGAGGTATTTGGTGGACATGTGCAGCGTATCGGCGATGTCCTGCACCTTGGGCAAGCCTTTAAGTAACAGATCTTCCTGATTAAAATAGTCCGTCAGTACCTGCTCCAGCCGATCCAGTACCTTGCTGTTGGTGATTTTCCGGGTGATGAATTGTCGCTCGTAGAAGCGTTGAGCATAGGTGAAGAGGAGTTCCAACTGGGCAACAATCACATCCTGGCTAAACTTATCGATCGATGAATGGTACTCTTGCTTGATATGATCAACGATGCTGTTGATGAGGGTTTCCTCTTTGTCAGAGAGAAACAGGGCCTCATGGGCCGCGTACCCAAAGAATTCGTATTGCCTGATTTTCTTTGCCAGCGGCGTGTTCCACAAAAAGTCGGGATGGACAAATAACATCCAGCCTTCCAGCCTGGGTACGCTGTCACTTCCATCACCGCGTAAAATTTGTCCCGGAGCCGTAAAACCCATGATTCCCTCGTCGAAATCATACTGTTGCTGCCCGTAGAATAGCGTATCACAACCTCTTTTCAGGGAAATGGTGTAAAAGTCGAATACGACCGCGGTAACGCCTGCGTCTCTCGTCAATTCGGACACATCCACCACGCTAATGAGCGGATGATGCGGTTTGGGAAGTTTCGCGAGCCGATGCCCTTCGGTAATGGATTTAATACGGAGTGGCGTTTTGGTTTCCATGTGGGTAAGTTAATTATTCTTCCGAAAGGGTAGCATCTGGCAAACGGCATTTATCTATCCTTTAAACGGATATTTCAACCAGATCAGTAGTAAGGGCAAGGCGAGAAAAGGGATTTCCAGCAAAGCGATGCTACTGTTTCCCGCCCGTAACGACAGGGCCATGATCAAAACAATCGTAACCGCATTCAGCACATTGGCCACGAAAAAGGTCTGCGGGAAAAACAGCAGGACCCCCACGGCGATCGACCATACGCCCATGTAGGGCATAATGGTTTTGGAGAGCCCGAGGGCCGACAACATTTTTGCCTGTTCCGCGTTAGCGGGCTGGAAGGCGTCCCAGCTGTGTTTAATACTCAGAAAGGCCGAGATCAACAGGAGTACGATCGCTACAATTTTCATGGAATTACAGGAAAGATTCGAGGTAGTGAATGGTGATTAGATGATCGGGGGTATACGCCAGAGGACGACGTTGGCCAGCTTTACTTCGTACCATACATCGTAGACGCCCCCATTTTACCCGCTTGCGAAAGCATTAACTTAGGAGCTACCCGGCTCATCACCCGCATCAGTCCAGCCAGACCGGGATAAATTTCATCCTTGTCGTTTTTCATGCCCTGGATGGCCGCATCGACAATTTTTTCGGGAGCCATCAGGGCTTTGGCGTTGAAGCCATCTTCTTCGATGAATTTGTCATTGAGGGGCGTCGAACTACCGGGGGCCACCAGCTCAATGACTTTAATACTCGTTTTCATCAATTGCACGCGTAAGGCCTGGGTATACGCCCGCAGTCCGGATTTGCTGGCACTGTAAATCGGGGAAATGGGGAAGGGCATGAAGGCAATACCCGAGGTCACATTCAAAATTACCGCCTTAGGTTTCGTTTTCAGATGCGGCAGAAACTGCTGTACCATGCGAATCGGTCCCATCAGGTTAATTTCCACTTCACGGGTGATGTCCAAAAGCTCGTGGGGCTGATTCAGACTGAGTTTACGCATTTCACCGGCATTATTGATGATTATATTCAAGGCAGGAAATTGTCGGGTCACCTGATCATACAGGGATACAATGTCTTCCGCTTTACTTACATCGCTTTGGATGATATGAACTGCCGGAAGTTGTTGCTGGGTTTCCTGTAGTTTTTGTGCATTTCTTCCCGTAATGATCACGGTATTGCCTAGGGCCAGAAGTCGGGAAGCGAATTCAAGTCCAAATCCGCTGGTGCCGCCGGTAATCAGGATGGTATTGTTGTGCAAGTCCATTTTCTTTTCGTTTTTGTTTCTACAAAGGTCAGTCACGATTCCAAAAACACTTGTAGCCGATTGTCGCAAGGATGTAGCCAGAAGGGAAGATTCGACACGAAAGGGTAGGAGGTTTTGCGTATTCCGCGAGCTTAATACGGTACTTACGGGTTTTTCATGCGTATAAACACAAGGGATTGCCTTACTTTAGAGGCGTATAGGACAAGAAAACGAGAGGGGTACGAAGATTGCTCAAGTCAATCTTCAGTAAATGGAGAGGTACCCATGCATTCCGCCCTTTCGATTCCGCCACTATTCTACGCTAAAACCTAGTTGAATGAACGCAGCCGTAAAATGGATTACGCTGAGCCTGACGGGCTTAAGCTTGACTCTCCACGCCCAGACTCGCTCGCTGAAAATTACCAAACGCTACCTGAATCTGCCCGTAGCTCAGTCCCGGCACCGGGGAACCATGGCCTTAGTGACGCCAGACCAGACGGAACGGTCCTTTAAAATACGGCTGGCTCCGGGTAAACCCGATTACTGGGTCTTCTATGATGTCTCAGCCTGGCAGGGCAAAACCCTTACCCTTCGCTACGACGGCAGTCCCGAAGGATTAAACCAGATTTACCAGGATGATCGCCTGGCGGGTCAGGATTCCCTGTATCACGAAAAATATCGACCGCAATACCACTTTACCAGCCGGCGGGGCTGGATCAATGACCCCAATGGGATGATTTTCTATGAGGGCGAATACCACCTGTTCTACCAGCATAATCCTTTCGAACGCGAATGGGAAAACATGTCCTGGGGTCATGCCGTAAGCAAAGACATGGTTCACTGGGAGGAACTGCCCACGGCCCTATCACCCGATCGGATGGGAACTATGTTTTCCGGCTCAACGGTGATTGATTACGAAAATACGGCGGGTTTTAACCGGGGGAATGTACCGGCAATGGTTGCTTTTTTCACGGTGGATAGTCCGGAAAAGCAGGTGCAGTGCATGGCTTATAGTCTGGATAAAGGACGTACGTGGACCAAATACGACCAGAATCCGCTGATCGACTCTAAAGCGAAATGGGAGAGTAAGGATACCCGTGATCCCCGAGTATTCTGGTACCAACCGGGTCGGCACTGGGTGATGGTACTGAATGAGCGGGACGGCCATTCGATCTATACCTCAAAAAACATGAAGCAATGGACGTATGAAAGTCACATTACTGGCTTTTGGGAGTGCCCGGACCTGTTCGAACTTCCCATCGATGGTGATCCAAATAAAACCAAATGGGTAATGTACGGAGCCTCCACCACGTACATGATTGGCGATTTCGACGGGAAAAAATTCACGCCGGAGTCGGGTAAACACTCATATACGCACGGGACCATCTACGCCGCTCAAACGTTTACGAATATGCCCGAAAAGGACCCTCGACGGATTCAGATTGGCTGGGGGCGGGTACAGCAGCCGGGGATGCCCTTCAATGGCATGATGCTACTGCCCACTGAGCTACGGCTTCGTACGACCAAAAACGGTCCCCGGCTCTTTAGTGTACCCGTCAAAGAAACGGAACAACTGTTTACGCCAGCGGGTCAATGGACTTCACTACGGGTCGAGGAAGCCCGGGAGAAACTCAAATCGGTGGACGTACAGGATGCGTTTCGACTTAAAACTACGCTCAAACTTTCCCACGCGACGGACGCGGGTATTTCGCTTTTTGGTCAGCGGATCCTAAATTATGATCTGAATTTCAATCAGTTGAACGGAGCCTTTTACTCCCCGGAGGATATGACAAGCATGGAGATTACCGCAGATATCTTCGTAGATCGAACCTCGATAGAGGTGTTTGTGGACGGCGGTCGGTATTCCTATTCGCTGGAACGGAAACCCGTGCCGGGCAATCAGGAAGGGCTTCAGTTCTGGGGCAATCGGATGGAGGTGAAAGACCTTCAGGTATACAAAGTGAAGTCGATTTGGAAGTAAGGCTAGTTGGGTAGGTATAAAAACAAAGGTGCAGAAACGAACCACCTCCGTTCATTTCTGCACCCGTTCGAAAATCCAACCAAGTATTAAATCGCCGGTTCCGCCGGTGTATTCGGATTCGTCAAACGTTCCTGATCCGGATAGGGATAGAAGTTTCGCGTGCGTTCGGCCGTAAGCGGTATGGGGTTAACATTCACCGCAGGAGCCGTACGGTTGAAACGGCGACTATCTTCCAGCCGTAAACCCTGCATGAAAAGCTCCGTACTGCGTTGTTTATAAATCTCCGTGAGCAGACTGGCCGCATCGGTACCGCCAGCGTAGGCGGGTAAAGCGGCATTTACACCGAAGGGATCACCCGTCGTTTGCGTACGAACGGCGTTGATCTGAGCTACGGCTTCGGTAATCGAACCATTACTCCGGACCAGTGCTTCGGCTTTGATCAGACGAATCTCATCGGGCAGATATACCGGAATGGGCTTGGTGATTTCATTGAAAAATCCGGCTACTGAACGCAGTACCTCGCCACCCACAGTAACCTCCGGCGTAGCCGTGTAAAAATTAATCCGGGCATCTCCCGTTTCCAGCAGCGACGTCGGTAACCCTAATGTAGCCCGGGGCTGGTAATTTTTACTAACGACAATTTGCTGGTAAATGGGATTGGGCGATTGCGACGAATACACAAACTGCGACCGCGACGTCAGGTTAACCGCATTCGCCGAGGCTAGTGCATCAGCGTAGCGACCCAGCATCATCTGGTAGCGAGCCCGGTACGCGTTCAGGCAATCCCGCAACTGAAAATCCGTACCCAGCACCCGCGTATTGAATTCCGTCGAAGGAGCCGTGGCCGTAATCAGATCAATGCCCTGCGAAAGTATCGTTACGGCTTCGGTCAGAGCTTGTTGGCGGGGTACAAACGGGGCCTGTCCATTCTTGTTCGTTTGCGTAGGGAACTGCTCAAAACCCGTTGCCAGTCCGCCCAGAGCCATCGCCTTGAACAGATACGCGTGAGCGAGTACACCATTGCGGGTGGCTTCGTCGGTAGCGAGTACGGTGGGGGCATTGGCGATCAATTCGTCGGCCATGCCCATTACCCGGTACATTCGGGCCCAGAGGTTGAGGACGTTGCCGTTGAAAGAAGGCAGAGCCGTACCCCCGGCTTCGAGTTCGAGTACATTGGTAAAGGTAGTAATGCCTTTCAGCTCACGCGTGGTCGTCCCCGGTGTAATGATGAGAGCTTCCAGAGCCGAGGTCGAATAGTATTGTTTCATCCCCAGACTCAGCGTGAGCATCCCTTCCCGACTCGACAGTACCTGTTCGTCGGTGGGAGCATTGGGGTTGGGAATATCCAGTTTACAACCCGTCAGTAAACCAGCAGCCAGAAAAGAGGCCAGAATATATGTTTTGAATTGCATGATCTTCAGTGGATTAATGCTTAGAAATTGACACTTACGCCGAACAGGAAGCTACGCGGAATCGGTACCTCTACGAAGTCGAAACCTCGCACGGCATTATCCTGACCGGCGGCGTTGGTTTCCGGGTCCCAGCCACTGTAGTTATCAATCGAAAGCAGGTTACGGCCAATGAGCGTAAGCCGCAGGTTCTGCATTTTCCAGAGCTTCGGCGTCAGGACGTACGACGCGGAAATTTCCCGGAGTTTCACGAAAGAGCCGTCTTCAATGTAATTTTCAAAGATGGAAAACAGGGCCGCACTCGTACCCTTGGGCACATCGCCGCGAAGCTCGGGTTCGTATCCTTTCAGCGAAGCATAAAGGTCACGCTCGCCGACCCGACGGGTAAAGTTGAACACCTCAAAGCCCAGCATGCCGTCCCATTGCATCCGGAAATTGAACTTTCCAATCTCAAACTCATTCGTAAAGCCAACAATACCCCAAGGGTTGGGATCGCCGATGACCTTGCTCAAAATCGTTCCGGTGGGCTGACCGTTGGCATCCCGCTGAACGGTGTACTGTCCGTTGGCCAACTGAGTACCTCGTTCCCGTTGCGGATAGCGATTGGGGTTCGTAGCCGTAGGGGCGGTTAGGAGTAAGGAACCGTCCGGATTGCGGGCAAAAAAGGTGCTGTAATACGCTCCAAGCGGATAGCCATTGACGGCAGCCACCTGACTAAATCCACCCGCGAAGGGTAGTACGCCGTTGCCTTCCACACCATTGACCGTATTCTTGTTAGACGTATAGGTCAGCGTAGTGATCCAGCGGAACCCACTGGTCTGCACGGGTACGGCTTTCACCATGACTTCAAAGCCTTTGTTGGTCATTGAACCCACGTTGATGAGTCGGTTGTTGAAGCCCGTCGTGGGAGCCAGCGTTCGGTTCAGAATCAGATCAGCTACGCTCTTGTTGAAGTACGAAACTCCACACTCACGCGATCGTTGAACAGGCTGAAGTCCGCACCAATTTCGGTTTCGGTCTGACGCTCAGGTTTTACCGTAAAGTTTCCGAACTGAGCGGGAGAGGTATAGCCCGTCTGGCCACCGTAAATGACGGGGCTGTAATTGGTAAAGCGGTCGTAGGCTCCAATGGCGGTCAGGTTGCCCGACTGCCCCCAGGCGGCCCGGAGTTTGAATGAATTGACAACGCGGCCCAGGGCTCCTTCACTCCAGAATTTTTCGTTGGAAAGCACGTACGAACCACTCACTTTTGGGAAAAACTGCCAGCGGTTATCGATGCCGTATACCGACGAAGCATCCACGCGGGCCGCTCCCGTAATGAAGTAGCGATCTTTAATGCCAAAACTCTGCTGGGCGAATGCTCCGAGAATGGATCGCTCCGAGCGGAATTCCATCGCAATAATGGTTCCGTTGTTGATCGTCTCGCCAAAGGCTCCCAGTTGTTGAGCCGTCGCTCCAAAAGTCAATGTACGATCGTATTGAATCGTGCCGCCGATTCCCGAAGTGGAGGTCAGCCAGTCGTTTACTTTCGTATTGTAACTGACATTCAGGTCGTTGTTGATCTGGAAAACCGTAGCATCGGCTCGGCGGGCGAGTCCCTGATCGTAGGTCGGCGTGGTGTTTTTCGGTGGAATGTAAGCCGTAGCCGACTGCGTGTAGTTGTCGATACCGACGGTATAATCAATGTTCAGGCCTTCGATCGGTTTCAGGTTGAAATTGAAATCCGAAATGATCCGGCTCGTTCGTTGTCCAAACTTGAAACGGTTGATGGCTTCGAGCGGGTTGGTCCGGCGTACTACGCTGACGGGAGCGGTGGAGGGATAGACACCCGTGACTGGATCGGGTTCCGGATTGACGGAGTTGTTGCTGAAAATGAAGCCCGTCAGAGCCCCATACGCCTCGCTAATACCGCCGTTCGGAATCTCCTTACTGGAGCTGTACACATAGTTGCTACCCGCTGAAATCGTGGCTTTGTTGCCGATTTTCTGCTGAATCCGCAGGCGAATGCCATTGCGGTTGAAATCCGTACTTTTAATAATTCCCTGATTGTAATAATTAGATCCGGAAACAAAGTATTTGGTGTTAGCCGTACCGCCCGAAAGCGACAGGTAGTTTTCGGTACCAAAAGCATTCTGGAAGATTTTATCCTGATAATCGTAACGGGTAACCGGAACCTGCGTCTCGTCCGTCGGCGTAGTGTTCGCGAAAGCAAACGGATATTCGTTGTAGGCCATTTTCTTACGAAGCTGACTGACCCGAAACTGCGTAGAGAACGTAATGGATGGTTTGCCTTCTTTCCCTTTCTTGGTGAAAATCTGGACTACCCCGTTGTTGGCCCGCGACCCGTAAATGGCCGCTGCTGCCGCTCCCTTGATGACCTCAATGCGATCAATATCCGCCGGGTTGATATCTACCAGACGGTTTTGGGAGTACCCGCCCAGGTCAATCAACTGGCGGGAATCGTTGTTGACAATGACCCCATCCACGATATACAGCGGGTCCGATGAACCCACAATCGTGCTCGGTCCCCGCATCCGAATGCTGATTCCACCCGCGGGGTTCCCGGAGTTTTGCGTAATCTGAGCACCAGAAAGCTTGCCCTGTAAGGCGGCATCGAGGGAGGGGGCGGCGGAAAATTGAAGATCTTTCGCTCCTACGGTAGCAATGGAGTTGCCCAGCTCGCGTTTGCTGGTGGCACCCATCGTACCCGTCACCACCACTTCATCCAAACCGAGCACGTCTTCCTCAAGCGTGGCATCGAGGGTTACTGCATTCATACTGGCGTTTACGTCAAAGCTTTTCTGCTGACTTTTGTACCCTACGCCGGAAAAGACCAGCGTGTACCGACCTGGCTTCAAGGAAGGCGTAAACTGGTACGTCCCACTGGCATTAGTCGTGGTTCCGGTACTGGCCGAACTTAATTTCACGGTGATAAACGGAAGGCCGGACCCATTAGCATCGCTGACCTTCCCCTGCAGTTGTACCTGAGCCGAAACGGAACCCGCCAGGGCCGTCCAGGCAAAAAGAAGGTAAAACAGGAGCTTCCCTGGAAGTACTGATTTTCGCATACGGTTAACTAGTTTGGAGTGTACTACTAAAAAAGATAGGTCGTGGGAAAGCTGTAGCAGCCGCCCGCGTCCCACGAAAAACGTATTCAGGAAGTCGATTTAGAGGAAAAACGGTTAATTCGGGAATGAAATCTTACCCATCGATACACTGGGAACGCCCTGTCGATTGCCAAAATGAGTCTTGCCACCCACCAGAGCCTCGTTGGCCAGGGTAGCAAATAGTACGGCTTCTTTGGCATCCCCCGAAATACCCAGTTCATCGGTCCGGCGAAGGGTCATTTCGGGCAAAAGCTCCTGGATATACTGCCAGAGCAAGGGATTATGCATCCCGCCTCCGCTGGCGTACAGCACCCAGGGTTGGGTCGTATCCCGGCTTTTCAGCGAACGGTGCACGGCTTCGGCAATGGTTTCCGCTGAAAAACGGGTAAGCGTTGCCAGTACGTCTTCGGGGCTGAGGTCGGTACGCTGGATTTGTTGCTGAGCCGCCTCCAGATACGCCAGACTAAAGAGTTCTGGCCCCGTAGTTTTGGGAAAGGGTTTCTCAAAAAACGGGTCCTGCTTCAACGCGGCTAGCAAGGATTCGTGTATCGTTCCCCGGCGGGCCAGAGCCGCATCTGCGTCGTAGGCTTTATTGAATTTCTGCCGGGTATACGCATCAAGCAGCGTATTGCCAGTGCCGGTATCGGTAGCGAATACTTCATCCGCATTCAGATTGGCCGGAAGGAAGGTAAAGTTGGCAATACCACCCAGATTCAGCAGAATTCGGTTTTCACCCGCTTCCGAAAAAATCAGATAGTCGCCGTACACGGCCAGCGGAGCCCCTTCACCACCCGCCGCACAGTGTTTCTGCCGAAAATCGGACAGGGTAATGATGCCCGTAGTAACTGCCACGTGATCCCCATCGCCAATTTGTAGGGTAGCGTTGGGAAACTGGTCCAGACCGTGCAGAATTCGGGGGGCGTGAAAGACCGTCTGTCCGTGACTGGCAATCACATCCACTTCCGCCGGAGCAATGCCCCAGCTTTCCAGACAGTCGAGCACCAGCCGCCCGTGCAGGTTGCCAATCCAGGGATTCAGTACGCACAGGTGTTGGAAATCAATGGTTCGCTTGGCGAATACGGTTCGAATTTTCGCTTTAATTTCCTCGGTAAAATCTACCGTCCGAAACTCGCGTACGGTAACCTGCGTTTGTCCGCCTTCCCCCCGAAAAGTACAGAGGGCCACGTCCAGTCCATCCATCGAAGTACCCGACATCAAGCCAATGATGGTACGTTCAGGTTTCTGAGCAATCGTATATAGTTTCTGTATATGTGCGTTCATGGTTCGTTTGGGGTGAATTAAAGGGTTTTGACGCCGAGAGCGAGGTACGGCTGCAGACTGGGGTGGCTGGCGTCAAGTTCGGTAATCAGGTAATCAAGCGTGGTGACGGGGCATACCCGTAGTTTCATCGAGGTGTTCAGTTTTTCGGCGATGGCCAGAATCGCAATGGTCTGAGCCGCCTTGAACATCGCCTTTTTGATCTCCACGGTTTCCCATTCCAGATCGGTAATCCCTTCCGTAGGGTCAATGGCGTTGGTACCCATGATGCAAAGGTCGGCCCGAATATCGGCGAGCTTGAGAAACGCATCCCCACCTATTACGGTTTGACTATACGTTGACACTTTTCCACCAATCAGAATGGTTTCCAGGTTGGGCTTGTTCAGTAACGCAATGCAGGTATGCGGATTGACCGTTACGAAGGTCGCCCGTAGCTGATCGGGTATGGCTTCGATGAAGGCCTGTACCGTTGTGCCGCCGCCGATGAGTACAATCATGCCGTCCCGCACCAGGGATACCGCTTTTCGGGCGATCCGCTCTTTGCTGGAGGAGGCGTATCGCAATGATTTTTCGCTTTGGGGACTGAAGTGATTCCCCGCCGCCATCGCTCCGCCCTTGATTTTAATGATGAGCCGCTCCTCGGACAGTTCGTTCAGGTCACGGCGAATGGTTTCCTCGGATACATGGAGCAGTTGAGACAAGTCACCGAACGTAACCCGGGAGTGGATGTTAATGTGTTTAAGTATAAGTTCTTTTCGCTCTTTTTTGACCAGCGTAATCATAGCTATTGCCCGGTAATCTGTTCCTCTAGCCTACTCATCTTTACAAATATTAAAAAGAATTGTCAATTTTTAGTGGATAATTGAGTATTATTTGGAAATAGTGACAAAAACTAGTTAAATACGTTGCTTTTATTTTAAATAGTGATATTTAATTCTAAAATATTTAATAAATTAAATGTAGTATTTGTATAAATAACATGCTTTTATTTAAATATGGGGTTATAAAATTGGATATAATAGCTGAAATCTATAGGGTTTTGAGGTAGTGAAAAATTTTTGAGTTGGATAGGGTATGAGTTTCGTTTATGGAATAGACATACTAGCAAAGTTTCGTTTCTTTTATATAAGAACAGGACTGTTTTCGTCCCGTAAGTACGGCTGATTTTTTAGTCCGTATGCATTCCATGCCGGCACGCCCACCGCTCACCTCCTCTTGCTCAGGGCCACCGCATTGCTGAGGAGATAGGCGGCTTTTCGCGATAGGACGGGGCCTGATTTTATGCTGTCCATGCAGTTATTCGACTGTATTTTAACAACTACGAACACTTAACCAACAACTAAATGAAATGTCAGAAGATGTAAACCTCTCCCGCCCGTAAGCCATTCCATGGGGGCCCCATGGAATGGCAACTGAACGACCTGCGACAGCCGCAACGCGGTGGCCAAGAGCGGGCTGTGGTTAGGCGTGGAGAGGTCCAGCCTGGAAGGCTTACGGGCACCGAACAGCCGTATTTACAGGACCAAACCCAGTGTAGGTGATTAAGAAACGCTAAATGCAGGAGATATCGCACAACGCTACGTCTAGCTAGAACCGTAACAGACCGTAATCCACACAATTGTTATACGTAAGCGACGAATCATTGGGCTTTTCTTAGTTTCTTTACCACCGTTAGAATCCTCTTACGCTAAACCTATGATCAGAAGACAGTTTATTCAACAGGTACTGCAAGGTGCCGCTTCTACGGTTGTGCTCAGTACACCCTGGGCTGCCGCAGCCGCTGACTGGCCTGCTGCCGCCGATCTCCAGAGCCATACCATTGCGGACATCAGCTATACCGAAGTACAGCTCAAATGGCCCCGGTTTGTGGGTAAAAATGGTCGGCGGGATAACCACGGTTATGGCCCTAAAGTGGGTGTTTGTACGCTAACGACGGATCAGGGAGCCAAAGGCTGGGGAATGCACGGGGGACGAAATCAGGAAGCTATTGCCTACCTGAAGGGCAAACGGGTTTCGGAGGTGTTTCAACCCGCTGTGGGCGTTACCGATCCCAAAGCCCTGTCCTTTGATGTGCCCCTGCACGATCTGGCTGGTGTGATCCTGAATAAGCCTGTGTACGAATTGCTGGGACAGAAAAAACCCATCCTGACCAAGTGCTACAGCGGGATGATTTACTTCGATGAGCTGGAAACCAATGAAGGGCCCGTAAAGACAGCAACCGGAGGACTGGATAAACTGATCGAAAACTGTCGGCACGATTACGAGCTGGGGTATCGGCAACTCAAGCTTAAAATTGGTCGCGGCAATATGTGGATGCCGAAAGAAGAAGGGCTGAAGCGTGATATTGAGGTGACTAAACTAGTGGCCAAAACATTCCCGGATGTCGAAATTCTGGTGGATGCCAATGACGGCTATACCGCAGATACCGCAATTGCTTACTTGAAGGGTATTGGTGATATTCCCCTCTTCTGGATGGAAGAACCCTTTGCCGAAACGGTGGCCGATTACGAGAAACTGCGTTCCTGGACCAAAGTCAATAAGCCTAACATGCTACTGGCCGAGGGCGAAGCCAATCCTAATCAGGCCTTGTTACGCGAGTTGGGAGAGAAAAAACTGATTGACGTTCACCTGACTGACATCATCGGCTACGGATTTACGCCCTGGCGGAAACTCATGCCCGAACTTAAAAAAATGGGCATTCTAGCCTCGCCTCACGCCTTTGGTGAATTACTCAAATCGTACTACTGTACGCACTTGGCGGGCGGACTGGGCAATACGACGACTATTGAAGGCGTACCCGCCACGAGTGAGGACATTGATTTTGGTAAGTATAAAATCGAAAAGGGAAAATTCATTCCTTCCCCGGACCCTGGCTTTGGCATGACTTTGCTTAAAAAGGGTTGAGGGGCGGGAAGTTTGAAGGGGTTTAAAGAGGTTTGAAAGGTTTTGGGTTTGAGGTGTGAATGGTGAGTTGTAGAAATTGGGGAAAGAGTGGGTGAATGAATCGCAAATCGAGTGCTTGGGTAGAGTAGTCCATCGGTACTGCTACCCGAGCACTCAATCTAAATTAGTGTTTACCAGGGACTTATGCCCGTTTCCGGAGCGTTGTCATCACTGAAGAATTTACTGGTTGGACCATCGGCATCCAAGAGGGCCGCTTTTACCACGCGACTGGCGGCATCCGCTACGGTACCGGTACCGCTGTGGTGGTTGAAATCCGTGGCCGTATAGCCCGGATCCACGGCATTTACTTTAAAAGCCGTATCCCGCAATTCATGTGCCAGCACAATGGTGTAGGCATTCAGGGCGGCTTTGGAAGTCGTGTAATAGGCTCCCTTCACGGCATAATACTTCCAGCTCGGATCATTATGCAGCGTTAGTGAACTTAAACCTGAGGTGACGTTCACAATCCGAGGTTGCGAAGAAGCCCGGAGTAAATCCAGAAAAGCCTGGGTGGTTTCGATGACGCCAAAGAAATTGGTTTCGAACACTTGTCGAAAGGTATTTATATCCCCCTCTGCAGCCGTTTGAGGAAAGCCACCACTGATGCCCGCATTATTGATGAGTACATCCAGTACCTGCGTTTTTAGTCTGAGTACCTGACGAGCAGCTTTAATGGATTCCGGCCGATCAACATCGATGGTAATCGCTTCAACTTGGGTTAATCCTTCGGAGGTAAGCTGAGCGACGGCCTGCTCACCTTTCTGAGCATCGCGACTACCTAGATACACGTAATAGTCTTTTTGTAAAAGTTGTCGAGCGGTTTCAAATCCAATACTTTTGTTAGCTCCAGTAATGAGTGCAGTCTTCATGTTTCAGGTGTTTTCTTGTTGGGACAAAGGTAGAATAGCCCCTTCAGGCCACTGAAACACATTTTGCGGTATTACTGGTACATTCTTCGGGTAGCCGCCCGATACTCGGCTGGGGTAACCTGCGTTTCGCGTTTAAAGAAGCGACTGAAGTACGAAGCATCCGAAAAACCCAGTCCAAACGCGATTTCCTTCAAGGACTGTTCGGAATGAAACAACAGGCGGCGGGCTTCCAGTACTAACCGGTCATGGATATGCGTAATGGCTGATTTACTGCTTTGGGCTTTGATAACTTCACTTAGATACCCCGCCGATACATGCAGCAGCGACGCGTAATCACTGACCTGATGAAGTTGATGAAAATGCTTGTTTATTTCCGCCTGGTACTTTTTCAGAAGTTGAGTTTCCGCTGAAAAAGTCTTACGCTCAAATTGTTCCGTGTACAATCGGCTCAAATACGTCAGCAGAACCTGCAGGTAGGCCGACAGCATTCGCTGATGCCATACGCCCGCAGTCAGATACTCGGAATAAATTTTATCCAGCAAGTCTTCTACCAACACTACATCTGCTTCAGACAGAGCGAGTTCGTGCCCATTTTCCGGATTTTGGATCATCGGAAGAGTCCTTAACAGTGTGTTTTCCTGCAAAGCCAGAAATTCCTGCGTAAAGGCAAAGGCGGTACCCCAGGTGGGCAAAGACTCTTCCTTGACCGTAATCTGTTGCGGAGCAAAAAAATAGAAAGTCTGATCTTTCGGTTCGTAGGGAACCATATCCACCCAGTGCCGTCCGCCACCCTGCCGAATGAATCCAAGTAAATAGTAGTCTTTTCGGTGGGGAATGAGAAGTTCGGAGTGATGGGTGAGCGTTCCTTCAAATCGGGCCATACTGAATAGCGGGCTGCCTAGTACGGGGTCCTGCTCCAGGGTATAGAGGGGAATGGGTTGATCAGGAGTTATAAAATTCATTTTTAAAAAATACAAAAGTTCTGTTTACCTCTAACCGTACGGGCAGGCAGTATTGAATTCAGCATACCAGGCATGGGCAAGGGAGTCCCTACACGATTGACGTATAAGCTAACAAGGTAACGAATGTACGAATCAATACGCATTCAGAGGGCACTTCTCTTACGGGTAGAGGCGACAGAGCTATGATCCTGGGAAAACCTGCCTATGAGCTAAAGGAAGAACATTAATCACTATTTTTTCTAGCCATAATCATCAACTTTTCTAACCATTTCGCAAGAATGGGGTTATGCAGATACACGTTTGAAAGATGATATGCCAGGTGAGAATTTTCCTAATACCGGATCGCTTCGGGAGCGTTTAGATATAGATTTTGCCCTAACCTCGGCGGGTTTGGGCGTTTGGGAGCTGGATCCCGTTTCCATGCAGATCCTCTGGGATGATCGCTGCCGGGAGCTTTATGGGTCGATCAGCGACAATTACCTTCCTTATGATAAAGCCATTGCGTATGTCCACCCGGATGATGTGAGTCGGGTCAATGACGCTGTACATCAGGCTTTTCAATTAACTTCGGGAGGCAATTATGACGTTGCTTACCGAACCATTGGAGCAGATGATGGCAAACTACGCTGGGTACGTTTTTACGGAAAAGCTTCTTTCGATGAACAGGGAAAACCCTACCGATTTGGCGGCGTTGCTCAGGACGTAACCCGCGATATGGAAAACCTGAAAAGTCAACAGGCTGCCCAGCAACAAATTCTGGATTCGTTTGAAGCGTCACCCGTAGGAATTGCCCTGATTGATCGTCATGAATTGACCTTCCAGCGAGCCAATCCCTTTTACGGAGAACTGGTCGGACGAACGCCCGATCAAATCGTAGGCAAGCCGCTACTGACCGCTTTACCCGAACTGGCCGGACAGGGATTTGACCAATTGTTACAGGACGTGCTCGATACAGGCATTCCCTTTATCGCGAAAGATGTAGCCGTTGCACTCGTTCGGAATCAGGTGTTGGAAACCATCTATGTCGATTTAACCTATCAACCCCAACGGCCGGTCAACCGGACCGAGATTACGGGGATTCTGGTCATTGCTACCGATGTAACCCAGCAGGTGCTTTCCCGGAAGAGAGTGGAGGCCAGTGAAGCCCAGCTTAAATCGATCATTGCCACCGCTCCGGCGGCCATGGGTCTTTTTGTGGGCCGCGATTTAGTCGTGGAGATGCCCAATCAGGCCTTTATTGATATCGTAGGAAAAGGGCCAGACATTGAAGGGAAGCCGCTCCGGGAAGTCATGCCGGAACTGGAGAACCAGCCCTTTCTGCAAATACTGGATGATGTATATACGTCGGGGAAGATGTTTCAAAGTCACGGCTCCCAGGTCAATATTGTCCAGCATGGCGTGATGTCGTACAATTTCTACAATATCACCTATACGCCCCTGTTCAATGAAAAAGGGGAGGTATACGCCATTCTGGATATTGCCATCGACGTCACCGAAAGTATACGCGTCCAGCAAAAACTACAGGAAACGCAGGCCAAGTTACAGGAAACCATTGAGCTGGCCGAGCTGGCTGCCTGGGAGGTAGACTTTACTACGCGAAAGGTGATGTACTCCGATCGTTTACGGGATTGGTGTGGATTTGAACGGGAAGAGCCGTTGACGATTGAACGGGCTTATGAAGTAATCGACCCTCAGAATCAGCTGATTGTCAAAGCGGCAATGGACGCGGCTCGTCAACTACTGAATGAGGGCCAGTACGAAGCGGAATTTTCCGTGTATTGCTTAAAAACGGGCCAGAAACGGATTCTGCACGCTCAGGGTAAGGTAATCCGGGATGAGCAAGATGAGGTTTGCGGGATCGCGGGTAGTGCCCAGGATGTTACATTGCAACGTCGAACGCACGCTGCTCTAGAGCTTTTAGTACAGGAACGTACCGAAGAACTAGCCTCCACCAATGAAGAACTCTTTACCTCGAATGAAGAACTGGCTCACACGAATGAGCAGCTACATCAGGCCAACGATCAATTGATTCGGTCCAATGCCAGTCTGGAGCAGTTTGCTTACATCGCCAGTCACGACTTACAGGCACCGCTTCGTAAAATCCAGCAATTCATTGACATTCTGGTACGACGCCATCAGGATACACTGGCTGAAGACAGCCGACTGCTGATTCGTATTCAGGAATCAGCCCATCGCATGGGCTTGCTCATTAATGATTTACTCGCTTTCTCAAAAATTTCGAATGGAAAAGCGGATACGCAGGAAGTAATGTTGTCGGAAGTGCTCGCTCAGGCCATTGACAATTTGTCGGTGGCCATTGAAGAAACGAGTGCTGATATTCAGGTCGAATCATTACCGGCGTTTTTGGGGGATGCCCGGCAACTCGAGCAGCTTTTTCAAAACGTACTTTCCAATGCCATCAAGTTCAGCAGTAAAGATATGCAGGGAAGTGCGACGGTACCTTGCATTCAGGTAACGTATCAGCAGGTACAGTCGTATGAGCTTCCCTTACTGGCTGGCTGGGCTCCCGTCTACGGAAGCTATCATCGGATTCGCGTACAGGATAATGGGATCGGTTTTGAGGAACAGTACGCGGACCGCATCTTTGGGGTATTCCAACGCCTGCACGGCAAAAGCGAGTTTGAAGGAACGGGCGTAGGACTTGCGATCTGCCAGAAGGTAGCTCTCAACCACGAAGGATTTATTCAGGCCCAGGGCAGACCCGAGCAAGGAGCTACCTTTGAAATCTATCTGCCTGTTCAACGTCAGTAATAGTTACCGTTTATTCGTTAAAGCGTTATACGTTTATTAAGCTTATTCATTGTATGTCTACAAAAGGCCCCATTATTTCCGTAGAAGATGACGAAGATGATCAATTTCTGATTCGGGATGTGTTAAAAGAACTGGGTGTGACGAACGAAATACTTTTCTTTAGCAACGGTCAGTTGGCCCTGGATTATCTGACCGTCACTACAGAACAACCCTTTCTGATTCTTTGCGACGTAAATATGCCCGTGATGAATGGTCTGGAATTGCATGCGAAAATTGCTGATAATGAGGTTCTGCGAAGGAAAGCCATCCCTTTTGTCTTTTTAACTACTGCCGCAAATGCTAACTTAGTGAACGAAGCCTATATGCAAAGTGTCCAGGGATTTTATCAGAAAGCCAGTTCATTTGAAACGTTTCAGAAACAATTAGAGGCCATCATCATCTACTGGCGGGGCTGTCTGCACCCCAATAACTTTCAATAGAAACCAGGAAAGGAAAACGAGCTACCCTGGTGAATTATAATGCACGGGAAGAACGGTACAGGTAATTGCCGGAGTTGAAACCGGTTAAAAAGAGCTTTTTTGTATTGTGAATGTATGGCGTAAGAAGTATCTTTCGCATTGGGTTTATAACTAAAGCGTATGCATAGCGACGTATCTGCTCCTTCGGGAGAATACCAACTTTGTGACCAGGAGCGGTTATCCTTAGCCTTACAGGCAGCTCAGGTAGGAACTTGGGAGCTGGATGTAGCTCAGCAACTCGTCTGGCTGGATGAGCGTTGCCGCGACTTATACGGGCTTACCGAACAGCAGTCCATTTCCTATTCCGCTTTACTCGAATTTATTTACGCGGAGGATCGTAACCGGGTTGAGGAGGCCGTTGAGCGAGCCTTACGGCCCGGTTCGCTTGGGCATTACGAGGTTGAATTCCGTACCCTGAATCCGAACCAAAACAGGCTTCGCTGGCTGTACTGCAAAGGACAGGCCTTTTTCAACGACAAAGGCCAGGTATACCGATTTTCGGGAATTGCCCAGGATATAACATCCCTGATCCAAACCCGGCAGCTGTTGGCGTACAGCGAAAACCACTGGCGAAATCTGGTGGATAGTTCAGCAACCGCAACGGCTATTTATCAGGGAAGAGACATGACCATTCAGGCCGTGAATCAGGCCATGATTACCATTTGGGGTAAAGATGCATCCGTGCAGGGGAAAACCTTTGCGGAAGCGATTCCTGAAGTGGAGGATCAGCCTTTTCTAAGCCTGTTACAGAACGTATACGATACGGGAATTGCCTACCACGAATCAGAAGGTAAAGCCATTCTCCAGGTAGGCGGTCGCTTGCAGGAATTTTGGTTTAACTATTCCTATGCTCCTTTACGGGAGGAGTCCGGGAAAATTTACGGTATTATTCACACCGCCACCGACATTACTTCCCAGGTACAGGCCCGCCGGGCTTTAGAAGTGCAGCAGCAGCAGTTCAAGGCCATGCTGGAAGGAAGTTTATTATTGAAATGTCTGCTGGATCCGAAGGGAAATATCACCTTCCAAAACCAGCGGTTTGGCGAGTATACAGGATTCACCCTGGAGCAAAGCCAGAAAAAAGGCTGGCAGAGCCTTTTCTCGAATCAGGACTATCGAAAGATAGAAAAGATCGCCTCGGAGGGAATACGGACGCAAAAAGGCTTTACCTGCGAAAGCAGATTACGCCGGCACGATGGCGAGTACTGCTGGCACGAAATTGAGTTTGTCCCTCTTTTTGATGGAAACCAACTGCTTACGGGTTGGGTGTGCCGGGCAACCAATATTCACGAGCGTAAGAACTTACAGCATCACCTGGAATTCCTTGTGCAGGAACGGACCGAAGAGCTGGAAGCCAGTCTGGAAGAATTACAGGCCCTCAACGAAGAGTTAGGAGCCAGCAATGAAGAACTACAGGCCTCGGGGGAAGAACTGAGTGAATCCAACCAGCAGCTTTCGCTTTCCAATGATCGTCTGCAACGCTTCGCGTATGTAGCCAGTCACGATTTACAGGAGCCGCTTCGGAAGATACAAACCTTTGGTTCCCTGCTTAGTCAACGATACGGACACGCGTTGGGCGATCAGGGTTTGTCGCTGCTGACCCGCATGAGTAAAGCGGGCGAGCAGATGTCTACGCTGATTCAGGATCTGCTGGCCTATTCACGGATCAGCGGCCAGGGCGAGCAGTTTCAGGTAGTCTCCCTGCAGCAGGTGCTAACCAGCGTAACAGAGACGCTGGAAATAAGTATCGAACAAACGCAGGCGATGATTGAGATCGATGCATTGCCCGCGATCCTGGGAGATGAAGGGCAATTGGGCCAACTTTTTCAGAATCTGCTGTCGAACGCCATCAAATTTGCCAAGCCGGGCGAGCGGCCGCACATTCGGATTGCCACTCAAATCAGGCTTCGGGAGCAGTTGCCCTCGCATGTGGAGCCCCTCAGTAAGGCTGATCGTTTTCATCAGGTCAGCGTGATCGACCGGGGCGTTGGTTTCAACGAGCAGTTTCTGGACCGTATTTTCGAGGTATTTCAACGCCTGCACGATAAGAAAATCTACAACGGTACGGGCATTGGTCTAGCTATTTGCCAGCGAGTGATGGAAAATCACGGCGGAGCCATTACCGCAGAAAGCATCCCCGAAGAGGGAGCCCGCTTCCATGTGTACTTTCCTTACTAGGTATTGCACGAATTTCCGTGGCTCCGTATCTAATGCGATGGAAGGTCTGCTCCCGGTGGAACGCGTTTCCTGCCGGAGGAATCCAGTAGGCTAGGGCGTTGGATACGTAAGCACTAAAAGATTAGATTGCTTAACGGGATGAAACGTCGACTTTCTATGGCTAGTAGATGTTTGCTGGGTAGGGGCTGTTGCCAGTTTCTCCAGAAATGACCTGACTACTAAATGGATAGCCGTTTTTGCGTATAAAGCACTTAATTAGTAAGCTGGTATGAGGCCTCATACGCGAAGCAGAAACATACCTGTTAACTTCTCTGAACACACGTTTGGTCTGACTTAATTTAGATTAATTCTGATTTGTTGCCCACCGAAAAGGAAAATCCTGACGTTTGATTCGTAGTTTTGCAGCCTTAATTCCGCTACGACGGTATGAATTATTCGACGGTATCTCGATTTTTCAGTAATGGCTTTACGAATTCCGGGAGTATTCCTCCTCTGCTTGTTTGTCTTTTCTTCCCAGGCTCAACACTTCATCAAAGGTCGCGTTAAAGAAGCCCAATCTCCTCAACACCCCCTGGCCGGAGCCAGCATTCAGCTAAGTGGCACGGCTCAGGGAACAATAACGGATGCGGGGGGCTATTTTGAACTCTCAGCCAACGGACCCGCTACATCCCTTACCGTTAGCCATATAGGCTATCAGACCCAGCGGATTTCATTAACGGGCAACCCGGACCTCATCGAAATCAACTTAGTAGCGGCCAACGCACAAGGACTCAAAGAAGTTACCGTTACTTCCCGGTATTACAAGCCTTATCATCTGAATACCGTTTCCAGTGCGTTGCGACTACAAACGCCCCTGATTAACCTTTCCCAGAATATTCAGGAAATCAGTGCGGAAGTTTTGTATGATCAGGGAAGTTTTAATACGACGGACGGGCTTAGCCGGAATGTCAGTGGGGTCATTCGTCAGGAAGTATCCAACAACCTCGGACCCTATATGTTCATGCGGGGCGGTCAGATTTCGACGCTTCGCAATGGAATTGACCTGACGCCCATTTACCGGGGGCCCGTTCCCGAAGACGCCGCTATCATTGATCGGGTCGAATTCATGAAAGGGCCGTCACTCTTTATGAACAACATTGGCGACCCCGCCGGTACTTTCAACGTATTAACGAAGCAACCCACGGGCACGCCGCACTATTCGGCTACGGCCATGCTGGGGAGCTGGAACCTGTACCGACTGGCCGCAGACCTGGATGGCGTGCTGGACGCTAAGAAAAAGCTGCAATACCGTTTGAATGTCATGGGAATGACGAGCGAATCCTTTGTAAAGTATGACTACAACCGACGCATGGTGCTGGCTCCCGTGCTGAAATACCAGTTCAGTGATCGTACTTCCGTGACGGCTGAATATACGTATCAGCAATTCCAGTATGCATTAATAAGTCCGATTGTGATGACACCGAACGGATACGCGAGCTTACCGCGTGACTTCACCATCCATGAACCTAGCCTTAAGCCTTACCAGGTTCGTGACCATACTGGCTTTCTGACCTTTGCTCATGCATTTAATAAAAACTGGTCGCTGACAGCTCGGGCATCCCTGCTGCAGAATGACTACGAGGGTATGTACATGTGGGTAACGGGCGTAAACCCCGCCAACCCGAACCTCCTGCTTCGGAATCCCAAGTACGATCTCGTCCGGATGCAGGTCTATTCGCAGCAGGTATTTGTGAACGGAAAGATCCGAATGCCCGGTGTAACGCAACAGATTCTGGCGGGTGTGGATATGAATCAGAAGCAGGTATTGGGCGATATTTACGTAACGTATGACACCTATACCGATGCCGCTGGAAAAACGCAGCCCAGGTATTACCCACTCCATATAGATGCCCCGGAATACCAGATTCAAACGCCGGATTACCGGACGCCGGGCGGACTGACTCACGGTAATACGGATCAATCCATCCGGTATTACTCGCTGTATGCTCTGGATGAGTTGACCTTCTTTCGGGAAAAACTGCGACTAACGCTGGGCGGACGCTTTACGGCGGTAAATACCCAGAATAAGGTGTCTTCCGTACAGACTTCCTCAAAAGATCAGGTCTTTACGCCACGGGTGGGTTTGAGTTACAGCATTCAGCCCACCTGGTCGGTGTATGCCCTGTATGATCAGACGCTGATTCCGCAGGCGGGTATAACGAGTGCGGGGGAGGCCATTCGCCCGCTGGAAGGCATCAATCGGGAAATCGGTATGAAGAAAGACTGGCTGGACGGCCGCTGGAATACAACGCTTTCGGTGTACCATATTCACCGCAGTAACATCGTCGCTACCGATCCCAGCAATGCCTTGTACCGACTACAAGTGGGTAAAACGCATGCCAAAGGCATTGAACTCGACGTGGTGGGCGAAGTACTACCGGGCCTGAACGCCGTAATCAACTACGCCTACAACGATTCGAAAATCGATTCTGATGTCAATCCCCAGCTCATTGGAGCCCGTACACCCATGTACGTGAAGCACGTACAGAATACCTGGCTGAATTATCACCTGCCCGGCTCGAAGCTTTCCTCGTTCTCCGTATCGGCGGGTTATCAGTACCAGGGTGGACGCGGCGAACGTTACGCCACGGCCGTGCAGCATCCCGGTCCGGATTATTTCCGACTGGATGGGGGCATTGGCTGGCATTGCAAACATTTGAAGGTCAATGTTTTAATAAATAATATTTTAAATAAAACGCTAATTGCAACCCCTTGGTACCGCAATGGGTTATACTATTGGGTAGCTCAGGCTCCCCTCAATGCCCGCCTGAGTATGCATTACGTACTTTAGTCTTTTCCCATGTTAAAAGCAGTTAACCTAACCAAAGCTTACGGCTCGCATACCGCCCTGGATCACCTGAACCTGGAAATACAAGCGGGTGAAATCTATTGCCTGCTGGGCTCGAACGGGGCGGGAAAATCAACAACGATCAACCTGTTTCTGGGTTTCATTCCGGCTACGAGCGGTCAGGCATTCATCGATGGGGTAGAAGTTTCGGTGAATAACCAGGCCACCCGCGATATGGTGGCGTATATCCCCGAAATCGTCAATCTCTACCCGACGCTTTCCGGGATGGAAAATTTGGAGTTTTTCAGCGGACTCTCCGGCTTTCAGTATACCAAACAGGAGCTGGGCCGTTTTATGGAAATAGCGGGACTGCAGGCTTCGGCTTTTCATAAACGGGTATCTTCGTACTCCAAAGGGATGCGGCAAAAAGTAGGCATTGCCATTGCTCTGGTCAAAAAGGCAAAAGTTCTGTTTCTGGACGAACCCACGTCCGGACTGGACCCGCATGCGAGCAATGAATTCTCTCAAATCATCACTCAGCTCAGTCTGCAGGGCGTCAGTACGCTCATGGCCACACACGACTTGCTCATGGCTAAGAACCTTGGTCACCGCATTGGTATCATGCACCAGGGTAGGCTCAAGCAGGAGCTGATTTCCAACGAAGTATCGCATGTCGATCTGACCAGAATTTATATTGATCTGGTGAAAGAGAAAGAAGTAAATGTCTAGCGTAGAGAGGTTTACGGGTAGTACGCAAGCCCTATAGTATTCGCGACAAAACACCGCACGCTGACCTGACAAGCCCTTATCCAGTATGATTCAACTCGTTATTCAAAAAGAACTTCGGGAGATTTTCCGGACTGCCAAGGTCGTCTGGTTGCTCATCGGCGTTCTGATCTTGATGGGTTTAGCCTTGTACAATGGCTATTCCTACTACGTATCCCATAGTGCCCTGCTGCGGGAATCCCAGCAAGTGACGTACCAGCAGTTTATCTCGCAGGGCGATAAAAACCCGCACCTGGGGGCTCATTTTGGCTTTTATGCCTACAAGCCTACGGCCGAACTGGCCATGATCGACAACGGTATCGAAGACTATACCGGTAATTCCTTTTACCTCGAACCGCATAAACGCGGCGTGGTACGCTTTCGGGAAGTGACCGATGCCACGGGAATCCGGAGTTTCGGGTTTTTCAACGTCGGCTATTTCGCCCAGTTCATTCTGCCGCTGTTCATCTTTCTCATTGCTCACAATATCTTTTCGAAAGAATGGGAAAATGGGACCATCAAAATGATCTTAAGCTCAAAAGCCACGACGCGACAGATTTTTACGGGTAAATTACTCGCCTGCCTGATTCTGGTTTTTACGCTGCTAGTACTCTTGGGCATCGCCTCGCTGGGCTTGTTGAGTCTGGGACCGGATTCAAACCATTTGCCGCAGATTCTGGAAGCTTATGGCCTGTACTGGCTGGGTTTGGCCGTTTTTTGCCTGTTGATTACCATCATTGGTGTGTCCGTATCCCTGCTCACGCGGAATTCTTCGCTATCACTGGTAAGCCTGTCCGGCTTCTGGTTACTGGGTGTGTTTCTCATTCCGCGTTTATCCAGTGAGATTTCCAAGCGACTGTACCCATCCATTACTTCGCTGGAATTTGAGAATACGACCTTCCATGACAAGGAATACGGGGTTGATGGCGAAGGAACAAAAGACGAACGGCGAGCCATTCTGGAAAAAGAAACCCTGAAGAAATACGGCGTAACCCGGCTCGAGGACTTACCCGTTTTCTACATTCCCATCACCATCGAACACTTCGAAGAATCGGATGGCAAGGTCATGGATCGGGCGTACGAGGCCGTGGAGACGAACGAGAAAAAACAGAATGCCGTCCTGCTAACCTCTTCCGTATTTTCTCCCTTTCTGGCTTTTCGGGATTTTTCGATGCGGATGACGGCAACGGATATGCATACGCACAATGATTTTGCGGAGAAAGCGGAGCTGCACCGCCGGAAAGTAGGCGTAATCGTGGATGACTTTTACCAGCAAAACACCGTGGCGGGGAATGACTTCTGGAAAACCGTCCCGCAGTTTGCGTATACCGCTCCGGGAATTGGCTGGCGACTGGCTTCGGCCGCCCCATCCATCGCCATTTTGCTCGGCTGGACGCTCGTATCCGTGCTGCTGATGTTCTTCTCGTATCGAAAAATGACCGTGTAGGTTCTGATTGTTTGTGGAGGTAAACGCATGAAATTAGCCATCGTTCGGGTCATCTGGAACCTGGAATTGAAAATATTATCCCGGAATAAAGTACTGGTGGCCTTATTTGCCATTATGCTGATGATGCTCCTTTCCGCCCTTTGGATTGGCAACAGCATGTACCGGAAACAGGAGCAGACCATCGGTAAAATTCAGGTTCACGAAGCCGAAATGCTCGATAGCCTCAAAACGCGTATCCGCCGGATTGAAGCCAACCACATGGTGCATCCCGGCTTTATCTGGGACGATCCGACCTTTGCCTATAACACCGCCCGTAACGAAGGCCCCAAGTTTGCGGTCAAGCAACCCTTCGTTTTACAGGCTCTCAACGTGGGGCAAAGTGATATTCAGCCCTTTTATTACAAAGTGTACATCAATAAAAAGCAGTACCTGACGTACGAAGGGGAAATCGATAATAGTCTGCTCCAGTTCATTGGGAACTTCGATTTTGCCTTCGTGGTCATCTACCTGTTTCCCTTGCTGATCATTGTCTTTACGTACAATGTGCTGTCGAGTGAAAAGGAACAGGGAACCTGGGTATTGCTCAAAACCAGTAATCAATCCATTGCTCGTTTGATTCAGCTACGGGTGGGCATTCGTTACGTGCTCTTTACGGGTTTGTTCTGGTTTTTGGTCATTCCCATCATGGTAACCCTGCTGGGCAGTAGCTTTTTAAGTACCTCGAACTGGTGGTGGACCTTCGCCCTGGTTTCGCTGTACTTTGGGTTCTGGTTTGTCCTTTCTTTTCTGGTGAACAGTTTCTCAATGTCCTCGACTGTAAATGCGATGGTACTAATTTTCATCTGGCTGTTTACGGGTATCCTGATTCCCAATCTCTTACAGATTGGTTTGAATCAGGCGTATCCCATTCCCAGCCGGATTTCGCAGACCAATGAGGAACGGAAAGCCGTGAACAAATACTTTGAGAAAGACGGACAACTGTTAACCAAGGAAGTCTTCAGTAGCCCCCGGACCCTGATTCGGCAGGCTTCGATTGTCACGCCCGGTATGGTGTATGGGTATGGCGTAATCGTTTACAAGAGTCAGGAAATTAAAGATGCGGCGGCAGAGGTAGCGGAGCGGAAATTGTACGGGCAAATCGAAAAACAGCAGGCGGCCATCCAGGCTCTTCAACTGCTTAGTCCGGCTCTAATGATGCAGGAAGAGCTTTCCGCTTTGTCGGGAACGCACTGGTTTCAGTTTAACGCCTTTAGCCGCGATGTGGATCAGTTCCGGAAACGTACGCAGCAGTTTTATTACCCGAAAATGGCCTACGAATCTACCTATCGCACGTTTTCCGTGAAAGACGCCGAGACGATTCCAACCTTTACGCCCAGGTCCTACCATGCGTATAGCTGGAGTACAGTTCCGCAGGCGTTTCTGAGTTATCTGGCCCTTATTGTTCTCCTGGGCTGGATCGGGCATCGTAAGTTACTGAATGCTCAACGGTAGAAATATACAGATGGGATAGATGGGGTTGCAGTGGGCTTACACTGTAACCCATTTTTTTTAAAGGCGTAGCTGAAAGCGTTTTTACTCTGGTAATCACCTTTCAGGACCGACTGTACTGTTTCGGTTTTGTACCGATGTGTTCGTAAAACACCCTGGAAAAATGACTCAGGTTGGTAAAGCCCAGCCGGTATCCCACCTCTGCTACCGATAGCTTTTCTTCTTTTAGCAAACGAGCCGCTTCTTTGATTCGGAAGGTTTGGTAATAACTAAAAAGCTGTCGCCGAAAATCTGCCGGAATAAGCGTTTGAATTTGGAGGAGCTCATGTGGGCCTGCCGGGCTAATTCTTCAATAACGGGCGGCGTTTCCAGTCGGGCAAGCATCTGATCCCGAATTGTATAGATGATTTCCAGGTCGTGTGGATTCAGGGCATACAGCGGCGTTTGATCCCGCTTTTTTAAAACCATCAGTAAGCGGCAAATCAGTTCTTCTACCTTGACTCGTAGAAAAAATAGCTTGAAGGTTTCTTCGACAGTTTCGCTGACAATCGCATCCACGATTGCCTGTAAAGAAGGGAAAATCATTTCTTCAAAAAGCAAAGGCTGCGTGTTTTCGAGAAGGCTTTGAAGCAGGGGCGGCAGGTCCGAAGTATCCAGCAAACTCTTTAAATACTGGGCGTCTATTTCGATGTTAAGGGTAGATCGATGGGAGTGAATGGGAACCACTCCATCGGTTTGCATGTGGCTGGTAGCAATCAAAACCGAAGGTCTATTGGCTCCTTGGGTTTCGGAAATGACGTTCTGAAATTTGAAAAGAATCATTTTCCCAGGAGGCATGACCTCCGGACTTTTAACGATCAGATCTTCGCGGAGGTCGTAATTCAGAATCAGTAACCGGAGGTGCTCATTGAAAACATAGCCGGAACAGGTACCGCCACCAAAGGTCTCCGGGATGAGGACAGTTCGGTTCTGAACGACCGTACCCAGCCGTTCAGCCAATAGAGGTAGAATTTTAGGTACCGTTGAATCCAGGTTCATGGATGATCGTTTACGACTATTTTTAGGCCTAAGATAGCTATTTTATCTTTGAAAGGTCGTCGACTTTTGTACCATCATTAATCAAACAACAAGATGGTACTCAAGGATAAGAAAGTAGCGATCATTGGTGCGGGTCCGGTGGGCCTGACCATGGCCCGATTACTCCAGCAAAAAGGCGTGGATGTAAGGGTGTACGAACGGGATCAAGATGCCAACGCCCGAATCTGGGGTGGTACGCTGGATCTACACCGGGAGACGGGTCAGAAAGCTTTTCAACAGGCAGGTTTGCTGGAACGTTACCTGACCGAAGCCGTACCGATGGGACGAACGCTGGCGGATGAACAGGGACACATACACTTCACAAAACAACCTACGCCCGAAAACCAGTACGACCAACCCGAAATCAACCGGAATGTGCTACGGGAAATTCTGCTGAACAGTTTAGCCGAAGGGACGGTAGTGTGGGACCGCAAATGTACCCGTCTCGAAGTAGCGGAGGGGAGTTGGGTACTGCATTTTTCCAAGGGATTATTGGCTACCGCTGACGTAGTCATTGGAGCGAATGGCGGGATGTCTCAGGTAAGAAAATGGGTAACGGATCGTGAAGTGGAAGAAACGGGAACGCTGATGATTCAGGGAGAGGTGGTCGATCCCGCCATGAAATGCCCGGATTTTTATGAATTATGTCAGGGTACCATCCTGATGAGTGCTCATGCGGCGAAGGCTCTGGTGGCCAATCCCAACAACCGGGGCGTGTTGACGTACAACGTCATTTTGCCGAACGAAGGCGATGTTTCCAGTACGGAAAGTATGCGGAGACTGATTGCCGATCAGTTCAACGGTTGGGCAGAACCCTATCAGCAGTTATTCCGGGCTACCGCTGTTTACTGGGCATTACCGACGCGGAAGTTACCGCTTGATGAAGCCTGGAAAACGGATCGTCCCTTACCCATTACGCTCATCGGCGATGCCGCCCATCTCATGCCACCCTTTGCGGGTCAGGGAGTCAATACGGGTTTGATGGATGCTCTGTTACTAGCCGAAAATTTAACCAGCGGGAACTACGAAACCGTACCTGCGGCGATTGCTGCGTATGAACAGGAAATGCGGGTGTACGCAACGAAAGCACAGGAGGAGTCGGCCCGGAATGAAGAGCAAATGCGGCAGCCGGACTTTTCGTTTCATGCGTTTCTTTGGTGAATATAGGGGTAAGGTTACAGCTTGGTGGAAAAACGGCGGGTACTGCACTGTCTTAACTAACAAGACCGAGAAGCGGGTACAAAGCAACGTTCGTTAAGCGTTTCCCAGAATAAAAAGGCTGCCTAAGTGAGTTGCTATAAAAAACGAGCTGAATGTCAGTTAGTATGCAGGCTTGTATTCGGGCAGTGGCGTGCCGTCCATCCTCTCTTCTTTCTCCGTCTCGGAGCTACCCAGTACACGGGCCATTTTTTGAACGGGTTCACTGGCTAGTATCCCCATAACCGTATTGACCACCGATACCCCCAGGGCCGTTTTTGGATAGGCTAAGCGGGGAACACCCGGAGGTAGCTTCTGAACGGACTCCACATAGGGCCGCATGATTCGCTCGTAACGGGCAAAAGCATCGGCGTACTGCGGATGCGTAGCTAGCTCGCCCGCCAGAATATACGCTCCTACCATAGCCAGGGTCGTACCTTTGCCGGTAATGGGTCCGGGGCAATAGGCGGCATCTCCGACCATGGCAAAACGATTCAATGACCAGCGGGGAGCTTTGATTTGTCCGACGCCATCCAGATAAATATCCTCACTTTTTTCTACTTCCTGAGCTAATCGATCCGCTTCCCAACCCGCACCCGCTAATCGCTCAATGAGAATTGCCTTTTTGTTTGCTCGATCCAGCTGGTTATACGCCTCCTCCGGTACCAGGAAACTGAAGGAAGCCCGGGTGGTGCCTTGACGATCGGGCCTCAGCAGTAACACGCGGGAGTCGTCCGCCGTGTACCAGCGAGCCCAGTTGGGATCCGTTTCGGTTTTGGCAATAGTGAGGTAAGCCGTGCAAAGGCCCAGGTAGTTAAAAACGGGTTCGTCCCCAAACATCAACTGCCGGGTTTTGGAACGGATGCCATCCGCAGCAATCACCAGATCATAGGATTCGGTTGATCCGCTGGCAAAGGTGACGGTTGCCTGCTGGTCATCCTGTTGCAGATGGCTGATCTGATCGTCAAACCGATAGGTTACGTGTTCTTTGGTATGTTCGTAAAGAATAGTTACGAGGTCGCCTCTGACAATCTCCAGTTCCTGGGTCAGACTCCCGGCCCCTTCTCTGGGAAAACTGGCCTTTACCTGATTCGATTTGTCCACCCAGTGAGTGCCCAGCTCGCCGGTATTTGCTGCCCGAATTTCCTCCTCTATCCCCATGAGACGAGCAATTTTACGAGCAGGACCGTTCACATCAATACTCTGACCACCCAAACGAAGCGACGTCGCTCGTTCCACCAGGGTCACTTCAAATCCATACTGGTGGAGCCAATACGCCAGGGTCGGACCCGCAATGCTGGCCCCGGCAATGAGGACTTTCTGTTTTTGCTTTGTCATTTTTTCGTAGTTTGGTGCGACTCGTCAGATTCGTAGGCACTACACATGCGTTACGATCGACATTGACAAAACAACGATATTGTAGTTTTGTTTTCATAATACTACGAAATTGTATTAAATATGGCTAAAGTTTCAGCAGTCCCGGTTGTGATGGAATGGGAACGTTTTACGGAAGAACATCCGGAGGGAGGCATGAGGGAATTTGCAAGCTGGCTGCTAACGAACACGAATCCCTTACAGCAAACACAGCCCCATCCCGGAGCCGAGCCCCTCATGAAATCGGGCATGCGTTTATCCGATGCCTTTCGGGAGGGGGAAGATTTCCTGGCCTGGTTTTTCATGGGTCGTCTGATCCGGTACGTGAAGTTTTACGTGAAGCCGATGATGACGCAGCATGGCATGAGCGGCCCGGATGAATTTCTGTTTCTGTCCCTCATCCACGAAATGGATCGGCCTACGAAAAAGGAGGTGTGTGTAGCCCATGCCATTGAGCTAACCACGGGGATGGACATTTTACGACGCTTGATTAAGCAGGGTCTGATCGAAGAAGGGGCTGATGAGCGGGATAAACGTTCCAAACGACTCACGCTTACCGAAAAGGGCCATCAGACCATTCAGGAAATATCCCTGGCCCTAAGCCAGCTGGAGCCCAGTACGCTGGCCGATCTGGATGATACCGAACGGAAGCATTTGTTACAAGTGCTTCAGTATTTGAACAATTATCATTTCCCGTATTACAAACCCTAAGCAGACGCGACCCCTGTTGATCAGGGGTTTCCAGTCAGGTCGAGGCAGTAATGAGGCAGAGGGTTTACCTCACTCGTTTACTGCCTTTATTTTTTGAATGGGTTAAATGCTGTCTTACATCCAGGATACCGTAGTGGCTGTTCCCCGATTCTTCTTGCTTTCCAATCCTGTTTACTGATTAGTAGTAAAGGCCCAAGACAAGCCTGATACGCTATCTATACGCGAATCTGGCAAGGTTCAGTCTTTCCTGTCCCGCTTTTTCAAGTTTCATGGTTTGGGTGGTCATCTCGTTGCTGGTCAGTTTAATAGGCGAGTTGAACACCCGCTGCTCCTCGTCGATACGACGGCTAACTCAAAACTTATTGTTATTATTATTTGGACTTAGTATAAATAAAGATAAATTTGTGGCCGAATTCCTTCTCCCATAGAAACTACTTCACTTTGAATGCTTCATCCGAAAGGTGCGTTTAACTGTCACATTGTACCAATGTATTTTAGACAACTATTGCTGATGTGTGTATGCACCATCGCTCTTTCTTCGCATGCTCAACGTCTAAGCTCGATTCGAGGAGTTATCCAGAACCAGACGGGTTCTCCTTTGCCAGCCATTACCGTTCGCATTACTGAACTTAACAAGGTAACTACTTCCAATCAGGGAGGAGAGTACCGCTTCTCGAACCTTACCCCCGGGCATTATACGCTGGTCTTCAGTGGTATAGGATTCAAGACGCTACACAAGAAAGCAGAAGTGAAAGCGGAAGAGGACAGTCGTATCGAAGTCACGTTGCAGGAGAGCATGGTTGATCTCAATACGGTTACCGTAGTGGGTCGTACGGAAGTTCAGGAAGTGAACCGTCAGGCTTTTAACGTTACCGCCGTGGATGCCAAGCAGTTGTACAACTCGACGCTGGATCTGAGCAGTGCCCTGGACCGGGTATCCGGCGTACGGGTGCGGGAGTCCGGCGGCGTAGGGTCCAACTTCAACCTTTCATTGAATGGTTTCTCCGGCAATCGGATTCGCTATTTTATTGATGGGGTACCGATGGACAATTTCGGTTCGTCCTTTCAAATCAACAACATCCCCATCAACATCGCGGATCGGCTGGAAGTGTACAAAGGGGTTGTTCCCATCTGGCTGGGTTCGGATGCTCTGGGCGGAGCAATTAACATTGTTACGGGGGATCGATTCCGGAATTATGTAGACGCTTCGTATTCCTATGGTTCCTTCAACACCCACCGCAGTGTAGTAAACGCCGCTTTTACGACCAAAGGAGGTTTCACTTTCCGGTTGAACGCTTTCCAGAACTATTCGGACAATAACTACAAAGTAACCGTGGATGCCTCAGACATCTACACTGGAAAGTACCAGCGGGATGCGGTCCTGAGACGTTTCCACGACACGTACCACAATGAAACGGTGGTAGCCAATGTGGGCGTAGTAGGTAAAAAATTCGCGGATCAGCTGCTTTTCGGCATAACCCTGGGAAAAAATTACAAAGAGTTTCAGACCGGAGCCCGGATGGTAGCGGTATTCGGCGGCTGGCACCGACGCGGTAACATCGTCATGCCCACTCTGAAGTATCGGAAAACCGACCTGATCAAGGGGTTGGACGTAACGCTGAATGCCAATTACAACCTGGGTCAGGAGCAAAACATTGATACGCTGTCGGCCCGCTTTGACTGGTTTGGCAACTCCAAGCCGAATGTAAGTGGGGAAGGTCGTGGACGAAGCCTATCGAAATACTCCAACAATAATGGGCTGGCCACGGCTACGGTTAACTACAAACTATCGGAACGGCAGGCCCTGGCCCTGAGTAATGCATTTAGTACCTTTAACCGGAAGGGTTCGGATGTGTTTAACCCCAGTTTTACCCGGGGCGATGTACGGCCCCGCCTCAACAAAAACGTACTGGGTCTGGGGTATACCTACGACGAAAAAGACAAGTGGAGCACGTCTGTTTTTGGCAAGTATCTGTATCAAAACACCCCCGGACAATCCTCGTTTAATAAACTGGGCTTTGGGGCGGCTGTCAGTTATTTTGTGACACCTACGCTTCAGTTAAAGGCTTCCTACGAGCGGGCCAATCGCTTACCTGAGGCCAATGAACTGTTCGGCGATGTGGAGTTAGTACAGGGGAATCTTACCCTTAAACCCGAAGAAAGCCAGAACATAAATGCCGGGTTTAGTTACGGTTTTGCGGCCAAGGAGGATCATCGCTTCCTGATTAATGCCAACGCCATTTACCGGTATTCCTACAATTACATCTATTCCCGGTTCAACCAGAATCAGTCAGCCCTGGTACTCGATAACCTCGATGGCGTCTTTACCGTCGGCGGCGAAGGAGAAGTACGGTATTCCTATAAAAAACTCTTTACGCTCGGCACTACGCTTACCTATCAGTACTTGCAAAACCAGCAGGAATACGTACTGGATAATTATGGCAACTGGGTGAAAAGTCCGGTCTACAAGGATCAGATGCCCAACATTCCCTTCTTGTTCGGCAATGTCGATGCCTCAGTCACCCTACGCAATCTGGGCCAGAAGGGGAATGTCCTCAATATTGGCTACAACATGCTCTATGTCCATTCTTTCTGGCTATACTGGCCTAGTCGGGGCATTGCTAGCGATATCACGAAATCCGGTATTCCTATGCAGTTAACGCACGACATGAATGCCGTCTACAGTCTCAAGAACGGACGGTACAATATCGGCCTGGAAGTAAGAAACCTCACCAATAGACGCCTATACGACAACTTCAGTTTACAAAAGCCCGGTCGTGGCTTTTACCTCAACGTTCGCTATTTCTTTAATTCCTTTAAAATTTAATTCTATGCAATTGAGATCAACGCTCGCATTAGCTGTGGCAGCAGGTATGCTGGCATCCTGTTCTAAAAATGAATCCGGTCCGAGTAATCCGGGTAACTTCATATTGACCGTTAGTCCGGCGGCTACGACGGGTGCGGCCGATTACCTGCTGACCGCCCAAACCCTCGATTCCGATACCATTACAACGAAAAGGAACGGCGTAGAGCAGGATGGAACCTACCGCTATTATGTCACGCACAATGGCAAGTTTTTTAGTATGCTCTACGGCCAGGGCAACCCCGGAGCCGTAACGGCCTACAACATCCAGGACGGAAAGCTCAATAAGCTGACGAACTTCCAGACGGAAACAGTACAGGCCTTTGCACCGGTTAATGATGACTTACTACTGTTTAAAATTTCAAGAAACCTGACTGCTCCAACATCTAGCTGGTATAAGGTAAATACCAATAGCCTGACCATCACCTCCGAAGGAACGGTTAATACGCTGGAAATGACAAAGCTGGGCGAGCTGGCTCACTTTACCTGGCTGAAACAAGTGGGTACCAAAGTGTTTGCTCCGTATCAAACCATTCTGGATAGAAGTTTCAATACCAAGTATCCGAATCAGGCGTTCATTGCCATCTTCAACTACGCGGATATGAAACTCGAAAAGGTAATCACGGATGATCGGGCGAGTTTCCTGGGTAGCTATTTCCAGGATGGCCTTTCCGTGCAGGAAAATGGTGATGTGTACGGATTCTCTCCTTCAGCCGCAACGACGGATAATAAAATTTCTACGACCAAACCTGCGGCGATTTTGAAAATTAAATCTGGTACCACGGAGTTTGATCAAAGTTATTACTTCGACGTAGAAGCGGCGAGTGGAGGGATGAACATTACGTCCTGGCAGTACCTGGGAAATAACACTTATATCGTGCATTCGCAGTCCAAAGCTGAAAAAACTTCTTTCCCGGCTGGATCACGAGTGGGTATTGTGAACGTCGTGGATAAAACGTACAAAGTCGTGACGGGACTGCCGAAACTGGAAGACATTTCGAACCTGACCACCAACAACTACACGCCCAAAGACGGAAAAACGGGTTATGTAGGCGTGAATTTGAAAGACGGCAACAGCTTCGTTTACAAAATCGATGCCAGTACGCAAACCGCTACCCGTGGCCTGCGAGTGGAAGGTGGATCCATTACGGCCATTCAGCACCTGAAATAAGATATGCTACTGAACGAACCGGGAGATGCGAAGCTCTTCCGGTTTGTTGGTTTATACCCCTTATTCTGAATGACTTATGATTAGCACCTTGTACCTGATTCAGTTCATCGCCTTTTACCTCTGGCAAATCACGTCAGCGTCCAATAAACGGCAGGCTCCTACTGGTTTGATGGGCTATGCTTTCACGCATAAATCCCAGACACGTCTCATCGGTGCTTTCCTCGGGCTACTGGCCATCGTGGGCTTTATCTGGCTTTGGGGCGTGGCGAGTGGCTTTGCGGGTTTTGTCGTGGGGCTGATGGCCGTTGGTTGTCTCTGCGTGGTGATCGAACCTTTCCAGTACCTCCGCACGCCGGGTGTGGCCGTGATTTATGTTTGTTGTGTACTCCTTGAACGATTCCTCTGACCATGCCTGCTAACAAAAAATACCTGACCCAATCACCCTGGATCAAGTTATCCAAAATACTGGCGGGCTCCGTGGGAGGTTACCTGGTTACCCTCAGCTTTCACGCCGCCCTGACCCGATTGATTCCGAAAGAAGAGGTAATCGTGACTTCATTCATTACCGGCTATCTGCTTTGGGCAACGCTTCTGCTCGTGGCTTTTCTCATTCCCAAAGCGTGGAAGACCTGGGCTCTGTATGTAGTGTTAATCGGTATATGTACGGGTATTTACTTGATTTAAAACGGCTATGGATAACCGGAAATACAATATCTACTTTAACACGCACACCGTCAGCGGAATCATCATCTGTGCGATTTTGTACGTCATGTTTTTTGCGGGTTCCTTCTCTTTTTTCAGGGACGACCTGGCAGCCTGGCAGAAGAATGAGTCGTACCTGAGTCAGAAAGGTCTAATCAAAAAGGACTTCAACTACATTCTGGATTCGCTTTCCCGTCATCATACCCTTAAAGGGCGGGATATTGATTTTACCATTCAGCGAAATGCCCCGGGAGCGTATGTTTCCATGACCGCTTCCCACGATCCCGAGGTACAAAAACTCAAACCCAAGAAAAAACCGGAAGCCAAACGCGGCGGTCGGGGCCGGAGGGGCGATGGCGACTCGGCTTATTTTACCTACGATTTCAGTAAAAAGAAGGAAGCAGATTATGCTACTTCCTATACGATGGGCGAATTTCTGTACCGCCTGCACTTTTTAGCCCAGTTGAATCAGGTTTTTCCCTTCCGGCTCGGCGTTCCGTTCGGATACTTGCTGGCGGGGATTGTTTCCTTCATTTTCCTTTTTGCCCTGATTACGGGATTGTTACTGCACTGGGACAAGCTCGTTTCTAACTTTTTTACCTTCCGACCCTGGACTAAATGGAAGACCGTCTGGACGGATCTTCACACGGTACTGGGCGTCATTGGCTTTCCCTATCAGCTCGTTTTTGCCCTAACGGGCGTGATCCTGATCTTCAATTCTTTCCTGATTATTCCGTACACGAAATTATTTTACAAGGGTAACGAAGAGAAGATTTACAAGGATTTAGGCTATGGCGTCAAACAGGAATTTCCCTACGCCAGTAAGCCCTTACAATCCTCATTTGACATCAACCAGTTGGTAAGTCAGGTACAACAAAAATGGCAGAGGAGCGACGTCAGTCTGGTAGCCATCCGGAATTACGGCGATGAAAATATGCACGTGGTCATTCAGGGAAAAGCCCATACGGATGCTCAGCTCAACGGACAGGGCGAACTCATTTACCGCGTCCATGATCAGCAAGTGATGGCAGAGCATTCGCCCCTGGATACTCCTTCGTATATTGATACCGTTAAAGGGTTCATCTACCATCTACATTTTGGTGATTATGGCGGACGGCCGTTGCGGGTCATTTATTTTGTGTTGGGAATCATGGGCTGTCTGGTCATTAATTCAGGCGTGATGATCTGGCTGGTTGCCCGCGATAAGAAGAACATCCCCGCCCGCAAGCGAGCGTTCAATTTCTGGACGGCCAATGTCTATATCTCCTCCAGCCTAAGCATGTTGCCGGTTACTGCTTTTGCCATGATCGCCCTGCTTTTTCTGGATAAACCGGGACAACCCGAAATTTACCACTGGTATTTCTACCCCTGGTTAGCACTGAGCGTGTATTTTCTGATTCGCAAAGATCTGGATCTGGTGAATCGGCAATCCACTTTCCTGTCAGCGGTGACCTGTTTTCTCCTGCCTGTACTGGATGGCGTGGTTCGCGGCAACTGGTTCTGGAACACGCTGAATCGACAGGCGTACGATATTCTGTTCATCGATGTACTCTTCCTGATCCTTTCCCTGTTGAGCGGAATAATCTGGTGGAAGATGGAACAAAAAAGGCGAGCAGAGCCCAGTGCCGTACCAACCAAAGAGAAAGTCGGGCAGTTAGGGCATGCCTGATGGGGAGTTTTAGTGGTTAGGAATTACATTTCTGAGTGGGTTGTCTTAAATAGAATAGGTTTTCGTCCCTTAGGGACGGCTCAGGTGCGGTTTATTTCTTTTGATGATTTATGTAGTTGTTAGTTGATTGTTATTTATTATTTGAAGTTTGCCGATTTCTGCATGGACGGCATAAAACCGGGCCCCGTCCTATCGCATTCCATGCCGGAATTCCATTCTGGGGCTTAAGCCGCCTCATTCCATGGGGGCCATCCCATGGTGGCTCCCTCGGCAATGCGGTGGCCTGAGCAAGAGGAAGTTAGCAGCGTTCGCGATAGGGACTAAAAAACCAGCCAACTCAACAGGGCGAAAATTTTCTTTTCAAGTCGAGCGGTTGAAAAGCCGGATAATAGAAAAACGACGACAGTAGTATATCTGAACAGGCGATCGTTTGCTTCCGATATGGAAAGATAACCTTTCCATTTGTACAGGACGGTGGCGTGGGACTCTCCAAGGCTAGCGTATTCGCTATTAAATAGCAGACTGCTTAATCCTGAATACCCCATATTGAGAAAATGTGATTTTAAATTGATTCGGGTAGATCATATGGTTTTCGTTTTAGGCCAGACCTTCGTAAAATCTAAAAAATCATATGAGTTATACTGCTTTTCGATTAAAAATGAATCACGCCCGTCTGGTAAGGCTGCTAACTACTGCGATGGTAGGGGCGGTAGTGAGTACTGCTTTTATTGCACCTCCATCCATTCAAAAAACGGTTGTCGCGAAGGATCGCCCGAGAGAAGCCTGGGTACTCCGATCCGTGCTGGATGGTCGGCCCCGCATGTTGAGTGTGGCCTTAAACAACAAACTCTGGTTAGCGTACAATACCCAAACCGCTTCCTTGTACAAGGCCTGGCTGGGTACCATCAATTTTGGCGGCCCGGTGTATACTTCCGCTCACGGTCCGCAGCCCGTTTCCTCGGGTGTTTCGTACATGGAAGAGCCAGCGGATAACCCCTGGCGTATCGTAGAAAATGCGAAAGAAATAACGCCCACCATCACGTACAAAGGCCACACCATTCACCAGAATCGCCTGACGCTGAAGTACGAACTGGATTACCAGGGCAAAAAAATTCAGATTGAAGAAAACCCCGAATTTTTCGATGCTTCCGGTAATCGGGCCGGATTTGAGCGAGCGTTTGTGACGAAGCATGTACCCGCCGGGGTACAGGTTACGCTGGCTATGCACCTGAATTCGCTCGCCGCCGCCAGCGATTACCAAACCGACGGAACATTCACCATAAGCGAGCAAGGTACGGAGCAAAGTGGAGATAAATCCTTTCAAACGGTTGCCGGAAAATTACAGCTCAACGCCAATGGCAAGACCACTTTTAAAGTCAGTTTCACGGCGAAACCCGCAGTAAAACAAGCTAGCGAGCAAAAAAATCAGGAACAGATAGTCGCTGATCTTTTTGCGAAAAGCGACTGTAATACCTGCCATAACCGCGATGTAAAAACGGTGGGCCCTTCGTACATGGCCATTGCCGAACGGTACGATCGTACGGACAAAAACCGCGAAGCTCTGATCACGAAAGTAATCAAAGGAGGAGCGGGCAACTGGGGTCAAATTCCCATGACCGCTCACCCAGACCTGAAACGCGAAGACGCGGCTACTCTGGTTTCCTACATTCTGGATCTGGACGCTGAAAAAGAAAGAAAGCGGGAAGCGGGTAAGCTGATGCCCAAACCGAGCTACCCCGTCACGTTCAAGCCCCTCAATCCTGCCAAAGTAGCCGCCAATACGGAACTGCCGGGCATGGCCGTCAATGTGTATCAGTTTAGCAGTACTCTTTCGACGCTTCCTGAAATCAACGACGAAATGGCTCCCATCCAGTCGGGATCCATGAATGCCCTGCACTGGGAGGATAATGATTTTGGTACCTTAAAGACCAATTTCGTCATGCACGCCAGTGGGGTACTGAACATTCCCAAGACGACCAACGTCGTGTTTCGTCTCGTATGCGACGATGGCGGACGCTTGTTTATCGATGACAAACTGGTGGTAGATAACGGTGTGAACCACGGCCTGAAACCCACCGATGGAGAGATTATTCTGAAGGGGGGAAAACACGCTTTTCGCCTGGAATACTACCAGGGCGAGTACGGAAAAGGCGTATCGCTGCAATGGCGGCCCTACGGTAGTAAAGCTTTTGTAGTCGTGCCGCCCAGCGTATTTACGTTCAAAGGCAAGGACATCAAACGGACGCAACAGGGGGCGATTGAAGTGCGAAAAGATGAAGTACCCGGTGATCAGTCACCGCTGGTAGACGTTCATCCCAGCTTTACGCTTAGCCAGGCCCGACCTGAGTCGTTTAAGCCTAAAGTTGGCGGTATGGACTTCCTTTCCGATGGTCGAATGGTGGTCAGTACCTGGGATTCACTAGGTTCCGTATACCTGGTCGATGCCCGGAAAGCAAGCTCGCCCGAGCAGATTCAGGTGAAACGGATTGCCTACGGTTTGGCAGAACCCCTGGGTCTTAAAGTAGTAGATAATGAAATCTACGTCATGCAGAAACAGGAACTGACCAAGCTAGTGGATTCGGATAAAGATGACCTCATCGACGAATACCAGACCGTATGCAACGGCTGGAAAGTATCCGCTAATTTTCACGAATTTGCCTTCGGACTGGTCTACAAAGATGGTTATTTCTATGGTACGCTGGCGACGGCGATCAACCCAGGTGGAGCCAGTACGCAACCCCAGATTCCGGATCGCGGGAAAGTGGTAAAAATCAACCGGAAGGATGGTTCCTTCTCGCTCATTGCCTCGGGCCTGCGTACGCCCAATGGGATTGGCCTTGGTGTAGATAATGAAATTTATATTGCGGATAATCAGGGCGACTGGCTACCGGCCAACAAGATTGTTCATTTACAGACCGGTGCCTGGTATGGTTCCCGCTCGGTTGATTTTGCGGGCACGGCGAATGCCAAGGAAACCTTACCGGTAGTCTGGTTAACGCAGGACGAAATCGGTAATTCCCCGAGCCAGCCGGCTACTCTGAACGTCGGACCTTATCAAAATCAGATGATTCACGGCGATGTGACGCATGGCGGGTTGAAGCGGGTTTTTGCCGAAAAAGTAAACGGGGCGTACCAGGGCGTAGTGTTTCGGTTTACGCAGGGACTGGAAGCGGGCGTGAATCGGCTAGCCTGGGGACCCGATGGCTCGCTGTACATCGGCGGCGTGGGTTCTACGGGTAACTGGGGCCAAACGGGCAAGCTGGGCTATGGGCTACAGAAACTGACGTTTAACAACACGCCTGCCTTCGAAATGCTCGCCGTACGGGCCAAACCCAAAGGTATTGAAATCGAATTTACCGAACCGCTCAAGGAAGGCAGTGGACAGGCGGCCAGTGACTATACCATCCGGCAATGGTGGTTTAAACCAACAGCCGATTACGGCGGACCTAAGCTGGACGACCAGCGACTGACCATCAAAACGGTTCAGGTTTCGGAAGATCGTAAAAAGGTGTTTCTTGAATTACCTGGTATGCAAAGTAAACACGTCGTCTATGTTCGACTCAATCGCAATACGGTCATGAGTAGTACAGGTGCTAAACTGTGGGCAACGGAAGCCTGGTATACGATGAATGCCATTCCAACCGGAGTAGCTCAGTAAATGCTCTAGCCAGATAGGTACTTTTGACAACGAGCGAGCCCGCTGTACTGAGAAGTGCGGCGGGCTCGCTCGTTGTCAAAGTATTTAGACTACACCAATTTATCCATTGACAATTAATCTGGGGAAGAGCCCTTCGAATTTTCAATCAAACATCTTCGCAGCTTCAGTAGTTAGAAGAAGGTAATGCCTATTGGACAATGATTACCAGCAAAAGCACGACAGTAAAAAAACATTCAACCTTAATGAATCAAGGTTGAAATCATTGCTTGTCAACCATTATGGGCTAGTAATCAGGCATAAATGAAATAGCAGGCAAGCACCTGTTTTTTGAGTTAGCCAGCCAGAAAAGGAGCGGGGGCGACTTACAGGGAGGTGAAGCGTGTGAAGACCACTGGGTTTATAAGCCGTATACGTTTGCAAAGCTTTTTAGAAAATATACCTTAACAAATGATCTTACTCCCTACATTTAGGGGTAATTACCTACCTGGAAGAGTTTAGAACTTAGGTTACTCCACCGCTCTATTATCGTCACCCTTGAAATCAATGCATAACACCCCGTTTTCATTTTTAGGCCGGGGCGGAGAAGTAGGGCAATGGATTCGTGCCTATGATTGGTCGAAAACCTTACTAGGAAATCCCGAAAGCTGGCCGCTAACCTTAAAGTCTATCCTTGGCTTATTGCTAAATGCAGAATGTCCTTCCTTTTTGTTTTGGGGAAAGGAATACACTTGTTTTTACAACGATGCCTACCTTCCTATTCTGAAAAAATGGGGTAAATCGGTAATGCCCGGTCAAGCCGCCGCTCAGGTATGGCCTGAATCCTGGACCGAATTCAAGTCATTTATGGAGGAGATCCTGACGAAAGGCAAAGCCCAGTGTGATGACGACCTAGCCATTGGTCGGCAGGTTTGGGGTATAGAAACAAATGGTACCTTCTGCTATAATCCGGTTCAGGATGAGGTGGGGCAGACCGTCGGCGTTTGGGTCACGCTTACGTATCCAACCCAGCAACTGCAGGAGAGTGAAACCCGCCAACGGTTTTTACTGCGGCTAAGTGACCGGCTACGTTCGTTAACGGACCCTGCCGAGATTCAATACGAGGCGGCTCGGGTTTTGGGTGAACAGCTCGAGGCTGACCGGGTTGGATATGCGGAAGATCAGGGCGATCATACGCATATCATCGTTACCCGCAACTACGTGAATGGCGTATCCAATCTGGAAGGGCTGTATCAGTATGTGGATTATGGGCCCAGCTTGCTCGCTGACTTTTTAGCGGGTAGAACAGTGGTTCGCCCGGACATTCCCAATGATCCTACATTGACTGATGTTGAAAAAGAAGCCCACCGGGTTTTGCAGTTAGGAGCAACGGTGAATCGACCCCTGATGAAGCAGGGGCAGCTGATTGCCGTATTATTTATCCATTACGAACAACCCCACGCGTTTACCCAACTGGAGTTGGACTTACTGGAAGAGACGGCCGAACGAACCTGGGAGGCGGTAGATCGGGCTCGGGCTCAGAAAGCCCTGCTTCAAAGTGAAGAACGCTTCCGGCACTTTGCTGATACCATCCCTCAGGCAATCTGGGAAACGAATGCCGAAGGTGATTCGACGTTTTTGAATCAATGGTGGATTCAGTACAGTGGCGTTCCTTATGAAGCCACGACGGCGTGGCAGATTGCTACGGATATTCTGCATCCCGAAGATGGCCCTGTGCTGGTAGCCGCATTTCGGGAAGCCATGCGAACGGGTCAGGGATTTGAAGTGGAACAGCGAAACCGTTCAGCCTCAGGCGAATACTGCTGGTTTCTGAATAAAGGAGCACCGTTCCGTCACCCTGAGACGGGTCAGATTATTAAATGGATTGGGATTGGCGTCGATATCCATGACCGTAAACTGGCTGAACAGTTACTCCGGGAAAGTGAAGCCCGGTACCGTCAACTGGCCGCTCATTTGGAAGAGGAGGTCCAGAAGCGAACGGAGGAATTGACCATAACCAATCAGGAGTTAGCGAGTACCGTTCAGCAACTGAGAACGGCCAACGAAGAACTGGAGGAGTCGAATCGCTTACTGCTACGGTCGAACGAAAATCTGCAACAGTTTGCCTATGTAGCCAGTCACGACTTACAGGAACCCCTTCGCAAGATTCAGTCTTTCGGCAATCTGCTCATTCGGCAGCATGCCCCGCAGCTGGGGAATGGCGTAGATTACGTGGAACGGATGCAGGCCGCTGCCTCGCGTATGTCTGTTCTCATCGAGGACCTACTCGCTTTTTCGCTGATCTCTACGCAGCGGGAGGCGAGCGATCCGATTGACCTGAATGCCGTTGTGCAGACCGTACGAAGAGATCTGGAACTAACTATTACGGAAACAGAAGCGGTCGTGGACGTAGACGATTTACCAACCATTGCCGGAAACCGCTTTCAATTAGAACAGCTCTTTCAAAATCTCCTTTCCAACGCCCTGAAGTTTCGAAAACCAGGGGTTGCTCCGCACATTCACATCCGGGTACAGCAGATAACTTCCAGGGAATTACCAACGGGCGTTCGGCCCTTGGGTACCAGTGAAGCCTACTGCCGGATTTCAGTTTCCGATAATGGCATTGGTTTTGACGACCGGTATCTGGACCGCGTCTTTCAGGTTTTTCAGCGATTACACAAACGCAGCGACTACGAAGGAACGGGTATTGGACTGGCCATTTGTGAAAAAGTAGTAGCCAATCATGGGGGCGTGATCACAGCCCATAGTCAGCCTGATCAGGGTTCTACTTTCGAAATCTATTTACCCATTTAAGCTTCAAAGCGGAGACAGGAAATGGTATTCGCCGTTTGAATCAATCGATACGAGTCTGTAACGCCCTCGCTTCTAAATAAAAAAGAATGACGGCTACTACTCCTGACATAGGGCTGTCATCAATCCCTTTTTTCTTTACGGTGTACAAGCAACGTTTTAGGTGAACGACGTAGAGCATGGAAGAAAAAACAGTAGAAACTTTTTGCCCCCAGAGCCCACAGCACTGGCGGGACTGGTTACACGAACACCACACCACCCAGCAATCGGTTTGGCTGTTGTTTTATAAAAAGAAGTCAGGATTGCCCACGCTGACCTGGAGTGAAGCCGTGGACGAAGCCCTGTGCTTCGGCTGGATTGATAGCGTACGTAAACCAGTCAGTGATGAAGCTTTCCTACAATTTTTCAGCCGAAGAAAAGCCCGCAGTACCTGGTCGAAAGTAAACAAAGAGAAAATCCGGGTATTGACGGAACAGGGCCTGATGATGCCAGCCGGCTTCCAAAGCATTGAAATCGCCCGGCAAAATGGCTCCTGGACTGTGTTGGACGAGGTGGAAGAAGGCATCATTCCTGAAGATTTGCGAATCGCTTTGGAAGTAAAGCCCCGAGCCTTCGCCTACTTTTTGCAGTTAAGCAAAACCGACACCCGGAACATTCTACAGTGGCTGGTACTGGCCAGACGAGCTGAGACGCGGCAAAGTCGCATTGCCGAGGTCGTTGAACGAGCGGATCAGCAACGGAAACCCAAGTTCATTCAGGGAACGAAAAAGTAGTGTAAGCATTCATGCCTGATTCCGAATTTACCCGTCTTTCCCGCCTGGTATCGTTACTGACCCTCCTGCAAAGCAAGCGGCTACTAACGGCCACCGAACTGGCCCAGCGTTTTTCAGTCAGTACCCGCACCATTTACCGGGACATGCGTACGCTCGAACAGGCGGGGGTACCGCTCGTTACACTCGAAGGCAAAGGCTATACACTGCTCGAAGGCTACCGACTGCCGCCCATTTTATTCACCCGGGAAGAAGCCATTGCCCTGCTAACGGCGGAAAAGCTGACCCGCCAGCGAACCGACGCGGTTACGGCTGAACATTGCCAGACGGCCATGGACAAGCTACGATCCGCCCTGAAACGCAGCGACCGGGATCATCTGGAAACGCTAACGCCGCTCATTGAGGTGTTGGATTCTGCCCGGCCCTTTCGTTATGCCAACGCCTATGAGCCTTTACTGACGGCCATCTCGACGCACCGGTGGTACATCTGCACTACCAAGCTGCGGAATCCGGCTTTCCCTCGGTTCGATCGATTGAACCCATTGGGCTGTATCTGAGTCAGCACTGGCACGTGGTGGCGTATTGTCGACTTCGGCAATCGTTTCGGGATTTTCGGCTGGATCGTATTCAACACTTAACGCTGGATACTGAAACGTTTGCGGCCCGTCCAGAAACCTTGCAGGACTACTGGGCAACGGAAGCCAAGCGGCGATCCAGGGAAAAAGTAGTGATTCGCTTTCGGCGTACGGAAGTATTGCCCGCTCTGGCTCAACACCTGCTGGACACCCGGCACCAATACGGCTGGATGCACGATCAGTCCCAGGCAGACGGCAGCGTTGACATGACCTTTCTGGTAGGTTCTTTACCGTACCTGGCGACGTGGTTAATCCCCTACGCCAGCGGCGTTACCATCCTCGAACCGCCAGCCCTGCAGCAGCACCTCCGCGAGTTAGCAAAACGGGTGTATGAGCATTGGTGTTAGAGAAGAGTTTACCTAGGTATTTTATGAGGGACATCTCATGCTAGCAATCGACAGCTATTAACTAGTGAATAGGATCACTATTTCGTCCTGCTGCGTTGGCTGGTCATTTCGTCCATATGCATCCCATGCCGGCCGCCATGGGATGGCCCACATGGAATAGAAGGCAGCTTGAGTCCCAGAATGGAATTACGGCATGGAATGCGATAGGACGGGGGTCGTTTTATGCCGTCGATGTAGGTATTTGACTGTCTTCTAACAACTATCTATTAGTAACGAACGACTTTCAAAAGATGTCAGAAGAAGAAAACATCTCCCGCCCGTGAGCAACGGAGTAACCTGTCTCGCGGGCAATGCGGTGGCCTGGAGCTAAGCTAGACAGTTACGGAGAGGCTCACCGGCTATCGAACAGCTAGTAAGGAGGACCAAACTCCGTCTAGGTGGATAACGAGATTTTAACACATGTCAAGAGCAAAGCCTCGGGTACTAAAATAGACCGCTACCAAACAGTGGTCAGCCCTGTCTAGGTGACTCACGAGACTTCATCAAACACACTCTCCTCAATCTACTTATAATCAAACAACGCCGTCGCCGTACAATTCTGATCTGTTTTGAGGCGAATCCAGCGGGCCTGAAAGGCGTCTGGAAAGCTATGCGTGATCGTTTTCCCCGCGGGTACCGTAAAAGTTTGGTAGGGCATCCATACCCCCGTACCTACGGGATCGGCTTCCAGCGTAAAAGTGACCGTCTTCGACGACTGATGACTCAGTTGCACGCTACGCTGGTCGTAAAAACCAATCAGATACGGATCAGAAGGCTGCTGAGCGACCACCGGGGTATTTTTCCAGGGGCCTCCGTGTCCTTTCGGTTTGCCCAGTTTCCAGAGATCATCGATCGTACCCGCCCAGACGGCGGCCTGTTGATCTTCCGAAATGATAATGTGCTCATTTTTCGAGGCTCCAGCCCGATCAATACCCGTGAGCAGCAACAAACCCCGGTAGGAAGCAAAATCATGGATGCGGTAGTTATGTGAAGACACCGGTCTGATTTTGGCAAAGCCGTCCGCGTTTTCGGCGGGAAGTTCATAAAAGGTACCGTGACAGTTGAATAAATCACGTTCCGTGGCCACTTCCCGACACAGGCGTAAGGCTCCCTGATTCGTTAAATCCGTAAAGGCATCGGCACCCAGCGGCAGTCGCCAGCGTCGGTTCTGGTCATCCACGATCAGTACACTCGATTCCTCGACAGTAACGACATTTTTAGGAATGGCGAATTTGCTGGTAATGAACGACTGCATCTTCGGATTCTCCTTGCGTACCAGTTGCATCTGGTCATTGAATTCGTAATACCCCGTTGTAACGGGCTGTTTGTTTTCAAACCGTACTGCTGTCATGCCCATCGTTTTAAGATCATTTCCCAGTCCATACAAAAGACCGCCTACGGGTCGATCCGATTGTACGGTACTCAGGCCCGTAAATAAAGCCTGGGGTTTTTCCGAACGGGTATCGGGCGTTGCGTAAGAAAAATGGGCCGTCAGTTTGGCTTTCGTACCAGGCTGAATACGAATCCATTCGCCGACTTCTTTTTCGGTAAAGGTCAGGTGTTTCGACCCACCCGGAGCGAGTACGACCTTTTGCAGCGTGGTCCAGGTATTCGTGCCTTTCTGATCTACTTCAAACGTCAGCGTCACTTCCTGCGAATCGTGGTTTTGTACCCAGGCCGAGCGGTGTTTCCAGCCCGCAAACAGAAAAGGTTCGGAAGCGGACTCGACGGTTTCCTGAAGCCAGACGGCTCCTTCGGCGGTATTAGGGCCTAGTTCATCGGGCATTTGCAGCGAAGTAAACCACAGGTTGGAATTGGACTGGGCGGGACCTTCGATGCTGCCTTTTACCTTCCGCTTATTCAAAAATTCCTTCTGGGCCGAATCATCGCACCCAAATACCAGCTGATTGTTCCAGCGAGTGTAATCACCAATGACTTTCAGATACGCCGAGCGGGGACGAATCCCGGCCGAATTAGCGGTGGTAAACGTCGCCGGGAACCGCCAGAACAGCCCGTGCATGGTCATTAAATAATCCGATTGCTGAGGCGTGCCAACATCCCGGATCCGAGGCCATTCGGTATTCCAACCGTGTGCTCCGTCGTAGGAATGGCTGGCTTTGGGTAGCCGGAAAAATTGCCAGCCCGTTTGCGGATTCCGCACGCCCAGCAAAACGGATTTATGGTCCCAGCCCGTCGCCCAGATCGGGTCCGCCTGCGGGTTTTTGTTGCCGTAAATACCGCCGGGACCCGTTACTTCCACGAATTGATTGCGGCGAACGACTTTCCAGCCATGGCCATCCCACTCGGAGAGCGAACCTGCCGGAACATCGAACTGCTCAAGAGCCCTTTTGCCCGGTTCACCGTTGTTGGAATAGACCAGTACGCCCTGCCCCGAATACAGTCCTTTGCCGTGAGCCCCGGGAAGCAGAGCATTCTGGAGGTTGTTGGATTCATCGGAGTCTTTCTGGCGATTTACGTTTCCGTCTTCGTACAACAGCTTGGGTTTAAGCGTTTGTACATCCACTTCGTAAAAACCCTCTTCCATGGTACCGTAGTAAATCTTGTGGGCGGGATCGGTGAGGTGGCGGGCATTGCCCGTATGCCGACCGGGCATGGCCGTGTACGGAATGGTCCGAACCTGTCCCTTCGCGTCAATCGCGTAAGGTCCGATGAAGAGTTGATTGCTTTCGGGGTGAATCATTCGGTTGGCGGGCGTACCACCGATGCTTTCCGAACGAATCGTTTGCTGCAAATCCGGACTGATGGCGTACAATTTATCCGAAGAACCAAACGGTAAATGCGGACCGTAGGTGATGACCCACAGCTGATTGGCCCAGGGTACGACGGCTCCCGTACCACATTCGCCTTCGCGGTTGTACATGGCGAGGTGTGGATAAATACCACTGAACGAGGGGCGGCGGAGGGATTGGGCCCCGCAGGAATCCGCGAGTAGTACATGAGCGGCTACGCAAGCCGAAAGAAACAATTTCTTCATTCGAATCGAAAAATGATTTGGGAAAGGATAGATCAGCACGGAGATTTTAGTAACCCGGATTTTGAGTCAGTTTGGGATTGACGCGGATCTCCAGGGCGGGAATGGGCCAGAGGTACTGACGGCTGGCGTCAAAGCTGCGTTGAGCCACGATTTTAACGTCAGTGCCAAAACCGGAGTAGTCCGCCAGACCATCCGTATCGATGGGCGTAATACCGGGGAAGGGCCATTTGGAGCGGTTCTGGGCCGCCGGATCGGGTAAGCCAATGACGGGTCGGGTGAGTGCCTTTTCCGCCAGTCGCCAGCGGATGAGGTCCATGTATCGCAAGCCTTCTTTGGCAAATTCCACCCGACGCTCCCGCCGAACGATTTGCCGTAGTTCGCTCAAGTTCGTAGTGGTAATAGCCGGGTACGCCGCCGCATCGTCTACCCGCACCCCGTAAGCCCGGGCCCGTATCTGATTGATGGCCTGCAAGACCGTCGGGTCGATTTCGCCGAGTTCGATTTTCGCTTCGGCGTAGGTCAGCAGTACTTCGGCGTAACGGATCAACAGGGCATCGGCGTCTTCGCTCTGCTTGTCGGCCCAGCTTTGATCGATGCCTTTTTTCCAGAGAAAACCCGTAAAACTGGCAAATGCCGCGACGCTTCGGGTATCCTGATTGGCCACTCGCCGATTTTCCTTGCTACTGAAAACGGTAACCGAATCGGGGTGCGGCTGATAGGTATACCCCAGCCAGTTCGTACCGAATTCAACAACCGTAGCCGTTAAGCGGGGATCGCGGTTTTTAAACGGCTCCCGCGGATTGTACAGCGGAGATTCGTCGATGGGCTTGCCATCCCGGCATTCGTAGGCGTCAACCAGCTCCCGGGTAGGAATCTGGGCTCCAAAACCGCCGGCAATCCGAGGCAGCTGATCCCGCACGGGTGTGCCCGTTGTAAATACCTTCTGCATTTCATCCCGGGGAATACTAAGGATGATTTCCGGACTGGTTTCGCCGGCTTTTAGAAAGAGCTGACCGTAATTTGAATGCAGACTGTATACTCCGGTCTGCTGTATAATGGCCTGCGAAGCGTCTTTGGCTACTGCCCAGTTGTTCGTATACAGAGCCGTACGGGCTTTGATGGCCAGAGCTACCCCTTTGGTCAACCGACGTACAGCCGAAGCCGGGTACGAAGCGGGCAGGTTCGCAATGGCAAAATCAAGTTCATTGAAAACGAAGGTCAGGACTTCATTGCGGGGCGTACGGGTCACGCTATACGATTGTTCCAGTACCAGCGGATCGGTAATGAGCGGAACGTCGCCAAAATGCGTCAGGAGTCTGGAATACTGGTAGGCCCGGATGAGTCGCATTTCTGCCTCCAGTCGCGTCAGTACGGTCGCGGGTGTATTCGCCGCTGCCCGATCTTTGTTAGCCAGGAAGGAATTCGCCCGGGCAATGGCTTTGTAGCAGACCGTCCAGTAAGCCTGTGCCGTGGCGTCTTCGGAATTCATCGTGCCGAAGGTGACCGCATTGCCCAGCATACCCCGATGCCAGTAATTATCCGTGAACTGTTCATTGTCGTTCCCCCAGAAATCCAGGCGATACAGATCGTTCACCGCCAGTTCCAATTCCGTTTGATTGGCGTAAAACGTAGCCGTGGATGGCTCAGATAAAGGATTTAAGTCGAGCGAGTTGCAGGCGGTAAAGCCGATACCTCCCAGCAGAAGAAACAGGTATTTTTTCATAACGAAGCCGTGTCTGAAGGAGCTTAAAAGCGTAAGGTGATGCCGCCCAGAAAGGTGGTGACGATGGGGTAGGAAGAATTCGCGGCTTCCGGATCGGCGTAGCGGGGGAAGTGGTGAATCCGGAGTACGTCGTTGGCCGAAACGTAAAATCGCGTCGATTGCAGGCTCAGTTTTTTGAGTACATCTCCTTTTAGGGTATAGCCCAGCGTGATGTTCTTGACGCGGAAATACGATCCGTTGATGAGCCAGAAATCAGACGTTTCGTAATTGGCCGCCAGCGACTGCGTCGAAAGCCGCGGATACCGGGCCCGGGCGTTGACCTCCGCCGCATTGGTTTTACTCCAGAATTTACCCACAATTTCCTGCGGCACGTTTCCAAACGCTTCCCCAAAAGGTCGTACGATTTCATCGGGCAGGCGACTGAGTTTTTTACCAACGCCCTGAACGACCAAGCCTAGATCAAAACCCTGATAATCCAGTCGAATCGTGCTACCGTATAGAAAACGGGGGAGGGAACCGCCCAGTAGTACGCGATCATCGGGCGTGATGCGGCCATCGTTATTGATATCCACGTAGCGAACATCGCCCGCCGTAACGTTGGTATTCAGTCGCGGCGACTGACGGGCTTCCTCGGTGGTCTGGTATAAACCCGCCGAGCGGTAACCGAACCATTCGTTGTACTCACTGCCTTTGAATGTAGACTGACTACCCAGAATCTGCGTACCTTTCAAATCCACAATTTTTGATTTGGAATCGGAAATGTTTAAGGCAATGGAATAGTTGACTTTCCCAATCCGGTCTCGCCAGCTGGTTTCCAGTTCCCAACCTTTCACGTCCATGATTCCGGCATTTTGCTGAGGTCGTTCATAACCCAGGTACAGCGGAATATCCAGGGCCAGCAGGATGTCGTAGGTGCGTTTATGGTAGACGTCAATGGCTGCACTTAGTCGATTTTTGAAGAAGGCGGCATCAATACCCGCATCCAGCGTCCGGGTAGTTTCCCAGGAAATATTCTCAACGGCATAGTCCACCTGACCACCCCCGTTCAGCGGAACGACTACCCCATTCTGGTAAAAAAGAGCATTGCTAAAACTGATGGTCGCCTGATACGGATAATTCCCGATTCGCTCATTGCCCACCACGCCGTACGAACCACGTACTTTCAGAAACGATAGCCAGGGTGTACTCCGCAGAAAGTTCTCTTCGGAAATCGTCCATCCCGCCGAAATCGAAGGGAATAAAGCGTCGCGGTGCTGGCGATTGAAGCGGGAAGACTGGTCATAGCGTAGGTTACCCTGGATGTAGTACTTGTTCTGATAATCGTATTTCAATCGACCAAATACCGAACGCAGGGCCGCCTCACTGGCACTGCCGGAGTTATCGCGTAATTCCTGCGAACCGGCATTCAGGTACGGAAAATCAATCAGGGCAAAACCACTCCGCGAGGCCGTCAGCGTTTCGCTGGAATTATACAGTTCTTCGTAACCCGCCAACACATCCACGTTATGGCCCGAGCCGATTTCTTTAGAATAGCTGGCTAAAAACTGACCCGTGATATTGGTGGTTTCCTGCCGTCGTTCGTTCAGCGTCGTACGGGGCTGATTGCTGAAGGCACTCGTACTCCCGTCGAGGTTCGTAAACGTGATTCGCTTGGCAAAGGCTTTTCCCCGGTCAAAATCAAAACTCGGAGCGATCAGGGCCGTCAGCGTTAGCCCATCGATGGGTTTGAAGTTGAAGGCCAGTCGGCCCATCACCTGATTGTAGTACTCGTTGTTGGTTCCTCCTTCGTTGAGCTGAGCAATCGGATTCCGACCGTCTTTGCCCAGGGCGTACCGACCCTCTGAATAGTAATCATCAAAAATTGGAGGCATCAACCGGGCTTCGTACAAGGGGTTGACCACGGGCGAAAGCGACTTGGTCCGCTTGTAGGTGACATCCAGCGTAATGCCCAGTTTAGAATTCACCTGCAAATCGTTGTTGACCCGCATCAGGTACCGTTCATAGTTGTAGTTGTCGTAGAAGGCTCCGGATTTCGTGTAGCCCAGCGAGGCCTTGGTTTTAATTTTACCCGTTCCCATGGTAAACACCAGATCGTGGCGTACTCGCGGAGCCGTCGCCCGGGTCAGAATAGTTTTCTGCCAGTCGGTATTGGCAAAGGGAAAGACGTCCGGTTTATCCCGGTGGTACTGATCAAAATTCGTGATATAATCGGCGGCGTAGGGACCCGCTGAAGAACCGTCATTAGTGGCCTGCTCGTTGAACAGCCGCATGTACTCCGGAGCATTGACGTAAGCGGGCAGAGCCGTTGGCTTCTGAAACCCGTATTCGGCGTTGTATTCAAAGCTCGTTTGGCCTTCTTTGGATCGCTTGGTCGTCACCAGAATAACCCCAGCGGCTCCCCGGGACCCATAAATGGCGGCCGAAGCGGCGTCTTTCAGTACCGTAATATTTTCCACGTCATTCGGATTGACGTTATCGATCGTACTGACCGGAACGCCATCCACGATGATCAGGGGAGCGTTGGTGCCCAGCGTTGTAATGCCCCGAATCAGAATGTTGGAGCTGGCTCCGGGAGCTCCACTGCTGCGGGTGACAGATACCCCCGCAATACTGCCCTGCAAGGCTTCCGAGATTTGCACGGTCTGACGCCCCGCTACATCTTTAGAATCAATGGTGGAAATGGCCCCCGTCAGGTCCTTTTTCTTCTGCGTTCCGTAACCAACCACGACGACTTCATCCAGTGATTGTTCGGCTGCTTTCAGGGTAATATTCAGTACGGCCTGATCCGTGATCAGAATGTCCTGGCTTTGGTAGCCAATGGAAGAGAAGGTAAGTGTGACCGACCCTGTATCCGCGATGGCCAGTCGGTAGTCACCCTGAGCGTCGGTCGTCGTACCCCGTGACGTTCCTTTGATGGCTACACTGACGCCCGGTAGCTCTTTAGCCTTTTCATCCGTGACGCGACCCGTGATGGAACGACTCTGAGCAAAAGCAGGTAACAGGAGGCCCAGGTACAGCAGCGTGCTTAGTAGTAGTCTTAAATGCATAATTTTTTCTGATAATTAGAGGTTCTTCTGCAATTTTACCGGACTTGTGATTTAACTTAACAAACATAATTTTGGACTATACGGTGTTGAAAGCAGAAGGGGTATCCAATTCCCTATACAGAATTATGGACAAGGTAAGTATCTGACGTACAGCAATATAGAAACTAATGATTACGGATAAAGGCCCGGAGCAAACCTGGAGTTACTACTACCTAGAGCGTTGTTGCCAGCGAGTTGCCGAGACATATGGGAGGGAAGAGTGGTCCGCATGGACGAACGGAGACTACATTTTACTAAGTCGAATCCTCTTTCGGAAGACCCGGGTACAAATCAGCCCCAATACGCTGAAGCGAATTTTTGGAAAGATCAAGACGGATGCCCGGTATTATCCGCAAAAAGCGACCCGCGACGCCCTGGCTGCGTACGCGGGCTTTGGGGATTGGGACCAGCTCGTAGAAGCGATGGCGGAGGAGGAACCCCTTGCGGAGGTAGAAGAACCCTTGGTCGAACCGGCACTCCATCAAAAGGTACCCGAACGGAACGAAAGTCCGGTTCCGAAACGATTTGCAACCCGTACGCTTTTGTGGACGGGGATGAGTCTACTGGTGCTGCTGGTCCTGTGGGCAGGCTGGAAAATGAGACAAGGGGTAAGTCCGGAAGGTACGCCTTCCCTGATCTGTAAAAACCCCGTAGGCGAAAACCCGCACTCGGCCATTTTTACCGTGCAAACGCCCCATGAACAGGCGGATGATTATTCGCTGGATTTCGGTGATGGCAAGTGTAGGGCAGTGAACCCGAACACGACCGTTTATAATCACTATTACGAAGTGCCCGGGCGGTATCAGGCCGTTTTGAAGCGGGGCAATCAACCCCTCGATTCTACCACAGTGTACCTGCCCACGCAGGGCTGGGCGGCGACGGCGTACATGATGTACGACACCTCGCGGGTGTATCCCATTGACGTACCGGCCTTATTCACGGGTGGAAAGCGAACGATTAACACGCGGGAGCTGTCTCAGGCGGGTATTGATACCAATCGTACCTTTTTTGTAGAATTTACCAACGCTCAGCAAACGGGTATTAGCGGGGATAACTTTGAACTGCAAACGCATTTGATCACTACACCCGACCGAACGGGGATTCGGTGCTCTCAGGTGGATGTCCGGATCATGGGGGAGTCGTCCAACCATACCTTTGTTGTGACCAAACCCGGCTGTGTGTATTGGTCACGACTGATCCTCTCCGAAAAAGGCTGGTATGGGCGACAGGAGGATCTGAGTTTCCTCGGAGCCGATTTACGTCGCGGGGGTACGTTACGCTTGCTGGTAAAAAATCAGCAGGCCCGGTTGTACATCAATGACCGACAGGTATTCGAAAGCACTTACACGCATCCCTTACAGCAGATCTACGGCGTAAGTATCCGCTTTTCCGGCGTAGGAACCGTAAGCTCACTGAATTTGAAGGATTTAAATACGGGTAAACTGTTTCAGGGGAGTTTTTAATAAAACGTTTAAGCATATGCTAACGATAATCAAGCCTGTACCGTCAACTTTCGCCCCTGAAAGACAGCTGGTCATTTAGTCCGTATGCATCCCATGCCGGGCATCGCATGTTAGCACGCCCACTACTGACTTGCTTTTGCTCTAGGCCAACGCATTGCTGAGGGAGCTACCATGGAATGAATGGTAGGCAGCTTAAACCCCAGAATGCGATTCCCGGAATGTAATTCCCCCATGGCATGCGATAGGACGGGGATTGGATTTAAGTCTTCCATGAAGGTATTTTATTTTTCTAGCAACCCTCAACTATGGTCAAGGCATGAAAATATCTCCCGCATGTGGACCGCGGAACGACCTACGATAGTTGCAATGCGGCGGCCCTAAGCAAGCTATCGTTAGCCGTGGAGTGGACCACATGCTACTAGTCAGCCAGTTATGAAGACAAAACCCGGTCTAGGTTAATAAAGCATCTCAGTTGAATCAAACAGCAAAAATACCTTAACCCTTCCCATGCATATACTGACTAGGCGTGATGCCAAACTGCTTTTGGAAATCACGGGAAAAGTTCGTCGGTAAACTGTACCCGACCAGAGCGGCGGCTTCGTTGACTTTGTAGTGCCCCGTGGCCAGTAATTCGGCGGCTTTTTTCAGGCGGGAGAGGTTAATCAATTCGTTCGGACTTAGATCCGATAAACCCTTGATTTTGCGGTAAAGCGTGGGCCGACTCATGTTCATAAGCCTGGAAAGCTGATCCACGTTCAGTTCCATATCGATGATGTGATCGTAGATCACCTGATTCAGCTGTTCCAGAAAAGCCTTATCCGCCGGAGTATACGCCATGCCCTTGAAAGGCGTCAGCGGCGAGCGGGCGAAGTACTCTTTCACCCGGTTCCGGTTGGCCAGTAAGCTTTCGATCTGGGCTTCCAGGTGAATCACCGAAAACGGTTTTTCCAGGTACGCATCCGCTCCGACTTCCAGCCCTTCCACTTTCGACTGTAGCGAGTTCTTCGCCGTGAGCAGTACTACGGGTACGTGACTGTAAGCCAAATCTGATTTGATAGTCCGGCACAACTCAATGCCGTCCATAACGGGCATCATGATGTCGCTGATGACCAATTGCACATTCTCCTGCTGCAAAACTTCCAGAGCCTGCTGACCGTGGTAAGCGATGAGGACGTTATAGCGGTCACTAAATTCCTGATGAATGTAGGCACTGATTTCCCGCTGATCCTCGACGAGTAAGAGCGTCGGTTTAGAAGGGTCCAGATCCTGTGGAGCTAGTACGTCTTCTGCCGGAGGTTCATTGGTTGAAAAGGATGGAAAGTCCAGCTCATTTTCCTGGTGAATGGGTAAGCTTACCCGAAAGCAGTTCACCTCCAGTCGGTCGGTTTCCAGCGTCAGCGTCCCCTTGTGTAGCTCCGCCAGCGTTCGCGACAGGGGCAGTCCAATGCCCGTACCGGGTTGCTGGTCGGTTTCCTTGATGCGGTAAAAGGGCTCGAAAATTTTATCCTTTAACTCCTGTGGAATGCGGTAGCCATCGTTACTGACCTCAATTCGGAACAAATCATCTTCACTACTAAACGGTAGCAATTTCACCAGAATCGAGGAATCGGCGTACTTAATGGCATTACTGAGCAGATTACTCAGGATTTTCCGTAGGGCTTCTTCATCGACAAAGCCGTGTAGCGTAATGCGGGATAATTCCAGCTTGAAGCTGAGCTTCCGCTCATCCGCGGCGGGTTTAAACCAGAGCCAGAGTTCGTTCAGCAAAGCATTAATGTCGGTATTGGCAAAATGAAGACGAATACTCTGGGATTCGGCTTTCCGAAAATCCAGTAACTGATTCGTTAACTCGATCAGACGATTGGTATGTTTTTTCATCATGTGCAGGCTTTCACGTAAAAGGGGGTCCTGAATCGGCTGGAACAGCAGTTTATCCAGGGGTAATTTAATGAGCGTTAACGGGGTACGAATTTCGTGAGCCACGTTGGTAAAAAACTCAATTTTGCTCGTATAAATGGCCCGTTCCGTTTCTATCTCAAGCGATTTTATCTGCCTTTTGTTCTTTTCCCTAACGGCTAAATGATAGTACCGGAAAATGATGAGAATAATGAGCAGAACCAGACTGGCATACAGCACATAGGCCCAGGGCGTCGCCCAATAAGGAGGCAGAATCTGAATGCGAAGTACGGTTTCTTTAGGATTCCAGATGCCGTCATTATTCGAACCCTGTACCCGAAAACGGTATGAACCCGCCGGAAGGTTGGTGTAATAAATCTTTCGGTTATTACTTAAATGAACCCAGTTCGGGTCCATTCCTTCCAACATATACCGGTACTGATTGATCGGTGCGTTGGTATAACTCAAAGCCGCTACGTCCAGACTCAGAGTGGATTGTCGGTAGGACAGCACCAGGGAAGGAGTATGGGTAATGGACTGCCGAAGTATCGAATCTTTCGCCCCAATCCGTACTTCCTGATTGTTTACCTGTAACCCGGTGATGTACACGGGCGGAACGTACTGATTCGGGTGGACCGAAGAAGCCGGATCCCAGTGGACAAGTCCTTTGACCGTGCCGAAATAAAGGCTACCATCGGTGTCTTTAAAGGATGAATTGTAATTAAACTGCTCGGTAGGTAAGCCGTGGGCGGTAAAGTAGTGCTGCCACTGGTTTCGCTGGGGATCAAACCGGGCCAGACCCCGTCCGGTGGAAATCCATATATTTCCGAAGCGGTCTTCCTCCACCCGAAATATCTGGTTATCCGGCAAACCGTTTTCTACGGTATAGTGCGTAAAACGGTGTTGGGCCGGATCGTAACGCGTTAAGCCGCCTTCGGTACAAATCCAGAGCTGGTGGTGGCGATCTTCGTAGAGGTGATTGACGTAATTGGTACGAAGGCCCGAACGGGTATTAAAGTGGCCCCGTTTGCCGGTTCGTTCATTCGCGTAATAGATGCCATGACCGTAGCTACCCACCCAAAGCGTACCGTCACTGGCTTCGTGAATGGTTTGGGTCTGGATATTAAAAAAGGGCTCGGCGACAAAGTCATCCTCTCTGGGTCGGTAGCGGAAGAGGCCATTCCAGGTACCCACCATAATATCTCCGTTTCGGCGTTTGTACAGCGTTACGATAAAGTCGCTGCTGAAGTGGCCGGGCTGAGGGGAAGATCGGTACCGACGGATCACTTTTTCGGTTTTCAAATCCATCAGGTCCAAACCGTGTTCGAGTGTACCAATCCAGAGTCGCTGGCCGTCGACCAATAGTCCGTGAACATTCTGATAACTAATCCCGTGCTGACCCGAACCGGGACGAAAGGATTTGATATGCCCCGTGGCCAGATTCAACTTGTTCAAACCCGCGTCCTCAGTACCGATCCACAGGTTCCCCTGACCGTCCTTCTGAATGCTGTGTACGACGTTGCCACTCAGGCTGTTTTGTCCCGGCAAGGGCATGTATTTGGTAAAATGTGTCAGGTGATCGGAATAGTAATTAACGCCTCCAAAGGCCGTACCAATCCAGATCCCCTGTTCCCGATCCTGGTACAAACAGGCCATGGCATTATTCGTAATGGAATAGGGGTTTCCGTACTGGGCCTGAATGTGCGTCAGTTGTTGCGTGCGACTATTGTAAACGTAGATGCCCGATTCCGTACCAATCCAGAATTCGTACGGCGATTTTCGGAGTATGGAATTGACCCGCATTTCGAGGCCGTTGCTGCCCGTTAAAGGAACCGTCCGTCGCTGCTGGATGTGGTGGAGCAACACCTGATTACCCTGCCGCAGGATTAGCGTCGTATCACCCATGGAGTACATCGTCTCAATGCGGGCATACACCTGGCTGGGGTGGGGAAGTTCCTCAAAACGATCCGAACGGGCGTCGTACCTTTTCAGGCGACCATTCTCCGTCGTCACCCAAACCGTACCCCGGTCGGAGACGTGTAGGAAGATCGACTGATCCTGGGCAAAGGGATAGACTTTAATCCGGTTGTGCTGATAACAGTAAAGCTTAAAGCCCGCAATGATCCACACCCGGTGTTGGGCGTCCGTTTGTAAGAAACGGATTTCATTAGCTGGAACACCCGTAAAACGCTGGAACGTTTCCAGACGGGGATCGTACCAGTAGACGCCCCTGGATGTACCCACCCACAGGCGTTGCTGCTGATCTTCGCACAGGCTGTAAACGGTATTACTTCCCAGACTCAGCGAATCTTTCACCGAGTGATGAAAGACTTTCACTGTATGTCCATCAAAGCGATTCAGACCGTTGCGGCTGCCAAACCACATAAAGCCCCGCCGATCCTGCAAAATACAGGTGATGGTATTGCTGGAAAAACCGTCGGCAACCTGATACGATTTAAAGTTGGAATAGTGGGGTTGAGCCCCGGAACCGATTCCCCACAGAAGCAATAGAACTGAAAAAAGATAACGCCTCATACACGCGATACAACTAGTCTTTAAAACTACAACGCCGGCGTGAGACGGTAGATATTATGAGACAATTTGAATCAAAATTGATACGCAGGGATTCTCAGTACTTTCTTTCTAAATCTTACTTTGCAGGATACTATTTATTGTGTGAATGATGCAAAATAGCCCTTGCTTTCTTTTGTTTTCTTTCTGATTTAGGTCCTGGTGTACTGGCACTTTTCGTAGCCCCAACTGCCCCTTAATCCTAACACTTTTACTTGCATGCTTTCGTATTTACATGTTTCTGGCCCACGCCGCCGATGGAGCGGCCTGTGGCTATTGTTGCCCGCACTTTTATTCAGCTATTCGTTGGTGGCTCTCCCCAGGCCAGCGGCGGTGACGGTTACGGGGAAAGTCATTAGCAACACCGGTGGCCCGCTGCCCGGCGTGTCCATCCTTGAAAAAGGAACCAATAACGGTACGCTGACGGATGCCGATGGGAATTACAAAATTAACGTTCAGGGTGCGAATTCCGTATTAACGTTTACGTACATAGGTCACGTAAAACAGGAAATTACGGTAGGCAACCAGCCCGTGATTAATGTTACGCTGGAGGAATCCAGCAGTGCGTTACAGGAAGTAGTGGTAGTAGGCTACGGTACCCTCGATAAAAAAGAGGTAACCAGTGCCATTACGCACGTTTCGGGAAAAGACCTGTTAACGGTGGGCGTTACGAACCCTATTTCTGCTTTGCAGGGTAAAGTCTCTGGTCTGACTATTACGAATACGGGAGGTGGTGATCCAAACTCCATGCCCAGCATTCAGTTACGGGGTGTATCCTCGCGGGATGCAGGTCTGGGACCGCTGGTCGTCGTGAATGGTGTACCCGGTGGAGTACTCGAAAACATCAACCAGAACGATATTGAGTCGATTGATGTCCTGAAAGGGGGAGCGGCTTCGGCCATTTATGGTACCCGTGGCAGCAACGGTGTAATCATCATTACAACGAAAAAAGGCTCTCAGGGCTCTCGGGTCGATTACAATGGGTACGGAGCGTTTGATTTCGCTGCGATGCCACTTAAAACGCTCTCGGCCAGTGAGTTTCTGGCTCAGAACCGCGGTACGGACTTTGGTGCCCAGACGGATTGGCTGAAATCCATTACGCGGCCCTCGGCTTTCTCGCATAAGCATACCTTGTCTTTTTCCGGCGGTGATGCCCGCAATAATTACCGGGCTACGGCGGATTACCGGGATGCTCAGGGTCTGGATTTACGCTCAGGTCGTGAAGAGTACGGGGCTCGTTTGATGCTCAATCACACCTCGGCCAACAATTTATACACGCTGACTCTGAACGTAGCTCCACGTTACTTCAAAAGCAATAATGCCGATTACGATTCATTCGATCAGGCTCTGACGCTCAATCCAACCCTCCCTATTTTTGATCCCCAGAATCCGACGCGTTATAACCGTATCCAGTCGGGCTTTTCGTCACCGTTCAACCCCGTGGAACGGCTACGTACCGAACAAAGCGGAACTGAAGGAAAGATTCTCGACTACAACGCCAGTTTGCTGGTGAATCTCCTGCCGACGCTGACCACTCAGCTGACGTTTGGTCAGTTTACCCGGGATTACTTTGACTTTTTCTTCCGGCCCTCGACTTCTACCTACGCGGCTCAGTACCAGGGTAGCATGAACTCGGCCAGCCGGGCGTATAACAAGTACGACCAGCGAAGTCTGGAATGGGTGGGCAACTACTCGCTGACGAAAGGAGCCCATGACGTGAAAGTACTCGGGGGGTATTCGTACCAGTACTTCCAAAGCTCAGGTCTGTCGGGCGAAAACCGCCAGATGCCTTCCGACGCCTTGACGTATAACAACATCGGCACGGGTCTGTATCAGCAGGTGGAAGGCCGCAATGGCATGGGAACCTACAAAAACGATTCCCGCCTGATTGCTTTTTTCGGTCGGATCAACTACGCCTTGCAGGACAAATACCTGTTCTCGGCCAGCTTACGCCGTGAAGGTTCTTCTAAGTTTGGTTACAACCACAAGTGGGGGAATTTCCCCGCGGCTTCGGTGGGCTGGCGTTTAAGCCAGGAGACCTTTATGAAGACCCTGAGCTGGATTGACGATCTGAAACTCCGGGCCGATTACGGGGTGACCGGAAACCAGGATTTCGGTAACTACCTGTCATTGGATACCTACAGTGGCTACGGTTACTATCCCCTCAACGGATCGCAGTATCAGGTGTGGGGACCCAGTCAGAATACCAACTACGACTTACGCTGGGAAACGGCGGAAAACCTGAACTTCGGTATTGACTTTTCGATCTTCAAGGAACGGTTTTCGGGAAGTATCAACTACTATACCCGCAAGAATAAGGATCTGCTGGGCTTTTACTCGGTTCCGTTACCCCCCAACATTCAGGGTTCTACCTACGCTAATGTAGGAACGATGCAAAACTCGGGTATCGAATTACAACTGAACGCTCAGGTGGTTTCAACGTCTGCCTTTACGTACACTATGGCCTTCGCGGGAGCTACCAACAGCAACAAGTTCGTATCCTTCTCGAATGCGGCGTATCAGGGCCAAAACTACATTGACGTCGTAGGTCTGCCCAGCCCCGGTTCGCCTGGAACGGCTCAACGCTTACAGGAAGGTCAGCGGATCGGTACGTTCTACATGCTGCACGCAGCGGGTGTGGGTGATGATGGCAAACTGCTCGTGTACAACCAGAAAGGAGACATCATTCCCGCCGATAAAGCCAACAACGACGATAAACGCGTGGTAGGAAACGGCTTACCAAAAGCGACCCTGAGTTTAAACAACACGTTTACGTACAAAAAGTGGGATGCTTCGGTATTCTTCCGGGCCGTGGTAGGTTACAAACTGTTCAATACGCAGGCGTTCTATACCGGTACGCCCGGTACGCAGTCCAATGCGAACGTATTGACTTCAGCGTACGGCGGAGGTAAGTATGCTAAGTTAACCAACCAGGCTACGACCGTTATTTTATCGGATTACTTCCTGGAAGATGGCTCGTTCCTGAAGCTGGATAACGTGACACTGGGTTATACGCCGAAAGTAAATCTGAAAGCCATTCGCTCGATTCGTCTGTACGCGGCGGCCCGGAATCTGTTGACCTTTACCTCCTTCACGGGCGGTGATCCGGATCGCTACCCCATTAACGGCTTGTATCCCGGTATCAACAGTTCCCGTTCCTATTATCCCACGACCACTCAGATTCTGGCCGGAATCCAACTGGGTCTGTAACCTTTACTTCACATGAAAAAGATACTTTCCTATATTTTACTGACGAGTGTGCTCAGCAGTTGTACGAATCTGGACGAGACACTGTACGATCGGATTACCTCCGAAAACTTCCTCCAAACCAAGGAAGATGTGTACCGTACGTTTTTGCGGACCTTTGAACACGGGTACTGGACCGTTCAGGGTGATCAGTTCATCATGCAGGAATTGCCCGCCGATCAGTTTATGACGCCCAACCGGGAAGGCGACTGGTACGACGGTGGCCAGTACATCCGGGCTCACCAGCATACCTGGACGTCGCAGGATGGCTACACCAGTGGTGCCTGGAACAACCTCTATACGGGCGTTGCTTTAGCCACGAACTCATTACAGGATATTGAAGCCATTGATCCGGCCAAATTTAATTTGACGGCGGCGGAGCAGAAGCAGTTTATTGCTGAACTCCGCACCATGCGGGCCTGGTATTACCTCCGTCTATTCGATTTCTACCGCAATATTGAAATCATTACCCGGGTAAAAGGCGAAACGCAAGGTACGACGCAGTCCACGCCGCAGGAGACGTTTCGCTTTATTGAAACGGAATTGAAGGAAGCACTGCCCGATCTGGCCATGAAGGGCGATGCCGGTACGGAACTGTTTCAAGGCCGCTGGACGAAGGCGGGAGCGATGACGCTGCTGGCCCGTCTGTACCTGAACGCCAAGGTTTACATCAACGAAGATCATTTTGCTGATTGTGCTACGATCTGCCGGGACATTGTGGAAGGGAAATACGGGAACTATACCATTGAAAACCGCTGGGATGCTCCCTTTGACTGGAACAATGATCAATCACCGGAAACCGTTTTTGCTTTTCCGGGTACCTTTGGTCGCTCGCACTGGCAGTACGAAGGCGGGATGTACTGGTGGATGATGCCTTATAACGCTCCGCAGAATTACCTGGGCTTTACCGATTGGGGCGGCAGTAACCCCCGTTTTGCCCTCCAGCCCGGTCGCAACGTCGATAACGTGGAGTATTCGTTTACGCTGGGCAAGCCCTTTGTGAAATTCCAGAAATACAGCGATGATGTTCGGTTGAAGAAATACCGCAACCTGGGCAACAACAGTCGGGAAGGGATGTTCCTCTACGGTTATCTGACTTACAACAACAACCGCGATACCCTGGCGAGTACCCGTGGCTATAAATTGTACATTCGGGATCAGGTGGGCTGGTTTAAAAACACGCCTCCCACTCAGGTACCGGCGGATAAGGAGTCGAACATGAACCACGCCGATCAAAACTCCGGCGTATACATGCTCAAGTATCCGTTCTACCGGACGGAAGACGAACACAAAATCGAAGCTGATTACGCCGAAATTCGTTTAGCTGAAGTCTATTATACATTAGCGGAATGCGAATTCCGGGCCGGAAATAAAGCGAAAGCAGCCGAGTTGCTGAATCGCGTTCGGAAGCGGAACTACCCGGCGGGCTCGCCGAGTTTGTATCCGGCGGATGGCAGTACGCTAACCGAACAGGAATTACTCGATGAGTGGGGTCGCGAGTTTTTGGGTGAAGGCCGCCGTCGTACGGACCTGATCCGCTTTAATCAGTTCAATACCGGAACCTGGTGGGACAAACAACCCGACGCCGATTCGCACACGAGTATTTTCCCGATTGGCTTTAACGTATTGAACGTATCGCCGCAGCTGAGACAGAATCCCGGCTATTAATTTTAGAAGAACCTTAGTTCCTGCATAACCTCTGAAACTAGTCAGGCAGTTGGCAAGCCCCGTGCTTGCGAACTGCCTTTTTTTATGGGAGAACGCTGGAAGAATTGGATTTGCCCCAGTTCGGGTCAAAGGGTTTTTACGGGAAAGCAACGGGTACTTTTGAAAATAAAACGGAAAGATCTTCCAACGTATGGAATCAGGATAGGGTCTTCGTCTTCGAAACCTTCTGCCGGGAATCGTAGCACTGTCGCTTCCCCTGATAAGCGTAACAGAACCGTTTCCTCAGTACGCCTGAACGGCTAAACCCTAAATGAAACCTTTCCCTATGACTCGTTGGTATCGTTCCTCAACCCTATCCCTGTTGCTGCTTGCCGGAGCATTTTCTTCCTGTATATCCGATGAAACCGACACAACCCGGCAAGCCGGAACGTTTTTAAATACTCCGCTTAATTTAACTGAATTCAATTCCGAATACGACGACTACAATTCGGCGTTACCTCCCAACAAATACGGATTTGGGCCCCTGATTTTCTCCTCCAGGCGGGACTTGAAAGATCGGTATAATCTGGTTTTCAAACCCTTTGAGCTGGTGTATGACGAAAAGACGCAGCAATTGTCCGCCACTACGAACGTTCGTTCAGGATTGGATGTGTTCACTAACATGCGGCCGCTGGAAAACCACGTGCGTGCCATCAACGGCCCTTACAATGTGCTCGGTCCCCTGTCTTTGTCCTTCCAGATGCCCCAGCTAAATGACCCGGCTACGGGTTCCGGGGATGGAAAGTACCTCACGTTATTTGCCGACGATCGGGAGGGAAATCTGAATATTCGCTTCGTACATAATGCGGGCGGAAACAAGGAAAACGTAGAAGGACCCTTTGAGGTAACGTTTTTAAATAGCTCCGCGGATGATGCTTATCCTACGTTCTACACGGGCACAACCACGGCACTGGATTGGTACAGGGGCCAATTTCGTGAAGTATATTTTACCTCGAACCGGTCGGGTAACTTTGATATTTACCGGGTGAAACTGCCTGCCACGAAATCCCTGCTGGAAGTGTTGAAATCGGAGGAGCAGCTGCCCGTTGAAAAAGTGGAAGAACTCTCTTCGACTGCCGATGACAAATGCCCGGCTATTCTGGGAAATGTTATGGTTTTTACCAGCAATCGGGCCGGTGGCGAAGGAGGATATGATTTATACATCTCCCGTAATGTTAACGGAACGTGGTCAACGCCCGAAAATCTGGGCAAACGAATCAATACGGCTTCGGATGAGTACCGCCCTATACTTCCCTGGGAGTTACAGGCACAATTCAATTACAACCTGATGATTTTCTCCTCGAATCGCCCGGGTGGAAAAGGTGGATTTGACCTGTACATGGTTGGACTGGAAGAGCCCAGGTTCTAGTCCAGCTGCTGGGGTACGTATGAATTGGCCCAACAGGACCTTTTTTTCTACGAAAACGCGTACGGAAACTAAAATTCCGTACGCGTTTTCGCTTACTGAACCTCAAGGAAATTTACCGCCAGTAAGGCATTTCTGCCTGACTCAAAATCAGCTTTCGATTGGCTCCGTTAACATCGGAGGTATAAACGGACCGAACACCCTGTCCGGTATTGTCCGTATTCGTGAAGATCAGACTGGCTCCGTTGGGCGAAAAGCGGGGGTCGAGGTCATTCGTTCCGGCAACTTTACTGGTCTGCAGATTGACCACCGAAAGTTCGGTGAGGGTATTGCGGTTGAGATCAAAACTATGGAGTCGGCTGTCGAGCTGACGGCCTTCCTCATTCTGAAAATCCGCAACATCCGCGGTAAACAGAACCTGCTGACCCGTAATGGAAAGTACCGGATTGCCCACGCGGGCCGTACGGCGTGCGTAAAACATTCGGGGTGCACTACCATCCGCGTTCATGACCTGTAGTTCGTTGTCATAGAAGCTGGTACCCGTACTGCGGGCCACGATGCGGCTACTCACCCAGTCGCAACCCGCCCAGACGCGTCCGCTTCCCGCCTGAGCCACCGCACGCAGTCCCGTTCCGTCCGTGCGTACGGCATACAGGCGATCGTTGCTGGGGTAGAGCAGTTGCGTGCCGTCGGGCGACCAGCAGAAAGATAGATCCGTGGGTAGTAAACCCGCAATCGGAACGGTAGTCACCTGTTGCCGCTGACTGCCATCCAGATTCATCACAAAGAGGTGTAAGTCGGTAGCACTATTGGAGATGAACGCGACTTTCTGTCGGTTGGGACTCACGATGGGCCGCCAGTTGCTGCCCTGGCGGGTAAGCTGGGTTTCAGTACCGCTGGCTGTTGCTCCAAAAATCTGAAACTGACCATTCATCCGCCGGGCAAAAAGGTAACTGAACTCCGGATACGTTCCGGTTTGAAACGACCACACGGGCCCATTGACGCTATTCGTACCATCAGTAATCACTACCTGCCACAGATAGGTGGTATTATAATCCAGGCCATTCAGCACCAGGGTATCCACTTTCAGGTTGGCAAAGGTAGCCGTTGGGGTAACAGAGCCGGATCGAAATAGCTGCACCTGATACGTCAGGGAATCGCGATTGGGGTCCGTAGCTTTCCAGCGAAGAATAAGTGAGTTGGGCTGTCCGGTACTGTTTTGGGCGGGAGCAACCAGCGTTGGTGTACTGGGCGGACGGTTCAGGGCTTGATCATTCCTTAGCAGAAGCGTAATCAGGGGCGAAGTGCGGACGGAAGTTTCTACCGTGGCTACTTCCGTTCCGTAACCCGTTTTGGAAGCCTGAATGGTGTAGGTTCCGGTAATTACACTATCAAACCGAAACAGTCCCGATGAATCCGTAGCAACAATCCGGTTACCGGGGGTAAGTCGCACCGTCGCATTACCAAGGGGTTGCTGGGTTGGGCTGTACAACACCCGGCCCCGAATCGTGGTGAGTTGAACGGGTTCAATATAGAGGTCTTCGTTACAGCTTACTAGTGTACCAAGGCAGGCGAGCAGGAGGTAAAAAAAAGTAGATTTCAAGGACATGAGGCAGGGTCAGGAAAGGGTGTTGAACTACTTGCGAAGAGGTGTGACGGTGGTTCGGGCCGACATCCTCCGGCCGATGTTCAGCGTTACGCCCAGGGTGGCCCGCAGGTAATAATCATTGCGGGTGCCGGCCGTAATGCCGTCCAGATCGTCGCTGAAAGGTTGATGATAAGCAATCGTGGTACGAAAACCCAGCACACCCTTCGGCGTGTATTGAATGCCCACGCCACCCTGAGCCTGAACCGCCCGATTGCCCTGCCAGTCCAGCGGTGATCGGCCCGTTCGGGTAACCAGGCCTGCTCCCGCAAAGAGGAGCGAAGACCAGCGTTGATAAGGGGTAAGTCGGAACAGCAAATTGCCCTCCAGTGTAGTAATTCGATTCGAAAAGGCACCCTCACTGGCCAGTACGCCACTGGAACCACTGGCCTGAATGCCTACATTCGGTGTAAAATATACGTCAGCCGAAACGCCGTACGTACCCCGGATGGTATGCCGGGCGTAATCACCGGAGTACCGCATCAGTCCGGAGTACGGCTGAATGGTCAGCCTGGGAGCCCCCACCTCGGGTCGCATCCCGTATACGTCGGTTTCGGTCATCCGGCTTTTTTCCGTGTCGTAAGCTTCCAGTACTTTTTGCATGGCCACCGCCGAGCTGTCGCTGGGTACCCACAGGCCATCCCGAACGCCTTCGATGATGAGGCCTTCTACGGCTTTTTCAATGGCTTCGGTTACGGCCATCTGACCCGGCTCGGTCGTGGTGAGTCCGGTTTCAGCTTCCAGCAGTCGTTTGAAGGTGACGTAGCGAAACAGACTGGCGTTGACCGTCTGGGATAAGATGGTTTTTGAGGTATAAATCGTCTTGAGAATTTTTCCCGTTTTCGTAGCTACGGCCCGCAGATAAACCGTTACCCGATCCTGCCGATACTGCGTGGACCCCCCGGCACTGAAGTACTGAAGTCCGCCGCCACCCGTAATGATGTTAGCATCGTAGGAAACCACGCCTCCTTCCAGAATAATCCCTGCAAAAAGCAAAGGAGGCAGGTTCTCGCCGTCTTTAAACTGGGCTACGCTGGAGCGTACAATCTTGCGTTCGTTGAGGAGATTACTGACGTTTTCGCGTTCAATGGGGATAAACCAGCCGCTTTCTTCCATGGCCTTCAGCAGAATATTGGTGGTACCCTGCGTCACAGCGGTGGAGAAGCCCGTACCGGTTTCGGATTGTTTATACTGCCCCGTCAGGTCCCGGAATTTGTAGACGGCAGCCACGATTTTTTCCCGGGCTTCGGGCAACTGACGGAGACTGGTAGTCGTTGGCGTTTCTTCGCCCAGCCGAGCCCGCCGGGGGGCCGTAGGCTGGTAAAAAAAGGACGTGCAACTGCTCATCACACCTAGCATGACAAGCACCAGCAGGCGGTGTAGGTAAGAGGAACGCATGGGTGAAAATTCAGATGGGGGAAAAGGGCAGACCCGGGGTCATTAGAGCCGTGGGTTGAATCAGAAATAGGGTACGGTGATGGACGTTTCGCCACCTTTTCCATCCACAATGCGAACCACAACCCCCTGCGTACCATTGGCAATTTCAACCCGGAAGTCACCAAACGTATAGGTGCCGGGCTTCAGCGTGGATTCCCCAAACTGCTGACCGATGAGGTTATTGGTAATTCGGTTCAATAGCTGATTCTGCAGGCTTTGGGCGTAACTGTCGAGGGTGTTGGTACGGGTGTCAGTAGACGTGTTCGTCCGCTTGGAGGCTGGGTCGACGGTGCGATCCTGGGCCGTAGCTGAACTAAGCATCCAGGCATAATTGAACGTATTTCCGCCAAAATTGGGATTGTTGGGTCGGTACACGAAAGATTGACTAGAGGCTTTCCCGGCGATTCCCCCTATAAACAGAAGAAAAAGTAAACGTTTGTACAGCATAGTTTTTGGTGTCGATGGTAGATGGGTAATGGAGGGGGATTGGTTCGATGCCGGCAGAAAGCTAGAAAAGGCCGGATCCTTGCTGGTCTTCATTGCCCAGCTGATTTTGTACATCCTGGTAATTGATGACATACTGATTAATGACTTCCGCCGCATTAAACGCGTAGAGTTCCAGAATGTCCGCCCGGATCTGTACGTAATTCTGCCAGATGACCTGGTCATTCAGCGAAACGACAAGAATGGTAGTGCCAATACCAAAGGCCGGAAGCTCATCGATAGTGACCACAAAAGCCGTCAGATCGAGTTCCAGGTTGGGTACGATGCTACGCGAGGAGTCGCCTGGTGTGGGGAGCCCCGTCAGTTTAGGCAGTTCCGCATAGTGCTGAAAGAAAGTTTCGTAAAAGTCCCGGCCAATTTTTGAGCGGGTATTATCCAGAATCAGGGTTTGAGTGCCTTCTTCAGTCACCACGGCTTCGTCCATGGTTCCTTCATCCAGAAAACCCTCCAGGTCCGGGTCCTGAGCCAGACCCGTATAACCGATCAGCAGGAAAATGAGTACAGTGATGACGTTTCGCATGAGGCGACAGAAAACCATTCAGTGAAACAATAAGCAACCGATTGCACAGGCACCACGAAGGACCGCTGCCAACAACCATCAACTACCAACCTATGACCTTTTTATTAACGACCCATCGTTGGGCCATGCTGGATACGTGCCGAAGCTCCACCCGTTTGCTCGATTTTCAGATGAGCCACTCCCGAATTCGGGGCGAGAGTAGGGCCATCCACTACCAGGGTATTGTTTCCACTTTTCTGAATCAGGTCAAGGCGGGCGTTGTTCGTTTGTAGCCCCGCCAGGCTCATAACGTCTCCGCCGTCCTGACTGATTCGTAGTTGATTGTTCGTGCCAGCAAGCCCAACGGTAAGTCGATTTCGTTCACCGGTTTGAGTAAGTAAGCATTGATTGGTTTGGCCCGTTACGTGCAGTTCAGCCAGTTGAGCCAGGCCCGTCTGACTCAACGTTACTCCATTCTGCAGCCCGGTCAGCATCACCGTAGTCTGGTGATCGGTGCCTGCCTGCCGGATATTGACTTCATTGTGCACTGAAGTACCGGCGTTCATCCGCCAATAAACGTCCGGTGATCCGGCAGGGGGTACCTGAGCCCATACGCTGGTAGCTGAACCAAGCAGCAGAATGAGGAGTCGTGACAACATACAGGGAAAATGTACCGTCGCTTCTTTCGTGATCAGTCAGGGTCACAAGAAGGTGGAAGGTGGTGAAAAATAGAATGGTTTGTTAATCAGCTACGGAACGCCGGAAACTGAAACATGCCATAGCAGAAGGAGGCCCCCATCCGAAAGAAGGGACGAGGGCCAGCCTTGGTGGTTAGCGACCCGTCTGGCTGATCGTCGCCATGTTGCCATTGCCAATCTGGCTCACACTCGCGGTATTGGGAACGTAGTTGGAACTGCCGGAATCCTGCACAACCGATAGGGTATTGTTGTTACCCTGCTGGAGAGCAAAATCACCGTTCATCCCTTTGATCACGTTGCTGTCTCCAACCAGCTGCGACATCGTTGATTTGTTATCAGAACCAAACTGTTGCAGGCGGGCAGTGTTTTTGCTGTACTCCTGTCGGATCGTAGCCGTGTTGTTATCTGAGCGTGCTATGTCTGTTTTACCCTGTTGGATTTCAGCTGTGTTCAATCCGCCTAGGGTGGTACTCAGATCTTGTGCAATCGTTGCCTTGTTGCCCGCCGCATTCACCTGACTGATTTTGGCACTGTTATTGATACCGTCCTGGGTAGCAGTAGCCTGGTTGTAGTGCGAGTTCTGCTGTTGCCAGATTTCAGTTACGTTGCCAAATCCGCCAGCCTCTCTTTTCTGAGTTACAGTAGCCTGGTTGTGCGTACTGTTATACTGCTGATAAACGTTGGCAAAATCCCCGAAACCACCCTGCGTAATCGTTGCTTTGTTATCGGTAGAATTATCCGATTGATAAACGTTTGCCGTTTCTGCACGACCGTTAACACCCACTTGAGAGATCGTAGTCTCATTGCGATACGATACGTCGTTTTGCTTGACGTAGGCTAGGTTTTCGTGCGTTTTTTGCGAAACCATAGTTTTATTGTTAAAGCTGGTTCCCTGTTGCGAAACCACGGCGTAATTGGCAGTGACGAGGCTTCCTGAAGAGCCCTGCTCAATTTTCGCCTGGTTGCTGCCAGAGTTTTGTGACTGATCGATGGAGGTCTGACGACTACTGTTACCGTACTGAAGAATTTCTCCTTGGTTTGACGAAGAATTCGTACTTTGAATAATATACGTGTTGGTATTATTACTACCCTGCTGGGTAATGGCGGCCGTATTACCACCCGCTGCTGCAATAGCTGCCGCTGAGGTACCACTCGTGACTTGCAAAGACCCACCACCACTGTTGTTATTCTGCTGAATCCAGGATTTGTTACCCGATCCGGCCGACTGTGATACGGTGGCCCGGTTGGAGTTGGAGCTTTGGTCTTGATGAATAGTGGCTTCATTATTCATGGATACTGCACCCGTTTGACTGGTCCGGGCGTAGTTGCCCGTATTGGAACCACCTCCTTTGTCCTGGCTGACGGTTGACTTCAGGTTATGGCCACTCTGGGTCTGACTGGCCGTTTGAAGATTGCCGACCTGATTGGTGGAAGTGGTGTTTGATTGAGCAAAGCCTGCGGCAGCAAAGGCCAGCAAAGCAAATCCGGTAAGAGAGATTTTTTTCATGAAATAAAAGTTTAAAAGGTAGAAAAAGGTAAGGGCTTATGCGGCCTAGGGGCGTTTGTGGTCCTTTGGCGTTTTGGGTTTTTCGGGCTCGGTCGGGAGAATTTCAATCCGTGAGGTAGAATCCGGTAACTGCTGGATGTGGGCTGAAGCCTGCCCCTCCTGCGAGATTTCTACCAGATTGGGGCCATTTCCTCCCTGAATAATGTGGGTTTTAGTACCCCTGGGGGTTTTAACTTTCAGGCGATTCCCGGCTTTGTTAGAACCGCCAACGCCTCCACTTTGCTGGTTGATACTGACCTGATTGCCTACTCCGGTCTGGGTTATGGACGCGGTATTACCGCCGTCCCCGCTTTGGCTGATGCTGACACGGTTTTGTCCCAGACAGGACATAGTAGTCAGCATGGCGAAGCTGGATAGAATCACCACTCTCATAGAAAACGATGGATTAAGTTGATTTATAGTTGATAAATCATTGCGGGAAAAGCTTAGAAATGATACGACTTACGAAACGAATCAAATAGCAGTCAAATCCTTGGGGCAACAAACGAGTAGTCAGCCATGCCAATGGATGAAAGCAGATGATCTACAGATTAATTGATTGGGAAGTGCAAAAGGAATGAGGGAGTATCAGTCTAAACGCGTCAGGATAGGCCTTTCCGGAAGGGCATGCATGACGGGTTCAGGGCTGATCCTGACAGGACGGATTTTTCGTGCGATGGCGTAGCTTTTCTGAGAACCAGGTGTAGGTTTAGAGATGAGCTTACATTCACACTAAAAGAGAAATGCAAAGTACTCGAGAAGATCTCATGCGGGTTAATTCATGAAAATCAGATAATAGCCATTGATAATGAATTGATTTCATTGCGTTGAAGCTAGCGGGGTGATGATCATGGCGGCGATCTGATGACATAAAAGTATTATAAATAGTACATTGCCGCCAAAAAATTGTAGTGAACGACGATAGTTTGTTTGTGAACGACTTAAGATTGATAGGAGACTGCTGAAAATCACTTATTTATTTACATTTTGTAACTCTCAGCCTGCCGGGGCCACTAACCAGCGGTCAAGAATGATTCAGCGAAATTCAGGCCATATTAACTGGCAGGAGATCGTGATCGTACACCATAGGCTTGACTAAATCTGACCGATTTCGAATACACGTGGAGTGGCTGCTGACCTGGCAAAAGTCTCGCCTAACTCTAACTCGTAAACGCTCATGGAATGTACCGGCAGACCTCTTTGATTGGTAGGATCTGGCTCAGTTCGATACCTGTGCCAGAACCAGGTTCCTGGTACCTGAAACGGACTAATCCTACCAGCTTCCCCCTGCACCGCCGCCCCCGGTTGTGCCCCCTCCCCAGCTTCCGGAAGAAGACGAGGAGGAAGAAGAACCACTTCTTCCCGACAGTGTTGACGAACCGGAACGCTGCTCCGCCAGTGGGGCCTTCACGACCGACTTAATGAAAACCTCATGTTTGCAATGGCGGCAGATTCGCACCTGTTTGCCCATACCCGCCTGATGCTGTGTGGCCCGTGTGACCGTAAGCGTAACGAGTTCGCTCAGGGTTCGGAAACCACAGGCCGGGCATACCGGATGCTGCTCAAACGTATCCGCCGGATGCGGAATAACCCTGGTTTCACCCTGAGTACTTACCCAAACGTCGTACGTCAGACTGTTTAATTGTTCTTCCATCCGTTGTCCAGTCGAAAGATACTGGTCACGGTCGGTGGCTTCATCCCGGTTAAGTCGCTGCATGGGCTGCCCCAGACTGTCGAGTAGCGGCGTGAACCGGCTGCTGCTACGCTGCGACCGGATTTTTTCAAGCACCGGATACAGGAGCGTAGGCGGCGATAAGATAACCTGCCACCAGGTGGCCCGGAACAGCTTCTGCACGGCACTAAAAAAGGTTTGATCGTCCCGATACTGGCTTCTCAGGTGAGCCAGCGTATGGAGCTGCCTGAAAAAGAGTACGAATCCAATCGTAACGTAGGTGAGGTAGGGCAGTAGCTCAGAAAAATGCTGGAACAGTTGAGAAAACGATCCGGAAAAAAAGAGAATGACGAGTACTAGACCCACCACGATCACCAAACCTAGTGCAAGCAACCCCAGCATTTCGGAATACCGATTCGGAATGATTTTTACCGAAGCTCCTTTCGTAAATCCTGAAAGTTGCCAGAAGGCCAGCAGACTAAGCCCCACCAGCACGAAGAAGGTAATAAACCCTGACCAATCGGTACTTTGCTGAGGTTTGTACTGCCGAAGCAAGGAGGAAAGTTCTCGTTCATGATCCGGTCGTTGCAGGTAATCGGAGAGGGTTCGCACCGTTGCCAGGATACCCGCACCGTAAGCCTGTTGACGAAAGGCCGGTACCAGTAATTCCTCGCCAATGGTTTTCAGGGTGGCGTCGGGCAGGATACCTTCCAGCCCATAACCCGTAATGAAACGGTATTGCCGTCGCTGCGTGGCAACCAGGAGCAGCAGTCCGTTATTGGCTTTTGCTTTGCCAATACCCCAGTGCCGAAACAGCTCGGTGGCAAAGCTGAAGTCGTCCTCATTTTCATTGAAATCAGGAATAATCACGACGGCAGTTTCGACGCCCGTACGACGTTCAAGTCGTTCCAGTACGTGCGTAATTGAGTCAAATTCTGTCTGGGAAAGTAAGCCAGTGGGGTCGCTGAGGTAGCCCTGGCCCATCGCTTTGGGGTTCGGGATTTCTTCTACCGTCGAAAAGGTTTGGGCCTGTGTCCGAACCATCCCCAGGCATAAGAGCAGTCCCAAAGCGACGAGTAAAGTCCGGTTAACCGCTGGTATTGAAAAAATTCTGGCGTATAGAAACGTAGGGTGGTTCATGCGTACAAGGCGGGTAGTTCGAGGCAATGCTTCCTGCTTTAACCTTCGAAAAAACATAAGGTTTGTTTAAAACCTACGCAAAAGCACTTAATTCGCCTTGAAACCGGGATGAAATTTGACGATGAGTCAGCAAGATAGGGGCGAGATAAGCGACAAAAACTTCTCCGGCGTTCACGGGTTGTAGTTTCAATCGATTCGTCCTGTATAGCTCAAAAATCATGAAGCCAATCTTGGAAGGATCAACATATCTATCCATTTAAACTGTCTGCGAGTACCCATGAAAGTTACTTTCTTTCTGCTCTCTTTTCTTTCTTTGGTGAGTCCCGTTTTTGCTCAGCAACTCCGAACCGGCTCCCACGATCTGCGAATTCAATGGATCGAATTCAATAATGCCAAACCAGGAACGGTTGAGGTAACGTCCTTAGGCAAAGGAAAATACAAAATCGAAGGGGAACAGCGGGACCCCCACCGAAACGAATACGTAACCATCAAAGGTACCTTTGAAGTAGCCGAACGAAAACTGTTGTTTGACGGCAAAATCGTTTCCCGAATCGAATACATCAACGAAGGAAAACCCTGCGAACGGGTAGGGCCTCAGGTGTTTCGGGCTACGGGGACCCGCAGGTACTGGCGGTTGTTCGAGAAACTCAACTGCGACGGTATTACGACCGACTACATTGATATTTTCTTTTAGTAAAACGTACGTTAATCAGCCCATTGCCCTTCGACCTCGACTCCCCCCAAAGCCATGGCTCTCAAGCTCCCTTCCGCTACTATTCTATTTCAAAATACGATCGATACCCTGCGGCGTTATCCGCTGGAATGTGTCTTTGCCCTGATCGGAACGATTGCGGCAGCCATTCTTTCCTCTCCCGAACCTACGGGGCCGTTGACCCGTGACGAGTATACCCGTCTGGTGATGATGGCCGCGTTGGGTCTGCCGCTTTGCCTGTCGGCCTCGTTGTTTGGGCAGCGTAAAAACGGGTCGAAACAAGGGCGGTGGGTAGTACAGGGTCTGGCGGCGGCCATTGCTGTGGTCTTTTTCTGGGTACTTCAGCCAGAAGCCTATCCGCAGGATTTTGTACACTTTGGGCTGCTTTTCGTAGCTACGCACCTGCTGGTTTCGTTTGCGGGCTTTACCGGTAGCGGGGATACGCTGTTTTTCTGGCAATTCAACAAAACGCTGTTCATTCGATTGCTGACGGCTATTCTGTATAGTCTGGTGCTGGTGATTGGATTAACGACTGCCTACACGGCCGTCAATTCCCTGTTCGGCCTGGATATGGCCTGGCATCATCTGTACAAAATATGGGCGGTGATCTTTGGTTTGTTTAATACGTTATTCTTTCTGAGCGGAATTCCGGAGCAGCTTTGGGAAGAAGAAAATCCCGAGTCGTATCCAAGGGCCCTTCAGTTTTTCAGTCAGTACATTCTGGTGCCGCTGGCCCTGGTGTATCTGGTCATCTTACTGGCTTATGAGTTGAAAATACTGATCGAATGGCAACTGCCCAAAGGATTGGTTTCAGGACTCATTCTCGGCTATGCGGGCCTTGGACTATTGGCCCTATTGCTGGTGTACCCTATCCGTAAGCAGGAAGGACGCGGCTGGATTCAGGCGTACAGCCAGTATTTTTACGTAGGTCTGATTCCCCTGCTGGTTCTGCTGGTACTCGCCGTTACCAAACGCGTCAGTACGTACGGAATTACGCAGCCCCGTTATTTTCTGATCGTACTGGCGGCCTGGCTGTTCTTCCTGACCATCTATTTTCTGGGGTATAAAAAAGCCACGATTAAAACCATCCCCATTTCGCTCGCTCTGACGATCCTGTTCATAACCTATGGTCCCCAAAGTGCGACATCGGTTAGTTTTCGGTCCCAGAAAAACATTCTCGTGAACCTGTTTACGCAGGCGAAGGCCGTAGAAGCAGGAAAACTGATTCCGGTTGATGCCACCCGTCTGAAACCCCGCACGGCGGTACGGATGGCAAGTGCCCTCAGTTACCTGCTGAACAATTACGAGTTTACGGCCCTGCAGCCGATTTTGCAGGTGGACTTATTCCGGAAAGAAGATTCGCTTCGCCAAACGTATAAAACGAGTGGAGATTATATTCCTGCCGAGCAGGAAATCAAATGGGCGGGGACTGCCTGGGTACAGAATTATCTGGGCCTGAGTGGCTACGAATATCGTTCGTATGAGGCGGAAGAAGAAAATACCCTCGAACTGAGCACAAACTACTTCATCCGCACGAATAGCAACCTCTCCAGTATAAAAGGCTATGACTATATGTTGGATAGGTCAATGTTCCTGGATACCACCCTATCGGATACACTGGCTGGTTCTGTAATCACCTACAGCGATAGCCTTGACAATAGCTTAACTTTTAAAATTGGGAAAACCCGTTTTGCTTTTCCGGCGAACGAACTGGCCCTGCGAATTGTACAGCAGGAAAAGCAGTTGAGAAAGTATGAAAATCAGGCGAGTTCACAGGCTCTGAACCGAAACTATACGCTACCGAAGGCAATGCTGCAATTGACGCAGGAGAAAGAAGGCTTCCGGGTGATGGCACAGCTTCAGGAATTAAGTTTCGACTACTCGAGGAAGCAGGGGCCTAGAATCCTCTCCTTTCGCGTATGGTATTTCATCAAGCAAACGAATACGGCTGGTCAATGAAAAACGGACGGATCAATGCCCTGATCCGTCCGTTTAGAAAGAAAAGAGGGAGTATTGCTGCTCTGGAAATCTTTTGAAAAGGGTGGTTTTATCCTTCCATGATCTGGTGAAGCTCATCGACGAATCGTTCTACCTGAGCACTCTTCCGGAAAGAGGCTATGGCAAACACATCCTGCCGGTCGGCCTTGCCAGGTACGTGAAAGTACATATTGATTGAGGTGCCCGTATAAACAAAATTAAACGACTGGCGGACGGTTTGCAGTCCGGCAAAAGCTCCAAAGTGATAGCGTTTGTTAAAAGCTTTAATCCATCCCCTTCTTTCCAGCAGCTGCGTATCGGTGTTGAACGTTGTTTCCGTGTACGCGGCATTGAAGAAAATAAATCCGATCCCCAGCATAATCGCGATGATCACCACTTTTGCCAGCAGACCGTTGGTTTGCAGAGCCAGCATGGAAATGCCAATGGCGATAAAAAACAACCCGATCACGATTGCTCCGGCTTTCGCATTTTTAACCGTAAACACAGGACCTTCCTGCGTGAAAAAGCGGTAGGACGTAAGCGGTACTTTTACATAATCGGCGGGAGTATCGTATTGATCCAGAAACTGATGGATCACCGGAACGGCCTCTTCGACGAAGGCGAGGGCATTCGGGTCATTGGATTTCGTATAGCCGCAGGAAACGACCAGGCCCTTTCCATAACGGGAATCTTTACGAAACAGGCGGTAATTATAACTACCCGCCATGTTGCTTACTACATTGATTCCCTGAAGTTTAGATAGAGGCGTTGTAGTCGCTGGAATAAATCCCAGGAACATTTTTCGCATGTGCCCTTTACTATGATCAAATTCGACGTACGTTCCCGCATGACCCCAGAAGATCGCTACAATCAGCAGCAGAAAAAGTACGAAAGGGAGCGATTCCGCAAAAGTGGTGTTCTGATAGGTGACGTACACTAAGAAGAGACCAGTAGCAAATAAGGCAAAGACAAGCGTGAAGATGTAAAAAACACCATACGGATAAATGACAACCCGTTGCGGCTCAAGGCTCCAGCGGGTTTTCGACAGACTTTTTAAAGACATAAAAATAGATTGAGTAAGGTTTCACTAATAACCTTTAGTTAAGTAAATGGTTTTCCGTAGGGTTGATCGCCCAAAACAGGAAAGCTCGTTTGCTCTGCAATGCATTTTTTCCTGCGGGGTAATATCAAGTTTAAGTCGCACCAAATCATGACCTTTCTACGCATTTCGCTATTTCTTTTTATCCTTTCGGTTCAGCAGGTAGCCCTGGCACAAGTGCAGTCAAAAGGCATCGCTCCGTCCGCTCTGCCGGCCGGACTTCTGTATAAAGGAAAGCCTTTGCAAGTCCTTCAGTTTCACGATCAAACCGGCGATTACATAGCTCTTACGACTGAGACGACTACGCGGGAAGACGAGGCTCATATCGCCGCGTACGTGTTTGGGGCGAACGGTTCGAAGCTCTGGCAACTAAACGACGGAATAGCCGATTGTCCGCTGGATCGGGTCGCTGCCTTTGTTCCCGGCTCATTTAAAGTTACGGATCTGAACAAAAACGGGAAAGCAGAGGTATGGGTAGCCTATCGGATCGGTTGCCGGGGCGATGTGAGCCCCAGCGAGCTGAAAATCATCATGCATGAAGGAACGACCAAATACGCCATGCGGGGTGTGGGTAAGCTGAAAGTGGGCAATGCTCTCCAACCCGACGGCGGAACCATGACCAGCAATGGCTTTCGAAAAAGTGCTTTCAACACCCACGCGGAGCAGTTATGGAAGGCTTATCTGGTTGAGGTAATGGAATAATACTAGGCGGTCTTCGGGAAAAGCCGGGACTTAATCCATTGCCAGATCAGGTACAAAACGATAAGTACTCCCAGCCACCAGTACCGCTGAAACCAGTCCTGAGCATAAGCTCTGCGGGCCTGCCAGCGTTCACTGGCGGATACGTTCAGGTCACGCACGATGTACTCGTTCAACGCGGAAATACTTATTTTTCCTGCAATCAGGCTCCGGTTTTTTAATAGAAAATAGCTGCTTCGGCTGGTTTCCAACTCCACGGGCTTCTGATTGATTCGTAACATAACCCTGGTATGAATAAAGCCCCCTCGTCTGGCAAAAACTTGTTCGACCCGAAGAATCGGCCACTGCTGTTCGATGGCGGGGCGGGTGGCTATGCTCCAGAGCAAGTCCAGTTTTTTAACGGTGAAATAGGCGGAAAGTATGTAAAATCCAAGCAGAGCGAGACTGATGAACACGTTTCCATACCACGGCCATTCCAGATGAGGAACGATCAGGACAAGGGTATACAAAGCCAGGGGCAATACCGCCAGTCCACTGAATAGGGCAAGTTTCCCGCAATCCGTAAACGTATGCAGATCCAGAAAGCAGTCAGTGAATACGTGAATAATCAGAAAGAAACCCCAGTATGCAAGCACCAACCACGAGCTGAAACGATGCAAACCCGATTGCTGGGATGGGTCCACGGGTACTGAGGAAAGCGTTTTCAGGCTCATTTCGCAAAAAAGTAAATTAAAACGGGTACGGGTCTCTTCAGAACTGTAAGAGCAATTTATTTTCTTTAAGCCCTTAATAGCCTAAAACTGCCTCAAAGGTTCGATTGTTTCTATCCACACATGGCCAAACAGATCAAAGTAATCCATTGTCCGCACTGCGGCAGCATTCATAAAAGAGAGATAAAACCCCAGGTATACCAATGCCAGAATTGTAGTACGGAATACTATTTAGATAGCGACGATACGCACATTTATCACCATTACGAGCAGCCACCGCTTCGGCCCAGTTCTGCACCGCCGGGAAATAACCGGTTGCCGATTATCCTACTCATCGGCTGTATCGCAGGCATTCTGATCATCTATGGGGTGGTGGTAGGGTTTCAACCCAAAAAAGCCAGCACCTATACCGTATCCAACTTCAAGCTGCCCCGGATGTACTACGACAGCTTTGTGTACACCAACACCCTCACGGGCGATCCGGTATATCTGCGGCTCGGTACGGATCGGGCAGGAAAAGGGAATGGAGCCGAAGAGCTGGAAACACACGCTCAGTTCAACCGGGTAACGGACGGCAAACTGCTGGTGGATCGAGTGGTAACCAACGAAACGTTTGGTAAAAAGCGGTGTGCCCTGAGTTTCAAAACCTATGCTCCCGATCTGATTTACGCGATTGGCTGTAATACGCAACTGGTACAACTGGATGTGGAACATAATGAGCTTAAAGAGGTTACGCAGGAAGTGTTCAAAGATTTTCCACAACTTAGCTCAGGAGTAGCCAGACTGGACTTTGATTATTCCAAAGCGATGATCAATGTGATGAATAACGAAGGGAAAAGCTATTTCTACTTTCCGACGATTCACCGACTGGTAGAAACACAAGCACAGGCCGAGGAAGTATGGAAGATGGAGTTCGACCGCCATTTTTTTGAATTCGGCTACCTGGGTGGACCCTTCGATGAAAACAGGGATTACCAGCTAATCGAAACAACGTACGCCAGGGCTACGGGGGAAGTAAAGCGACAAAATCTGACGCCTGGAAGAAAGTATTTTGCTCCCAGGATTCTGCATCAGGACGAGCAGGATTTGCTGATCGTTGTCAATACGACGGCGGCTCCGAATCCGCCTCTTACCATTCAGCGGCTGGATGTAAAAACGGGAGAAATTCTCTGGGCCTTACCGCCCGACACGTACACGTTGCAGAATGCAGTAAAGTGCAGGCAGGGCTTCGCCATCGAATACCGCAGAGGTCCCGAAGCGGATTACGTACACGGCGTCCTGGTGGTATCGCCCACCGGGAAGATCATACAGGAGTATACGCTTTCACGCACCGAGTAAGGCGTGAGGTAATGGAAGGGTGAGTACTGTTCCAGATAAGCTCCCGAAGTCGGAATGCCTGGAACAGTACGGGTATATACCGCTTGGTTACAATCAGTGGGGTAAGGTTTCATTTAAGGCTTTTTCCAGTACCGCCCGGGCAACGGGTTTGGTAAGGTATTCATCCATACCCGCAGCCAGACACCGTTCCCGCTCACCGGCCATGGTACCTGCGGTAAGGGCCAGAATAGTCGTTCGGGTGCCAGTGAAGGCTTCCAAGGCCCGTATCGCCTGCGTGGCTTCGTATCCATTCATTTCCGGCATCTGAATATCCATCAGAATTAAATCAGGCTGGTATTTCTGATAGGCTTCAACTCCCTGTACGCCATCTTTCGCTTCGTACAGTTTCAAGTCCGGCCTGAGCGAACCAATGAGCTTTTTAGCCAGTAGGAGATTAACCGGGTTATCTTCAACAATGAGTACGGAAAAGCTTTTTGTCGACAGTTCCAGCGGTTTTTCTGGGGCAATAGAAGTAACTGCGGGCGTAGCCGGAGTCGGCTCAAATAAAGCTGAAAGCACCCGGAACAAGTGTTCCATTCGCACGGGTTTGATCAGCCGTTGAGCCACCTGTAGTTCCGCTGAGCTTCGTTCCAATTGTTCGTCATCCGAAGAAGTATACATGATTACGAAGGGCTGCCGGACGTTATGGCCACGCTGTCGTAGTTGAATCAGGGTATCCAGACCGTTGAGCGAAGGCATGTGATAGTCCATAATGATCACATCAAAATCCTGGCGGGCTGCCAGTTGCAAAGCCTCCGTTCCGTCTTGGGCCTGGCTACTGGCGATGTTCTCCAACGCGAGCATACGTTCCAGAATGAGCCGGTTGCTGACGTTATCGTCCACAATTAATACCGAGCGAATCGCTTGTAAGTGGGGCCAGCTTGGCCGGGGTTCTGTTTCAACCGGTACATCCAGATCAAAGCTGAAGAGGCTTCCTTGGGTGGGCGTACTTTCGAGAGCAAAACTACTGTTCATCAATCGCAACAGGCGACTCGAAATGGTCAGACCCAGGCCCGTGCCACCGAATTTTTTCGTAGTCGAAAGATCTTCCTGGGTGAAGGCTTCAAAAATCTTCTGCTGATTTTCAAGGGCAATTCCGACCCCGGTATCGCGAACCGAAAACCGCAATAAAGCCTGATTACCCCGCTTTTCGATTACGGCTACGTTCAGCTCAATTTCGCCGCTGAGCGTGAATTTAACGGCATTGCCCAGCAGATTAACCAGAATTTGGCGGAGACGAATGCCATCAATCCAGATCCAGGTGGGAGCCGCAGGATCCACGTTTAAGAGTACTTCCAGCCCCTTCTGGTGAGCCTGAGAGGTAATGATCGTCAGGGCCTGTTCGGTGAGCTGCCAGAGATTTGTCTTATCGGGATTCAGGGCCAGCTTGCCCGCTTCAATTTTAGAAAAATCGAGAATATCACTGATGATGTCCAGCAGGGAATTCGCCGACTGCAACACCATCTGCTGGTATTGGAACTGGGTCTCGTCCAGTCGGGATTTCAGCAGGAGTTCTGTAAAACCGATGACCCCATTCAAAGGCGTCCGGATTTCGTGACTCATGTTAGCCAGAAATTCAGATTTGGCCTGGCTTGCTGCCTCGGCCTGCTGACGGGCTTTTTCGGTTTCGGCCTGAATCTGCTTCCGGTCGTCAATGTCCTGAAATGTTCCGAATACCCGTACGCACTGATCCTTGACGAATTCAGTCTGGCCTTTGGCCCGTACCCATTTGAGCTGACCCGTAGCCGTTCGGATCCGGGCTTCCAAATCCCAGGGCGTGCCGGTTTCAATGGCGTGCTGTAACGCGTCCGTAATCAATTTTTTATCGGCAGGACTGGCGTAAAAATCAAGTCCTGCGTTCAGATTCGGCTCAAACTCCGGGGGTAAATCGTGAATTTCCTTGGTGACCGAAGACCAGTAGAGTTGTTCGCCAGGCAGCGTCAGCTCCCAGCCGCCAACTTTGGCCATCCGACCCGTATCTTCCAGAAACTGTTGCGTACGAAGTAATTCACCCTGAGCCGCCTTTTGTTGGGTAATGTCCTGGGTGGTGCCAACCAGCCGTTCACAGACCCCATTTTTAAATTCAGCCTTTCCCTGACTTCTAATCCACTTACGTTTACCTTTTGCGGTTAAAATTTCGCCCTCAAATTCCCAGGGCGTTCCGACGTCAATGGATTGCTGAAGAATTGCCCGAACCTGTTCACGGAAGTTTACATCCGTAAAAGCATCGAAAACTTCGTCCGCTTCCGAGACTTCACTGGTTTCCACCTCGTAAATGGCCTGAGCTACGGAAGAACGATACATTTTTCCCGTACTGACAATGTACTCCCAGCCGCCCACCCGGGCAATCTGAGCGGTTTGTTCCAAAAGCTCCTGCGTGCGTAGTAAGATATCCTCCGCTTCTTTCTGATCGGTGATGTCATCACTCATCCAGACAATTTCTCCGCTTACTTCGTGCCGGTTGGCCTGGGTTTGCATCCACACATAATGGCCATCCTGATGTCGCAATCGCTGAACCAGACGGGCTCTGCCCAAGGTTTGAGCCTGCTCCATTGCCTCCAGGGACCGATCAACATCCTCGGCATGCACAAAATCATCCAGTCGCTGCCCTAAACAGGCTTCGATGTCGTAGCCCAGCACACGCGTCCAGATGGGAGTCAGATAGGTAATGAACCCCCTGGGAGTGGTCATGTAAAAGATGTCACTCATGTTCGAAAGCAGAACCGACAACTCGGCTTCGGTTCTTACGCTTTCAGAAATATCACGTCCTAAACAAAGGACTTCGGAAACCGGACGATCCTGCCCGTCCGTTAGTCCAATGAACGTCCACTCGTAGGCTTTTAACTGGTTAGGGTAGAATTTTTTTCGTAATAAAACGGTAAAGGGTACTTCAGGTTGTTGGATACACGCCTGATAAGCTTCCATGCCAACAGGAATGTCCGTTTGAATGACGTCTTCACTGGCAAAAGTACCCACTAAAGATTCGACGGATCGTCCTAGTACTTTCGCGTAATACTCACTCACAAAGGTGTACTTACCCTCCAGATCCGTTTTGGCAATGTAAAGAAGTTCACTATTGGTAATATACTGGAAAAGCAGAGATTCCTGGCGGGCTTTTAACTCGGCTTCTTTTTCTTTCGTAATGTCTACGTGCGAGACGAGCATCCGAAGGGCTCTACCCGTTTCGTCGCGAATGGCAATGCCCCGGCAGCGAATCCAGACGAGGGAGCCATTTTTGTGCAGATACCGAATGACGGCTTCAAACGGATGCGTAGAGTTCTCAAGGTGAGCCTGTAACGACTCTTCAACTAACCGAATATCTTCCGGATGGATCAGCGTCTGCCAGCCCTGAAAAATATTGGGGATTTCATTAACCTGGTAACCTAACGTTTCCCAAAAACTCTGGCTCATCCATTGATTTTCAGGGTTGATTAAATCCCAGGTCCAGATACCGGCTTCCTGAAAAAAATCAAAAATGCGTTCATCGCTTACCAGCAATTTCAATAATTCTTGTTTTAAATAGTGCATTTGGCGGGAACTATGCTTGTGTATACGCACTAAGATAAGTGTATTTACGTATATGAAATAAATGAAGGGAGATATTGTCCCTTTTTTTATTGAGTTCAAGTAGTAGATTCTTTTCAGGGTATAATCTGAATTATGAGCGAAGATTAACATTGACGTGTTGAGGTACTGGATGAAATGAATAAACATTGAAGACCTCACCTGGCGGTAGTAGAGCCAGAAGACGTATGCAACGATTCGTTAGGTTAGGACAGGTGTTTTACGTACCCAGGGGTGCAGGCCATTCCATCAAAAACACGGCTGATGCCAACAGGCGTAACTGATCGTACGAACATCAATAAAAAAGCTGTCTCCCTTTCAAAAGGAAACAGCTTTTATTGATGTTCGTACGAAAGAGTACTAGAAGATACCGATGTAGTGATTACCGGCTTTATTTACCAGTTTGGCTCCTTTGGTTACGGCACCAGACGTACGGTTCATGATGTAGATATTACCATCTTTTCCTACGGGAGTAATGGCAATGTATACTTCGTCACCGCTCACCAGAATACCTTGATACTGACCAAAATCAAGCCCATCTTCGTAGGGCAAATCTACTTTTGTAGCGGTTTTCGCGTTCAGGTCCAGACGAGCCACGTAACCCTGATCCGAACCATCCTGGCTATACAAAGCATACGCAATGCCATTGCCGGCATATTTCCAGCAATCGACGTATACGTTTTTCACACCCAGAGCGGCGTCTAAACTGAATACATACGAGTTGTCATATTCGTTGTTCTGGTTGATTTTCAGGATGTGTGAACCTTTCGAATCGCGTTGCGTCGCCTGATAAATGTTACCATCATCCGCTAAGAACGAGTTGTGGCTGCGGTAACCGCTGTTATCACCGAAACCTACCGTTGAAGTAATCACCTTTGGATTTTCCAGGGAAGGATAATCAACGATTACAGCTTTACTTCCCAGACGCGTAAAGTTTGATTCGGTAGTACCCGTGGCTGGATTTCTTTTCTGCATCCAGGTACCCACGATGAGTTTATTCTGAGCTTTGTTCAGTACCGGAGCATCCAGACGGAAAATCGTGTGACCCTGTAATTCTTCGGCCGCCGTTAAAGGAATCTGATACTGCTTGTAACCCGTAATCAGAACGTCCTGTAAGTTCAGAGCCAGGATCGTAGCAGTACCACGGAAATACGCGAAGGGAGCCGATGGCGTAGGACCACTCGAAGCGTTGTTAGCCGTTGGCGTCGTTACGTTTACGGCGATACCCGTTTTGTCACCATCGAAAAGCTTCACCCAGCGTGGGGTGGCACTGGCGTATTGCGAGATGTTCACCGTTACATCTTCCTGCGTATATTTTCCGGCACCTTCTACTTTATAGCGGGCAAATTCTCCGCCGTTATCACCATTGTAAGCGATATTGAAAAGCGTCTTGCCATCTTCGGAAGCTTGTAAACGAGCGGTACGCGTTGATTTTACACCGAAACCGTTGTCGTAAACACTAATGGATACATTTGGGTTTTTAGCATCTTCCTTACTTACGGAATACACCATCGTACCCCCATTCCCATCTCCGGGCGTAGTGCCCATCAAGGCTCCCGCTACCGTAATCCAACGGTCCGCGTTTGCATTGTCTTCTGGTTCAGTTGTGTTATTGTCCTTACAACCCGTCAGGGCAACCGTCATCAAAAGACCGGCTAACAGGGAAAGATTCAGACCTTGTTTTCTCATGGAAGCGATTGATTAAAAATTGTTTATAGTGTAATTTAACTTCAGGTAAAAGGCTCGTCCGGGCTTCTGAACGGCGAAATTGTCGTACGCCTGTCGGTCGAACATATTCTTGACGTCAGCACTCACGATGAAGCGTTTGTTAGGGAACATGTAACTCGCTCCCAGATCCTGGATGTACTGACGCGGGGTGCGGAAATCCTCAATGATCATCCAGGTGGTGTAAAACCGCTCTACGAAACGAAATCCGTAATACACATTCAGTCTTGAGTTTGACTTCAGCACATTTTTGAAGGAATACTGAACGGTACTGTTAATGGTGAAGAACGGCTCATTGGGCAATTGACGACGGTAGTAATCATATTCCCGACCATTCGGGTCGTACTGCATGTTGAAAACCGAATTGAACTTTGAAGCACTCAGCCCAACGGTCAGGTTATTGTTATAGATGTAGTTACCCTCGACTTCAAAACCAATCGATTTCGTCTTGCCCAAATTTTCAAATGGATCGGTTTGTACGGCATCGTTCAGACGCGGGTTCACTCGTTGGACAATCTTATCGCGGGTATCCCGAATAAAGCCAGACAGAGCAAAGTTGTACTTGTGTGAGCCAGACGTGTACGTACCGGCTCGGAAACCCACGTTGAGATTGTTACTGACTTCCGGACGGATTCCGAAATTTTCCACAATGTTCTCGCCCGGACTACCAAAGACTTCATTTTCAGAGGGCAGGCGTACGGCCCGTTCAGCGGAAGTAAGCAGGTACAGATTAGGGATAACCGCGTAGGAAAGAGCTGCTCCGTAACCAGTTGTCGTTTTGTTACTCGACGTACGGTTCTCCCGGCGGTTATTTTCCACCAGCACGGGGTCCATGCGGTCGATTTTCTGCTGGTAATATTTACCGAAAATGTTCGCTCGTAATTTGGAATCCAGTGCTTTCAGTTCATAGGCTACTGAAGTGATATTCTTGGACAGATTACGGGTTCCGATAAATTCCCGCTCCACGACGGATCGCATAAAATCCTGCTGATCCCGGTCAATGTTGTAGTAGATGTGGTTGACAACCAATCGGTGGTTTTTGTGAAAATCATAGTTAACCCCCGCCCGGAAGGTCGTCACGTTTCGGTTGATGTGATTGATCGTTGGAGCACCCTGCTGAGCACCGGTGGGACGCAGAATGGGTCTGCCGTCCAGTCCAACGCTACGTTCCCCGTACCAGTTATAATTCCATTTCACCGTATCCACAACCACCTGTTTCCGCATACTCGACATGCCGCTTACGGTTAATTCCAGGCCCTTCACCATGAAATTTTTCTTGCGGTAATTCAGGCTGAATACATGGGCTTCGGATTCCGTAAAACGTCCTTTGTAGGGAATGGACATGTACGTTCCGTGCTGCACTTCCTTGTAATCGCTGGAACCGTTGTAGCCAATGAAAAACTGATCGGCCCATTTTACATCCGTGAAACCCAGTTCAATCTGGCCGCCCACGGAGCGATAGGCATCGTTAAAGCGACGAGCTCGAACGTAATCATAGCGGCCATTCGGAAGAATATTCCGAACGAATTTTCCCCACACCTCGTAATCATTGTCCGAGTAATTATAAAAACCTGATGCTTTTACGGTGAACCCACTTTTGGCTGACCGGTGCGTACCGCTGACATTGGCCTGTAGCGTGTTAAAGGAACCGTACGAAACCGAGGCCGTCAGGTTATTACTCATTCCTTTTTTCAGGATTACGTTGATGGCTCCGCCCAGGGCATCGTCCGACAAATGAGCCGGGATGACGCCCTTGTATACTTCAATTCGCTCGATTAAGGCCGGGGGAATGCTGTTCAAACTGAACGAAGCTCCGTAGGTGGAAATAGGAATGCCGTCAATAAATATACGTACCGATTCACCTGACATGCCATTCAAGTTATACGTCACCGCCGAACCCAGACCCCCGTTCTGACGAACGCGTACCCCAACGGTGCGATCCAGCATTTCGTTGGTTTGAAAATTGCGGGTGGCGACATCCTTTGTCTCGATTACGTTGACCGCAAATCCCTGGGTTTCCAGCTCTTTCTTCTCGGTTTTGTGGGTCACCTGCACTTCAGCCAGATCCTGGATGGCCTTATTAACGAGAACAGATACGCTGTGAGACGATTTATGAACGCTGAGTTTTAAACTCTTGGGCTGGATTTCTACCGATGTAATCAGAATTTCCTGATGTCCGTAGGGTACGTTCTTTAGCTCGAAACCGCCCTGTTGATCGGACATGGTTACCACATTGCTATTCTTAATGCGAACCGTAACATGCTCTACTCCGGTACCTCCTTCGAAATGAATGTTGCCTTTCACGGTAGCGAGCTGAAGCGTACTGGTTTGAGCAAAAGCCAGACCACTGGCCAGCAGTAAGGACACCAGATAGATATATTTCATGCGTGGTAAAATTTCAATGGGATGTTATTTAGACCAAGACTAAATAAATGGTGCTGCGAAAATATAAAAACGGGATTAAAATTCCGAACGCCGTTTTTAAAAATGCTGAAGATTACAATGAAGCGAGTACGTAAATCGGTAGAGGCTGCTAGCCTGTATTTTAGGGTTTCATTCGTCCGGTGATGTACTTCTACGAATGGCCGATCTTATGAAATAGATACCCTTTATTTTGACTGTTTATACTGTGCAAGTCGTTGATAAATAGAATATTGTAATGGATAGTGAAATAATTGATACATTATTTATATCCTAAATAACGTATAATGAAAGACGTAAACTTCTGAGAAAAGAGGCCTGAAAGGAACACGCTACTAGTCGTCACGGCAAGTAAAAAGTGAAGCAAGAAAACGATAGAAAACTTTTTATTTTATTCGTAAACGAGCTTTTATAGACTAACCTCAGTTTAATCTATATTAAAATTTGTTTAATGATTTCTGCTGAATACTAGAGTTCAAACCTACTCGGATCGGTAAGCATAGCCTGCTTTACCAGGTTATTCCAGGAATTTCTCTAGATACAGGTAAGGTTGCATTCATTTCTCCGAGAGGCTTTGACAATAAAAGCGTTTTCTGAACCAATAAAAAAGCCCGGATTCAACTGAATCCGGGCTTTTTTGTCAGCGTACTCGCTTGACGAATGTATTAATTCCAGCCGCCTCCTAAGGCCTGATAGATATTCACCATGGCATTAAGTTGCTGCTTCTTGGTTTCGATCAGTTCAAATCGTGATTCCAGAGCATCCCGTTGGGTGAGCAATACTTCCATGTAATCCGCCCGGGTAGATTGGAACAAATCATTGGAGATGCCAATCGACTGGGTCAGAGCCTGTACTTCCTGCGATTTCAGATCATAACTTCTTTCCAGGTTATTGATCTTAGCCAGTTGATTGGCTACCTCAAAATACGCATTCAAAACGATCCGCTCATAGTTGTAAACCGTTTGCGTCTGGCGAGCATTAGCGTTGGCGTAAGTAGCCGTAATGGCCCGTCGGTTGACCAGGGGTCCCACCAGTTCACCCGCCAATGAGTACAGAATCGATTCGGGCGTGCTGAACAAATACGCAGGACTAAAGGCCCGGTATCCCAAGGAAGCCGAAATACCCAGCGAAGGATAGAATTGAGCCCGGGCTACCTGTACATCCAGCTTGGCCGCAGCCAGCTCAAACTCCGCCCGGCGAATGTCCGGACGATTGGTGAGCAGTTGAGAGGGTAAGCCCGCCTGGATCGTTTTCGGAATCATGGTATTAAAGGCATCGTCGTTCCGGGGAATGGGCTGGGGGTAACGAGCCAGCAGGAAGTTAATCCGGTTTTCCGTTTCCGTAATCCGCTGCTGGATGTCGTACTGAAGGCTTCGGGTATTCAATACCTGAGCTTCAAATCGACGTACGGCTAGTTCCGTTACCCGGGTAGCCTGCTTCTGCAGTCGCACGATTTCCAGTGCATTGGTCTGAATCTCGATGTTCTGTTTCAGAATGGCCAACTGATTATCCAGAGCCAACAGTTCGAAGTAATTATTGGCCACTTCGGCAATCAGGTTCGTAATGACGAAGTTCCGACCTTCGCTGGAAGCCAGATACCGTTTCACGGCTGACTTCTGGGCATTCCGCAGTTTGTGCCAGATATCCACTTCCCAGCGAGCGTAGGCCCCTAAGCCAAGGTCGGGTACGGGTTCGGGCATGGGTTTGCCCGGTTTAATATCCGTAGTGGCTTCCATGGCTCCGATGTTGGTATACCGGGGTACTTTATCGAAACCCGCTCCGGCTCTCAGGCCCACGAAGGGGAGGTATTCCCCCCGGCGGACACTGATTTCATTCCGGGAAATCTCAATCTCCTGCAAGACCACATTCAATTCCTGATTATTCTTCAGGGCCGTGTCAATCAGGGCTACCAGATTGGGGTCGTTGTAAAACTCCCGCCACTTAAGCTGAGCGGTGTTGGTAGAATCCTCCGAAGAGCCGTAGCTGCCCGGTAACTTTTTATTTTCGGTTTTCGGCACCAGCGAAGGTACCTTACACGCCGTGGTGTACAGCAGGCAAAAAAGAATCAGGCCCGCGTACTGAATGATTCGATTTCTAAACATGATGCTCAATTTCTTCAGTTAAGGGATTTTCCTCTTCGTGCTTGATGAGTTTACGCTTGGCCGCAATACTGCCGAAGATGTAGTACAGACCCGGTACGACAATCACGCCGAAGACCGTTCCGAAAAGCATCCCGCCCAGAGCGGATGAACCAATGGTACGGTTACCAATGGCACCGGGGCCCGTAGCAATCACCAGCGGAATCAATCCCGCAATAAAGGCGAAAGAAGTCATCAAAATGGGTCGGAAACGAGCCTTGGCTCCTTCGATGGCCGCATTGAAGACCGACATCCCTTCGCGGTGTTTCTGTACGGCAAACTCCACAATCAATACGGCGTTTTTACCGAGCAGACCAACCAGCATGACCAGACCTACCTGAGCGTAGATGTCGTTGGCCAGACCCATCATTTTAATCAGAGCAAAGGAGCCGAAAATACCGGCGGGCAGTGAGAAAATAACCGCCAGCGGCAGAATAAAGCTTTCGTACTGAGCAGCGAGTACCATGTAAACGAATACCAGTACGATGAGGAAGATGTAAATGGCTTCGTTCCCCCGCATTACCTCATCTTTCGAAAGACCGGCCCAGTCAATGTCATATCCTTTCGGCAGCGTTTTGGCCGCTACTTCCTTGATAACTTTGATGGCCTCACCACTACTGTATCCTTTGGCTGGAGCACCCCGGAAGGCTGCCGTCGTGTACATGTTGTAGCGGTTAATCTCGTTGGCTCCCTGCGTCTTCTTGATTTTCATGAAGGCTGAGAAAGGTACCATTTCACCTTTATCGTTCTTCACGTACAGTTGCAGCAGATCGTCCGGTAAGCGACGGTACTCGGGAGCGGCCTGTACGAATACTTTAAAGAAGCGTTGGAATTTGATAAAGCCCAGCTCGTAGGTACTACCGATCAGAATGGACAGCGTGTTCATGGCATTGCCAATAGAAACGCCCTTCTGCATGGCCAGTTTATTATCAATTTCCAGTTCGTACTGCGGGTAGTTCGCACTGTAGAACGTGAACAGACCCATCAGTTCTTTCCGTTTTTTCAGCTCAGCCATGAAATCGTTCGTGACTTTCTGCAACTGGTTGTAATCCCCGCTGTTGGTTTTGTCCAGCAACTGGAGCGAGAAACCACCCGCAGCACCGTAACCCGGTACGGCTGGGGGATCGAAAAATTCGATCGTCGCTCCGGGAATGGCCTTGGCTTTTTCTTCCAGTTCGTAGATGATCTCGTTCACGGTCTGGTGGCGTTCTGACCAGGGCTTGAGGTTAATCAAACAGGTACCGGCGTTGGAACCCCGACCTTCCGTCAATACCTCGTAACCGGCCAAAGCAGAAACCGACTCAATCCCTTCTACTTTTTCGGCAATAGACTGAAGCTTACGGCCAATGTCATTGGTACGTTCCAGGGTAGAACCCGGAGGCGTCTGAATGATGGCGTAAATCATCCCCTGATCTTCGCTGGGAATAAAGCCTGAAGGCAGGGTACTGGAAATACCAAAGATGCCCAACCCAAAGACCAGCAGAATACCCCAGGTGATCACCCGACGATTCACGATCATACGTAACAGGCCAGTGTACTTACCCGTTAGTTTATCAAAACCGCGGTTGAAGCTGTCCAGAGCCCGGTTCAGTACCGTTTTCTTGCGGGGCTTGCCGTGGTTATTCTTCAAAATCATGGCACAGAGTACCGGCGTAAGCGTTAGAGCAACCAGACCCGAAAGTACAATGGACGTAGCCATGGTAATTGAGAATTGCCGGTAGAAAATCCCTACGGGACCCGTCATGAAGGCAACTGGAACGAATACCGCCGTCATTAACAGCGTAATGGCGATTACGGCTCCGCTAATCTCGTGCAGTACTTCTTTTACCGCTTTATAGGGCGATAAATGCTTCTCCTCCATCTTGGCGTGCACGGCCTCGACGACTACAATGGCATCATCGACTACGATACCAATGGCGAGTACCAGAGCGAACAGCGTAATCATGTTGATGGTCAGCCCAAACATTTGCATGAAGGTAAAGGCTCCGATCAACGATACGGGTACGGCAATGGTCGGAATCAGCGTTGAACGCCAGTCGCCCAGGAAGATGAATACCACCAGAGCCACCAGAATAAACGCATCCCGCAGGGTGTGAATTACTCCCTCAATGGAAGCATCGAGGAAGTTGGAAACGTCGTAGCTGATTTTGTAATCCATGCCCGGCGGGAAGGACGTTTTCTTCAGCTCCTCCAGTTTGTCTTTTACTTCTTTAATTACGTCCGAAGCGTTACTACCGTACGTTTGTTTCAGGACAATAGCCGCCGAAGGATAGCCGTTGAGGTTGGAGTAAATATCGTAGTACTCACTGCCCAGCTCTACGTTGGCTACATCTTTCAGGTACAGAATTTCTCCGTTCGGATTCGACTTGACGATCACATTTTTGTACTGCTCTACATCATTGTAGCGGCCCTGATAGGTCAGTACGTACTCCAGAGCTTCGGCCCGCTTTCCGTCGCTTCGACCCAAACGACCCGGCGATCCGATGACGCTTTGCTCGTTAAGTGCTTCCATCACGTCGTCCGCCGAAATGTTGTAGGCCCGCATCCGGTCGGGTTTCAGCCAGATCCGCATGGCATACTGACGGCTACCGAGGATACTCGCCTGACCAATCCCGCCCAGACGCTGCAATTCGGGTAACATGTTGACCCCGGCAAAGTTGAAGAGGAACTTCATGTCGGCGTGCGGGTCCTTACTATACAGGTTGACGTACATCAACATGTTCGGCACGATCCGGTTCACAATGATCCCTTCGCGTTGGACCAGAACGGGCAGCCGGTTGAGTACCTGAGCAATCCGGGTATTGATGTTGACGACCGCCTGATCGGGGTTCGTACCCAGGTTAAAGACAACCTGAACGTTGGCTTCCCCGGCACTCGTAGCATCGGAAGTCATGTACTTCATGCCTGGAACCCCGTTGATGGCCTGCTCGATCGGAATCAGCACCGATTCGGTCAGTACCTTGGCACTCGCTCCGGGATACGACGCCCGTACGATAACCATTGGGGGAGAAATTTCCGGGAACTGGGAGATGGGCAGACTGTTGATGGCCAGTATACCCGTTAATATAATGACCAGTGAAATGACAATTGCCAGTACGGGTCGATGAATGAATTGACGAAACATACGCTGAATATTTTAAATGCTTCTACTACTCGGTATACACTTTTAATTTCGGGATCACCGATTTGGGGTCCTCGTAGTTATAAGCGATTTTATCATTGTCGTGTACCTTACGGATACCTTCGAGAAGAATCTTGTCATTAGCCGCTAAACCTTCTTTGACTACGTAGAGGTCGGGCATCTCGGCTCCGACGGTAATTTCACGCGAGTGTACTTTGTTGTCTTTACCCACCACGTATACGTATCGTTTTTCCAGTACCTCGAACGTGGCTTTCTGCGGAATGATGAGGGCGTTTTTCAGCGGGACGGCCATTTGAATATTACCCGTTTCGCCGTGACGAAGCAGACCTTTAGGGTTGGGGAAGGTGGCCCGGAAAGCAATGTTACCCGTCTCGTTATTGAAGTCCGCTTCAATGGTTTCGACCACGCCGGGATGAGCAAACAATTCATTGTTTGCCATTAAGAGGTTCACCTTAATTTTGTCCTGGTTTTGGTTGTGAGCCCTGAAATTGAGGTATTCGGCTTCCGGTACGTTGAAGTACACCCACAACTGGCGATTATCAGAGAGCGTGGTTAACAATTGGCCTTCATCCACCAGACTCCCCAACCGTACCTGAAAACGGTCGATGATGCCATCAAAAGGGGCCCGGATTTCGGTAAAATCAAGATGCGTATGAGCGAGGGAAAGTTCGGCTTTGGCTTTTTCGAGTTTTGCCATCGCCATCGCCAGTTCATTTTTGGCGACTACGTTTTTATCAGCCAGGGGCTTAACGTTGTCTACTTCAATCTGGGCCGCTTTGGCTTCGGCCTGTGCTTTCTGGAATTCGGCCTGATACAGGTTCGGCATGATGCGGAACAGAAGCTGTCCTTTCTTAACGAACTTTCCTTCGTCCACGTAGATGTTCTGCAGATAGCCTTTTTCCTGAGCCCGAAGTTCAATGTGGCTGATGGAGTGGATTTGGCATACGTAATTTTGCGTAATCAGCGTATCCATTTGGGCGGGACTGGTCACCAAATATTTGGTTTCCTCTTCCTTTTCTTCGTGTTTGGATTCACAGCTTGCGAGGCACAATAGGCCACACAAGCTCATCAGCAGGAGCATTCGATTCATAGGGGTATTGCTTTTTAAAGCGGAATACGGGTTACTAAGTAGTTATTATGGAAGGTGTAAACAAGACAATCCAGCAACATCCCCTGAGCGGGATGCTAATTGTAATGGAGGGTAATGGATATGTAAGGTCAGGTTCAGTTACAAAACCCGATTAAGCTCATAAGCGAAGTACGCGAAGGAAAAGGTAACGGTCCTGAGAACCATAGGAAACCTGCTGACCCTGTGGGTGTTGCAGCGGCTGAAAATGAACAAGCCAGTGAAATAAAGGAAGATACGCTATCGTAATGAACGCACGATCAACGTCAAGTTGCTGAGGAGATAAGGGCCCTTTTTCATCTTCTTTCTCTTCTTTCAGTTCGGTTGCTTCCAGATTGGCTTTACCGTGTCGAGCCTCGGAAGAGGTTGATTGGAGCGTTTGAAGATTGGCAGGTGTGTCGGGCTGAGCCGTTTCACAGAAACCAGCGATGGAAAGGGATGAATAGCGGAGAGCATCCTTACACGTTGCCGCATATAAGGAGCTACATCCTGTCCACAGGAGAAAACAAAGCGATATGAAAAATCGAATCTTCATCCTCGTTGGTTAAAATCACACCGGCTCACGTTTGTTGGCTAACCGGCTAACTTTAGGCTATTCAGCCATTTTACTCGTTGTAATGAGTACCGATCAGGCGTTTTACGAAGTTTGAGATGCAGGAAGCAGTTCGGAAGTTTCGATCGAAAGTCTATCCTAGTGGGCTATACATCAGAGATACTGGGGAATACCGTCTGCTTGGTTGACCAAAATTAGATTCATTTAAGAAATAAGACCCTGCATATTGTATTAAAAAGGGCTTAAAATCCCTTTTAAGCCTGTTTTTTAGTTTATACAGAAGAATGAATTGACTTTTTTTAATATTTATCAGGTTTTAGTAAGATTTAAGCAAATGACAGAGCTTTGCTAACGTACCTACCTAAGCGGATGTAGAGGGCTAACGAATGATGAGGGTATGACATGGACTTCTCTCCTGCGAGTAGAGGAATAAATAGCCAGGGATGATTTATAGTCAATAAAAGCTCAGGTAGTTATGTAACCACCTGAGCTTTTTGTTCAAGATAACAAAAGCGTACGATTCACCTGGATTTCTTCAATAAAATATTCATCGTGCGAAATCACGAGTAAGGAGCCCTTAAAATCTTTTACAGCCCGCGTGAAAATCTGTTGACTGGTTAAGTCCAGGTTATTGGTAGGCTCGTCCAGTAACAGCAAATCGGGTCGGTTTTGACTAACCTGCAAACAGCAGAGGGCCAGTTTCATTTTCTCCCCGCCACTCAAGCTATCACACGTACGATCCCAACTTGCCCGCGGCAATTGATGCTGGTGTAGGAGATTCTTCAAATCATGTTCCAGTAATTGTCGGTTGTTGAACCGTTGAACCTGCTCAAAAACCGTCAGTTCACTGGCCAGTAGTGAATATTCCTGATCAAGGTAGACGTACGAAAAATCCGCTCGTGTTACTTCTCCTTGGGAAGGCGTTAGCTGACCCGTTGCCAGTTTCAAAAGTGTTGTTTTACCCGACCCATTGGGCCCTTGAATTCGAATACGGTCGCCGGAACAAATCTGGAACTGTAAGGGCTCTGGCCAAAGACTGGATTCCCCCAAATGCTGGTTGAGATGCTGAGCTTCGATGAGCAGCTTTCCATGGTGCAAATCAGAAGATTCCAGTACTAAATGTAAGGGCTGAGTCTGATGCAATTGTGTACGTACCGAGCGAAGCTGACCGGATAAGTCCTGTAGCTTTTCCTGATGGACCTCTTTGAGCTTGGCCGTGCTTTGTTCGGCCTGAGTTTTTCGACCACCGGCAATGATGCGGGGCAGTGCCTGTTTCTGCCCCTGGGCTTTACCCCGGATTTCCTGTTTTTGGCGTTGCTCAGCTAGGTCACGAGCCTTTTGCTGTGCCTGTTTAAGGGTTTTTTCATGTTCATCAGCCTGTGCTTTTAACGCTTCCCGCTGGGTTCGTTTCTGTTCCTGGTAAAAATCGTAATTCCCTCCGTATACCTCCAGATGGCCCTTGCCAAGTTCCAGAGTAGTATCCAACTGATTCAACAAAGCCCGATCGTGACTGACGATGAGTACGGTAGCTTTACTTTGACTAAGCCAACGGTACAGCCGTTGGCGACTCGTACCATCCAGGTGGTTCGTCGGTTCGTCTAATAGCACAATACCGGGCGAATGCAGAAACAGGCCCGCCAAAAAAACCTTGGTTTTTTCACCACCGCTCAGCCCTTCAAGGGTTTGGTTGAGATCGAGGGTTTTGATGTGCCAGGATTCAAAGGCCGCCTGTAGGCGTTCTTCCAGTTCCCAGTCATCGGCCAATGTCGTAAAATGTGCTTCAGCTGCGTCGCCCGAAAGGATGGCCCGTAGGGCTTTCAGCTTTTCTGCCACGCCCAGTACTTCGGCAACGGTATATGAATCATATTGACCTACATGCTGGGGTACGTAATAGGGTTTTTCGGAAAGGACTATTTCTCCCGAAGCGGCTTGCCGCTGGCCTGCAATGATTTGTAGTAGAGTAGATTTTCCTACGCCATTATTGCCGACAAGAGCGGCTTTTTCCCCCGTAGCAACTGAAAGACTGATCGAGTCCAGTAGGGCGTCACCGTTGGCATGCACATAGGAAAGTGCGTTCACGATTATACTCATGAAGGTAAGTCTTAAAAAAATAAAAAGAATTGACGATCCGGGCCCGGCTGCGGGGCGGAAACGTTGGGTAGGGATGGCTCGATTACGGCCTAAGAAGAAAAACGATGAATCACATAAGGGCTAAGTAAGAACCCACTACCAAGGCGTAGGGGTGAATTGGACTACTATCTAAACTTCGTGAAAGAGAAGTGATAAAGGGGTAGTACCCGTCCGATTTACTTAACTATAACATGGAAATGATCTTTAAGATGCGACAAAGATAGGCACGAGCATTCGATTAATGCTAAAGATAGGCGTAAAAAATCAAGGACTGGGGTTTAATCCGTTCCGCTAGCCATGATTCAAATCCGTGAATGCAAAACTCTTTCGTCCATTCAAGGTTTATTAAGCAAATCAAGGGATCCATCAGATCTTCCAGCCAATGGCTAAACAGAACTCGGAATACAGTACCCAGCTCGATTTATTAACAGATTATCTCTTTGCTAATCGGGAAACTATTTTGAACGCTTGGCGGATGCGGTGTGCCAGTGATCCGGCCTCTCCTAAGCATACCAACTTCTCACGGGAAGAATTCAACGATCAAATTCCGAGTCTGCTTAACTATCTATCGCAACGCATCAAAGGCGAGACAAAAAACAACAACGTTCTTGAGTTTTCCGAAGAGCACGGGCTTCATCGCTGGCAAAGTGGATATTCCCTCAGTGAATTGTCGCGGGAATTGAGTCATTTATACGAAGTCATTCAGGAGCGATTCCAGGCCTTTCTGGACCAGTATCCGGATACGCAAGTACACGTAATGACGCATGCTCATCGCCAGCTTCTTCAGTTAGCTAAAGATTTAAATTTAGGAAGCATTTTGTACTTTGATCAGCTTCGCCAAACGGCCGCCGCTGAACAGGTACGAACCTTGGAAAATGCCCTGAAAAACCTGGAGGAAATTACAAAACAACGGGGGGAACATCTGCGGCAGGTTTCGCATGATTTACGCGGTAATCTGGGACTAATGTCGGGAGCTACGGCTTCCTTGCAGCTGCCCAAGAAGGAGTCGGATCGGCAAAAGTTTCTGGAAATGCTGGCGAAAAATATACGAGCGGCCGAAGATATGCTTACGCAGTTGATGAATTACGCTCGCTTGGAAGCTGGTCAGGAAGTAATTGAGAACCAGCCGTTCGATGCCAGTGAATTACTACAGAAAATCATTAAACGGTTTGAAGGGCTGGCAAAAACCAAAAAGCTGAAGCTAAATGTTGATGGTCCACCGAAATTATTAGTAGTGGGCGATCCCATGAAGATAGAACGGATCATTCAGAATCTCTTACTCAATGCCCTCAAGTATACGGAAAAAGGATGGGTAAACGTGACCTGGATACAGGAAACGGACTCCCGCTGGCAGGTAAGTGTGCAGGATACAGGTCCTGGCCTCAAAGAAGGAGTCGTTTCTCTATTAGCCCAGCAGCTACAGCCTTACGTACACTCAACCAGCTCGCATAGACAGGTAGAAATTCTGGATCCGGAAGTTCCTGCAACCCGATTGAGTAACAAACAAAGCGGTGAAAGCAGCGGGGAAGGGATTGGCTTGTTTATTATCAAACGTTTATGTGAGCTATTAAAAGCGAACATGGAAATTGAAACCAGCGAAAAAGGTACTCTGATTCGTATTCGTCTGTTAATCAACCAGAAACAGGATAGTCATTCCTGAATCAGGCCTTTTGTATGGGTATGAATAGTCAGAGTTAACGGTTACTGCTCACTCATGAACTGTCCGCCTTTGATGCCTTATGGAAGAAGATAGACGATTAGAAGAAGTCTGTACTTCACTCAAGCCCTTAGTATGGGTTGAGCTACTAGCGATGTAATCTTTTCAGGCTCACCCAAATCTAGGTATGTAAATCTGGAGAGAATCAAACGATTCACTACAGAATCCGCTTTTTACATCACGCGGGATACAGCAGAAAGTATTGTAAATCTATACTTGTAAGTTAAGTAAGCGTAGGCAAACTGGCATACTCACCCCAAAAGGTACAGATGCTGTGCCAAAGCTCAATAATCGAAGTATAGCCCTCAGGCTTGGGGATGAATGAACTAACCCCTTTTTCGTAAGCCTGCTCAATAAGTTGAGGACGATTGTGCACGGAAAACATAAGAATGGGCAGAGCCCGATAAGACGACTTTTTCAGCTCTTCTACCATTTGCAAACCGTCCATACCCGGCAAATCATAATCCAGCAAAATAAGATTGGGAATCGTATGATGATTTTCTAGATACTGAAAAGCCTCTTCCGCCGAATCTACTATCTTAAACTCACAAGAGATTTGGCTTCTCTTGTGGCCTCTTTCCAGTAATTCCTGGTACTCTTTATCGTCTTCCACAACCAGGATCAACGGGCATATCATAGCTTGATTCATAGGGTATACATGTGAGTAAAATTTACGCTAAAGAAGTATACCACATATTAATAGTTAAGGTACTCATCAATCATGTCAACGTTACGATACAAGGGTAGCTCATTCAAAGCGTAGTAACTGCTCGTAGGGATCGCCGGTAAGTTCGAGTAGTTTACCAAACGCAGGTTCCGTTTTATAACCCTGGCGTTTCAAAGCAATGATCTGTTGGCGGAAGTCTTCGCCGTATTGCCGAAGTAACTGGTCTTCCACGAGCATATGACGATAGCCCAGTTGCTGGCGAGTGGGAAGATTCTGTCCAAAAACTTCAATGTCGAACGTATCCAGTCTAAACGTCGCGACCACGATTTCCCGCTTTTCACGAATCTGAAAATCCTTTAAACTGCTAAACGAATTTCGTACTGTATCGATAAACTCCTGCTGATCCTGCCACTGACAGATCACATCCAGATCGCTGCTTTCGATGTCGATATTCAGGGGAATCGTTCCGACCAGCAGTGGATCGTACCGGCTGAGTTTTTCTAAAACCTGATACTGCGTAAGTACGCGATACGCTTCCTGTTGGCGAGGCGTACCGGTTTGTAAGTACGCCAGGGTTTCAAAATGCATGACTTTAGAAGAGAAGCTACAGCAACAAAAGTAAGCGATTTTGTGAGCCATGCGATCCTGTTTTTCGCTGAAAAGGCTATGAATTGCCAACGCAACCGGCAAAAATTGCCCCACATTTTCCATACACCAAAACATAGCTTTCCCTAGCGAGTAGCATTAGAATATCATTAAATCAACAAGTAATAGTAGGATAGAAACAATTTGTTTTAAGATTTATCCACTTTTTAGGCATTAGGGCTAGTTTAGATTTAGTTTTGTATGGGGTTGATTGGATCGAATGAAAAAACGAAAACGAAGTTGGTGGTTGTATCAGATGTTTTGTCTGGTGATGGCGTTACACGTCATCAACCTGAGCATTGACACGCCCGACCATATCGTAATCCATTCGGAAAGCGGTGAAACGCATGAAGATCCGACGATCAACGACATGGAAAGTCTCATTGAGTTTGTGCTGGAAAAAGGCCTCGGACTCGAAGACGTCATTCCTGAACACGATGATCCCGACGAGGATAGTGACCTCACCAAACTCCAGCAAGACTACTGCTTCGTTCCGGTCTTTCGATTACTACCGCCGGTTCCTACCGTAGTAACCTTACCCATGGTTCGTACCCCCGAACCTTCCATTGAGTTGCTGCACTGCCTGATGGAAATTTCTTTGCCTCCCCCCCAGGCGACTGCCTAAATTCTTTTCCTTCACTCAGCGAACGTTGAGACAGTACACTTATACCGTGCTGTCTGGACGGGCTGCGTTTCTTTTCCATTCTTTCTTCACTGGTTTCGTGGGATGCTGACTCAACGCGTGCAGCCTACGGACGATTTACCGCTTGTTATTATGAAAAAGAGCATAGGCTTTGGGGCCATGCTGCTCGGTGCGTGGTTGACGGGTTGTCAGACCAAGCAGGAGCAGTCCGATCAAACGGACGAAAAATTGACCTTGCCCGTCGTAAAGCTTACCCAGCAATCAACAGAATTGCAACGCGAATACGTGAGTACGCTTGAGGCGGTACGTAATGTAGAGATTCGGGCTCGTGTAGGAGGTTTTCTCGAAAAAATTCATGTAGACGAAGGACAGCGGGTTCAGAAAGGACAGGTACTCTTTAGTCTGAACGCCGCCGAATATCAGGTAGAAGCCGACAAGGCAAAGGCCGCCCTGAAAATTGCCCAGGCACAAGCCAAAACCGCCGAAGTAGAAGTAGGGCGAGTAAAGCTACTGTTGGCTAGCAAAGTGGTATCGCCCTCGGAGATGGAGTTGGCTCAGGCCAAACTGGAAGCGGCACGGGCCGAAATCGACGAAGCCCGGGCCTCGCATCAGGCGGCGGCCCTGAAACTGACGCAGGCTCAGATCCGGGCTCCGTTCGACGGTGTCATCAACCGGATTCCCTTTAAAATCGGTAGTCTAATTGAGGAAGGGGCTCTGCTAACGACCGTTTCGGACATTCACGAGGTATTCGCCTATTTCGACGTTTCGGAACGCGAGTACCTGGGCTTCATCAAAAACAACCGGAATTTGCTGGGCAAAGGAGGCAAAGAAGTAGAAATGCTGCTGGCCGACGAATCCCTGTACCCTTACAAAGGTCACATCGAAGTGATGGAAAGTACGTTTGAAGGCGGCTCCGGTACGATTGCCTTCCGGGCCCGGTTTTCCAATCCCAAGCAACTGTTGAAGCACGGCTCTTCCGGTAAAATCCGGATCAGTACCCAGGTATCCAATGCCCTGCTCGTCCCGCAAAAATCCGTTTTTGAAGTACAGGATAAAAACTACGTCTTTGTGGTAGATCAGGGAGGGAAAGTGAAATCCCGCAGTTTCGTTCCCCGGGGCCGGGTCGGCAAGCATTACATCGTCAGCTCGGGGTTACAGCCCGGTGAACGCATCGTCTTTGAAGGCATTCAGAACGTTCGGGATGGTGAAGAAATTACTCCCAAACCCATTTCCAGCGATAGCCTCGGTATTTCGCAGGAAAACGCCGTCAAGGTGATGTAAACGTATGGTTTTCATACGCTGATGACTAATGAATGGAGAGTGGATGGCTGGTAGTACCTGGTTTGAAGAAGTGGTTGTAAAACGACAACAAGCCAAACGGTGCCCTGTCGCATGCGACGCTGACAATCCTATCAGGGAAGTGAAAGCCAGCTTTGCTAAGGGACGTAATACCTGTCCATGAAACGATCATAAAAAATAAATGAACTCATGTTTGATATATTCATTAAACGGCCGCTGCTGTCGTCGGTTATCTCCGTAGTCATTACGCTACTGGGGGTACTGGCTCTGACGGGTTTACCCGTGACGCAGTTTCCCGATATTGTTCCCCCATCGGTTACCGTCACCACGAAATACACGGGTGCCAACGCCGAAGTTTGTACGAAGGCCGTTGCCACACCGCTCGAACGGGCCATTAACGGCGTTCCCGGTATGGTGTACATGAACTCCGTATCCGGGAATGATGGTACTACCCTGATTCAGGTCTTTTTTGAAGTCGGTACGGACCCCGATCTGGCGGCCATGAACGTGCAGAACCGTGTGACGGCCGTACTGGATGAATTGCCCGAGGAGGTAATCAAAGCCGGGGTAATTACGGAGAAGGAAGTGAATAGTATGCTGTTGTATCTGAACATCTTCAGTGACGATTCTACGGTCGATGAAAAGTTCATTTACAATTTCGCGGATATTAATATTCTGGCCGAACTGAAACGCATCGACGGCGTGGGCTTTGCCGATATTATGGGTTCCCGGGAGTACTCCATGCGGGTCTGGCTTAAACCCGACCGGCTCACCGCCTATAACCTTTCTCCCGAAGAAGTCATCGAAGCGATTCGGGAACAAAACGTGGAGGCCGCTCCGGGAAAAGCCGGGGAGAGTGCCGACCGGGCTCCGCAGGTCTTGCAGTACGTACTTCGCTACACGGGTAAGTTTTTCGAACCCAAACAGTACGAAAACATTGTCCTGCGGGCCGATCCGAGCGGTTCGATCCTGCGGCTGAAAGACGTAGCCGATGTAGAATTCGGCTCCCTGGATTACGATGTCCTTTCCAAAACCGATGGACGACCTTCAGCGGCGATCATGCTCAAACAACGCCCTGGCTCCAATGCTCGCGAGATCATCGCCAACGTTAAACAGCGGATGGCTGAACTCAAGAAAGAGACGTTTCCGCCGGGCATGACTTATAATTTTGCCTACGATGTTTCCCGCTTTCTTGATGCGTCCATTCACGAAGTGGTACGGACGCTGTTTGAAGCGTTCGTACTGGTGTTCATCGTTGTATTTCTCTTCCTACAGGACTGGCGATCAACGCTGATTTGTGCCTTAGTAGTACCCGTTGCGTTGGTAGGGTCTTTTGCTTTCATGAGCGTTATCGGTTTTTCGATTAACCTGCTGACCTTGTTTGCCCTGGTATTGGCCATTGGTATTGTGGTGGATGATGGGATTGTGGTTGTGGAAGCCGTCCACGCTAAAATTACGCAGGAACATTTATCACCCCGCAGGCAACGTTTGCCGCCATGCGGGAAATCAGCGGGGCTTTGATTGCCATTACGCTGGTGATGTCCGCCGTATTCGTTCCTGTAGCGTTTCTGTCGGGTCCCGTGGGGATTTTCTATCGACAGTTCTCGCTGACGCTGGCCGTAGCGATTTTGATTTCAGGTTTGAACGCTCTGACGCTTACGCCTGCTTTGTGTGCCTTGCTGCTGCGTCCGCACGCAGCAGGTGGGAAGAAGAATCTATTAGATCGCTTTTTTGATGGATTTAACCGAGGTTTTGATCGTCTGACGGGTCGTTACCAGAGCTTGCTGAAACGCATCATCAGCCGACGGGTCGTAACGGTGGGTATATTACTGATTTTCGTAGCGGGTACCTGGGGCATCAATACCATTCTGCCCAGCGGTTTTATTCCTACGGAAGATCAGGGTATGATTTACGTCAACGTGACGACCCCCGCAGGAGCTACGGTGAAACGAACCGAAGAATTACTCGATCAGATTCAGGGAGTGGCGGCGAAAATGCCCGCCGTTGAAAACGTATCGACTCTGGCTGGTTTTAGTTTGATGACCGATGGCTCGGGTTCTTCCTACGGAATGGCAATGGTCAACCTCAAAAGCTGGGAGGAACGGAAGGAAACGGTAGACGACGTCATTGCGGCGTTGACCAAACAAACCCGGCATATTCAGGGAGCCAGTATTCAGTATTCCCACCCCAACCGTACCCGGATTTGGTAACTCCAGTGGTTTTGAGCTTCGATTGCTCGATCGAACGGGGAAAGGGGACTTGCAAGCCACCAAAAAAGTTACCGAAGCCTTCATGGACGCCCTGCGGAAACGGCCGGAATTGGGTGAGGTCTTTACGAGTTTCGACCCCACTTTCCCGCAGTACATGCTGCATGTGGATTACGATAAAGCGGCCCAAAAGGGTATTTCGGTAGACAATGCCATGAGTACGCTGCAAACCCTGATGGGGAGTTTCTACGCTTCCAACTTCATTCGTTTCGGACAAATGTACAAGGTGATGGTACAGGCCTCGCCCGAATACCGGACCAAGCCCGAAGACGTACTCACTATGCACGTGAAAAATGAAAAAGGCGAAATGGTGCCCTATTCCAATTTCGTTCGGCTGGAACGCGTCTACGGTCCCGAGCAGCTCACCCGTTATAATATGTACACCTCGGCTCTGATCAATGGGGATGCGGGCACTGGCTACAGTAGTGGCGACGCCCTGAAAGCCGTCGAGGAAGTAGCGGCCAAGGAATTACCACGCGGGTACTCGTTTGCCTGGTCGGGCATGTCGCGGGAGGAGGTACTCTCGGGCAATCAGGCCATTTATATTTTCATGCTGTGTCTGCTGTTTGTCTATCTATTACTGGTAGCTCAGTACGAAAGTTTGTTGTTGCCTCTGCCCGTACTACTTTCCTTGCCTACGGGGATTTTTGGTTCGTTTCTGTGTTTGCAACTGGCTGGTTTACAAAATAACATTTATGCTCAGGTAGCCCTGGTCATGTTGATTGGATTGTTGGGTAAAAACGCCATTCTGATTGTGGAGTTTGCCAGTCAGCGACAACGCGAAGGTCTGAGTATTGTGAAAGCAGCCATGGAAGGTGCCGTGACCCGCCTACGCCCGATTCTGATGACTTCCTTTGCCTTTATTGCGGGTCTGATTCCGCTGTGTATTGCTACGGGTGCCGGAGCGTTGGGCAACCGCTCGATCGGTACGGCTGCCGCGGGCGGTATGCTGATCGGTACCATTTTCGGACTGGTCGTTGTACCCGGTCTGTACGTCATCTTCGCCAAACTTGCGGAGCGAATGGGCTCTAAATCAGAGTCCGATTCGGTTTCTTCCCCCACTGAATCTACGTATGTGCATGAATCGTAAACGTCAAATTTTTTCTATACTAGCCGGAGCCTGGCTATTGAGTTTAAGCAGTTGTCGGGTCAGGCATACGCCCGCGACCCTTGCTCCGGTGCCCGTACCCTCGTCTTACGCGGGTAGTTTAAATGACCCCAATACGGATTCCCTGAGTATTGGGAACGATCCCTACAACCGTCTGTTTACCGATGCCAATCTGGTGGCGTTGATTGATACGGCTCTGGCCCGGAATCTGGACGTAAAAATGGCTCTACAACGCCTGGAAGTAACCCGGGCCCAGTACGGCATCAGTCAGGCCGCCTTGCGGCCCCAGGTAGACGCCGTGGTTTCGGCGGGGGTGGACCGTTTCGGCCGTTATACCCTTAATGGCGTAGGAAATTACGATACCAATTTTTCGGAGTACGTAACGGGTTCCAGTATCATCCCCAACCCCGTACCGGATTATTTCGTGGGCTTTCGGAGTTCCTGGGAAATTGACCTCTGGGGAAAACTGCGTAACCGCAAACGGGCCGCGTACAACCGGGTACTGGCCAGTCAGGAAGGTCGTAATGTCATCGTAACGGATCTGGTGTCTGAGGTGGCTCGCCTGTATTTCACGCTGCTATCGCTGGATGCGGAACTGGAAATCATTCGGGATAACGTTGAATTACAGCAGCAGGCCCTGTCGCTGGTCGAAGTACAGAAGGCAGCGGGTCGGGTTACCGAACTGGCCGTGCAGCAGTTTAACGCTCAGTTGCTGAATACAAAAAGCCTGGAAGGCGGCGTACGCCAGCAAATTCTTCAGGCCGAAAACCAGATCAACGTCTTACTGGGCCGGTATCCGCAACCCATCCAGCGGGGCATCTCGATTCGTGAGCAACAACTCCCCGCGACGGTCGCGGCGGGGGTACCGGCTCAGCTGATGAGCCGCCGTCCCGATATTCGTCAGGTTGAACGGGAGCTAGAAGCCGCCAACATCGACGTAGCCGTGGCCCGGGCCGAATTTCTTCCTTCGCTGAATCTGACGCCCTATGTTGGTTTGAATGCATTCCGGCTGGGTGTACTGGGAAGTGTGGAGTCCATGACGGCGGGTATTTTAGGCGGTCTATCAGCCCCTGTACTGAATCGTCGGTTCATCAAAGGTAATTTACGGGTGACCGAGGCCGAACGAAATCGCTCCTTCCTGGCGTATCAGCAGGTCATTTTACGGGGCGTTTCGGAAGTGGTACAAAGTTTGAAAGGCCTGGAAAACTTTCGTAACGTAGCTGACTACCAGACGCAACAGGTGAATGTATTGAAGCAGGCAGCTACGACTTCGGATAATCTTTTTGCTACGGGCTACGCCACCTATCTGGAAGTAATTACGGCCCAGCGATCGGTTCTGGAATCGGAATTGTCCCTAATCAATACCAAACGTTCCCAGTTTTTATCCCTGGTAGATTTGTACCGGGCCTTGGGCGGCGGCTGGCAATAAGCCTGAAAACAGCTTGTATGCAAAGAAACGTGCGTATATTCAAACGCTTTGTGTGCAAGCTGTTCAACGGCATCACCGGATTTCCGAATTGGGGCTGGCAATGGATTTTTGCAGCAAGTCTAACGAGGGCGTATCCTAGGTTTTTAATCCCCACACTTTCCCTCTTTATGTTTATTAATTCAACCAAACCATGTTACTCAACTTTTTAATCACGCTGCTTCTAGTTTTACTCAATGGTTTCTTTGTGGCGGCTGAGTTTGCGATTGTCAAAGTACGAGCCTCGCAATTGGAAATGAAAGCTCAGGCCGGAAACGCAGCTGCCCGTCTGTCCACCCGAATTTTAGGGAATCTGGATGGCTATCTGGCCGCTACGCAATTAGGTATTACGCTGGCCAGTTTAGGGCTGGGCTGGATCGGCGAGCCGGTCGTATCCAAAATCCTGATCGCCGGTATGCACGCCGTGGGCCTCGAACTGGACGAAAAACTGGCCCACCAGATTGCCCTGCCCGTCGCTTTCGTGGTTATTACTATTCTACACATTGTTTTTGGAGAGTTGGCACCCAAATCGCTGGCCATCCAGCAGGCCGAAAAAAACGACCCTGGCCGTTTCGTACCCGCTGCAATTTTTCTTTCTCATTTTCCGTCCCGTAATCTGGCTGTTGAATGGCATTGCGGCGGTAGTGCTCCGACTTTTTGGCATTACGGTGAGCCACAGCACGGAAGTACACAGTGCGGATGAGTTGAAGTATCTGGTGCATCAGAGCCAGCAGGATTATCAGGCGAAGGAAGATCATACCGAGGGTTCGGATTTGACCCTGGTAGAAAAAGCTTTTCAGTTTTCCGAGCGGAGCGTACGCCAGATTATGACGCCCCGGACGCAGATTTTTGGTATCGATGTACTGGAGTTCAATCAGGCCATTCTGGACGAAATCATCGCAGAAAATTATTCCCGCATTCCCTGCTACGAAGAAAACCTGGACCATGTATTGGGCGTTGTGTATTTAAAGGAAATCCTGTTGAAGCTTCAGGAAGGCCCAGGCATCGATATTCGTTCGCTGATTAAACCCACGTTTTTCGTACCTTCCACGAAGCGAATCCGTCCTTTGTTGCGGGAGTTTCAGCAAAGTCGTCAGCAAATGGCCATTGTAATTAATGAATACGGTGGTACGGAAGGGCTTATCACGATGGAAGATATTCTGGAAGAACTGGTGGGTGAAATCCAGGACGAATCCGACGAAGAACGGCCCATTGTAGAACAGGTGGATGAACATCGCTATCGGCTCCGGGCTACTAGTTCGCTCCTGGATCTAAACGCACTCTTACCCCGGCCCATTCAGAAGCGGGCTGGTTATGAAACCCTGGCGGGAATTCTGGTTGAGCGATTTGGTCGCCTGCCTGCCGTAGGACAAATGGCAACAGTGGATCGCTATGAAATCAAAATTGAAAGTATTGAAAATAATGCAATTGGACTGGTACTGCTCAAAGATCTGGGTGAAGAGCCCCTTGCCAGTGAGGAATAACTGCGTTTGGAAGCTCACTGGAAAAAAGTAAAAGTATGATGTTTGTTCATCAGTTTGGTACGGTTGTCTGTCTGTTTTTCTTTCTGCTCATTCAGGGACTGCTGTTAGTACACATCATTAATAAATTCCGTCATGGTCAGAAAGTGACAGTTTCCACGTTTTTGATGCTGATTTTCGGTTTTCTCGTTACGTGGGGATTGTATCATTTTCTGGATATGACGGATGAAGCGTACCTACTTCCAGTGATTGTTATCTATGCCCTAGAACTGCTGATTCTGCTGGCTTATAACGCCTTGAGACGGAGGTAAAGGAACTTGCAGCAGATAGGCGAGTTGGAAAATATAGTTTCTGTAAAATCGATGACTTGTTCGTAGACGCTGGTATACACGATTGACGTTACAGTATAAAACGAAAAAAACCTATCAACCTTGAAGCCATGAATCGCTTACTCCTACTCCTGACTTTTGTAACGGTTTGCTCGGCTTGTCACAAAAACGAGTACTCCGATGGAAAGGTGGTTAAACAGGGTGACACCTACGAAACCGGAGCCGTACTACCCGAACTGCGGAGCATTAAAAATGACACGGCATGGCTCGCACTTTATCCGCTCGCTCAGGTATTTTTCCTGGATATGAAACTCAAAAATAGTGAGGAGTTTGTGAAAGCGATCCGGTCCGCGGAGCAGAAAAGTACACCTGTACGGGCGAAAGTTTTTACGCATTCAACGATGAATCGGGGAGCTGAAGTAGCCGAAATTCTTCCTCCCACCGCTCAGGATCTGGCGGCCTTTAAGGCGGCGATGCGTAAATAAGTGGGACGCCTAATGATGAGGCGTGAAACCTTCCAGATCCCTTTTGTTAGTAGCCTATTCTTAGGCGGGCAGATACACCAGGAAGGTAGTACCTGCCTCGGGTTGACTTTTTGCCGTAATCCATCCACCGTGGTTTTCTACTACCTGTTGACAGATCGACAGTCCAATACCCGTACCCGGAAATTCATTTTTGTTGTGCAGACGCTGGAATACCATAAAGATTCGGTCGAGGTACTGCTCATCGAATCCTACTCCCTGATCGGTTACGCTGATGCGGTGAAAGAGATGTCCGGTAAGTTTGCTTTGGGGAGGTAACTCCTGACGTTTGATCACATCATACTGAATACGCACCAGGGGCTGGTCTTCAGCCGGGGTAAATTTAATGGCATTCGAAACCAGATTCTGAAAGAGCTGATGCAACTGCACCACATCCCCTTTAACCGAACCCAATGTATTGGTTTGAATACGGGCCTTGCGTTCACGAATGGTTAGTGAGAGGGCATCCAGAACACCCGCCAGTACGGCATCCAGCGAAACGTCGTCAAAACTTTGCTGTCGCGTTGCAAACCGGGAGTAGGTCAGCAGATCGCTAACCAGCGAGGACATGCGATACCCGGCCGTGTTGATGCGTTCAAGCAGATTTGAGGCCTGCTCATCGAGTTGGCCCGCAAAGCGTTTGGAAAGTAGCGTACTAAAGGTTTGAATTTTCCGTAAAGGCTCCTGCAAATCGTGGCTGGCTACGTAAGCAAATTGCTGCAGGTTTTCATTCGAACGTTGTAATTCCTGATTCGTCTGTAACAGTTCCTGGGTGCGTTCCTGTACATGCTGATCCAGCTCAGCCGCCAAATCGCGATACCGCTGTTCGCTCTGTTGCAATTCCTGCCGAGCCAGGTATTTATCCGTAACGTTGACCGCTGAATTCAGAATCGCAAATACCTTGCCTTCATTATCAAAAATGGGCTGGTAAACGTAATTGAACCAGTACCGTTGCAAACGACCATTCGTTAGGAGGTCAGCGGGTTCTTCAGTCGCCCGGTACGTTTCGCCCGTACGCAGGATCTCATGCAAGAGCGGAATAAAGGGTTGTCCTTCCAGCTCGGGCAGAGCTTCGGGTAACTTCTGACCAATGACCTCTGGTGTTCTGCCCCAGAATTGAAGCATCGCATCATTGGCAATGGAAATGATCAGATCATTGGTTTCGTAGACTCCAATGGCGAAAGGAGCCTCTTTAATCAAACCCCGGAATCGAGCTTCACTTTTTTCAAGTTTTCGCCGGGATAATACCTGTTCCGTAACCTCGACAGCCATAATCATAATTCCGGTTACTTCGCCTTCGGCGGAGCGGAGCGGCGTATAACTGAAATCGAAGTACAAATCTTCCAGGCGACCGTTTCGGAAAAGCTGGGCTAAGACGCCATTCCCGTAAAAGGGTTTACCGCTATCAAACACGCCTTCCAGAATGTTTATAAAGGGCTGGCCCTGCATTTCTGGTAAGGCATCGATGAGCCGCATTCCCCTAATGGACGGATCTTTTCCCCAGACTTCAAAAAGCTGCTTATTACCCAGTTCAATCACCAGATCCCGGCCTTTCAATTGACCTATCGCCATGGGAGCCTGCTCAAAAATGGCTCGGAAACGGGCTTCACTTTCCTGTAAATCCCGCTGGGCTTTAAGCTGCTCGGTAATTTCCATACTGAAATCCACGATGCTTACCGTGCCGTCGGGCTCCTGGACGGGTTCAAAACTGGCGTAGAAATAGGCCGTTTCCAGTTGATTATTTCGCTGGAGTTGAAGGGGAATCTCCGGTGCTACGAATCGCTGTCCGGTAGTACGAACAGAATCAAATATTTCTTTGAGACCCTGACGGCTCAACTCGGGGAGGGCATCCAGCAAGGTTTTTCCCTGCATATCCTCGACGCGTCGACCGGCCATTTCAGCAATACGGTCGTTAACTAACTCAAATACATGGTCATCGCCACGGAGCAGGCCCAGGCCAATGGGGGCGTGTTTCAGAACCGTTTCGAATCGCTTACGGCTGGTTGCCAGGGCTATGTTTTCGAGTCGATACCGTTCTTCGCTTTCTTTCAGGGCCTGATTTTGTTTACGTAATTCCAGGAGTTTAATGACCTGTTTCGCAAGAATTTTAAGAGCAGATAACTGTTTTTCAGTGAGCTGTTTCGGCTGGTGATCAATCACGCAAAGCGATCCGAGTACGTAGCCATTGGGATCGACCAGAGGTGATCCCGCGTAAAAAACGATATTGGGGTAGCCCGTGACAAAGGCGTTGTTGACAAAGCGGGGATCTTGCCGGGCATCTTCCACTACCAGCGGCTTTTGTGGGCTGATGAGGTTGTGTACGCAGAAGGAATGTTCCAGCGAAGTCTCCTGCAGGTCAAGACCGCGATGCGATTTAAACCACTGGCGGTCTTTATCAACCAGACTGATTAACGCAATGGGCGTTTCGCAGATATCTGAAGCCAGTCGGGTAATATCCTCATAATCCTCTTCGGGTAAGGAGTCGAGAATGTCATAGCTTTTAAGGGCGGTGATCCGATTGTTTTCCTCGGGTGATACAGGAGGGATAGCCATTCGTACGTTTCAATCCAATGTATGGGTAAAGTTATGGGAAAACTTGAAGCGGACGAGAAATGTTATCAATTGGGGGAAAAACTTACGGCGGGTCGTTGGGTATAATGATTTATAAAACAGATTCAAAAAGCGATTAGGACATTGCTAACCTGACAATCAATGAACTGAATGAGCGAAATGGATTGACGTATATGTGTATACGTTTATGGCTGGGCTGAACTAGCAAAGCCTTTAATTAGTCTGCTAGTTCAGCCCATGAAAAGCTAAAAAGCAGTTTTCAATAACCCTCCTTCTACGCGTAAGGTAGCCCCGTTCGTAGCCGAAGCCAGGGGGCTGGAGAGGTACGTAACCATGTGAGCAATTTCATCCGGACTGGCAAACCGCTGGATCAGCGAGGTGGGGCGGAAGTCCTGAAAAAATACCTTTTCCATTTCTTCTTCCGTTTTATTCTCCTGCTTCGCCAGATTGGCAATGAATTCGCCCACACCGCGGGACTTGGTCGGACCTGGTAAAACTGTATTCACGGTCACCCCCGTGCCTTTGGTAAGTTCAGCTAGTCCCCGGGCGACGGCCAGCTGGGCGGTTTTGGTCATCCCATAGTGAATCATTTCACTGGGAATGAATACGGCTGATTCACTGGAAATAAAAAGAATACGTCCCCAGTTTCTCTCCAGCATTTTCGGGAAGAAGTGACGGGAAAGCCGGATGCCACTCATGACGTTGATTTCAAAAAAATGGAACCAGTCTTCGTCGGGGATCTCCGTAAAGGCTTTGGGCTCAAACACGCCAATGTTATTGACCAGAATATCCACGGGAGGCAGATTGGCCAGCAAAGCCTCCACGTCGGCCGCCTGAGCAAAATCGGCGGCAAAACCGCTGACCTGGGCATCCGGAACTTCGGATCGTAACTGCTTCACGGCAGCGGCTACGTTTTCGGAGGTACGGCCGTTTAGGATGACCGTGACGCCTTCCTTAGCCAGACCAAGGGCAATGGCATAACCGATGCCCGCCGTTGAACCACTCACAAACGCTGTTTTTCCTGCTAATTGCAAATCCATAATGCTTGATTTTTGAAGATGGACCACTCGCCTGCTTCACTCCAATTCGTTGTTGAATTACGGGAAGGCTTGACGAGATCTGAAATCGATGGAATAACGAATACAGGGCGGTTTAGTTTCTCAACCGTGCAATAGCCAGCGGGTCAGCAGGATTCCAGAGAACAAAGTCGATGATAAAGCAATGCTTCGCAATGAAAAAGAGGCATACATTCTACGCTTGCCAGGTCACCGAACGAGCCGATAGAGATACGGAGCTTTGTTAGCGGCACCCGTGAATTTCTTTTCCAGACGTTCGAGTACCTGAAGATCCAGCATCTTCTTCTGAAAATTGTTACGGGCCAATGGTTTGTCAAAGATGGCTTCGTAAAGCTGCTGTACTTCCTTCATGGTAAAGGTTTCGGGCAGCAGGTTAAACCCAATCAATTTCTGATCCAGATTGGTACGCAACGTTTCCAGGGCTTTGACTACGATGGCGTTATGGTCCATAATCAACGGTGGTAACTCCCTGACATTCATCCACTCAATCGATGCGTCCAACTCACTGGTTTGAGGTTTTACCTGATGCATGTCAACCAGAGCATAATAACCAATCGATACAAAACGTCGGCTCAACCAGGCGTAGGCCCGGAGATCTTGGTGTTCGAGTTTGTCAGTATTGAGGGCTAGTAAGCGGTCAATAAAATCCTGACTGCTTCGCGACTGATCCCCGAAAACCCAGAATTGTTCCAGATAGATGTCGCTGATGCCGGTTCTGAACTTAAGAATCCGGTACGCGGCTTCATCAATACTTTCTTTCTGTAAGATATGACCCCCGGGTAAAGCCCAGAAGTCTCCCCGAAAATCCATTTTAGGTACCAGCACTTTAAGCTCACCCGCTTCATACCCAAAAATGACGCAATCGATAGAGAGTTGTTGAATATAATCTTGCTCACGTAGCGGTTGCATAGGAGAATACTATAAAGTTTAGAAGAAAGACCTAAAAATAGCTTCAATCCCTGATTTTCCTGAAATAGCTAAAATTACAAATCAAAAAATAGTCTTGGTGAACGTAAACGCAGTGTAAGTAAAATGGCTTCGTCTAAAGCGAAAAGACAGCGTGTAAATTACAGGAAATCAGTAGAATAACTTAGCTATCTTCGGAGTTATTAATTTGTATTAACCAGATAAATAATTGTGTAAAATTTATTGTCTAAAAATTAGACAATAAAAGTATTTCTCTAGCTTTGCTGCATTCAAGCACTCGTTTACTTACCTATGCAAGCTATATTTCTCCGAATTACCTCGCTGTGGCTGGGAATCTGCCTCCTCCAGCAAGCCGCTTTCGCTCAGAAACCGACCTTTAACGTTCTCGTTTTTAGTAAAACGGCCGGATTTCGTCACGCTTCCATTGACGCCGGAAAAACGGCTCTGACCAAACTGGCCGGCGAAAAAGGTTTTGCCGTCGCTTTTACGGAAGATGCCAGTCAGTTTACCGAATCCAACCTGAAGAAGTACAGCACGGTAGTTTTTCTGAATACGACGGGTGATGTACTGAATGAGCAGCAGCAGACGGCCTTCGAACGCTACATTCAGGCGGGTGGCGGCTGGGTGGGCGTCCACGCGGCTACGGATACCGAATACGAATGGCCCTGGTACGGCCGATTGGCGGGAGCGTACTTTCTGGATCACCCCATGACGCCGAGTAATGTGCAGAAAGGCAAATTCATCGTAACCCTGAAAAACCACTGGGCCACGCGGGGTATGCCGGATGAATTCGAGCGTACGGATGAATTTTATAGCTTTAAGAATATTTCACCCCAGATCAACGTCGTCCTGAAAATTGACGAAAAGAGTTACATCGGCGGCAAGAATCCCGATTTTCATCCCATGAGCTGGTACCAGCCCTTCGACGGTGGACGAGCCTTTTACACCGCTATGGGGCATACCGATGAAACCTTTTCGGAACCTTTGTTTCTGAATCACCTCTGGGCAGGTATTCAGTATACGGCGGGGGGCGATACGCCCCAGTCCCTGGACTTTTCGAAGGCCCGGCCCGAAGAAAACCGCTTTACCAAAGTGATCCTGGAAGAGAAACTCGACGAGCCGATGGAACTGAGCGTATTGGGCGATGGTCGGGTACTTTTTATCCAACGCAAGGGCGAAGTCCGACTGTATAACACCAAAACCAAGGAACTGAAAACCATTGCCAAACTACCCGTAAGCATTAAATACGTAAGTAAGGAAGGCAAGGAGTCGATGGGTGAAGATGGTCTGCTGGGGCTGAGTAAGGATCCCAACTTTGCCCAGAACCACTGGATTTATCTGTATTATTCGGATCCCAGCGAATCGAAGAATGTACTGAGTCGCTTTGAGTTGAAAGGCGATGAACTCGTAATGGATTCGAAAAAGATATTGCTGGAAATCCCCACCCAGCGGGAGGAATGCTGCCACACGGGCGGCTCCATTGCCTGGGATAAAGTAGGCAATTTGTACCTGTCAACGGGCGATAACACCAACCCGCACGGTTCGAACGGATTTAGTCCCAGCGATGAGCGGGAAGGTCGTTCGGCCTGGGATGCTCAGAAATCATCGGCGAATACCAACGATTTACGGGGTAAGATTTTGCGAATCAAGCCTCAATCTGATGGTAGTTACAGCATTCCCGAAGGAAATTTATTTGCGAAAGGAACCGCTCAGACCCGACCCGAAATTTACACGATGGGCCACCGCAACCCCTTCCGGATCTCGGTCGATCAGAAAACGGGCTTCCTGTACTGGGGCGAAGTGGGTCCGGATGCTGCCAAAGCGGATTCCAGTCGTGGTCCGGCGGGCCACGATGAAGTTGGGCAGGCTCGCAAAGCCGGAAACTTCGGCTGGCCGCATTTTGTGGGCGACAACAAAGCATATGCGAAATACGACTTCGCCGCCAGCAAATCCGGTGAAAAATGGCAGGTCAGTGCACCGACGAATAACTCCCCGAACAATACGGGACTGAAAGTCTTACCACCCGCTCAGAAAGCATTTATCTGGTATCCGTATGAGGCCTCTTCGGAGTTTCCCCTGGTAGGAGCGGGCGGTCGAAACGCCATGGCAGGTCCCGTTTTCTACACCGAAGATTTTGCGAAAGCAGAGCGGGCCTTTCCTAGTTATTACGACAAAAAACTGTTCACGTATGACTGGATGCGAGGCTGGATTATGGCCGTGACCATGGATTCGGTGGGCAACTATGTGTCAATGGATCGCTTCATGCCCAGCTACAAATTCAGTAATCCGATGGATATGGAATTCGCTGACAATGGGGATTTGTACATGTTGGAATACGGTTCCGGCTGGTTTACGGCGAACGACGACGCCCGTCTGATTCGGATTGAATTTAACGGCGGCAACCGTAAGCCACAGGTACAAATCGCTGCCAACAAGCTGGGGGGAGCTGCTCCGCTGGCCGTGAAGCTTACTGCTAAAGGCACCACCGATGCGGATGGTGATGAACTCAACTATTCCTGGAAGATCACTTCTAAAAATGGATTCAACAAAACCATTACGCAACCCGAAGCGGCTCTGACCCTGGCTCAAACGGGCCTTTACAAAGCTACGCTGACGGTGAACGATGGCAAGGGAGGTATCGCTTCGCAGTCGCTGGACATCACCGTAGGCAATGAAGCTCCTGTACTTTCGGTTGAATTACCCCAGAAGTCCTTTTTCACGCCCAACCAGCCCATTCAGTATCAGGTAAAGGTAAGCGATAAGGAAGATGGAACATTAGGCAAGGGCATCAACCCGGAGCGAGTAGCCGTAAACATTGATTACCTCGCTGAAGGCTACGACAAAGTTGCCATTGCTCAGGGGCACCGCTCGGCAGATGCGGGGGCTTTGCTGGCAACGGGTAAAAAGCTCATCGAATCGAGTGATTGCAAGGCTTGCCATAGTCTGAACAAAAAGTCCATCGGACCTGCTTATCTGGACGTGGCCAAAAAATACAAAGGTGACCCTTCGGCGGTAGAACGGCTGACGAAGAAAGTGATTGCTGGCGGTGGCGGTGTCTGGGGAGAAACGGCAATGGCGGCTCATCCGCAGCTGTCTACGTCCGATGCGGCCGAAATGGTAAAATACATTCTGAGCGTATCCGATCAGACGGCCGGAGCGAAGACGCTACCGCTGAAGGGAAGTTATACGGCGAATTTGCCCACGGGAGATAAAGGAAAAGGGGTTTACATCGTCCGGGCTTCCTACGAAGATAAAGGAGCCAAAGGATTGCCTGCCTTACGCTCTGAACAAAGCTACGTACTCAGAAATGCCAAGGTGGATGTGCACAATTTCGACGATTACGACAATGTCAATAAAATGGCTTATGGTGGAAATAACCTGGCCATTCCCGCTAAGTCCGGTGCGTACATGGTCCTTAAACAGGTGCATCTGAATGGCGTATCAGGAGTCCGGGTTTTGGCGGTAGCTCCGAAACCGCAGCTTAATGCCGTGGGTGGAAAAATACAACTCCGTCTGAATAGTCCCACGGGTCCCTTACTGGGAGAGTCGGCGATGTTAGAGCCTTCCGACAAACTCGATTTTCAACCCCAGGCCCTGACCATTCCGTTGAAAGGTCCGATGGCTACGGAAACCAAACCACAGGATGTGTACTTGCTATTTGTCAGTCCCAGTAATGTTACGGGCAGTTTGATGGTGGTGATGGGTACGGAGTTTCTGATGGGTACGGAATAGGATGAAAGCAGGATAGTTCTAGGGTTTCCAATGTGATCCATGTACTTACCCATCTAAACGCGTATAGCTATAAAGTAAAGTGAGTCTAGGCGTTTGCTAAAAACGGAGAAGGGACTGTCTACGGATAGTTCCTTCTCCGTTTTTAGTTATACGCAAAGCTTTGCAATCGCGGAAATTCCAGAATTGGTGAGTACAAAGAATTAATTCAGGGCTACAAGTTCAATCGTAGGGTGCTCGGCAATGATTTCCAGGATCAGATCGAAATAGGTCGGTCCCGAGCCACTTTCCAGCTCCCTTAGCTTTTCTTGAAATAAGGAAACATTAAACGGAGATCCCGGCTGTAGTTTGGCTTCATAATAGGCTTTCGTCGTTTCATAGCCCAGGGCTTTCTGGCTGTGCGAGCTATGCTGCCAGACCAGCTGGATTTCGTCCTGATCCTTGAGGGCACCGAACCCACCGTACAACAAATCATTTAGGGCATCCAGACTCGGACCAATTTCCCAGTCTTCTTCCGCCATGAAGACCCGATTGATTTCCTGGTAAAAAGAAGGGAGGTCATTGATTGCCTGACCATTAAGGACGATTTGTTTTTTCATAAAATCTACGTTTTGTACGCGGGTGTAGTCGTCCAGCAAAGTATCCGGCTCCAGGTTAGGGTGAAGCAGTAAATGTCGCCCAGTATAAACCCCATTTCTACGGTCAATGTACGTTGCAGGGTAGACACCCTTGAATAGACTGTTGGAATCACAGAGGATTTAGAAAAGGAGCCTTTCAAAGTGAAAATTGATTTTTCATTCTGAAAAGGTAAGTGAACAATATATGGAGGTAAATATTTGACTATCAATTATATAAAATTCGATTAACGAACAGTATGCCCTTTTCAACCAAACCTAAATCAATGAACATGAGGTATGAACCTTACAGAAGATGAACTGTTTAGACCAATGCAAAAACCAGCTTTTTCAACCACTCGTTCGCTTACTATGAAACGGTTGGGAAAAGTATCGCGACTCAACCATCGCTGCAAACCGTATCCGCTCCGGGTAATCATTGGCTGTAGCCTGTGGATTGCGGTCGGACTAGCCCGTATTCTGGTTACGCTGATTGGGCCTTATCTGTAAACGGAGTGTTTCGCAATAAACCGTACCATTTTCGGCGATAAGTATCAAGGCTTTAATGCTGAAACTTTCAGGTTGTGAAACGTTCCCGGGCCTCCCTCGGTAAACAGTTCGAGCGACCCCGTACTGCTAGGTTGTGAAAACCCGATCCGTAAGTACGACTTCGCCTTAGTTGACGTATACCGCCAGCACCGGGGCGTCGGCAATGATCTGTAGCTTAACGACTCCTTTTTGAAGTTTTACCGGGACCTGCTCGACGCTGTGAAAGCGGGCGTTGAAATCGACTTTTCCGGAGCGACGGCGATCCAGGCGAACCGAGCCGTCCTGATAGAAAGTACCATTTCCTCGTTTCCGTTTCTGAACAAGCGTAATGCCTGCGTATGGGCCTGATCTGGCACCAGCTGTATAGCGGCCCTGCTGAATAGGCGAGCCGAATGTAGAGAAGAACCTACGCTTTCGGTGCACAATCCAGTAAGATTTCAAGGTTGCGGGAAATTGGGATTCGGTTCATGAGTAATCATAGCTGGTGCGGTTTAAAAGGGGGTGGGTGACGTATTGACAAACGGGGTATTGACGAGGTTCCGGCGTATGTAGCTTGAAGGGATTTCACGCACTGGGGTAACCTCGTTTGTGCATCTATTTTCGAGGCAGGCTGAACGTATTGGCAGGGCAATCCGGACTCAGACCGTCCCTGTACTCGTTCTGATGGCAGGAAGTATTGTTAAAACCGGTAGCAGAGTTAAACAAGAGCACAAACCCGCCCTTTTCGGTACTCATTTGCTTGAACGGAAGACCTCAAATTTAGGGGTCACAGTGTAGTTACTATTTCCCTAAATGTTCTAAAAATCTGTTAGTTACCTTTGTAAAGTACTTGTACAGCAGGGGAGTACGTGTACATCTTCTGCTCCTTTAGGCAGGTTGAGGCACCTTAATGGCGGTTGGGGACCTCCTTCGTTGGTTTGAATTGGTTCATAAGGGGATAACTAATCAAATCAGCGGAGTTCCTGCCTGGAGGGATGTATGGATTCAGATTCCACCCAAAGAGGGTTATTTCAACAGTCCCCGGAACGTATCCGTGTCTTCTTCGGTACTGCTTACTTCTTCTTTTGATTCATCCAGTCCTTAATCAGTTGGGTAAGTGTTTCGAGCTTGACGGGCTTGATCAGATGCTGATCAAATCCGGCTTCCTGCGTACGCTGTTTGTCCTCATACTGTCCGTAACCGGTTAACGCAATAAGCAGGATAGAGTCGCCCCAGGGTTGTTGCCGAATGCGTCGGCAGGTTTCGTAGCCATCCAGACCGGGCATGCCAATGTCCAGCAGGATAACCTCCGGGTTAAGCCGTTCAGCGGCCTTGATTCCCGCGTATCCGCTGTTTTCGGAGTACACTTCATACCCTTTCAGCTCCAGATAGATACGCAGGGTCAGACAGGCATCCGGATTATCATCAACGACCAGAATCCGATAAGGCGTGACCGTTTCCTCCGGATCCGTAACGATTTCATTGACGTGCGGCAGGTCAAGCGTTGGTAAGTAAACGGTGAAGGTACTGCCCTGACCCAGGCCCGGACTCTGGACTTCAATTCGACCCCCGTGCATTTCCGCCAGGCGTTTAACAACGGTTAGCCCCACGCCCAAACCTCCCTGTGAGCGGGCCAGCGAATGATCTACCTGCACAAACAGATCAAAAATCGATGCCTGCTGCTCCTGCGTGAGTCCAATACCGTTATCCCGCACCTGGAGAATAGCCTGCTGTTCCTTGTGTTCCAGACTCAGCCATACCTGACCTTCATCAACGGTGTACCGTACGCCATTAGTTAAAAGATTGGTTACCAGTTGAATCAGACGGGTATCATCACCTGTCATCAAAATTTCCGTGACCGGAAGGCTCACGTACAGACGACGTTGTCTGGACTGGTACAGCGGATTTGCGGCTTCCACCGCCTGTTGAACCAGTTCCACCAGGTTTACGCGTTCCTTTCGTAAGTCAATCTTGCCCTGACTGATCCGGCTTACATCCAGCAAATCATCGACCAGCCGTACCAGATGATCCGTCTGTCGATTCATCATTCCCAGTATACTTTGGGCTTTGGCATCGGTGGGGGTGGTGAGCGATAGTACCTGAAGGCCGTTGCGGATGGTGGCCATGGGATTTCGTAGCTCGTGAGCCAGCATGGCCAGAAATTCATCTTTCCGCCGAGCGGCTTCGCGAAGGGCCTCTTCTGCTACTTTCCGGTCGGTGATATCAAACATCACGCCGCTAAGCTGTACGGGAATGCCGTCTTCTTCGGCCGTAACTTTGCCGTAACCACTCATCCAGCGAACCTGTTCATCCTCCCGAATAATTCGAAACTGCTCATCGTAAGGAACTCGCTGTTCGATGGTTTGATTAAGCTGGGCAATAATACGGTTCCGATCGTCGGGGTGAATGTGATTTAAAAACAGCCCGGATTTTTGTTCCCCGGTTTGCACCTCTAGTCCCAACAATAGAAAGTGCTGTTCATTCCAGTAGACGCGATCCGTCGGTAAATGCCACTCCCAGGTAGCCATTTCAGCGGCTTCAACGGCCAGCCGGGTTCGGGTTTCGAGTTGCAGCCGAGCCGCTTCTTCCTGTTTACGTAAGGTAATATCCCGGCTAATTTTGGTGAAACCCTGAAGCTGACCCTGTTCATCACGAATGACAACCGTGATTTCATTGACCCAGAATCGTTCGCCGTTTTTTCGTATTCGCTGGGTTTCCTTTTCGGTATGCCCGATGCGGCTTGCTTCGACTAATTCCTGCTCCAGATCGCCAGCGGCCAGTCCTTCCGGCGTGTAGAAGATCGCGATCGGCTGACCGAGTATTTCTGCCGCCGAAAAGCCTTTCACCCGTTGGGCTCCTTCGGTCCATTCAGCAATGATGCCGTTTGGGTCAATGCGAAAAATGGCGTAATCGGGCAAGTTCTGAATAAGTACCCGGTACCGCTCTTCGTTCACACGTAAAGCCGATTCCGCCCGCTGTGTGACCTCATCTTTTAACCGAAGGTTTTCCAGTTCCGCCCGTTTCCGCTGGGTAATATTGTCAGTGTTCATGACGAACCCATCGCCCATTTTGACTAGGGTCAGATGAAACCAGTCTTTCAATTGTTCAAAGTCATAAAACTGTTCATCGTCGATGGTAATACCGGTTTCGGTTACCTGAACGAACTTCTCAAACAAACCAGCTTCGTGTACGCCGGGGTTCATTTCCAGCAAACTTTTTCCGATCACGTCGCCATTTTGCTGTACGGCCAGCTGGTTATTCATGATCCAGACAAAATCCACAATCTTTCCAGACGAATCCCGAACGGCTTCAAAGGCCTGAATGCTGTACAAACAGCTGTCGAGGATCGTCTGTAAGTGTTCCTTGGTCGTAGCTAATTCCAGTTCGGCCTTTTTGCGGGCAGTAATATCGGTAGTGGTCGTGGCTACGCCATCGTCTACCTTAACCGTGGATTGGTAAAACCACCCATCGAATTGCTCATAGACATAATGGCGTTCGGATTGGTCCGGTATACCCGTTTCACAGACCCGTTTGAACGTATCGAATATGCCCGCTTGTCGAACTCCCGGTTGCAAGGTCAGCAGACGTTCACCAATGACATCGCCGTAGCGTCGCTCGCTGGCTTTATTGTTAAGTACCCAGGTAAAATCAATAATCTCTCCTGCTTCGTCACGAACGGCTTTAAATACCTGAATCATCTCCAGCGTACTATTCAGCGTGGCCTGAAGGAGTTCCCGGCTTTCGACCAGCTCGAAGGTTCGTTCACTGACCTGTTGTTCCAGGCGTAACTGGTACGATTGATGAGCTTCCAGTAATTCTTCTTCGGCCTGTTTTTTCTGACTGAGATCTATCGTAAGTCCCAGCCATTTTTTAAGCGTTCCGTCTGGATTAAGAATCGGAGTAGCCCGTAGGTTGGTCCATCGCCAGCCTCCTTCGGGATGCTGTAACCGGAACTCCCCATCCATGGGTTTCTGCTCAAGCAGAGCCTCCTGCCATTGCCGATGAGCTTCCGACCGATCATCCGGATGGACCGTGCTGGTCCAGCCTTTCCCCAACCAATCCTGATACGTTTGACCCGTATATGCTCGCCAACTGGGCGAATCAGCAAGTACCCTGCCCTGAGCGTCCGTTTCCCAGAACGTCTGGGTCAGGGATGCCAGTAAGAGCTGACATTCCTCCGCACTAGGAAGAGCAGCCGACTGAGATTGATTTGAAGGATTCATACATGGAGGTGATGCATTAAAGGAAGAACGGCTATCCCAAACAGTCAAACCTTTTCAGTTCCACCTTAAGCAGTGACTATAAACGATTAGGGCAGGGGGGAAGTTTTAAGAGGCCTGGGGCAAAAGCTCAAAATTTGTTAAAATAATTTGTTCAGTAGCGATGAAGCCGGGTGCAGTGGGGCGGAAATGGGAGGAATTACCTAGCTTCCCATCGTTTGACAAGATCCTTTGCTAGGAAACCATTTCTTGCTCTCGCTGGCTTACTTTCCATCAGCCTGTTTTCATGTTCCAAATCGTCTCAACCTACTTTAAAGGCAATAAATGAGCAATGAAACGCCGTATGAATCAACGTATGCTCCAGATGGTAAATCCATTGCTGCCGGCGTCTGGGAGGCTGTACGCCTTTGGGACCTGGAAACCCGGCAGGCCACCGATTATCCGACCAAAGTAAAAAACGAGACACCCCGACGGGTAAGTTTTTCGCCCGATGGCCACTGGATGGCCGTGGGTACGTTCAGAAGAGTACGGGTTTGGAGTGTACACCCAAAATCGCACCATGATTATGACTTATCTTTAGGAAACGCTACCCCGCGACGGGTTCATTTTTCACCGGATGGCCGAACCCTTGCTACGGCTGCTTTGGGGGGTATAAGGGTGTGGTCTTTACCCGATAGTACAACGAAAGGTAACCAGTAACAGGCCTTGGCAACGAGCCCGTTACGGCCTTTTCTGTTGGGGAACGGAGGCGTGGCCTATTCATACCTCCCTTCTCATTCAAGTCCTAATCAGCCGGAACGAATACACTGCCACCCATCCCAAAGGTATCCCTGGTATCCGGGTAAAAGAAAAAAAAACGACGTTCTACCTGTCCATTGTTGAATTTCAGGGTAATGACGTGTTGATCCAGTTGATACGTACCCGCCAGATCTTTGTTGCTATACGCAGAAACATTAGCATCGGAACCACCGCCAGTGGACGCCAGCCGAAACTGACCAGTAGGCAGAAAAGTGATCCGTTTCATGGAAACCACTACGGAGCTGCCGCCGAAAGCTACATTTCCGCCACCGCTAATCGACTTAAAACTCCCCGAGAGTTTCTCGCCGGGTTTCGCGGCTACGGCCACGTGCCAGTGGTTCCAGTCACTGGTCTTGCCATCGCTCTCCTGAATTACGATTTTGGAGCCCTGCTTTTTCCAGCGGCCCCATCTTTTCGGTTCAGTCTGACGGGAGGCGGGTACGTCCAGATCGTAGGGGGGCACGTCGGGGTATTCGTAGACTGTTCCGTCCCTGAGAAACAAATACGCTTCGTAATTCTGCGTAACGAATCCGCCTACGCCAAAACCCGTTTCCAGGTGCATGTAAATACCTTGAATCTGAGCCGGGGTAAGTCCCTTTCCCGGTGCAGTCAGCGGCGTTTCAGGCCGTTTGGCACGGCTTCTCTTTTCGGGTTTATTCTTTGAAGCAGCCGAGGAATGGGATACCTTACTAACCGCTGTGAAGTGCTTAATCGCTTCGCTCAGGTAAGGTTTGAAAAATTTGGCATCCGCATCGGTAATGATACGGGCCCAGTGCATTTGTCCTGCCTGTTCAGTCGCCATATACGCAACCACCTGAGCCCGGCCCTGATTCATGATTGCCCCCGTAACATTCTGAACGGGCCCGGTATGGTTATACTGTAGGGGCCGAACCTGTTTACCTAGCGTAGAAATATCCTTCTCCGCTTTGTTCCTGAGCCAGCTTTGCGTGGATTGAGTACGAGTCTCCGGCGGGTACAGGGCGTACAGAAACATTCGGTTAGCAGGTAAATCAGGCGGGCTCATTTCAAGGGTGGTCCCGTGCTGACGGCTCGACCATCCCGAAGGAGGCGTTTGACCCACACAAATCTGAATCAACAGAACAAAAAACAGTACGTATCTCATGGGCAATCGTTGAGGTTACCCGGCAAAGGTACAGATGCTCGCTAAAACAGTCGGTACAGTCTGCATGATCGTTACATAATTGGAGGTTGCATGGGAGGCCTTGTGGGGCGGATCTCATGATCTGGATGTTTTCGAAGGTACCTGAAATAACTAAGGGTAGCGAAATCATCCCTGATCACATTTTTACTTAATCTTTGAGTTTGACGTGATCCGTCTGAGTTACGTTATCCTGATCAAACCGTAGAGCCAACTGGTGAAGCAAAAAACCGAATCCGCCGTCACTTACTCCCATCGAATAGGCCCAGGTATTAACAGCATCTTTTTTCCAAACGCATCGGCCGTAGTGATCCGGTCGCCCAGCAGGGCTTTGACCTGAGTGGTATCTTTTCCCAGTAAAATCTCGCTGTCAATCAGATCTTCAGCCATTTGAAACCGTTTGGCGGTCTGGGTTGCCCAAAGTTCAGCCTCAAAATCCAGATTTGGCGTATAGCTGATAGCCTTAAAAAAGAAAAGGACTAGGGTTACGTAGAGTATGGGTGTGGCCGCAATCGTGAAATCCATATGACTCCCTGACGGGTAACGGCGTCCACTTTAATAGCCGCCGTACCTGGCCAGCGAAAAAAGAAATAATGGTTTATTCCCAATACGAACAGTGTTACATGGACCTCAAAACCAAGGCCAAAAAGGGCGGGTAATGTAAACAAAATCATATAGGGCGGATAGATGTGGTGCGGAAAGTTAAAATTAGTCCCCTTTCTTCCGGTCAATGCTTACAAATAAGATCGAATCAATAGTATATCCATTGTTTTTCAGTACTTTAGAATCCTCATTCAAAGCAGTGCTTTGGAGCAAACTCAGGCTGAGTAATGGCTAGTCTGCCCAGGCAAAGCGGCTTCAGTGCCAGGTCTTCTTACGAAACAGTACTAGTTCTTGCCTTTTTAAGTACGCTTTTCGAGTCTCCGCCCTTCCAGTACGCGTTTTACAGCATTCTCCTATCTTAACATGTAACCCTATGCTCACCACATTTAAACGCGGGTACGAAAAGGCCCGATTCCAGACCATTCCGGCTCTGGTTATCCTGTTGATTGTTACCGTTTCGGGCTGTGTCAAAGACCACAACCCCGAACCGGAGTTTCAGTATCTGGTCAAAGCCGACGCCATCGCTCAGGTTTCCGTCAATGAAGTCAAACAACGAGCGTCTATTCTGGCTCCCATCGTGCAGTACGGCGTTACTGCTTATCGCATTACGTATCAAACTCTAGGCGTTGACCAGAAACCAGTCCAGGCCTCGGGCTTAATCCTGCTACCCGTTGGCTATACGGGCGACCTTCGCGTCCTTAGTTTCCAGCACGGTACCATCACTACTCAGGAGGAAGCTCCGTCGTCATATCTACCCGTCGGCAACATGGAGGCCTACGGAGCGGGTACGCTGGCTGCCTCGCTGGGTCAGGGTTATCTGGTCGTTATGGCCGATTATCTGGGTTTTGGGGAGAGCAAGGCACTGCCGCATCCGTACCAGCATAAGGCCAGTCTGGCTTCGTCTACGCTGGATATGCTTCAGGCGGCCCGTGAGTTTGCGAACAGTAAAGGAATCAAACTTCAGAAAGGTGTACGCCTGGCGGGTTATTCCGAAGGAGGATACGCGACACTGGCCCTGCACCAGGCTCTCGAACAACAGACGTCGAGTGAACTCACGGTGTTGGGAAGCTACCCGGGGGCGGGAGCTTACGACATGCTGGCAACGGCCGAATGGGTGGTGAGTCAGGACAAAGATCTACCCATATTTGCCTCGGCTTACTACATGTGGGTACTGCTTACTTATAATCAGCTTTACGGCATCAATACTCCTTTGACGGATTTTCTTACGCCCGGCAACGCAACGAAAGTAGCGGCTGCGGTAGCTACGGGTAATCCTCTGGCGGCTGATGTGGATCTAAATCCTACGAAACTATTCTCAAGTTCCTTCATTGCGGGGATTAAAAATAAAACCAATCAGCCGTTGATTAAAGCGTTACAGGCAAACAACGTTTACGACTGGAAACCGAAGGCCCCCGTACTCTTTCTGCACGCCACGGGGGACGATATTGTTCCGGTGTTGAATACGGAACTAGCGGTGAAGGCCATGCAGGCCAAAGGAGCTACCGTGGCTTTTCAGGCCTTGGGCACGGCTGGCACGACCCATCGGGAAGGAGCACAACTGTATCTGGCAGCCATGGTACGTCTACTGACCACTCCCTAAAACGGCCATTGAATACACCCATTTGATTGTACTCATATTTTAAACGGAATAGTAAGGGCTAGCAAACTTTTTGCTAGCCCTTACTGTCAGAGGCTTATCTGTCTGAAATGACTTTGCCTGAAACAGTTTCCTAACCTGGCTGGATGAGATCCTGACCGATTTATGCGGGATGAAAGCAGTCCAGACAGATCGAGCCAGGCAGGCGTTGACCGTTGCTCGCTTTCGTTTTATTTCTGTAGGTAGGGGAAGAAAACCTGAAAGGTGGCTCCCTGGCCCGGCTGACTATGGGCCGTAATAGCCCCGCCCATGCTGGTTACAATCTTTTCACTAATGGCCAGACCAATGCCATTGCCACCGTATGCACTCTTACTGTGCAGACGCTGAAAAATCTGAAACATACGGGACAGATATTCGGGATCGAAACCGATGCCGTTATCGATTACATCAACGCGTAGGTACTGAGCGGCTTTTTGAGCAGGATGAATCTTTAGCGAAAGGTCACTCGCAGCAATTAGGGTTGAAGTAAGCTGGATATGAGGAATGGTCGCGATGCCCGCCCGATCGACCCGGCTGAATTTGAGGGCGTTGGATAAAAGGTTCTGAAAGAGCCGAATCAACAATTGCCGTTGTCCCCAAACGATGGGCAAGGGTTCAATAGAAAGTTTAGCCTGGGATTCCTTTAGCCCTAATTCCAGTAACTGAACGACTTCCTGCAGTACCTCGTCCAGAGGTACGGGTTTGGGCGTGTTCACTTTGGAGGGGACCTGTGAAAACTCCAGCAAAGCCTGCATAAGCTCCGACATCCGACGGGCAGAGGCCTGTACGCGGTTCAAATAGTTTTCGGCTACCAGATTTTCATCGGGTAGTTGCGGACGAAGCAAATCGACAAATTGCTGAATTTTACGCAGGGGTTCCTGCAAATCATGACTGGCTACGTAAGCGAAACTCTGGAGTAGTTCATTCGAACGGCTGAGTTGAATATTGGCCTGACTAAGCTGTTCGTTATTCCGGGTCAATACCTCAGCCATAACCTGCGATTCTTTCCGGCGGCTTTCAATCTCCTGACGACTGATTACTATTTCGGTGACATCCGTGGCCACAACTACAATATATTCCTGACCCAGCCTACCTCGCAAGGGTGCGTAAACGAAACTGATGTAGGCGAGTTCCAACTGACCATTGCGGTCAAAATAAGCAGGTTGTTCCTGGCCACTCACCGGCTGATGCGTTGTCCGGACCTGCTCGAGCAATTCTTCCAGACCCAGTCCCGCAATGCCCGGAAAAGCTTCAAACACCGGGCGATTCAATACCTCTTCCACAGGTCTACTCAATTTCCATAGTTCCTGAAAGGGAGTATTCGCAAAGCGAAGCTGGTGCGTAGGACCTTCCAGCAGGGCAATGCCCAGGGGAGCCTGTTCAAAGAAAAGCGATAACCATTGATCGACGGGCTGATTTTGATGTTCAACCCTGGGTTTTACTTCCTGACAAAGACCTGTTAAAATAGAATGTTGCTCATTTTTAGCGAAATACCGCTGTCCCCACCATCGAATCCATTTGATCTGATTAGAGGAATGGATGATTCGAAAGGTCTCGTCAACCGGTTCTGATCTATGCAAAAGGCTTTCCCAGGCCTCGCTTAAAATACGTTGATCTTCCGGATGAATACGCTCAAGCAGTTGCTGAATAGTGAAGGAATCAGCATCACCGGGTAAGCCCAGTAATTGATGGCCCAGCGGGTCCGTTTGTAATGCTTCGGTGAGGGGGTTTATTCGCCAGACTCCCAGACCAGCTGCCTGTAAAGCTAAAGTGGGGTCTAAACGATCCCCGGAAAAAGCGTCTAGTCGCTGATCATTATTCATGCAGGAAAAAGAAGCAACAAAGTGTTGCATATTGATAACGAACTAGGCACTTTAAAGTTTCAAAAAGATTGAGACAGCACTAGGCCTGGAGAGGTAGTATCCCTGGTTAATGTTTTATTTTCGTAAACAAGTTGCTGTCTCATGAGTGATTAAGCAGGCTGACTTAAAAATTCCTCCTTGCGGATCTCATAAAACGAATGACGCAAAATTAAGCTAGCCGCCACATTAGCAATGATGCCCGCCAGCAGGAAATAGAAAATGGCGGAATGCCGGTCCGTCATTTCTAGTACCAAAATGGCCGACGTAAAGGGGGTACGCGTCACGCCCGTCAGAAAACCAATCATACCCACCAGAATGAGCAGATTATGGTGTTGGACCTGAACGGGAATGACATATTCCAGCAACAGCGAGCTGAGCATCGCTCCGGAAGACAAAGACGTGGCAAAAATCCCCGCCGCTCCACCCGCCGAAAACGACAGGGCATTGCCAATAAATCGAACCGGAAAAGCGTACCACGCAATGTGTTCCGTGCCTTCAAATAAGGCCTGATTAATCAATTCTTTTCCGGAACCCATGGCCTGTACGCCCGAGAAAAAAACAATCGTTGCAAACAGCAGGCCCAGTCCGGTTACGAATACGAGTTGTTTAGTCAGGCCCGGAAAACGTTTCCGCAGCGAAGAAATCAGCAGTAATAGTTTGGTAAAGGCCGAACCCGCCAACCCCGTAACAAAGGCAATGCCGATGACCAGCCAGATGGATTCCAACGGCAGTCGAGTGATTTTTGGAAAGCCCAGAAATAGGTACGGACCCAGCAAAAACTGACTCGTTATCCCCGCAATAATCACGGAACTGAGTACGGCCGTCCGGAAAACGGCGAGATGAGCTTTCGTCAGTTCTTCGACTACGTATACAATACCACCGAGAGGGGTGTTAAACGCCGCCGCTAGTCCGGCCGCTCCTCCCGTCACGATCATGACCCGTTGCGAGACTTTATTCCAGGTTTCGGGTACAAGCCGGTAAATGGTTTCAAAAATGGACCCGGCAATCTGAAGCGTTGGGCCTTCCCGTCCGGTGGCACCCCCGCCGAGGAGCAGTACCAGATTGCTCGCCACTTTTACCAGTGCAATGCGGATGCTGAGCAATTTATCTACTTTCCAGTGAGCCTTCGTCTCGGCCAAATCTACCGCGGCCATGAGTTGTGGAATGCCACTGCCCGAAGCCGTTGGAGCGAGGTAATGCGTGAGCAACCAGGCTCCGCAAAAACAGAGGGGCGTCGTCAAAAAGATCAGATACGGGTGATTTTGGTACCAGTGCATCCCCGTGTGCTCGACGAAAGCAAACACTTTTTCGTACCCTACCGCCATTAATCCGACTAAAACCGAAGCGATCCACAAAGGAGCGGCTCGCAAAGGTGCGGTGGATAGATTATGTGTAATCAGCCAGTGGTTAATTTTTTGTACACCCGTACTTCGGCTGACGCGTTTGAGATACTTTCGTAAGCGTATCTCCCATTCATTCAAGTGATATTTGCCCCTCATCATCATAGATACATGATGGCTCGAAGGTACTAAGGTTTAATGGGAGGGAACAAATAGAATTGTTTTTAAGTGAAAAGTATAGGTAAACGATCGATTCTGCTCCAGAAGAAATCCGATTCTAGAAACTTCCCAATGCCTTTCGAAATACCGATCAGGTCATACCGTCAAAATTCCTTAAAAGAAAAAGGAGCCAGTACTTACCAGCTCCTTTTTCTCAGTATCCATTTGATCCGTAATCCGCTGCGTTACTGATGGCATCCAGAAAGCTTTGGGGAATAGGTCGTACGGTATGTCTGGATTCGTTGAAATCAACGCTCACGATGGGGTTCGTCGATTGCAGGTACGACTTGGTCAGTTTACCCATCCGTTTCAGATCATACCATCGCCAGTGCTCGCCGGTTAGTTCGCGGGCCCGTTCGTTCACCAGAAAATCCAGCGTGACCTGATTAGGCGTTACCGTGATTTCACTTTCGCGACTGGCCAGGGCAGCCCGTTTGCGAATGGTGTTGACGTAATCCGTCGCTTTCGCCTGATTGTTGAGATACAGAGCCGCTTCTGCGGCAATCAAATAAATGTCGCCCAAACGGATAATCGGAATGTCACCCATCCAGTATTGATTCGTGTAGGCAAATGGCTTGCTCGAAAACTTCCGCATCGCCGGGTAGATGTTAATCAGGTTCGGGTAGTTGGCCGGAATCTGAGCCGTCGTTTTGTAATTGCCCGTAACCGGATCAAACAGATCGCTCGGGTCGGCTACCAGATAAGGTAATTTACTTTTGGTAGTTTCATCAATCGTCCAGTTCGGCGTAAAGACGGCCAGTCCCTGATCGTTAGCCATGTTGGTTTCTTCTTCGAGTTGCGTCGTAACGGGCAGGAAGGGACTGGTGTAGGGGGCCGTAGTACCCAGAATAACCTTCCCAACCACGGACGGATCTTTCCGGTAAGCCGTAGCCATCGCGGCGGTAATCGTTTTGTTCGCGTTGGCGTAAAACTTATACGTAAACGTCTCTTTGAACCGCGTGTCGGGTGTGTTTTCCTGCGGCTCGAAAATGCTGGTGAGCAGGTACTTGCTGGGTTTGTAATAGCGGGAGTTGGCCCGTCCGTACAGGACGCTGGTTTCGCGGGTACCCCATTCGGCACCCCGACCACCCAATTCCGGCAGGTAGTACTGTCGCGTACGGCCCCGGTTGTACTGCTCTGGGTTCAGGCCTGAGGTAGGATCAATGGCTTGGAGGAACAGGGATTCAGTGTTGGTTTTGTTATTGGCTCCGTCCCACAATTTGCTGAAACCTGAGCGGCTGGCGTCGCTCAGATACAGGGCACAGCGAAAGGTTGCCGTATTGTTGATGAGCTGCTCGGCCGTTTCCAGGGCCAGACGGGCGTAGGTTTCTTTTTCGCCCAGACGGGTGCGTTGCAGATACACTTTCGCCAGTAACCCGTAGGCCGCTTTCTTGCTGACCCGACCGCGAAGGGACTGCGTGTAGGGCAAATGCTCACAGGCAAATTTCAAATCAGCAATGATGGAATCGTAAAATTCCGCTTCGGGATTCCGCACCGGACTTAGCTCCACGCTACCTTCCGCCGCCGATGTCTTTGACAGGGTTACGTTACCAAACTGCTCGACGAGGTTAAAATTGGCATACGCCCGAATGAAGTACGCCTCGGCAATTTTGGCGTCCAGCTCTGCCTGCGATGCGTAGCCTTTTACATTTTTCGAGTAATTAATGGCTGTGTTACAGTAGTTTACCAGCGAATACAGGCCGTTCCAAATCACCCGAACGGTACCCGTCGTGGTGTTCAGCGTGTTGTTGTACAGCAAAAGCCCGATGTCATTGTTACCGACGTTCACCCAACTATCCGTACCCGCTTCGGTAGGGCCGATCAGGTCCACTTTTCCGTGAAAAAAGTACAGGTCGGTGTAACAGCCGTTGATGGCTCCCTCCAGGCCTGCTTTGTCCGTCAGTACCCCTTCCACGGGTAAGCCGGCGGGGTTGTATTCGCCCAGTTTCTGGCAGGAGGCGAGCGTCCAGATGGCTACGAAAATCAGTGTATATACTCGCATACGAATGGTTTTTAAAAGGAGAGGTTCACCCCCAGAATGATTTGTTTGAAGAGCGGAAAGGAATCCGAGCCGCCCGATTCCGGATCAAACCCTTTCAACAAAGGACTTCTCGTGAAAATCAGTGGATTATAGATCGTGCCGTAGAACCGCATCCGTGATAAGCCCAGGGTATTCTGCAGGGGCTTGGGCAGGGTATAGCCCAGGGTAATATTCTTGACTTTTACGTACGAGCCATCCACGTAATTGAGGGCCGAAACGAAAGTGTTACTAAAAGCCGAACCCGGTTGCGGGAAATCATTCGTCGGATTTGTGGGCGTCCAGTAGTTGTAGGTTTCGGGCTGGGAAATCGTATTCCAGTAACCCAGTCCGGTCGCATTGATCGTATGGCCGAAACGCATATTGACGAACACGGTCAGATCAAAGTTTTTATACGCAAACGAATTCTGAATCCCCATGAGCCACCGGGGGTTCGCACTGCCCACAATCATCCGATCGGCTGCTGAATAGGCATGTACCCCGTTGTCGGATTCGCCATTGGCATTGACTCGCGGGACGGTTTGCAGCCGAATATCGCCGGGTTTAGCTCCGTACAGGCGAGCCTGAGCACTGTCTGCCGTTTGCCAGATGCCCGTTTTCTTGTAATCGTAAAACGTGCGAAGCGGCGAGCCAACGAAGAGGTTTTCCGAGATGAGCGAAGTGGCACTCTGAGCGTTTCCCAAATCAATACTAACCAGCTTTTCACGGGCGGCCGTAAAGGTTACGGTGGTGTTCCACTGAAAATCCTTCTTTGCCATGGTGCGGAAAGAGGCGGTCAGTTCTAACCCTTCGTTCTGCGTTTTGGCAATGTTCAGCACTTTGGTATACAGGTTTTTCGCGTCGAAGCCGCCCGCCGTCGAAGGCAGATTGCGTTTGTACAACACCCCATCTGTCCGCGTCCGGTAGAGGTCGGCCGTCAGGTCAATTCTGCCGTTGAATAGGGAGAAATCGACGCCGAAGTTGGTAGTATACGACTTTTCCCAGGTAAGATCCGGATTACCCAGAGCCTGTTTCACTACGTAGATGGGCAGAATGCTCGAACCGCCCAGCGACAGGTTAGACCCCGCCGTTTTGGATACCATTTCCGAAATGCTCTGGTACGGCGAAATGTTGTTATTTCCAGTAACCCCGTAGCTAAACCGAACCTTCAGATCATCAATCCAGGTCTTGACGCCTTCCATGAATTTTTCATCACTGGCCCGCCAGGCCACCGACACCGAAGGGAAAGACGCCCAGTTGCGGTACAACTGCGAAGCCCCGTCCCAGCGATTGGATAAAGTCAGCAGATACTTGCCTTGATAGCTGTAGTGCAAACGTCCGGCGTACGACATCCGGCTGGTTTCCGAATAGCCCGTCGAACGGTTGCTGACGGTATTGGCGGCTCCGGTGTTGTAAAACTGGTAGTAATCAAAATCCAGGCCGTTGACTGAAATGTTGGACGTTTCCGTCTGCGTCTTCGCCATCGAAGTGATCGCCGTGGCGGTTAACTGATGGTCTTTGGGCAGATTCAGGTTGTAGGTTGCGTAGGTTTCCCAGATGTACGAATAGCCAATACCGTTGGAGTAACTCGCTTCCTTGTTTACCCGTCCTTCCGATGCTGGATTATAGGCTCGTTCGCTCTGGAAAAAGCCATCCCGCGAACCCGATGCCGTCAGACCCAGGTTGGACCGGATGGTCAGGTTATCCAGGGGCGTTAATTCGACGTAGGGATAAATATTGACATTCAGGCTTTTGGAATTGTCTACGTATACGCCGGGAGCGTAATTGGCAATGGGGCTGATGGTAGAATTGCTTTCACCCAGGGGCCGGAGTCGAACGGTGCCGTCTTCATTGTACGCTTCACCTACGGGAGCCACACTATACGCTTTGTTCACCCGGCTGGCGGTGGCATCGGTATTACGGGCCGTCAGTACGGTCTGAATCCCGGCTTTAAACAGCTTGCTGAACTTCACATCCATGCCGGTACGCAGGTTGAGAATCTTGGCTTCGTCGAATTGGTAAATCCCCTTTTCCCCGATGTAACCCATGGACAAATAGGCCTGCACTTTATCCGTGCCGCCCCGCAGGGAAACGAAGTGGTTTTGCTGAACCCCGGTTTTAAGCGTTTCATCCACCCAGTTTACCCAGCGGCCCTGTTCGACCAGATTACGCACTTCCACGGACGAAACCAGATCGACGAGGTTATCGGTGTAGGTGCCCCGTTCGGTAAAATAGCGGTCTTTCTGGTACTGAATCCAGCGGTTGCCAGTGAGTGGTTTGGGAAAACGGGCGAAACCGTTGATGCCGTAATAGCTATCAACGTCAATCTGTAATTTTCCGGCTTTGGCCTTTTTGGTAGTAACAATGATGACCCCGTTGGCTCCGGCCACGCCGTAAATGGACGTTGCCGCCGCGTCTTTCAGGACATCGATGTTTTCAATATCGTTGGGATTCAGGGCATTGATATTTCCCGGTACGCCGTCGATCAGGTACAGCGGCGTTTGTCCCCCGGAAATGGAGCGGTTCCCGCGTAAGAGAATGTTGGGCGTAGTGCCAGCCCGACCGCTACCCCGTTCAATATCCAGACCCGCCACGCGGCCCTGTAGGGCTTCGACGGGATTCGTTACCGGACTTAGGGTGATGTCGGCGGCTTTCACGCTGGAAACGGACCCGGTGAGGTCTTTTCGGCGAGTGGTACCGTAACCGATGACCACTACTTCGTCCAGAGCACTAGGTTCGGGTTGCAGGGAAACATTCAGTGCGGTTTGATTCCCCACCAGCAATTCCTGGCTTTTATACCCCACAAAAGATAGAATCAGCGTGACTTCGCCATCGGGAATACTCAGCTTGAACTCCCCCTGTACATCGGAGTTGGTACCCCGCGTCGTGCCCTTCACGATGATACTGACGCCCGGCAATGCTTCGCCTTTTTCGTCCTTCACCGTTCCCTGAATCTGGCGATCCTGAGGAGCCTTGGGTGACTCTACTACCTCGGCTACGGTAGCGAGTGTGGGCGTATTGATGGGAACTGTCGTTTTTTCGGGGAAAGTTGAGGTCTGTTCCTGCGGCTTGCGATTGCGTACAATCATGTACACCCCATCGCTTACTTTTTTGAAGCCGAGGGCATTGGGTTGCAGCAGTCGGGTCAGGTTTTCTTCGAGCGAACGTTTGCGATCCACTATTGCCGGATCAACGGGCAACTGCACCAGTCGATCTTCAAAAATGATGTTGACCCGGTAGGTACTCTTTAGCTGCATCAACACATCCCGCAGGGTCGCGTTGGGTTGGCGGGTCATCTGATTCGTAACAAAGGAAAATCCGGGCCCCGTCTGGGAGTGGGCCGACACCTGCGAACAGACGGATAGGGAAACACAGACCAATAGCGATCTTCGAGCTCGCCGGGAAAGCAGTCTCATACACAAAAATAGGTTTAGGGTTAGCGTCTAGTCTTTGAAAACAATCCGGTTGTCGTGACGGGTGAAATTGATGGCGAATAGTTCGGCGATAAGCTCCAGGGTGGCTTCGGGGTTTTCGGCGGGTAAGAGGCCCGTAGCCGTTCGACTGGCAAGTTCCGGATCATTGATTTCCACTTCGAAGCCATAGGTTTCTTCGAGAATGGACGCCAGTTCCCGGAGGGAGGTTCGGTTGAGCGTGAGGTGATGGTCTTTCCAGGAGGCGTATTGCTCCGGATGGGCGGTGTGCGAGCGACTGAGTTTTCCCGACGGATTCATGACGACCAGATCGCCGGGCTTCATCACGAGCGGAGAAGCCTGCGGAGCCTGCTTCATCTGTAAGGCCACTTTTCCGGATCGGAGCGTAACCTGCGAGCGACGGCTGCGGGCAAAAACGGTAAACTGGGTACCTAAGACGTTCACTTCCAGACCACTGGGAATGGAAACGATGAAAGGCTGATGCTGCGGCGTATGTTCAATCTGAAAATCAGCTTCGCCCCGCAGTTCGACCCGACGCGTACCTTCGCCGAAGCCAAATCGCGGATAACGCAGGGAAGAGTTGGCATTCAGGGTAACGCTTGAACCGTCTTCAAAGGAAATTTTCCGGGTTTCACCGTATCCCGTTTCACTCGTCTGGTAATAAATCAGGTTCCGAATGGCCGGAAAAGATACGCCGAGGAAGGCAACGACCAGCACGGCCGCAATCAGCCGAATCGAAGTCCGGTTCCACCAGCGGGTGGGCGTATCATCGGTTTGAAGGATCGATTCCGGCTCGGGTTCCTGATGAAGCATTTGCTGCGTACGCTGAAAAGCATCCTCCCACGAAGCTCGGCCCTGTAGGTGGTTTAGCTCCCATTCGTGCAGCCACTGGTAGTACTGTTCGTGGTTGCCAGCATCCTTCAGCCAGTCTTCAATGACTTTCTTTTGAAGGGGTGTAGCCCGACCCGCGAAATAATCGTGCACCGTGTTTTTAATGACCTGGTCTTCCATGGTAATCGGTTGGCTTTCAATAGGTGGTTGGGATGAAAGAGATTAGCTAAACCACTGTAGCAGAATAGTGATTGTTAGTATAGCCTTGCGAAGCTGACTCAGTGCTTTGGCCATGTGAGCTTCTACGGTTTTCAGGGACAGGTTCAATTCGGTAGCGATTTCCTTGTTTTTCTTTCCCTCAAACCGGCTCAGCATGAAGACCCGCTGACATTGGGCGGGAAGCTGTAAAATGGCCTGATCTATGCGTTGGTACAACTCATCATACTCGATCAGGGATTCGGGATTGTTTGCCTCTGAGAGGTGTTCGGAAGATTCCGGGGAAGTCGTATTTTTCTCTTCTTTTAACTCATAACGAACGTAGGTATACGCCCGATTTCGCACCGCCGCGTACAAATACGAACGAAACGTACCCTGCATGGAGTCGTAGGTATTGCTCTTCCAGAAATCATGAAATACATCACATACAATATCCTCCGCCTTTTCTCTAGTATACACAAAGCGTAAGGCATGGCTGAACAAAGGCTGATAATACAGACGAAACAGGGCTTCAAAACCTTTCCCGGTAGACTCGGCAAAAGCGGCTCGAATAAAATGTTCGTTATCAATCACTTTGGACGGTTCCGGTTGCAGACGCTCTTCCCGCAAAGAAGTTTCTGAACTAGAAAGCTTTTCTACCAATCCCATTAGCTACAGATGAGTCTTTACTAGGGTGACAAAGAATACCCCCCATACCCTTAGTACTCAACTCGAAATATTTTAATAAAAACTTCGTGAAGTAATATAATCGATTTAGGATAGGTGACCCACGTGGAAATCAGCTAGGTACCTATCAAAAGCAACCCCCCAAAGGAGTCAGGCATTCCTTTGGGGGGGTAGACGGGTTTCAGCTGTACCTAAATTATTGGTAAGAAAGGGCAAAGAAACTAAATACGGCTGGCTCGCCCGAGGCCCCCTGATGCAATAAGCCGGGTCGTGGACTACGGTCCCAGGGGGGCAGAAAGCTTCCATCATACACACCGGAGGTAGTGGTGAGTTCGTTCCATTTTTTACCGTCCGGACTCCAATAGAACCGCAATCGGGAGCCCTCTTTCACGTCCATTTTAAGCTGAACTGCTTTTGCTGAAGCAATCGACTCCTGCCGGAGAATCTGCCGCTGATCTTTCTTTACCTCCCAAATCTGTACCTGATTGCCCTGCATGCCGATGCCTACGGCTTGTCCGGCATCCCCGTAGAGCACCAGGCCTTTCAAGGCCGCGTTTTGATTGACGACTTCGGTGGTCATGGTATAATCACCCAGAAGGGGTCGAATCGTCAACGCCGTACCGGAAAGGTTGTTTGCAAGGGATTGACCCGTTAAGAAAAGATTACCCTTGCTTACTTTAACTTCCGGTGTGGCATGACGAAAATCCCACTGCCAGCTGCCGGATACCGTGGTTGCGGAAAAATCATCCCGGAAATTCTTGACGCGTTCCGCGTCGTTGCCCAGCGGTTTGATTCGGGGCCATTCCGCATCCCATACTACTTCGCCCAGCATACCTTGTCGACCCGTGTACACCAGATCCTTCTTATTATAAGCATGGTACAGGTAATAGGTTTTTCCGGCTGGCGAAGTAACCAGCGTGCCGTGGCCTGTGCACTTCCATTCGTCGGTTTCGGCCAGTAGGGGGTTGCCTTCAAAGCGGGTATAGGGTCCCTGCAAAGATGCCGACCGGGCAACTTCTACTTTGTAATTACAATCTCTGCCGCAGCAATTGCCGGGGGAATAAAACAGATAGTATGCGTTGTCTCGCTTGATGAGAGCCTGTCCTTCCAATCCTTCTTTTTTATCATCCCGCAGGAGCATAAAGGGTTCTCCTTGTACTTTTAATCCGTCATTGGAAAGTCGGCTCCCCAGAATTTCAATGGGCCGTTGATCCAGACCATAGGCTTTCCAGGTGATGTACAACTGACCCTTATCTTCGATCACAAAGGGATCAATGGCTTCTTTGCCAAACTCCAGCAAAATGCCCCGATCGGTAAATCCTTTCGCCAGATTCCTGGATGTCGCTACGCCGATACAGGAAATGCCATCGCTTTTTTTGCGGGCTACGTAATACACAAAGTAGGTACCGTTTCGGTAATACAGCTCCGGAGCCCAGAACGAAGCCGCCGCCCAGGCGGGCGTTTTGGGAAACACGTACCCGATGGGCTTCCAGTGCAATAAATCGGTGGACTGAAGTAAAGGAAAATGGGGTGCCCATTCCGAAGAAGTTCCGGTCGCGTAGTACGTTTGACCCACACGAATGATCGAAGGGTCCGCGAAATCCCCGGGAATGACCGGATTTTCCCGCCGCTGGCTACTATCGACTAAAGCCAAGGCAGAGACAGAGGAAATGCTTTCAGGCTTTGAGAAAGTCAAAAAGGGAAGGGTAAAAAGCAGGAAGAAAAGGAGTTTCATACGGTTTGTCGAGGTAATACATGCGGCAATCGGCTGTCGTAAGCGTGTACGTATAGCCAGCCTTGCCAGTACAAATAAATGTAAAATCGACCGCTTTTTACGTATGAATCGACTTTGCCTGACGGGAAGCGGCAGAAAAGACTAACCGAATGAGTGGGGCAAAACCTATTGGTTGCCTAAAGCAGAATCGATTGCCAGGCAAGACCGATTCTGCTTTTATAAACTACACAGGAGAACCTATTTCCTAAAAGTCCTGCTGTCTAAGCCTATCAATTTGCAGGACATTGGTATCGAAAGAGACATTCTGATCTATGCGTTCTCAGCTGAAATCTAATCCCTGAAGGATTGCCGAAAGGCCACCGGAGAAAGTCTGGTTTTGGCTTTGAACAGCTTGCTGAACGATTGCGGATGCTCAAAACCCAGATGGTACGCAATTTCAGCCACGGTTAAGCCGCTCGTACTCAGGTAGGTTTTCGCCGTTTCAATCAACTGATTGTGAATGTACTGCTGCGTACTGACCCCGTGTAGCGTTTTGAGTAGATCCGTTAAATAGCGGGGCGATACCTTCACGTAATCCGCCACTTCCTGTACCGTGGGAATGCCGTTCAACGGTTGCGAGAATCGGCTGGTTAGGTACGCATCCATGGTGGTTATTAAATCATGATGGACTGCTTTACGCGTCAGAAATTGCCGGTTGTAATAGCGATTACTGTGATGCAGTAGCAGTTCAATCTGCGAAACCAGTACGTCCTGACTAAAGGCATCGATGTTGGTGTGAAGCTCCCGCTGAATGGAATCAAATAGCGAGGTAATGACCTCCTTTTCACTCGCCGATAAAAACAGGGCTTCCGAGACATCGTAGGAAAAAAAATGATACTGCCGGATCGACTTGCCGAGCGGATAGGGTCGAATCAGATCCGGATGAAAATACAGGGCGAACCCCTCGTAGTTGTCCGTGGAAGCAGTCATGGTCACCAACTGATGCGGAGCTAGAAAAGCCAGTCCACCCTCCTGGAAATCATAGTAGCCCGGTCCGTACCGAACGTGACCGTTGAAGCGGGTTTTAAAAGAGATTTTATAAAAATCAAGCATGAAAACGGCTCCGGCCTGCTCTAAATCGGGAGCGGTTGCCTGATACGAAACCAGAGCGATCAGCGGATGCAAGGGCTTCGGCTGCTTCAGGTGCTCTAGCAGCTCGGTAATCGTTTTAAAAACGTGCGTTTGCGGTGCTTTCATGCGATCAATCTGTATAAGCGTAAGGGCTGAGGGCTGAATGCCCTCTACTAGTCCTGGGCGGTCGGACGAATGACAATATCACCAATTTCTACGTCATCCGGTTGTTCCAGAGCAAAGGCCACCGTTCGGGCCACGGCTTCGGGCGGCAGGCCGAACGTGTCCATTTGATCCGTGATGGCTGCTTTTAAGGCTTCATTTTTCAACTGAGCTACAAAATCGGTTTTTACCATGCCTGGTGAAATGCCCGTCACCCGATACTTCCCTTTAGATTCCTGTCGCAGTGCTTCATGAATGGTACGAACGGCGTTTTTGGTTCCCGCGTAGACGCCCTGATTGGGCGTAATTTTAATCCCCGAGGTAGAAATAATGGTAATGATGTGCCCGAAACCCTGTTGTTTGAATACTGCCAGCCCCGCAGCGATACCGTACAGAACGCCTTTCAGGTTAATATCGATCATCTTTTCCCAATCCTCAATTTGTAACTCATCCATTCGCGAAAGCTCACTCACGCCCGCATTATTGATGATAGCATCTACCTTGCCGTACTGCTGACGGGCCAACGCAACCAGACGCGTCAGATCTGCCTGCTGGCTAACATCGGTTAGAACGTAAGTAGCCTGTCCGCCCTGTTCTTTAATTTGATGTACGAGTTCGATCAGACGATCTTCCCGCCGGGCTCCCAGAACCACAATCGCCCCTTGCTGAGCTAACAGGCGAGCGGTAGCCTGGCCAATGCCACTGCTGGCTCCCGTGATGACGATAACTTTTCCCTGATTTGTGCTTGACATACGTGTGCTGTGGAATGTTTCGACAAAGTTCACAATCACCCATTTGCTAAACGTAGCCTAAAATGCAGAAGACTTAGCCAAAATGTTGGGGTAGGGATGAATGGTGTATAAACAGTGGTAGCCCGGCATGTCTCCGCTAAGATTCAGCCCAAGGTCCCTACATCCTATCCGGAATCAATAAATGGGATTAACTGATGGATTCGCTCAACCCTAATAGTAAGGGCATCTTTATGGTAAAATTAAGCCGTTTTTTCGTATAGTATAAACCGTTACTTTTGTATCGTCTCGTTAATGCAGAGGGATTGAAACAAGATCTCTGCTCCTTGTTGCAGGGCCGGGTTCTCTGGTTGGAACCTACTCCGTTAGTCAGGCTGATTTATGGGGATTATCAAAATGACTGACGGAGTTCCTGTATAAGGAAGATTTCTAAGAGTCCATGTAGCATTTTATATCCACCCACCTCTATGTATCCTGGTAAAGGCTTTCTCCGATTATTGGAGAGAGCCTTTATTATTGCTTGGGGAACGTAAGGAATGCCTTATAGTTTCTGTTGGATAACTGGCAAACAAGGACCATCGGCTCGCGATCAGGCGAAATACACGACTGAATCGAAGTGTCGCCCAATTCTTCCCCCTTAACTACCGAATTTGTACCCCCGTTCGGGCGAGCGGATGGCTTAGTATTGCCTACCGAAAACACGCTATGAACGCATCGCCTTCCAACCCCAGAAAAAGTCACTATCCTGCATGGCTCATCTATGCGTTAATGGTAGTGATTATTGGATTAACCCTGTTTGTGATTTACACGTTTTAACTGTAGTCTTCTTCCAGCGGCGTAGTCGTCGTTCGAAATTGTCGGGCGTATTCCGAGGGCGGCACGTTGTACAGCTTCTGGAACATTTTCCGGAAATACTTCACGTCTTCAATCCCTACCTGATACGCAATATCCGATACCCGCATCGGGGTGCTGGCCAGAAGCTGGGCGGCCCGTTTCATGCGTACATCGCGAATGAATTCAACAACGGTTTGCCCGGTAATACTTTTCAGCCGCCGATAGAATACCGACTGACTCATGCCCATTTCCTGAACCAGGATCTGAACGTTGAATTCAGGTTCCTGTAATTGGCTTTCGACAATCTGCATGGCCTTTTCCAGGAAGAACTTATCGGCATCCGGAATGACGACTTCGGAGGGCTCCAGCAAAATTTTTCGCTGGTAATACTCCCGTAGTTTGACCCGGTTCAGCAGTATACTCGTGATCTTGGCGTACAGGATTTTAGGATGGAAGGGCTTGGCAATATAATCGTCGGCTCCGTGTTCCAGACCTTCCAGTTCGTACACCGCCGCGGCTCGGGCCGTAAGCAGCAATACGGGAATATGATTGGTTTTGGGATGCTGCTTGATTTTTCGGCAGAGTTCCAGACCGTCGCTTCGGGGCATCATGATGTCACTAATGATCAGATCGGGCAGACTCGCCAGGGCCTGATTCCAGCCATCCAGCCCATCAACGGCCGTTAGTACTTCAAATTCACCGACCAATAGCTGGTGCAGATACTTCCGCACTTCTTCGTTGTCTTCTACCACCAATACGCGAAGCGAAACCGGTAACTGACTGGTGGCCGCCAGGAGTTCCGCATCGGCCTCGGGTAGCTCCAGCGTAGCGGGAACGGAGGTTTCGGGAACGTGAATTTCGGAGGCTTGCAAATGGCGGTTTCCGAAAGGCAGGCGGACCGTAAAGGTAGTCCCCTGATCCGGTGCACTGGTCACCGAAACTTCGCCCCGGTGCCGTTCCACCCACTGTTTCACCAACGAAAGGCCAATGCCCGAACCTACAATCTTCAGCGTTTGGGTATGAGAAGCCTGGAAATAGGGATCGAAAATGTGCTCGAGTTCTTCGGTGGGCATCCCTACACCCCAATCCCGTACCTGAATTTCCAGGTAATGCTGTAGAAGCCGGCCATTCTGGTACTCCGCCGACTGCCCGGCATCTCCCACGACCTGTAGGGACAAGCGAATCCGGTCCTGCGGGCGGGTGTACTTGAAGGCATTTGACAAGAGATTAGTCAGAATGATTTCCAGTTTGTTCCGGTCAAAATACAGGTAGATGGGCTCTGCCGGTTTTTCCAGCCGGTAATCCAGTTGCATTTCTTCGGCTTTGAGCTGATAAATGAGATACAGCTCCTCCACAAAACTGCTAATGTTTTCCCGACTGGCCTTCAGGGACAAGTGACCCGACTCCACCTTGCGAAAATCGAGTAACTGATTCACCAGATCAAGTAGCTTACGCGTCTGGCTGTGCATGAGTAATACTTTTTCCCGCAAGCCACTTTGCTGGTATTTGGAAGATACCAGTTCTTCCATCGGTCCCAGAATTAGCGTAAGGGGCGTTCGGAGTTCGTGGGAGACATTCGTGAAAAAGCTCAGCTTCAAATCGGTCAGTTCCTTTTCTTTTTCATGCTGGAATTTTTCAAAAGCCAGCGTATTTTTCAGAGCCTGCTGGGCCGTAGCGATGCGGCGGTACAACAGCAGAGCCCCCGTCAGGATACAGCCATAAAGCACGTAGGCCCACCAGCTTTTCCACCAGGGCGGTAAAATCGTTACCTGCATCTGAGCGGACTGGCTCGACCAGATGCCGTCGCCGTTGGTTGCTTTCACCAGAAACGTATATGTACCGGCAGCCAGGTTTGAAAAACTGGCCATCCGTTGTCCGCTGGGCAATTCCACCCAATTCGTATTGTATCCTGCCAGACGATACGCGTACCGTTGCTTCTTCGGGTTGGCATAGTTCAGGGCGACAAAAGCCAGCGAAAAATCGTTTTCAGAGGCCTCCAGCCGAACATCCGGATTTGCCGAAAACGGCTTTTCCAGCAGTACCCGACCATTTAACGTATCACCCGTAGCTACGGGTTGATTGTGTACGCGAAATTCGGTGATCTGTACCAGCGGCGGATACGGGTTCGGACGGATTGCGGCGGGTTTGAAAGACGTAATACCGTTGATACCGCCGAAGTAAAGCGTCCCGTCGCTGGAGCGGTAGGAGGCTCCGACTTTAAAGGAATTACTCTGGAGGCCGTCCGTTACATCATAATGCCAGAGCTGACGAGTACGGGGGGTGAACTGATACAGACCCGTTCCGCCAATCCAGAGATTTCCCGATTCGTCAAACTGTAAACTTTCAATATCGTTTTCGGGTACCCAGCGGCGGTAGCGTTCGATGCGTTCCGTACCGGGTGTGAGTCGGTGCAGACCACCCCCGATGGTACCGATCCAGAGGTTTCCGGCGGAATCTTTGGCCAGGGGCCAGGCGTAATTTGTTTGCAGACTATTCGGATTACCCGGTTGGTGCGTAAAGGCTTTCAGCAAGGACAATTTACCCTGCCGGATCTGGAGTTTGAGCACGCCCTGATCCCGTGTACTGGCCCATAAACAATCCTGACTGGCGTCGTACAGAAGCGAGGTAATCTGTCGCGTGGGCAAATTACGCTGATCGGGCGAGTAGGTACCCCGGTATTTTCCCTGCTCATCGTACGCAAGAATACCGGCACTGCTGGTGGCAACCCACAGCATACCGTGGCGGTCCTGCGTGATGTGTTCGATGCAGATGTTTCGCCAGTCCGGTCCGTTCGGGACGGGAGCTTGCAGGCGGGGTGGTGAGCTTCCGCCGGGAGCCATCCGCAAGAGGCCTTTGTAACGCGTACCGATCCATAAAGTACCCTGGGTATCCTGATAGATAGCCGATACGTCCATGCCATTATCCCGGCCAAATACCGTACTACTGAGGTAATTTTTGAAGGTTTTTTGGCGGAGGTCGTAACTGGCAAATCCGTTACGGGTACCCATCCAGATCTGCTGGGCTTTTTCGTCTTTAAAAATGGTATTGATGTAATTGTGAGCCGGAGTCGTGGAGCCTAGCATCTGCCGCCGGATGAGACCGAATGGTTTCGAGCGGAGTTTCAGCAAGTTGAGGCCCCCGGCCGAAGTTGCCAGCCAGAGGTTATTAAACCGATCTTCCAGAATATCGTGCACCCGTACGGAATTGATGCTGCGTAAATCCGTATCCTGGGGCAGGAAGGTTTGTACGTCGGTCACATCCAGCGGCAGTCCGTTACGCTGGGCAGGCCGCATAAGCATCAGGCCATAACTGGTACCAATCCATAGTCGTTGAAATGAATCGAGAAACAGGCTTTCAATCGTTGCAAACTGCAAGGGTAGGGCTTGGGGCTGTAACTGTCCCGCCTGAGCGAGTGTAGCGTTTGGAGCCCAGAATACCTGATTTCCCGTACCAATCCACAAATCACCCCGGTAATCCCGGTGAAGAGCCCGAATCGGTGTCTGTCCCAGAGCCTGTACCTGTAAAGCCGTGCGGGAATGGGGCTTGATGACCCATAGCCCATGATTAAGCGTTCCCACCCAAACCTGTCCGGTACGATCTACCGCAAGTCGGGAAATGCTGGGCTGACCGAAGATCGGAATCTGGGCAATCTTTTGAATGCTTCCCGAAGGAGCCAGCTCTACGACAAACAATCCGGCCTGATGGGTGGCAATCCAGAGGCGGTGCGGGGCGTCGGAGGTAATGGCATTGATGTTTACTTCGGATAATTGTTGAGCCAGAGCCTGAAAAGCAGCGGCTCCTGCACATTCCTGAATACTGGAAAAGCGGTCTTTTGAAGCGTTGTACAGATATAATCCGGCTCGTTCCACACCCACCCACAAGCGTCCGCTGGGGTCCACATGCAGCGTTCGAACGCGGTTGGCCGTCGTCCCCAGGCGGTCATTCAAAGGCAAGTCGTACGTCTTCAGGGTATGCCCGTCGTACCGATCCAGCCCCTTATTGGTTCCAACCCAGGTAAAACCCAGCCGATCCTGAGCGACGCACATGGCATCGCTGTGGGAAAGGCCTTCGTTGACCGTAATATGTTCGAACCGAAAAGGTGCGGATTGAGCCATCGCCGGTATCAGGCAGCAACTCATCCAGAAAAGACAGCTTAAGAAAAAGAACTTCATAGATTGGCTAATATGCCCCTCTGTTTTGACGAAAAAAAGCCTCCCCGGCCATTACGCAGGTTCTAACTTTGTTGTACGCGTGGTGTAAGAGAAATAATCCACTCGAAAATCAACTTAAAAAGATCATAAGTTTACTTATTTTTCTCTTATTCACAAGTATTTTTTCAATTCCTTTTCAAAACCTTTATGTCCTATCGTATTCTTTTTTGTCTGTGGCTTTTCGTAGGTTTCATTCCCTCCGGATGGGCCGAACCCCTTCGGAAAGATCCCTATTCGGCGTACCTTTTCGTTTACTTTACCGGTAAAGGAGCTAATCAGGAAGCCATACGTTTTGCCGTCAGTAAAGATGGTTACAACTATAAGGCACTCAACTTCAATCAGCCGGTTATTCCCTCGGCCGAGATAAGTGCCACGGGCGGCGTTCGCGATCCGCATATTCTGCGTAGTGAAGACGGCAAGTCGTTTTACATGGTAGCCACGGACATGCATACCGTCAAAAATAGCTGGGGTCCTAATCACGGCATGGTGCTGCTGCGTTCGAAGGATCTACTGCACTGGCAATCCAGTAAAATTGACATTACGCAAACGTATCCGGCCTTCAAGGAAGTAAACCGGGTATGGGCTCCGCAAACCATCTACGATCCCGTCGCGAAAAAGTATATGATTTACTGGTCCATGCGATTCGGGCAAGATGCTGATAAAATCTACTATGCCTACGCCAACGCGGATTTCACGGCCTTGGAAAGTACGCCCCAGTTGCTCTTCACCAACCCTCAGGGCGGTTCCTGTATCGATGCGGATATTATCCGGAAAGATGGGGTATACCACCTATTCTATAAAACGGAAGGCAACGGTAATGGCATCAAGCAGTCTACCGCCAAACAATTGACGGGTCCTTACACCCAGCACGACGCCTACCTGCAACAGACCAAGGATCCGGTGGAAGGCTCCGGAATTTTTAAACTCAACCATTCCGACCAGTACATTCTTATGTACGATGTCTACACCAAGGGCCGCTACGAATTTACGACCAGCAAAGACCTGGAGCACTTTACGAAAGTAGACCACGAAATTTCTATGAATTTCCTCCCCCGGCACGGTACCATTCTGCCGATTACGCAGGCCGAGTATCAGGCTCTGACGAAGCAATGGCCGCTGGCGAATAATCCCGTACTGGGTGGCCATTTTGCGGATCCGGAAGTGCTGTACGCGGAGAAAACGGGTAAGTTCTATCTCTATCCAACCAGTGATGGTTTTGATAACTGGGGAGGTACGTACTTCAAAACCTTTTCGTCCACGAATCTGGTAGATTGGCACGACGAAGGGGTTATTCTGGATTTGCCCAAGCAAACCACCTGGGCCAACCGCAACGCCTGGGCACCGTGCATTGTGGAGAAGAAAATTGGCGGGAAGTATCAGTACTTTTATTACTATTCGGGAGCCCAAAAAATTGGCCTGGCCATCGCCGACGAGCCGACGGGACCCTTTACCGACATTGGTAAGCCTTTCATTGATAAACATCCCGAAGGCATTAAACACGGGCAGGAAATCGATCCGGATGTTTTTACTGATCCGCAAACGAACAAAAGCTACCTGTACTGGGGAAATGGCTATCTGGCCGCGGCGGAGCTTAGCGAAGATATGCGTTCACTCAAACCCGAAACGCAGAAAATTCTGACGCCGGATCAGACTTTCCGCGAAGGCACCTACGTCATCTATCGGAAAGGAACGTATTACTTCTTCTGGTCGGAAGATGATACTCGCAGTGAAAATTACCGGGTACGCTACGCTACAGCAAAGTCTCCGCTGGGTCCTCTGACTATTCCATCCAATAACCTCGTCATCGAAAAAGACAAGAGTCGAGGGATTTACGGTACGGGTCACAACTCGGTGATTCAGGTGCCGGGCAGGGATGAATGGTACATTGTCTATCACCGCTTCCGCTACCCCGATGGCATCACGCTGGGCGATGCGGCGGGGTATAATCGCGAAACCTGTATCGATCGGCTGACCTTCAATCCGGACGGTAGCATTGCTCCAGCGAAGCCCACGTTGGAAGGGATTGCTCCCGTATCACTGAAGAAATAAACCTGACTTTTCATACCTCAAAACAGCTGGTGCTCTGAGCATCAGCTGTTTTTTTATGGCCTAAAAGGTGCTTGCAATCGTCTTTAGGGAAGTCATCTGGTAACCCCCTGATACTGAATGGGGCGAAGTCAAATTTACCCCCGCTTTTTGACGAAATCGTCCCCGTTTGTTCTGCTTGCGGACCTCTACTTTTGGACTATTCAAGTAAATAGTTTAACCGACCACTATCGATTGAATATTAATTCTACCAATAGTTAGACACCTTTTTTTACTTCTATGAAATTTAAATGGCTACTTATTTGTGGAGCGATGTTACACCTGCGGGGTGGATTCGCCCAGCCCTGGACCGGAAGTCCTTTACACGCCTCAGCGAAGACTTCCCGTCAAGCCATTATCATCACCGGGAAAGTAACCGACGGCAACGGACAGGGAATTCCCGGTACTAGCGTTTCCTTAAAAGGAACAACGCTGGGAACGAATACCGACACCGACGGGAATTTCAGACTCCAGATTCCCGAGGGTACGTCCAATCCAACTCTGGTTTTCTCGTACGTAGGGTATGCCACCCAGGAAGTAGTAGTAGGCTCACAGACCACCATCAATGTCCAGATGAAAGACGATAGCCGGGCCTTGAGCGAGGTGGTCGTTGTGGGCTATGGTACCCAGAAACGTTCGGATATTACGGGATCGGTGGCCTCCGTACCCAAAGCACGTCTGTCGCAATTGCCCGTGACCAACGTATTACAGGCCGTGCAGGGATCCGTGGCGGGGGTAAATATCTCGCAGCCTTCTTCCGTACCCGGTGCTACACCTTCTACGACCATTCGGGGCCAGAACTCGATCAATGCCAATTCGGGACCGTTCGTGGTGGTGGATGGTATTCCGCTGAGTAAAACCGGCGGTTCGCTCAACGACATCAACCCGAACGACATCGAGTCGATGGAAATTCTGAAGGATGCCTCTGCCGTAGCCATTTACGGTACGAACGGAGCTAACGGGGTAATCCTGATTACGACCAAACGCGGAAACACCGGCAAGCCTACCATTCGCTATAATAACTACGTAGGGATTGAAGAGTTTTCACACATTCTTCGCCCCAGAAACGGAGCTGAATACGTTCAGAAGTACGCCGATTTTATCGCACAAACGGGTCAGAAGGCACCTTTCCCCGTTCCAAACTACGACGAGCTTCCGAATTACAACGCCGGTATCACGACCGACTGGATCAAGGAATCGACCCGAACGGGCGTTTTGCAGGATCATAACCTGAGCATTTCCGGAGGATCTCCCAATGTCCGGTACTTCGTTTCGGGCGAGTTTCTGGATCAGAAAGGTGTTGTGAAAGGCTACAACTATAAGCGGGCCAGTTTCCGTTCGAATCTTGATGTGACGCTGACGGATTTCCTGACTGTGGGAACGTCACTGTTTATTGCCAACAACAACCGCGACGGTGGCCGGGCCAACCTGCTGAATGCCTCGGCTATGAGCCCCTACGGCCAGATGTACAATGCAAACGGGACCTATAAGATTTTCCCTATGTTCCCCGAGCAATTGTTTTCGAACCCCCTACTGGGTTTAACTACGGATCGACTGGATCGGAGTACGAACCTGAACGGTAACGGTTACGTGGAAGTAAAGTTGCCTGGTAAACTGGACGGTTTGAAGTACCGCATGAACATCGGTTACTCCTACATTCCTTCACGTACGGGCAGCTATACCGGACGGGCAGCGAATGACCTGTTGGGAACGGCAAATACGTTCTTCTCGGAAACCAACAGTTTCACGCTGGAAAACATCATCTCCTATACCAAGGATTTTGGCAAGCACCACTTCGATTTTACGGGTCTGTACAGTGCCCAGCAACGTAAGTACGGTACTACGTCGGGTTCCTCTACGGGTTTTGTGAATGACCAGCTTTCGTTCAATAACCTGGGAGCCGGAGCTACGCAGTCGAGTAGTTCGTACGCTGACCGCTATGCCCTGAATTCTCAAATGGGTCGGGTGAACTATTCGTATGACAGTCGCTATCTACTGACCGTTACGGCCCGGAATGACGGATCGTCGGTTTTCGGAGGCAATACGACAAAGTATGGTCTGTTCCCTTCAGCGGCTTTGGGCTGGAATATCAGCAACGAAGCGTTCATGAAAAATCAGAGCATTATTAACAACCTGAAACTGCGGTTCTCGTACGGAAAAACGGGTAACGAAGCCATCAGCGTATACCGGACGATTACGACATCCAACACGGGCCGCTCGCCTTTCAACGGCATTAGTACCATCGGAACCTTCCCGGGCAACCTGGGTAACAACAATCTGCAATGGGAAACGACGGTAAGCCAGAACTTAGGTGTGGATTTCGGACTCTTCAACGACCGTATCAACGGTAGTGTGGAGTTGTATAAAAACCGCACGAAAGGCCTACTATTGTTGCGTAGCCTTCCCATCATGACGGGTTACTCCAGCGTGTTCGACAACCTGGGCGAAACCTCGAACACCGGGGTTGAAGTAACGCTGAACACGCGTAACCTCACGGCTTCGGATTTCAAGTGGGAGACCACCCTCGTCTTTGCTTCTAACCGTAACCGCATTGTGGATCTGTACGGCGATAAGAAAGATGATTTAGGCAATCGCTGGTTTATTGGTAAGCCCATCAGTGTGATTTACGATTACAAAATGATCGGGGTTTGGCAACAGGGCGAAAGTGCGGCCGATCAGGATCCCGGAGCCGTTGCGGGAGATTTGAAGTTTGCCGACATCAACGGGGATGGAAAAATTACTCCCGATGGCGACCGGATTATCCTCGGACAAACGGCTCCTAAATGGACGGGCGGTTTAACCAACACCTTCCATTACAAGAATCTGCACCTGAGTGTATTCATTCAAACCGTACAGGGAATAACCCGTAACAACGCGGATTTAACCTACGCCGATGAAACGGGCAAACGGAATACACCTATTGAGGTAGGTTACTGGACGGCTGAAAACAAAAGCAATACCCGGCCTTCACTGGCCTACCGCAATACGCGGGGCTATGGATATGCTTCGGACGCCAGTTACACCCGGATTAAAGACGTAACGCTGAGCTACAATCTGAACCAGAATCTGGCGAACAAACTGGGCCTGGGTAGCCTGACTGTATACGCCAGTGGCCGGAACCTGTACACCTTCACCAACTGGATTGGTTGGGATCCCGAGGCGGTACAAAGCAGTCGTGGTTCAGGCGATTGGACTAACAACTATCCCCTGACCCGTTCACTGGTACTGGGCTTAAATGTTTCGCTTCGTTAATACGCGATTTTACTCTTGCACACAATGAAAAAAATATATCTAAAGCTGGCGGCTCTGGCGGCAGTAGCTCTGGCAACTTCGTCCTGCCAAAAAAGCTTTCTCGACGAAAAACCCTATTCCGCTTACACGCCCGTTACCTTAAACGATTCGCTGGGGCTCAATTCTTCACTGGTCGGATTATACAACCATACCAGTACGTATTACTCCTGGTCTGGTCAGCAAGGCTGGCTTAGCGTATGGCAGGTAGGAACAGACGTTGCCAATGCAACACCGAATCAGCAGGGCATTGAAATTCCGTATTACAACTATACCCTGCTGACACCTACGGATGGAGCAGCAAGTTATTTCTGGAACCGGAATTACATCATGGTGAATCTCACCAACACGATCATCAATTCCGTTGATAATCCGAGCTTGACGGGTATCAGTCAGGGAGGCAAGAATCGAATCAGTGCCGAAGCCAAGTTTTTCAGAGCTTACGCCTACAATAACCTGGCTACCTGTTTTGGCGGCGTTCCCGTGATTACGACGGCGTTGACGGGTCCTAAAACGGATTTCGTGCGGGCTTCGCTCGATGAAGTAAACAAACTCATCGTGGAGGATTTGACCTTTGCTGTGAATAACTTACCTGACATTGAAAGCGTGGGTAGCAATACCAAAGGAAAGCTGTACGGTCGGGCCCATAAGTTCATGGCCATGCAGCTACTGGCAGAAGCCTACCTGCGGATGGATAAACCCGATCTGGCGGAAGCTCAGTTACAGGGCATCATAAATAGTGGACGGTTTAAACTGGTAAAAGGTCGGTACGGCATTCAGTCTACGCAGCCCGGTGATTATTACCACGATATGTTTATCTACGGTAATCAGCGACGCGTACAGGGCAACACCGAAGCCATCTGGGTACTGGAGCAGGAAAACCCCAGCACGGTGGTCGGCGGTATTACCGATAGCCCGCAACATCGCCGGGTATGGGGAGCGGCTTACCACAACGTACCGGGTATGGCTCTTTCCGATTCTACGGGAGGCCGGGCCCTGGGTCGTTTGCGACTGAGCAACTGGGTTCTTTACGAACTCTACAAACCGGGCGATATGCGTAACTCGCAGTACAACATCCGCCGTCGGTACATCTATAACGATGCCAGCCGACCGGCGACTTTCGGAAAACCCGTCCCTTATGCCGGAGCAGATACGGTATTTAACCTGGCCCCGCACACGACCAAATGGTACCAGTTTGATCCCAACGATACGTTTGGCTACGCGATGATTAAAGACATGGTGCTGATGCGTCTCGGTGAAACCTACCTGCTTTTAGCCGAAGCTCAGGTGAAACAGGGTAAGCTCGACGCGGCGGCGGCCAGCATCAACACACTTCGGGAGCGGGCCTTCCCAGGCTATCCTACGGTGGGTAGAGTTTCTGCTTCGGACATGACGCTTAATTTTGTGCTGGATGAACGCGTTCGGGAACTGGTGGGCGAAGAAAACCGCCGTATGACGCTCATGCGTACGAAAACGCTGGTAGAGCGGGCTACTCGTCTGAACAGCAACAACGGTTTCAACCCCACGCGTGGTCTGAGCAATACGCATTTACTGATGCCGATTCCTTTAACGGAAATTCAGCTAAATAAAGATGCTGAGTTAAAGCAAAATCCAGGGTATTAAGGAATACCAGTAGTTTAGCGTCCGGATGGGGTTTTCCCAGTCCGGACGCTTTATTTAACAATACGCTCTAAACCATGAAAAAGTTACTGCTGACCATCAGTTTACTAACCGGGCTGGCTGCCTCCGGCTTTAGCCAGCAGAAAAGAGACGCATTCACGCCGGGTGAACGCTGGTATGACGAAAGCGGCGAGCTGATTAACGCCCACGGCGGCGGCTTGCTTTACGATCGTGGCACCTACTACTGGTTTGGTGAAATTCGCGGTACCAAAGCTTCCGAAGGCGTCAGCGTATACACGTCTAAAGACCTGTATCACTGGAAAAATCAGGGCGTGGCCCTGCCTAAATCGTCCGACCCCGCCAGCGAAATCGCCGTGGGTGGACTCATGGAGCGACCCAAGGTGATTTATAACCCGAAAACGAAACAGTACGTCATGTGGTTTCACCTGGAGCTGCCGGGCAAAGGCTATGACGCCGCCCGGGCTGGCGTAGCGGTTAGCGACAAAGCCACGGGTCCCTATCGCTACGTGAAGAGTTTTCGGCCCAATGGGCACATGTCGCGGGATATGACCTTGTTTGTGGATGACGACGGATCTGCGTATCACGTATACGCTGCCCGGGACAACTACGACCTGCGAATTGCCAAACTCACGGACGATTTCCTTTCCGTGACGACCCAGGATACCCTGCTTTTCAGCAAACACCGGGAGGCACCAGCCCTGTTTAAAAAAGAAGGCAAGTACTACCTCATTACCAGCGGCTGTACGGGCTGGAAACCCAACGCGGCCAGTGTACACGTGGCCTCGTCGCTGATGGGCCCCTGGCAACTGTTGGGTGACCCGATGCGTGGGCCAAATGCCGAACTAACCTTTGACGGACAATCCACCTACATTCTGCCCGTACCGGGTAAAAAAGACGCTTTTATTTTTATGGCCGATCGCTGGAATCCCAAGGATCTGAAAGACAGCCGCTACCTGTGGCTTCCCATTCAGTTTGAAAAAGGTCAGCCAGTCATTACCTGGACGGATCGCTGGAACCTGCGTTCGACATTTCCGAACTAATCAACGTTTTCAGAAACTAAAGGCCTATTGAGTCAGAGAAAGCACATGTTTAAATCTATTCTATTAAGTCTGGGTTTGATTGGGTTGGCCTGTACGGGCTGGTCCCAGCAACGCCCCACGGCAGACCAGGTACTCGCATCCATCGAAAAAGCGAATCAATACTGGCAGTCCACGCATCCCAAACACGGCCGAGCCTTCTGGGACAACGCGGCTTATCATACCGGAAACATGGAAGCGTATTTCCGCACGGGCAAGGAAGCGTACCGTCAGTATTCGGAAGACTGGGCTGAGCACAATGAATGGAAGGGAGCTAAATCGGCCGATTCGACCCAATGGAAATATTCGTACGGAGAAACGGATGACTACGTACTGTTTGGCGACTGGCAAATCTGCTTCCAGACCTACATTGATCTATACCGACTGAAGCCGGAGCCGCATAAAATTGCCCGGGCCAAGGAAGTGATGACGTACGAAATGAACACGCCCCAGTCAGATTACTGGTGGTGGGCCGATGGGTTGTATATGGTGATGCCGGTGATGACCAAGCTGTATCAGGTAACGGGCAATCCGCAGTACCTCTCCAAGCTATACGAATACTTCACCTACGCTAACGGTATCATGTACGATCCCGCGGAAAAACTCTATTACCGCGATGCCAAATACGTGTACCCCAAACACCGGAGTACGAACGGTAAAAAAGATTTCTGGGCTCGTGGAGATGGCTGGGTTTTTGCCGGATTGGCTAAAGTATTACAGGATTTACCTAAGGATGATCCCCATCGCCAGGCGTACCTGACCCGTTTTCAGGAAATGGCCCAGGCTATTCTGAAAACCCAGCAACCCGAAGGATACTGGACGCGAAGTATGCTCGATCCGGCTCATGCTCCCGGTCCCGAAACCAGTGGTACGGCCTTCTTCACCTACGGCTTGTGCTGGGGAATCAACCACGGCTATTTACCGAAGAAAACCTATCTGCCTGCGGCCCTCAAAGGCTGGCAGTATCTGTCGAACGTAGCCCTGCAAACCGATGGGAAAGTGGGTTATGTACAGCCCATTGGCGAAAAAGCTATACCGGGACAGGTGGTAGATGCCAATTCCACGGCCAATTTTGGCGTAGGAGCTTTCCTGCTCGCGGGTTGCGAACTCCATCGTTTACTCTCGAAAAAACCAGACGCCATCGCTCACTGATTTTGAGTAATACCGATGCATAGTTTCCAATGGCTTTACCGATGCGGGTGAAGCCATTTTTTTAGCCCCCTGGTGACGAAAGGCATGACTACCCAGGTAAGTAAACCGACCATACAGGCCGCCGTGATCAATAATCGAAGAACGATAGGGAAATCTTTAATAAAAGGACCGACGGTGAAGGCTAGAAACAGACTCGTGGGAAACACCCCGCACAGGGTAGCCAGGGCCATTTTCCAGCGGGGTGGGGCACCCGGTGACCGAAACCACGCCTCCAGGCCGTTGAGTTGTCGGTATACGGGATCTTCGGTTAACGTAGAGGCATAGGCTTCCCAGTCTTTAAACCGTTGGGAGCTGTAAAAGGCATCGCGTTCTGCTTCATCGGCGAAGGTTCGCAAAATGCCGATTTCACCAGTGTCGGGTAAGGAGGTAAGCATGGCGGCTCCGTGAACGCCCCCGTGTGAAAAAGATTCACCTAAAAAACGGCGTAGCGATTCGCGAAATTCGGCTTCTTTTCCCGGACGTACTTTACGGGTAATGGCAACGTGGATAGGCATCGGGTTTCGGTAGGAATTGAGGTCTTTAGCGAACGTTAAGATAAACGTTGTACACAAAAATACGGGCAAAGCCTATCTTTTCCGGCAGCAGTTTCCTTCGTTTATTGACTCAACAAATGGCTGAAAAAGCTTCGTATGTCTTCTGCCAGGGCTTCGGGAATTTCCCATTCGGGAAAATGACCACCCCTTTCCATCACCGTCCACTGTTGAACATCATAGAAACGTTCCGCCCAGCGACGCGGTGCAGGTACGGTGATACCATCCCGAAGCGGCATGGCAATGGCGGTTGGTACCTGCACCCGTCCCGACAGGCCCGGATCGCGGGCGGCTTCGTGGTAGAGTCGAATGGAGCCCGCTCCGCCCTGAGCAAACCAGTGCAGGGTAATGGTGTCCAACAGCTTATCCCGGCCAAAGTGTTGATCCAGATCTTCCGTATCACCCCACCGCTGAAACTTTTCAAGGATCCAGCTGGCTAGTCCCGCTGGAGAATCAGTTAAGGCGGGCAACAGCGTTTCCGGGCGTTGGGCCTGCAGGCGAGCATACGCCGTTTCCCTTTGAGCCCAGATAGCCACCTGCTGCTGATACGTTTTTTCTTCTTCCGTCAGATCACCTGGTAATGGATTCAGAAAGGGCGTAATCCCGCTGCGATGCAACCCAATCAGACGTTCGGGGTATTTGAGTCCAATCTGTTGCTGTACCAACGCACCCTGGTCGGAGCCTCGGGCGGCAAAACGTTCATAGCCCAGTACCTCAACCATCAGCTTCACGACCAGATCGGCCACGCGGGCAAAATTCATTCCGTGTTCCGTAGGTAGTTCCGAAAAGGCATAACCGGGCAAACTCACGGCAATAACATCAAAATGCAAGGCATCTGCTCGGGCGGGATGCGTGAGCAAGGGAATAAAGTCGAGTACCTGCACAAAGCTACTCGGCCAGCCCTGCATCAGGAGGAGCGGTACGGCATTGGGAGAGGCAGCTTTAGCATGAATGAAATGAAGAGCGACCCCATCCACTTCAGCCCGATAATGAGGAAAGGAATTAAACCACTGTTCGCGTTGCCGCCAGTCGTAACCGTCTGTCCAATAGCTCAGCAGATTTCGTAAGTAAGTAGGATCAGTACCTTCCGTCCAACTGGCATTCTGCAGGGGAGTGGGCAGGCGGGTATGGACCAGACGGCGTTTCAAGTCCTGAAGGTCTTCCTCGGGAATTTCAATACGGTAGGGTTGAAGGTGCATACGGTTGCGTTGATTACAGGTAAGACGGGGGCGTATCCATTAAGGTTGCTAAAACATCGATGGTTTTGCGTACCACTTCTTTATCCGCCGCCGAAAAGCGTTCGTTCATCTGATTTACTAGCCAAGTTTCCCGTTCCCGCCTTGAATCCAGAACTTTTTTTCGGCCCGTTTCCGTCAGCGACACCAGGGTTTTCCGCCCGTCCGTAGGTGATGGTTTGCGGGAAATGTAGTGCAGGGTTTCCAACTGATGGAACACCTGAGAAATGTACTGTGAAGAGATATTGAGTCGCGTACAGAGTTCAGAAGGCAGTAGTTCCGCTTGTAAGGTCAACTGATACAGTACATTTTGGGCAGCGACCGAAAGTTGTTCTTCGTTGCTAATCTGTTTTTGCAACTGCCGATACAGGCTAACGACCAGCTTTCGAAGGTCATGGGCTAAATTTTCGTCTGAATTCATTCATTTATCAAAGTAAACTTTGCAAAAATAACTTTGATAAATGAATAGCATAGAGCCACATACATTATTTTATACTGGAGAATCGATAAGTCTGATTTACGCAGCATAAGAAATAAAAGATGTACCGCCATTGGATGCAATGCCTTCATTAAGATCGGTGAGGATTTTTTGCCTGGCTTTTGATAAATTCAGATACGTGTGCCTGCCTTTCTTCTCCTTACTTAGACCGTTGCAGCGGTATTGGCACTTGTTTTTAGTAATCAAACGAAAACAACCTTTGCATATCTATGAAAACCGCTGGACTCCTTTTAATCGTTGTTGGTGCCATCATGTTAGTATGGACCGGGTTCTCCTTCACCAAAAAAGAAAAAGTACTGGATATTGGTCCGCTGGAAGTATCGGCTGATAAAAAAGAAACGGTCAACTGGCCTCCTTACATCGGAGCAGTTTTGGTCGTGGGAGGCATTGCCGTATTTGCAATGTCCAGACGTAGAGCGTAAGGAAGCAGTCATTGCCTGCACGAGTAACGCCCTTGCAGGTAAAAAAAAGTGGTAGCATCGGAAGACGCTACCACTTTTTCTGTTTTATGAACTTGTGTATTGGTAAGGAATCAAAAGTGATTCTGGTAGATTGAGGTTTGTAGTATTGAAAAAGCGAAGCCACTAGGCAAACCTTCGCTACCTTCGTATTTTACTAAAACGCGTACCGTGGAGATTGAAGAAATACTGGATCGGATTGATCCCATGCCGCAGCCTTTCCAGCAAAAACTTATTCAGGAGCTAAAACTAATCACTGTACCGAAAGGGCATTTGCTGATGAGTGCGGATCGACTGGCGGATCAGGTGTATTTCATTCGAAAAGGGGTAGTGCGGGCGTATGTTTTGCACCAGGAACGGGAAATTACGTTCTGGTTTGGGCAGGAGGGTGATATTGCCATGTCGATGAACAGCTTTACCATTCGTAAAGCAGCTTTTGAATTTCTCGAAGCCTTAGAAAGTACGGAGGTATACGCCATTGCTATTGAAACGCTACAGGACTTGTACCGCCAGGACCTTTACCTGGCCAACTGGGGTAGAAAATTTGCGGAATCCGAATTACGACTGGCGGAGGAACGTTTTACGGCTCGTCAATTCAAAACTGCCCGGGAGCGGTACGAGGATTTTCTCAATAATTACCCCGGACTGCTTCAACGGGTACAGTTAGGCTATATCGCATCGTACCTGGGCATCTCGCAGGTTAGCTTGAGCCGAATTCGTATGAAGCCAGTGGGATTAACTTCTTCTCCCAGAGGGTGACGGAAGGAACGGTTTCGACCCAACCTAGAAAGGTTTCTTCGTACAGTGGGTCTTCAACCCAACCCGCTTTTTTTAACATTTGTAAAAAAGTTTAATCATGGCCAGCTTCTAGTTTTGCGGTTACACCCCGAAAAGGTGTTTTATGTACCTTCTTTATATTTCCCATGAAGCAACTGCTGGTTAGTAGCCTTTTTTTATTTTCCTCACTGCTGGTTTCTGCCCAAACGAAATCTTCTATGCAATGGCTTAATCCCCCCAAACAGTGGAGCGGTGATGCTCAGAAATTATCCCTGACGGTGGAACCAAACACCGATTTCTGGCGGATCACCCATTATGATTTCATCCGCGATTCCGGACCTTTTTATTATCAGGAACTAACGGGCGATTTTGAGGCCAGCGTGAAAGTCACCGGGCAGTACCGGGAGCTTTTTCACCAGGCCGGACTGATGGTGCGTATCGACACAAAAAACTGGATCAAAACGGGCATTGAGTACGTCGATGGGGTACAGAATGTCAGTGCAGTGGTAACCCGTGAGTTTTCAGACTGGTCAGTGGTACCGCGACACGACAGCCCAGCCTCCCTTTGGTTAAAATTACTCCGCAAAGGGGATTATGTTCAAATCGAATACTCCTTTGATAATCATAAGTTTGAAATGCTCCGATTGGCGTATTTTCCTCCCGGTGTTAAAGCTCAGATTGGTATGGTAGCAGCGGCCCCGGGTAAAGAGAGCTTTCCCGTCGTCTTTGAAAATTTCGTGGTTAAACCCGTTCAGAAATAGGGGTAACAGCGAGCGTGCTAAGTACAAAAAGTCATGAAAACAGAAAAAGAAAAAATGCTGGCGGGAGAGCTGTATAACGCTCTGGACCCCGAATTAACGGCGGAACGAACGCGAGCCCGGCTGTTACTGAAAGCCCTCAATGAATCACGGGAAGATGAACCCGAATCGCGAGCCCAAATTATGCAGGAATTGTTGCCCCAGGCGGGCCCCGGACTCAATATTCAGCCGCCATTCTACTGCGATTACGGAACGAACATTGAGATCGGTGAAAACGTATTTTTTAACTTCGATTGCACCGTACTGGATGTGACCCCGGTTCGCATCGGGGCCCGTACCCTATTTGGCCCTAACGTACAGATTTACGCGGCCACGCATCCCATGGACGCTCGGGTACGGGCGGAAGGACTGGAAAGTGGCAAGCCCATTTCCATTGGAGAAGATGTCTGGGTAGGGGGGAGCGTGGTCATTTGCCCCGGTGTGCACATTGGCGATCGTTCGGTTATTGGAGCGGGTAGCGTAGTTACGCGTGACATTCCTTCCGACGTGTTTGCCGCTGGGAATCCCTGTCGGGTCATCCGACCTCTGGATGCACCGGTTTAAAAAAACGTTAGAAATATTGAAAAGCAGTGGATCATTCCACTGCTTTTTTAATTAAAAAATAAGCCTGTTCAGGTTCTGACTTCTTGGATCTGGTCTAGCCCCTATTCGGTGGCGTTCGACTAAAAAGGCATCCAGTTTATTGAACCTCTTGCGATTCCAGCGATTGAATAATGAGCGATTTAAGTCCCGTGAGCAAATGATCTTTCGCTTCGGCGTAAGACACCCCGTACTTACGATCCACGTGATGCAACGTTTCAGGAAAAGCTTCGAGTAAGCGTTCGTAATACGCATCCAGTTCCTCCGGTCCCGGCATCTGGTAGCGTAAGGTCAGCTGAAAACGTCTTCTGAGGGCCGGATCGATTACTTCCAGGTGATTGGTAGCGGCCATGAGCAAGGCTGTGTCGGGCAGGTAGTCGATCAATTGAATGAGTGAGTTAACCAGCCGTCTCATCTCACCTACATCCTTATCATCCCGGGTTTTGCCCAGGTGATCAAATTCGTCGAGGAACAGAATAGCCTTATCCCGTAAGGCCCGGTCAAAGGCCGCCTTGACATGCCCCGCCGTCTCACCAATTTTGGCGGAGACAACCGTACTCAAATCCAGAATATACAGGGGTTTATGCAGGGCGGAAGCCATGGCTTTGGCCGTGCTGGTTTTTCCACACCCGGTGCTGCCCGCCAGCATCAGCTTGTTGGTCACCGGAAGGTTGTACTTGCGGAGTTCCTCCACATACTTGTATTCTTTAATGACTTGCTGAAGGTACTTGCGGTTCGTTTCATCCAGTCGAATATCCTGCCAATCAATTTTTTCTTTGTCGTGAATCAGTACATCCCATGCATTCATGCCGTAACGCTTGTGTTCGGGGCCTTAGCTTACCCTTGTTTCTGTTTCGCGAAGGTACTTCCTTATTGAGGAGAATACGTTTGAAAAGGTTTAAGGTTTGAATAGTTTAACGTTATAAGTAGCAGGTTGAAGGAAAACCAAGTCATACAGGGGCAGCGTGTAACCGTTTGCAGGTTTGTCGTCCGAAAAAAAATCTCCAGGCTGCACCGTATGCACAACCTGGAGAACGGAGGCTCTCTGAAAGCAAAGGTCTTTAGAACAAACGCTCGTAAGTCGGTGGCATTCTAGTAAGCGGTTTGATGCGAATATCCCGGAAGAAAACCTCAGCGGCCTCACTCTGTAGCTGCAGTTTACCCTTCGTCATCGGAACTTCCTTTCCTTCAGGCGTTATGTAACGGGAATTTTGAAGGATCATCACCACGTGGCCATTCACGATATGAAGGCTTTTACCTTCGAAACAAATTAATTCAAGCGTCGTCCATTCATTGTTGGGACTTTCGTAATTACCCGAACGCATGCAAAAGCCATCGCCCCCTTGTTTTAGCATGCCAAAGGGTTGTTTTTCGTCGGCAATCCGGCTCATACTCCCTTCCGATGGATACGAACGGATATCAATGGCGGAGTTGGCCTGACACCAGAAATCGCCCATGTGTCCTTCCATAATCTGAAATTCCTGGGAGAGCATCCAGGTTCGCCAATAATCAGCCCCCGCTTCTCCAATGGAATGGTAGAGGATACCGGAATCTTTGAGCAAATTCATACGCGGCACGTACTTCTTCTGGCCCCATTTCACCTGAAGTTTCAAGTGATAGTTTTCGTAGGATTGCCGCGAAATCAGGCAGCCATACAGCTCTCCACTAACCCTTAATACCGTACCGCCCTTTTCATTAATCACCGAAAATACCTTCAATGAATCCTTGTCATACCCAACCGGAGCGATCGGATTACCAGCCGCATCTTTCGGTACTTTTCCATTATAACCAGGCTTATGTGCGTAGCTCAGATAGCTTTGCCATTGGGATAGATTTTTATCTAAAAGTGGAGTCCATTCGTCCGCCGTTTTCAGGGATGAAAATAGAATCAGGAGTGTAAAGCACGTTATCTGTAGGAAGATCTGTTTCATAAGGATAGGATGTTTAGTCCGTTACAGAAACAAAAGTACAGGTCTGCTTTTAGCCCGTAATTGTAAAAATCCATTATCTATCGGTAGATTTACCGGCAGGCTCTGGCTCTATGAAACGCTACATTTTACACACGCCCTTTAGTATCTATCACTTCGAAGCTCACACCTGGATGCACTCCGTCCATAAGCACACGTACTTTGAAATCATTTTCGTATTGAAAGGAAAGGGCATTCATCACATCAATGGCAACACCTTTCCCTATCAGGACGGCGACGTTTTCCTGTTAGGGCCGGAGGATTTCCATTCATTTGAAATCGAGGCGTTAACCGAATTTAGCTTTGTCCGTTTCAATGAATCGATTCACAAAGCACATCCTTCCGATAAAGATCGTCCGTGGCAACCCGTGATTCGAACGTTACTGACGACCTCCTCGCAAAGTCGGGGGTCGCTGGTCGTGGATAAGCAGGAGAAACAGAAGTTGCACCAGTTACTGACGGTATTGGAAGCCGAATCGGCGAACGATCAATTGCCTTATTTTGAGATCATTCGGGATAGTTTGATGCGAAGTATGCTGATGATTCTGGCTCGTAACTTATTCAGGGAGACCCCCGCCAAACCAGTACTGAAAGATTCGGTGGAGGCCATTCTCGGCTACATTAAACAACATATCTATCAGCCCGAAAACCTGAGTATCGAGCACCTCGCCCGGACGTTTCATTATGCTCCCGCGTACATCAGTCTTTTATTTAAGAAACAAACGGGAGAATCACTCAAACAATACATTGTCAAGCACAAGATCAAGCTCATCGAGGCCCGCCTGTTGTACAGTCAGCTTAGTCTGAAAGAAATTGCAGATGAGTTTGGCTATACTGATGAAAGCCATTTTTGTAAACAGTTTAGAAAATACACCGGAACAACGCCAACGCTGTTTCGGAAGCGGGACTGACTACCGTGCACAAATGAAAGCTGGAAAACGTATAGTGAAGGCAACCTGACCAGAGCTGAATCATACGATCCGCAGTACAGGCAGAAAGGACTAACTGATGGACTGACTTTTCTTTACCTGAAATTCCTACTGTTCCGCGACTAGACCGATGTTCTTTTTGAAAATCTGCACTAGTAAAAGGGACCTCATAATCCAGACTCAGGGATATATCTACCCAAGTACCAGCTTGGATTACTTTTTATAGTAAAGTTCTGAAACAGTTGTTTGAGTTTATTTATTGCCAATTCCAATTCGTACCTGATTCCTGCTTCATCGTTCCTATGAAACATTTACATCTCTGGCTGAAAACGTTGTTGTTAGTAGGCTCCACCAGTTTCCTCACCACTGAGGCTCAAACCGTACAGCTTACGATTACGAATCTTAAATCGACCGATGGACAGATTCTAGTGGCAGTATTTAAGGACCAGCAGGGTTTTAAAGATGAAAAACCGGTTTCGCGGCACCGCTTCCCCAAGTCCTCGCTGACGAACGGCACGCTCAAAGTATCCCTAGACTTGCCACCGGGTACTTATGGATTAGCCTTGGTTGATGATGCCAATAAAAACGGGAAAATGGATAAAAATATGCTCGGTATACCCAAAGAGGGGGTAGCCTTCTCTAATTTTTATCTCTCCGGTATGAGCAAGCCTACGTTCGATGACTTCAAATTTGAGGTAAAAGGTGCTTCGATGAATCTGAACTGTAAAATGCGAAACTTCTGAACACTCAGTAGAGTAGGGGATACAAAAAAGCGGGTAGCCGGTTTATACCAACTACCCGCTTTGATTAGGAAAACACTTATTCATTCGTTCTTGGGAAACCAAAAGTCAGGCCCACATTCACCGCCCAGAGTCGGTTAGGGTTCTGCCAGTTGATATTAGTGGTTGAACCAATGGTTGTACGGCCATTTTTATTACCGAACAAGAGATGATAACTTCCTTCGGCAAATACGCCGATTCCTCCAAAAGACAAAGCAACGCCTGCCTTCGGGGCTGCTCCAAAACGCGTATCTTTCTGCTTAGCCACCTGTTCTCCTTGAAAATCAACTTTTACCGTTCTTAGATAGGCTCCGGCTTCCACGCCCAGGTAGGGGCGAATGAACCCATCCGTCAGGTAATATTCAAACATACCAGTTAAGGGAACAATGGATCCCTTGTTTCTGAGGTTCACACCCAGCGACTGGTGTTCGTCGTAAGCCAGCCCCAGGTATTTCGCCGAGACGCCCAGGGCCACTCTGGGACTAAAATACATTTTGGCCGCTATCCCTACGCCGGGTTTTACCTTGGCATCATCGAGCGTAGAAGTGACGCCGGTACCGTGAATGGAAAAGGCTACCTGAGCATGGGATCTTTGACTCAGACTTAGAAAAAATAAGCTGAGGAACAGGCCGTAAAATAGTGACTGGGTTTTCATGGATTTGACGGGTAGATTGAATAAATCACTGGGATGGCAGGTGGATTATACTGAAAAAGAACGTTAGCCTCATTTTCGGTCAGGCTTCTCGAAAGCAAGATGGTAGAAAAAATCAGCCCAGGGATCGCTCTTCCAAAGACTTGCAAGCGTAATGGGTTTGATCTTTAGTCGATGCTCATGGGATCGTACTTTTCGATGCAATGGAGATTGCCTTTTTTTTTGATCTGTTTTCATGGTCGTACGAAAAGGGGCAGTTGGATGGCTACGTCATTAGGAGATATATCTACTAATTGTTGTAGAGGTAGGTTGAATTAGGGGAGTGTTACAAAAACGTACGGGGAATTTAGGGATGAATATAAACGCTATCTAAATAGTTGTACATAAAGGGCGTTTTTCCCAGGATTTGTAATACTTCCAGCGTCTGTTCCTGCCGGGTAAAAAGCCTTAATACGCATTCAGGATCGTTCTGATCCAGCGTCCAGCGGCAAATGAGCGTACTGTTTTTGAGAAACCGATGCAAGTTCTGCTGATCGGCCTCGGTTTGAATAGTTGTTGAAAAGATATACAAATACATCGCCTTAAGATTACGCTGCTTCTCACATGTAGTAAACCCTAAATCTTTCAAACCCGATCATTCGAGTACCGCAGTTCCGTTGGATACGACTTTGTACAGAGCTATGCTGCAAAAATAACGATCCATTTGGTAGATATATCCCCGATATTAAAATATCGACGATGGCTTCAAATAAATAAGTGGATTTTGGGAATATATCTACTCAACTTGCTGAAATGGGCAGAGTGAAGTTCTAATCCGCTAACTGTCGTTCGTACAATGCGTGCATCTTCTTGAGCGTCTGATTCAGCTGATCGAGTTCGTCTGTACTCAATTCTTTAGCCAGGAAATCATCGAATCGGCTGGCAGTGCTAAAAGCCATTTCAACAACCAGTCTGCCCTTATCAGTTAGCCTGATCAATTTCTTACGTTTATCTGCGGTATCTGCGAGTGTCTGTACGTACCCATCTCGTTCCAGTACCTGTAGGGAGCGGCGTACACTGGATTTATCCCGTTTGATAAGGGTTGCAATGTCCTGCTGCGATAAAAGGGAATCACCCGCCAGATGAACAATAGCTAATACAGGAACCTGATCAAACTGGAAGGTAAAGCCTCTACGAATGTATTCACGGTCCAGCAACCTTACCATGAGCATATTGACCATATTGAATGAAATGGCGACGGAATTTCCTAATTGAGATTCTAGGTTGGTAACGATTATATCTTCAGTAAGCTTTTTCATGTAAGCAGGCTCGTTTCGTCAAAATTAATAGAATATGTTACGGTTGTACCGCTCAGAAGCTACAACTTACTGACTCAGTATCTGTTAAAATAACTATTGTTGTCTAGATAATGATTATAGTAACATTGAGTATAAAATAAGGTAAATATATGTTTCATAATTATGCTTATGTTAAGCAGAATTGATAAGAAATGGAGTATAGTCTACGAAATCGGGCCTTACTCCTACCCTGTTCGTTTCAAAACCATAGTAAACGCTTTATTGTCTTAATCAATGTCAATGACTTGGCAAAAAGGTTCTATATCCCTTATATTTAACCCTTCTTTACGTGTTATCGGGTCGAATTAATGAATCATATTCTCTTTTCTAACCTTAGAAAAAACGCTTACTTCGAAGACAGGTCCGTTCGTGAACTCATCAAGCCGGGACTTATTTTATCCTTTTTTTTGATTAATGGTTATATTCTGACTGCCCGCATCATGGAAGGTCAATGGAAGATGAATCCCGTTAATCTGGTCCTCTCCCAGATTTTTCTGCTGCTGCTCTGTAGTTCAGTGTGGGTTCTTATATTGATTATTTTTCATGAGCCAAAAATTCCCAAAACCTGGCAAAAAGCTATGGTTAGTTTCGTAGGAAGTGGACTCACTTCTATCTTGTTCTACTATACTTTTAATGGTCTTGCTGAGGATTACCCTTTAAAACCCTTAAGTACTTATCCGTTGTATTGGGCTTTATTTCGTTTGTTTAATCGCGGCCTGGCGATTTGGCTGTTTTTTTATCCACTCGCCTATTTTTATATGAAGCAGAAAGAATGGCTGGATTCAAACTTACAAATTGAAGCCGTGAAGAGTGAACAGCTTACCGCTCAGATCAAGCTGTTACAACAGCAGATGACACCCCACTTTTTATTTAATTCATTAAATGTATTGAAATCAGGCAATAAGGACGACTGGACTAAAAAATATATTGTCGAATTAAGTAAAATTATTCGTTATCAACTATACGGAAACAGTCATAAACAGAGTCTGATTACTCTGCTTCAGGAGTTGCAATTCGTTGAGTCCTACATCTACCTATTGAAAGAGCGTTTTGAAGGAAAGCTGGAAGTAACTATGCGGATAAGTGAGGAGGTCTGGAAAGCAAAAATTCCTCCTTATACGTTGCAAACTCTGGTAGAAAATGCGATGAAGCCTTATAGTATGTCCAGCAAGCAACCCTTACGCATTGAGATTTATGATGAGTTAGATTACATTATTGTAACGAGTGATTACCAGTACAAGGAAGATTCAGAAAAGGCTCGTCAAACGATCGCCGACACCGCTCTTGAAAATATTCAGGAGCGATACCAATTGATACATGATCGCACTCTGGAGATTACTCAGCAAAATGACCGTTTTATAGCTAAAGCTCCTCTGATTTTCGAACCTTTAATACACGAATCCTTGATTAATAATGGTAGTTAGGGTAATTAAAAGGTTTTATATTTTCATTTAAAAAATAGGTCATTCCTTCCAGACGGCTCTGTCATTTTTACTTACCAAGCAAGCACATACGAAAAGGATTTTAAGTAGCTGTAATTTTACAATACATCAGTATGGAAAGTTCATTTTTCTCCTTCTTTAGAGATAACAAGTATATAAAGGATGGTTCTGCCCGTGAACTGATTAAGCCGGGAATTATCTTCTGTTTTCTTTTAATTTACGTTTATGCATTGCCCCTGCGTTTTCCTCACGATTGGCAGCGTGACCCCGTAAATTTGCTGGTTTCACAGTTTTTTCTTTTCCTGATGTGTTGCAGCAGCTGGTTGGCCATTCTGTACATTCTTCATGAACAAAATATACCCCAAGTCTGGCAGAAAATTTTAGCTAGTGCTTTAGCCTGCCTATTTATTTCCATTGGTTTCCATTACGCTTTCCATTCCCTAGGTGAGATTTACACAGCAAGATCTTTGGAAAGCTACCCCTTGCCATGGGCCTTATTTCGGTTGTCACTTAGAGGCCTAATGATGGTTTCTTTTCTCCTACCGTTCGCTTATTTTTACGTGAAGCGTAGAGATGTGATGCTGGCTAAGATTCAAATAGAGCAAGCTAAAAATGAAAAGCTTACTGCTCAACTGATAGTATTACAACAGCAGATGACACCCCACTTTCTGTACAATTCATTGCAGGTGTTGGGATCAGGTAATGGTGATGACTGGACCAAAAAATACATTGCAGAATTAAACAAAGTAGTTAGTTATCAGCTTCAAGATCACGATCAGAATAGTTTGATTTCTGTTGCGGATGAATTACAGTTTGTGGAATCTTATGTCTATATCTTACAGGAACGTTTTGAAGGAGCCTTACGCATTGCCTTTCGTGTCAGTGAACAGGCTAGACAAGCCAAAATTCCGCCGTATGCCTTGCAAACCTTAGTGGAGAATGCAATCAAACATAACATTATGTCCTCTGGCAAACCATTATCCGTTGAAATCTTTGACGAACAGGATTATATAGTAGTCAGAAATAACTATCAGCCCAAAGTCGATTTTGAAAATGACTTCCAGACTAGATCAGGTATTGGTTTAAAAAATATACAGGAACGTTATCAATTGCTGGCCGACCGCTCTATTGTTATCGCTCAACAGGATAATTATTTTACTGCGAAAGCTCCTTTACTAGTAGATAGCACTTCTTCTTATAAATAAACTACGGTATTGAAGGTTAGAGATAAAGTCTTTCTGTATGTATAAAGATCAATCGATTGGCAGGATTGATAAATTTTGAAGCTGTTCCATCCCAATAAAGCTGAGTTAGTAACTAGCTTCAGGATTTACTTTTTCCTTAACCTTTCCAACGTTCGTTAATCCATTCGGGTCTTATTCGTAAAACCTAATGGCTATGAACTATCTACTTGTTTTTGTATCACTGCTCGTTTTAGTTAGCTGTAAAAAAACACCTTCTTCTCCCAGGCCAGTGGATTGCGATGCTTCGCAAGCATATGTGACTTCCGTGGAAGAAGGGTCCCGTCGGTTACTAGGAACCTGGCGACTAAAGACCGTTAAAGGTGGGTTTGTAAAGCACGATACAATACCCAACCAAGTAGTTCATTTCTTTGCTAACTACACGTGCCAGGTTACTGCTCAAGGCCGTACTTCTCCCCGAATGCCTTATGAAATTTCTCTAGCGGATCGCCCCCTTCAATTGTCGGTTATGGATAGTGTCGAAACTTCGTACTTGCGACAATTGGGAAAATCCAGGATGTATATCTGCGAGGAGGAACTTATCCTGGACTACGGACGGGAAGTAGATTTCCAGGCTTATATCTACACCCGACAACCCTAACGCTGCACCATTCTGAGATTTCGATCCTTCCGAACGTACTCTGGAAAAATCTTTCTGTTTAATTCTCGCGGGCTTTAAAAAGGCCTGACAAATTGTCTTTCGAGATTTTCAAGTGTTCCACGCCCTAAAAACCAGCTAGGATTGACTGATTTTACATTTGTTAGACGTCCATTCAAGAAATGTAAAACAACCAAGTAGAAGATTAGTTATCAATGCTTTAGACGAATTCAGTACTGAATCTGATGGATGGTTGAGAATCGTGTAGAACAAGACTGATCTGAAAGGAATAGTGAATACTGAAATCTCGTGAAAGATCGCAAGGTTCATCCGCTTAATGAATCCGTCCTTTTTCCTCCTGGGCAGCATCACTATAGGAACGATTACGGGTTTGTTTGCCGAAACGATACGCAAAGGCCAGACCTATCCGACGCGTGTCGGCTCGACTGGTCCGAAACTCCGTAGCCCCTTGCAGACTGCCGATTTGTTCACGCTGTACCCAGCTTCGCAGCCAGTCTTCCACCATCAGATTGATGCTTGCTTTATTGGACCAAAGTGACTTTCGAATTCCAGCGTTGATTCGATACAGGGATTGACTCCTGCGTTGACCATTGATACTGGGACCCGTATAACTAAGGCTGCATTCCGCTTGCCAGGTTTTACCCAGTTTCAATTGATTCGTTACGTTGATACGACCCGTTAGCAACCGTGCGTCGAGGGCTTGTCCGTAGAGTTCAGTCGGTAAAATGGTCAGATGCACGAACCCGCCAGACGCCATGAATGTCCAAATGAGAAAGGGATTATAGGAGGCGTAAGCTGAAAGCGAAAGGAGTTTGCCGTTGGCAATGTTTCCGGGACGCGTAATGAAAATATCTCCCACGGCCTGAGTTGTTTGAAAAATGATATTACGAAACTGGTTATACTGAAAACTCAAACCCCAAATGGTATTGTGTTGATACTTAAGCTCAAATTGCTGGGGATAGGCCGGTAAAAGCTGGGGATTTCCTGACGTATAGCTATAGTTATCAAGATAAAAAAGAAATGGATTCAACTGCTGATAATTCGGGCGGTTGATCCGGCGACTGGCACTCAGCGTTAGCGATCGCGTACCCGTACTATCGAGTTTATAACTCAGAAAGATACTGGGAAACAGATTCGTGTATTGTCGGGAAAAACTGGATTCGGGTACTTCCGGATTTTCCCGCTGCTCACCCTTTAGCCCCGTTTGTTCGAGCCGCAGCCCCGCCTGGGCCCTGCCAGCGTTTTCCATTTTTACGAGCATTAATATACGCCGAACGAATCGATTCCTGATAGATGAAGTGATTGGATTGGCGGTACTTGGGGATGAACTCGTTGTCTACGCGTTGATAGTACCGGGAATCAAGATCGTTGGTCACGTGACTCCACTTTAAACCTGCTTCCAGTGTGCCACCGCTCGCGAACGGACGGGTAAAATCCGTTTTAGCCGTACTGATCAGTAGTGAGGAAGGGAGATCATACCTAAATCGCTGGTCAGTTACTAACACTTCATGGGGATTATAACTTTGATTTTGCAGGAATTGCGTGCTTTGATTACCGTACGACCAGTGTGTAAGGTCTATGGTCCATTCCTGCCCTTTGCGGTCAAATTCCCGCTGTAAATGGAGGGAGAGGCCGCGATTGTTTCGTTGCGAATGAGTATCAATCGAGCCGCGTCCGGTGGAATCCAGCTCTGTGGCAAAACGCTTACTCAGGTAGGATAACCCTTCCCGTTTGGGGGCGTGCGTATAATCCAGCTCTAAACTGAGGGATGTTTTTTTCGTAAATGCGTACTCGATTTCCAGTTTACCCGTCAGACTATGACCGCTGAGCCAGGAGCGATTCATCAGATTGACAAAAGCCTCCGACTGGCCGGATACCTCGGTAAAGGTTCGGCCCACTTGTTCACGGGTTTGGTTGCCATCCTTACTATGGGAAAGTAGCCCGGACAGTCGTAATTTTTGGTGGGTATACTGAAGCGATATACTCTGGTTCGTTCGACTTTCCCAACCCTGACTGTAATTGGCACTCAGGCTACCATTCAGGCCCTGCAAGCGTTCTTTCTTGCGTTTGATATTCAGCAAAGCACTACCGGCAGCATCGTATTTAGTGGATGGATTTGTCATCAGTTCCAGTCGGTCAAGGGACGAAGCGGGTAACGACCGCAGATAATCGGCCAGATCGCGACCGGATAAATACGTCGGCTTCCCATCCATGAGTACGGTGACACTGCTCATGCCATTTGAGCGAATCGTGCCATCCGTGTCCACCGTGATTCCCGGTACCTTTTCGAGCATTTCCAGCACGTGACTGGTTGCACTACTCAGCAGATTTTCGACATTCACAATCGTTTTATCCAGATCGTGCTCAATCAACGGACGTTTACCCGTAATCTTTACTTCCTTTAAGTCCGTATTCTTTGAAGGCTGAAGCTTAATGACCGAAAGATTCCAGGGGCTGCGATTCAGGAAAAAGGATGGGCTAGTATAGCTTTCGTATCCCAAAGCGGTCACCTGTACCTGATAAGTTTCCTTCGCCAGTCGATGTAATTCAAAAAATCCGGTACTATCGGCAACCACCCCTTGCAGTACCTTCGTGTTTTTCAAAAGTATAATCGTAGCTCCGGCAATGGGGCGAGCCTGTTCATTCTGAATCCTGCCCTGTAAGGTATAGGTGGAATCCTGAGCCCAGACGAACAGTGGCAAAAAGACGAGTACGGTCAGTAAGCGTTTCATAACAGACGAGCGAATTGTTTCGTCGGCGAAAGTGCAGTGACTTGATCGGTAGCCCTAATGATCCGGATGGAGGGCATAAGGAGACGGACAGAATGAGCATTTCAGAGGTTAAACCCATTCGTCCGCTTTTAAACAGTATTGGTAAGGAAAGGCAGCCTGTTCAACCGGAAAGTTTTCAAGCCTATGGTCGATCCCGTAGTTTTCGGCAAAACTTAAGTATAATGAAAGCAACAAGCTCTATAAACCTTTTTCAGACGAGTCGGATTCTGCATCTGTTGATCGCGGCGGCGGTCGTTTTCGTCGTCTATTTCCTGTTAGAACCGTATTTCGAACGGGTCCTGGCGGGTAAGCACGAAGACCAGGTTGCGTTACTGGCGGGCGTGTACTTTGTGGGGGGGATCTACCTCGGTCGGACCTTTTCACAGCTTTTGACGGTTAACCAAACCCGCATTCCCAATCGACAATTAATCATTCTGCTTATTCTAATTCTCTTTTGCTGTATTGCTTTATTACTTATTAATACCTTACCCTCTTTCTTGAATCTCGTTATCTTCATCACGCCCTTTACGGCTTTAAGTATTCTGGTGGGTATGTTTGTCAAGCACATCCGTACCGCCATCACTTTACAGTTGAAGGATGCTCAGGTATCGGCGGAACAAAGTCAGAGTGAGTTGCAATTGTTACAGTCCCAGTTAAGTCCACACTTCTTATTCAATACGCTTAACAATCTATACGGATTGTCATTGACCGATCACGAAAAAGTACCACCCCTGCTGTTAAAACTTTCGGATCTTTTACGCTATTCTGTCTACGAAACCAAAGCCCTATGGGTGCCCTTGGTCGATGAACTTTCGTACCTGGATAACTACATTGCTTTTGAAAAGATCAGGTTAGGAGATCGGCTCAATTTACGGGTACAGTGGGAAAGCATTCATGATCCTAGCGTGCAAATTGCCCCGATGTTGTTGATTGTGTTTGTTGAAAATGCCTTCAAACATTCTAAAAACACGGTTGAATCGAAGATTACCATTGAAATTGAACTGAAACGCTGGGCCGATTCCATTTTGTTTTCCGTTCGAAATTCGTACGAGAAACTAGAAGCTCAGACGCTCAATAAAAACAGTGGCCTGGGTCTGGAGAATGCCCGGAAACGGTTAGAGCTTTTGTATCCCGGCGAACATACCTTAACGATCAACGCCCAGCCGACGTTTTATCAGGTACTTTTACAGTTAAAGAAGAAGTAACATGGTGCCCTGCCTGATTGTGGATGACGAGCCGATTGCCCGGCAAATCATCGAGACGTATTGTAGTCATTTACCCCAGCTTCGGGTCGTGGCCAGTTGCGGTAATGCTCTGGAAGCCAAGGCGATCCTGCAACAGCAAGCCGTATCGATTCTGTTTCTCGACATCAACATGCCCGTGCTGGATGGCATTGCCTTTCTGAAAACGCTTCGCCAGCCCCCGCAGGTTATTTTCACCACAGCCTACAAAGAATACGCCGTAGACGCCTTCGATCTGGCTGCTTGCGATTACTTATTGAAACCCTTTTCACTGGAACGTTTCATCGTAGCCGTTGACAAGGCTCTGGCCGCTTTACGGCCTACGCCCGTAGCTCTGCCTGACAAGTCGGAAAGCTTTGTCTTTCTTAAATTTGAAGGTCGTATCTATAAACTCCTACACGAAGAAATCCTCTTTGCCGAGGCCAGTGGAAATAATACGAAGATCGTTACACCAAAGCAGATGATTCTACCAGCGATGACGTTTACGCGGGTGGAAGAACTTTTGCCGGGTACGGTATTTCTGCGGGTACATCGTTCCTTTTTAGTCAACAAGTCCAAGATCTCGCATATTGAAGGAAATCGCATTTTCCTGGATGGCTACGAGATTCCGATTGGAGCCAATTACCGCGAGCAGTTTCTTCGGGAGGTGGGCTTAGCTTAAGGTTGCGGTACACCTAGCACTTTCTGTAACAAATCCGTGGAGGTATGAAACAGCGTAACGTCAGGGTGCGAAGCCAGTACATCCGCCCGGGTATACCCCCAGGCGACGCCTCCAAACGCCGTAGCTACCTGACGGGCTGCCTCCAGATCCCGAAGTTCATCCCCAATACAGAGGGTTTCGTGGGCTAGAACGCCGTTTCGCTTCATGGCTTTGGTAAACTTTCTCCGCTTCCCAAACAGGGAAGCCCCGCATCCGTAATAGGAAATGAGCGAAGCACAGGCTGGCCCCAGTACGCGGCGTATATTGGCTTCACTATTGGAACTGACGATGGCTAACCGAACGCCCTGTTCGGCAAGTTGGTGTAACACAACCGGAATGCCTTCAAACAACTGAATTTGATCAATATCTCGGGCCATGAGGCGGATAAACGAGCGGGCAATCAGCGGCATTTTCCAGGCGGGTAGCTTGGCTCGTTTCATCATTTGTCGGGCATCCATACCCCGTAAGTGATCCACGTCTTCGGGTTGAATGACGGGAAACTTATAGGTAAGAGCCAGCGTATTTACCGTACGCAGGAAGTACGGAAAGGAATCGGCCAGGGTACCGTCAAAATCAAAAATGACCAGTTTATAAGGCATGGGGGCGGTGGTTTCAGGTGATTACAAAGATAGTAGCGTTACCGATGGTAATCCTGCTAGTAATGAATGAATCAGCTAATCTGCCGGATGTATTGAGGTTACGTTGTACTAAATGGAGCTTTTTGTAAACGGTTCGGCTTCACGTACACATATCCTCCGGCAACGTCAATGATCCAATTGAATCGTTTCAGCACATCACCGCCCAATACACTGATTTTCTGTCGGCCGATCGCTCCCTCAAAAAAACTGACCGGAACCTGCTGGAGCTTAGCCTTTCCCAGCAAAAAAGCCGACAGACTGGATTTCTTGGTCTTTAAACGATTGCCGTACGAATCCTTTAACTCCTGGCCACTGATAACGGGCAAATGTTGAATCTGAGCGTGCTGAGCCACCCATGCATCATCCAGTAACAAGCTACCCGCATACCCCGAATGCATGAGAAAAGAATGACGCAGCGTGTCCGTTCCGATAACCAGCCCTCCCTCCAGATAAAGCATATCCTGCTGAACCTTCAGCGGAAGTTTCTCGTATCCCCGCATGGCCTTGGGAAGATGCTGATGAATGACAAGGACTTTCTCGTCAAAATTGATCTCAACCACCCGGCCCGCGAAAAAATCAAGGCCAAATTTTCCATCGGTACCGGGCCCCGAATATTTGTTTTCCCAAATGGAAACCTGTTCATAGGTAAGATCGCCCAGTTGCAAGGTATTGTTTGGACTATACCGGGAGGCATTTCCCTCACCACCCCAGCTTTTGACCGTATCGGTTCGGGCAAATTGCAGACTTCGCACGTTTCGCGTAGCGTCTTCCGTAAGCGTGAGTCCACCCGATGCCGTGTGGAACATGAGCTGTAAGGTATCGATCCGATTGATGAGAACCCGTACCGAGATGTTATTGGCGGGAGTCAGTTGAAAGGGGATGCGGACGGGTTTATCCTGACCCCAGGATTTTAAGCAAACTACAAAAAGAAAACTGAGCAGGCTGAATGATTTCATGCAGAAGGGAGCGATACGTACGGGAATTGAAAGTACGGAAAATAGATCAACTAGCCATAAAAAAGACCAGCCTTGTGCAGACTGGTCTTTTTTTACGCGTAATACAAGTATTTACAAAGACGCCTTCGTGAGTTGAATGGAATTTTTCCCTTGGGGCGTAGCCACTTCACTAGCGATCAGAAGTTGGTTGTTGCCCACCATCAAACCACTCGGATTCATGGTACTGGCGGTTTCATTGAGCCATTTTGTATCAGAAACGGCAGTGCCTTTAACTGTCCGGTACGCAATGCTTTTACCGGCACCATCCTGTTTGTTCTGGTCCCAGAGTAAAACCCCGCCGTCTTTCGAACCCACTAGGGCGGCATTTTTAGCCGACGGATCCGTAATGACGAGTAGTTTTTTGCCCTCGGTTGTTACCAGACGAAGACCGGGTTCGTTCTTACCCGCCGAAAACCACGATACTAGTCCGCTTTTACCCGAACGTACGGAAACGGCACCTGAATGCGGGCAACCGTTGATCTGCCAGTTATCATCGTGCAGAATCTCGGATTGCGAAAACGTTTTGCCATTGTCTTTGGAAACCAGTCGGGCAATGTCACGAATGTTGTCACGGTTATCGCGATAGTATACGTTAAGCTTGCCATCGGTATCAGTCAGCAAACTAATGGGGCAGCAATCGCAGGGTGTAGGGTCCAGCAATTGTTCGGGTTCAAAGCGATCTCCTTTCGATACAACCAGGCGTAAATCACGCTCTTCGTGTTTGGTACTGCCGACCACATCTTTCAGATAAGCAACGGCTACTTCACCATTGGCCATGACCGTAGCGTCGAAAAAGCCCCGCAGAGCAGGTACGTCTACATCCTGGTACACGGGCTGGGGCGTAGACCAGCTTTTGCCAGCATTTTTGGAAAACGTATACACGACCTGCATGGCTTTCCGATCACCCATGTTGGGACGACCTCCGCCACCGGTTGGCCGGGTACCATGACCTTCATGGCCACCCCCTTGTGGAGCAGCGGCCGGGGTGGTAGTTGCCACCATCGGTTTAGCCGTCATTTTGGGATTATAGGTGAAAACGGCCACCCAGGTTCCGTCTCCTTTGAAAATGAGTTTGGGCCGCATCAGCTGACCTGTTCCAATGCCAGGTGCTGAAAAGATCAGTTGTTTGTCGGAAAAATGCTGACCCTGATCGGTAGACGTTGCAAAGTAGTAACCCACTACACTTTGGTTATCCTTCTCGGTCCAGGATAAAATTACATCCCCTTTGGGCGTTTTAGTCAGGAGTGGAAGACCGTATACTTTAGTCGTATCACTAAACAATGGATGGGCCGCGAAGGCTCCCAGGCTCAAGCACCAAAGCAGGAGAAAATACGTAAGACGTACCATAATCGGATAAAGTTTAGATATGATCAAGGCCAGCTATAGTTGTTGGGAAGGTGCTGGGAATGTAGGAACAAACATAACGATTAAGAACTAGTCTAAATAGCAATTAGCTCAAAATACAATTAAATGAGACTCAATCGATAATAAATGAGATGTAAAAGAAAGGAGAGGTGAATGGTTAGTAGGTATGGAATAGCTATGAGTGGGATAAACGTTGAGCTAATGAAGAGTAGAAATCCAAAGAAGATTAAATTTAATTAAATTATTATAACGTAAAAAAAACGTTATAATAATTTGAAATTTTCATTATTGTCTCTGCCCACCAGGACAGCCCTTAATACGCTACTAAACAATAAGGTAAACCTAGAACTCTAGTTCGTCCAGTGGAAACTACAAAAGGAGCTTTGGGCTCGACCCATTGCCTAAGGTTGGGTTTTACCTTACCCCTAACAGCAGCGGAGATTGGAACCAGTTCCTAATCATTGGTAACTTTTCTCGAACGAGAAGGCCTGCCCTACCCATGGGGTAAGCCAAGCTCGTTCTCTAATCACATAAACCAGCACTATCCCTGAAATACCGCTACTAAGGCTTCCAAAGCTCCCGGAGCGTGCAGCATTTCAGTAGATTCGAGAGTAGCTTTAGCCACTTGCGAGGCCCGGGATCGCATCTGCTGTTCATAGGCTGCAATGGCTTCCAGCATAGTCGTATAAGTGGGATTCGTCAAGCACTGGCTCAATTCAAGAGCATCCGCCATGGCCATATTCACGCCTTCCCCGGCGTAAGGGGGCATCAGGTGAGCCGCGTCACCCAGCAGAGTCAGGTTAGCTTGTGCTTCCCAGGTTTGGTCTAAGGGCATGCAGTACTGCGGGCGAGGGATAAAGGGCGTTTCGGCTTGGGTAAACAGTTCAGACCAGTGATCATCCCACGCCGCAAATTCCGATTGGAACCAGGCCAGTACCTGCTCTTTTTGGGTGAAGTCAATCCCAGACGTCCGTACCCAGTCTTCTTCCGTTCTGAATCCTGCGTAGAATGCCATACTGCCGTCCCCTTTTGAACTTACAATCAACGATTGACTGTTACCCAGGGCAAAGATTTTTCCTCCTTTCAAAAGCGTATGAATGGATGGACTGGCTGTTTCGGCATTCAGAACGGCTCCTTCCAACACCGTGATGCCACTATAAAAGGGTTTGATTTCGGTTAAAAACGGTCGAATACGGGAACGAGCCCCGTCGGCTCCAATCACCAGATCGGCTTGTACGGAAGTGCCGTTTTGAAAAGTCAGTTCCCATCCTTCTTGTCTGGGTCGCATCGTTATCAATTGACGATCCCAAACCACCGTACCCGGCTGTAATGAATCCAGCAACAGGTTTCGTAAGGGCCCACGGTCAATTTCCGGACGGTCGTCCTGATACGAATCCTGTACATGATCATCCCAGTAGATCGTACCCTTCGCATCTACGACTCGTAACTTACCGGCATCGGGTCGGTAATTCACCAAGAAAGCTTCCATTAATCCTGCCTGGCGGAGGGCTTCCAGACCCGACTCTTCGTGTAAATCCAGGGTGGCTCCCTGAACGCGGGCCTTTTCGTTCACATCCCGTTCGTATACCTTTCCCTCGGCTCCTTGTAGTTGTAACAAACGGGCGAGGGTCAGGCCCCCCGGTCCTCCGCCGACGATGGCGATTGTTTTACCTTGTATAGTCATGGCTTTTTGCGTTTAAGTACGCAGCAAACCTAGACAGCAGGGAGGGTTGAAAATTGTATAAATCGGTCCTCGACATTTTTGCTTAACTCCTTGGGTACGACACCGGCAAACTTTTTCACTTCCCGAATGAAATGAGCCTGATCGGTGAAGTTCTCTTCCGGAAAGAGTTTTCCCTGACGAAGGTGCTCAAACGAAGCCCGAAAACGCAGAATGGTACTGTAGGTTTTCAAAGGCAAGCCAAACCACTGGGTGAAATAACGGTTGATCTGCCGACGATTCCACGTTACCCGCCGGGCCAGTTCTTCTACGGATAGATCGCCTCGGGACTCGTATAATAATTCAAACAACTGCCGCTTTCGGGTATCGGGATTGGGGTGAATACGACGTTCGATGAACTCACTAACGCGGGAACAAAAGGCTGTAAAATCCAGGAGATCCTCTGGCTGGATTTCCCAGAACCCAGCCGGTAACAAGCGACCCGTATTCAACAGGGCAGCCACGCTTTCGCCCAATACATATTCCACCGCCAATAGGTTTAAACTCACCGCAAACATCCGCGTACCCGGTGAAAGGTCTCCCTTGCCGGGTTCCGTATCCAGTCCGCGTAACATCGCCTGTATCGTCCCTGTCGAAGTCTTTGAAAAGAGAATATCCACGCGTCCGTCGGGCACCACGATGACGGGCAGCTTCTGTTCGGATGACTGTTCGAGCATCCAGAAACCCTCCACAAAGGTCGAAAGGGGGCCATCTGGCTTTCGTAATTGATAAGTTAGACCGTGGGTTGACATAGCGGCACCAGTGTAAGCAAATGATTACCCAAAGGTAGTGCGTACCCGTAAAGACAATACGCGGAACAAGCCTTTATCTATAACGAAAAACCAGATTTTAAATACTATATCCTTCTTCTTTGCATACCTGTAGCCTTAACGATGTATACAACGACCCATTAAAATTGAATTTGTCAAAAAGGCCGAGTAACAAGCCGATCCCGTATTTTTGGGCATGAATCAGTCCCAACTCGATGCCCTTCGCGAAGCTCTTCAGGTTTCGCCGCAGAATGTACCCCTTTGGCGAATGCTGGCCGATGCTTATTACCAGCTCGCTCGGTATGAAGAAGCTCTCGAAGCCTATAAAGCGGCCCTACAACTCAGTGCTGACCTGGATTTAAAATTCAAACTGGCCGAATGTTACCTGCAACTAGCCAGTTTCTCAACGGCTCACGTCATTGCCGAAGAATTACTGGATACGGCTCCCTCCCCTCAGGTTCTGTTTCTGCTCGCTCGTATTGCCCTGGCGTCTGGTGATCTACAGATGGCCAATGCGTACTACAAGCAGGCCACCGCTCAGGATCATACCTTAACGCAGGCAGAATTTGAAGAGCAACTCAATAAGGCCATTCGGGATTCGGGTTTGGGTCAAACCAGTAGTTTTGACGAGGTGATTGACCGCCTCGAAGCGGAAGGTTCAGGGCTTATCGAAAAGCCCCGCGTCACCTTCGCCGAAGTCGGAGGACTTTCGGCCGTCAAGGAGGAAATTGCTCTAAAAGTGATTCACCCACTTAATAACCCGGAAATTTATAAAGCCTTCGGCAAGAAAATTGGCGGCGGTATCCTGCTGTACGGCCCTCCCGGTTGTGGGAAAACGCTGTTGGCCCGGGCTACGGCCGGTGAAATCAAAGCGAATTTTATTTCAGTAGGGATCAATGAAGTGCTGGATATGTGGATGGGTAACTCCGAAAAAAACCTGCACGATCTCTTCCAGCAGGCCCGGATGCATACGCCCTGCGTTCTGTTTTTCGACGAAATTGATGCCCTGGGTGCCAGCCGGACCGATTTACGCAAAGCGGCGGGCCGTACCCTCATCAACCAATTTCTGGATGAACTCGATGGGGTGAAGTACAGCAACGAAGGTATCCTGATTCTGGGAGCTACCAATACGCCCTGGTACCTGGATACCGCCTTCCGCCGCCCGGGTCGTTTTGATCGTATTGTGTTTGTGAGTCCGCCCGACGTAGCGGCCCGGGTAGAAATTCTGCGAATCCTGCTGGCTGATAAACCGCTCGAAGGAATCGATTACCAGTCCATTGCCAAACAGTCCGACGGCTATTCGGGGGCAGATTTACGGGCTCTGGTCGATCTCGCCATTGAGCAGAAATTACCCGAATCACTTCGGCAAGGTCGGGTACTACCCCTAACGATGGCTGACTTCAAGGAAGCTCTTCGCAGGCATCGCCCTACGACCAAGGAATGGTTTGCGACGGCCAAAAACTATGCTTTATATTCCAATGAGAGTGGTCTGTACGATGACATTTTGACCTATTTGAAGCTAAAGTAGCATGTATAAAGATGCTTCAGCCGAAGTAAATGGCCTGCTTATCAAAGCCCAACTTTTACAGGATCGAAAATTGTGGAGGGATGCTCTTGGCATTTATCGGCAATTGCTTCACCAGCAAGTGCAAACTGCTGAAGTATGGGAAGGCTTAATGCAGACGTATCTAGCCATGGAAGATTTCGAGAACGCCTGGGACACGTCTCTGCGTTGGGAAAAAACCTTGCCTTTCGATAGCCGCGTGTATTTCTTGCGTAGTATGTTACTGGCTAGCCAAGGAGAGTACGGGCAGGCCCGGGAATCCATTCATCAAGCCCTGACATTACAAACCGATCAGCCGGATTACTATTGCCTGTACGCGGAGCTTTTACTAACCAGTAAATCGTACAAAGAAAGCTGGGATGTAAGCCGTCAGGGCTTAGCCATCGATGCTGAGCATGTTGGGTGTCTGAAAATACAGATTGCGGCACTTTCACTACTGGAATATGATTATTCATCGGAAGCTTTTCATCTGTTAACCCTTACGCCCGAAGATCCGATGACGCACGCCATTGTAGGCTGGGTACATTTATACGCTCATCGGATCAAGGAAGCTCAATATCATTTTAAAACGTCGCTGAGAATTGACCCGATGGTCAAGAGCCCCAGAGACGGCTTACTGGAGTCCATTAAGGCTAATAGTGTCGTATATCGATTTTTGATGGATTGCAGGGATGGCAATGTAAATGACGATGTGGCCCGAGGCTTACGTTTAGGCTGGATAATCGTATGTTGCGTAGTATTCATCATCTGGGTACCCAAGCATGTACCTAGAGAGTGGCAGTGGCTAAGCAGTCTAAACCGGGTCTTCGCCTTCCTCTTTGCCATTCCCGTAGCCCTAGTCAGTTTACTGTTTCTAAATCTATTTCTGAAACCGCTATCCAACGCAGCCTTACTTTTACATCCTTTCGGAAAAATGTGTCTGGAGAAACGTGAGAAAAGAGCGGCTCTATTTTCCGTAGGATTCTGTCTTGTTCTGATCGCCTACTTTTTGTATTAACTGTACATAAACCATTCTTTCGTTTGGAATCAAATGCCCTTGATAAAGCCCGTTTGCTGATGAATCTCAACCGCACCGCGGAAGCGATTCAGGAATTACGGCAGTGGCTGTTGCAACAACCCGAAGATTTAGAAGCCCTGGTTCTGCTCGTACAGGCTTACATCAATACGCACGAGTATCCAAAGGCACTGGAAACGGCCGAAGAACTCCTGAGCCAGGCACCCGACTATTCCATTGCTCACTATTTCCACGGCGTAACTTTACTCCTTGTCAAACGATATACTGACGCCGAACAGGCTTTGCTGGAAGCCGTTGAGCTGGATCCCTGGGATGCGGACTATTTCAATATGCTCGGCACGCTACATAACCTGCAGAAGCATTGGGAAAAAGCGTTGTTTTACGCTGACCAGGGCCTGGCCATTGACCCCGAACACGTGCAGTGTCTGAACACGCGTACCGAAGCCCTAACCAAATTGGGACGACTGGACGAAATGCAAAGTACCATTGAAGAAACCCTGGCTGCCGACCCACATAACGCCTACACGCAGGCCACCGTCGGCTGGAGTAAACTGGAACGGGGGAATATTTCGGAGGCCCGGCAGCATTTTGCCGAAGCCTTACGGATGAAGCCGACGTATGAGTTTGCTCAGGAGGGTATGAAAGAAGCCGTAAAAGCCAAAAATCCTCTGTACCGGGCTTATCTCAACTATTCCTTCTGGATGAGCCGTCACCAGTCGAGCATGCAGTGGTCGATCATTTTGGGTGTACTACTGGGGCAGAATCTGGTTCGCCAGTACGCTGAACGTTTTCCTGTTTTGAATGTACTACTGGTCCTCATCATCGGCTTTCTGTATTTTACCTGGGTCATGATGCCGGTTGGTTACCTGATTCTACAGCTGGATTCGTACGGAAGAATGGCTCTGGAAAAAAATCAAAAGCGGCTGGCCTGGATTACGGGTATCGCTCTTTGCGTAGGGGTCCTATCGTTAGCCGTTCATTATTGGCTGGATTACGGTCCTTTGTTTCTGTTAGGTATGTACGGACTGCTGGTTATTATTCCGCTATCCCGATTGCTTGATCACCCCAAACGTATTCCAACCTGGCTTAAAGTCGTAAGTTGGTTGATTATTGGCTTGGGAGCGTTAGCGGTTCTGGTTGGATTTGTCTACCTCGGCCTGGGTCTTCTCCTGGGTTATCTGGCCTTTTTCGGAGTATTAATTTACAGTTGGTTGTACAACTTTGCCTTGATGCGAGGAGCTTAAAGTGCCAATTTCTTGAGTACTTGAAAAGAATAAAACCCGAGCTGAGGCATCTCAACTCGGGTTTTTTATAGGCAATCTCTTCTACTGACTGGAGTTCTTAGAGGATTCTATCTTTTTATACCGTTTGCCGGGAAGCCATTTCCTTACGAATCACCGGGGCCACTTCCGTACCGAATAATTCAATGGCTCTGAGTATTTTCTTGTGCGGAACCAAATGCCCGCCGATGAGTTGAGCCAGGTACCGCGTTTGCTGGAACAACTCGTAGAAGTACATGATTTTATCGATGATCTGTTGGGGGCTGCCCACCATCAAGGGGCCACTTTTCTGCATAAATTCGACATAATCCCGGCCAATGGGTGACCAGCCCCGCTCCCGTCCTACCCGGTTCATGATGAGTTCATAGGGTGGGAAAAAGTCGTCGATGGCCTGTTGAGGCGTATCGGCGGCGTAAAAATGGGAGTTGATGGCCAGCGGGAGTTTGCTTACGTCGTGACCCGCCTGAGCGGCCGCCTGCCGAAAGAGCTTGACGAAAGGTACAAAACGATCAGGCGTTCCCCCAATAATGGCTACCGTCATGGGTATATTCAGTGAGCCAGCCCGAGCCGCCGAAGCCGGCGTACCACCAACGGCTAACCATATAGGCAAAGCCTCCTGTAAAGGTCTTGGATACACCCCCAAGTTCTGAATAGCTGCCCGAAACTGTCCCTCCCAGCTAACCTTCTCGCTCTGATTAATGGCTAGCAGCAATTCCAGTTTTTCCGTAAACAAGCCATCGTAATCATTGAGGTCGTACCCAAACAAGGGGAAAGATTCAATAAACGACCCCCGCCCCGCCATGATCTCGGCCCGTCCATTTGAGACTAAATCCAGCGTCGCAAAATTCTGAAAGACCCGTACCGGATCGGCGGAACTTAATACGGTTACCGAACTGGAAAGTTTGATGTTTTTCGTCAGAGCCGCCGCCGCTGAAAGGATGACCTCCGGTGCCGACACCACAAAATCAGGCCGGTGGTGCTCACCCAGGGCAAAGACGTCCAGACCGACTTCATCGGCGAGTTTAATTTCTTCGAGCAACTGCTGTACTCGTTCGTGGGCATTGCGTGCTCCACCCGAAACGTGATCGGGATGGATTTCACCAAAACTGGAAATACCAAGTTCCATGCGTTAAAGCTAGATAGGATTCGACTTGTTGTCTTAATGGAAATTTCCAGCAAATGATTCATTTGTTACTCCTTTCCCAAAAGGAGCTTTCATTTTAAGCCTTTTTCGTCAAAATAAAACCTTTTTATACTTAGGTTTCACTTAAGCACATCATACCAAATCCAAATTCGATACTTATTGAAGAATACAAGTACTACTACACCAGGATTCACGTATTACTATAGTTTATCAATGGGATACTCAATTCCTTTGCCCCCCGATCCGCAACGCTCACATTAGATATTCCAAATCGTTTCCGCTAAAATGATTCCTATCTATCCACTGAACCTTTCTTTTTTACAGCCCCATCACTACGCGGTTTGTTCACTTTACCTGAACGTTCCCTGATTTCTATTTGACGGTTTGTTAGGCCTGGTGGTTTCACCCGTCAGGTAATCCTTGATTTATTACTAATCAATTTTTTCATCCAATTCCTTTACACTATGAAGACTAAACAACTACTTACTACTGCTTGCTTTTTGGCGGCTCTGTCGGCGGCTCCTTCACTCCAGGCCCAGATGAAAATCGGCGGTACGGGTGCTTCTGACGCGAGTGCTATTCTTGAACTCAATAGCACAAATAAAGGTCTTTTGATGCCTCGGGTATCCCTCTCTACCACTACAACCTGGGGATTGGCAGGAACTACACCCATAGCCGGTATGAGTGTCTATAACACTAATACCAATCTAACTAGCTCAAATGCCTCCTATCCAGCCGCGGGTACGGGTGAATATTACTATGATGGAACGGGCTGGGTAAGTAAGAAAACCGCAGCGGCGGCCTACGTAGAACCCTGGTACAATGTAGCTACACGGACTCCGGCAACGGCCAACACGCAAGATATTTATCAATTAGGTAAGGTGGGAATTGGTACGAATAATCCAACGTATCAGTTCAGTGTGAGAGAACCGCAATCCAGCCAACCCGTGATAGCTATGTTTGATAATGGCGGAGATATTAGCACGGATCGAGGCATTAGTTTCCGTAATAGTGGCGGTGGAGCTTTCTTCGGTTATGGCTCATTTGGTACAACGGGTGCGATTGGCCCTAAGATTGTAGCGGGTTCGGCCAAAAGTATTGGCTTTTTTACGGGCGGTAATGGAACCGGAAGCTCACTGGAACCGGGCAGTGAAGATAACATTCTTCGCATGACCATTGCTCCCAGTACGGGTTTTGTAGGGATTGGTACGGAAAATCCAGGATCACGTTTAAACTTATTAAGTGACGGCCTGGGCGATGGAGGAACGGATGATATCGCCATCCAATCCTATGGAGCGGCAACTGGACCTGGATTCAGTTTTTACTCAGCGACTGGTTCAAGAGCAACCCCGGGTAATTTAGCTACCAATGCAACCCTGGGAGGCATCGTCTTCAGAGGACAGGTGAATGGAGGAAGTTCTATCATGAGTAGCATTATCTCCCAATACGTAGGGGACGGAACTACGAATGCTTCAAACTTACGACTCCATACCAGTGGTGCGGCTCGTCTGCTCGTCAATGAAGAGGGTAATGTGGGGATTGGCACCTTGGCTCCCACTCAAAAATTGCACGTAATCGGTAATATCCTGGCTTCGGGCACAATTACGCCTTCTGACCTTCGCATCAAAAAAGACATCACGGACAATGCGTATGGATTGAAGGAAATTATGCGTCTCCGTACGATTGGATACCGATACAAGGATGTAACCTTGAGCAAAGACCACAAAATTGGGTTTGTAGCTCAGGAAGTAAAAGCGGTTCTGCCAGAGCTAGTAACCACTGCCGATGATTCCTTAAAAACGTTAGGCGTCAATTACGCTGAAATGACGGTAGTACTTACGAAGGCCGTTCAGGAACAGCAAGCTCAGATTGAAGCCTTAAAAGCTGAAAATGTAAAATTGCGTTTGAGTGCGACCAAAGCAGAAAACGCCGAGAAAGCCGTGGCCAGTCTCTCCGATCAGATCAAGGAATTACAACAACTGCTGGGCGTGAGCAAAACCCAGGCTCAGGCGGCCAAGTAAGCCGTAGGCTTTTCAGCGTGTTTTTCAATCTTTATTCTGATCGCTATGCATTCAACTTCTAAACGATACCTGGTCACCCCCTGGATCAGTGCGGCCTTCGCTTTGCTGCTAAGTCCACTGGCGGGGATGGCCCAATCCACTACCCTGGGTGGGGGTAATTCTCCGGTTACCATCGACGGAGGTACGGTTTCTGACTATAGTCCCGACGGGCTTTTTGTGCTGGCAGATGGACGTATGACCCTCCTCAATACCAGTACCTTTGAGCACGGCAATTCGCTTTTCGATACTAGAGGCTCCTGGCTCAGTACGGGCAGTCTGGACTTATTTTCAGCCCAGGGCAACGGCACCATTGCCGGTACGATTGCTCCCAATTTTGCGAACCTCCGCTTCAACATTGGCCCCAACGTGATGGCTATCACCAATAGTCAGGGCATCAACGTAGCGGGTACCCTAAACTTTCATAACGGGATTACGACCACTGTTCGAAGTGCTACCGATCAGGGGGCTATTCATTTTGGCACGGCAGGAGTTTATGGGGACAACAACCCCAGTGATACCAAGCACGTCAATGGGTACGTTAGCAAACGCGGAAATACGCCTTTTTTCTTCCCCATCGGCAGTGGTACGGACTACCGGCCCCTGCAAACGCTGAGCGTTCCCGCCGGAGACAATGAATACGCCGTCGCCTGGATTACGGGCGATCCAACCAGCACACCCGACCCTTCTGATGGCGGCAGTCTGCACCCCACCACCGCCGTAGGTTCGGGCATTACCAGTGTAAGTCCGGCCGGCCAATGGGACTGGATTACGGTACAGGGAACAGCCGACGCGGTGAACTTTCGCGTAGCCATGCCTGACATGAGTGGCTTTGCCTCCGCTCAGAATCTACGGGTAGTGGGCTGGAACGGTACACAATGGATTGACCTAAGTGGCGGAGCTACCGCTACCAGCAACCAAGAAGATAGCCCCATTACGGGTACTATTCCGGCAGGAACCGCCATTACGGCTCTGGCCATTGGCTCCGTAGCTTCGGCTTTGCCCGTAACCTTAGCCCGTTTTGAAGTAAGCAAAGAGGGAGATGCCGCCCAGCTGACCTGGCTTACCGCACAGGAGAAAAATACGAAAAGCTTTGCAATCGAACACAGCCTGGATGGGCGTACCTGGCGAAGCATTGGCTCAGTAGCTGCGAAGGGTAATAGTACTTCGGAGCAACGTTATAGCTTCCTGGACCCGGACCCCGCTAATGGCATCAATTACTACCGCCTGCGAATCGTTGATTTTGATGGTCACACTGAACTCACGCGTTCCCAAAGTATCGCTTTCGAAGTAGCCGCCCTGGCCAGCGTGTATCCCAATCCGGTAGCCGATGTATTAACGCTGAAGATAAAAGATCTGAGTAAATTACAGGCTATACAGGTCCTTTCTTCCATGGGAACTACCGTGTACCGTACTTCAAATCCCGGTAGCCAGCTTCCTATGCAGGGATTAACCAAGGGTTTGTACGTGGTCCGATTACAGTTTGCGAACGGCACGGTAGAAACCTTTAAAGTGCTCAAGCAGTAATACGCTGTCCTTGACAGCAGAAAAACAGGCCCATTTCTTATACAAGGAATGGGCCTGTTTTTTACGTTACTAGTACTCACCGGAGACTGCCTCCTACAAGGCTCAGCTATTAATGCGAAGAAGAAACTTTCATCAATACCAGCCCTGCAATAATCAGTACAGCGGCCAGGATGCGGGTAAAATTCACTGCTTCACCCAGCAGAATGATTCCCACCAGAAAAGCTCCAACGGCCCCAATTCCCGTCCAGATTGAATAAGCGGTTCCTAAGGGTAACGTTCGCATGGCTACGGATAGCAGTCCAAAACTGGCCAGCATGGCTACGAGCGTAAGTATTGAGGGGGTAAGGCGGGAAAATCCTTCGGATTGTTTCATGAAGTACGCCCAGACGACTTCCAGCAGTCCAGCGAAAATCAAATAGATCCAGGCCATGGTTTAGCTTTTTTAAAATAAGCCGGGCCGTCCCGAATGCGATTCCCTGCGTGGGGGAGGTCGTCCTCCAGTGACTTAACGTAGATCGTGCTGTCTAAACTTCCCCAGGCCTTCAAAAATTCCCGTTTGGGTTCATTTTTTAAATTCTGGCAGTAATGGCTATGCGGTAAAGTAGGTCGCTATGCTACCCAAAGCCCTTTTCATTAATCGAATCATTCTTTACTTTCCAATAATCTGCTTCCGGTGGGCCAGTCCCCAGTAATGCAGTTCTGCGATTACTTTTTCCAGCGACAGCCCGTGTGACGTAATCGAGTACTCAACCGTCGGCGGAAACGTATCGTGTACTTCGCGTTTTACGAGTTGGTTCGATTCGAGCAATTTCAATTCTTTCGATAATGTCTTATCGGTAATCCCGGCGACCTCTTTGGAAATCTGTTTAAAGCGTTTAGGCCCCGAAGAAGATAAAGCGAACAAAATCAGCAATTTCCATTTTCCTTCCAGAGCCTCCAGGGCATCTTTGATCGATAACATCGTACTGGGGCAACCTTCGCTCGTGAGCATCACACAGGATTTTGGGGTACGTTACTATCCAACTGGAAAGTGCTATCCCAGTGGATAGTGCTTTCTACGGGATAGCAAACTTACCTAGTTTCGTGCCATTACAAATCAACTATGGCATGAAAAAGAACCGAATCCTGCACGTAACCCTTTGGCTTATTCAACTCTTGCTGGCTGCCAGTCTGCTCTGGGCCGCCAGTATGAAATTATTTCAACCTCTGGATCAATTAGCGGCGATGTGGCCCTGGACGAATCAGGTTCCCCGATCGGTGGTCACGCTTACCGGAATGGTCGATGTGCTGGGAGCCCTGGGTCTGGTAGTACCGATGCTACTTAACGTCAAACCTGCACTGACGCCGCTCGCAGCCGTGGGGGTAATTCTGCTGATGATCACCGCCAGTATTTTTCACATTGCCCGCGGGGAGGCCTCGCTTATTGGTGTAAATGTTGTCTTTGCACTACTGGCCGCCGGGGTCGCCTGGGGTCGATGGACGAACGCACCCATGCGTTCATTTTTGTAAGATATGAAGACGCCGCACCGAATTACATCCATTGTTGTGTGCCGTACCTGTGTTGTGTATCCTACCTGGACTTACTTCTGACCTACGCCAGGCGGTTCGGTCATCGGCAGTTTATGACCCTGACAGGGGATGAATTATTCCCTTTTGTAGTAAGTGGAAGACCTGCCGATGGCTTCTTTCAATGGAATGATCTTGGATCGCTGCGGAATTTATAGCCGTTTACAGCCATCAAAACGAACGATTCAGAATACGTCTCAGAAGGGTCTGGGACGTATCGTCGATTCTAATCAATGGAATACCAGTGTCCGATTATCAGCTGATTAACCCAGTAAACGTAGCGTCTGGGCGTCCGCTTCTCCCTGGTAGAATTTATCCAGTACCCGCTGAAATACGGGATCACTTGCTTCGAGCGTAGCAAACAGGGTCATGGAGGAACGTAATTTCAGGTCATCGGGACTTCCCAATATGACTGTAGCATTGGCTATCGGCAGATCCAGCAGGGCCTGGGAAATTTCGATAAGACGAGGCCCAAGCACGGGATGTTGTACATAAGCCTGAGCCTCCGCCCGGTCCGCAATACCATAGTGCTGGGCCATGTGACTATAACCGAGTCCTTTCAACTGCGGAAAAATGTACCACATCCAGTGACTCCGCTTTCGTCCGTTTTTAATTTCAGACAAAGCCTGAGCATACTCTTCTTCCTGAGCTTCTATAAATCGATTGAGGTCCATTGCAGTAATTTTAGCTCCAACCGGTATAAAAAGAGTTGTGCCTAGCCTAGTTATCCTTCTGGCTGGCAATGCTCCGCCCCACACTTTCGCCTACTGGCCAGATGAAAATCCGTTATCCATGTTTCTCAACTCCGCATCGTTCTCTTGCGGTGCAAAAGAAGTACTGAAAACCCCACCAGGGAGTACCTAGTGGGGTTTCGGTTTTACCAGGGACAGTTGGCCGGTTCCGGAAAGTACTCTTCACTGAAAAATTTACCCGTTGGTCCATCCGATCCGATCGTTGCGTATTTAACAATCCGTTCGCCAGCCTGGGCCACCGTACTAGTCCCGTGATGATTGGTAAAATCGGTCTGCGTATAACCGGGACAAACCGCATTCACTTTGAAGGGTGTATCCTGAAGCTCATACGCCAGATTGATCGTGTACATGTTCAGGCTGTCTTTGAAGATTGATACGCCACAAAGCGGGTGGGATAGCTCTGTGAAGTCAAATCAGCGGCCAGCGTGAGCGAAGCCATGCTGGTACTGACATTGACGATTCGCGGCTCCGTTGCTTTCTCTAGCAAATCAATGAATGCCTGCGTCACTCGGATTACGCCGAACAGATTGGTATCGTACACGGTTTGAAACTGCTCGATGGGTGACCCGAGGGCCGACTGTTCAAATCCACCCGAAATACCGGCGTTATTGACCAGTACATCCAAAACCTCCGTTTGCTGACCGATACGCTCGCGGGCGGCCTGAACCGAGGCCTCGTCCGTCACATCCAAAGCGATCGCTTCGACGTTGCTGAATCCTTCTGCCTGGAGTTTTTCTACGGCCTGTACGCCTTTAGCCAGGTCACGGCTTCCGAGATACACCTGAAATCCTTTTTGAGCGAGCTGTTTGGCTACTTCCAGCCCAATGCCTTTGTTAGCTCCTGTTACTAATGCTACTTTCATTGTTTAAACCGTTTAAAACTTACGGGGCGAAAGTAGCGAGTCCCTATCCAGGGCTTCTGGACAAATCATGTTATCTACCGGACAAATCGTGCCCTTCCGTTAAATAGGAACGGACGCTTTTGCCGGTCTTTTTTTTAAATACTCGCGAAAAATAATCGGGATCATTGAAGCCCAGCTCGTAGGCTAGTTCTTTGACCGAAACGCTGGAGTACTGCAATTTGCGTTGGGCTTCCAGTATTAATCGGTTAGTAATCCATTCTTTGGGTGAAACCCCCGAAAATTCCTTGACCACGCTGTACAAACCGCTCGGGGTCAGGGATAATTCTTCCGCGATGGTATGGATTTCCGGTTGTTCGGTTAAATAGTTTTCCACCACCTGTTTGAAAGCCGCGTATTTGGCCAGTCTGGGATTTGAACGTACCTCCTGCTGGCTCTGCTCGAAGTAGGCACTGTTGAATTCCGTTAACAGGGCGTTTAAATAGGCTAAAAGGATCGGTACATCGGCCCGTCGTTCCGACGCATGAAGCAATTGAAACAACATGGCCAATATCGCCTTGACCCGCTGCTTGGCCACGGGATCGAACGTGAGAGTACTTAGATTATTAGGATTGACCAGAAAGGAATAGGATTGCGGCAACAGGGCCAGCGTAGTTTCATCAAAACCAATCTTAAAATGTTGAGTCCGGGCGTGGGAATACGAATTGGCGAACACCTGATTAGGCAATCCCATCAACAATTGGCTATCCGACAGGATCACGTTTTGTAAATCCGTTCTATACGTGGCGGCTCCCTGATCCATGAACACAAAATAGTAGTAGGACAACTTATGGGGTTGCAGCAGCGTCTGTAGAACTCGTTCCGGTGGGGGTTTCGTACAGTTTTCGTTAACGGTTAACACCAGCGTATCGTGATGCCTAATCTCTTGTAGTAAGCCTTTTGTATCTTTCATAGCCTGGCTTTCGTTTGCATTCCTCCATACGAGCGAGCTGCCCCGTTCCATTCATAATTACTTGCGTTGGATACAGGCTCTCCGTTTAATCGTGGAGCGTATGCATCTTTTTTGACATCCTTTCCTGTATCTGATCGCCATCCGAAGGAATTCAGATTGCTTTCAGAAAGTTTCATCCGGCATGGTTCTTCTCTACATTAAAGCGAGTAGACGATGCACTTTTTCGTGCAAACGTTTCGAGAGAGTATCTTTCATTAAAAGGCAGGTTTGCTATCTTGGCAGCTCATTCTGGTTTTCTTTTTCATACGCTCACTTAACCGCTAACGCATGGCATCTCCGCTGTTAGGCCTCCGAACCACCATTTACGCCGCTCCTGATCTGGAACAGACCAAGGCCTGGTACACCGATTTTTTAGGAATCGCTCCGTATTTCGATGAGCCTTTTTACGTGGGCTACAATGTCGGCGGTTATGAATTAGGGCTGGACCCGCATCTGGCACCCGCCAAGGGTTCGCCCGTTACGTACTGGGGCGTAGAGCACATCAACGAGGTGTATCAATCGCTGCTGGAAAAGGGAGCGAAATCGCTGGAAGAACCCCAGGAAGTAGGTGGCGGCATTTTCGTGGCTACACTACAGGATCCCTTCGGTAATACGCTGGGAATCATTTACAATCCGCATTTCCGAGTAGAGTAATCACTTGTAGAGCTTTTCAACGGGAAAGTTTTACCGCGTTAGCTGGTCCTTTCCTTACTTTTTTGTTTACCCAAAGGCAACGATTTTCACCTTCCCAGGAAAAGAATACGGCAAAATGGAATTTTTTCACTCGTGTGTGTGTATATTTACCATACACTAGTGAAATCAATCTATGCAAGCTGTTCTGCCCGTAACGCATCTGATCCAACAAGCCCGGCAAGGCGTACTGCGTGCCCGGGTGGACGAAGTAGCCGCCCTTGCCGGCTTGAGCGACAAGGAAATGGCCCACGTACTGAATATGTCCGTCCGGGGTCTGCACGGGAAAACGCCCTCGGAGGTACTTTCCTTGGCCGCCAGCGAGCGTTTGCTGTTACTGGAACGCTTACTTCGGCACAGTCTGAACGTTTTCGATGGTCGGTCGGAATTGGTCAGTCGCTGGTTGCATACCCCCCTGCCCGAATTAGCCTACGCCGAGCGAACCGAGGAACCTGGGCCTACGCCACCGCTACGAAGTATGGGCTCATTCGAAGCCCCGGTTGCCGAAGCGTACAGCAGCCCCGCCACCAGCGAACAGGAAGCCCAGTCGCCGCTTGCCGTACTGGATACCGTTTCAGGCTTTGCCTTAGCCGAAGACGTACTCGGCCGGATTGAATGGGGAATCATTAGTTAAGTACATGGACGTATTTCGTATCAACAAAGAACCTTACCATACGGACCCCTTGTCGACGGTGGGGAGTTATAAATACGGGGGTCGCTGGAACCCCAAAGGCATCGGTATTCTCTACACCAGCCGAACGCCGGAACTGGCCCTGCTGGAAACGCTGGTCCACCTGCCGCCCCTGCTCACGAGCGAGTTGCCCCGTTTGTGGCTTAGTACACTCCGCCTTCCCGAAGACCCAGAAACCGTTTTCTGGCTGAACCCCAGTCAGTTGCCCGCATACTGGAACGCTCCCTCCCTCTTCGCCAGCCAGACCATTTTGAAAGAATGGCTGAAAGATCCCTTTTGTCTGGCCGTAGGCGTACCCTCGGTCATCATGCCTGAATCGTACAACCTGCTGTTACATCCGCGTCACCCGGCTTATATCGACGTTCAGCTGATTCACCAGCGAGTATTACCGCTGGACACTCGGCTTCGAAGCGGTACGGCCTAAGTGCGAACACATAGGGTTCCCTCAAAAGAGATTATTATTTTTCTTGATTAATTATTGTTTTACGATAATTAATTGTTGCTTTGTAAGGTCTAACGATTCTTACCGATGGCAACCGTTCGTTTTATCTCCCGCATCCTGTTTATCCTGACCCGCCTGGCGGCCCTGGGCTATGGACTTTCCTTTCTACTTTCTGCCCTGGCTTTTGCCACGGGCTGGTCATTCCATGTAAATGAGCAGCAAAGCCGATTTGAAATTTATTATCCCTTCACCACCAAACCGTACCTACTGGGAGAGTACAATCCTGGCTATCTGTGCATGTTTCTGTTGTTACTGGGCATGTATACGCTGTTCTTTTATCTGGTGAGTCGGGTTTTTACGGTTTTTACCCAAACCCGACTGTTTACTACCTACGGCATCCGGCAATTGCAGTGGTTTTACCGGGGGAATCTGCTGTTACCTACGCTGGTAACCGTGCTGATTTCGCTGGTTTATCCCCTTGGTTCGCCGGTGGAAGTACTCATCAGCCTGCATTTCCTGCTCGGCGTGTTTACGTATTTTCTAGCTGTTATTTTTCAACAGGGGCTTACGCTTCAAAATGAACAGGACTTAATTATTTAGTATGCCCATCATTGTCAACGTGGATGTCATGCTCGCCCGCCGGAAAATGCAGAGCAAAGAACTGGCTGAGCGGCTGGGCATTACTCCGGCTAACCTTTCCATTCTCAAAACGGGCAAAGCTAAGGGCATTCGTTTCGATACGCTGGAAGCCCTGTGTCAGATTCTGGACTGTCAACCCGGCGATATTCTTGAATACGTAGCCGAGTCCTAGGCCCTTTTCTCCTTCCTGTTTTCTTAGACTCCCGCTTTCGGCGAGGGCGGGGATCGCTATGTCTTTTCAACCATGCAACGCTTACGCATTCAACACCTTAGCAAAACGTACGCCAATGGCGTCAAAGCCCTCAACGATGTTTCGCTCGATCTCGGTCCGGGTATGTTTGGCTTACTAGGCCCCAACGGAGCGGGCAAATCAACACTCATGAAAACGCTGGCGGGCCTGCAAACCGCCGATCAGGGGGAAATTCACTGGAACGACCTCGACGTTCGGCAACAGCCCCGGCTCTTCAAGCAACACCTGGGTTTCCTGCCCCAGGGCTTTGGCGTCTACCCCAAGGTATCGGCCTACGAATTACTCCAACATCTAGCCATTCTGAAAGGCCTTACTCACCGGGCGTCCCGAACGGAACAGGTACTGGCCTTACTCGAAAAAACGAATCTCTACGCCGTACGGCATCAGGAAGCTCATCGGTTTTCGGGGGGTATGCTACAGCGGTTCGGGATTGCTCAGGCCTTGCTCGGTGATCCTAAAGTATTGATTGTGGACGAACCTACGGCGGGCCTCGACCCCGAAGAACGCCTGCGATTCAATAACCTGCTCAGTGAAATCAGTGAAGAACGAATCGTCATCCTGTCCACGCATCTGGTCGAAGATGTACGGCATTTGTGTACCGATATGGCGATCATGAATCGGGGTCAGATTATCGCCCGGGGCAAACCCGAAGCTTTCATTCAAAACCTGGAAGGCAAACTCTGGCAGCGACGCGTCGCTAAAGCGGAACTCGCTGCCTCCCAACCGGGTCTGCTTTCGATGCAGTTGGTCGGCGGTACGCACGTGGCCCACTACTACGCAACTAGCTGTCCCGGGCCCGATTATCAGCCCTTAGCGGCTAGTCTGGAAGACGTTTATTTTCATACCCTCAATCAACCTGCGTTATGAAAGCGACGTTTACCTTCGAACTCTACTCGTACTTCCGCAAACCCGGTTTTTATATAAGTCTGGCACTAGCTTTGTTGATCGGCTATTTCATCGGCTCACAGCTTACGTTTAGTCCGGGCAAAGAATTGACCCGGTACGGCAGCTACGCTCTTACGCACCTTACGGGTTTATTCAATCTGGCCGGCATCTTTATTACCGCTTTTTTTTCAGCTCAGGTATTTTTTTCGGGAAAAAGACGCCAACCTGGAGACGGTTCTGTACGCCCTGCCGCTAAGGAAGGTTCCCTTTCTGATGGGACGGTTCACGGCGGTTTTCCTGCTGAGTGCTTTGCTCATGCTAAGTCTTAGCACGGGCGTACTGCTTTCCCAATTCACGCAGACCGAATACAATGGCACTTTTCAATGGACGTATTACGCCCAGCCTTTTTTCCTGTTCAGCGTACCGAACCTTTTCCTGTACGTGGCTCTGCTGAGCGGCGTAGCCTGGTTCAGCTCCCGAAAATTGCTCGTATACATGGTCGCCCTGCTGCTGTACATGGCTTATCTGGTCGTGATGCTGTATGCGGGCTCGCCGCTCATGTCTGCCGCTTTCCCTGCGTCGGAACAAGCCCAGTATGGGGCTGCCTTGCTGGATCCGTTGGGACTGTCCGCCTTTTATCAGCAGACGAATCACTGGACTATCGTACAGAAAAACAGTCAGCTTTTGCAGCTTAGCGGGGTATTGCTCCTCAACCGATGCGGGTACCTATTATTTTCCGGACTGGTCATCGGTTTCAGTTTACTTCGCTATCGGTTTCAGATCCCTACGAAAAGTCGTCGTTCGCCTACATCCTCAGCTCATTCCTTTCAGGGGCAATACCGACCTCTGACGGGTTTCGCTCAGGGAGTTGCTTACCATTATTCCGTCCTCATCAGCGAAGTTCGACTCAGTCTGCTCTGGATCATCCGAAGCATTCCTTTTGCGGTACTGGCCCTGAGTCTCGTGTTTTATATGGCCATGGAATACTACGGCACGCTGGATCAGGGCATTCGTCTGCCCGAACGCTACGCGACTACGGCCGTTTTTGTCAACCGGATTCTGGCCAACGTACCGGGCTTGCAGGTCTGCATCGTACTGTTCTATAGCCATGAACTCTTTTATCGGAGCCGCAACGAAGGTTTTAGCCTGCTGGAACGTTCCACGCCGGCCGAGCAAGTGACGCAGTTAGTAGCCCAGTGGCTCAGCCTAAGCCTACTTCACGTGCTGATGCTTACGCTGGTGATTGGGGTGGCTCTAATCTTCCAATGGGTGTACCAATACCCCACCGTCGACTGGTCGGCTTACGCAGCTCTGTATGCGTTCATTGGTTTGCCGGTAAGCATCAGTAGTGGACTGGCTTTATGCCTATACTGGCTCATTCCCCAGAAAGGACTTAGCCTGCTCGTGGCGACCGTCGTGGTGCTACTCGTTTCCACGTCCCTGGGTAAAATTCTGGGACTCACGCATCCACTGATTCGCCTGGCCGCACCGTACAGCGGGCGTTATAGCGAAATGAATGGTTGGGACGCGTACGTGGAAAGCTTTAGCTGGCGACTGGCCTACGGGTGGAGCGTTGTGTTGCTCCTGCTCACGTTTACGGTACAGCGAAAAAGTCCCCACCTGCGGAGTATACCAATCCTGGTATTATTCCTCGTTGGAAGTCTTACGCTGGGCCTGACCATTCACGCCAAAGTTCCCAAACGTGGCGATCGGCTCGCGGAGCGGCAGTGGTATGAACAGCAGTTTCGTCGATTCCGCGATCAGCCGAAGCCGCGGGTAACGGACATTCGAACGCAGGTCGATTTATTTCCGGAGCAACACAGGTACCGGGTACGGGGTACGTATCAGCTCGTTAACCAATCATCCCAGACCCTTGATCAGGTTTTGTGGACCCTCCCCGAAGGAATTGAACTGGATTCGCTGGTATGGGTACGTGGGCAACTGCGTAAAGTTCTGCCGCATCAGACACAGCTTATGCGTTTGGAAAAACCCTTGCAGCCCGGCGATACGGCTCAGTTGCATTTCTCCTTTCATTCGGGTTGGGACGGTTTTTCGGGCCATGAAGCATTTAATGCCATCGTGCAAAATGGAACGTTTCTCCGACTCAGTAATTATTTTCCGCAAATTGGCTATCAGACCGATGTAGAAATTAGCTCGCCGGAAGAGCGACGCAACAGAGGATTAGGCCCCGCCAGTCCTTTACGACCGCTGGAAGCTCCCCGCAGTCCGACGGATTTTATTCGACTGGATATGCTCGTTTCGACGCCCGCCGCTCAGACCGTTGTAGGCGTTGGATCACTGGTTGGGCAGTGGACGCAGCAGGATCGCCAGTATTTTCATTTTCAGACGCCCACTCAGGTCCCGTTTCGTTTTGCTCTTTCCTCGGCTCACTATCAGCTTCGGCGGGTGAATCATCGGGGTACGGGTATCGAGGTGTATTATGATGCAAAACACCCAGAAAACGTGAATCATTTGATCCGACGGACGCAAAGGGCTCTGGATTACTGCCAGCGGGAATTTGGGCCGTACCCCTTTCCAGGGATTCGTTTTGCCGAAGTTTCCTCCTTTACGTCGGGCTTTGCCGGCACGGCGTATCCCGCCAGTATTTTCATGACGGAAGATCTCCTCTTTCACGCCAATCTGGCCGGAGATCTGCAGCAGGACGTGATCAACGAACTAGCCGCCCACGAACTCTCGCACCAGTGGTGGGGAGCTAATCAATTGGTACCCGACGAACGCGAGGGCAGTAAGTTACTGACCGAAACACTGGCCATGTATACCGAGCTAATGCTGGTCAAGCATACGCTCGGCTACGAAAAGACCTTGGAACACGTCGCCCTGCACCGGGGAATTTACGAGCAGGAAAGGGGATTCACCACGGAAGAACCCCTGTATCGGGTCAAACCCGAAAACGATCACCTGCATTACTCGAAAGGGCTGGTAGCGATGTATCAATTGAGCGAGTTAATCGGTGAAAAACGCGTCAATCAGGCCCTGCGACGGCTGCTGGCGGCCCACGCCTATCCGAATGCGGCACCGGTTTCGACGGATTTGCTGGACGAACTGTACCGCGTCAGTCCACCTGCCACTCACCCGAAAATCGACGCCCTTTTCAAGCAGGTTCAACGATGAATTCCAGGAAAATTTTCATCAATTGTTGAATCCGAGCGTGGTGCCTCCGATCTTCGTTCCTTCTTGCATGCTAAATCTATTGTAATGTTGAAACGTATTGTCCTGACCAGCGTGCTGGGTTGGTTATCCTTCAGTGGATTACACGCTCAGGTGCTGACCGATTCCCTACAGATTGAAGGAAATTATCGCGTCTTCCATTTTCATAAACCCGCCGTGGGTCAGCAACCGCAAAGTCTGGCTTTCGTCATGCACGGATCGGGCGGCGATGGCAAAGGCATGATGCGGGGCACCGAAAAAGCGGAACAGGAGGCCCAGGCCACCCGCACGCTGCTGGTATACCCCGATGGTTATAAACGCTACTGGAATGAATGCCGGAAAGCTTCGCCCGCCCTGGCGAACAAGGAGGACGTCAACGAGCAGGCTTTCTTTGCGGGCATGATCGAATACTTTGAGCGGCATTACGGCATTCAGCCAAAGCAGGTTTTTGCCGTGGGCACCTCCGGGGGTGGTCACATGGCGTATAAACTAGCCCTGACCATGCCGGATCGCTTCCGAGCCGTAACGGCCATCATCGCCAATCTGCCCGATACCAATAATCTGGACTGCACGCCCGCGGGCAAACCCGTACCCGTGCTGATCATCAATGGTACAGAAGATAACGTAAACCCGTATCAGGGCGGTGTCGTCGATCTGGGACCAAACATGAACATGGGCCGAGTCCGCTCCACCGACCGCACCTTTGCCTACTGGGCCGAGCTGGCGGGGTATCGCGGCAAACCAACGATGGAAAAACTCCCCGATACAGATCCCAGCGATGGCCGTACCGTAGAACGATATACGTATCAGGCCAAAGGGAAGCCCGAAGTAGTACTCCTGAAAGTCATCGGTGGCAAGCACGATTACCCCAAGGATATTGACGTACACGTAGAAGCGTTGCGTTTTTTCCAACGCCAGCTTCGCTAGACGGCGAACCGCTGTATTTTTTCAAGCCTCCAGGTATTTCGGTATCTGGAGGCTTGGTTAGTACGTACCGTTTTCCGCTTCTTTTTAGCTCCTGAGGTAAGTTTCCGAGCATCTTACGACAGGAATTCTTCTCCGTATCCAGTACCCTAACAGCCCGTATGCTGACCTCTTCTGTACCGACCAAACCTCATTTTCAAGTGCTCGATGGCCTGCGGGGCATTGCTGCCGTAGCCGTGGTTATTTTCCATTTCATGGAGTTCATTACTCCGGATTACCACGACAGTTTCATTGCCCACGCGTACCTGGCCGTCGATTTTTTCTTCTGCTTGTCGGGTTTTGTCATCGCCTACGCGTACGATGATAAATTAGGATCGATGGGCGTGCTTACCTTTCTAAAAAGACGACTGATTCGTTTACACCCGCTGGTGGTAATCGGTTCGGTCATTGGCTTACTGACCTTCGTTTTTGATCCGTTTAGCAAACTCTATTCCGTATACGCCAGTCAGACGCTGGGCATGTTTCTCACCTCCTGTCTGATGATTCCCTTTCCGCTGGTGCGGGAACGGTATTTCAATCTGTTTCACCTCAATCCGCCCACCTGGACGCTGTTTTGGGAATACCTGGCCAATGTGCTCTACGCTTTGGTGCTGGTCAAATTACCCACCAGAATTCTGGCAATCCTAACCCTGATTGCCGCGGGTACGCTGTTTTACGAATCCCACCGATCCACGTACCTGGCCGTGGGATTTGGTGGGGATAACTTTTGGGGCGGCGGAAGCCGGGTTTTCTATTCTTTTCTGGCGGGTATGCTCGTGTATCGGAGTCGCTGGATCATTCGTACGCGACTGGGTTTTGGCGTAGTAGGCCTTTTACTACTACTGACGTTTTTAGTACCTTTTTCGAAAGCAATCAACTGGTTGGTCGATCCGCTGCTCGTGGTGTTCTATTTTCCTTTCCTGATTGCCCTGGGAGCGGGTACGCCCGTCGAGCCCACATTACAACGGATTTGTACATTTTCGGGCGATATTTCCTATCCGCTGTACATGACGCATTATCCTTTTTTGTGGATTGTGCTGAGTTACATCGAGGCAAAAAAGCCGCCCGTGAGTGAGTTGGTTGGGATCATGATCGTCGGCGTGGTCTTACTAATCCTGTTTGCGTATATCGTCCTGAAATTTTTGGATGAGCCGATTCGTACTTACTTCAAACGGACATAAACACCTCTATTTCAAATTATTATATTTTACAGTACAACAAAAAGGTTCGGTAATTTACCGAACCTTTTTTACGACCAGGCGTATCCCGTTTACTTCACTACAGTCGCTTCCAGCTCAATCGTTAGCCCCTGAAAAAGACCTTTCACTTCCAGTAAACTAGTGGCCTGTTTAATACCGTGTTGGACGATCCAGGACTGGTATAAATCCCCACAGGTTGTAAAAAATTCAGTCGTTGAAGTCGTATACACATTCAGCCGCACGATACCCTGACAACTGTAACCAGCCTCCGTAATGAGTTGCTCCAGATTAGCGAAGGTTTGTTGTAACTGAGTTCGCATGTCAGCCGTACTGGGCTGGCCGTGAGCATCGATGGCGGCCTGTCCGGAACAATAGAGCGTGCCGGCGGGCTGTTTGATTTCAACGGCTTGTACGGAATTGGTGTACTCTCTCCATTTCCAGGGATCAATGGTTCGCTTTTCCATGCGGGTAACGATGTTAGAATTGATTTGACCGTACAAAAATCACTGCCTCTAGCGACAGCCTTATGTCATACCTTTTTTGGAACGCGAAAAAATAATTGCGTAAACGAAGGCGTCTTCAGGATTTTGACGATCCCAGGAAATTCAAGCTTTTTTGTGTATTACCTTAGTGTAAAAGAGTTGACAAAACGCCAGTCATTCATCGATTGCTTTATCCCTTTTTACCCCAGCAGAAAATGTTAGCCATTTTTGAAAACTATATGAAAGCCCAGCACATCGATCTGACGGAGGAACAGATTCAGATGATTACGGCCGCGGCGGTGGAGCGGACGGTTTCCAGAAAAACTATTTTATTACAGGCTGGGGACATCTGCCGGCATAAAATCTTCATTACTAAGGGCTTTTTGCGAACTTATCGAATTGGAGCGGATGGTACGGAACACATCATGCAGTTTTCCCCGGAACTGAACTGGACTACCGATGGCGAAAGTTACACGCATCGCACGCCTTCGTCCTACATCATTGAAGCCCTGGAAGACAGTCAGCTGATGATCTGGAACCGCGATCGGTTTGATACCTTACTCCAAACGATCCCCAACCTTAGAACCTATTCCGAACAACTGATTTCCCGGCATCTGCACCTCAGTCGCAATCGCCTCTACCAGACCTTCAGTGCTACGCCCGCCGAGAAGTACGAGGATTTTCTTCAAGCCTATCCCGGTATTCTCTCCCGCGTACCTTTGCGGATGGTGGCCTCTTACCTCGGCGTTTCTTTGAAAACGCTGACGCGAATCCGACAGGATCAGCTCAGGCAACCGGTAAAATAGGGACAAATGTCCTCTTTTTGCCTGTCCTGATTGTCCAATTTTGCCTCGTAATCACAGGCGAGTGAGCAATCCGTTCGTTCGAACACTCGCCTCACAAACATACACGACCATGCGAGTATTTGTAACGGGAGCCACGGGCTTTGTAGGCTCCGCCATTGTACAGGAATTGCTAGCGGCCGGGCATCAGGTGTTAGGCCTGGCCCGTTCCGATGCCTCCGCCCAGTCCCTCCGAAAGACTGGTGTGGACGTACTCAGGGGTAACCTGGAAGATCCGGAAGCATTGAAAGAGGGAGCCTCGGCAGCGGATGGCGTCATCCATACGGCCTTTATTCACGACTTTTCGCAGTATGCGGCGGCGGCAACGGACAAGCGAGCCATTGAAGCCCTCGGCTCGGCGTTAGTCGGTACGGATCGTCCGTTGATCGTAACCGGAGGAATTCTGATTGTACCCAGCGAGGGAGGGATCATTACGGAAACGAACGCGGCTCCGGCCACGCACCGGGCCTCCGAAGCTACGGCTATGGCCTTGGCCGAGGCGGGCGTACAGGCTTCGGTGATCCGGCTTCCGCCTTCCGTCCATGATCAGGGCGATGTTGGGTTCGTACCGTTCCTGATTGATTTGGCCCGGAAGAAGGGCGTTTCGGCGTACGTAGGAGATGGCAGCAATCGCTGGCCCGCCGTACACCGTCTGGATGCGGCCCGCTTATACCGACTGGCCCTGGAAAAAGCCGCAACGGGTCAACGGTACAATGCCATTGGGGACGAAGGTATTCCGGTTCGGGAAATTGCGGAATTAATCGGACAGGAACTGCAAGTACCCGTGGTCTCCGTATCGCCCGAAGAGGCCATTAATCATTTTGACTGGATGAGTCGGTTTATCACCTTCGATAGTCCGGCAACGGCTACCCAGACCCGAGCAGCTTTGGGCTGGGAACCCGTCCATGCCGGGCTGATTGAGGATTTGCGGAAGAGTCATTATTTCAATCGATAAGCTACCGGGTTTCCTGACTGCAAGGGTTGATCTTTGTGGTCAGGAAACCCGATTTTTATTCACTTTATCGTATACCCATACTTACTTCCTTAAGCTTTCCAATTGCTTCCTGGCTCTTCCAGCACAGTACTTCTATTTAACTCTTCCCTTCAAATTACGAGTAAGTCTTGCTCGTGAAATTCTTCCCCGAAAGCCTATTTTTGTTTGACAGAAATCAGTCCGATATAACTAAAATACCATATAATATTTCAATAACAGGAAGTATTACAAAATAGTACTCTAGTCATCACAGCTTTTGCCTTACGAACCTTATTTTACCAGCCATACTAACCAATGGTTGTAAAATGCTGTCGAAGATTTCTCTCCTCTATATTGGTTTGGGTTTAAGCATGAGTCCAGTTCTGGCTCAAAGCCCCTTTTCGCCCCAGGAAGTAAAGGCCATGCGGACGCAGGCCAAACGCATCGAAATTATCAAGGATACCTACGGCGTGCCCCACGTGTACGCGAAGACCGACGCCGATGCCGTGTTTGGCATGATGTACGTACAGTGTGAAGAGTTCTTCGATAAAGTTGAAAATTCCCTGATCAGCCGGACGGGGCGACTGGCAGAAGTAGAAGGCGAAGCGGCCCTACTCCGCGACCTTTGGTCTAATCTGTTTATTGACTCGACGCAGGCCAAAGCGTATTACCAGCAGTCGCCCGAGTGGTTACGAAAACTCTGCGATGCCCACGCCGCCGGGATTAACTACTACTTGGCCACGCATCCTGCCGTAAAGCCCAAACTCATTACCCGGGTAGAACCCTGGATGAATCTGATGAACAACGTGCCCGCCATGGGGGGGTAGTAACGTTGCCGAGGCGGATTTAAGGCTTTTTACCTGAACGATACGCATGCCATTCCGGGACGGAGTTTTACGGCTGAACCGCCCAAAAACGACGGTTCCAACGGCTGGGTATTGGGACCTTCCCGAACGAAAAGTAAAAAGCCCATTCTGCTCATCAATCCCCACTCCGAGTACTACGGCCGGATTGAAATACAGGTGGTCAGTGAGGAAGGACTCAATTCGTACGGGGCTCCTTTCCTGGGCCAATTTCCCATTTTTCAGGGCTTTAATGAATACTGCGGCTGGATGCATCCAGTTTCGCTTTCCGATGCCAAAGACCTGTACGCCGAAGACGTGCAACGGAAAAACGGAAAACTCATGTACCGCTACGAGGGTACCTGGAAAAACGTCGATAGCACCGTTCACGAAATTCGCTACAAAAAAGCGGATGGGATAGCAACCCGCAACGTGGTCACGTACCGGACGCACCACGGACCCATCGTCTACGCGACGGCGACCCGCTGGATTGCTCTGAAAACGCACGAACCGAACATCGACCTGCTGGCCATGCACTGGCTGAAGATGAAGGCGAAAAACATCAAGGAATTCACCGATGCCCTGAACAAACGGGCCATGGTGGGCAGTAACGTACTCTACGCCGATAAAGACGGGAACATTGCGTACTGGCACGGCAACTTCGTACCCCGAAAGAACCCGCTCCTCGACTGGAAACGGCCCGTGGATGGTACCACGGCAGCTACGGAATGGCAGGGTACGCACGAGCTCTCGGAAATTCCTCACTACATTAACCCCGCTAATGGCTGGCTGCAAAACTGCAATTCGACGCCCTTGTACGGAGCCGGGGAATTATCGCAGGAGATTCTGAAACTTCCCGCCTACATGCACCCCGATGGGCATACGCCACGGGCGGTTCACGCTGTAAAAGTACTGACACCCCTCAAAGAAGCCACGATGGATGATGTCGTTCGGGCCTCCTACGATGCCTACTTGCCCAGCGGCGAGCGTTACGTACCCAGTTTGATCGCCGCCTACCACTCCCTAACTTCTGATTCTCTAAAATCCATCCTCAAAGGTCCGATTGAGGTCCTGAAACAGTGGAATTTTAAGACGGATACGCAATCGGTGGCAACTACCCTGACGGTGCACTGGCTGGAAAAAATTATCCAGCTGGACATGGCCCTCCTGCCCCGTCCCCTGACGACGGAAGAGCAGTATTCCCTGACCAACGGAGCCGCCCTGACTACTGAATTTCTTTCCGCGAAGGAGCAGGTACTGGCATTGGCTCAGGTGGCCAGCGAGTTGAACAAGGACTACGGCACCTGGGAAGTACCCTGGGGTACGGCGAACCGTTTTCAACGCACCGAAGGCGAGCCGAGTGACCAAAAACCAAGCTGGGCCGTTCCCGCCACGCCCGGATTCATGGGTTCGCTCAATGCCTATGTGAGTCGTAAAACACCCCAAACGCATAAACGCTATGGGGTTACGGGCAATACCTTTGTCGCCGCCGTTGAGTTTGGGGATCGACTACGGGCCAAAACGATTCTGACGGGCGGGTCCAGCAGCGATCCGAAGTCCCCGCACTACACCGATCAGGTCCGGGGGTATATCGACGGGACGTACAAGGAGATTTACTTCTACAAAGCAGACGTCCTGAAACACATGGAGAAGAAATACCACCCCGGCGATTAGTAAACAGGCGGCTTGTCCGGATGGTATCCAGGCAAGCCGTAGTGTTCAGGATTTATATCGACACCTAAAGCTTGTAAGGGATTGTATCCTACAAGCTTTAGGTGCTTTTAAAACCACTTAACAACTCTTTGCGATCGATGAAAAAAATTACTGGAATCGCTCTGGCCTGTCTGGTCAGCTCCCTGGCCCTGGGCCAAAGTAAAACACCCGCCAGCCCCGAAGCCCAGATTGCGACTTTACAAAAGCAGTTATCCAATCTCCAGCACAGCTTCGATGCTCTGGATAAAGGCATTGATGACCTGAGCTGGGAGCAGAAAGTAGGCGATGTAGCCTTGGTAGACAAAGTAATTCTTACGGGGCCACCCCCAGCCGTCATTAAGAATCCCACGGGACAGGGAGCTAAAAATCCCGTTCGTTTTTCAGCATACGTCTTCATTCCCAGGAAACTCGATCCGAGCAAAAAGTACCCCTTACTGGTGCTTCCGCACGGCGGCGTCCATAGCAATTTCAACACGGCGTATGCCCATATTGTCAAGGAATTAACGGCTCAGGAATACGTAGTCATTGCCCCCGATTACCGGGGTAGTACAGGTTACGGCCGAGGCTTTTACGAATTGATTGATTACGGCGGACTGGAAGTGGATGACACCAAAAGTTGTCGGGATTACATGCTCGAAAACTACGATTTTATTGACAAAAGTCGGGTGGGCATCCTCGGCTGGAGTCACGGCGGAATGATTACCTTACTGAATCTCTTCAATTATCCCAACGCCTACGCCGTCGGTTACGCGGGTGTTCCCGTAAGTGACCTGATTGCCCGGATGGGTTATAAAAGTCAGGGCTACCGGGATGCCTATTCAGCGGATTTTCACTTAGGGAAATCAGCGGATGAAAACGTGGAAGAATACCGCAAACGCTCGCCCGCCTGGAACACGCACAAACTTCAGACTCCACTCCTGATTCACACCAATACCAACGATGAGGACGTGAACGTACTGGAAGTCGAGCACCTGATCAAAGCCCTCAAAGCCGATGGGAAGAAATTTGAATACGAAATCTACAAGGACGCTCCCGGTGGACATACCTTCAACCGTATCGATTCCTACGGTGCCAAGGAAAGCCGCCTGAAGATTTACGACTTTCTGGCCCAGTACCTCAAACCCAACAAGAAATTCAGGAATGTAAAGGAACTGATCGAGGTCAGTTATTTCCCGAAAACTAAATAAATTACCCCTTCGGAAGAGAGGGGCTTTCCCGGCCTCTCTTCCATTCTTTCCGCTGTAATCCTTCCTGCGTATGCATTGTAAACGTTTACTATTGGGCATCATCTGGATACTCGGCACGCTACAGGCGATGGGCCAGTCGGCAACCCAGACGCTGAAAATGCCCGGTCTGCAACAGTCCGTGGAGATCATTCGGGACCAATGGGGGGTATCGCACATTTACGCTAAAAATGACCATGATCTCTTTTTTGCCCAGGGCTACGTCGCCGCTACGGACCGCCTGTTTCAGCTGGAGCTTTGGCGGAGGCAGGCCACGGGTACCGTCGCCGAGTGGCTGGGACCTTCGGAGTTGAAACGGGATCTGGGTACGCGATTGTTTAAGTTTCGTCAGAACCTCGACCAGGAATTCGCTCATTATCATCCCAGGGGTAAACTCATCATTACCGCCTACACCGCGGGTGTGAATGCCCGGATAGCTGAGGTCCGGAAGGATACGAGCAAGCTTTCCTTCGAGTTTAAATTACTGAAAAGCGTACCCGGATTCTGGACGCCGGAGGTCGTTATCAGTCGCCACCAGGGCCTGATTGCCAACCTCACAAGTGAGTTGAGTTTTGGGCGGCAGGTTCACGTCATGGGGGAAGAAAAAACCCGGGAACTCAACTGGTTTCACCCCACGCGTACGCCCGCGTCCGAACCGAAACTTACACTGGAGAAGGGAGTAGACGGTGCCGCCCTAATGCAGGATATTCTGGGCCTGTACAATGCCTTCCGGGCTCCCTTACGCTTTAAAAAACCGGGCTCTGATGTAGGAAAGACCTTTGACTTTCTGGACTGGTACGAAACGGAAAAAGAATACGTGGGATCGAACAACTGGACGCTGAGCGGCGAAAAGTCGCAAAGTCATTTCCCGATGTTAGCCAATGATCCGCACCGTACGCAGTCTACGCCTTCCCTGCGGTACTGGATTCACCTCAACGCTCCGGGCTGGAATGTGGTAGGAGCCGGCGAACCGACGTTACCCGGCGTATCCATCGGTCATAATGACTACGGAGCCTGGGGACTGACCATCTCGGGATCGGACTGCGAGGATCTGTACGTGTACGATCTCAACCCGCAAAACCCGAATCAATATCGATACAAAGGGCAGTGGGTGGCGATGAAAATCGTGACGGATACAATCCCCGTTAAAGGTCAGCAACCGCAGGTGGTACAGTTGAAATACACCCGTCACGGTCCGGTGGTGTTCGAAGACGCAAAAGCCAATAAAGCTTACGCCGTGCGAGCGGGCTGGATGGACGTGGGTTGTGCCCCTTATCTGGCAAGTCTTCGTATGAATCAGTCGAAAAGCTGGGACGAGTTTCGCGAGGCTTGCTCCTTCGCCCGGCTTCCGTCGCTCAACATGATCTGGGCCGATCGTAAAGGGCATATCGGCTGGCAGGTTTCAACGTTAGCACCCATTCGCCCCAACTGGTCCGGACTGGTACCCGTCCCCGGCGACGGACGATTTGAATGGGAGGGTTATCTGCCCATCCAGCAGTTACCGCACCTGAGCGACCCCGCCAAAGGCTTCATTGCCTCGGCCAATAGTAACCTTACCTCGCCTGACTACCAACCCCGTACGGCCCTCGGTTGGGAATGGTCAACTCCGTACCGAACCGATCGGCTGGAAGAAGTGCTGGGCAGTAGTAAACGGTTCAATCTGAGTGATTTTTCGCAGTTACAGAATGATGTTCTGTCCATTCCCGCCCGCACGCTGGTACCGCTGCTGAAATTTGCTTTTCCTTCGAACGAGGAATCGATTCAGAAAGCCGTAAGCCTGCTGCAAAACTGGGATTTCCGGTTGAACCCGGAATCCATAGAAGCGGCCATTTACGTCGAATGGGAAAACCAACTGCGGGACTACGTGTACGAAAAAGCAGTACCCAAAGCCGCTCAGGCTCATTTCAGAAAGCTTTCTACGAAAGTTCTGATCGACTATCTGCTCACGCCGCCGCCGGAAGTTTTTGGCTCTACACCCCTCGAAACCCGGAATCAGGTAGTAACCACGGCCTTGCAGGAAGCCCTGACGGTATTGACCAAACGGTTAGGCAAAGATTCCAAGAACTGGGCATATGGGCAGACTACTAACAAACACATTACCATCACGCATGCCTTTAGTGACTGGGTAAGTCCCGCAATGCAACAGAAAATCAACCTGGGTCCAATTGCCCGGGGTGGCAATGCGGAGACAATCAACAATTCGGGCAATACGTTGAATCAGACGCACGGAGCTTCGTTCCGAATCCTGGTAGATACCGAAAACTGGGATAAGACGCTGGGCGTAAATAGTCCGGGGCAATCCGAAAATCCCGAAGATCCGCATTACCGGGATTTGTTCGACAAATGGAATCGGGGGGAGTACTTCCCGGTGTATTTCAACAAAGAAAAAATCAAAAGCGTAGCTGATCGAACGACCTTGCTTACGCCCTGACCCCAAGTGGTTGATGCTGCGTTTTCTCAACGAAAGGATTGCAGCCCTTTCTAATCGAGGCTTTCTTTTCTTCGATTGCCTGCTCTATAAATTACACCGCTTTCAAAGCTGGATCGGGGATTCGGCTTTGAAAACGGTACGTTCCAGCCTAACGAAGGTTACACCGGAAACAATGGTTTTTTTCCAGATCTTCCGCACTATTCTTCCCATTCTTCAATGATCCAAGTACGCTAGCTCTCCACCCGTTACTTATCGCTTGTTTACTGTCTTCCCCAAAGAGACCTGAATGATGCGTGAATGCATTCGTTCTTCACTTAAAACACGCCCCTGTACGGTTTTTTAGTAGTGGACTTACCTCAAGAAACAAATCATTCTTGAGGTAGTTGTTCCTTTTCAACGTTAGGATCAATTCATTTCTCCCTTCAACGAAAGTATTGATTGTTATTCGTAATTATGACCTCACCCCGCGTCTACACTGATTCGTTTCCCTTTTTACAAGGAGGTGGAGAAATGGGTCAACTTACCCGGCAGTTCGACTGGTCGAAGACCTCGCTCGGAACCCCGGATACCTGGCCAGCCAGCTTGTGTATCAGTCTGGGTATTTTACTGAACTCCAAGTTTCCCATGTTTCTTTACTGGGGACCCGACTATATCTGCTTTTACAACGACGCCTACCGACCCAGTCTGGGCGTTACGGGTAAACATCCAGCGGTACTTGGCAGCCGCGGCGAAGACATTTGGCCGGAAGTGTGGGCGTTTAATGGTCCCCGGCTCAACGCCATCATGGCGGGTGGCGAAGCAACCTGGGAGGAAGATCAGCTTTTGCCCATCTATCGGAACGGAAAAATGGAACCCGTGTACTGGACCTACAGCTACAGTCCCGTTAAAGACGAAAAGGGTCAGGTACGGGGCGTATTTGTGGCGTGTACGGAGACTACACAGAAAGTGCTGACGGTTCAGCAACTTGCTGTTTCTGAGCAACGTTTCCAAAATCTGATTCGTCAGGCTACGGCGGGCATTATTGTTCTGACCGGGGAATCGCTGCGGGTAACGATTGTCAATGAAGCCTACGCCCGACTGGTGAACCGTACGGTTGAGGAGCTTCTGCATCATCCTTTGTTTGAGATTATTCCCGAAGCAACTGACCCTTTTCAGACTATAATACAGGGAGTTATGCAATCCGGCGAACCCATGTACCTCTACGAACAACCGTATCAGATACAGGTTGAAAACGGGACCAGACAGGGCTTTTTAAATCTGGTTTATCAGCCGTATCGCGAGCAGGATGGTACGATCACGGGTGTCATCGTCTTTTGTCAGGACGTCACTTCGCAGGTGCACGCCCAGCAGGAACTATTGAATAAAAGCCGTGATCTGGAACTAGCCTTAGCGATTGGAAACCTGGGTAGCTTTAAGGTAGATCTAGCGAGTCGCATCTCTACGCACGCTCAGCAAATCATGGACTGGTTTGAGTTACCCAGCAAGGAGTACCCACTCGACGAAGTTTTTCAACTCATTCACGAACAGGACCGTGAAAAAACGATCCAGGCGATTGAAGATTCCATCGCGGGTAAGCAGGGTGGTTATCACAATGTCACCTACCGGGTCATCAGTCGCCAGAATGGCCACTTGCGTTACCTGCATTCCATGGGACAGGTTCTGACGGAAAAAGGGCAACCCATTTCGATTTCGGGTATCATTCAGGATGTTACGCCAACGGTTGTTAGCCGCCAGGCACTCGAAGAAAGTGAAGCGGCTTTGCGGGATGCCATTGAACTGGCGGAATTGACCACCTGGACTATTGATCTTGCGAAAGGCCAGATGTACACCTCTGAAAAGTACGCCCGTAAGTTTGGCCTATCTCATACGGAAATTTCCCTGGAAAAAGCCTGGTCCATGGTACATCCCGATGATCGGAGTCATCTCACCCGGTTATGGGAGCAATCCTTAAGTCCGGAATCCAACGGTCGGTTTGAGGCCGAATATCGAATCCTGAATGCGGAGACGGGTCATGCCCAGGCCATTCAGGTTATCGGTCAGCACTACAGGAATGCAAAAGGCGAGGTCCATCGTTTTCTAGGTACAGCCCGTGATATTACGCTGGAACGGGCGTTACAAAACACACTGGAAAACGAAGTACAAAAACGCACCGAGGAATTAGCCGCCGTGAATGAAGAGTTGCAGGCCAGTAGCGAAGAAGTAGTGAAAAGCAACGAAATCCTATCGACGCATCTGGAGGAAATGACGCAGCTGAATCGACTACTGCATCTTTCCAATGATCGTTTGAAGCAGTTCGCTTACGTAGCCAGTCACGATTTACAGGAACCGCTGCGGAAAATTCAGGCCTTCAGTACACTCATTGAAAAGAAATACGCGGACCGACTGGATGAACAGGGTCTGACCATCCTGTCAAAAATTACCAAATCCGGCGAACAAATGTCCACCCTGATTCAGGACCTACTGGCCTTTTCACGGCTGGCCGTCGATCAGGACGAAAAAATGATTGTTTCGTTACAGCGAGTATTAGCCCGCGTACTGGAATCGCTGGAAATACGTCTACAGGAAACGAAAGCGGACTTACAGATTGATCCGTTACCGGCTTTGCTGGGGGATGAGAGTCAGCTTCGGCAATTGTTTCAGAACCTGCTTTCCAATGCCTTGAAGTTTGTCAAAGCCGGAGAGATTCCGCGTATTCACGTGTATTCGCAACTGATTCCATCCGGTGGTTTACCCCCGGAACTGCAAACCGTGCTGAAGGCTCCGCGGTATTATCGCATCAGCGTAGCCGACCAGGGTATTGGTTTTGAGCCGCAGTACGCCGAGCGTTTATTCGAAGTTTTTCAGCGACTGCATACCCGACAGCAGTACAAGGGAACGGGCATTGGACTGGCCATTTGTCAGCGAGTCATGGAAAATCATCAGGGAGCCATTACTGCCGAAAGTGAACCCGGACAGGGAGCCACCTTCCACGTTTTTTTCCCGGCCTGATATAATAGGCTATGAAACAGAAACAGGGGTTAGGAACATCTGTTTTCTAACCCCTTTTTGCTTAAGTAAAGTACCAGAAATTACTCATGAAGTACCTTACATATCATCGGTCTTTCGCAGTATTGAAATTTGTTTTCATGGCTTGAATAATCTTTTCTCACTGTACCGCTTCGTGAATGCCCGTGTTCTGCCAGCTTCGGGTGGCCGCTGAATCCAGTACAGCCTGGCATACCCGTTGTGTTTGCAGAGCATCAAGAAAGGTAGGATGACAGGGTTCATCGGTTTCCAGACTTTTCAGAAAATCAGCGACCTGATGCACGAAGCTATGTTCGTAGCCTAGCCCTAAACCGGGTACCCACCACTGACTCAGGTAGGGATGTTCGCCATCTGTAACGTGAATGGATCGCCAGCCCCGCAAGGCCGATGCATCGCGGTGATCAAAGTATTCCAGTCGGTTCAAATCATGCAGATCCCAGCGGATGGACGCGTGTTCGCCGTTGATTTCAAAGGTATACAACGCTTTGTGACCCCGGGCATATCGCGTGGATTCGAACAAACCGAGCGAACCATTTTCAAAATGACAGTGAAACAGGCAGGCATCGTCAATACCGACGGCCGTAAGTTCTCCGGTTTGTTCATGAACCCGCTCTTTGATGAACGTTTCGGTTACCGCTGATACGTCCCGAATCGACCCGTTCAGCCACAGAGCCGTATCAATGCAGTGGGCGAGTAAATCGCCCGTAACCCCCGACCCCGCCGAGGCAACGTCCATTCGCCAGTTTCCTCCCCCCTGTGATAGATTAGCATTTATAGTCCAGTCCTGCAAAAAATTGGCCCGGTAATGAAAGATACGTCCCAGCTGCCCCGAATCGATGATTTGCTTGGCCAGCGTAACCGCGGGCAGGCGGCGGTAATTGTACCAGACCGTATTGCGAACCCCGGCTTTTTCTACCGCCGCTACCATCGCTTCGGCTTCGGATAAGGTTCGGGCCAGGGGCTTTTCACAGAGAATCATTTTTCCGGCTGCCGCTGCTGCTAGTGCTATTTCCGCGTGCCACTCATTGGGTGTACAGATGTCGATGGCATCAATGTCGTCCCGGGCAATCAGGGCCTGCCAGTCCGTTTCGACCGAGGCGTAGCCCCATTGCTGAGCAAAATCTGTTACCTTTTCAAGGTTTCGCGAGCAGACGGCCTGCAGAACCGGACGATAGGCCAGTTTCGGGAAAAAATCACCAACCCGTTTATACCCGTTTGAATGCGTACGGCCCATAAAGCCCGTACCAATTAAACCAATGCGGAGTTCTTTGGATGCGTTCATGTGTGTAGGGAAAGGTTAAGCTTCTGACCAGCCGTGAGCTTCGCGTACCTGAATCATCACCGCCAGAATGTCGTTCCAGGTTTGCTGCCGTTGCATTACTTCGTTGGGAAACATACAGCCATCCCAACAAATGTGGCGGAAGGCTTTGGTGAGCTGCCCCTTTTCATCCCGCAGCCAGTAGCCCGCATCGTGTACAATGTCGAGTTTACCCGCAGGGTCCGTGGGTAAACAATGCCGTCCGGTTTTATCGTGCGAGCCCGTTCCGTACACGGTTCCATCGTTTTGGGCCACGTGAAAATCGACCGTCCAGGGTCGTAGGGCTGCCGTTAGCGTTTGAAGGGCCTCTTGAAGGGTATCGCGGTCACTCCAGTCGAAATCGGGCGGTAAGATGCGATCCTCGGGTCGGTTTGTTCCCAGCAGATACAGAAGCGTATGTGACATATCCGCCTGAAAACCCAGGTTGGGTCGATTGACGGCTTCCAGCGTTTCGAGCATGGTTTTCCAACTGTGCATACCGCCCCAGCAGACTTCCCCCTCCGCCGCCAGCGTTTCTCCGTACTCGGCTGCAATGTCACAGGCCCGGCGAAAGGTATCGGCAATTTTCTGCGTATTTCCGTGCGGGTCCGTGGCCCACTGCTCCGGCGAGCTGGCCGAATCAATGCGAATGACGCCGCCGGGACGGATTCCGATCTGCCGTAACTTCTGCCCAAAGCGACAGGATTTACGAACCTGTTCCAGAAAAAAGGCCTGCTCTGATGCAGAACCCAGGGCCGGGCCGCCCCAGATGGGAGCCACCAGACTACCGACGTCCAGACCAAAGCCGCTGATTTTGTCGGCAAGTGCCTGAATCTCTCGATCGTCGGCATCCAGATTGACGTGCTGCTCGAAGAGGCCCAGATCTATGCCATCGAAGGTAATGCCGTTGACTTCGGCCCCGGCCGTCAGTTCAAGCATGGTATCGAGGGAAAGAATGGGTTCCAAGTCAGGCCCCTTGCCGACAATGCCGGGCCAGGTAGCGTTATGAAGTTTAGGGAATGTATGCATCGTAAATAGGTTCAGAGGATACGTGAAAAAATCTAGTCAAGTACCAGATCGGGATTGTTGGGACCGAAGTGTTTGAGCATCACCAGCGGCTCCGTGGCGGAAGCATTGGTAATTACAACACCCGCAAGAGCTGCTTTTTCGCTGACAAAAAATTCATCACTGGTCAACTGCCCGTAGCGAATCAGACTGGGCGTTTCGATGTTCCAGACCCCCAGTTTCCCGTGCCCCTGCATGAGAATGAGTCCGTACGCTGCCCCATCCTGAATGGTTACGGTCTGGCCGGGCAGGACGGTCAATTCTTTAGCACTGAAGGCTTCGGATTTATAACATACCCAGCTTTCCTGATACCCCTGCATCGCTTCCGGATCGCGTACGGGTTTAGGAGCCATGAATCGGTTTTGCATCATCTGCGGGTCCAGATTCAGGTCCCAGTCGATCACTTCCAGGAGTTGTTCCACATCCCCGCGACGCTCGGGTGGCGTCCCATTCCAGAGTAGTTCTTCCGGAATAATCGCTTCATTGACCAGGGACTGGTACATGGCGAAAACGTCCGAAGCCTTTTGCGGTTCGTACGTACACAGGCTACCGGGAGCGTGCAGCAATCCGGGCGGCACGTCCCAGCCGGTACCGGGTTCGAGCCGGTATGCCTGCGAAAGATTGGTGATTTTGTTATCGCCTTTGGTAAAAGTTTCCAGGCATTGGCGGACCTGCGAGTGCGTGGTACCCGGCGTCAGTCCAAAGAACGTATAGGGAAAGTCTCCGCCGTGGTTGTTTAGTTGTGGTGGAAAGTAATACGCCTCTGGTTTACCCAGCTGCCCGATGAGCCGGGCGTGTTCGTCGTTATGGTGGATGTGATGCGGCAAGGGACCCATGTTGTCGAAAAACTTGGAATACATCGGCCAGCTCTGGTATGCATTCCAAAGTCGATCGCCGATTAACGCCCCCTTCAACTCCGCTACGGCATCCTTCAAAAGAAACTGATGACAGGTTCCGTCTGCTTCGAACACAACCTGACTGAGGCCTTCGTCCTGGCCCGTCAAGGGTCCGTTTTTAGCGGGTGTCGTCGAAGCCAGCCAGCGTTCATCGATACCACCCCGCTCGCCCCCGAGTACGTAGTAGTCATCGGGATGCAGTTTGATTCGCCGACCCGGTACACAAAAAGAGCGGGGCACCCAGGTAGGAGCCAGTCGTAGAATGCCTTGTCCCTGCTCTAAGGCCCGGACGGCCATGCTTGCTGATGTCATTGTCATAATAAGGTTTAGTGGTATGGCATGAAAAGCGTTTCCAGAGCCCGCGGATCCGTCAGCACCTCTATTTCCAGTTCGTACACACGACGTTCACCGGGTTCGAGCCAAATCAGCTGCCGGGTTGCTCGGGCCTGGGCCTGACCCATCGGCGGGTGGGTTCCGGGTTCAAGGCCCGTCACGTACTCGCCCTTTCCCCAATGTTGCCAGTTGGTCAACCAGGGAAGCTGCTGTTTATAAAAGCGAATGACAAGTGCCAATCCTAACGTTTCATTATATACGCCACATTGACACTGTCCTGCTTCGTCCGCTTCCAGATTAATAAAGGCTACTTCCTCCCCCGCCCCGGCGTGGGCGTCCAGGGGGGCGGGACAGGTACGAAAATCATGCTCGGGTCGAAACAATTGCGAGGACTCCGATCCCGCCTCCCAGGAACCCCGCCAGAGGAGGCGGGTACCCTCATCGATGAGCGGCCAGCCCAGATTGATATGGTACAGCAGCATGTGCGGAGCCGTAGTATTGCCCCGATTGACTATTTCGTCCCGCAAGCGAAGACTGGCTTTTCCCAACGTTGACGAAAGGGTACGGCTTAGTTCCAACCGCGTACCTAAGGCCTGACTTTGACGAATCCGCCCGCGTACGCTCATAACCAGCTGACCCGTGAATGGATCGGGTTGCGTGATACATTCGAGTTCTGCGGGTGTATTGCTGAACGTATCGTGCAGACCGCGTTCCCCCCATTCGTCGCTTTCCGGACCACCTACGTGCGTCAATCCACAGGTAGTCAGCAGGCCGCCTCCGAAAGTTCGCAGCCAGCCCAAACCCCGGTTAGAAAAGGGCTGCGGCGTGGTAATGCCCCCGTGACTCAGCCAGGCCAGACTGTGTTGCTGATAAAAAGCCTCGGCAATGTCCATTCCCCGATCCAGTACTACTTTGTACCGCAGTCCCGCTCCGGTATTCACCCAGGCGATTCGATTGCCCCGTCCGGGTCCGTTATCGAGTACGGACGTTTCGATGCCCCCCAGTTGGGCGGGATTGGAAATTTTGTCCCGACTCCGCTGATCGATTCCTGCCATGGTTTACAAGGTTTTTAGACGGAGATTCCGGTATTCAACTTTCATGGGCGGACCTACGTGTACCTGCACCCCTAGTAAACCCGCTTTTTGCCATGTACCGTATCCAGCTCGGTCACGTCACTCATCAGTACCCCATTGATAAAATGTTGCAGGCGATTCCCTTTCACAATCAGGTGAAATTCGTTCCAATCCTCGGTTTTGATACGGCTTTGCAGAGCTTCCGCTTCCCCCAGCGATTTCTCAACCGTCAGCATTGTCCAGGCATTGTTTTTAATCAGATCGCGGACGTTTCCCTGCGTAAAGGGCTGGATGCGGGTTTGCTGACCCCGGTACGCGAGCGTCGTGCGGCCTCGTTCCTCGTAATTCTGCCCCGTGTATTTGTTTTGGCCATCGATATCTGCCTGATAGCCTTTCAGGGCGTAGGGTACCTCCGGGACGCGTTCACTGCGGTAATTGATGCCCGAATTCCCATCTTTCGTAATTCGAAAGGTACCCTTCAATTCAAAATCTGCCGGTTGCTGTTGCTGCCAGATCAGGAAAGTATTGGTTTTTAGAAGAGTAGTCGGCGTTACCTCGCCCACCAGCGTACCGTTTTCGATCCGCCAGTAGGTGGGATCACCTTCCCAGCCTTCCAGCGATGATCCGTTCAACAGGGGTACAAAACCGGATTCGGTAGTCTGGGCCCGGCCTTCGGAGCTACCGATCCAAAGTCCGAAGAAGAGTAGGAGCGTAATTCGTGCGTGTCGTATCATAGGTCGATTATTCGTTACCACCCGCCGTTTTGGGTTGATATACTTCGTGTTGTGGATTGCCGGAAGACTTTAAAAACGCCATCAGATCTTTGAGCTCCTCCGCATTAAGCCCATTGATCAAGCCCGGAAGCATCATCGACACGGAGGAATATTTAGTAGAGGTAACGTTCTTCTTGGGAATCTTCTGAACCTGCTCCGGAGCGAAGGGATTCTGCGAGATGGTATAGCTGGTCTTATCTTCGTTCACCAGCCGTCCCACCAGCGACTTGCCATTTTTCAGGGAAAAGATGGTCGAAGCGTACTGATCGGAAACGGTTTTGTCCGGGTCAATGATGGCTTCTAAAATATCTTTGTTGGAAAAGCGAGTGCCCAGCTGAGTTAAATCCGGACCAATGTCACCGCCTTCGCCCCGCAGGGTATGGCACCGACTGCACAGAATGGCCGAGTAGATGTTTTTACCCCGATCGAAATTGCGACGGTTCAGGCCACTATCTACTACCGCCAGGGCGTCGCTCGTCTTCCAGTTTCGACCTGGTCCCTGTAAGGTATAATTGCTGGCTAATTCATTCCCCGACCGACCGATCAGCCCTTCCCCCGAAAGTTTGTTGTAGCGATCAAACTGCTCTTTGGGTACTTGGGATAGGGCCATTTTCCGGGCCTTATCGATGAAACCAATGTAACTGCGACCACCCTGGTATTGAAACGCCTGGGCAAACCATTCGAAGTACTGCGACCGTAGTTCCGGCGTCCAGCCCGTTTGCTGGCGACTAAGCATTACGGCATAAAAAGTCTGCTGGGCGGGGGGCATTTTTTCCAGCATCTTGGCGATGTCCAGTCCATATTGCGGATTACGCAAAATCAGATCGGAAGAACTGGTAGCGGCAATACCGCCCAGGGTCTGACTGCCGGGTTCTTCTTTCTGACGCATCAGGGCCAGCGTTTTGGGGGCCGCCTGCGGGGATTCCAGGGCGATCAGTAGCTTGCTCAAGCCCCGGTTAAGTACGGCACTGCGGGCCGGGTACAGCGGTTCTAGCGTAGCCAGTAAGCGAGTTTTTTCCGGAGCCGTTGGCGTGCCCAAGCGTAGCAGTACCAGTTCATGCACCCGAAGCCAGTCTACCTGCTGTGCTTCATTAAGCCGCTCGAATTTGATTTTTGCCAGAGCTTCGAGTACCTGACTTTTCAGCGTGGCCGGGGCCTGTCGGGTCAGGGCCAGCAGAGCCTGAAGCGAACGCTGTGGATCGGATTCCTGCAAGGCTTTTTCCTGCCATTGGGCTACGGGCTGATGCTCCAGAGCCAGACGGGCCGCGTACCGGACAAATCGATCCGAGTGGTTAAGATGGGGCCAGGCCAGGTCTACGGCCTGCGGCTGAGCCTTTTCGTGAAAGGCCTCCAGCTGGCGGCGAAGCTGCTGTTCAGAAGTTAGCGAAGCGGTTACGGCTTTAGGTTCCTCCACAGCCCCCTGATAGGAGACCCGGTACAGATCAGATTCGAGTCGACGTCCGCCCGTTAAGAAATACAGAGCACCATCCGGCCCAATAAGTCCATCCGTCAGGGGCAGAGCCGGTCCGGAAATAAATTCTTCCAGTTGAGCCTCGTAGCTGGCTCCTTTCGGCTTGAGCTGTACGGCGTAGATGATGCCGAAACTCCAGTCGAAAGCAAATAAAGCGTTCCGGTATTTTTCGGGGAAACGGGCGGAACCTCCGTGGATGAGATTCGTAGGCGAGCCTTGTCCAACGTTCACAACGGGCGGTAAATTATCCGGATACGCCGGCAGCCATTTGCCATTGCCCGTTCGCCAGCCAAACTCCGCCCCACTCGTTACGTGGCAGATGCGGGTGGGCCGGTACCAGGGCAGTCCGAAATCCCATTCCATATCCGAATCGTAGGTAAACAGTTCGCCCGCTTCGTTGAAGGCCAGATCGAAGGGGTTCCGAAAACCCGCCGCGACGAGTTCCCAGTTCGAACCCAGCGAATCGATGTGAGCAATCCACCCCCCCGGTGCCATCCGGTCTACGGCGTGCCCTCTGGGATCTTTGATCGTGGGCAGGAGGTTATCTTCCTGCCAATTTTGGGTCAGTCGGTAGCTATTCATTTCGGGCACGTCGGTATGATTCCCCGCAATGACGTAAATGGACTGTTTGTCCGGAGCCAATACCAGGCTATGCGGACCGTGTTCACCTTCCCCTTTCAGGGATTTCAGCAACGTAATTTTATCAAACTGATCATCACCATTGGTATCCTGAAGCCGATACAGGCCGCTGCCTTTGTCAAAGTTCTTGTCACTTTCGTGGTTCACCATGACATACAGGCTGTTAAAAGCCCAGAGTAAACCCTGAGCGTAGCCCATTCGAACTTTTGTCTTGACTGGGTCGGGTACGTTGGCATCCGGTAATTGAATCGGCAGGGGCTCCACCTTTGGCTTCGCATCCGGTACTCCCAGCGGCGGGATTTCCAGGCGATAGAGGTAGCCGTACTGATCGGCAGTAATGAGTCGGCCTTTTCCATCAAAGGTCATCGCCACCCACGAACCCTGCTTCTGCTCCGAAGGGCTGTAGAGGTGTTCCGCTTTAAATCCGGCGGGTAGTTTGAGTTTTTTGACTTTCGGATGTTCAGGCTCCGGGGCCTGAACGATCCAGGCAGTCGAGCCCAGGATCCCCAACAGAAGCAGTCCATACACGAGCGTCTGCCTGGTAAAAAAAGAGGGTAAAGCCATGACGGTTTCGGAAGATTAGGGCAAGGTCTTCCTCCCTTTCCATAGGTCGGAAAGGAGGCCTTGCCTGCGTAACATCAAATGAATTACCAGCCCGGATTCTGCTCAAAACCATTGAGCCGGATTTCCCGCTGGGGAATCGGATACAGCAGCATGTAATCCTGCACATTGAAGGCAGCAGCACTCAGGCGGGGTAGTCGCTTTTTCTCCTCGACACCGTGAGCATTCATTACCGTCCGTGCCCGTCCGGTTCGCAGGAGGTCAAACCAGCGGTGGTTTTCAAAAGCCACCTCTACCCGTTGCTCGTGATACACCGCTTCACGAAAGGCCGTCTGACTCAGACCCGCCAGCGGAGCCAGCCCCGCCCGTTGACGAACGGGATTCAGGTACTGGTACGCCGCAGCCGTTTGTCCCGTTTCGTTCAGAGCCTCCGCCAGCATGAGCATCACATGACTATAGCGATATACGGGCCAGTTGTCGTCGGTTCGGCCCTGTAGCTTGAAGGGTGGATGAAAGAATTTTTTGATGTAAGGCAGCGAATCCTGGCCAAACGCTTCCGAATACTTGGCATTACCGGCATCAATGTAGTACCCAATCGAAGCGTCCCGCCGTTTGTCTCCTTTTTCGTAGGCCTGAAAAATATTCCGCGTGGGAATGTTCATACCACCCAGATTGCCCTGAAAAGTCGTGAGTGGCACACCGGCGTTATACGGTCCAAAGGAGTAGATAAAGTTGCTGCTTTCCCCTTCCATATCGGCGTTGTACTGCACTTCAAAGACCGATTCGGAATGGTTTTTATTTATCGTCGCAAATACGCTGGCGTAATCGCTGACCAATGTATAGCCCTTGACCTGTTCGAAGGAGGCGATGGCTTTTGCATAGTCTTTCCGCGTCAGGTACACGTGTCCCAGTAAGGTATGAGCGGCCCCCTTCGTAGCCCGACCGACGTTTTGGCCCGTATACGTTTGCGGCAATTGGTTCACCGCATCCTGCACGTCGCTGATAATTTGCTGGTAAATGTTGTCGACGCTGGCTTTTTCCGCCGTAAAGGCCTGTTCCGGTCCGGCAATTTCCTTCGTAATCAGCGGAACGGAGCCGAATAAACGTACCAGATAAAAGTAGTGCACCGCCCGCAGGAATTTAGCCTCGCCCACGTACTGGGCCTTGAGGCTTTCGTCCTTAAATGGAACCGCATCTATCCGGCTCAGGATGACATTGGACTGCATGACGCCCTTGTACAAGGCAGCCCAGACATTCTGCACGTAATTGTTGGAAGAATTGATCAGGAACTCGTCAATTTCCTCCCGTTGCTGGACCCCGCGATCACTTTCGTTGAACTGGTACGTGGTGTTATCCGATCGCATTTCAGCCATCGCGTACAGATCTCCCGTGTATAAACCCTGGAGCTGCCCGTAGGCTCCGTTGACGGCTTTTAACACCTGATCTTCCGTGCTATAGTACTTGTCACCACTCGTAAAGCTGTGCGGATTGACATCGAGTGCTTGCTGGCAGGCCGTCAGGCTCAACAACAGGGCTGCGAACAAAAGGTATGTTTTCATCGGTTTAGAGCGTCAGATCGTTAAAAACTAAGATTCGTACCTACGGTGAAAATGCGGGGAACGGGATAGCTGGAGTAGTCTACGCCGGGTACCAGGGTGCCAGATTTAGTCCCCGAATTACCATAGTTCTGCACTTCGGGGTTGCCCGTATAATTGGTAATCAGGATGGCGTTCTGGGCCGATACGTAAAAGCGGGCACTGCGAATGACTTTCCCGATGCCTTTGCTCAGGTTATAACCCAGGGTGATATTTTTTATCCAGGCGTAATCATTGTCTTCCACCCACAACGAGCTGACATCCCGGAACATCACCCGGCCCCGTCCTGAGCCATTGGTCGTCGGAATACGACCATTGCCGGGCTGTTCGGGCGATCGCCAGCGGTCTTTAATGTCGCGGGTGACGTTAAAGACGCCATCAATGTTGTGCAGGTATTCATAGGCCGTATGCAGCCGTTGCCCGCCCACGGAACCGGTGACGAGGACGCGTAGATCAAAGTTTCGGTAATTGAGCGTATTGGTCAGACCCCAGGTAAACTTGGGATAGGGATTGCCAATAACATCGAAATCATCCACCGGCGTAATGACGCCATCACCGTTGACATCTTTTACCCGCATGTTGCCGGGTACGGCACCGGGAAAGGCTGGTCCCGCGTTGATTTCTTCCTGACTCTGGTACAGGCCATCAAATACGTAGCCATAGAAAAGTCCCAGCGGTCGGCCCAGCATGGTGATGTTGGTCGGATTGCCCTCACCACTTACGCCGGACAGAATCGGACGGTCGCTACGACCCAGAGCGAGTACTTTATTACGGTTGAAGGCAATGTTGAAATTCGTCGTCCAGCCCAAAGAACCCCGCGAAATGTTTCGGGACGTAATAGCCAGCTCGACGCCCTTGTTCTGTACGTTGCCCCGGTTTTCCATTACCGAGCCAAACCCCGAGGACTGCGGAATCTCTACATTCAATAACAGGTCTTCCGTATTGCGGCGGTAAAAATCCGCCGTGATGTAAAAACGATCACTCAGCAAGCCGAAATCGAAGCCGACGTTCAGCTCATGCATCCGTTCCCAGCCCAGTCGGGGATTTCCCAGCGTTTCCATTTGACGACCACCCACCAGCGTTCCGCCCAACACGTAGTTATTGGAAATCATCTGGCTCAGGTAGGTGTAATTACCGATTTCGAAATTTCCCGAAACGCCGTAAGAAGCCCGCAGTTTCAGGTCACTAATCCAGTTGACGGGTTTTAAAAATTCCTCCTGCGAAATTCGCCAGCCCAGAGCCGCCGAAGGGAAAATACCCCAGCGGTTATCCTGCCCAAAGCGGGAGGAGCCGTCTCGCCGGAGGGTGGCCGTCAGCAGGTACTTGTCGCGGTAGGCGTAGTTCAGGCGGGCGAGATAGGAAAGTAACGACCAGTCTTCCTGACCCGTACTGCCCGTAATGCGAGCCGCGGCGTTAAAGGTTTTTACATCATCATCGGGGAAATTTTCACCGGTAAACGAGGCTCCTTTATTGGTCTGCTGCTGAATGGTGAAACCCAGCAGGGCCGTCAGGGAGTGGACTTCGTTGAAGGTAGTCTGATACGTCAGCGTATTTTCGTTAAGCCAGTTCTGGTACGAATTCCGGTTATAGCGGGCCGTAGGAATGGTGGGCGGGTTCTGGTTGAGGTACCCAATCGTGGAGGGGTGGAAGTACTCGGCCCGTCCGTCCTGCCAATCCGTATTGAACGTCGTTTTGAACTTCAGATTTTTCACGGGTTCATACTCGGCGTAGGCGTTGATGAGCACCCGCGTACTGTTCGAGCGATCATCCACTTCGTTGAGCACCATCACCGGGTTTGGATAATTAAACGTTCCATCACTCTGAATCATGGGATTGTAAGAACCATCCGACAGGTACACGGGTGGTAAGGGACTGGCTACCAAGCCTTCGCCGAAGCCCTGTTCCCCCCGCCCGGCACCACCGAAAATACCGCGTTGCCGACGGGTAAAGGTGGGAGCCAGATTCACCCCGACCCGCAGTTTATCGCTCAGCCGACCGTCAATGTTGGCTCGCAGGGAAAACCGCTGAAAGCTCGTCCCCGTCACGACACCGTCCTGTTGAAAAAAGCCAGCCGATACGTAGGTATTCAGGTTTTCATTGCCGCCACTCAAACTCAGGTTCACGTCCGTCATCGGTGCTACGCGGGTCATGGCTTCAAACCAGTTGGTACCTTTGCCCAGCCGCTCTGGATTACGGTACTGCTCCGGAATATCGGCATCGGTAGCTTCCCGGTTTTGTTCCGCCCGAATCCGATCCGAAATGGCTTCCTTGCGAAACTGAGCGAATTCCTGAGCGTTCATCAAATCCGGCTTTCCTTTATCGGGGATTTGCTGCAAGCCCGTGTATACGCCCACTTGTACGTTGGTTTTTCCGGTCTTTCCCCGTTTGGTCGTAATTAAAATAACGCCATTGGCTCCCCGGGAACCGTAGATGGCCGTAGCCGAGGCATCTTTCAGCACCGTGATGGATTCAATATCCTGCGGGGGAATGTCATTGATGGGATTGGACGTTTGATTGGAGGTCGTGGAAAGGGGAAACCCATCGACCACGTACAGCGGCTGACTGCCCCCTCCAACGGCTCCGATCCCGCGTACCTGAATCTGTGGTCCACCCCCCGGCACCCCGTTGGAAGAGCTGATCTGCACCCCGGCGATTTGTCCGGACAGGGATTGATCCAGGCCCGCGACGGGCATTTCCTTGACGTTTTTCATGGAAATAGACGCCACGGAACCCGTTACATCCTGAGCCCGCTGGGTACCGTAACCCACGACCACCACTTCATTGAGAGCACTGGCATCGGCTTTCAGCACGACATTCAGACTGGTACGACTACCCACCGTAATTTCCTGCGGGGTAAAGCCGACGAAGGAAAAAACCAATACGGCGTTTTCATCCGGGACACGGAGGCGATACTGTCCCTTCACGTCCGTAGCGACACCCCGCTGGGTGCCTTTGACCAGAATATTTACGCCGGGCAGGGGTTCGCCTTTTTCATCCGTTACCGTTCCGGAAACTTCCGTGTCCACGGCCGTACGGGGAGCCGAAGGCGACTGCCGGATCAGAATAATTTGCTGAGCTTCCACCTTATACTCCACCTGTAGCGGGCGAAGCAACTGGTCAAGTACTTTGGACAAAGGCAGGTTTTGAGCCTGTACGGAAACTTTTGGAGTGGAGCCGAACAAAGAGGATTGGTAGGTAAACCGTACTTCGGCCAGTTTGCTCAGCTGTTGCAGTACTACTTTTACGTCCTGATTCACGAGATTCAGTGAAATCCTGCGTTGCAGCACTTCCTGATCGGCCGAGTCATTCGCGTACGCTCCGCAATAGCTGGCGAATACCCACAAAACAAGACAGGTAGAAGTAAGCCATTTTTTCATAATAGGTACTGTTTTACGGTTTAGAGTAGACACAATACTTCCCTGCATCCCGGCAAGGGATGTACTGGAGACGAAAAATGAACTGAAGCTGGGTTCGAGGTCTATCGAAGGTTTTAACCCGCACTACGGTGTACAGCCGTCGCTCTGAATAAATACCTGTCCCCCTTTCACCTGGTAAGTGGCCCCGATGGCCTGACAAATGGCACTTAAACGTTCCTGAAGATTTTCTTCTTTAAAAGAGGTATTAATGGAACAGTTGCGAAGCTGTTCGGCATTGTAATTGATTTTGACCCCAAACTGACGTTGCAGTTCTGCCAGTACCCGGGGCACCGGAGCGTTGTCAAACGTCTGTTCCCGGAACACGGCTCGTTTTTTAACCAGCGTGATTTTGTCCAGACGGTCCAGCCGTTTGTCGTACGTAAGCTGTTCCTGCGGATTCAGAATCGTCGGCACAGCGGTACTCGTTCGTACCCGTACCCCGACCCGGCCACTGCGTACCTGAACCACCGTTTTCTGGGTTTGGGGCCGGGCGTAAATCCAGAAACTCGTACCTAGCACTTTTGTACTCAATTCAGACGTGTACACGACGAATGGATGATTCGGGTTTTTAGTAATATCAAAGAAAGCATCGCCGTAGAGCTGTACTGCCCGTTTGTCCTTCGGAAACTGCACCGGATACCATAAACGGCTATTCTTTTCCAGCGTTACCATACTGCCGTCCGGTAACAGTACCGTGACAGGTTCTTTTCCTGAATTGGTTTTCAAGGCCCAATGCAGGGAAGCAGGTTCGGGCGTCGCGGGTTTTTCCGGCCAGCTCCACCACCCCAGTCCCGCCAGAATCAGCAGCACCGCCGCCCACCGGACCCAGGTAAACACTCGCAATCGACGTACGGGTTGTACCGCCACGCGTTCCCTCAGCTTTTCCAGTTCCAGCTGTACCTCCGCCTGCGGAACGGGTTCGGCGTAATGGGCGTAAATCTCCTCCAGAAACAGGCGGGCCTGACGAATTACGTCCTCCTGTTCCGGATGCATCGTAAGGTACTCCTGCCAGAACAAAGCCTGTGATCCGGCCGGATCACGTACCCAGTGACGAAAGGATTCGTCCTGAATAAAATCACGGGCTTCAAAATTCTGGTATTTTTTCATGAAAAAATAAAACAGTGCACGTTTCAATAGTAGAGTGTGCGGTAGCCGCAGAACCTAACCAAAAACGATGAAAATTTTTTGAATTAATTTTCGGGGAAAGGAAAACTCAACGCATTCGTTACCCAAAGGACACCTCCCACGACCCAGGCATTGCGGAGTTCCTTGAGCGAACGGGACAGCAGATTATAGACGCTCTGGTGGTTGAGTTGCATGATCTCCGCAATCTGATCGTGCGAGAGACCTTCGTAATAGTGTAGAAAAATAATTTCCCGCTGCCGGGGAGACAGCGATTCCAGAGCTTTGGTCAGACGCAGGTGGTATTCTTCCTGGGTTTCCTGATGGATGAGCAGCGATTCTACCCCCAGCTCCTCACTGCCCAAGGATTCCGGATACGCTTCGTGCGAATACCCCGATTGCTGCCGGTAAGATCGATAGATTTTGTTTCGCAGGATGGCAAACAGGTAGGCTTTAATATCCTCGGGTTTCGGCAATGACTCGCGTCGGGTCCAGAGTTCCAGGAAAAGCTCCTGTAGTAAATCTTTGACGAGTTCCCGATCACGTTCCAGCTTTAACCCGTAATTCATTAGAGCCGCATAATACCACTCCGCTACCTGATTTAAGGCAGCCGAATCCCCCTGGCAAAGCTGTAGCCATACGTGTTGGGCCTCTAAGGAGTGGGGGTGCTGGGAAATCAAGGCTTAAACAGGGTTATGATTTCGCGGCAAGTTACTATAATTAACAAAAAAACACCATAAAGTGCAATTTATATCCGGTACTAAATTTTCCTGATTTTCGGAAAAAGATGTTCTCCTCTCCTTTAGTCCTCACCCGTTCAAAGGGGTGTTAGGCGTTTCTTCCCAGCATTGACAAAATCAATTTTTCGATTAAAACTATCAATTTTTCTTAACCATCGGGCGTGGTCACTTTTGTTCGGCAAACCAGTTTAACCCCTTGTTTTACCATGGAAAACCAGAACAAATTAACCACGGCTACGGGGACGCCCGTTCCGGACAATCAAAATGTACTAACAGCGGGGCCGCGAGGTCCACTCTTGCTACAGGACTTTTGGTTTCTGGAAAAAATGGCTCACTTCGACCGTGAAGTTATTCCCGAGCGTCGCATGCACGCCAAAGGCTCGGGAGCGTACGGCACGTTTACCGTCACACACGACATTACGGCCTATACCAAAGCCGATCTCTTTTCCGAAATTGGGAAGAAAACTGAGCTATTCATTCGCTTTTCGACCGTAGCTGGCGAACGGGGAGCCGCCGATGCCGAACGCGATATTCGGGGTTTTGCCCTGAAATTTTATACGCACCAGGGAAACTGGGATCTGGTCGGAAACAATACGCCCGTTTTCTTTTTCCGCGACCCGATGAAGTTTGCCGACCTGAATCACGTGGTCAAGCGTGACCCACGAACGAATATGCACAATGCCGACAGTAACTGGGATTTCTGGACCCTGTTGCCCGAGGCCCTGCATCAGGTTACGATTGTGATGAGTGATCGGGGTATTCCCCGCACGTACCGGCACATGCACGGCTTCGGCAGTCACACCTACAGCTTCATCAACCATCAAAATGAGCGTTTCTGGGTGAAGTTTCATTTCAGAAGTCAGCAGGGCATTGAAAACCTGACGAACGAACAGGCGGCTGAACTCATTGGTCAGGACCGGGAATCGCACCAACGCGACCTGTACGACAACATCGAGCAGGGGAACTACCCCAAATGGCAGTTCCTGGTACAGATCATGCCGGAAGCCGAGGCCCACACGTACGCCATTCATCCCTTCGATCTCACCAAAGTCTGGCCGCATGCCGATTATCCGCTGATTCCCGTCGGTGCGTTTGAATTGAACCGGAATCCTGCTAATTACTTCGCGGAAGTGGAACAGGCCGCTTTTAATCCGGCCAACATTGTTCCTGGCATTGGCTATTCGCCCGATAAGATGTTGCAGGGGCGATTGTTCTCGTACGGCGATGCTCAACGGTACCGTCTGGGCGTGAATCATGCCCATATTCCAGTGAATGCCCCGAAGTGTCCGTTCCACGCCTTCCACCGCGACGGAGCCATGCGTACCGACGGCAATTACGGGTCAACGATCGCGTATCAACCCAACAGCTTTGGTCAGTGGCAGGAGCAACCCGCATTCAAGGAACCACCCCTGAAACTGAACGGCGACGCGGATGCATACGAGTTTCGAGAAGACGATACGGATTACTTCTCCCAACCCGGCAATCTGTTCAGAAAGATGACTGAAGCCCAGAAACGGGTACTTTTCAGCAATACGGCCGCCGCCGTGGGTAAAGCCCAGCGATTCATTCAGGTACGTCACATCCGCAATTGTTATCAGGCCGACCCGGCTTACGGTACGGGCGTAGCTCAGGCTCTGGGGCTGACGATGGAGGAGGTTAACCAGTTTACGCATCCTCAGTTATAAAAAAAAGCCAGTCGTAGCTACGACTGGCTTTTTGTAATCCTGTCACAAGTGATTAAAGTTTGGCTTGAATAGCCGTCTCATACACCTCTACTATTTCCTGTTTTAGTGACTCGATCATTCGTCGCTTGACAAACGTTTTGGGGGTGATGATGCCGATCGAGCGGGTAGGTTCCGGGGCTTTAAAGGGTCGGATTTTCCGTTGTTGTTCCTTACTCAACTGGGTTAAAGCCAGCTCGGGAAGAATGGTAGCTCCGCCGTTTTCATCCACCAGTCGTCGTAAGGTTTCCAGACTGCCCGTATGAAATGCATAGTTGGGCTCCTCGGGCTGTTCCCTCTTTTTCTGGCACATCTTCAATACTTCATCCCGCAGGCAGTGGCCTTCGTTAAGTACCCAGATTTCAGTTGGATCAATGTCTTCCGGTTTCAATGTTTTCTTCTGGGCCAATGGACTGGTAGTGTCCACGTACGCCACTAATTTTTCCGTAAATAGCGGATGTTCCAGCAACTGGCTTTCGTTAAGCGGCGTGGAGACAATCCCGCAGTCAATTACGCCCTGTTTGACTTTATGAATAATCTGGGCTGTGGTTTCTTCCCAAATCACGAGTTTAACTCCTGGATGTTTATTGCGAAACCGGCTCATCAGGCCAGGAATCAGGTACGGAGCCAGCGTCGTGATGACACCGATGTGCAACTCGCCAGCTAAGGCCCGTTGTTCCTGCTGAGCCACTTCTCTGATCCGATAGTAATCGTCCAGCAGCAAACGAGCTTTTTCGATGATTTCCGTACCAATTTTGGTGGGAACCACGGGATTTCTTTCAAAAAGCTTCACGCCCAGTACGTCTTCCAGCTTTTGCAGCTGAAGGCTGAGCGTCGGCTGCGTTACAAAACAATGGGTAGCGGCTTTATTGAAACTCCGGTAGGTATCTACGGCCACCAGGTATTCGAGCTGAACGATTGTCATGGGAATAAACGACTTGAGGATGAACGGGTATTACGCCGAAAAATGAATGAATCGGTGGCAACGGAGGAGTCGTAAATAAGCTGGAGAAACGCACTACACCGGGGAGATGACAGATTGGGGAGATTTCAAAAGCAAGCGGTACGCTACCACTGTTCGTTGAACAGATGCCATGCCCCTCTCACTCCTTCCAGATTTCCTTACCCAGAAAACGATTCCCAAACACAGCCGTACCGATACGTACCAGGTTGGAGCCTTCGGCAATGGCTAATTCCAGATCCTGGCTCATACCCATGGAAAGTTCCAGGGACGAGATACCATCCAGTCCTTCCGCCAGGAGTTGATCTCTGGTGTGGCGAAGTAAGGACAGGGAGGGACGCATCTTTTCCTTTTCAACATCCAGCAGTCCAATGGTCATTAAACCTTTGACCCGGAGCGTATCGAGGGGTCGGATCGCTTTGATAAAGTTCAGAATCTCCGCGGGGTTTAGTCCGTATTTGCTGGTTTCGTAGGAAGTATTGACCTGAATGTACACCTCCAGCGATTTACCCAGTTTTTGCAGCTGCTGGTCGAGTTGCTGAGCAACGGCCACCCGATCCAATGACTGAATGCAGGAGACGTACTTAAGCACCTCTTTGATTTTATTGGTTTGTAAATGACCGATGAAATGCCGCTCGACGGGGAGATGCTCTAACTCTGCCTGTTTGTCCCGTAATTCCTGGACTTTGTTTTCACCGATAAGTGTTTCACCGGCTGCAATCGCCGCTCGAATCTGATCGGCGGGTACTGTTTTGGTAGCCAGCAAGAGACGAACTTCAGCGACAGGCCGGCCCGATTCCTGACAGGCTTTCTGGATTCGCTGATGAACCCTTTGCAGATTTGTGGAAACGGGCGTATGCATACGTGGATTGAAAATGAGGTTTTGATTTTTCTGAGTACAAGTGCCGGGCTTGTAGTTTTGGCTTTCCTACACACCTCTTATCCGTAGTGTAAGGTTAGCTGATGTTAAAAAAAGCAAGTAGTACCCCACAGCTTCGAAAAGAGGATTGGAGCCGCCACTCCATCATTAACACGCTGCGGGTCTACTTGCTGGTATCGATCAGGTTTTCATAAGAAGCATGAACAGATTAATCAAAAGCTTCATTTCGCTTTGCCTTTTCACAATGCTTGAGAATGAATTAGTACTGGATGGATTCGCAAGCAAAGGTTGCCTATATTTGGCCTAGCTATCTCCTCCAGTTTTAACAAATACACATGGGCCAGTTAAGACCATGGACACTTGGTTTATCCCTGAATTGGGAAGACTCAAAAGCCATTTACCTACAAATTGCGGATTACCTCAGGCAGGAAATTCAGAAAGGCCGACTACTCCCCAACACGGCTTTGCCGGGCAGTCGTAGTCTGGCGGAGCAACTTCAGGTCAATCGCAAAACCGTTGTGGAAGCCTACGAACAGCTCTTGGCCGAAGGCTGGCTGGAAAGTCGGCATAAAAGCGGTACGTACGTTTCCCCGCAACTCCCGCAAAAACGGGCGGATCAGGGTCGGGTTACCCGGAAAGCTGCGGCCAGCCGTTCTTCGGTAGCGGCGACCACCGTCTCCCCCAAACTTCCCGTAATCGCAGTATCCGACGGCATTCCGGATGTTCGACTGGCTCCGCTGGATGAGTTGTCGAGGGCTTATCGGCGTATTTTCAACCAAAAGCCGCTGGCGATTGATGGGGTACAGCAGTGAGCTGGGCAATGAGCTGCTTCGGGAAAACATCGCTCACATGCTTTCGCAGTACCGGGGCATTCCGGTGCAGGCCGACGAAATTCTCATTACCCGGGGAAGCCAGATGGCCCTGTACTTAACCGCTTTGTCTCTGATTCAGCCGGGCGATGTGGTACTGATTGAAAACCCCGGTTATGCTCCGGCCTGGCAGGTTTTGCGGCAGGCGGGGGCACAGCTGATCCCGATTCCGGTGGACGACGAAGGGATTCAGATCGAAGCCGTAGAAAGCGTTTGTCGGCGTACTTCCGTCAAAGCCCTGCTGACGACACCCCAGCACCAGTTTCCCACCACCGTTACCCTCAAAGCGGATCGGCGTATGGCCCTGCTGGAGTTGTCGCATCAGTACGGTTTCACGATCATCGAGGATGATTACGACCATGAATTCCATTACGGCACCAAGGTTCCTTTGCCATTGGCAAGTTTTGCCCATGGCGGACCTATCCTTTACATTAGTTCCCTGAGTAAGCTCATTGCTCCGGCGGTTCGCATTGGTTTTGTAACGGGTCCACCGGCTTTTATTCAGGCGGCTGCCACCCTTCGTTCCATTATCGACCGACAGGGAGACAATGTGCTGGAACAGGCGGTGGCGGAGTTGATGCAGGCGGGAGAAATTCAGAAACACGCCCGCCGGGCCCTGAATGTGTACCGCCAAAGGCACGCTCAAACCCACCAGTTTTTGCAGCAGTATCTGGCCGATGCTGTTACCTATCGCGTACCGGAAGGGGGCCTCGCTTACTGGATTCGTTTCAATCAGAGCCGAAATATTCCTGAACTGACCAAACAGTTACAACAGCAGGGCGTCAGCGTTATCGATACGGATGCCTTTTCGTACGAGGGTGCGGGCCTGAATGCCCTCCGCATCGGTTTTGCTTCCCTGACCAGTCCGGAAATGGAACAGGTACTACAGGTGTTGCAAAAAACGCTTTAAGCGATTAGGATTTAGCCGGGCCAGTGTGCATCGCATTACAGAGGCAACCCATCGTCCGAAAGTGGCAAGCGGCTTTCCTCGAAAAAAGCTTCCGCACTAAGGCTTTCAGCGGATCATATCCGATAAGTACAGTTACCAGCTTATAAAACGGTAGCCGTACGAATAGCATCCATTCCGTATAGAGCATGAGAGGAACCAGAAAGGAAGCCCCGGAAAGTCGTACAATCGGTTCCAGATTGCCGGTGACGTTAAATATGATTTATATGGCTTTACGGTAAAATGGTGGTTTATTTTATAGAGTATGATGTCGATTGTACCAGTAGAGTAAGAGGTCGATTGTACTAAGGCTGTTTTTCGCCCCGTAGATGCGGCTGATTTTTCAGTCCGTATCGCGAATGCCGCTCTTTTCATCCTGCTCAAGGCCACCGCATTGCGGATAAAAAAGGCGGCTTATCGCGATAGGACGGGGATTGGGTTTATGCCGTCCATGAAGAGTTTTGATTGAAATTCAACAACCATCAACTTCTGACAATTAGTCAAATATTGATCAACTTTCAGAAGAAGAAAACCTCTCCCGCCTGTCAGCCGCGGAACGACCTACGATAGCTGCAATGCGGTGGCCCTAAGCAGGCTATCGTTAGGCGTGGAGTGGCTGATAGGCTACCGAACAGCCCTGCCTGCTGGACGAATCCAGTCTAGGTGAATAACGAAACCCCATAAGAGTAAAACTAGCAGATGTTCTTCCAAGAAATGGGCAAAGGCTGCTGACCAGCCTTCGTAGCAGGATAAAAAACAGCCCTGGTACAATCGACCTCATACTCTATAAAACAAACCTCCTATTATTCTATATAAAACGCAGCGTCAGGTTAACCCTGCCGCTGCGGTCTTAGAAACATGCCGCCAGAATGGAATTAAGTTGGGCTTTTTCCTCGATGGTCAGTTTAGCGAGGGGAGCCCGTAGTTCGCCACCGCTCACGCCCTGCAATTCCAGCCCGGCCTGAATGGCCCGCGGCAGTCCCTTTTGTACGATAAACTGAAGCAGATCAAACTGCTGATAAAAAGCCTGTTGAGCCTGTGTCCATTGCCCTTGCTGGAAGGAGTCGAAAAGTTGAAGGTTCAGCTTTGGTATGAGGTTAGGAGCCGCCGTACACCAGCCCCGGGCACCCGCCGCCAGGGCTGACAAAGCCAGCGGATTAGAGCCGTTGAAAAAAGCGACCTCTTCGCCCAGATGCCGACGCAGATAATGCATCCGCTGCACATCCCCGGTGCTTTCCTTGATCATGGTCACGTTTGGAATCCGAAGCAGTCGTTTCAACAGAGCGGGCGACATATCCACCCCTCCCGTAGCCGGATTGTTGTAAGCCATAATAGGAATGGAAAGAGACTGGGCTACGGTGTCGTAATGGGCCACAATTTCGTCGTCGGTCAGCCGCCAGTAGCTCATGGGAATAATCATAACGGCCGTTGCTCCGGCCTTTTCGGCAAATTTGGCGTGGTACACAGTCCGTTCGGTCGTCAGGTTCGAAACGCCCACCAGGACCGGAACCCGTCCGCCGACCTGCTGGATGGTTGCTTCCGTCAGGGCTTCTTTTTCTTCGTCCGTCAAATAGGGTAACACACCCGTGCTTCCCAGCGGAGCGATGCCGTGAGAGCCATTCACCACCAGTCGTTCCACCAGTGATTTAAATAAGCCCAGATCGACCTTTCCAGCGGTGTCGAAGGGAGTAATTGGATAGGCGATAACGCCGTGAAAGGGTACATTCGTCATAGGTAGTCAGTCAGGTAAGGCCGGGATCGAACGCCCCGGCCGGGTGGGTTTAAAGGTCACGACCTTCTTCTTCGCGTAGAGCCACGCCTAGATTTTGCAGTTGGGGAGCGTTTTCACAGGCCAGATACCGGGCTGGTTCGGTAGCACTCGTGTTCTGGTGCCGATGCCAGGCCCAGGAAGGAATGTAGACGGCGTCGCCCGCCTTCCATTCCACGCGTTCGCCTTCCACTTCCGTCCAGCCCTGTCCTTCCAGTACATATAGCACCGTCTCGTAGGTGTGCCGGTGGCGGTTGGTAAGCTGATCGGGCAATAATCCACCGATGGTCATGCTGACATTCTGCGTGGGCAGATCGACGAAGAAAACCGGATGCTTCCGCTCGGAAGAGAACTGATCATGGGCACCGGCCTGCTCGACGTTCCGGTGAATCAGTTTTTCGGGACGCCGAAACACGGGACGTGCGTAGGTTTTGTGAAAATCGTTAGACGTGAATTTTTCGTCTTTGGGTGATGCAGTTTCCATAGGCCTTCTTGATTCGTTAACAGTCATCGTTTCGGTGATTGACGTGACAAAAGTGCAGGTAGTTTGGCCCCTACGAATCATCCAGTTTCCACAAATACTACTGGTCCAGATTAAATATTGATTATTGAGGCTGGTACGTTCTTCAGGCTGATCAGTAAATCAATCCAAGTATTGAGGCGTAGATATGAACCAGTGTTGAGGGATCCCTTATAAGACCATCCCTCTTATCTGATCCTTACATAACTCTAGCTGACCCCACCCGTCTGCTCGCTGCTAAACTGAACCTATGTTCTTCTATACATAAGCGGGATACTATAACTCAATCAGAACGTGACACGAATACTTCAGTAAACACGATTGATTTTATTAATGGGTCCATTGATAAAAGAAAAATCGTCAAAAGTATAATAGTTAGGATTCCTAACTACATTTGTCACGAACCTTTTACCAAGCAAGCAACGATGAGCGAATCACATGCCATTCCTGGATACACGTACGGCGACGTATCCCAAACTACTCCCCTCTCGCTAGAGGAACTGGACTTACTCAAACAAACGGTTTTGTTTAGCCCGGAAGACGAGCGTTTTCTGCAACTGGCGGGTGATGTACTGGGCGATCAAACAGAAGCAATACTGGACGTCTGGTACGGATACGTGGGGAGCCACCCGCACCTCCTGCACTATTTTAGTTTACAGGGCCAGCCCGACGCCCATTACCTGTCGGCAGTGCGGAAGCGGTTTGGTCAGTGGATCATTGACACCTGCACGCGTCCCTACGACACTGCCTGGCTGGCCTATCAGCAGGAAATTGCCCTGCGTCATCATACGGCCAAGAAGAACCGCACCGACGAGGCCAGGGCCGAACCGATTATTCACCTGCGGTACATCCTGGCCTTTATCGTTCCCCTGACCTTGACCATTAAGGAGTTTCTGGCAGCCAAGGGACACGACGCCGAAACTGTAGCCGGTATGCACGCGGCCTGGTTCAAAGCCGTCACCCTCACCGCCGTACTCTGGAGCTATCCTTACGTTCACACCAACGAATTTTAATCACTTTATTCCTTTCAAAGCCATGCAAGTTTCTGTTTTTGATACCTACGTTACCCGCACCGATGGTACGCTTATGCACTTCGACATTCTGGTGCCCTCCAACGTAACCTGTACGGATACCATCCACCAGTACGGACAAACCTACCTGGCAACCAAAGGCCAGGCCGGACAACCTTTAACCGCGAAGGAATGTCAGTTCTGCCACATTGAACAGGCTACGGAAGAAGTACAGACCAGCATCACCAACCAGGGTTTTCACATCATTGAAATGCAGGGTTGTTACTAACATTCCCCTTTGATTCCATCATCCTTTTGACACGACTAATCATGAATCGTTCCCTTGTCCTCACATTCACTACGCTTGTTGTTTCTTCGGGACTTGCTCTGGCCCAGACTACGCAGCCCGGAGCCGCCTACAACAATGCCGATTTTAAAGTTACTTCGACGCAGGCCGTCTATCAATCCGATCTGGATCTGGTGGTTATGTCGATGAAAGTAAGCGGGCAGGCCGGGCGTACCGTGCCGAAACCATCGGGCAGTATGGCCAATGCCCCCGTGCTTGCCTATGTATTTCCGACTACGCTTAAGCCAGAGGACGTCGGCTTTTCGCCCACCGAGGGCATCGTAGCCCTGGCCCTGACATCACACCCCGACATGGATGATACGCCACTGTGGGACGAAAACAACGACGGTAATTTTGATAACGACGGCCTCGTTTGGCACCCGCACTGGGTGATATTACAGGAAGATAAACGCGTACCCGGCGGACTGAGCGTAAAAGCCTTTCGTAAGGATGACAAGACCGTCGTACTGCCCAAAACGGCCCCGGGTGTTCCCATTTATTTTGATTCGCCGGGCTACAACGTAGTCACTTCCGGACCCACAATTCGAGTGGCCATCCCGGCGTATCGGATTCATAACCGCACGGATTTCCGTTTTGACGCGGTAACGTGCTATCTGCAAATGTATCACCCAACCCACGGCGATACCGCATCGCATCATGAAGCAGAAGATAAACCCCTGCTGGGCGTGTACGCCGTGTATGGCGTGTTGTCGGGTAAGTTATCTCTGCCCTATACGGTAACGAAGAAGTAACGGTTGGTACGGGATGGTTTTACAAAGCCCCATCCCGTACCACAAAAAAGGCATTCAATTATCCCTTATTAACATACGATGGAAACTACCTGCCTTCCCTTCGCGTCCTACCTGGAGGACCTCATTCAACAGCGTCAGTACGTGAAAGTCCAGTATTTTAGCGAACTTCACGAACTGATTACGCTTGATGCACTTTTTGTAACGCTTACCGATCCGGGAGATGGTCCGGTTGCCCTTCTTTCTTCGGGTGAGCAGATTGCGGTATCCCAGCTGGTCAGTGCCGGAGGAAGGTTCGCCCCTGCGTATTGGGGTTATGAGCTGTACTGCGAAACCTGCGATTTTTGAATGACGGATTCCATATTCAATTTAGAACAACAAAACAGCTCCGTAGACGCCAAGATTGTAGCGGGGCTGGAACGGGTGGGGGAAGTATTTCGGGTGTTGCTCTGGCAACAAAGTCGGGATACGGGACTCAGTCCTATTCAGATTCAAGTACTGCTTTTCCTGGCCTTCCACGAACCTACGCAGTGCAAAGTTGGGTATCTGGCGAAGGAATTTAACCTGACCAAGCCCACCATTAGCGATGCCGTAAAAGTATTGGTGCAGAAGGCTCTGGTCGATCGTATCACGGACCCGCTGGACAGTCGCAGTCACCATCTGGAACTGACGCCCGCCGGAAAGCAAATGGTCGATCAGACCAGTTCGTTTGCCAACGTTTTACAAGGGGTGGTGAAGTCCTTCCCAGAAGAGCAGAAAACGGTACTCTACGAAAGTCTATTCAAGCTCATTTTTGAACTCACCCAACGCGGCTTAATCCAGGTTCAACGCATGTGCAAAACCTGCCGTCATTACCGGTTTGATGGGCAGATTCATTACTGCGGATTACTACAAATTCCCCTGGAAGCCGGATTGTTACGGCTGGACTGCCCCGAGCACGAGCAGGTACTTTAATCGTTTCTGTTGTAGTCGATTTAATCCGTCCTTTCGCTCCATTAGCCCGTATGAAGTCATGCTTTCACTTCGGTAATTGAACCGTAATTTCTCCGTGGAGCTGATCCCGGCTCGCTTTGAGCTTCTGATCCACCCAGATGCAAAGTTTACTCTGATTGCCCGGCGTGGCTGAATCCCAGTCTTTTTTCCAGACGATGTCAATATCGTGTCCATGATAGCGGATATTACCCAGGTAGAAATAGTCCCACTGCTGCTCGGGTACCAGGGGTGATACGGAGAATTTATTGTCATGAAAGGAGGTAAACCCAATCAGGTCTTCGATGATAATATCCGGAAACGTAGAGTGGAAGTAATCGGACTCGCCGCCGAATGTCTTTCCATTACTAGGAATGTACCATTCGCCAATGTTCAGTTCTTTCGTACCATGCATCCGGGAGAGCTTCTCAATGTAATCATACAGGAGTTGTTTCTCGGCGGACGAACTATTTCCCTGATACGATCGCAGGTAGTTGGCGTATCCTTTGTATACGACTGAATTTTCAAAAGGCCAGCCCCGGCCATTCCAGGCGTAGGCCTGTTCATTATAATAGGGATGCTGCTGCTCCGCCGTCGTCATACCCGCCGCATTGTAAAAGCCTTTCTGCGAAGCAAACAGGTCCCAGGCTTTCGCGTAGGTCTGGTAGTTCTGCTTCGGAATCAACTGAAAATACCAGGGCGTATATCCCACCGACTCCCGTACCCGTGCCTCAAAATCGCCGACACCAAAGGCATTGTCTCCGGCACTCAGCGTATTGAAAAACTGATCCTGCGTGTTCCAGAGCACGTTCAGTACCTTTTGTTGAAGGGCCTGAGCTTTGGCCGTATACGCCTCTGCTTTCGTATGCTTGTTTGTATACCGGACCTGATCCCATCGGTACAGATCAGCCAGCGACTTCAGGTTGCCGTAGGCGTAACTATTCACGGAAGGTCGGACCAGATAATAGTCCGGGTACCCTTTCCGGAAAGCCGTAGGATAGTCTTTGGCCTGTTGCGATTGGGCGGCATTACCGGTCGTTTCCCAACCCAGGTAGTATTTCCGCCAGTTGTCTTTGGTGTACAGACTATACGGCCCCTGACTTTCAATCAGACCCAGAACGGCCGAAAGGCTGAATTCCATGCCATCGTACAGATCGAGTATTTTGTACATGCCCGCCGTTTTGGCTTGGGGCGTATGCACCGTAAACAATGAATCCCAGACCTGCTGATGCTTTTCCATCGCGGGCAATACCGCGTGTAGCCATTGCGGATCGGGATGAATTTTCTGAAAAGCCTCCACGCCGTTCACCATCCAGCTCGAAAAATGGTGACTTTCCGGTCGACTCAGATACGTCAGGAAATTCCCGTTCTCCCGCTGCGGTAGCCGGGAAGCCGAGCCCCGCATGAAATAATCCGCGTAGGACTTGAGAAAGGTATCATCTCGCAACCAGCGTACGTCGTAAAACTGATGTCCGGCGGGACAGGTAATGGCTCCGCTGAGGGAAGCCCAGGGTTTCACGCCGAAAAACTCGGTAACCACCCAGTATTTTTTGTGGTCTTCGGGATCGTCGTATTCTTTCAGGTGTTTGCTAATCATCCACCAGCGGTAATTATAAACCCTGGTCAGACTGTCAGCGGAGCTACGAAACAAAGGCACGTTTTCCAGTAAAAACGCTTTATTGTTACCAGCGTTAAAGGGGCCATCGGACGCCGGACGATTGGCATATTGGTTGAACTCATCCACGTGAGCGGACAAGGTTTGTTTGGAGGCATCTTTTAATCGCTGTAATTCAAGGGTATACAAGGTTGATTTTTGACTGGTACAGGCCGTCAGGAGAAGCCAGCCCAGCCAACAAATCCCGGAGAAATAGCCACGTAGAAATGGAAGGAGTCGAGGTTGATTCATCGTTGGTTTAAGAGGTTAAGCCCGAAGGCTGGTCTAAGGTAGTAGCGGAAAACGGAAGGTTTCAACTCTTGAAGCTTCAAAAAAGGATTTTGCCCCTAGCTCCTCCGGTCAGAGACGCGTATTTCTTGATCTTGGGTAAGGAACGGACCACCATAAAACGGAGTTACCTCTCTAAAGAATAGTGAACAGGTAAGGCATGCGGTTGCCCGCTTTCTGGCGGGTCAACAAAGGTTTAAATAGCCCTACTGATTCGAATTAGTGGATTAACCGTTGCCTTATTCATGTTTTTTCACGAAGAAACGCTTATATCACGCTACCTTTGCGGGTAAGTACCGAGCTTATATCACAAGACTCCCATCATGATTTATTTCTTTTCTGCGGATCGGGTTACTGTTTATGCAGTGGAAACCCAGCAGTCTCTTACGGATTCGGACCTTTCTAAGTTAAGCTGGCTGTTTGGCGATGCCCCCGTCCTTGCTGAAACCACCCTGAGCCAGGTGTTTACGGGTCCCCGGGCGGCCATGATTACCCCCTGGAGTACCAACGCGGTAGAGATTACCCAGAATATGAATATTCAGGGCATCAGCCGAATTGAAGAATTTACGCAGGTAGAAGCGGACTTCACGGACTTTGATCCGATGGTTTCGCAAAAATACACTGAGCTGAATCAGGCTATTTTCACGATTGATAGTACGCCTGAACCCATCCTGGAACTCGACGATATTGCCGCCTACAACCAGCAGGAAGGCCTTTCGCTGAATGAAGATGAGGTAGCGTACCTGAATGATTTGTCCCAGAAAATCGGTCGCAAGCTTACTGACGCGGAAGTTTTTGGCTTTTCGCAGGTAAACTCCGAGCACTGCCGTCACAAAATCTTCAATGGTACCTTCGTCATTGATGGAGAAGCTCAGCCGACCTCACTATTCAAACTGATTCGCAAAACGTCAGAAACCAACCCCAATGGGATTGTTTCTGCGTATAAAGATAACGTGGCCTTCCTCAAAGGCCCCCGCGTGCAGCAATTTGCTCCCAAGCGGTCCGACGTACCCGAATTTTATCAGGTCAGCGAGTTCGACTCGGTGATTTCGATTAAAGCAGAAACGCACAACTTCCCCACCACGGTGGAGCCCTTCAGTGGAGCCGCTACGGGTTCGGGTGGTGAAATTCGCGACCGTCTGGCCGGGGGTCAGGGTTCCATTCCGCTGGCAGGTACGGCGGTGTATATGACGGCCCTGTCGCGTCTGGAGCAGGATCGCCCCTGGGAAAAAGCCGTAGCGGAACGCAAGTGGTTGTATCAAACGCCGATGGACATCCTGATTAAAGCGTCCAACGGAGCTACGGATTTCGGTAATAAATTCGGTCAGCCGCTGATTACGGGTTCGGTCTTAACCTTCGAACACGAGGAAGAAGGCCGCACGCTGGGTTACGACAAAGTCATTATGCAGGCCGGTGGTATCGGCTATGGCAAAGCCGAACAGGCGAAAAAACACGAACCCAAACCGGGTGACCAGATTGTGGTGATGGGTGGGGATAACTACCGCATCGGATTGGGGGGAGCGGCCGTATCTTCGGCCGATACGGGTAAGTTCGGTTCGGGTATTGAGCTTAACGCCGTACAACGTTCGAACCCCGAAATGCAGAAACGCGTGGCGAACGCCGTGCGTGGCCTGGTGGAAAGCGATCAGAACCCCATCGTATCGATTCACGATCACGGTGCGGGTGGGCACCTGAACTGTCTGTCCGAACTCATCGAAGAAACCGGCGGATCGATCAACCTGGATAAACTGCCCGTGGGTGACCCTACCCTTTCGGCCAAGGAAATCATCGGCAACGAATCGCAGGAACGCATGGGTCTGGTCATTGGCACCGAAGACCTGGAAACACTGCAACGCATTGCTGACCGCGAGCGGGCTCCTATGTACGCCGTGGGCGAAGTAACGGCCGATCATCGCTTTACCATTGCTTCCCACACGACCGATTCCAAACCCATGGATCTGGCACTGGCCGATATGTTTGGCAGTGCTCCCAAGACGGTCATGAACGATACCCGTCTGGAACGTACCTACCAGCCCGTCAGCTATGACGTAAACCAGCTGGAAACGTATCTGGAAGCGGTACTACAACTGGAAGCCGTCGCCTGTAAAGACTGGTTGACCAATAAGGTCGACCGTTGCGTAGGTGGCCGCGTAGCCAAGCAACAAAACGTCGGACCGCTGCACCTGCCCCTGAATAACGTGGGTGTCATGGCACTGGACTTCCAGGGGAAAGACGGGATTGCCACTTCGATTGGTCACGCTCCGATTTCCGCTCTGATTGATCCGGCAGCGGGTAGTCGGAATGCCATTGCTGAATCGCTTTCGAATCTCGTCTGGGCACCGCTCGAAGAAGGGCTGAAAAGCGTCTCGCTTTCGGCCAACTGGATGTGGGCCAGCAAAAACCCTGGCGAAGACGCTCGTCTGTACCAGGCCGTGCAAGCCTGTTCGGATTTTGCGATTAGCCTGGGTATCAATATTCCTACGGGTAAGGATTCCTTGTCGATGAAACAAAAGTACCCCGACAAAGACGTCATTGCCCCCGGAACGGTCATTATCTCGGCGGCAGGTCCCTGCGATAATGTACGCGGTGTTGTGGAACCCGTATTACAGAAGGACGGTGGATCGATTTACTACATCAACCTTTCCGGCGATCAGTACAAGCTGGGCGGTTCATCGCTGGCTCAGGTACTCAACCGCATTGGTAATGAAACGCCCGACGTGATCGACGCCGATGCCTTCAAAACGGCTTTCAATACCATTCAGGAACTGATCAAGGCCGGTAAAATCCAGGCGGGTCACGACGTAGGAAGCGGTGGTTTGATTACGACGCTGCTGGAACTTTGCTTTGCCGACCGCAACCTCGGAGCCACGCTCGACCTGAGCAGCCTGGGTGAGCAGGATAGCGTAGCGAAGCTGTTTGCCGAAAACATCAGTATTGTCTTCCAGGCCGATGCTTCCGTAGAAGCCGTACTGCAGGAAAAAGGCGTTGCCTTCCATAAACTAGGCGAAGTAATCTCGCAGCCCACGCTGACGATCAAGGATCAGCAGGCTACGTATACGCTGGACATTGATCACCTGCGGGACGTCTGGTTCAAGACTTCTTACTTGCTGGATCAGAAACAAAGCGGTCCCAAGCTGGCCAAGGAGCGGTACGAAAACTACAAAAACCACGTACTCCAGTACAGCTTCCCGACTCATTTTACGGGTCAGAAGCCCGAAGCCGGAGCCTTCCGTCCCAAAGCCGCCGTGCTGCGGGAAAAAGGCAGTAACTCCGAGCGGGAACTGGCGAACGCCCTGTACATGGCCGGATTCGATGTTAAAGACGTACACATGACGGATTTGATTTCGGGTCGCGAAACCCTCGAAGACATCCAGTTCCTGGGTGCCGTCGGTGGCTTCTCCAACTCGGATGTACTCGGTTCGGCCAAAGGCTGGGCGGGTGCCTTCCTGTACAATGAAAAAGCCAAGCAGGCCATCGAGCAATTCTTCGGTCGTGAGGATACGCTTTCGGTAGGGATTTGTAACGGATGCCAGCTCTTCATTGAACTGGGCCTGATTAACCCCGAGCACGCCGAGAAGCCCAAAATGCGGCACAATGATTCGCACAAGCACGAAAGTCTGTTTACTACGGTAACGATTCAGGAAAACAACTCCGTAATGCTTTCGTCGCTGGCGGGCAGTACACTGGGTGTGTGGATTTCCCACGGGGAGGGACGTTTTGAAATGCCCTACGCCGAGAGCGAGTACCACATCACGGCCAAGTACGCTTATGAAACGTATCCGGCCAGCCCCAATGGATCGTCGTTCCATACGGCCATGATGAGCGATCAAACGGGTCGTCACCTGGTGATGATGCCCCACGCCGAGCGTTCGGCTCTGCAATGGCAGTGGCCCTACTACCCGGCGGGCCGTACCGACGAGGTATCGCCCTGGATGGAAGCCTTCGTCAACGCACGCAACTGGCTATTGAATCACAAGTAATAGCATACGAAACGGGCTCTGGAAACGGAGCCCGTTTTTCGTTGGAACCCCTACTCCCGGCTGGAACTTTAGATCTTGCTTGCGTGGAAACGCCGGACTGCCGTAGATTTCGATTTTAATTGCACGAGAAGTTGAAAGAACGTTTTTCGTATCGGTTTCGGGTTAAGATAACGGCGGTCCTCGGAGCCTGCTGCTTTGGCGTGGTAGTGCCCACCTTTTACGTGCCCATGGAACTGGGCTCGACCGCTCACCTGCTTTCCATTCTGGTAGCTACCGTGACCAGTTACGTCATCTGGGAAGGCAGTAAGTTCATTCAGGCCCTGACGCTGTATTTTTTCCCCTGGGAGAAAAGTCTGACCCAGCATCTGGTGTATGAGGTACTGGGCATTTTCCTGTTCTCCTCCTGATCCTGATCTGCGGGATTTTACTGTACAGCCGACTGGTCTCTTCGGTGCTTATTACGGCGGGCGTTATCATTCAGAATGGCTTTGTCTCTTTTCTATTGGCCCTTTTATTCATTGCCTTTAACGAAGGAGCTTTTCTGTTCAATCAGTGGAAACAATCGCTTTTGGAACAGGAAAAACTACGGCAGGAAAACCTAGTAGCCCGCGTCGAAGGGTTGAAAAAGCAGCTCGATCCGCATTTCCTTTTCAACAGTTTGAGCGTACTCAGTGGCGTTGTGTATCAGGATCCCGCTCTGGCTGACCGCTACATTTCCAAGCTGGCTCAGGTGTACCGTTACGTGCTGGACCATACCGAGGAAAAACAGGTTCCCTTGTCGGCGGAGATGGCCGTAGTGGAAGCGTACTGCTTTCTGCTGAACGTGCGGTTTTACAATAAAATCCAGATGCACCTGCGGATTGCGACACCCTCGGCTCAGGTTTTACCCCTGTCTATTCAACTGCTGGTCGAAAACGCGGTAAAGCATAATTATATTTCCGAGGACCATCCGCTGAGTCTGTCCATTTATACGCAGGATCAGGTCATATGGGTAGAAAATAGTTTACGCCGAAAAACGGTAAAAGTCCACAGTAGTGGGATTGGTCTGCAAAACCTGGAAGCCCGCTACCGCTACTTTTCCGGACAGTCCATTCGCATTGAAGAAACGGCGGACACGTTTCGTGTGGGCTTACCCCTTTTGAACGATTCATTATGAACGTAGTCATTATTGAGGACGAGTTTTTTTCGGCTGAAAAGCTTCGTATTCTGCTTCAGCAAATCGATCCCTCGCTGGATGTCCTGGCCGTACTGCCTTCGGTTGAAAAGGCGGTAAGCTGGTTCAGTACGCATCCCGAACCCGATCTGATTTTCTCGGATATTCAACTGGAGGACCAGGAAAGTTTTGCCCTCTTCGAGCGATTAGCCATCGATGCTCCCATCATTTACACCACGGCTTACGATCAGTACGCGATTCAGGCATTCAAGCAAAACAGTATTGATTATCTGCTGAAACCTATTAATCCGGAAGAGCTGCGGGCGGCGTTGAAAAAGTACGAGTACCTTTCTCAGCGGTTCCTTGCGAAGGGTTCGGAAACACCTAAATCCGAACCCAAAGAACGGTTTATGGTCCGGAAGGGAAATGGATTTACGGTCGTCAAAGCTCAGGACATTGCCTATTTCAAGAGCGATCAGAAGCTTAGCTTTCTAATCACCTTTGATGGACAGAAACTGCTGGTCGATGCGACATTAGAAGAACTCACCGAGCAGGTCGATGCCCGACGATTCAATCGCATCAGCCGCAATCGTCTCGTTTGTATTGACAGCATCCAGAAAATTCACCCGCACTTCAACGGTCGCCTCAAGCTGGAGCTGATTCCCGCCGACGAAGAAGAGGTGTACGTAAGCCGCGACCGGGTACAGGCCTTTAAGGAATGGATTAATTCCTAAGCTGCAGTAATCAGGAATCAAAATCCAGAAAATTGGCCAGTACGCCCGATGGAGTAGACGTTTTAGGGTTCAAAATGGCTCGATTGGTGAAGACAATGAACCTATCCTTCGCCCGTGAAACGGCTACATTAAGCACATTAGGTTTGTTATCCCGATCAAAAAAGAAACGACCCGAATCTCCTGGCATGCTGGAGCAAAATAGCCCGGAAAGAATAGATAAGGTCGGGCAACACCAAGCCTAGTAAGGTAAACTCGACAGATACCTTCCCATTTCACAGCCTACTCAATTCAGGCCCTGGCCCGGTGCTAAAGAAGGATTCCCCTGCGAGGAGGTATGGAAAACGTTCAAAGTGTGGGTTAATTCGTAACAGGTACTATTCTGGCTGGTATGCGAACCACTACCGCATTTTTTGCCAATACATTGTTGGAAAATTTTAGCTAGCCTACACCATTTTTATCATTCAGTATTACTTTCTGAATCAATAGACATTTTTCATCAGACCATCCAATGCCTGAATCCTGCTAGAAGGGGCGATCATTGGGCTTCTCCTGGTGCGTATCCTGAATAAGCTGCACGGCCTGAAAAAGTGAAGCCAGACTATCTACACCCAGCTTCCTGTACAATCTGGTTTTGATTGTGCTGATGGAAGAAATGTGCAGATTCAGTAGATTGGCTATCTGGGTAGGCTTGAAACCTTCCACAATGTAATGCAATACTTCTTTTTCACGCACTGAAAGGTTTTCAATGGGATTGGAAGGCAAAAACAGCTGATTGATTAGCTTGTCAATACTCATCTGCTTCATTCCGGGACTAAGGTATTTTTCATTCCTGCTAACGGTGTGTACGGCCTGAATTACTTCATCCTTGTGGGCGTCTTTGCTGATGTACCCTTTCGCTCCAGATCTTAAACAGGGAATGGCGTATATTTTCTCATCATAAGCTGAAAAAATCAGAATACGGACATTGGGCTGCTTGCGTAGAAAAGAATCCAGCATTTTAATAGAATTTCCGCCCGGTATATTAAGGTCTAAAATCAACAAGTCGATGGGCATCTTGTTAAAATAGTCTAAAGCTTCCAGGTAAGTAAAGCTTTGATAAAGAGTAAATTCAGAAAAATTTACCTCTAAAAGCATCTTCATCCCAAAATTAACAACGGGATGATCTTCGCAAATAAGTACATTTTTCGTTGACATACGTATGACATGAATAGTTTAAGTTTGAGCTTAAATCTACACATGAATGGAAGTAATTTATCTCATAAAATTATTAAACGACTCTACACCAAATCCTGTCGTTGCTTTCAGCTTTTGCATTTATTGATTGAATTCCCGCTTTACAAAGCTCGGTAATTACCGTAGCATCAAACAGTAAGTTACTTTACAGGTATACTTTATAGTTCTTATCTTAAGCATTACTTTTTAGATATCACAGCTTTACATGACTGGTTGATACATTTTCATATTTCTACAAATCTCTTGCTTGCAAAATCACGCACACTAAGTTAACACGCTAACAATCAACTGACTACATCTATCACTAGAACTGATTTTTGAACCAGACTACTAATCCTGAGCGAAATACCACTCTTGGTTTTTTCTTTTTTATATATGAGTTAATTTTAGCAAATAATGCATAAATACCTGATTATCAACTCTGCGTCTTAACTTATAAATTCAAGGTTTGTAATAATTATTACTACAATTACATAAATTATTACTACTTGTTTTTTAAATATTTACTACATGCCTATCCTTTTCTAATTAATTATTTTACGGATACTGAAATTAATATTTTATAATCACCAAACCATTAAATACTTTTTTTATAAAAACTTATTATTTAAGATCCGTTGAAGCAGAGAATCTCCAGACCATCTTCTGTATTAAAATCTTCATTGTTCTTTTTATTCTCAATCCACTTTTGTTTTTAACGATTGCTTTGCAGGTTCAATCACCGTTCGTTTTCTCTACCGCTCATTTCTTTATTTGCAGTGAATCAGACCTTTGAGACCCATTAACGCGTTTTCATGAACCTCTTCCAGAACCAAAGGGTGGATGCCGAATTCCGCCCGTTCCAGAAGCAGAGCATAGGATGATCGGGCATGAGTCGATACGAAATATCCATAACGCTTATAAGTATACGTTTTATCAACTCAGGTAGTATTTGGCGAAGGGTGTGTTAGTGCAGTCAACCAGGTCGAAACTATCCCCTTGGGGCAGCATACAACGGTGAATAGCTGGCCTCAGCCAAGGTTCGCTACGGATCCTCTGGATGTATGCGGTTACAGATTCGGCGATTGCGGCCTTTGTAAATCGCACCCTTTGCAGTGGTGCGTGCCATCCGGCTCCGCCTTCAAATTTCTTTATACTGGTTCATCTTTCTCTCTCCTTGGGTTCACGCTCATGTACTTCAACCGTTTGTCGTAAACGGCCCATTTCGTATAGCCCTGTACGAACAGCTCAACCAGTAGGATCTGAAGGTTTTTACCTACGCTTCCTCATCTCACCACAAATTAACGGGTTGATGTAAGATCCTTAGTGATCGAATCATACCCAACTCCCCTCAGCTACGCTATCGGGTTCTCACGTTAATCAACAACTGCGACCGCTTACAGAATGGAAAGCATTTTCTTTCGACTGGATCGGAAGCGAAAACCCGCCGTGGCGGTAAGCGTCCAGCTGACGCGTTGCATATCCCTGATGAGCAACTCCGTATTTAGATTGGTCCAGGAGCCGCTTAGATACGTATACCAGTTACTGCCGTTGTAACCCGCATTCAGGTTCCCCTGCAATTGAGTTACTGACCTGATTGCCATTCTTTTTACGTGCGTTTCTTTCAAGCCTCCAACGCCAATCGAAGCCGAAGGAGCAATGAGCCAGTTATGGATGACCAGGTTGTACGCGTACCCGCCCTTCAGCAGGAGTGATACCCAGGCCGGATTTCGGGATAACAGGGTAAACGTGCCGGGATCTTCGATTAAATCGGGCGAGGGAACAGGCCAACGGATCGCGTGCCACAGACCCGTCGCCGTAACAAAAGCCGAGCCCGACGAACGGCGTTGCTGCTCGGAAAAAGCATAGGCGGCTTTCGGAGAGAACTGACTGGAATGAACATAATACATCACTTCTGCTCCCGCACTTTCAAAAGTAATGCCGCGAAAAATTTCGAACCCCCGGTGTTTGCCTTCGGGAATCAGTAGTCCATTGTAAAACTGATAGAAAGGCTGCAAAATCCACTTGCGGTTGCCTAGTCTGACCTTAAGTTGCCGGTAATTGAATTTAGCCTGATTATCCAGCATGGTGCCGGGCAGGTTGAACGCATATTGCACATACAGCCATTTATAGGTCAGGTCCGCCCCTAGCGTCGCACTCCGGTTGACCCGCAACTGAAAGTCATTCTTCTGAAAATACCGATCCGAAAAATCGAAGTTGATGTTATACAGACCAGAGTAGACCTCAAGGGTATTCGGTTTCGAGAAAGGTCGGATATAGGTGGTATCGACGGCTTGTGCCGCAGCCATTAATACCTGCATGACCAAACACCCGATCAACAAACCATACTTTTTCATTGTAGTAATCACCAACAAATAGTGCTTTTATACCGCTTTCTTCAGTTCATACGTTCAACTACGGATCCCCTCCATCGATTACCAGCGATCTAACGATTCAAGCCATGTAAGGACTACAACGGACCGCACTCCGAGTTGTTCATTTTTTGAATATAGTACATTCGGAAAAGAACAAAGCAAGATCATTGCTGAGCGTCCCCATGGCAGGTATTCGAGTCTACTCTATAATATGGACTGGTCGTACACGTAGGCAGTTGGTCCCGACGAGGGGCTTTCCAAAACCAGCTTCTTTTATGGTCTTTCAGCCCGCTCCTTCCGTCTACGTATTCGATCATTGCCCCTGTACAAGCCAAATTTCTTTGCTAGATTGCCGGAGTATCTTATTCGGAATAAATCCTTTATGCACATGCGACTTTTAGCACTGATGGCCTATGCCAGTATCGCTTCACTGATCCTTACCGCGTTTTCGGAGGACGTTCCAGCCGTTAATCAACTTTCTGCTCAGGAAAAAAAAGAGGGCTGGAAGCTGTTGTTCGACGGCAAAACGCTTCAGGGCTGGCATCTCTATAATCAGGGAAACAAACCTTCCGTGTGGCGGGTGGACAAGGGTGAATTACAGTGTGTTCCGAACGGTACGGGATCAACTTTGGAGCACGGCGATCTGGTCACTGATCAAACGTACAGTAATTTTGATTTGAAGTTTGAATGGAAAATCTCCAAGGCTGGCAACAGTGGCGTCTTTATCAATGTGGTTGAACGCAAGGACATTCCCACCGCCTGGGCTTCGGGGCCGGAGTACCAACTGCTGGAACCTTCGCATTATGATTATAACGCTGATCCGAAAAAACGAGCGGGTTGTCTGTACGGATTTGCTCCCCAGAAAAACGAAGCCGTAACCAAACCCGTGGGTGAGTGGAATCAATCCGAAATCAAGCAGAAAAACGGTAAAATCGAATTCTACCTCAATGGCGTCTTAACCGCCGAACAGGATTTGACTACGTCGGAATGGAAACAAAAAATTAAAAACACGAATTTTCAACACTTCCCGGCTTTTGGCAAGGCTACTAAAGGACACCTGGCCTTGCAGGACTGGATGCAGGGGATTTCTTTTCGTAACCTTAAACTAAAAGAAGAGTAAGAGGACTTGAACGGTCTTCTTACTCTTCCTTCAATCAGGGGACTGTGACTCACTATTCTTTCCGGTCACCCTTCATTTCAACCGTTCGGAAACGGGCTGGATAGCCCCTTTTCGGACGGTTGTTTGCTTTCGTTGCGTAACTCTTTTTCGCTGCAGCCACTGCCAGGTTAGTACCAGGCCCGTACTGCTGGTAGCGGTTCCTCCGAGTAATAAAACGATCAGGGTAATATCCCAAAGCGGTCTGCGGTTTAACAGAAAGCTAAAATCCAGACTGTGTAACCCGTGATACAGCCAGCGTTCGACACGTGTTAATGTCTGGTGTTTAGATACCACCTGACTCGTTTTTAAATCCACGTAATACCAGATTTGCTCGGGGGTGTCGAGTTTAGTTCGTAACACGGGCAAACGTTTTTCGCCGTTCTTCGCGTAGTAGTACGCGTCATAACGGTCCAGGACTTTCGATTCCAGCACCGCTACCTTCGGTTCCAGTTTCCGAATCGCTTCCTCGATTGCCTGAGGTTCAAAGCTCTGGAATGGATTGGCCTCGGCTTCATCCGCCGCCAGTACACGCGTGTGATGATCGTCCTGCAGAGCCAGGTAGTAAGGTCTGCCGTTCCACTGAATTAAGTGTATCTCTTTGAGTACCAGTTCCCGCGATAACTTCTGATAAGCCGCTGCCGGATTTACTTTAAATAAGGTCAGGTTCAGCGGGCCACCCATCCAGCGTTCGGTTGCCTGCGATGAAAGGCGGGTGGAGGGTGCCCAGTTGAAAGGGCTCATGGAAAACAAGCCGCTCAATACCCAGGTAAACGCGAAAAGCCCAAAGACAAAACCCGTGTAATGATGCCAGCGGAACCAGCGTTTTTTGTACGGACTAAACGCCAGCGATTCGGTCTGTTTGCGTTGGTAGCGAATGAAGCCCATCGCCAATCCTGCAAAACACATCAGGGTTCCGATTATGGAAACCCAGATGACTATCTGACTCCAGACGGGTCGGTTACGGATGAGGAACGTCGGATAAATCCAGTGCGGAATTGGCCCCAGCCAGGCCAGTAACCGTTGCCGGGCCGTAACCTGCTGAACGACTTCGTTTGAAAAAGGAGACACATACACATAAGTCCCCGCTTCGTCGTCCATTTGCATACGATACACTTCGGGCAGATAACCCTGCGAACGGTGGGCCGCCATCCACTGATCGATCTCCGTTAACTTTTCAACCTGCTGTACCCCCGCATGGGACCAGTGCTGAGCCAATTGACGAGCAAAGCTTTCACTGGCATAGGGCAAAATAGCCGGGTTATCCGCGTAGATACTAAGCTGGCGGTTTTGTAGGGTAACGATCCGATATACGGGCCGATTCAGTACCATCCCTAAGCGAATGGATTTGATGGAATCCGTTACTCCTGCTCTAGTAATCGCTTCTGCCGGCGTTAACAGGCAGGTTGTCAAATCAATCGGAGGCGTTTGTTGCAGCTTCTGGTGTGATTTGAGCGTCGGATACGACACGTACATCATCATCAGTCCCGACAGAAACCAGACCAGAAACAGTAGACTCAAGGCAAATCCCAGGTAGCGATGAACGAGCCGAATGGCTTTGGTGACTGTTTTCACGAAAGATATACAAAGCCGCAGACTCCAAAAGTCCGCGGCTGAAAGGTTAAAGTTGGTAACTAAGCGTCAGCAGGTAATTACGGGTGGCTCCGGGATAAAACTGCCGGGTTAAGATCACGTTGGTGAAATAGCGTTCGTTAAACAGGTTATTCACATTCGCCCGAATGCTCACGCGGTTCAGCTGATACCCCAGGGCCACATCGACGGTTCGATAGGCCGGCAAAACGTACGTATTCGCCGAGTTGGCGAAGGCTTCGCTTTGATAGTTGAAGCCCACCCCGGCATTCAGCCCTTTCAAGTTTTTTTGCTGAATCGTGTAGTTTAGCCAGGCATTTACCAGATGCTTCGGAGCCAGTACCGCCGTTTTACCCGCCACGGGGTTTACCTCCGCACTGGCGTAGGGTAAATACTGGGCTTTGGTGAAGGTATAACCCACCGTCAAATCAAGGCCCGCGACGGGATTGCCCTGAGCCTCCACTTCAAAACCTTTCGATTCTGCCGAACCTACGCGTTTGAACACGCCACCGGGCAGACCTTCCACCTGATTGTCTTTTCGCATGTAGTACACCGAAGCCGAAGCGGCAAATTTTGATGACAGCTCCAGTCGGGAGCCCACTTCAGCCTGATAACCCGTTTCTGGATCGAACGTCTCCCCATTTGGAGCTACCCGGCGAGAGGGTTTGAAATACGTTGAGTACGAGGCGTAAACGGATAAAGGTTCAATGGGCTGATACACTAGTCCCAGCCGATAGGTCAGGGCATTCCGGGCTATGGTTGATTTCGCTCCGTAGTTGGTTACCTGGCGGTCTTTGTCCACCTGATCGGTGTAATATTCGCCTTTGAATACATCGTAACGCAACCCAACTAATGCCTTGATTTTTTCGGAAAACCGGATGAAATCCTGTAAGTAAATCCCGTGTACCGTTTCATCCGTAGCCCGGTAGTAGGTATCGTAGTAATCGATATATCCCTGGTTTTCAATCGGGTTTTGTACGGGAATGGTTGCTCCTTTGCCGGGACCAAAAATCGTACCGTTATACGTTTTACGGTCTAGTACGCTAAGCGAATACCCCAGCAAAATCTTCTGCGAAACCTTGGCGGTGTTGAGATCGTAGGTCAGCTCCAGCTGATTTTGTAAGGGCTTGGTGAGGTGATTGAAGTAGTAGGGAAACGAGCGGGTAATGGAATCCCGCCGGGTATTGAGCGTCAGTTCTTCCGTTGAAAAATAATCGATGTTATCGTCCGAATACGAGAGCTGATTGGAAAGTTTCAGGTTGGCCATAAGCTGCCGCACGTAGCGAAACTGAACATCCGTTCGAGTATGCTTTAAAAAATCAGCGGGGTCGTTGTAACGCGTCATTAGATCCATGCCGGGAACCAGCACGCCGCCCGCCAAAACGGGAATACCCGAATCCGTGCGGTACACATCTTTATTGGCTCCTAACGACAAATAAAAGTAGTCCTTGCGGGTGGGTGTATATTCCAGGGCCACGTAGGCATTGTTGGTAGAGATACCCGCCTGCCGGAAACCATCGGTATTCGACACCCCGAAATCCATCCGGTACCGAAGCTTCGGGTTGATCGAACCACCCGCACCAGCCCGCATCCGACGGGTATTGAAACTCCCGTAAGTCGCGGAAAAATTAGCCCTGAAATCGGCCGTAGGCTGTTTCCGTACGATGTTGATGATACCACCCAAAGCCGAGTGCCCAAACAGAACGGAAGCCGGGCCTTTCAGTACTTCGATGCGTTCGACGTTGGCTAAATTCGTGTTGGGAGCACTTGTGGAAATGTTATGTCGCTCATCCCGAACGCCATCCATCAGTACGACAAAGTTGCTGAAGCCGCGAATGGTGAAGTGCTGAAAACCGCCGTAGGTGTTGTTGGAGCGAACGCCCGTGGTATTTTTCATGGCATCCCCCAGATCATCAATGCCGCGTTGCTCGATGGTTTTTGAGCTGACCGAGCTGGTAGACAAAGGCAGATCCCGCAGCGGAACATCGATTTTGTTAATCGCCGAAAAGGAGCGGTTTCGCTGACTGGTTACCGTCACAACCGAAAGCTCGTGGGTTTTCTGGTTGAGCTGATAGTGCAGGGGCAGGGTTTCGCCGGCTTTGACCTGTACCTGAACCTGACGTACTTCGTACCCGATGCCGCTCAGTGTGAGAGTATACGCTCCCGCCGGAATTGCCTGCAGTTTAAAACTGCCGTCGGCCTGGGTGATTGCTCCCAGGCCCATAGGCTCCAGACGAATGGAAATGCCGGGGATGGGTTCCTGGGTTTCCGTTTCAATTCGCCCTTCCAGCGAACCGTTTTTGTGTTGCGGGAATGCCTTTAAGAGTACACCGCAGAGGAGTACCCAGGTGGTAAAAAGGGCTTTGCTACTTAATCGTGAAGTAGAAATGGGGAGCATAACTTTTAACGAAAAGGTTAAAAGTTCTTCGCTTGCGTTCTAGCTAATGATGAGACAGGAATACAGAGGAAATCAGGAAAGCTTACGCACGGGCATACGCATATCGGCACAGTGGTGCCCCTACAACAAAGCAAAGCTCCCCTTGATAACGCTCTAAACCGTGAAAGCATGATCAGCTAAGAAAAAGGCAGGTCTCCTGACTTGTTCCATTTCAGACGCCTTCCCATACCGAGTGATACAGTGGCTCAGTTGTCTGAAACGTATGCCGTTTGCAGTTTTCAGTTTTCCGTTGTCAATATTTGAATAATTGAAAACGGAAAACGGTCAACCGCAAACTGCGTAGAACTTACAGTTGCACGACAGCTCGTGATTTACACACGATTCCCTATTAATCTGTCTTTCGACAGAACCTTTTTCCGTGGAATAAGAAGTAAAGAACTTGAATGAGGCCGCGAAGGTAGGCTAAAAATGATAGATTAAAGAAGGAAGAGGTAACATTACCTAATGTCCTTATTCAACCTTACTCAGCTTTAGCCCGATTAACTACGGTTTAGCCAGGCCCTGCAAAAGAGGAAAGTCAATAGGAAGGCTTCTATCGTTTTACCCGCCGAGCGGCTAATTTAGGCGTTTGCAGCCATTTCAGTGTCGCTCCTGTTTTCAGCTCTTAAACCCGTCCCTGACTCCAAGGATTGGTAGAGACAATTCAGTATAGAAGTGAAGGTAACGCTTCTTATTTTCCCACAATCTCTTTTCTGAAATGCTTCCCCCAGTTGCGTAATTCGACTAACAGGTCTTTCATGGACAGGCCCAGAGGGGTCAGAGCGTATTCTACCGTGACGGGCATACTATCATACAGCGTACGGGTAATGAGCTGATTTTCTTCCAGGGCCTTTAGTTCCTGCGAAAGCATTTTGGGCGAGATCTCCGGAATATCCCGCTGGATTTCACCGAAGCGTTTGTTGCCATACGTCAGGGAGATGATAATGGGAATCCGCCATTTGCCCTGAATGACTTCCATGGCATCTTTGGCTACTTTCAATTCATACTGGCAAGCGGGTTCGGTGCTTTTCATGTTTGGTAATGGTTCATACGTACTTACTCCCAGGTAACTACTTACCCACAGGTAACAGCTATCTTTTCGAAAGTGAATGTAGCTAGTTTTGTCGCATTCACATTTTTGAACAAGATCATTCATGAAAAATCTGTTTTTTCTTACTCGCGTTTCTAGTATCCACCGTTAGTCTGGCCCAATCACGTACGCCACGAACCTTTCTGCTCGTGCACGGGGCCTGGTCGGGTGGGTGGGATTACGCTAAAGTGAATGCCTTACTAACGGCCAAAGGGGATAAAGTCTACCGACCAACGCTTACAGGTTTGGGCGAACGCGTGCATTTGTCCAATGCCAGCGTCAACCTGAGTACGTACATCTCGGATATTGTGAATGTGATCCGGTTTGAAGATCTGCACAACGTAATTCTCGTCGGACATAGTTACGGCGGCATGGTCATAGCGGGCGTGGCGGAGCAGGTACCCGACCGCATTCGGCAACTCGTGTACCTGGACGCAATGGTACCCAATGATGGAGAAAGTGCCAAGGATGTGTGTGGTCCGATCTGGGACGCCCTGATGGTATCGCACATCAAAGACAGCGTGATGACCTATCCCTTCGGTCCTACCAAACCCACGCCGCCCATGGACGTACCTCAGCCCATTAAAACTTATACGGAGCCGCTAAGAATTAGCAATCCACGGGTTAAATACATTCCAACTGCTTTCATTGTCATGACGAAAAACGGCAAAAGTGATAGCCATACGGACGCCATGGGCCTAAGTCGGGCCAGGGCCAGAAACTGGAAGATTTACCCCTTTGAAGGCGGCCATTATTCCATGCGGGAACAACCCGAAAATCTGGTAAAAAAACTAGATCTGGTACTGGAAAAGTAACGGCTGAGGATTCGTTCGTAACTGGATGGTAAGTTTTCATCAGTCATGAAACATTTCCTGAGGAATCGAATGGAATATATAAGAACCAAGTACTCCGGAAAACCTGCCAGAAATTGAGTCTCAGACTCTATTTTATTAAACGACAAGGGCAGGAACGGATGAAATCCATTCCTGCCCAATAGATCGAACCTACGATTCTAAACGGAATTTTACGAACCGCAAAAACACTGAGCTACTCAAGGCGGGCTGTACCCGCAGAGGTCCCCATCGGCTCCTCCGCAGTTGCCGGACTCGGAGCGTTTTCAATGGCCTCCAATAGCCAGACGGGAGGTTCCCCGGCCGGCTGGTCGCCCGAGGTCGTAGTCGTACCGGTATTACTACTCGCGGGATCTGTTCCCTGGGGCTCCCCGCCGGTGTAACTCGGCGTTGAGTCTGACTTTACTGAGCCAGAAACGACTTCGGTTTTGGGATCTACTTCAATGGTTATTTTCATGGCGATGCTAGTTCAAAACCGCGTACCGGGCCTCGATGTTGACCGGTACGTTGGTCAGGTTTTTAATTAATACCCAATAGGTTACGTACGTGGCGTTAGCCCGTTCTACGCGAGTTTCCCATTCCACCTGGGGGGCTCCAGTCCGTGGTGACGTAGGTACCACATGCCAGATGACGTGCCAGCTAGCCGGCCAGTTGAACGTATACCACTGGGCGGAGGCATTGGCCGCTACCGTACCCGTAAATTGAACACCAACTCTCATGATCGTGAAGGTTTGAAATAAGGTTAAGAAAAATTTGTATCCGGGTTATCAGACCCCATTGTTTCAGCAGGTTGAGACTACCAGCCCAGTACCGTAAACCTCCCTTCAAAATTCAGGGGCCGGTTACTGAGATTGGTTACATTGAGCCAATAGGTAATGAAGCCATCCGAAGCCCGCTCTACCTGCGTTTTGATTTTAAGCTGCGGAGCACCGGGTACCGGCGTAGTAGGAACGGCCGTCCATACGACGTGCCAGTGAGCGGGCCAATTGAACGTATACCAGCGACCTGTAGCATTGGCCCCCAAACTGCCCGTAAACTGCACGCCCGACCAGGTATTGGTTTGTAAGACGAGCGGAATCAACTGGCGTAAGTTGGGACGATTACCGATCCGTTGCGTGAGCGGACGTCCGGTTGCGGCCTGTTGGGGAGAACCCGTCGTGCGGAGTACTTCCCGGGCCCGTGCGGGCGTCAGCGGGATGCGTCCGTAGGCCCGAAGAATGCCCTGCAAACAGGCGAGGGTTCCGACAACGATCGGCGAAGCACTCGACGTACCGTTGAACGTATCGGTATACTGTTCGTTTTCGGGCCCACCCTGTAAATCGCCGTAACCCGTGGTCGTCACTTCCCAACCCCATCCCTGCACGTCGATCATGGAACCAAAGTTGGAAAAATTGCAGCGTGCCCGGTCGGTGTATACTTCTCCACTGCCCGTCTCGACATTGCGTCCGTGCGTACCGGGCGGCGGATTTCCCGCTCCTACTACCACGGCCCCTGAGTCCCGGTTGGCCCGGTTAAACGGATTCCGCCAGGTCGCCGGAAAACCCGTCAAAGCCGTATTGTAGCCCACCGCATCGAGGTTGTTGTTGCCATTGCCGGCAGCTTCGACCACAATGACACCCCGACTGACGGCATAACGAATGGCGTCAAAATCAGCGGGCCACCATTCCACGGTCGTAAGGCCCAGGGTTGGGTGCGAATATTGCTGTTCAATTAGAATGATGTCACCCGGCCGGAGGCTATCGGCCGCCAACTGGATAACTTGGGGCAGATTATAGGTCATGGCCGCATCCCGGTACACCGAAATAGCCCGCAGGTTGGCATCTGGCTAATGCCCGTTACCCCGATCGTATTGGTATCTCCACCGATTACACCCAGTACGGCTGTTCCGTGGTTTCGCCAGTCGGCTCGCTGTACGCCGCTGAGTAATCCGCCCGAGTTCTGAGCCAGATCTTCGTGCGTAAAATTCCATCCCCCTTCAATGTCGATCACCTGCACATTCGCTCCCCGTCCACCCGGATACGTCCAGGCAAACACTGCATCAACGCCCTGGGGCGATGCCTGCAAATAGCCCTGTCGATCGACAAAACTAGGGGTAACCGGTATGGAAGGATCCGGAGCGGCGGACCGTACCGCTGTTTCAATGAAAGGCAACGTGGCCTGCGGCTGTACGTAAGCTCCCTCGACTTCTTCGCGTTGCAATAAGGACTGAATCAGAGGATCTGCCTGCTCAGCGGGCACTTCCGTAACGTAGTATACGCTTAAATCAGGAGCGGGTTCCGTAGAGGCTTCCAGCGTGGATAGCCTTGCGGGGGTATCGTTGAACAAAGGCCGGAACGATACGGATTCTGCGGCCGGGGCATTCGCCAACAGGCTGGCTCCCTGCTCCGGCGAGAAACCGGGCCGGACAATCACGACTACCTGCGTCCGTTGCGGACCTTCCGGGCCGCCGGCAGTCGGCGGTTCGCCCGGGAAAGGCTTGGTTGTTTTAGCCATCAGTTAAACAGGTTAAAAGGTTGAAGAATAGTATCAGACTTGTAAACACTTGCTGGCAAAATCAAACTCTTAGTCGCAACCGCACCCACGGATGGTAACACCATCGCTCCTGCTTTTCAGGAATATGAAATGCGTACGAAAGGGAGTGTCCTTTTCAGTAGGGGCATTACTTGCTTTCTCTACCTGCCGGTGTTTGATACAGCTTTTGTGAGGAGAACAGGTACGGCAAAAGCTGTAATAGAAGATTCAAACCGCATTCTATTGGTTCACAGCGAAGCGAATGGTAAGGTTTGATTTTATTACCTTTGCCGGATGAACATTTCCTCGACCTCACCCACCCCGACTACGACAGACTTCAAAGGTTTTAAAGTCTACCCAATAACCGGAGTGGCCAACCCTGCCCAACCCCATGGTCGGCGGGATTTTTATAAAATCGTTTTGATCAGCGGGGAAATGACGCTGGATTACGGCGGACACAAAATGGATCTGAGCGGCAGTAACCTCATTCTGCTCAACCCCCGGGTGCCTCATGCGGTAGAACACCGCACGGAACGAAAGGGATTCGCCTGCGTCTTTACGGAAACTTTTCTGGCGGGTCGGGAACGTACGGAATTGCTCCAGCACTCACCCTTGTTTCGGTTCGATGGTTCGCCCGTTCTTTCGCTTAGTTCTGAGCAGACGGAATTCATGAGCGGTCTATTTCAAAAAATGCGATCCGTTTATACCAGCGATTACGACTACAAGGAAGACTTGTTGAAAACCTGTCTGGAGCTGATTTTACGGGAAGCTTTACGCATTCAGCCGCCCCTGCCTACGCTTTCAACCAAGAACGGAGCTACGCGGCTGACCCAGCTTTTTCTGGATCTGCTGGAAAGGCAGTTCCCTATTGAAAGTCCCGTTAGTCCGCTTCGTTTCCGAACGCCTCAGGATTTTGCCGAAGCCCTCTCGGTACACGTCAACTACCTTAATCGTTCCGTTAAGGAAAGTACTGGAAAGCCGACTTCCGTCCACCTGGCCGAGCGAATCACGGCGGAAGCCAAAGCCCTTTTACAACACACGGACTGGAGTGTCGCGGACATTGCGTACAGCCTCGGGTTTGAATACCCCACCTACTTTCACAATTACTTTAAACGAATCACCGGCCGTACGCCTAATCTCCTTCGAACGCGTAAAGTTTGAAAATCATACTTTTCGGTTTGATTCTCTTTATTCATTTCCTCCCTTTTAAATGGAGATTTGTCCTATCAAACTAGTAGCAGGGAAGCCCACCTACGAGCCCTTGCTATTGAACGGTAAGTCAACGAAAACCATGAAAAAGAGAACACTAAACCGATTGGAAGTATCCGCCATTGGCTATGGCTGTATGGGCTTAAGCATGGGTTATGGTTCAGCCCCGGCCCCGCAAGAAGCGATCCAGCTGATTCGCCGGGCTTTTGAACTGGGCTGTACTTTCTTCGATACCGCCGAAATTTACGCCATGGGAGCCAATGAGCGACTGGTTGGCGAAGCCTTGCAACCCCTGCGTAATCAGGTGGCAATCGCAACCAAGTTTTTACTGCAGAAAGACTGGGAAGGCCATTCCCGAGAACGTTTGATGCAGGCGTTACGCAACCGTCTGGAAGCTTCCCTCAAGCGATTGGGTACGGATCACGTCGAATTGTACTACCAGCACCGCGTCAATAAAGATATTCCGGTGGAAGACATTGCGTACTGCATGGGCGAATTCATCAAGGAAGGAAAAATACGGGGCTGGGGCCAGTCGCAGGCGACAGTCGAAGAAATCCGGCGTGCACACGCCATCACCCCTCTGACGGCCATTCAGAGTGAATACTCGATGATGGAGCGGAAGTTTGAACCGGACGTTATTCCCGTCTGCGAAGCATTGGGCATTGGTTTCGTCCCCTTCTCCCCCCTGGCCAACGGATTTTTGTCCGGCCAAGTCAAACCCGAAGCCGAATATACCGGCATGGATGCCCGTCGGGTCATTACGCGTTTCGACAAGGATAATATCGTGGCGAATCAACCATTGCTGGATCTGCTACATCAGGTGGCGGCGGATAAACAGGCCACGCCCGCCCAGATTTCTCTGGCCTGGATGCTCCATAAAAAGCCTTTTATTGTACCCATTCCGGGCTCGCGAAAGGTGCACCGGATGGAGGAAAACTTCGGAGCCGCCGCAGTCGTCTTAACGGATGCTGAATACGCAGAAATCGAAAGGGCGTTGGCTCAGATTGAAATTCACGGCAACCGAACCGATGAAGACATTGCCCGCCTGCGGACGCTTCAGTAAACGGTACGTATCCAATCAACAGTTACTCATGTAGTTAGCAACCCGGAAAAGCTATTTCCAATCAATAGCTTTTCCGGGTTGTTGTCTTCACAGCCTTTCCCGCCCAAGTGTCTTTTCCCTAACCGGCGAAAGCATTCCTACGAATCATAAAAAGGATTTTACGTCACGGGTGAAGCTTCCACAGAACCTATCGGACAATCAGCATTCCTCCAAAGAATTTGCAGAAATTAGCGGTGTCAGCCTATATTTATAGATTAAAAACGCCGCAACACCATACAAAACGAGCGAAGCCATACTGATCATGAACTACTTATACGTCTTCAAAACGGGGATGAAAGTGCGTTTGCATCCCTATATGATCGGTACTGGAGTAAACTGTACGCCTACGTATATAACCGCATTCGCTCGCAGGAGGATACGGAAGAGTTAGTACAGGAAGTCTTTATTGTTTTGTGGGAAAATCGGCAATCCATCGTCATTACTGATTCGCTATCGCTGTATCTGTTTAGTATTCTCAAGCGACAGCTCGTTTCTTATTTCCGTTCCGAGAAAGTCAAATCGGTCTTTGCCGAGCATTTTGCTCACTTCATCCAAGGGCAAATGGACAATTCCACGGACGAACGCTGGGCCGTTGATGATTTGCAGCAACGCATCGAAGCCGCCATCGCCGAGCTTCCCAACAAATGCCAGGAAGTATTCTGGCTGAGCCGCAAGCAGCAACTCAGCAGCCTGGAAATTGCCAGCCAGCTCCAAATTTCCCAACGAACGGTAGAAAACTACCTTTCCCGGGCGGTCGCTCACCTGAAGCTCCAGTTAGGTGATGTACTGGTTTTCTGGGCGTTCACTTACCTTTTTTCGGCGGCTCTGTAAGGCTTTTTGTCTATTCTTAAAGGCCTCGATTTTTCCTCACTACATTTATTTTGAAAAAATTTCATTTGGACTGTGCGTAAAAGGTCCCTCAAGCGATATTACAGTAAACGGGCATTGTAAAATATGCTTTTGGCAATACCTCATAAAACCATAGAATCTATTGTATCCAACCTTTGACTTTTATGAACGAGTCCAGATTCGATGAATTATTAACCAAGTATCAGCTCGGACAATGTAACCCGGAAGAATACGCTCTTGTCGAACGATGGTTGGAATCGTTGTCGGATCATTCGTTTGATCAGATTCCGCCCGCTCAACAGGAAGCGATTAAAAACCGGATGCGGCGTTCCCTGAATAACCGGATTCAACCGCAAAAACCCGTTCGACGGCTGTTGCGATCCCGGTTTCAGATTGCCGCCTCGATTGTACTCCTGCTGGCCGTGGGTCTTGGGTTCTGGCAATGGAATCGGTCTCGCGTTGTCCCACAAATCGCGTACGCGGACCTGCATCAGATCAAAAAGGTCATTCTGCCCGACGGAAGTCTGGTTTGGTTGAAAGATTCCAGTCGCCTCGAATATCCCTCCCGATTTACCGGAGCCATTCGGGAGGTTCGATTACACGGAGAGGCTTTATTTGAAGTAGCTAAAAATCCTAAATTCCCCTTTATTATTCATGCGGGACAAATGACTACGAAAGTCTTAGGTACCAGTTTCAATATCAAAAGCCGGAATAAGCAGGCCGAAGTCGTTGTTTTTACGGGAAAAGTAACCGTCAGTACGGCAGCCCAGACGGTAACGCTGGCCCCTAGTCAAAAGGCCGTTTACGCTCCGCAAACGCAGAAAATTGAATCGACGCATATTGCAGCATTCGCTCCCGTAAAGCAGGAATATAGCCAGGGAACCGAGTACAATATGGATTTTAATGACAACTCGCTGGCTGAAGTACTGGCCCGCATAGAAAAGAAGTTTGATGTACAGATCAGCTATGATGTGGCCCGTTTGAAAAACTGCCTGTTCACGGCTGAACTGACGGATCAATCCCTGGAAAATACGTTAGGTGTGTTGACCCAGACGTTTGGGGGTACCTACGCGATTACCGATTCGAAAGTAGAGCTCAAGGGCTTATCCTGTAATTAACACCCCTTTGTTTTCACTTTAACTACCTTAGCGATCTACTGCATGAACTAATCTTCTCCTCACTTTTTCATTAAAAAAGGGTCAAGAGTGCACCACCACCCTTGACCCGATAGGCCCCGGCACTTGTCAAGCTTCCGCTTTTTGAGCGGATCGGGGTCCCCTTTGTCTTATTCGAACAATAAAACCTGACCAAATTAATGCTAAAAAAGTCTACTCCCCAAGTCTTTATCTATCAAATTATGCGGTTTACGGTCTATCAGTGCGTCTTTGTACTCTTGCTGGCCAGTATGGCTTTCGCTCATGATAACTACGCTCAGGGGGTTTTGAAGCGATCGGTAACGATTTCGGCTCAGAACCTTACGTTAAAGCAACTGCTGCAACAACTGCAAACTCAGGCGAACGTTCGATTTGTCTACAGTAGCAGTCAGGTTCAACTCGACCAGAAGGTTACTTTATCCAGCGTACAGGAACCTTTACATCAGGTATTAGCCAAAGTACTCCACCCACTGGGTCTGAGTTTTACTACGCAGCCAAATTCCAATCTCATTATCATCAAACCAGCGGTTAGTCCGGTGGCAGAAACGGCCCCAACGGTAGAACGGCAGATTTCCGGACAGGTACTGAGTGCCGATACCGAGCAGCCGATGATTGGCGTAAGTGTTCGGGTGAAAGGCACGAACCAGGGCACCGTTACGAATGACCGGGGCGAATTCCGCATCACGACTCCGGATGCAGGTGTTACGCTGATTTTCAGCTATGTAGGGTATGAAACCCGTGAAGTAGGTCTGGGAACGCAGTCGTACCTGAAAGTCGATCTGAAACCAAAAGACGCTTCCCTGAATGATGTGGTGGTAATCGGGTACGGAACGACTACGCAACGCTACAATACGGGTGCGGTTAGTTCAATTACCGCTAAAGACATTTCCGTCCAGACCATTTCTAACCCGCTGGTTGCCTTGCAGGGTAGAATTGCAGGAGCTCAGATTACGCAGAATAATGGTTTGCCCGGCAGCTCCGTCCGTATTCAGATTCGCGGCCAGGGTTCGCTATCTTCGGGTACGGTTCCCCTGTATGTGGTCGATGGCGTTCCGTTTACGTTATTTAATGGTGGACAACCTGCCAATGACAACCTGAATGCTTATGGTATTTCCGGTGCTAATGGGGAGCAAAGCCCTTTAAGCCTGATTCCCCCCGAAGATATTGAGCGGATCGACGTTCTGAAAGATGCGGATGCTACGGCCATTTATGGTTCACGCGGATCGAACGGTGTCATTTTAATTACTACGAAGAAGGGCAAAGCAGGTAGAACCCAGTTCAACGTTAATGTCAATAGCGGAGCGGGAAAAGTGCCTTATTATGTTCCTGTGCTTAATACGGAACAATACCTTTCCTTACGAAAGGAAGCTTTTGCCCGGGCGAAGGTGACGCCCAATAGTTCGAACGCTCCCGATTTGACCGTGTGGGATCAGAATGCGAACACAGATTGGCAACGCAAATACCTCGGCGGCACGGCTCAATTTGTGAATGCCAGTGCATCGGTCTCGGGAGGCAATGCCTTTAACTCTTTCCTCTTCAGCGGTTTATATCGTAAAGAAGGCACAGTATTCCCCGGAAACCTGGGAGCCACTACCCTTTCGGGACGTTTCGCTGGTAGTCATACCACGGCAAATCAGAAGTTCAGAATTGATTTTACGACCTCTTATTCTCACCTCAAGAACAATCTGATTGGATCGGATCTTACCTCCGTCTATAATCTGGCTCCCAACTATCCCCTGTATAATGCGAACGGTAGCTTGAACTGGACCGGAGGTTCAAACCCCGAAGGTCTGCTGATGCAGGAATTTGACAACGTAAGCACGAACTTCATTACCCAACTGAATTTAAAATATACCATTTTCCCCGGCCTGGACGTAAAAATCAACAATGGGTATACGTTGACAGGTGTCGATCAAATTCAGGTTAATCCGGCTCGTTCGCAAAACCCGCTGTATAACCCCATTAGCTCGTCCGTTTTTGCGAACAATAAAAACGAATCTTACATTGTAGAGCCTCAGGCAGACTACCGCAAAGCTTTTGGAAAAAATCAAATTAACATTCTGGTTGGGGGAACGTTTCAACACTCAAATGCTACGGGCCAATCCATTGAAGGCCGTAATTACACCAATGATGCTCTGCTTAAATCGTTAATCGGAGCGGGTACTATGAGCGTTACCCAAAATAATTATTCGCTCTATAGATACACTTCTGCTTTTGGTCGGGTAAACTATAGCTGGGACAATAAGTACATTCTTAACGGAACCTTCCGCCGGGATGGTTCATCCCGCTTCGGCCCTAGTCATCGTTTTGGAAACTTTGGAGCGATTGGAGCCGCCTGGCTGGTTTCTTCGGAAGAGTTCATGAAAACGCTTCCCTGGTTTAGTTATCTGAAACTCAGAAGTAGTTACGGGTTGACGGGTAATGATCAGATTCCTAACTATGCCTATCTCCCTACCTACCAGTTAACGAATAGCAATAATGTTTATTCAGGAACGGCTACGTTGATTAATTATAATATTCCGAATCCAACGCTTCATTGGGAAACGACCCGGAAACTTGAAGTAGCTCTCGAAATGGGTTTCTTACAGGATCGGATTCTGCTGAAATCTGCTTACTTCCGTAATCGTTCGGGTGATCAGCTGACCAGTACCAACATGCCTACCCAGTCAGGTGTGAATTCCTTTTCGAGTAACCTGGATGCCGTTATTCAAAACAAGGGATTTGAATTTGAACTGAATACAATCAATGTAGCTACGGCTGCGTTGCGATGGTCAACGAATATCAATTTTACATTCCTGAGCAATAAGCTCCTTTCCATTGGCGATCCCCAAAAGCTTTTCAATTCCAGCTCTTATACCATTGGCCAGCCCATCAACGCAACCCGTCTCTACCAATACACGGGTCTGGATGCCAACGGTTTGCCCACCGTACAGGATCTGGATGGAGATGGCGTCATTAACTTCAGCAAAGATCGGGTGATGGCTCCTATCGGAACTCCCTTCTTTGGTGGTATCAATAACTCACTTTCCTACAAGAATTTCCAGTTGGATGTCTTCCTGCGGTTTAACCACCGAATGGGGTATCAATTTAATTTTTCTGATTTATACGGCTTCCCCTTAGGTAATAGTGTGGTAAACAAAACAACGGCGGCTCTGAACCGGTGGTCCGAGAGCAACCCTAACGGAGTTTATCCAGCAGCTACTACGCTTTATTCATCCGCGTTTGGCTACTACCCTTCCTCGAATGCTCTCTGGGGAGACGCTTCTTTTCTTAAGCTCAGTACGGTAAGTCTGTCCTACAGCCTTCCTGTTGCCTTGATTCAGCCACTTCAGCTTTCGAAAGTTTCGGTATATGTACAAGGGCAAAACCTATTTACCTGGGCCAAACAAAAATACATCCTTGATCCTGAAACTTCACTTCCCGGTACGGGCACCGGGTTGGGTTCCGGCCAGTTCCAGGCAATGCCTCAGCTCCGTACCATTGTAGCAGGTCTTAATGTGTCATTCTAAGCAGGATATTCCCATGAAATCTATCTTTCGTTTTCCCCTCTTTATTACATTGGCAGGCTTAAGTCTTGCTTCATGTGAGAAGTTTGTAAGCATTGATTATCCTCCCACCGTTATTGGGGTAGATGATGCCTTTGGCTCTGATGCCTCAGCTACCAGTGTGGTATTAAATATGTATTCTACCATTCGTAGTAACCCTACTATCTACTGGACTGTATTTGGTGGACTGTTGAGCGACGAACTGGAATACACTCCTGCTAATCCGGATCTGGAGCAGTTCGAAAGTAGTACGGTTTCTCCACTGAATACGTTTGTTTCCGACAATATCTGGTTTGAGGGCTATCGTTTTATTCGTCAGGCCAACATGGCGATTGAGGGTATTTCTAAATCACAGGGCATGACCGAGGCAGGTAAAAAACAGTTGCTTGGCGAAAGCAAATTCTGGCGTGCCTATGCACTATTCCATTTGGTAAATTACTTCGGGGATGTGCCTTTAACGGTTTCATCGGATGAGTTTCTAAATGCCGGCCTTCCCCGAACCCCGGCAGCTCAGGTTTGGGCTCAGGTTATTACCGATTTGAAGGACGCCAAAGCCAGCCTGCCGACGGCATACATAGGTAGCTTACGTACCCGAATCAACAAACATACGGCTTCCGCATTGTTAGCTCGTGCCTACCTATACACCAAAGACTACACGAATGCCGCTGCGGAAGCTTCGGAAGTGATTGGTTCGGGTACATATAGCCTGGGAGATCTTTCTGCGACTTTTATTAACAATAGCAACGAAACGATTTTCCAGACCGCTACCTTACTGGGTTTCACAAGACTAGGGGCGAATTATCGTACATCCAATCCTAATGTGGCTCCAGGTTTTGTGTTGAAATCGAACTTTGTTCGTTCGTTCGAAGCGGGAGATAAGCGTCGTACGGCATGGGTCGATTCCATGACCATTGGGAGTACCGTATACCAGCGGATCAACAAATACAAACTTCAAACGGCAACCGCCGGTAACGAAAACAACGTGATGTTCCGACTGGCCGAACTGTATCTGATTCGGGCTGAGGCACAGGCAAATTTGAATCAGTTCACGACAGCAAAAGCGGATCTCGACATCGTTCGCAATCGGGCTGGCCTGCCGGCTTCTACCGCAACTACTCAAAGTGCCTTGCTAGCAGCGATTTTACAGGAACGTAAAGTAGAGCTTTTCGGTGAATTCGGTCACCGCTGGTTCGACCTCAAACGTACCAATCAGGCCGATGCCGTACTGGCACCGATCAAACCCGGCTGGAAAGCAACGGGCGTACTGATGCCCATTCCATCCGTTCAGATTCAGGCAAACCCGGTACTTACACAAAACCCAGGTTATTAATCAACGACTGCTAACCAACGTAAATCATGAAAAAAGCGACCTCGCTGGCTGGCTTGATGCTCTTGAGTATCTCCGCCGCCTTTGCTCAAAAAGCACCCGCTTCGACCTACCTCATCAAAGGCGAAATCAAGGGTCTGACGAACGAAAAGATTTACTTCAACTATCCGAAAGGCGAAGAAATGGGCCGCGATTCGGTTATTACGAAAGACGGTAAATTTTCATTTAAAGGTACGCTGCCCCATGAAGGAACGGCCTCCCTTTCACTGGCTTCCAACCGTCAGCAATTTGTTTCCTTTTTCATCATGCCGGGCGTGCCTACCACGGTAACTGCCGTTAAAGACGCTCTTCCGAAAGCTACGATTCAGGGATCCAAAGAAACCCGGGAATGGAAACAGCACCGCCACGAACTCGATTCCGTCGTTTTCACGCAGTTACAGGCCATTGAAAAGAAGTACGCTTCCTTTCGATCCGGCCCTAAACAGGCCCTTCCCGATAGTCTGGCGAAGCTTCAATCCAAGGAAGTTCAAAACCAGTTCAAACGAGCCGATAGCGTAGCTCAGGCCTTTATCAAGACGCATCCCAACTCGGTAATCAGCCCGTTCTTAGCCATTAGCTATTACAGTATGGAACCCGAAGCGGAAAAACTGCCGGGCCTGTACGCGGGCATGAGTCCAGCCGTTCAGAATTCGTACTACGGAAAACAGATCAAAACGCTGACTACCGAACTGGCCAAGATTGGTTTAGGTAAAATGGCTCCCGAATTTTCCATGGCCGATACTTCGGGAAAATCTATTGCCCTGTCTTCCCTGAAGGGTAAATACGTACTGGTCGATTTCTGGGCCAGCTGGTGCGGCCCCTGCCGGAAGGAGAACCCGAATGTCGTAGCGGCGTATAACAAGTACCGTGACAAAGGATTTACCATCCTGGGCGTATCGCTGGACTCCAAAAAAGCCGCGTGGATGAAGGCAATCGACATGGACAAACTGACCTGGGATCACGTATCGGATCTGAAGGGCTGGCAAAATGAGGCGGCAGCCAAATACGTGGTGAAAGTTGTACCGACGAATTTCCTACTGGACAAAGACGGTAAGATTGTCGCTAAAAACCTGCGGGGAGCCGATCTGGAAAAGAAGCTTGCTGAATTGTTGAATTAGTCCGTACCGGGTCATATCCGGGAAGAGTACACACCTAAACTCTTCCCGGAATTACTTGGCTGCGGGGCATTACCCGTACACTTCATCCACTTGCAATAGATCATGAGTTTACCGATAGAAACGATTGCAATTGCTCCCCGTATTCAGGAGAAATTCAATCACCTCTGGCATCTGGTCGGGAACACGCCCATGCTGGAAATCTTTTACTCCTATCAGGGCCAGGAGCGTTCGATCTACGTCAAATGCGAGCATTACAACCTGACCGGTAGTATCAAAGACCGCATGGCTCTTCACGTGTTACATCAATCCTACCGGGAAGGAAAAATTCAGGCGGGCGATCGCATCATTGAAGCCACCAGCGGTAGTACCGGCATTTCATTTGCCGCCGTGGGCAGAGCCCTGGGGCATCCGGTTACCATCCTCATGCGCGGCGCATGAGTCAGGAAAGGATGGACATCATCAGCAGCTTGGGAGCTGACATTGAAGTATTTACCAAAGAACAAGGGGGATTTAGAGGGGCTCAGCAGCGTTCGGAAGAACTGGCCGCCAGCGACCCCCGCCTGTTTCTGCCGCGTCAGTTTGCCAATCAATTCAATGCCGAAGCCAATTACTTAACGACGGGTCGCGAGATTTGGCTGCAACTGCAAGCAATCGACATTACCCCCGATGCTTTTGTCGCCGGGGTGGGTACCGGTGGAACGGTGATGGGCGTGGGCCGATACTTGAAAAAACGCAACCCCGCGATCCGGGTACACCCGCTGGAGCCCGCGGAATCGCCAACCTTATCCGTCGGCTATAAAACCGGTACGCATCGCATTCAGGGTCTTTTTGACGAATACATTCCCGAATTAGTGAACCTGAGTGAACTCGATAACATCGTGCAGGCTTCCGATGGGGATTCGATTCTGATGGCTCAAAAACTGGCTACCGAGCTAGGCTTGGCCGTCGGCATATCTTCGGGAGCTAATTTAATTGGAGCCATTCAACTGCAAAATCAACTGGGTCCGCAGGCTCGCGTGGTGACCATCTTATGCGATAGCAATAAAAAATACCTGAGTACGGATCTGGTCCGTCAGGAACCCATCCAGTCCGGGTACTTCTCTTCCAGCGTTCATTTTCTGGATTACCGACCCATCAGCCGATTGGCGGCTCCTTTGCTTCGTTAAGGGTTAACAGGCACCGTATACGTTCTCACGATTTTTAAGTTTTTCCTTGTATGAAAAAAGTATGGTTAGCCAGCATCGCTTTGCTGGTGGGTAGCTCGCTACAGGCTCAAATTTTAAAACCCGTCCAGTGGAGTTACGCCGCTAAGAAAACCAGTCCTACCGAAGCTGTCGTCTATTTGAAAGCCACCATTGATCCCGGCTGGCATGTTTACTCCCAGCATGTCAAGGAAGGAGGTCCCGTCGCCACCTCTTTCAAATTCACTCCCGGAGCCTATGCCCTGCAGGGACCTACCCAGGAACCTACCCCCATTACCAAACTGGAAAAGGTGTTCGGTATGGAAGTCAGCTACTTTGAGAAGCAGGTTATTTTTCAGCAAAAGCTCAAACTCACCGGCAAGACGCCCCTGACCGTTAAAGGCACCCTGGAATACATGGTCTGCGATGACAAGCAGTGCCTGCCCCCCGAAGAAGTAAGCTTTACTGTTCCCGTAAAATAAGTAGCGTCTATGGTACTCAATTTCTTACCCCTGAAGCAGTGGCTTCGGATCGGGGCCATGGGCTTACTCGTGGTACTGGGTCTGCTCAGCACCACATCCGTCTGGGCTCAGGACTCGCTTTCCATCGACGATCTGGAGTTCACCCCCGTCGAAGAGACGACCGATTCGGTGGGTGCCTCGACTCAGGCAACGATGCCCGCGGACTCTAGTGCTCAGGCTCTGAGCGGCGTAGCCAACACCCCGGCTACGCCCTCGGCCGAAAGCGAGTCCTTGTGGATGACCTTTGTAGCAGGACTTCTGGGGGGCCTTGCCGCCATCTTCATGCCCTGCATTTTTCCGCTGTTGCCCATGACCGTCAGCTTTTTTACCAAGCAGGCCGAAAGCAAATCCTCGGGCATCCGCAATGCCCTGATTTACGGACTTTCCATCATCGTCATCTACGTTTCGCTGGGCTTGCTCATTACCGTTCTATTCGGGGCCGATGCTCTGAATAACCTGTCCACCAACGGCCTCTTCAACTTTGCTTTCTTTTTGCTGCTGGTGGTTTTTGCCGCGTCCTTTCTGGGAGCCTTTGAGATCATGCTGCCCACTGCCTGGGCCAATAAGATGGATCAGAAAGCCGATCAGGGTGGACTGCTGGGCATTTTCTTCATGGCCACGACGCTTTCCCTGGTGAGCTTTTCCTGCACGGGTCCCATCATTGGCACGCTGCTGGTGCAGGCGGCTTCCATGGGAGCGTTGCTGGGACCCGCCGTGGGTATGTTCGGTTTTGCTCTGGCCCTGGCCCTGCCCTTTACCCTGTTTTCCCTATTTCCCTCTTGGATGAAAACCCTGCCTAAATCGGGGGGCTGGTTGAATTCGGTGAAGGTGACGCTGGGGATTCTGGAGCTGGCCCTGGCCCTGAAGTTTTTATCCAACGTCGATCTGGCCTACCACTGGCAGTGGTTTGACCGGGAAGTGTTTCTGGTGCTCTGGATCATTCTCTTTGGCGTGCTGGGTTTCTATTTGCTGGGCAAGCTCCGCTTTGCTCACGATTCGCCGCTGGTTTCTTTGTCGGTACCCCGCTTTTTTCTGGCGGTTCTCTCGCTGAGCTTTTCGCTCTACATGATTCCGGGCCTGTGGGGAGCCCCTTTGAAAGCCATTGCGGCCTTTCTGCCCCCGCAGCAGACCCAGGATTTTGATCTGTACTCCGCCAGTCTAACTGGAAATGCAGGTTCAGCTGCCCAAAGTCACCCGACTCATAAGTACAGCGATTTGTTTCATGCCCCGCTGGGCCTGGATGCCTTCTTTGATTACGAGGAAGGGCTGGCCTACGCCCGAAAGGTGGGAAAGCCCGTGTTGATTGATTTTACGGGGCATGCCTGCGTGAATTGTCGAAAAATGGAGGCCACCGTCTGGCCCGACCCCGCCGTCTTACAAACCATTCGGGAAAAGTACGTCTTGATTCAGCTCTACGTCGATGATAAAACCGAGCTAGCGGCTTCGGAACAAACCGTCGTGAATGGGAAGCCCATCCGCACGATTGGCAAGAAGTGGAGCAATCTGCAAGCGAGCCATTTTTTATCCAATTCTCAGCCGTACTACGTGCTGCTGGATGCGAACACCGAACAGGCCTTGGTAAAGCCCCAGGGTGCTAATTATGACACCAATGAATTTCTCGCTTTTCTAAATACGGGCCTAGCGAGTAAACTCAATAAAAAGTAGTGAACACGTTTTGGTTAAGAGGAGATCGATAGGGCTTTCTCGCTTGAGAAAGTTCTATCTTCATCGACCGGATTTTGCATCCATCCGGCCGAAGTTCTTTGGTAGCCCTTCCCCGTCTCCCGAAGAGTTTCTGTTCATTTTGTAAGATCCCTTGGTTCGACATTACTAAGATTAATAGAGACTGTTTTGGTTAGGTAAAACCCATAGAGCTTTCTTGTTTGAGAAAGCTCTATTTCATCCCATCACTTGAATTACCTGCAGTTTGATTCCTTGAATTCGCTTCATTCTATTCCTATCAACATCATGACTAAACTCCATTCCGGTTTTTTTATAGGACTGCTCCTGCTGGCGACCAATGTACTGGCCCAGCAACTCAACCAGCCCATTCCCTTCGACCCCCAAACCAAAGTGGGCAAACTGCCCAACGGCCTGACCTATTACATCCGCAAAAACGCTGAACCCAAGAACCGGGCTCACCTCATGCTGGCCGTGAAAGTAGGAGCCATTCAGGAAGAAGATCCCGAAAACGGACTGGCTCACTTTACCGAGCACATGGCCTTTAACGGCACTAAAAGTTTTCCGAAGAATGAACTCGTCAGCTTTCTTCAGTCGAATGGTATCAAATTCGGGGATGATCTTAACGCTTTCACGAATCAGGAGCAGACCGTCTATTTCCTACCGGTACCAACGGATTCGATGAAAGTGTTCTTACGAGCCTTCGATATCTTGGAAGACTGGTCACACGATCTGACCATGGACGAAACCGAAATCAACAAAGAGCGGGGCGTCATTCTGGAAGAACTGCGGGGTGGCAAGGGTGCCTCCCAGCGGATGCGGGATGAGTACTTTCCCGTCATCATGAACGGTTCGAAATGGGGCAAGCGGAACGTCATTGGTACGGAAGAAATCCTGAAAAACTTCAAACCCGAAACGATTCGTAACTTCTACAAAACCTGGTATCAGCCGCAGAATCAGGCCATTATTGCCGTGGGCGATTTTGATGTAGCACAGGTCGAAAAGATCATCCAGGAGAAATTCGGAGCCATTCCGGCGGCCACGAGTCCGAAGCCTCTGGGTGAATTTCCGATTCCGGCCAACAGCGATACGAAAGTGGCCATCGTAACCGATAAAGAGCAGCCCTACACGATTGTTCAGATTCTGACGCGACTGCCTGAGCTGAAAGAAAAGACCTTCGCCGATACCCGCGAAAAAATCAAACGGTCTTTGTTCAACCAGATGATTGGCAGTCGGCTGCGGGAATTGACTCAACGGGCCGATCCTCCTTTTCAAAATGGATTTAGCTCCACAAGTAGCTTCGTGGGTACTTACGATGCCTATGTAAGCGGCGTAGTAGCCAAGACGGGCGGCATTGAAAAAGGGCTGAAAGCAGTACTGGACGAAAACGCCCGCGTGGCCAAGTTTGGTTTTACGGCTACGGAGCTGGAACGGGCCAAGCAAAATTTCGGATCAGACGTGGAGAGACGATTGAAGGAAAAAGACAAGACCTCCTCCCAAACGCTGGCCATGGAGTATATGTACGATTTCGTAGGCGATGAAACTTCGATGGGTATTGACTCGTACGCCAGATTTGTTAAAGCCGAATTGCCCGGCATTACGCTTGAAGAAGTCAATGCTTTACCCAAAACGCTGCTGACGAAAGAAAACCGGGCCGTTATCGTGATGGCTCCCGAAAAAGAAAAAGCTACGTTACCTACGCAAGCCCAGTTATTAGCCTGGATTGATTATACTCCCGAAAATCTTACGGCCTACGTAGATGAAGTGGTTTCTAAGTCCCTGCTAACCAGTCTTCCTAAGGCGGGAAAAATTACTGCGGAGAAATCTCTCCCTGAAATCAATGCAACGGAGCTGACGCTATCCAATGGCGTAAAAGTGGTGCTCAAGCCTACGGATTTCAAAAACGATGAGATTTTGTTCACGGGCTATAGCTTTGGCGGCACTGCTCTTTACGATGATTTCAATACGGCCCGGTTTACGAATAATCTGGTTAGTCAGGGAGGCGTGGCCGATTTTTCTTCCACGCAGCTACGTAAATACCTGACGGGAAAAGTAGTGAATGTTTCTACCTTCATCAACGAAACCGCGGAAGGGCTATCGGGTTCGTTTGCACCCAAAGATGCGGAAACGGCCTTTCAGCTCATGCACGCCAGGTTAACGTTACCCCGTAAGGACGAAGCCGTTATCCAGGGTTTTCTGACGAATCTGAAAGATGAATTTGAGCAAAATCAGGCGACTCCCAATCCACAGAATGTATTTCGGGATACGTTAACGGCAGTCATGGGCGGGTATCATCCGCGTCGAATGCCCGTAAAGCCTTCCGATGTAGACAAAATTAATGTTCAAAAAGCGTATCAAATCTACCGGGAGCGTTTTGCCAACGCGTCGGACTTTACCTACTTCTTCGTGGGTAATTTTAAAGTAGAAGAACTGAAGCCCCTGCTTGAAAAATACCTGGGCAGCCTACCTTCTCAGAAGAAAAAAGAAGCGTATACCGATCTTCACATTCGGCCCTTGCAGGGACAGGTATCCAAAAGCGTTTTTCGGGGAATTGAACAAAAAGCATCGGCTCAATTCATCTATTCCGGAGCGTTACCTTATACGCCCGAAAACACCATTAATCTGACGGCCATCAAGGAAATTCTTAACATTAAACTGGTCGAAGAGATTCGTGAAAAAGAAAGCGGGGTCTATTTTATTGGAGCTTCCGCCAGTGCTTTCAAACTACCCGAGCCCCGCTATACACTAGCCATTAGCTATGGGACCAGTCCCGGACGCGTGGAAGAACTAGCCACGAAAACGCTGGAATTACTAGAGCACCTGAAAACTACCGGTCCCTCGCAAACGGACGTAGACAAGTTTAAGATGGAAAGTAAACGTCAGCTGGAATTACAACTTAAGGATAATCAGTACTGGATGAATCACCTGGTTACCAGTCATCAGTACGGTCAGTCGCCTCAGGAGATTCTCCAGCAGATGAAGCGAATTGACCAGGTTAGCAAAGAGTCCGTACAAAGTCTGGCGAAAAAGGTATTGGGATCGAATTGTGTGAAGGCTTTACTGTTACCCGAATCTAAACAGTAGGTTGAAAACGGGGCAGATACTATCATGCTGCCCCGATTCCAGCGACTTCCTTACTTCATCAACAATCCGATTAGGTAGTCATAGCCTAGTCATGAATCTATGAAATCCATTCCTGTACCCGCTCCGCATTCGGTAGCCTTTCAAGGGCCACCCACTTCCAGGGAAGGGGCCGCCCAAACGTTGCTTCGGCTGGATTCGAATGAAAATCCTTATGGCGTTTCTCCCGCCGTACAACAGGCCATCCTGGCCGCACTCCCTTTAGCGAATCGTTACGTCTTTAGCGATTTGCCCGTACTCACGGCTAAAATTGCGGCCCGGGAACGGGTGTCAGCCGCTCAGGTCTTGGTGGGGGCCGGGCTTTCGGATTTACTGGAAAAGACGGCTCTGCTTTATTTCAAGCCCGGTGATAACCTGGTTTGTCCTACGCCTACGTTCCCCCTCTTTCTGGACGCGGTAGTAGCCACCGGTGCCCAGTGCAAAAGCATTGCCTGCCGAAGCGATGGTTCTCACGATTTAGAGCGGATGGAAGCGGCCATCGATGAGCGTACTCGCATGGTTTATATCTGTAATCCCAACAACCCGACGGGCAGTATTACTGAGGGGCAATCGTTACTGCGGTTTTGCGAGAGCGTTTCCCCACGCGTACCCATTTTTATCGACGAAGCTTACCTGGATTTAGCCGTAGCAGCGAATACGCAGAGCATGGTGAGTTTACTGCTTGAAAAGAAAAATGTCATCATTGGACGGACGTTCTCGAAAGGCTTTGGGTTAGCCGGTTTACGCGTGGGTTATCTCCTCGCCCAGCCCGCCTTTCTGGCTCCGTTTCATCAGGTAAATGCCATGACGGGCCTCAATATTAGTTCGCTGGCCTTGTATGCGGCCTCGGCGGCACTCGACGACATCGCCTTTCATTTACACTACGTACAGCAGAATGAACGGGTTAAATCCTACGTGTATAGCCAGCTCAACCGACTGGGCTACGTGTTCATTCCTTCGTATGCAAACTTTATCCTGATGGCTTTACCCCTACCGGGGGACTCCTTTCGGAAGCAAATGCTTGCCAAAGGCATTCGGGTAAAAACGATGGAAATGCACCGCACGTTCTGGTGCCGCCTGAGTTTGGGTACGCCCGAGGAGATGCAGCTATTCGTTAAAGCCCTGGGCGAACTTCAGAGCCGATGAAACCAACCGTGCTTTCGCTCCTCACGCTGGGTCTACTGATGGCCCTGGCCCCCTTTTCCATTGATACGTATTTACCGGCATTCCCGGTGATGGCCCAGCAATTGCACACGACCGTTTCGGCAGTGGCTTATTCGCTAACGAGTTTCTTCTTGGGTTTAGCAGTAGGCCAGTTGCTTTGCGGCCCGTTGCTGGACCGATTTGGCCGAAAAAAGCCCTTGCTGGCGGGTCTGTTTCTGTATTCGCTCGCTGCGGTTGCCTGTGCGTATGTTACGGAGGTTCACTGGCTGATTGGCCTGCGTTTTGTATTGGCGGTCGGTGGTTGTGTGGGCATGGTAGCAAGCCGGGCGATGGTGCGGGACTTGTACCAACCGCAGGAAATCGCGGGAATACTTTCTACGCTGTTGCTGATTTTAGGCATCTCCCCCATTCTGGCTCCAACGGTTGGACGCCTGATTCTGGAACTGGCGGGCTGGCGGGCTATTTTTCTCAGTATGGCCTTTTTGTCCCTGAGTTTAATGGTCCTGATGGTCCGCACCTTACCGGAAAGTAAACCCGCCGACGCGTCGATTTCCTTACGGCCAAGGCAGATTCTGAATGAATACATTCAGGTACTTTCTTCCTCGGTTTTTAGCGTTCACGCCCTGGTGGCGGGCCTGGCCTCCGCCGGTCTCTTTTCGTTCATTGCGGGTTCGCCTCAAATTTTGATGGATACCTATCATTTTTCGCAGGCGGATTTTAGCTACGCGTTCGGATTCTGTGCGGGTGGCTTGGTACTCGGAAGCCAGATTAACCGCTTTGCTCACCAATGGAAAACGACCCCGGAACTGTTACGAATAGCAGGCCGCCTGCAGGCAGGGTTTGCTCTGCTTTTAGGCCTGCTCGGAATCCTGGACCTGTTAACGGCTCCGCTCCTGCTTTTACTGGTTTTTAGTTACCTCCTGTTTCATGGCTTTATTAACCCGAATGCCACGACGTTAGCCTTACTGCCGTTCCGGCAAAATGCGGGCAGTGCCTCTGCGTTAGCCGGTTGCCTGCAAATGATCCTGGGTGCCAGCTTCTCGGCCCTGGTCAGTTATTTCAGCGACGGCTCACTCCTGCCGATGATCATCCCGATGGTGTTGGCGAGCTGGTCCGGATTGGGTTTACAGCAACTAGTTGTTCACCACCACGCCAGCAAAGCCCTGGAGGGTTTGCCGACCTAAGTCTATTCTAATTTTTCGTCTTTTAACTACTGCTATCATGAACAAGCAAATCATTTTTAGCCCCAATGTTCCAGCCCCCATCGGTCCGTATTCGCAGGCCGTTCAGGTAGGGCCTGTGCTGTACGTATCCGGCCAGATAGCGGCCAATGTGGCAGCGAATCAGGAAGGCGTTCAGGCTGAAACCCGGCAAGTCATGTTAAGTCTGGGTGAATTACTGGCAGCCGCGGGTATGCACTACCGTAACATTGTTAAAACGTCCATTTTTCTGAAAGACATGAACGACTTTGCCGTCGTCAATGCGGTGTATGGCGAATTTTTTACGAGCGATTTTCCCGCCCGCGAAACGGTTCAGGTAGCCCGTTTGCCTAAGGACGTCTCCGTGGAAATATCCGTTATTGCTTACCAGGCGTAACGTAGCGTATACAGCTAACGGGTAGATAGTTGGGTAAACTACCCGTTACTTCAAATGCTCTGTATACCTCTGCTTTCGTAATCATACTTTTCAGTAGGGCTTAACTCACAAGCGAAACGTTAACTACATTCCTATAAAAGTCCTATAATGAATTGGTGCTTACACCGTCCTTCGCTGTTCAGTAACCTTAGGCAAACCTCCGAGGAGAGGCCATTTCTATTTTTTACGCTATCCTTTTCATCCAAAAAAATTCACTATGAAACTAGTCTTGATCGTTCTGGGCATTTTCTCTGGTACGCTGGCGTTTGCTCAGCAGCCTACCAATGCCACCCTGGATTCACTCAAAAGTGAAAAAGATCCGGTTCAACTTCAGTCAAAGTTAAAAAAGCTTGAAAGCGGTTCGGAAGCGGATATTTTCACGCTTTTGAATTTTTACCAAAGTAATCCAGCCAAATCAGATTCACTCGTCGAACTGGCCGTTAAGCGATTTCCAAAGGGCACCATTGCCAGTAATAGGGCAGCTAACCGACTGTACGCGGAAAAGGATGGCCCCACTCAGGAACGGATGCTGGCTCAAATGGAAAAAGATTTTCCGGGGGCTGATTTGGATATGGCCAATTATGCCGTAGCCTATACGTATACCCAGGCGAGGAACAAGCCTAAAGTACTGGCTTACCTGAATAAAGTGAAGTCGCCTTTGTTTAAGCCTACCGCGGTTCATAGCGTTGCCAGTACCATGGCTACTTATGATAGTAAAGAAGCCGAACAATTAATCACCCAGGAGTTAGCATCCCTTCGAGCGGTGACAAATCTTACCGACACGTCGGCTCGGGCAGTAAATCATCGAAAAAATAGTATGAATGGCCTGTTAAGCCTGTACAGTGAAATTTTGGCTAAGAATGGAGATTATGAAAAAGCGTATACCTACTTACACGAAGTCTACACTTCTTCAGAGCGAAAAAGCCCCGCTTTAATCAAAAACTACGGTCTTCTGTTAAGTAAGCGTGGCAATTACCAGGAAGCCTTTCCATTACTGGAAAAGACAGTAACCAGTGGCCTGGCCGACTCAACCGTACGAGCGGAACTGGCGTCCATCTACAAAAAGCTATATCCAGGAAAAAATGAGAAGGAATACCTGGCTTCCCTCGACCAGAAATTAACGAGTAAATACGAAGCGGAGGCCGCCAAATTAATGATTAATGAGCCCGCTCCCTCATTCATCGTTACGGATGCTTCGGGCAAGCAGGTATCGCTAGCTGACTTTAAAGGGAAGACGATTGTGCTTGATTTCTGGGCGACATGGTGCGGTCCGTGTAAAGCTTCTTTCCCCGCCATGCAAATGGTAGTGAATAAGTACAGGCAGGATCCACAGGTGAAATTCCTGTTTATCCATACCTGGGAACGGCAAGGCAATCCAACCGCCGAAGCTCAGGAATACCTGAAGGCTAATCACTACGATTTAGATCTGTACATGGACATCAAAAATGCAAAGACGAAGCGGAATGAAGCGGTATCTGCCTTTCAGGTAAATGGCATTCCTGCGAAGTTTGTGATTGATGGAAAGGGTCGCATTCGCTATAAATTAACGGGATTCTCGGGAGGCAACGAAGCTGCTGTTTCGGAGTTATCAGCGATGATCAACTCGGCCAAGGCCAATCAGTAAGCCATCTCTTCTGCATAAACGTTCGAAGGGCTTTCTCGTGGAGAAAGCCCTTTTTTATTCGTACCCTGTTTTCGTCTTACGATCTGTGAAAACCGTTTCGGCGATTGACCCGCCAACCTTTGTTACCGGGAGGCCAGAGCAATGGCCGTCCAGTCGTGTTCGCCCAGTCCCTGCTCTACGCACTGATTCATCAATTCCTGTACTTTCTTACCAAAGGGCAGTTGAACCCCTACCGTCGAGGCCTGTTCGTTGATGAGGTTAACATCTTTCAGGCCGAGCTTCAAGGTGAAACCAGCGGGCAAAAACGCTTCTTTCAGTAAGCTATTCCCGTACGTAATGTAGGCGGGTGAAGCAAAAAGGGTTTGGGTCAACATGTGCATCAATCGTTCGGCATCGATGCCGCTTTGTCGGGCCAGATGAATGCTTTCGGCCATCGATTCCATCGCGGAGACAATCAGAAAATTCGAGCAGAGTTTGGCGACGTTCGCCGCACCTACTTCGGATCCAAACTCCCAGATATTAGCCGCACCGCATTGTTCAAGTACGGGTTTGATGGTTTCCAGGACGTCCGCATTACCCGATACCAGCAGGTTAAGCTTTTTAGCCCGGGCCGCTTCCGGCCGACCTAGAATGGCACAGGCAATGTAGTGGGAGCCGTGTTCGTCGTGTAACTGAGCTAACGAGGTGGCTGTGGCGGGCAGGATTGTACTTAAGGATACATGAACACCGCCCTTTTTCAGATTTGCGGCAATGCCTGCTTCGCCCGCGGTAACGGCCTGAAGGGCAGCATCGTCTGAAACCAGGGTAAAAATTACATCACACCGCGTAGCCAGTTCTTTTACCGAAGCACAAATGACGGCACCCTGAGCCGCCAGCGGTTGTGCTTTAGCGGCCGTGCGATTGTACACATACAGTTGCTGCGTGTTCTGCAACAGATTTTCCGCAATGGGCGTACCGAGGTTTCCTAAACCGAGAAAGCCAATGTTCATAGGATTGGTTGTTGAAGAACGAATGAACTCATCAAGCATTCATTCGCTGAAAGGTGCTGGATGAACTAATCGATAAATGGTCCAGAACCCGTACGTTAGCAGATACTTCCCTACCCGCGGCAGTCAAGAGCTGATTCCTGTATTGAGTATCACGACGCAGGAATCTTACTTAAAATGGACGGCGACTTTAGGTTTTGAATCCCATTGCGAGCCGATTGAACGGATGCTAAAAGTTAAAGAAGAAAAGGAATAGCGACGATCAGAATCAGGAGAAAGACTAACAAAAGTTTTGCTTTGAGCGAGAATTCCACGTAGTGTTCCTGCTCAACCAGCAGAACATTTAAAGCGTCATTGATCCACTGCATACAGTGCGATGATTTAAACTGAGTTTTAGCCCTAACCCCGTAGGAGGAAGATAGTTCCCTTCCTGTAAAGATTTAAGCATGCGTGCCCTGGATAGTCATCCCGAGAAATACACACATGCCAGCCTCTTTATCAGGTTAAAACCCTGTACCACAAAACCCTACTCATGACCTTTAAAACAGTATAGACGGATCAAAATTTATCAGTACCTCCAGAGCATCCGCCCGTCCCGGACCAATCAATTTAGAACTCTCTGGTTCCGTACGAAAGGAGATCTTACCTCTTCTTGGCACGCCCCAGGTCAGCCGCGTTCTTCCCCTTTAAACCTCAAACCCATTACCCGACAAACCTACGGTACACTGACAATCTTTTTCCGATGCTCCGTCCCCCACTCGGCCAGATTGTAGATCACGGGTAACAGGTTTTCGCAGTACTCGGAAAGTTCGTATTCCACAGCTATGGGCTGGGTATCCAGCACGGTCCGTTTGATCAGCAGGTTGGTTTCCATTTCTTTCAGTTCCCGGCTTAAGACTTTGCCGGAAATGCCTTTCACTTCCCGGAGTAATTCCGAGTACCGTTTCTTGCCAAAACCCAGACTGGTAATAATCGAAATCTTCCATTTACCGCCTAGTACGTACAGGGTATCGTGGATGGCCATGATTCGTTTGTTACAGGCCTGAGCATCATGGGGTGTAGTAAAACAGGCCTTGCTATCTATGATGGAGTGGTCCATGAATGTTGGAGCTGGTTACCTAAATGTCACCATTACTTTTAGTTAGTTGATGACAAAAGTAAACCAAGTGTCCCAGAAATTTGCCTCGAAACAAAAAGGATTTAAATCATGTCTCTCAAAGAAAGCCTCACCTGGCGATACGCAGTCAAAAAGTACAACAACCAAAAAGTGTCTGACGAAGCCATTCAGACCATTCTGGATGCTATCAACCTTAGTGCCTCTTCCACCGGCATGCAACCGTACCGGGTCATTGTGGTAAAAGATGCGGCCATTCGGGAAGAGCTCGCCAAAGATTCCTTCAACGCCCAGATTCTGGAAGCTTCGGACTTACTGGTTTTTGCCGCTTTTGAAACTATAACTCAGGCCAACATTGATGACTACATGGCCCACGTGGCAGCCGTTCGTGAAATGCCCCTTGAACAACTATCGGGTTTTAAACAAGCCCTGGAAACGCACATGCTGACTCAAACACCCGAAGCCAACTTTAGCTGGGCGGCCCGGCAGGCGTATATTGGACTGGGAACCGGCCTCATCGCCGCGGCTGAGTTGAAAATAGATACGACTCCTATGGAAGGATTCAATCATGAAAAACTGGACCAATTGCTGGGTTTACCAGCGAAGGGGTTGAAAAGTGTAGTCCTGTTATCGCTAGGTTACCGCGATGCCGAACAGGATCCCTACGCGAACCTGAAGAAGGTGCGACTGCCCCTGGAGGAATTTGCCTTTGTGCAATAGTTCGTTCAGGACTGGATAGTCCCGAATCAATTTCCTTTAACAACGTATACAAACCCGGTAATCCGCTCCGAAAAACGTTTCGTTTTCGAGCTGGCTACCGGGTTTGAAGCGTTTACACTTCGGAGATCCGACAGGACTCCCGTACAAAGCAGACCATCCAGGAAAGAATCGCGAAAAGCACATCCATACAGGATCCGATACAACAAGGCGTTCGATTGGATAGGCTTATCAGGCAATCTAACCGAAATCATTAAGTTTACTTAATCAGTATCATAGGTATTATTAGTATTAATACTACATGATTTCATAAATAAATACTACATTATTTCTTCAAGTACTACTATATGATATAATTATCAAATGGTAGTGATTTGTAAAACAAAACTGAGTAAAGCAATTCTATGCATTATCCCCTTTCTAGTCAGTAAACATCACTTCTGTTAGTGAATATTACTTTGTACTGAATTAACCCATTGAATCATTATTCGTGCCAGCCTATTCTGGTTCGATCACTAAAATTCCACCTTGACACTACTTCTACGAGTTTACATGAGTAAGCTTGGGGGACTTGTAAACCCTATTCAAAAATCTCTTTCTAATTTATTACAAAAGGTATTACTCCGCACTTTTAATTATTTCCGTCAACCTAATTCTCTTACTGAATGATTCAATAACTACTTCTGATTTTCTCCCCTATTGCCTTGTTTAAGGCACTGCTTTATCATTCGGATAGAAAGAAAAGGAACATCGCATTTTTCCTTTTCTGCATCTCCGATAGAAAATGCCTTGTTCGCACGCAATGAAGCACATCTGTTTGCCAAAGTAACGTTCAGACACGGGTTTACTCGCTTGGCAGTAGGCGTCTTGTGTCTGTTGTACCTGCTCTTGATTCTACTTCTGAATACATCCATACCCGAATTCCAGCTATTCGACTGGCTTTCGCAGGGTTTAGTTAACGCTTTTAGTTCCGAAAAGCATCCATTTTCAGGAGCTGTATGGTGTTTTGTTTCGACGTGAAATCAAAAATTCTTCTGTAGTCTCCACAAGCTCATTACTAGCCTGTGCAGGATAACTATGGCCAGATCTCCGTACACAAATGCATGATTTACTGGCGTGTTCAACGATGAGTTTCAACGGTCATATAGAGGACTCCGTTAGTTTAAAACTTATCTAGAAATCCCCTATTCCAGGCGATTTGATCAACGGATCAGCATCAGGTTTTTCATTCATTAAACCATTGATTATTTGACATTTACAGCTGGATAACTCCCATTACACTATGCGAAAAATAGTTGCATTATTACTAGTCGGTCAATTCATTGCTCGACAGGGGCATGCTCAACAGATTATTGTGCAGGCCAAAGCCCAGAGTGAATCGGTTGCTCAAAACTTTAATTTTACCGGTTCACTAGGTGCGTTTACCCTACGGGACGCCCCGGATTATACCCCTATTCAGGATATTGGGGTAAACGGCAATAACCGCATTGCCGTTATTGATTTCAAAGCAGGTTATACCAACGAAGGGGGCATTTATTACCTGGATTCGGGCAGTACAACCTGGGTCCAGATACCAGGAGCAGCGGAACGGGTTGACGTAGATTTGAGCAACCGGATCTGGGTGGTTAATAAGCCCGGAGGCCTTTTCAACAGTACCGGAGGTAACTTTGTTGAAATCCCTGGCATTAACGAGGTAAAGGACGTTGGAGCGAATGCCAATGGTACAGAGGTCTACGTAATGGCAGGAGCCGGAGCTCAAGGGGATTTATACCGCTACGACGGAGGATCGACCTGGACAAAAATAAACAATGTGTTGGGCGTTCGTCTGGACGTTGCCCCGAATGGTCATGTGTGGTACATTACCAATGGGGGGGATCTTTACGAATACAATCCTACCACCGGAACGACGGCCGGGCCATTCCGAAACACGGCCGACCAACTGTTCAGTGATGTAACCGTTGCCGCCGATGGTTCACTCTGGGTGACGGGTAGTGGCGGCTATGGTACGTATCGATTCGACCCCACTACGAACACTTTCGTTGGTGAAGCCAATGCAGCAAATACTACCGTACTATCGCCCGAAAACATGGGCAACAACCGGTATTTCACCGGAGGTATTTCTGCGGGTAGTGATGGCGATTTACCTTTTACTACACCCCAGATTCGGTCGTATGGACAAACGAATGAACTGGCCCGTTTGGCCCAGCGTACGGAAGATGGCACCTGGATTGATGATCTGACAATCCGTACGGATAACTTCACGAATACCGCTCATTTTAATGTAGCAGCGGGTACGTATACGGTTTCACTTCCAGCCCTACCAGCTAATTACGTCATTACCAGCATTCGCACTTCGGGTGGTACCGTCGCAGTTGATCTGGCTACGCGTACGGCTACGGTTACGGTGGCCGCTAATCAGACGGTTTATCTAGAGTATAACATCGCCAATACGCAGTCAACGGTGCTTACGGTTTCCCCTTCCACTCCGTACATTGAAACGTTTGGCTCTTCTGGTGTGCAATCGCCCTCCATAGGACCCGTACTCCCTAACGGCTACACCAACTATCATTATGCTAACCAGGGCAGTAATGCCATCGTTATGGCGGGTACGTACACCTTAGGAAACGCTTTTATTTTACATTGGCAAGGCATGGCTGATCCGGGTAACGTAACCAGTCCTACGGCCAGTTCTGACCACACGCCGGGTGATCAAGGGGGCTATTATGTAGCCTATAACGGAGGGTTTATCAAAGATGAAGTATTCCGCCGACAGTTTACGGGTCTTACGTTAGGAACTTCCTATACCGTTTCCTTCTGGGCTACCGAGTTGACTAACGTAAGCGGCCCCTTTGCCGTAAAGCCGAACCTTATCGTGAATGCTACTGACCCCACCACCGGCACGCTTTTAGCTACCACCACCACGGGTGACATTGCGTGGAGCAACGGGGCCTGGAACCAGTACACCATGTCTTTCACGGCAACGAGTCCGAATGTTACCATTGCTCTTGTCAACAATCAGCAGTTACCGGGTACGTACGGAAATGACTTTGCACTGGATGATATTTCTATTGGTGTCAGTGCCGATCATGGCGATGCTCCGGCTTCCTATGGTACCCTGAATGCCAACACGGGTCCAGCCCATATTCTTTCATCCGGCCTTACGCTGGGTGCAGTAGTTGACGCCGAAAGCGATGGTTACGATAGTCAGGCTACAGGCGATAATACGAATGGTATTAATGACGAAGATGCCATCAGTGGAACGTTGCCCAGCCTGACCAACCTGGCCACAACCTACACGCTGAATGGAATCAGTGTTCGGAATTCGAATACCTCTGTTAACACCGCCGCCACGCTTTACGGCTGGATTGATTTCAACCGGAATGGTGTTTTTGACGCCAATGAACGCTCTGCTCCTGTTACCGTAGCTCCGAATGCTACTTCCGTAAACCTTAGCTGGACTGGACTAACGGGCGGCGTTGCCGGCACCAGTTATGTTCGGTTACGCCTGGCCTACAATGCTTCCGAAATCCTCACTCCCACGGGCGATGCCAATACGGGTGAAGTAGAAGATTATTCCGTAGTGATTGAACAGGTAACCGTTGCCTTGAGCGGTAGCGTACTGAATGATGCGAATGGACTGAAAGACAATACGGTCAACGGAACGCCTACGAATACCCTTGGCTCGAATACCTTGTATGCCAATCTGGTCAACAATGGGGTAGTCGTTGCCAGCATACCTGTAGCTTCTGACGGTACCTATCTGTTCCCCGCCGTCAATGTGAACACTACGTATTCGGTAGTATTAACCAATGCACCGACGACGGTTGGCTCTCCTACCCCTACGGCTTCGCTTACGAATGCGGTGTATACCGGAGAATACCTGGGAACGGGTGCGGGTAGTGATGGCACTCCCGATGGTGTACTGGCAATCAATGTTGGAACGACACCGGTAAGCAATGCAAACTTTGGGGTGAATCAGTTACCCGAAACCAATGCGGTTACGGCCTCAACCCAGACCGATCCAGGCGGTAGCAGCCGTATCGTTGTGCCGACATTGAGTGGCTCCGACCCTGAAGATGGTGCACTAGGTAGTGGAAAAACGTTTATTATTAGCACGCTGCCTACCAATGCCACGTTGTATTACAATGGACAGCCCGTTACGGCCAACCAGACTATTCCCAACTACAACCCGGCCTTACTCCAGATCGACCCGAATGACGGCGTCACTAGTGTCAGCTTTACGTATGCGTCCGTAGATGCCGCCGGACAGCCCGATCCCACGCCCGCCACGGTTACGATTCCCTTCGGTCCCTCACCCGTACCCACCAATTGCCCGGAAACGCAGGTGCCCGTATCTGCATTCCTGGGTGGTGCCATGCAAAATGTGGGATCAGGCGGTTTTCTTCAGCCCGCAGTTATGCGTGATGATCTCCGTAGCAAGTCTTATTTCCCAACCTCGGAGCCCTATTCTGGCCTAGGTTACACGGTTACTTTGACGAATAATACCACCACCAACGCTGGTGTATTAGCCCGTAGTGGCAGTACGGCGGTTATTGACTGGGTCCTTATCGAGCTTCGCAATCCCCAGGATAACACACAGCTCATTGCTTCGCGTCCGGGATTATTGCTTCAGAATGGCCAGGTAACGGAAGCAGCGGATGGTACAACACCGTTGCGTTTTACGGTACCTCCCGGAAATTATTACGTCAGCATTCGTCACCGAAATCACCTGGGGGTTATGACGGCTACGCCCGTAGCTCTGGGTTCGGCGGTAGACTTTACCAATGCCAACCTTGACGTTTACAATCTGACTACGCCTTTGAATTATGACGGTGCTGAACGAGCTAATCTGGGTACTCTGGCCAATACCCCAGGCAAAGCGGCCCTTTGGTGGGGAAATGCGAAAAATACGTCCCCCAGTAAAGTGAAGTACGAGGGTACTGACAATGACGGAGCGGGTGTTGAGTCGGCGGTACTGACTGCTCCGGGTAACGTTTTCAGTAGTCCTAGCTACGTTTACGATGCCTATAATGCAGGAGATGTCAATCTGGACGGTTCGGTCATTTACCAGGGGCAAAGCAATGATATAATGGCCCTATTTAACGCTGTAGCTCAATTCCCGCTTAACTCTTCAAATCAGTCGAACTATGATTTGATGTACGAACAGCTACCCGCTACCGTTGTTTATAATGGACCAGCTCTTTCCTGCGAAAGCCCAACGCCCGTGAGTCTGGTTAGCTTTACGGCAAAAGCTCTGGAAAATAAAACGGTAGAATTAAACTGGAAAACTGCTGGCGAGCTGAACAACAAAGGCTTCACGGTAGAACGGAGCCTTGACCTGGTTACGTTTGAAAAAGTGGGTGAAATCCACGAGGTAGCGGGCACCAGCACGCAGGTACACACCTACCGTCTGGTTGACCAGAATCCTTATCGGGGCACGAGCTATTACCGGTTAGTCCAACTGGATCTGGATGGTACTCTGCATCCGTATCGCCCACAATCCGTGAACATCGACGGAGAATATATGGCTTATCCCAATCCGGTACAGGGTTCCGCGTTCCGCGTACGCCTGGATGAGCCCGTCAAAGCGAAGGTAAGTCTTTCCACGGTAGACGGTCGGTCCTTACCGATTTCGCGTAAAGCTGAATCGAATAATACGGTACTGATTCAGGTGGAAGGTACTGCTGGTGCTGGCGTGTATCTGCTACGGGTAGAGGAACGGAGTCAGGTCAAAATTCACAAGATCATACTCAATCCATAACTCGGTTTGTAAGGGGTAGACTTGTTCTACCCCTTTTTTTTGTACCTGATGAAAATAGAAGGGCCATCTACGCTTCCCGTTCGAAACAACCGCTTTGCTTTTCCAGTAAATAAACCTCTGTTGGTCCAGTCGGCGGCCCCTACTACGTCCAGCCATTAACCCGGGTGCCACTGCTGGTCAAGGCTTTCGTACGTAAGATCATTTAAAGTGAACCGCTTTCAGTTCATGCGTGGCCGATAGCCGATTTAACCAGTTTTTTCGGGCCTCCTGAGCTTGCTCCAAGGTTTCGTAGGTGTTAAAGTCACTAAAGCATTCATCGGGACCGGAGCACTGACCTCTGGCAAAGTCAAAATACTGCTGACTTACTTTTTTCAGGTCTTCACCCGCGTTGATCCGCTTGATGTCGGTATAGAAAGCCTGGGGTTTCGTTTCTGCATGGGGGGTGTGCTGTTGCCGGGTTACTGCCCAATAATAGGCATGGTTACTAGCAGAATTCGGCTGGATAGAACTCTCATAAGACTGGAATGCAGCCAGCAGATTGGGTAAGCCCGCCGACGAACGCAGGTATTCACGCTCGAAATCCGCGAATGTTCGTTCATCTACTCCGCTTTGCAACAGGCTTTCTTTGAAGAAGGCATAGTTGGTAAGCGGTTTTTCCGTTTGCAGGACACTTCGAAGCCATTTCCACACCTGAGGCCGTCCAATTTTGGTTTCCAGTTCCGTGAGTAACAGCGGAATATACTGGTAGCGATACGTTTCATTGATTTCGCCCGGACTGGTAATTTCCGATAAACCTTTGAAATTTTGCAATTTCCGGCTGGCAGCCATGTATTGTTTGATTTTTCGATCGTAGTAATTTTTTCCTACCAGATCACGGACGGCTTGCAAGGAAATGTATTCCGTTACGCCCTCCAGAAAAGCCCAGTACAACGTCGAATTGGGTTGAAAAACAGTGCCAACGTAGTAATGCCCCAATTCGTGAGCAATGAAAGAAATAGAACTGGAATCCGAGAGGGTTTGTGTATTCGGATTGACCAGCGTATTTAACCAATCCCTGGGGCTAACGGAAGCAATGGTGGGATACGTAACAAACATCCACTCATTCCGCTGGGAAACGGGCGTACTGGCCAGCAAAGTTACATCGACTCCGTAAGGAATATCCAGATGATTCTGATAGTAGTCTTTAATGCGGGTAAACCAGCCATCCAGTACCTGAGCCTGCATCTGACTCAGGGTCGTGTTGACGAGGTACGTATTTTGCTCTTTTTTAAAGTCAAAATCGCCGGCAAACAGCAACAGCGGAAAAGGGCGATCCGATGTAAAATGGGCCACCGAACCCTGCCGGGGTGGCTGGCCGTTGAGGTAAATCGCCCTGGCTCCCGGTACATGAATGGTCAGATCGTAGGTTACGCTGGTGTAGGTTTTATCTTCTGCGATGTTATACAGGATGGGGTACCAGGCCGATTGTTCAGTGGCCCGAATTGTTTTTCCGTTCAGGGCGATATTTCCCTTCCAGTCGCCCCATTCGCTTCGCTTTTTTGAATCCGCGTACACGGGAAAGGCTCCTACGTAACTGACTTTGAACTGATCAGGTAAATAGCGGCTTTTACGATCAGTGCCGGGAAACCAGTATTGAAAACTTTCGTACGATTTCTCTGGTTTGTATTCGCGTTCAGTGGCATACGAAAACCGGTCCCTGCTATCCCGAAAGAACTGTACATTCAATCCGCTGTTCAGTTGAAGGGAATAATTGCTGGTTTCAGGAAGATTGGAGACGGTCAAGTCGGCCTTTATCGTCCCCTGCTCCAGCGACACATAAACATCGCCCGCCAGATGAGGAACCTGACTGTACACATGGCGGCTAATCAGAACTAATCCTGTTATGAAGAAGATGAATAGAGCTTTGGACATTGTTTGAATGAGGGGAAGGATAGTTTAATGTATGATGTTTAAAGTCTTAAGTTAAAGAACTGTGTTTTTTTAATCTCTATATTTTTTGTCAATTTTCTCTTAATCTTTCTGCAATCAGAAGCTACAATTTATCCAAACGTTGTTCTATGAATAAGGTTGATCTGATCAATAGTATTTTACAAACGACCGCCTTTTATAGTTTCCGCATCATTTTAATCTCAACGATTACAGCCTCGCTACTGACCTGTGTTCAACAATTTAAATGCAGAAAACACGCAACGATGGTGCTAAAAGGCATAGGGTTCGACGGGCTGAATGAAGCGGCGGGCTGACCGAAAACCTTGCCGTAACCGACGGGCAATCCGCTTCGTTTCCCAGCTCATTTCGCAATTAAAAGTATAATAATAGTAGCATCTCAACAGAATTACGTACTCTATCATGGTTCAATAAAAACTTCATCTTTTCCACTCAATCATTCAGGACTTCAACGAGTCCCCCGTCTGCGTTTACCGGGAGGCAATTTTTCGGGCATTGAACAGGTAATAGTCTTCGTCGGTAATGGAGCCGTCGAATTTTTTCAGACAAGTGAATACGTAGGTACCTTCCGTTGAGCGAAGGGTATCCTGCTGCCCTTCTTCGGGATGGTTCGGGCGATGGTAGGCCATGACCAGTACCGATGCTGGATGACTTCGCTGATAGCTAACAAAGCGTTGGTAGGTTAGGGAATCGGGCTGGTTATTCAGGGTGTCATTCCAGTGACTCTTGCTCCACAACACGTAAGGACGCTCCTGCTGTACATCCAGACCATAAACGGGTCTGCCCAAAAACCACTGCAAAGGAGTCATATATTCCTGAAAAGCCCCCGCTACCGACGTATGAGCGGGGTAGTGTTTCTGAAGGTACGAGGCCATATCCTCGGCTCTGGAAAAGGGGTACCGCAGATCACGGTACCAGGCATTCATTCCCGCCAATACCTGAAGCAACAGAATAGCAACGCCAAAGTAGCCCAAGGTAAAAACGGGCCGGGACGACCGCTTAGTGCCATCAATCCAGTACGCGGCAATTAGAGCCAGCGTATAATGACCAAAGTGGCGAAAAAGTCCCCGAGGCTTTTCGTAGGTGAACACGAAAATGAAGAAAACACTGGCCACGAGTATAAGCAGAGCCACGGAAGTTTTAGGTTTCGAAAATACCGCAAGTACGGCCAGAGCCAAACCCAGGGCCAGTTTCACACCTAATCCAAACGGAAACAGCGAAAAATTCCAGAAATGATATTCGGAGAAACTGCTGATGGGGAGAAAACCATGAGCCATCCCCGCGGCCGCGAAGAAAAAGATGCCGGGGTTAAACCCACGCGTCCACTGATTTAAAAAACCGGAGTCTGCGGGTGGCAGCGACTGAGCCGTCCCCACAATACCCGCCAGAATCAGACCAGCTGCCATCAGGGATGTAGTCCGCAACGGCCAGATTCGACGGGCATTGACCTCCTCGGCCAGTAAGCCCACGGCTAGTCCCAAACCTACCAGAAATGCGAAAACATTGGTTTGAAATAAAAGAAACAATAAACCACTGATTGCCAGCAGGTTTTTCTGGGGATTCCGCCAAAGTACACAGATCCCACAAATAATGAGTACACCAATCTGGTAGTTTCGGCTAATGGTTACGTATTCGTAAATGAAGTAGTAACTGAACAGAATAAGGGCTTTTTCAAAAAACCGGAACGGACTTTTGAAGATAATCAGGTAAGCACTGCCCAGGGCCAGGGCCCCATGAAGCACCTGCATCACACCGGGGTGATCGAAGAGTTGGGCAAAGGGCCATAGGAGGATAAACCAGAGTAAGGGATGGCCTTCGTAGCGGGCATTAAAGGCCAAATCGAGTAGGTTGTCCGTACTGGCTACAATGCCCCAGGCCTGTAATTCATCCCGCCACATTTCGTGCTGCCATAAGCTGCAACTCATGAAAAAGGCATAGGTAACGAATAGGGCATAGTTTGCTCTTGGCGTGGACATAACGGGGTTAGAATTCGCGGTGAGGATTCAAGGGAAAAGATAGAAATACGTCTGTAAACCATTAGCGGGAGGTTTTACAGGGAATAGCGACAGTGCAAGTATACACTTATTACGGGAATTACAGACGCTAAACGGGCTGGGTATTCCCCTTTTTATTTGTACATCTATCCGACCTGATAAAGTTGGTCCTATACGTCGTTACGAACGGCTTGTCCGTACTTAAACACACAGGCGTCTCATGGGTTCGGATCAAACGGGCCTACACCCTGAAATTTTCGTGTACATTTGATGATAGTAATCAGGTCATTTATGAAAACGCGTACCCTCGACGAATTCTATCAGGCCGTAGCTACTTCGGGCCAACGTAACGCAGAAGCCTTTTTACCCCCGGGTATTTCAAAAGAAATCGGACATTTCAATGTCTTCAGTATACACGAAGTATTTCAAACGTTTCGGGAGACGGGGCAAGTGGCGATGCCTTACAATCGCCGGTCGTATTACAAAATAAGCTTCATCCAGGGACGCAATCAGGCCGAGTACGCGGATAAAACCATTGAAATTGAAAGCAGTGCTTTGTTGTTCGCCACGCCCAAAATACCCTATCACTGGTTGCCACAGGATTTGGAACAAGCCGGGTACTTCTGCGTCTTTACCGAAGAATTTTTGTTAGCGACCCAAGGCGGCGTAGTGCTCGACGAGTTACCCATTTTTCAAGCCGGTGCGTACCCCGTTTTTCAGCTTTCCAAAGAAGAATCCATGCAGATAGAGCTGATTTTCAGAAAGATGCATCAGGAGCTTGCTTCGGATTATCGCTATAAGTACGATCTGATCCGGGCGTATTTACTGGAACTTATCCATCGGGGGCAAAAGCTTCAACCCCTTACGGCGGCCCGTCATACGAGTACCGCTCGGACCTCTTCGCTGTTTGTGGAATTACTCGAACGGCAGTTCCCCATTGAATCCCCCCACCAGCCCCTCACCCTACGAACGGCCAAGGACTTTGCCGATCGTCTATCCATCCACGTTAATTCACTTAACCGGGCGTTGAAAACCACGACGGGCAAAACAACTACGGATCTGATTAGCCAGCGACTTATCCAGGAAGCTAAACGCTTGTTGAAACACACGGATTGGAATATCTCAGAGATTGCCTATGGTCTGGGATTTGAAGAAGTGGCCCATTTTTCCAATTTCTTTCGAAAGCAAACATCTTGGTCTCCGGTAAGTTTTCGAAAATGAGTAGCGTTTGAATTTCGCAAACATCGGTTTGATGTTTACAAAGGCGTCATAGGTCAACCTATCACCTTTGTAGTCTAACTTTTCATACGCTATGACACGCAAAATTGCACTCGTTACGGGCGGAAGTCGCGGACTCGGTCGGGATATGGCTCTTCGCATGGCCCAAAAAGGAATAGATGTTATCCTTACCTACCATACCCAGCCGGAAAAAGCAGTATCCGTAGCCGCTGAGATCGAGACATTGGGGCAAAAAGCCGCTGTCTTACCTTTTAATGTCGGAGCGATTAGCGAATTGGGTACGTTTGTCTCGGCCCTACAAACAACTCTGCAAGAAACTTTCGCTAAAGACAAATTTGATTTTCTGGTCAACAACGCCGGTATGAATCTGGTCATTCCCAGCTTCGCCGAAACTACAGAAGATCAATTCGATACCCTTCTCAATATCCACTTTAAGGGCGTATTTTTCTTAACGCAAAAACTCCTGCCCTTCCTCAATGATAACGGCGGTATTGTCAATATTTCGACGGGTTTAACTCGCCTGACCTTCCCGGGCTCTGCCACGTATGCCAGTATGAAAGCGGGTATTGAAGTACTGACCCGTTACTTGGCAAAAGAGCTGGGTCCCAGAGGAATCAATGTCAATGTGGTGGCTCCGGGAGCCATTGCGACGGACTTCAGCGGCGGGCGACTTAAAAATACCCCGCAACTACAAGAGCACCTGAAAAGTGTTACTGCGATTCCCCGGATCGGTCAGCCCGAAGACATTGGCGGTGTCGTTGCTTTTCTGTGTACACCCGAAGCCAAGTGGGTCAATGCTCAACGGATTGAGGTGTCGGGAGGTCTGCAACTGTAAATTCTCCGCCGTAATTAAAGCCAAGCCGCGGCAAACTCCATTGGGCTGCCGCGGCTTCGTTATGAAGCTTACTTTTTCAGAGAAACCGGTACTTCCAGCGTGGCCCATTTCAAGGTAAATCCTTGGGGTGTCACTTCATACATCAGACGTTCACTGGCAGAGGCCATTGCTTTGGGTTTCGCCGTCACGGTCAGTACGTCATTTGCCCGGTCCAGGTTCGCTTCCCCCGTCCGTTTCACTCCCCACTGGCCCGTTTGTGAGTTAAAGATAAACGTCCACTGTTTTTCTTCGGGAATGGCAAACAGCGTGTATTTACCCGCGGGCAGGCTTTTTCCTCCAACCTGAATCGCTTGGTCCGTTTCAAAGGTGGTGGCCTCGTTGGCTCCCGCCCGCCATACTTTACCGTAGGGAACCAGTTCGCCCCAAACAGTACGACCTTTCACCGAAGGACTATTGTATTGAATGGTTACGGTTGCCGTACCAATTTTTCCCGTAGCCGTGGCCGGTGGGCTGGGTCGTTGACTTTTGTCTGCCTGAGCCATAGTCAATGATGAAATACTGAAAACGAAAAGTAGTGTTAATGCAGAGCAGAAACTCGATTTCATAAGGTTCAATGTTAGAGGATGAAAAAGGTACGGGTACGACTTCCCGCTTCTGCCAAGTTACCAGTTTTACAGTAACCTTTTTAATTTCAGTCTTTTAATTATTATGCATACAACACCTGTTATTGACTGCTTTTTTTAAATCGATAAAGATACGGTGCCGTATTAGCCGCACCGGTGTACTTTTTGTGAAGGCGTTCCAGAACCCCCAGATCCAGGATTTTTTTCTGGAAGTTATTGATGGGAAACGAGCGATGGTAGACGGCTTCGTAAAGCTCCTGTACTTCCCGCATCGTAAAGGTTTCCGGTAGAAGATTAAAGGCAATCAGCTTTTGATCCAGGTTCTGGCGAAGTGCCTGCCATCCGTATTCCAGAATTTCTTCGTGATCGTGAATCATTTCAGGAATGTCCTCAATGTTTCGCCATTCGAGGTATTCATCAAACTCGCCACATTGCGGATTTACCTTCGTAATATCTACCAAGGCATAGTAGCCAATACTGATAAAGCGGCTGGTCAACCATTCCACTACTCCAGTATCGAATCGCTGGTGATCAAATCGTTGCAACTGAGACTTGATGGTTTCCCGGTACTTACTCTTGATAATACGGTTTTCATCCCCAAACACGCGGTACTGTTCCAGGTATATATCCGTCAGTCCCGTTCTTTCCCGAAGAATCCGGCTGGCCGCCTGATCGATTCCTTCCGTCTTACGGACATAACCGCCGGGCAATGCAAACACGCCTTCCCCAAACTTGAATTTGGCAATCAGTACTTTCAATGCCTTTGCTTCGTAACCGAAAATCACACAGTCAATGGACAAATGTGAGATATACTTTTCATCACCCAATTCTTGCATCGTTCTTCAAATCTGCCCATGAATAGACCTGTAAAAGTATTATTATTTCCATTTTAATTACCATTTTTGATCCTTATCTCCTTTGATTGATGACGATTCAATTACTCATTTTTGATAGAAACCTCTTATTTTATCCGCTCTATTTTTTATGGAAACGCAAAACACAGCTTCTAAGTGGACACTTGTTACGTCCCTTCTATGTCTTTCGTTGATGGCTTTATCAGTAAAGAGTATCGCCCAGAAAGACACGACGAGTTTCGTTCATACCGTTGCTATTGGTACGGGGAAAATCGATACCATCTTCCGGATTCAAAAACACCTCGAAGCTCCCAACTGGCACCCGGATCAGTATCTGATCGTCAATAGCAAAGGGAAACTCTTTACGCTTCCCCTGAAGTCCCCAACCCTTCAGGAACTGAATACCGGATTTGCCAACCAGTGTAATAACGATCACGGCATTTCGCCGGATCGAAAATGGCTGGCGATCAGTCACAATGATAAACAGGACCCCTCGCCTAAATCGTACAAATCGGCCCTTTATATTCTCCCCATTCAGGGCGGGGAACCTCGAAAAATCACTCGGGAAGTTCCTTCTTTTTGGCACGGCTGGAGTCCGGACGGAAAAACCCTGGTTTACTGCGGCGAACGAAACGGCAATTTTGATATTTACGCAATAAGTACGGAGGGAGGTTTGGAAAAGCGACTCACTCATACGGAGGGACTCGACGACGGTCCGGAATACTCCAGCGATGGCAAATACATTTATTTTAATTCCTACCGCACGGGTCACATGCAGATTTGGCGGATGCGGCCCGACGGGTCCAATCCCGAGCAGTTAACCTCTGACCAGTATTCCAACTGGTTTCCTCATCCCTCGCCCGATAATCAGTGGCTCGTTTACATCGCGTATACTTCCGATGAAAAACAGAATCATTTATTCGGCAAAAACGTAAAACTTCGCCTGATGAATCTGAAAACCAAAACTATTCAGGATATTACACCCGTTTTTTACGGTGGGCAGGGTACCATCAATGTACCTTCGTGGAGTCCCGACAGTCGGAAGATTGCCTTTGTCAGCTACGCCGTCAAGTAATTTAACGTCATCACCTCATGGATCAACATTCCTCTAAATCAAGAAGACAATTTCTGCAAAAAATCGCGGCTACCAGTCTGGCAGCGGCCTCTTCGCCCCTTTCTTCCCTAGCTGCACAAGCCAAGGCGGAAGAACGCATGCTTCAGTTTGAAAAGAGAATTTCTGCCAATGACACCATTCGCCTGGGAGTGATTGGGTACGGAGTGCAGGGCCACTTTGACTTAAATACGGCCCTTAAAGTACCGGGTGTCGAACTGGCCGGTATCTGCGACCTGTACACCGGAAGAATTGAAAACGCGAAGGAAAAGTACGGCAAAGAACTCTTCACGACCCGAAACTACCACGAGCTGTTGGACCGGAAAGACATCGACGCCGTTATCATTGCTACGCACGACGTCTGGCACTCCCGCATGACTTTGGACGCTTTAGCCAAGGGCAAGCACGTGTACTGCGAAAAACCGATGGTGTATAAAATTAGCGAAGGTCCTTCGGTGATTGCGGCGGCTAAAAAATCAGGCAAGGTGTTGCAGGTAGGCAGTCAGCGGGTCAGTAGTATCGGCTATGCCAAAGCCAAGGAATTACTGGCCGCCGGAGAGATTGGCAAGCTCAACATGGTAAACGCCGTGTATGATCGCCAAAGCTCCATTGGGGCCTGGGAATATACCATTCCGAAAGATGCTAGTGCCAGTACCACCGACTGGGAACGCTTCATTGCCGTAACGGATAAAATGCCCTTTGATGCCAAGAAGTTTTTCTGGTGGCGGGCGTTTAAAGAAGTAGGTACGGGCGTGGCTGGTGATTTGTTCATTCACCTGCTGAGCGGTACGCACCTGATTACCAATTCCAAAGGTCCGGAAAGCATTTACAGTACCGGACAATTCAGCTACTGGAAAGACGGCCGGAATATGCCCGATGTGATGTCGGGCGTCATGCAGTATCCCGAAACCAAAGAGCACGCCGCCTTCCAGCTGACTTTACAGGTGAATTTCATCAGCGGCACGGGTGGTCAGGAAGTGATTCGGCTGGTAGGATCCGAAGGTGTGATTGATGTGGTGGGCAACAGCATTACCGTCAAGCACAGTCTGTTGCCCGAAGCTCCCGGTTTTGGTGGCTATGATTCCGTCTTTACCTTCTCCAAACAAATGCAGGAGGAAATGCAGAAAGAGTACGACGCCAAATGGACGCCCCAGCAACGCAAGCGAAAAGTAAAGGAAGACATCGTTTTCAAAGCACCGCAGGGCTACGACGATCATTTAGACCACTTCACGAATTTCTTCGAAGCCATCCGATCTAACAAACCCGTAGTGGAAGACGCCGAATTCGGTTTCCGTGCCGCGGCTCCCGCCCTGGCCTGTAACGAAAGTTATTTCAGTAAGAAAATCATCCACTGGGATCCCGTTAAGATGAAACTGGTGTAGTAGGTAATTGTTATGGTACCAATAAAAAGGAAGCGATCCATGCGATCGCTTCCTTTTTATTGGTATCAATACCCGAAAGTTTGCCTAGACCATCTATTCGTGTTCAATGACCATCGTTTGGATTTTATCCGCTTCAAAACGGTAAACATGATACAGTTGCGTATCGTTTACGACCTGACCGTTTAAATCCCTGATCACCTGATGTACGTGAACGGCGAGTTGACCGTCGGGTCGGGTTTCTACCGCAAGCGGTTCCACGTGGGGGTCGATTTCTTGCCATTGTCGAAGCCAATACGCTCGTACTTCGTCGTGACCAGACACGTAGCCGCCTTCCCAGCCATTGGGCCAGGATACATCGTGGTGCATGTGGGCCAGAACGCGGTCAATCTGACGGGCGTTGAAATCCTGATACAACTGACGGAGTAGGGATGAATAATCCATGATGGAGAAAGGGTTTTGACCAACTGTTTCGTAAGTCAAAACTAGACTCGGCACCTCGATTCTGAGCGTCGGTATTGATTGAGATTGTAGCGGATTTTCTTGAGGAAGGCGGGTCTTATGTACTGTTCCTCCTAGCTCATCAGTACCGTTTAGAAGCATACGTTAGGAAAACAAAATTTCCCTGAACGATCATTCAATAAGCATATATTTCTTATTTTGTATCTTTCATCAGTATAATCAACTGAAAATGATCGTTAAACACCCGTTTTTCTATCTGATTTTTCTGCTTGGTAGTTTAGTCTCCGACCCAACGGTTTTTGCCCAAACAACCCCAAAGGCAGATTGCGATTGTCTGGAAGCGTTTACCTTCATTTCGAATTACGTAGAGAAAAATCAGGCTTCTTTCCGGCATGTCGTAACCGCTGATCAACGACCCACGTATGAAACGTTCAAACGGGGCATTCGCCGGCAAATACAGAAAGAGGGGAAACGCCGTTGTAGTTTGTTTTTACATCAGTACATGGCTTATTTCAAGGATCATCACTCGCAGGTGCACGCGGCGAGTACCCTCGATGTCAGTGATCCCGATCAACTCAAAGCATTCCTGGCCTCAGCCGCCTTTCGCAACACCGAAACCGTAGCTGTGGATTCGGCAAAGGCTTACGACTATGTCAAACATTCAAACGATCCGGTGGAAGGTATTTATGACCTGTATGGCTCCTATCAGGTGCTAATTCAGAAAAACAAGAACGCCTATCGGGATTATTATGGCGTCTTACTACAAACCAAAAGTCCGACCTGGAAGCCCGGCCAGGTAAAGCTTGAACTCAAAAAAATGGCCGCAGACACCTACCAGTATCAGGGGTATCTGCAGGACCATTCTTTAGCTCTGGAAATGTTAACCATCGATCAGCCCGTCACCCGGATTGGCGAGTGGACGAAACGCTATCCCGTCGCTACAACTGCTTCTAAACATGTTAAGGATACCATTCCTACGGCTTTGACTACCTTTAAACTACTGGATGAGAGTACCGCTTACCTAAGCATCAGTACCTTCAGTCGGGAGTACCTTTCCGCTCTGGATTCTACCTTTCAGGCATTGACGCCCGTTCTGCAACGAACGCCGTATCTGCTCATTGACGTCCGCGACAATGGCGGGGGTAGTTCGCTGGCTTATCAACGTTTGCTTCCCTTGCTGTATACCCACCCGTCCACCGATGATTCGTTTACGGAATATTTGGCTACGTCGGGCATCATCGAACGGTACGAAAACTTGCTAAAAAACAGTCCCAATCCAGCCCTGACCAACTACCGAAAGGATCTGATTCAGCAAATGAAACAAGTGCCGGAAGGAACGTTTATACGTCTGCGTCAGGATCAGCCGAAAGCGGATACCCCCTCTAAAATCCGCCTGGAAAAGCCCAGAAAAGTGGTGATTCTGTATAACCGTAACTGCGGCAGCTCCTGCGAAACGTTCGTGTTAGCGGGTATGCGGAGTAAAAAAGTAGTTACCGTCGGAGAAAACTCCGGGGGATACATTGGCTACGGGAACATCATGACGATACCGGTTCCGAATTCAGCCTATGTACTGGAAAGCTCCACGACCCGAAATCCGGCTCTGGTTCAGTACGAGTATACGGGCATCCCTCCCATGCGTAAGGTCCCTGCTCAAACGAGCTGGATTGAGTTTGCCCGGCAAGAATTGGGTACGCCCTGATCACTTTCAAGCTTCAAACCTGCCTTACAGTAACCTTTCCTTTACAGCCTGGTAGACCGTTCTGACGACGGGCTGAAAACCCAGACTACGGGCCAGTGAAGCATCGGAATGCAGGTACCAGGGATTGAGAAGTGGCTCCGCGGAGTCCTCCAGAGTTTCACCTACTAACTGCACCAGTTCGTAAATCGAAACCGGACCCTCATCGGCAATATTGACTATGCGACCATCGAAAGCACCGGCCAGACTCAGGTGCATGGCCGTAGCGATGTCGCGGTGGTGAACAGTACTCATTCGCATGGCGGAATGTAATTTTCTAGCCCGCAAAAGCTGGGGCAGCGTTTCCAGATGCCCATCGCCATCACCGTACACGAATGGAAATCGCAGAATCGACCAGTTCAAACCGCTCTCCTGTATTTCCTTTTCGGCGGCCACTTTGCTGGCGGGGTACGGATGCTCCGGATGAACAGGATCGTCCTCGCGACCGGGATGCAAATTGCCGGCATCGTAGACGTGCGTGGTACTGGCGAAAATAAAGCGGGCATTGGGAGCGTGGATTTTAGCGGCAGCGATCAGGTTCCGCGTACCTTCGAGGTTACTTTTCCAGATCAAATCCAGGTCTGGTGTACGGAAGACAGCGGCCAGGTGGATGATGGCCTCCACCCCCTGTACGGCCTGAGCAAGCGAGGCCTGGTCAAACAAATTGCCCTCCATGATCGACACACCGGTCGGTACGTCTTTGCCCGCACGTACCAGTGCCCGACAATCCCAGCCCGCTTCCATGAGACGGGGGAGCAGGCGTGCTCCCACCAGACCGGTTACACCCGTTAACAGTATTTTTCCGAATGGCTTGTTCATCTACGTATGATTTAAATACGGAACAAAATTCGGGCGTGTACGCTTAGCGGAGCCGGACGAAAACCGATGGGTTCAGGACAAATCCTGAAAAAACGTGGCAACCGTTTTCCCCGTTTCCTTTTTGAATACGCGGGAGAAGTAATCCGGGTCATTAAAGCCCAGTTCAAAGGCCAGTTCCTTTACGGACGAGCGTTCACCGTAGTACAGCCGACGTCTGGCTTCCAAAATAAGACGGTTGGTAATGAATTCCTTGGGCGATCGACCGGAATAGTGTTTGACAATCTGGCACAGGCTGTCGGTACTCACGGCCAGTTCCTCGGCAATCGCTTTGATACTCGGATGGTCGATCAGGTTGTTTTCAACAAATACTTTAAAGCCAATGAATTTAGCGAGTCGGTCATCCGTCGGTTTCTTGTCCGCTGCAAAATAGGCTGTATTTAACTCCGTAAGCAGGCTATTCAGATGGGCCAGAATCAATTCAGGTTCCGTATCCGGGCTGCGTAATAGCGTCTGGAGCATTTCGAAAATGGATTGTACCCGACCAGCAGCAGCGGGTGAAAATCGGATTTTCTGCTGGTTCAGCGGATTCAGTAAGAACGGATAAGGCTTCGGTAGTTGGGCCAGGCAGGCTTCATCAAAGCCCAGTTTATAGTAATCCTTCGCGTGAATGTGAAGGGGAAGCTGCTGAATCTGATGCGGTAAGCAGAACAGGACCTCGTGTTTTTCAACCTCGATTGTATCCAGATCTACGCCGTACTGGCTCGAACCCTCGACTACAAAAAGAAAAAAGTAATACGGCAAGCGATGCGTAAGTCCGTATTGATCCGCGACCTCCGGCGATAAATGACCAAAATCCGGCGAAACGATCCGGATTGGTAGCTGATCGTTTTGGCTGAAGCCCTCCGGTAATGAATGGATCGTAGGCATACCTGCTGTTTATAAAAGTGATACGGTTAAACATACACGCTTCCCTGCGAAAAGACAAACCTGGAACAGAAGTACTATTAGTCTGTCCAACCAGGAACGACGGTAGACTACTCCAAAGTTCAACTGCTACAGAAACGTTCTTCAGGAAGAAAAAATGCGTCTGGTTAAGACACCGCTAAACTCCGGCGATAGTCCGTGGGGGTGTACTGGTAATGTCGTTTGAAAAGTTTATTTAAATGGCAAACATCGGAGAAACCGAATTCATCCGCGATTTGAGAAATGGTCAGGGTACTCAGACTTAACCGAGTGGCTACCCGATTGAGCTTATACTGAATGATGTATTGCTGAATGGACTCGCCCACCTGTTGCTTAAATAGGGCCGCCAGGTGACTGGCAGAATAGTTGAATACTTCCGCCATGTTTTCCATTCGCAACAACTGAGGTTCTGTAATGTGCTGACCGATGTACGTCAATACGCGTTGGATAAACGCCGAAGGGCTTACCAACCGGGCAGATTCGCTAACCGAATGTTGAGCAAGATACCGATCTAATAGATTCAAAATGGTCTTCATCAGTGATTCAACGACCGAATTAGCTGGTACGCCGTGCAATTGTTGTTCCGTCAGAATAATTTCTACTAAGGCCCGCAGACTTCGTTGTTCACTGGGGTTACTGATGAGCGTACCCGATAACGGTACGTTATAGTCGACGACGTGTGGCCACCCCTGACCCCCTGTCGGCACCAGACTGGCTACGTAAGGAATGGTGAACAACAGACTATAAAAGCAGGTCTTTTGAGAAATCTTGAAACTGTATTTATCCGATGGTCCCAGAAAAAACACATCCCCGGCCTGGTACCTAGATTGATTTCCATTCACCTGATAGGAGCCACTACCGGCCTGAATCAGCACAATTTCGTAGGACGTATCCCGACTACCTGATACAGGCCAATGGTTGACCTCAAATTGCTGGGCACGAAGAGACTCGTTAGAAAGGAAGCGTTTCATAGTCCTGGATTTTTAAAGGTAGAGCATCAACTTGTGATACGTTAGCCAACACAATGCCAAAGGCCATAAAGAACCACTTCCAAAACTCTATCTACTGATAATCAGAAATTTAACATTCTCGCGTTAGTAACATTCATCTCCAATAGAATAGAGCCTCCAATATATTGGAGCTTCGTTTGTGCGTAAATCGCCTCTTGTATCTTTACTCCGTATTAAATTCACAAAACGGCTATGGCTTACTACGGTGAACTGAACAGACTCCCTTCCCTACTGGTGGTGGAGGACGAGTTTCTGATTGCCCACGATCTTCGACGGATACTAACTAACGCGGGGTATGATGTATTAGGTTTGGCGGCATCGGTACAGGAAGCCAAGGAACGCATGGCCCAGCGAACACCGGATATTGTCTTACTGGACATTTTACTCATTGGGCCCGAAACGGGTATTGATCTGGCCGAATGGCTGAAAGAACAGGCCATACCCTTCGTTTTCCTGTCGGCTAATCTTAGCAACGAGCTGCTCGAAGCGGCCAAACGCACGCAGCCCTTCGGCTTTCTGACCAAGCCGTTTCGCGAAAAAGACGTACTAACCACGCTGGAACTAGCCCGCTATCGTCACGCTCACAGTGAAGAAGCCAAGCTCCGGCAACAACAGGCCATTCAGATTGCCGTCAACAACGCTATTGTTACCATTCAGGATCGGGATCAACTGTGTCTGGCCATTGCCCAGCAGATTAATCAACTCGTCCCCTTTTCCTTTCTTAACCTGCGGATTGGCTTACCAGATGAATCCTCTTTTTACTGGCTGATGCTGGAAAAAACGTCAGAAAATACGTTTGTACGGATCAATCCAACCGCTCTGTTGCCCAGTCAAACGGATGGACAAATGCTGGACAAACTGGATCGGGAAGCTCCGGATCGACTGGGTGAACAAAGCGGAATCTTTGTCGGTGAAGACTTTCAGCAACTCTGTGAGCATTACATCACCGCCCGCTCCTGCCGGGATCATTTTCAGGTACAATCGCTGATGCTCTTTCCCATTGAGCTCAAGCGTAATTCCAGAACTACGATTATTGTATCCAGTACGTGCCTGGAAGGTTTTACGCCGAAAGAGTACCAGGCCGTTAGTCTGATTACGCCCCAGATTGCCCTGGCTCTGGATAATTTACTGGCTTACGAAGAATTAGAAGCTCGCCGCCAACTGAAAGCCATCGAACTAACGATTGTCAATGCCTTTCGAAATGGTAGCGATGTACGATCGGTTTTGGCCCAGGTGGCGGGTAGTATCAATGAACGAATGCCCGTGGATCTGGTCGCTCTGTACCGGGTTGGTCCAGCTCCGGAAACGGTTTCCGTGACGAGTATGGCTCAGAAAGAAGCCGGTGTTTTTGTGACCGTAACCGAGCAGGAACTCGGGCAACGGCACGGCCTTCAGCCCGCCGACTGGCAACAGTCCTTAGCCGATATGCCCTACTGGCTTATGAAACCCACCCTTTGCGTCGGCAGCCAGTTTACGGATGGCCCATCCGGTAATGCCGTGAGTGATCTCTACCAGAAACTGGGTTTGCCTTCGGTCATGTACGTGCCCATTTTTATCAAAGATCAGGCCATGGCCTCGCTGGTACTGGCCAGTCGGGCCCCTTATGCGTTCACCTACAAAGACCTCAGCACCTTACAGGATATTAGCGTTCAGATGGGAATGGCCCTGGAAAACCTGTTGGCCTTTGAACGCATCAAAACCCTGAGTGAGCAGCTCGAACTCGAAAAAACCTACCTCACCGAAGAGATCAAGACCAGCCATAATTTCGAGGAGATTATTGGTTCCAGCTCTGCCTTACAAGCCGTATTCACCAACATTAGCCAGGTAGCCCGAACCGACGCAACGGTACTGATTCTAGGTGAAACCGGAACGGGTAAAGAGCTGGTAGCCCGAGCCATCCACAACCGATCTACGCGGCAAGGCCGAACGGTTGTTAAAGTCAATTGTGCCGCCTTACCGGCCCAACTCATCGAATCAGAATTGTTCGGGCACGAGCGGGGAAGCTTTACCGGGGCCACTGAAAAGCGGGTTGGCAAGTTTGAACTAGCGAATGGCGGTACCCTGTTTCTCGATGAAATCGGGGAGCTTCCACTCGAATTACAGGCCAAATTACTACGGGCCATTCAGGAACGAGAAATTGAGCGGCTGGGGGGTAAAGGTCCGATCAAGATCGACACCCGAATCATTGCCGCTACGAATCGGAACCTGCAGCAGGAAGTAGCCCAAGGGCGATTTCGTTCCGATTTATACTACCGTCTGGCTGTATTCCCCATTGTCGTACCGCCCCTCCGTGAGCGACCCGAGGATATTCGCCCCTTAGCCATGCATTTTCTCCGGCGTCTCAGTAAGAAATTAGGCAAGCCGCTAACGAGCATCGCCAATACTTCCCTGCAACAACTGCTTACTTACGACTGGCCGGGGAATATCCGTGAACTGGAACACGTCCTGGAACGAGCCGCCATCTTATCTCCTACCGCTACGCTGGAGCTGGCGGAACCCCTACGAACGAGTCCGTTATCGGGCGTACCGGTTTTTTCCAGCCCTTCGGCAGATCAGGTACAGCCCATTGAAAAAACCATGCGGGCGGCTATTCTGGCGGCTTTGGCTAAATCAGACAATCGCATTCGGGGGAACGGCGGTGCGGCGGAACTACTGAATTTGAAACCCACCACGCTCGAAGCCCGGATGAAGAAATTAAACATCAGCGGGTATACTAAACCGACCAACAGCTAAAGCGGCCTATCCAGTACAACCTGCCTTTCTTTGGCTCGGTCCGTTTTGGGTATACCGCCAAATTCTAAACAAATCTCCACCCCATTGGCTTGGTTAATCACCAGATCGGCTCCGATTTGTCGACTCAGGCCCCGAATCATGGTGAGTCCAAGCGTGGGGACATCTTCAAGGTTTAGCTCCTGGGGAAATCCTACGCCATCATCGCAAATCCTCAGGCGGTACTGATGTGGTTGTACCCACTGTAGCTGTATCCCAATTAATCCCGGACGATTGTGGGGAAAAGCGTATTTAAGTGAGTTGGTTACGGCTTCGTTGATGATCAGCCCAATGGGAATGGCCTGGGCAACATCCATCTGAATTCCCGACACATCCAGTTTGGTTCGGATACGCTCCGTTTGCGGGAAGGATTCCATCAGGTAATCAACGATTTCATGGATAAACTCGGCCATGTTTACCAAAGCCAGATGTTCTGACTGATATAGTTTCTGGTGGATCAAAGCCATGGCATGTACCCGGTTCTGGCTATCCTTGATGGCCGTGCGGGCGTTAGAATCCTGTAGAAAATTCAACTGAGTATTGAGCATACTGGAAATAATCTGCAGGTTGTTTTTTACCCGGTGATGGATTTCTTTGAGCATCCATTCTTTTTCTTCCAGCAGATTTTCCTTCTCCAGTAGAATTTGCCCCAGCGAATCATTTTTACGATTGATTTCGAGCTGCTTCGTTTGTAAAAGCTGATTACTCCGCTGCTTGAGCCGGTACTGCTGGTAACTCACCCCTAATAATCCGGCCAGAAGAACGGCCCCGAAGATGATGCCGTTACGGGTTGTTCGTTCGTGGCTAAGCTCAATTTGCTGGAGTCGGCTTTGTTCCCGAAGCAAGGCGATGTCCTGCTCTTTCTTTCGGGTATCGTATTTGATTTGCAAACTGGCGATCTGCTTACTTTTCTTTTCATTAAACAGCGAATCACTTAACGCTTTGTGTAGCCGGAAATGTTGAATGGCCGACACGTAATTCCCCCGGGCCGAATCCACTTTGAATAACAGTAGGTGAATATCTTTGATGGTGGAACGGGCGTTTTTTTGCGGAGAAAAACGCAGTGCTTTGCGAAGATGAAATTCGGCTTTTACGAAGTCTTTTTGCTTCAAATAAAAAGTCCCAATGTCCTGCTCGGCCTTTTGAGAAGCCTCAAAATCAAGTTTATTCTTTTGGTACCAAGCCAAGGCTTCTTTGTAGTAGTGTTCGGCTATGGGGTATTGATGCAAGGCATCGTAACAATAGGCTAAATTTTGAGCCACACAGGCTTTTTGAATGAATGTATTGGTGGGGATTTCCTGAATCAGTTTATTCAGTAACTGAAGAGCTTCCTTCGGTTTATGTTGGGCAATCAGGTCTTTGGTAATAAAACCGGCGGTGTTAAACATGGCAAAGTTGGCTAACTTTTCCTGTCGCCACTTCGCCAGTGATTTTTTGTACCATTCCAAGGCTTTCGGATGGTTGCCCGTCTCCTCATAAATACGCCCCAAGTCACTGTAATAGGCGGCTGCGGAAGCCGTATCGCCCGTTTGGTGCATATTTTCAATGCCAAGAAGAGCGTAGCGTAAGCCCTTTTCATAATCGCCCTTCAGGATACCTACACTGGATAAGGAATTATAGGTGTAATGGAGCTTTGGGTATTTAATGGCTTTGTAGCGATGTAATGCCTGGTTCAAACCCGCCTCCGCACTGTCCAGATCCCCCTGATAGAGATAGGTATCGGCCATTTCTTTCAGGGCACTGATTTCCTTTTCAGGATTGGGTAAAGACCGATAGATGGCGGCCGCCTGACGGAAATTAGCAAAGACCGGTTGGTAATCCTCACTACTATTCCGCAACCAAACGGCCCACCTGAAGCGGGTATTGGCCTCCCCCAGCCGATCGCCGGTTCGTTGACAATCACGGATCAACCGCATCAATCGAGCTTGTCCATTTTGGGTATTTCTTTCTTCCAGATCTGCTACTACCAGCATACTTTCTGCATCATGGTACCAGCTTAACAAGTGCAGGGAGTCACTTAATTTTTTAGCCCGATTCAGATACGTTCGTCCACTATCTAAATCAATTTTAGCCTCCCCCGGCTTATAGATATGAAACTTGCCCAGTTCCATCAACACATGCACCCGGTTTTCGTCCGCTTTACTGTGGTGTAACTGAAGCAACAACTGATTGACCATGGGTCGGTTGATGTTCTGCCCAATCGCCGATAAGCTGAACAAAATCAGACCCAAAAGAAGAACTACACGCGTAGGTTTTCCCGTACTGATTCGCTGAATGGCTTGCCAATCGTTATGCATTTGTTTAGGCGGCAGTAGCACTGCTCGTTAGAAGTGGCCACAAACAAAAATAGCTCACAATAAAGATACGAGCTTCCACGCCAATTAGGTTAGGGATTAGCCAGGGCTTATGGTTCTTGATCTAAAAGCTTAGGGGTTACTTCCGGGTCTCTTATACGTGATTTGGAAAGAGAACGAACCACACCTAGCGACAAGCCTTGAACTTACCATAATAGACACCTACTTACTAACTGAACCACTTGCTGTACAACCTTAATATTCGCACCTATAATCCGGCCCACTGCGAATCTGTGAAAGCTCTGCAAAGGAGTAGTAATCTCTTTTTTGCAGAGCCTTCACAGCTCTAATTATCAAGCCCTTACAAGGATCATTTCTAGATTCGTTCCAGCAGAAAAGCGGCGACTTCGGCCAAACGATTGGAAAAACCCCACTCGTTATCGTACCAGGCGGCTACTGATAATAGTTTGCCCTCTTTGGCCGTCAGGGGTAAGTCGACGATGGACGAATGCGGGTCGGCAACGATTCGGGAGGACGCCCACTGATCTTCCAGTACATCCATTACCCCTTGCAAAGGTCCATCGGTGGCCGCTTTACGGAACGCATCATTGACTTCCGCTACCGTACAATCCTTTTCAGTAATGAGATTCAGTTCGGCAATACTCCCCGTGCGGGTGGGAACGCGGTACGCCTTACCCGTGATCTGAAGGTCTTTCCAGATAAACTGAAGAGCCCGAGCGGCCCCCGACGACGAGGGTATAATGTTCTCCGCCGCCGCCCAGGAGTCCCGTCGATCTTTCATGGGCTGGTCGGTAAGTGACTGGGAATTGGTATACGAGTGAACCGTTGAGAAAAGTCCGTATTGGATGCCAAAGTTTTCCAGGATCACTTTGACCACGGCGGCCAGAGCATTGGTTGTACAGCTCCCCATGCTAATGATCCGGTGATTTGCCGCGTCAAACGTATTCAGATTGATCCCTTTTAGCAGTACTGCATCACAATCGGCCAGCGTTTTGCTGGGAGCACTCACCAGTACGTACTTCGCTCCCCGATTTAGATGAACCTGGGCTCCGGCCTGCGTTGTAGCCCGGCCTGTACAGTCCACCACCAGATCCACGCCCAGGGCGGACCAGTCCGGTACTTCCTTCGCGGAATTGTAGTAGGGAATGTTCCGGTCGCCGATGGTAAGTAAACCTTCACTGCCCGAAACGGGCTCCGGCCATCGACCGTAATTGGTATCAACGGCAAACAAAGCGGCCAGGGTTGGTTCATCCCGAATATCCGCAATAGCGGTGGGTACAAACCACTGATGCTGTAGAGCGATTCGTAGAAATTGCCGGCCAATTCGGCCAAATCCACAAAGTCCAATCGTTTTCATAAGAAGGTAAGAATACGGTTGATTGACAAACTATTTACCAAATCCGGAGCGGTAGGTGGAACATCCAAACTCGTTTAGTTCGTATCCAGCGGCGGTAACCCTTGTTCTATTTTCGACCGCGAGCTTTCGTATTGTCTGGGAAGTTTTAGCTGACTCCCGAGTTCGGCCAGCGGTTCGTCGACCATGAAACCGGGATTATCCGTTGCAATTTCAAACAGGACGCCTCCGGGTTCGCGGAAGTACAGGGAGAAGAAATAATCCCGGTTGATTTTGGAGGTGATTTGTAAGCCACTCTCCAGGATTTTCTCCCTGAATTCCATTTGAATCGCTTCGTTAGTGACCCGGAAGGCTACGTGATGATTGGTTCCGGCGGCGTTGCGTCCGAGTATACCTTCCGGTTCTTCCAGCAAATCCACAATCGACGCAGTAGATACGGCATCGGTCTGGAATCGGTATCGATTCCCTTCCTGAGCAAGCTGACGATACCCCAATACGTCGGTCAGGATTTTAGCCGTAGCCTCTATGTTTTGCAGGGTGAGCGTTACACTATGAAAACCTTGCGTTGCCATATCCCGCTTTACTTCTGCCGTTTCCCAGACTGCCGGATTCTCCGCTTGATTCGTAGCTAACAGGGTAAGGGCTAGACCATCAGGATCTGAAAATGGCAATATGGTTTCGTTAAAACGTTCGGTCCGTTCCCCCATGGATACATCCAGCTTCCGAAAACGCTCGGCCCATTGATCCAGACTACCTTTTGGAACGGAATATCCGATTTCCGTAGCCATCCCAATGCCGTTTCGACCCGGTCCGATTCCTTCCCAGGGAAAAAAAGTCAGAAGGGTACCGGGCGTACCCTTTTCATCGCCGTAATAAAAATGATAGGTCGTCGGGTCATCAAAATTGACCGTTTTTTTGACCATGCGTAAGCCCAAAACCTGGGTATAGAAATCATAGTTGCGTTTTGCACTATTGGCAATGGCCGTAATGTGATGCAGACCTAAAATGGAGCTATTCATAAGGTAAGAGGTAAACAGAGAAGTCGGCAAGGCTTCTCTGGCATAAAAAAATAAATAAAACGCAGCGGGTGTAGCCATCGACCCCCGCTGCGTTCTAGTCCTTATTTGTTTTTGACTTTGCTGGCTGCTTCAACAATAACCGAAGCAATTTTTTCCGGTTGAGCCAGCATCGCGACGTGACTCGTGGGCACTTCCACCGTAGTAGCCTTGAGCTTCTTCGCCAGCGTCCGTTCGAGATCAGGGTTGATCATCCGGTCGTTAGCCGCCACCACGTACCAGGAGGGCTTCGTTTTCCAGGCCGCTTTCGAAATCTTCTCCTTGAGGGCGGCAAACGCCTGCGGTCCCTGCGTAGCCAGAATCAGTTTTCGCTCGGATTCGGGTAGATCCTGGGCAAAATCTTCGAAAATACCCTTCGGCGACATGCTGACAAAGCCGTACTTATCGGGTCGAATCTCATCATTGCCGGGCGTAGCCGGAGCCGTTTGGACCAGTTCCAGAAAGGACTGTCCTTCATCGGGAGCCGCCGCCGCTACGTAGACGAGTCCGGCCACCTGATCGTGATTACCTGCTTCGGTGATTACGCCGCCGCCCCAGGAATGGCCTACCAATAGTACGGGTCCCTCCTGTAGCTCAATGGCCCGTTTGGTTGCCGCTACGTCTTCGCCGAGCGAAGTCAGGGGGTTTTGTACCGCCACCACGTGCAAGCCCCTGGCTTCCAGGAGCGGAATCACTTTCGACCAGCTGGAGCCATCGGCCCAGGTACCGTGCACCAGTACGACATTTTTAACGCCAGTGGTGGCTGATTGAGCCATCGATTCTTCCGTTGCGGCCATAAGTAAAGTGATTAGTACGCCGAAACCGACGCGTTTGAGAGTTCCCATGCGTAGAAGAGGAATGGGTTGGATTAACGCAGGTATTTTTTGAGTTCAGCCGCCGCGTGCAAAAAGAGCGAGCGTACCGGAGGGAGATCGGCTAAGCCGTTGAGCAAGCCGAAATCGTGAATCATTCCGTTGTACCGGATGGTCGTGACGCTGACGCCCGCTTCGTCCAGTTTTCGTCCGTAGGCTTCTCCTTCATCGCGTAGAATATCGTTTTCGGCGATTTGAATCAGGGCCGGTGGCAATCCCTGGAGTTGTTCGACGGTAGCCTGTAAGGGAGAAGCGTACATCTGTTTGCGTTCCGCCGGATCGGTGGTGTACTGATCGTACAGCCACTTCATCAGCGGGGTAGTCAGGAAACGGTCCTCTCCAAAGAGTTTATACGAATCGGTTTCAAAATCCGCATCGACAATGGGCCAGAACAGTACCTGACATTTAATATCCGGACCGCCGTTTTCTTTGGCTTTCAGGCAGGTTACGGCAGTCATATTACCACCGACGCTATTGCCTACCACCGCCAGCTTGGTGGCGTCTACGTTGATTTCATCGCCGTGTTCAGCCACCCATTTGGTAGCGGCGTAGATTTCATTGGTGGCCTGGGGGTACTGAGCTTCCGGACTGGGCGTATAGTTGACGAAGACAGCTACAAATCCGGACGCCACCACTAAATCGCGTACCAACCGCTTGTGCGTGGGGAAATCGCCCAGTACCCAGCCGCCCCCATGAATATAGATGAATACGGGCAGTTTTTCCGCTACTCCCGCGGGCCGTACGATGTTGAGCTTAATGGTGTAGCCATCCGCCGTGATCATCCGTTCCGATTCGTCGATTCCCGACAGGTCCACGGGTACGGAAGCCTGGGCGTCGATCAGTACTTGCCGGGCCTCCTGAGGTGACAGGGTTTCCAGCGGTGGCCCTCCGGCCGAATTCAGGATTTTCAAAAAGGCTTTTACCCCCTGCGACAAATGAGGATCCTGTGCATAGGGAACGGGTTTGAGTTCCTCAAGCGTAGTTGCACGGTTCATACGATTCGATGGATTTAGGTGATAAATCAAGTAGGCGGCCCAGCGTAGTACGGGTGTTAAGTACTGCGAATGGACAGGACAAACCTACGGCTTGAATAGCTCTCGGAAACGGTAAGAATCGACGGTAATGCGGTACTTTGACAGGGTTTTCACGGCCAGCAGACCCGAATGCTGGCAAGAGATAGTACGAATGCCTTGTGAGCGTTCGAAAAGGAATTTTCTTTTACCTCAGGAGCTTCCCCAAAACTTTTCGTCATTGAATAGGAGTACCCTTAAATCGGACTTCTTTGTTTTAACCCCCTGAGCGGGAAAAGGAATACTTGATGCAATGGAAGCACTGATCGATTAAAAGGATAAGTACCTTTGAATCCAGACCAGGCGACTCTCCCTTGAAAAAACAATCGTCCCCCTTCTTACAATTTGAACTCTCGCCGGATGCTCAGGCGGGCATCTGGGTGAATCGCCTGGACCCCGTTTCGACGACTACCGCTCATGGGGTCACGCAGGCTCATCAGGATGATCATTACCTGTTTGTACTGGTTACCCAGGGAGAGTACCTCGTTACTCTTGATTTTGAGGATTTATCCCTTGCCGCTCCGGCTTTTCTGTTGGTGTTTCCGGGTCAGGTTCATTACCTGCGGGAAGCGTACCAGGCCCAGGCTGGGCCATTGAATTTGATGCTTCCCTGGTTGACCCTTCGTTCTCTTTTCTACTGGAACAATTCCTCCCGCCGCCCGCTCGTACTCGACGAAGTCCGACTTTTACCATAGATCCCTGACGCTGATTCAGCTCATGAACGACCTGCAGTCGGATGCGACTCTGGAGTCCTCCAATCGATCGGTACACTATCTGCTGGCTGCTTTACTAAGTCTGCTGACGAGTCAGGTAAGTACAATAAGCCATACGGATAAGCCGCCCGAAAACCGGGGCTCGCAAATCGAGCAAGCCTTTCGGGTCTTACTCCAGCGTCACTTCAAAACCTGGAAACAACCCGCTCAGTACGCGGCGGAACTGGCTATTACCGTAGCTCATTTAAACGATACGGTCAAGGGCCTTACGGGGTATTCGGTCTCCTCGCACATTCAGCAACGATCTATGCTGGAAGCCAAACGCCTGCTGTACACGACTTCCCTCAGTGTCAAAGAAATCAGCTATCAGGTCGGCTACGAAGAACCCGTTTATTTTGGCAAGCTCTTTCGGAAGACAACGGGACTTACTCCGCTGGCCTTTCGGAAGCAATTCCGCGATTAGGACTAGTTTTGCCTTTTTTCCTACTACCTACCTCCCTGCAAAAAAGGCGTGTTTTGCATCACACAATCAACGATGTCATGCAAAGCGAACTCAACGTACCCGTTATACTGAACGCAATCCAGAAAGCTGGAAATGCTTTCAAAACAGATTTCCGGACCATTCCGATTCCACAAACGAATGATGCTTTCTGGCAGGAGATGAATCGCATTGACCAGCAGTGTTTAACGATTCTCAAAGAGGCCCTGACTGCCCATTTCCCAGCTATTCCCTGGCACGAAGAAGAGTTTAGTTACGACCTTCAGAATCAACCGCTGGCGATCGATGAATACTGGCAGTGCGACACTATGGATGGAGCCATTCAGTACTTGCAGCACATCGACGGCTGGACCATCAATCTGGTATTGATCCGCCAGGGTCAGCCCTACTTTGCGGCTATCTACGATCCAATGCATGATGAGTTGTTCTGGGCTGAACAGGGTAAAGGTGCCTTCCTGAACGGCTCGCCGATCAAACCCAGTCAGAAAACGGATTTACAGCTTATGCTGGCTGTTTTTGAATACCCGCAGGGGTCCGCTACCCAACCCGTCTTAAACCAGAAAACCGGTCAGGCCGTAACGGATTTGCTTACGCACGTGGGCGTGCTGCGTAACTATGGTCCCCACGCTCTGCAACTGGCCTACGTGGGAGCCGGACGCATTGATCTTTTTTACGAAGAAGGTTTCGATACGTACAACTGGTTACCGGGCCTGCTCATTGCTCAGGAAGCCGGAGCCGATGTTCGGACGACGGACGGACGTCAATGGCACTGGGGCGAAGGCAGTTTGCTGGTAACCGCTCCCGGCGTTGCCGACCAGTATCTACAGGCCCAGTCAAAAACTCACGAACGCGTATGAAAATTGCAATTATTGGTGCTTCGTCGGGAATCGGGTTGTTGACTACGCAACAGGCCCTTCGCAAAGGGCATACCGTAACGGCCCTGGCTCGTAGCGAAATTCCCCTACCCGATCATCCCCTGTTAACCAAGATTCAGGGCAATGCTACCGTTCCGCAGGACTTACAGAAAGCGGTTCAGCAGGCCGAAGCCATTCTAATCACCATTGGTACAAAAAAGAAAAACGCGGGTACGCTATTCACGGATACGGCTCGGGCTTTGCTAAGCCTGCCAGACTCTATCAAAGTACCGATTTTGTGGGTTACGGGCTTTGGGGCGGGTACCAGCAAACCTTACCTGAGCTGGTGGATGAAGCTGGTAATCCATTTTTTTCTCCGGAACGAATACGAGGATAAAGGACAAGCAGAACAACACTTGCAGCAAAGCTCCCTGTCCTGGGAGATCGTCCGACCCGGCATGCTCACCAATCAGGATCTGAACCCCTCTTATCGCTTCTATCCGCAGCTGGAAGCAGGCATGCGGGTCGGCCCCATTTCCCGAGCCAGTGTAGCGGATTTTTTGATTAAAGAGGCTGAAAATCCCCAATTCCTGCACCACGCCGTAGCGTTAAGCAACTGACGATACACTGAATGACCCAACGGACTTGCTAAAGTCATCGGGTCATTCAGTGTATCGTTTATATCCGGTGCACAGACGTTAATGCTTCTTTCCTACCGCAATCATCGAGCAGCGAAAACCAATCGTAGCCGTCGAAGAATCCTGGTCCAGATAACGACGCGTACCCGGAGCCAGCCAGTACGCGATGTCCGCCCAGGAACCCCCTTTGTACACCCGCGAGCGATTCGAAATGAGCGAATTGAAATCTTCTGTATCGTAGTTTTTTGCCTGGTCCAGATACCCATCGCGACGAACAGGATTCAGATCGCTAAACACCTGGAACGAGCTCGGACGGTACACATCCCATACCCATTCGTTAACGTTGCCCGCCATGTTGTACAGACCAAAATCGTTGGGGGGATACGAGTACACTTCATCCGTAATGATGGCCCCATCGTTGCTTCTCCCGGCAATACCCGCGTAATCGCCGCGACCGCGTTTATAGTTCGCCAGCATCGTCCCTTTGTTCCGGCCTGAGCTTTTTCGCAGGGAAGATCCATCCCAGGGATAAACCCGCTGGTGAGTTTGGTTCTCATCCACGTACTGCGTTCCGATCAGGGCTTTGGCCGCGTACTCCCACTCGGCTTCCGTGGGCAGGCGATAGTTCGGTAAGACATACCCGGTTTCGATGGCCGCTCGCCCGCCCGAATACTGCTGAGCGGTAGCTTCGGCCAGTGCCTCGGCTCCTTTCTTTCCTTTTTTACCACCACCAGTTGCCTTACGAGCCAGATCATTATTGACGGCTCCCGTACGCCAGGCCGAATAATCCTGAGCCTGCACCCACGATACGCCTACGACTGGATACATCCGAAAACCGGGGTACCGCAGGTATTGCTCTACATACGTATCGTTGAAGGCCATTTCGCTGGCCCAAACCGTGGTATCCGGCAGAGCGGCTTCGTAAAATTCCTGCGAAGAATCCCGCTGAATCGCGTAGAGGTATTCCAGGTAGTGCACGTTAGCGATTTCGGTTTCATCCATGAAGAACGACTGTACCGTTACAGTCCGATCCACATTGTTGTGAACCCCCGCGACATCTTCTTCCAGCGAACCCATCACAAAGCGACCGCCTTCGATATACACCAGGTTCGGTCCGGTCGGCTGGCCTTTAAAGCTTTTGGGCGTCGAGAAACCTTCTTTTGCGTTGTAAGCGATACCCGTGGCGGTACTGTTCTTACCAATATGCACACTATCCGGCCGCTTGTTTTTCTTACAGGACGTGGTGAGTAGCATCAATGCTCCCAGCCAATAAAAAAGCGTTTTCGTTTTCATCATAGCTTATGTATTAGGGTGTATACGGATCTGGATCTGCGGGTGCGTTAGTACCAAACTGGCGTTAACCCGCGGTAATTAGTTACAGGCAAAGCGTTCCGGTAATTTGCAAAAAAATAATGCGACGAAGCGTACCTTCAGACTTCACTTTTTGTATAAACTGCGGTGGTATATCGTAAGATGTCGTTCGTACGCATTCGTAAAAATCAGTCAGGCATACGGCTACCCTTTCTTTGGTAGCACTTCTTTATATATGTAGAAATAACCTCTCCAGACGAGCAGAGTTTAAAAAATTTTAATCATCCTTGTAGCCAATTACGCTTCCTTTTCTCGCTACGTATGAACCGTTATCTCAATCCGCTTTTCTTCTTTTACCTGGTGTTTTCGCTGTTTGCTGCGGGTAGCCTACAGGCTCAATCTTTTGCGAAAGGGGCTGATGTGGGCTGGCTTCAGCAGATGGAAGCCACGGGTTATGTTTTTTACAATGAGCAGGGAAAGCCTCAGGATTGCCTGGAAATTCTTCGGGATCACGGGATTAATTCCATTCGTTTACGCGTGTTTGTGAATCCCAATGACGATAAGATCAACGGCCATTGCCGGAAGGAAGAAGTGGTAGCGATGTCGAAACGAGCCCAGAACATGGGCTTTCGGATTATGATTGACTTTCATTATAGCGATTCCTGGGCAGATCCGGGCAAACAGGTGAAACCCGCAGCCTGGGCTAATCATTCCGTCGAGCAGCTAAAGCAGGATGTCTACGACCACACCCTGGATGTGATGCAGGCCTTGCGACAAGCAGGGGTGCGTCCGGAATGGGTACAGATCGGTAACGAAATTCGGGGAGGCATGCTGCGGCCCGAAGGCAGTACGGATCATTATCCGCAATTGGCCAGTTTCATTACCCGTGGCTACCAGGCGGTAAAAAAGGTGAGTCCTTCTTCCAAAGTCATCGTCCACCTGGATCGGGGGAATGATAAAGCCTACTTTAAGCAATTTTTTGATGGCATCAACGCCTATGGAGCGAAGTACGATGTCATTGGCCTGTCTTATTACCCCTACTGGCTAAAACAGGACTATACCGAATCCATTCAGAATCTACAGGAAAACCTAACGGATCTGGTAACCCGGTACGGCAAGGAGGTGATGATTACTGAAGTGGGTGGTGAAGATACGGCCGTTGATAACACCTACGCTATGCTGGTTGCCGTACTGGATACGGTTCGAGCCGTACCGAATGGAAAAGGATTAGGCGTTTTTTACTGGGAACCGCAGGGAGCAAAAAGCTGGAGTCACTACGCGTTGAGTGCCTGGGGAGCCGATGGCAAACCCACAAAAGCCCTGAAAGCTTTCCTGAAGTAAGAACGGGTAGAAAAGAACGGTACCCATCGCATGGCATTTCGTGCGTTTTATGGCAAAAAGACTGATGCGATGGGTACACCTTTCCGATGAACTGTTGCCCTTAGATGTTTTCCTTTAAAGCAATCCAAACTTAAGGCCAATATTAACGGTCCAGAATGCGTTTGGGTTTACCCAGACAACCGTAGAACCAGGGCTAATTACCTCCTGCTCACTGCCCATAATGCGGTGATAGCTACCTTCGGCAAACACCCCAATTCCGATCAGCGATACAACAATTCCCAGTTTCGGGGCCACGCCAAACCGATCACTGCCATAGGTGAGTTCACGCTCATTCTGGCTGGTAATCCGGCTTTTGATTTGGTACTTACCCGCCTCCACACCCAGGTACGGGCGAATGACTCCCCGGGTAAACGAGTACTCGATTAAACCCGTCAACGGAACCACTGTATTTTTTTGCTGGAAGGATGACTGGGTAGAGCTGATGCTGGGCATCGTCAGGTATTTGGCCGCGGCACCAATGGCTACTTTGCCTAATTGTACTTTCGCAGCAGCTCCGACGCCGTAGCTGAACTTTTCATCCTGCCACGAGGACTTCGTACCCACCCCGTGCACATACAGCCCGAACTGACTGTAGGCGGACGTGGATAACAGGCAAAAAAGGGTGAATAATCCGTATGTATATCTTCTCATTTCAAACCACTCAGGCGTGTATCAAACCGTTTGTTGTGCTTCATAAGCGATCAGACCTGCTGGAAAACCGATGCATTCTGCGATATGTAAGATTGTGCTCATGATTTGTTCAAGCTAGTAAGTATCTGGCGTTTAACTTGTAATACGCTCCTTGTTCGCCTTCTACTGAACCAAAGTATCCCATTGAACAGCACAAGATACAACCCTTCAAACCGAATGGCTTTTCTGTAAAGCAAAATAGTAAGCGTATACAACTGAGAGGGAATCTTTAGCCCATTTCTATACGCTACTACTAACGCTACGCTAACACGTAGTCCTTCGGCATACGAACCTAAAGTTTATAATGATTCCGTATCATCCGTTCGTAGGTCGATTCGGGTAGGATTCGTTTCAGCAGGACCGAGAGTTTTTCAAGCGGTTTTCCAATCCGGTAGATTCGCTTTACGTTTGGACTTTCAATGATAGAACCTACCAAGGGTCCAAACACGTCGGCACTAATGCCCTGATCGACACTTTCGTCAATCATCTGGTACGTACGATCAAAATCCTGTTTGTAAATATTGTCATCCGCCAGTTTTGCCTTGACTCGATTCTTGTTGATATCGGTCTTCACGCCGCCGGGCTGGATGGAACAAACCTGTACGCCATACGTAGTCAGCTCCAGCCGTAACGTTTCAGTCAGTCGATCCAGAGCCGATTTCGAAGCACTGTAACCCCCTCGAAAGGGCAGACCCGCTTCGGCGGCGATGGATGAGATGTTGATAATGTACCCTTTTTGCTGCTTTCGCATGGTAGGCAGAACGGCCTGGATGGTACGTAAACTTCCCATCAAGTTTGTATCCATCACGCGTTGAAATTCATCGATGGGCAAGTACTCCAGGGGAGCGGCAATGCCCAGTCCGGCATTATTGATGAGCACATCCAGGCGACCCGATTCCTTCAAAATCCGCTCCAGGGCGTTTTGAATACTGGTCGAATCGCAAACGTCCATATTCAGTGTTTTGAACGGCTTGGTCTGACGTTCAATGGATCGGGACGTGCCATAGACCTGATATCCTTTACCAGCCAAATACGTTGCGATTTGCTCCCCTAAGCCCGAAGAAGCCCCTGTAATTAATATAACCTTAGACATTTGAAACGGAGGAAAATTCGTAAACGGACGATCCAAAAGGTATGAATCATGGATTAAATGTAGGGCAGTCCTTGCCGGTTTGTATCCAAAGACGGGTTATTTTCATCAACCATCCGTTTTGAAGACTGGAATAAAGGCCGTGGGTAAGCGGCAGGTTCAGGCTGGATTACGGATTTCAAAGTCTCATTCTCTAAGTACGTATTACACGTTTAGGCTAGACCGTCAGGTACGTTTCGAGCAAAATTTTCAAAAGTCGGACCCTTTTTTTTGGAAATAAGCCGAACGCGGGCCTTACCTTTGCCGCCATGCCTCCTTTCATCAAATCCATTAGCGTTGTCTTTCTGACCGGCCTTTTGCTGGTGAGGACGTTGGTGGTGCCGATGGTTTTTCTGGATTTCAGTCTGCGTCAGGAGTACATCAAAACGTACCTGTGCGAGAACCGATCTCGTCCGGAATTGCACTGCGATGGTACCTGTTATCTGGCTAAAAAATTAAAGGCTACGCAGGATTCCGAGGAAAAACAGGCCAGCCAACGCTTTTTATCCCAACTGCTTGAAATGCCCGCGGAACTTTCCGAGCTCGTCATTTCATTCAAACCCTCCGCTTACGTTTTCTGGCAGGTAGTGCCCGCTCCGGCGTACACGAGTTTCTTCCCTTCCAGTCTACCCACGGACATCTTTCGCCCTCCCAAGCTTGTCTCTTTCTTCGCATAAGGGCTTTTTTTAGTTTGCTGTTGTCGGTTTTTAGTTTTCAGTCCAACGCTTTCGATTGGATTGTAATTCACTGATGATTCGTTCACTAGTCGTCTTTAGAACGATCATGTTGTAGTACAGCTTGGAATGGCTGTAGAGGATTCACGGTTTTTCTCAAAACCGACGATTCTACGCTGGTCGATGCCTTTGTCGAAGAAGCTTCGGAGCTTCCTGTATCTGTGTAAGGTAAGTTCCTTCTTTTACTCTCCCTTTGAATTCTACGGGAGGATTTCATTCGCACGCACGTCGAATGGATCGATCCCCTTTCTTATCTATTCATGAAAACATATATCCTTCTTTTTCTGTGCCTGTTTCTAAGCGTTACGTCCCATGGCCAGTCGGACCAGGGAAATCTCAAAGGTCGTATCGTCACCTTCCAGCATGAAGCTGTCGCCGGGGCTTCGGTTACCTTACAAAACACGGGATTCGGTACCCTTACCGATGCGGAAGGGCTGTTCAACCTCTCCTCCATTCCGGCGGGAACGTATGTACTCGTGGTATCCAACGTTGGCTACACGGCTTACACCCAGCACATTCGGATCGTCGCCGGAAAAAATCCCTTTCTAAACCTTCAGCTCTCCGAAAGCCGACAGGAACTGAAGGAAGTCGTGATCAGCACCTCCCGAAATGCGTATCAGGTACTCAAATCCACTACGGCTACGCGAATGGATGTGCCGTTGCTGGAAACGCCGCAGTCCATACAGGTGGTTTCTTCGGCGGTTCTGCGGGACCGACAGGCCTTTACACTCAATGAAATTTCCAGTGTCTTTACAGGGATGAAAGCCAACAATGGCAACGGGTCCTTTCAAATCCGGGGCTTTACGGCCTATTCGCCCAATGATGCCAGCTTTTTGCTCTATAACGGCGTTCGTGGTAACCTGTTCCTCTGGAGTCAGCAACCACTTTTGTACAATATCGAATCGGTCGAACTGCTTCGCGGTCCTTCAGGAGCCTTGTTTAGCGAAGGCTCGCCGGGTGGCGTCATCAACTTTATCACGAAGCAACCCCTGGCCGAGAAACGGGCGAGTGTGGATGTATCCCTGGGCAGCTGGGCGTTTCGGCGAGCCTCGGTTGACTTCACGGGTCCGTTGTCCCGGAATCAAAAGCTTTTATACCGGGCCATTGTCGGCTACGATCGATCGAAGAGTTTTCGGGATTACCAGGACAAAGAGAATCTTTTCATCGCTCCTTCCCTGACCTACTTTTTCAGCGATCAGACTTCGTTAGCGTTAGAGCTCAACTACGCTCACCAGAAGGCCGTCCAGCAATACGACAACGGTAGTTATATCTATACGCGACCAGACGGTACTTTTGATTTCAACCGCTACCCGAATCATCTGACCATTCAAAGCCCGACGGATTACGGCCGCACCGATAACGCCTCCGCGACTTTAACCTTCAACCACCAATTCAGCAACAAACTCAAACTGACCGTGGTTGAACGGGCCGTTCGGAATGTGCTCGATTATACCGACCACATTCCGCTGGGAAGAATCAGAAATGATTCAATCAGCCGGGCGTATCAGGATTGGGAAACGGATCGATTCAGTCTGCAAACCACAGCTTTTGTTAGCTATACGGCAAAAACGGGGGCTATCGGCCATCAACTCATGGGCGGTACGGATTACAACCGCTACGGCTGGACGCAGAATGACTATCAATACAAACTTTCCACCCGCATTTCTATTTTCAACCCGGATTATTCGAATAGCGTACCTGCCGCTTCAACACCCGCCGAAGAATCCGACGATAACCGACGCGTGACTAATTTAGTGGGTGCCTACCTACAGGATCAGTTTAGTTTGGGGGAAAAGCTCAAGGTTCTACTCTCTTTACGGTACGATAGCTATAACGGCAAAGAAACCCCGCTTTCGGATCGCGACAACAAGCAGGGCGATGCCCTACAGGCTTCGGGCTGGATTCCGCGAGTAGGTCTGGTGTACCTGCCGCTACCCCAGGTATCCCTCTACGGGACGTACGTCAAGTCGTTCAATCCCCAGACGTCGAATAACGTACGGGCCGGCGGTCCCTTTCCCACCCGAAAAGCGACGCAGTACGAACTCGGGTCAAAAGCGGATTTGTTCAATAAGCGGCTTTCGGCTACCCTTTCCCTCTATCAGATCAATTATGCCAATATTCTGACGGCGGCTCCAACGGAAGAAAACTCTCACCGTCAGGCAGCCATTGACGGCACCCGCAGTCGGGGGGCGGAAGTTTCTTTAGCTGGTCATTTAAAAAACCTGAGTCTGATTGCCGGGTACGCCTTCAATGACCACGTGTTAATCAGTACGAGTAGCTACGGAAAAAAGGGGGACCGTTTTGCCAACGCCCCCCGACACCTTGCCAATTTCTGGGCGAAGTACACGCCATCGATTCCCGTACTGAAAGGATGGGGGATTGCGGCGGGGGTTCGCTACGTAAGCGATCAGGTGGGCCTGTTAAGCAACCAGAACTTCATTTTCCCAGACTACACCGTTTTCGACGCTGCTCTTTCGTACCAAAAAAGTCGGTATTCACTTCAAATCAATGCCTATAATCTGACGAACAAACACTACTTCATCGGAAGTCGGTCGAGTACCACCACGGGTGGATTAGGTGATCCATTCAACGTACGGATCGGCCTTGGTTATCAGTTGTGGTAAACGTATCCATCCGGGCTTCCATCCAGAAGCCCGGATCTATGCATACTTGTTGGCTTAAAAAAACGAGCAACCCTATTTTTGAATTTTACCAGTTATGGGAAAAGTAAATTTGACGCGAAGGCTCTTTAAAGTCCACAGCTGGCTGGGACTGATCAGTGGTCTTTTTCTACTTGTATTGGGACTAAGCGGTTCGATTCTGGTATTCCGACACGAACTGGACGCCTGGGCTAATCGGGAGTTGTTGCAGGTGACGCCTCAGGGTACTCGCTCCTCGCCCTTGCAGCAGTGTTACGACACGATCACCCGTCGGTATCCCAATCTGGACGGGATTGCCTGGCTCAACCCCGATGCAGGCCCCACCGAGGCGTATAATTTCAGACTCTATTTCAATGATACACGTCTCTTTACCTACGATCTGGCCCTGATCTCTTTCGATCCCTACACCGGGGCCATCCTGCGGGAAGGGCCATCGGCTAATTTCACGCCCAGTTTCATCGAATGGCTATTGCAGTTCCACTTCAGCTTTCAGCTGGGCGTACCGGGAGCGGCTCTAACGGCGGTTTTTGGTCTCACCATGCTGGTATCCCTGCTGACGGGTCTGGTGGTGTACCGAAAAATGATCTGGAGAGTCCTGACTTTTCGAGTAAAAATCAACCGAAAAAACTGGCGTACGATCAGCTCAGACCTCCATCGCGTGGTTGGGGTCTGGTCCTTACTGCTCAACGTGGTCATTTTCTTTACGGGCTTCTGGATGAATTTGTTTGCGTTTCAGGCTAAAAGCTGGCGGTCAGAAACGATTCCCACGAAACCGAACACGCTTCTCTCGGTATCCCCCGACCGGATGTTGCAGCAGGCCCTACTGGCTTTTCCCGGCCTGGATCCGACCTACGTGTATTTGCCAACGCAACCCACCCGAACATTTGAAGTTCGGGGCTACACGCAGGATCAATGGAAAGGCTGGGGCAGCGGGAATTCCGTAAAAATCAATCAGCAGACGGGCAAGCTGATTTCGCTGAATCGCCTGTCAGAAAAACCACTGGGAGAGCGGATAGAGGCTACTTTTTTCCCTCTGCACGTGGGCAATTACGGCGGCTGGCCCGTGAAAATCCTATACGTGATCATTGGCTTAACGCCGGGTTTACTGTCCGTAACGGGCTTTTTACTGGCGTGGCGAAGAATTCGAAAGCCCACCAGGCGTTCACCTACCTTTCAAGCTCAGTCCATCCGTTAGATGAACAGAAGTTACTGGCCATGGAAAGCCAGGTTTAATAAGTTTTCACGTTTATAAGTCTGTTTGAAATGCAAAAGGAGTGTGCTAGTTGTCACACTCCTTTTGCATTAGCGGACTTTCTGATAAATCATCTTTCCATAAACCCCATTACATCCGATACGTACGAACGTACTGACTCGGCGGCATACCGACGATTTGTTTAAATTGCCGATTGAAATTCGACATATTCGTATACCCGCAGGACTCCGCAATCTGACTCATGGATTCGCTCGACTCCCGTAGCAGGCGGCATACATTTTCAATCCGGATTTCGTTGAGCAAATGAGAGAAGGTTTTTCGGGTATGCTGGCGGAAAAAGCGACAAAACGCACCCGGTGTCAGGTTGGCTACGTTCGCCACGTCTTCCAGGGTAATGGGTGAAGCGTAGTTTTGTAACAGAAACGAAAACACCCGCTCCAGCCGGAAATGATCGTTCGGACGACTGGGACGACCGTACGAGGTCCGGGATAAAATTTCCCGTCCTTCGTCGTTAACCAGTTTATCAAGAATCTTCAGTAGAAACAAAAACTGATGGAAGGGCCGTTGCTGGGGCAACTTCCGAAACTCTTCCAGCAGGGCATTATCTTCCTGACAGCGAAGTCGCACCCCGTATTTGGCCTCGTGGAGGAGTTGCTGCAAATGCATGACTTCCGGAAATTGCATCCAGTGTTCCTCAATGGCATCAGCCAGAAAAAAGAGATTGGTTGACGTAACCCGATCCTGCTCCTGGCCGCCGGATGGAATACTCCGAAGTACGTGGGGCAGGTTGCTGCCCAGCAGGAGCACATCGTAGGGCTGAAAATGATCAATCCGATCGCCCACGATCAGCGTTCCTTCGCCTCGCTCAATCAAAGTCAATTGTACTTCGGGATGAAAATGCAACTGAGCATAAAAGGCAGAGCCATCATCTACCTGAATGCGGAAGGACCGCTGATCCACACTGGGTACCCGAAACAGTAGTGGTTTCATACCTATGAAAAGAATAGAATGTGAAGGAATAGAGCAAGTGTACTGGATGCAGGCTGTTCATCAGCTGGAATGCGATTGGTAACCGGGAGATTTCAGGGTGTTTTAGTAGTTTGCCTTCATCTGGCTGGACACCTTTCTACGACAGTCAGGCATTCCAGCGATAATCCATCAAACATCCAAAGCAACCAAACTGGTTTTGCCAGCTAAGCACTATAACGTATACAATAATACGTTATAAATATCAGCGACTTCTGCCGGGCCGTGTATGTATCTACGTTACCCGAGTCTCCTGATTTCATGCATCGCCGAGCCTTTAAATGAGCCAACCTTAGGTTCGCTTTTACTAGCAAATTAAATTTCCCAGCACAGCCTTAGGGTAAAATTCGTGGAAAGATGATAAGCCTCTATCTCAAAGATTCACTAATACTAATACAATTCTAACCTATACTGAGAAGTCAAAAGATACTTATATCCTTTGGAGTATACACCTATTCACAAAATACTGTATGGCTAAATATTCGAAAGAGCTATTTTAATTCAAATAAGAGAAGCGAATTTGAGCGGAGAAGTAAAAGAGTACCTGTTTTAAATCTGAGAATTTCTGCATAATTCTTATTCAAATTGATACAAAAATGGCCTGCTACCCCAAGAAGTGAAAATTGTATCAAAAGCCATAAAAACGCTACGCATCAAACGGTAAGGCGTCCTCTATATTTGACTTAAGCTTCGTTATAGAGCCGTACGATTTATCCATTCAAACACCAAACCATTCACTTTACTATACCTATGCACACTTTTTCAACAACGAGTCAGTAGGCCCCCGTATCCCAGCACACTTTTCCAAAAATGTACATCAGCCTGGGCCGCCTTTGGTCGCTACAGCGGAACAGTACCTAACCGAACGATAGTACATTCTTCCCTTTAGAATTTCAGTTTAAATGTCCGCTTTTTAAACAGGCGGCAGGAAATACAGCATTGGTTTTCTAAAACGCATCCGCCGATAGCCATCGGACGGCACAGGAAACGAATGACTGATTCATTGACTCATTCAGGTTCAGGAATGAGCGTGTCCACCTATTGCCCATTCAAACCGTGCGAGCTTAAACACGATCGCATGCACACCTCAACAAATTTCTAATGAATGAAAAATCTACTGTTTGTTACACTCCTTTTGTTGAGTGCCCAATTTGGTTCCGCTCAGACTGCTGAGCTAAGGGGACACGTGATTTCAAGCACGAAGACGCCCGTCATCGGAGCTACCATTCGGGTCAAGGGAACAACCCGGGGCTCTATCTCTGATGCCAATGGTGATTTTACACTACGGGCCAACGATCGCGATACCCTACAGGTCAGTGCCATAGGTTACCAGCCGGCCGAAATAGCGGTGGTATTGGGAATCCGGAATATCATTACCCTGATTGATAAACAACAGGACCTCAATGAAGTCGTCGTGGTTGGGTTTGGTGAGCAGAAAAAGCTGGCTCTTACGGGTGCGATTTCGTCGGTAGGAACGAAAGAATTGACGCAAAGTCCGGTTGCCAACCTCAGTAACGCCCTGGCGGGACGATTGCCCGGTCTGACCACCCTGCAAACCAGCGGTGAACCCGGCTACGATGGCTCGCAACTCTGGATTCGGGGGATGGCAACCTTTACCGGAAATCAGAGTCCGCTGATTCTGGTAGATGGGGTCGAACGGTCGTTTGGGAGTATTGATGCCAATGAAGTTGCCACGGTATCCATCCTGAAAGATGCGGCTTCTACGGCTGTGTACGGGGTCAGGGGAGCCAACGGGGTGGTACTGGTAACCACCCGTCGGGGTACGGAAGGCCGATCCAGCATTACGGCGACCGTACAGCAGGGGGTGCAGATGCCCACCCGCTTACCAAAATATCTGGATTCCTACGATGCCCTGACCCTGTACCGCACGGCACTGAATAACGATGGCAAAAATTCAGCCATGTATACGGACGAGTACCTCAACAAATTCCGAGATCGCAGCAAGCCTGCGTACGAATATTTGTATCCGAACGTCAACTGGCTCGATGAAATGCTGCGACCTTCCGCCACGATGATGCAGGCCAATATCAACGTTTCGGGCGGTACCAGCTCCGTACGGCACTTTGTTTCCCTCTCCTACCTGCGTCAGAATGGCCTTTACAATTTCGCCGACCAGATCAAGGATTACGATATTCAGGCTCGTTCCAATCGCTACAACTTCCGTTCGAACATCGACCTGGACATCAACAAATACCTGGTGATGGAACTGAACCTGGGGAGCATCATTCGGGATAACAATTTTCCGCCCATTGGTGCGGGGGATATTTTTGGTGCCCTGCAATCCATGCAACCCTGGTTGTATCCGATGACTAACCCGGACGGCAGTATTTCCGGGCTGGATTCCAAGGCCACGAATCCCTACGGTCGGATGACGCAGGGCGGGTACCAGCGGAATTTCGAGAACACCTTACAGGCTACCAGCGGTTTTACGCTGCAACTTCCCTTCGTTACGCAGGGCCTGAGCGTACGGGGTCGGCTTTCGTTCGATTCCTATGGTTACCGGAATGTGCGTCGGATTAAAAACCTCTGGACCTACCAGTATTCACTCGCCAATGAAAATGAGACGGATCTGACCAAAGGAACGTATCGCCGCATCTGGGAAGGTACCAATACGCTTACCTACGATGTAGCCGCGAATAGCAACCGCCGTACCTGGCTGGAGTTATACGCCAACTACAACCGGATTTTTGCCCAGAAACACGCCGTGACGGGTATGCTTTTGTACAATCAGCAGAGCTATTTCGACCAGGTGGGCAACAACAACGCCATTGGCGGCTTACCGTTCAAATACAACGGCTTTGTGGGGCGAGGAACGTATGCCTACAACGATACGTATTTTGCTGAGGTCAACTTTGGTTATAACGGGTCGGAAAACTTCCCGGCGGGTCGGCGGTATGATCTGTTTCCTTCCATGTCCGCCGCCTGGATTATGTCCAATGAAGCTTTCATGAAAGAATTGTCCTTCGTCAGCCTCTTTAAATGGCGGGGTTCGGTAGGTACCGTAGGCAACGATAAAATTGGTCAGCGACGCTTCCTCTACCAAAGTACCTGGTCACTCAGTGCCGGAGGGTATCAGTTCGGCAGAGACTTCAACGGTGTAGGGTATGGCGGTGCGGCAGAAGATATGCTGGGAGCGACGAATGTGACCTGGGAGAAGGCCCTCAAATACAACCTGGGTATGGACCTGGGCTTTTTCAACGATGCGTTGACCTTTACGGGCGATGCCTTCTACGAGCGTCGGAATAACATTCTGGCTCAGCCGGGTACGGTTCCTGCCACCCTGGGTATTACCAGCTTGCCGTACCTGAATCTGGGTGAAGTAGAAAACAAAGGTTTCGAACTCGAAGCTCAGTTGCGGAAACGCTTCCGGAACATCACTTACTTCATCAAGGGTAACGTATCATACGCCCAGAATAAGATCCTGCAAATGGATGAACCGAGTTACCAGGATCGTCCCTACATCAAACGCACCGGACGCAGCATCAACGAACAGTATTCGATGATTGCGGTGGGACTGTTTCAGAATCAGGAAGAGATTGACGCCAGTCCCGACCAGTCGCAGTACGGACGCATCATTCCGGGGGACATCAAGTTCAAGGATATGAACGGTGACAACGTCATCAACGAACTGGATCGGGCCTACAACGGGAAGCTCACGGTACCCACGACGATGGCCGGTTTTGCTTTCGGCGTTAATACCGGGAATCTGGACGTGAGTGTGTTGTTCCAGGGCGGATTCGGTGGTAACGTCTGGTTGACGGGGGATGCCATATGGCCTTTCGACGGTGATGTAGGGGTGATGGCGGACGTAAAAGATAACTACTGGACGCCCGAAAATCCCAATGCCAAATACCCCCGCTTGTCCTCTTCCAAAAACGTTAACAACAATCAGATTTCGACCTACTGGATGACTTCCCGCGATTACGTCCGTCTGAAAAACGTAGAAATTGGTTACTCGCTGCCCAAAACGCTCCTTAGCAAAATTGGCGTTAAAACGGCTCGCCTGTTCGTGAATGGTATTAACCTGATCACCTGGGATAAGTTGAAAATTTTCGATCCGGAAATTCCGAACGACTCGCGGAATTATCCCCAGCAAAAAGTCTTCAACGGTGGTTTAACAATTGGTTTATAAGTCTTTAGCACGGAACAAATGAAAAAGAAATATATTAAAATCCTTTTCCTGGCTGCCGCGACTCAGTTCGTTTCCTGTACGAAGTATCTCGACGTAGTGCCTTCGGAACTGGTTACAGAAGATAAAGTCTGGGCAAACATCAACAGTGCCAATAACGTACTGGCTCACCTGTACAGCAAGTTACCTACGGGATTTGGTAACAATGGCGAGTACATTAGTGATGAAGCCTGTGCGACGGATGAAGCCATTTTTCACTGGTACGCGGGCTCCGGACCTGAACAGTATAACCTGGGTGCCTGGAATTCGGGAAATAATCCTTACGGCAACTGGGAAGCTCGCTACCAGGACATCCGCAAGGCAAATATCTTCCTGGAAAAAATTGAATCCGTACCCATTCCTGCCGAACAAAGTTCGAAATACTCGGTCCTGATTCCACAGTACGTGGCGGAAGCCCGCTTCCTTCGGGCGATGTTTTACTTTGAGCTTTTCAAACGCTACGGGGCTGTACCACTGATTACCCGTTCGCTGGATTATACCAATCAGAATGAATATTATGTGGCCCGGAATTCAACGGATGAAATCGTAAATTTCATCGTTAGTGAATGCAATGAGGTAGCGGGCAAATTACCCGACCATCATCCAGACGGTGAACTCGGACGGGCCAACAAGGGAGCAGCCCTGGCCCTGGCGGCCCGGACCCTGCTGTATGCAGCAAGCCCCTTATTCAACGGAAATACCAAGTACGCGGGTGTGGTTAACAAGGACGGCAAGGCTCTGTTTTCCCAAACGTATAACCGGGATAAATGGCTGCGGGCGGCCGAAGCGGCCAAAAAGGTACTGGATCTGGATTATAAACTCTACACATCCACCGACCCGATCAATAGCTACGAAAAGCTGTTTTATACCCGGGAATGGCAGGAAACTATTCTGCCTTATAATCACCCCAATACCAGAATGATGGAACAGTACCACCTGCCCTATGGAGGTGCGTTTCGGGGGTGGTCGCATTTTAGTCCGCTCGAAGAACTGATCAACAGCTATGAAATGAAAAATGGCAAGCCCATTACTGACCCTACCTCGGGTTATACCGAAACGGGCACCTGGACGGGAGCGATGGTAGGAGCCGATGGTACGACGAATTCGGTGACGCTCACCAATATTTCCAACCGTTACAAAGACCGCGATCCGCGATTTTATGCAACGATTTCCTACCAAAACAGTATGTGGGCGGCCGCTCGTACGCGAGTACCCATTCGACTGGCCTGGTGGGGGAATGGACAGGCCAACGGTTCCAACGGATGGCCCATGCAGGGGGGCGGTACAACGTCCATCAGTGGCTATACCATTCGCAAGTGGCTCGATCCTGCCGTGGATATTGGAAACTGGAATACGTCACCCGAGGCTCGCCGTAATTACCCGATTTTCCGACTGGCCGAGTTTTACCTGGCCTACGCCGAAGCCCTGAATGAATACAATGGCAAACCGACGCCCGAAGCTTACCAGGCAATCAACACCGTTCGGGCTCGGGTCTCCATGCCAGCCCTGCCCATTCTGGCGGCGGATCAGACGCTGGAAGGTTTCCGTAAACGGGTCCAAAACGAAAATCGCGTAGAATTTGCGTTTGAAGCCCACCGTTTCTGGGATGTTCGCCGCTGGCTGATTGCAGAAACCGTAAACAATGGCCCCGTGCACGGACTCAATTCCCGGCCCATGGCGGAAGAACTACGGGCCACGGGACTGGACATCAATAGTCAGGAGGCCGGTCTGGCGGTATTCTATAAACCCGTACCCCTGCAAACCCGGGTTTTCCAGTACCGCCATTACCTGATGCCCATACCGATTTCGGAAATGGACGTCAACCGTGAACTGGTGCAGAATTACGGCTGGTAATTTTAGTAATTCTTTTTATTGGCGAGACTCGCTGATGTGTGTAATCGGGACAACACACGTTAGTGAGTCTCGCCGTTTTTATTTACCAGGAAGAGTAGTTGTTCCTTTAACCTGTACAGGTTCCGAAAGATGTTTTAAAAGGTCTGCTACTATTCATTCAACAACCCCAGGAATAACTGGCTAACGCAACGGAATAAAAGATAGCCTGATGAGTAGCTCCAGGCTCGGCCTACGCCTCTGGGGTGGAATTCATTTTTTCTAGGGATAAGTAGCGAAGCTGAACTGGTTGAAATTCCCCAACTACTATCCTTTGAGAATGCTCCGTTCACGCTCCGCTCGTACTTGTAACCATTCCCACTTCGCTCACGAATTACTCTTGACATCTATGAAACCATCCATTCATTTCGTTCTGGCTCTCAGCGTAGTCGCTTTTTCCGCCTGTAAAACCACTGATCACGAAGAATCCGATCCGGTTGGTGATTTAGCTCCCGTGGAGACCCTTCCGGCCAACACTTCCTACCGACCCGCATTTGAAGGCCAGACCCGGATTGCGGGCCTGCAAACTTCCGTCGGTTACGAAAGCCGAATCCTTACGCAATCGCTTCGGGCTCCCTGGGGAATTACTTCGCTACCCGATGGCCGGTTACTCATTACCGAAAAAGCCGGGTCCATGCGGATAGTAACCACGGCGGGTCAGGTAAGCCAGGCCATTACCGGCATTCCTCAGGTAAATCCGGCGGGTCAGGGAGGCCTACTGGGCGTACGGGTTGATCCGGATTTTGCCACCAATCGACTGATATACTGGGTATTCTCGGAGGCCGTTTCCGGTGGTAACGTGACGTCCGTCGCCAAAGGCGAATTATCCGCGGATGATACCCGCATTCTCAACGCTCAGGTCATTTACCGGGCTACTCCGGCGTACAATGGCAACCTGCACTACGGCGGTCGGATTCTGTTTGACCGGACGGGTCACCTGATCATCAGTACCGGTGAGCGGTCGGATCTGGCCACGCGGCCCCAGGCTCAGCAATTGAATTCCAGTTTGGGCAAACTCATCCGAATTACGAAAGAAGGTCAGGCCGCCACAGGTAACCCCTTGACCGGACAATCGGGAGCCCGTCCGGAACTGTATTCGTACGGCCACCGAAATCCGCAGGGACTGGCCTTGCACCCAGTAACCAACGATCTCTGGCAAGGCGAACATGGTCCCCGGGGCGGCGATGAAATCAACCGCATTCAGCCGGGAGCCAATTACGGCTGGCCCACGATCACTTATGGTATCGAATACAGTGGCCAAACCATTGGCTCCGGCATTCAGCAGCAACAAGGCATGGAACAGCCCGTTTATTACTGGGACCCCGTCGTGTCGCCCAGCGGTATGACGTTCTATACGGGAAACCGGATTGCTGAGTGGCAAAACAACCTGTTCATCACCTCGCTTAGTAGCAAGCATATTGTTCGTCTGGCCATTACCGATAATCGGGTCGTTGGCGAGGAACGTTTACTGGCGGGTGAAGGACAACGGTTCCGTGATATTACCCAGGGAACGGATGGTGCCCTGTACGCGATCACTGATGAGGGTCGTTTGTACCGCATTGATCGGAAGTAATTCAAATTCTGAATCCTTAATTTAGCGATCCCGCAGTCAGCTAAAATGCTCTGACTGCGGGATCGCTGTTTATATCCTTGTATCATTCGTAAATCGAGTTCTCGTACCTCTGTACTAATCCAGCTACCCCTTCATTCCTGCCTAGTACTTATCTCTCGCTTCAGTTTGTAAAGTATGGAAGGCTCCATTCCACATACGCACGCTCTACCTTTTTAACATCTATGAATATACGTCGGATTCCTACTAAAACTGGTATAGAGTTTTTACCTAACCCATTACTCGATTATTGAGTACTCACAATAAAACTTAAACTAAAAATCATGATTTATGGAACGTGAACTTATGTATTCTAACCAACCCGGTTTCATCAAGCGTATTTCCTGGAGTGCTGTATTTGCGGGTGTATTAGTGGCTATCGTTACGCAGATGCTGCTCAGCTTGTTAGGCCTGGGCATTGGTTTATCAACCATCAACCCTGTCGAAGAACAAAACCCTACCGCAGGCCTGGGTACGGGCACTGCCATCTGGTATATCATCAGCAGTTTGCTTTCACTGGTGGCCGGAGGCTGGATCGCCGGACGGCTGTCTGGCACTGCCCTTCAATTTGATGGTATCATTCACGGGGTGCTAACCTGGTGCCTGGTTACGTTGCTAACGATTTATTTTTTAACAACCACGATCGGTAGTATCATCGGAGGAGCTGGTCGCCTCATGGGTGCAGTCGTTCGTACGGCGGGCTCGGCAGCGGGTACCGTAGCCAGTGCGGCGGGTCCGGAGTTAGGGCAGGCCGTGAAAGATAAACTGGCTGAAAATGGAGTTGATGTAAAAAATCTCGATTTAGGTGATTTACGCAACGAAGTCAATACGATTCTTCGGCAAACCGGCAACCCCGCTTTGAATCCGAATCGATTGGAGCAAAAGGCCAAACAGGCGGGTAATCAGGCAGAAGCTGCTGCCGAACGGGCAGCGGAAGACCCCCAGTCAGCCAATGAAGAAGCCAATCGGTTGTTTGGTCGTCTGTTTAAACAAGGTCAGGCCACCGTCAGTCAGGTAGACCGGGAAGATGCCGTAAACGTGGTTATGAAACGTACGGGTAAAAGCCGGGCAGAGTCTGAGCAGATTGTTGACAACTGGATTAATACCTACAAACAGGCCGTAGTCAAATTTGAACAGACGAAGCAGGAGGCCGAAGCAAAAGCCCGTCAGGCCGCTGATGCAGCCGCTTCAGCCGCGTCGAAAGGAGCTATTTTCGGATTTTTCGGATTACTGTTGGGTATTGTTGCCGCCAGTATCGGTGCGAAACTGGGTGCAGCCTCGACGGAAAATCTGGCGGCGTACCGCCGATCGGTTTAATAGTTAAAAAGTACCCCTTGCCTTATAATCGGATGAATGGCAGGGCCGCTCCCCTACCGGGTATTTAACCCGGCAGGGATGAGCGGCCAGCCTTTTTTGAAGTAATTATTAGGTGTTTACTCTTGATCGTTCAGAGGAAGTTAGGTTTCACAATCACCCGCTGAGGCCTGGTTGAATGCATTCAGCAATGCGTACTCATTCGAACCAGGGAATGTTTTGCTTTTTTGAAAGTGTTGATTGAAATCCGTCGCGGATGCAGGAATCAGATTTTCAAAAAGAGCTTATTCCGATACAGAACGTATAGTAACGAGAGTTGAACAGCGGTTACGGCCAGTGCCTGAATAACGGGTTGCCAGGGCAGGATAAAAAACTGGCTAAATCCATCGAATAGGAAATGGGCGGTATGGGCAAAATCCACGATACCATCGGAAGCCAGGTAGATTAAAATGGAATTGGTCCCGATCAGCACGAACGGAAATGCCCATTTCTGAAAGCCCTGCACATCAATGATGTAGTAGAATACAGCAAGAAATATCAGACTCCAGCCGCCCACATAGACGGTAAATGAGCTGGTCCACAGTCGTTTGTTGATCGGAAATACCTGGTCCCAAAGCAAGCCAAGCAAAATCAGTCCTATCCCAAGTCCTAGCATCATCAACGTTTTCTGCTGCATGGATCGACGGACGTCTTTCAGCAACGTACCCGTCAGCATACCTAGCAGAGCCGTCGCGATGGCTGGTACAGTCGAAAACAAGCCTTCCGGATCATACACCGTCCGGTGGAGTTTCCCAGGCAAAAATAGTCGGTCAATATACGAGGTTAGCGAGCCTTCCGGAGTCAACACGCCCGCTCCAAAACCGGGTACGGGGATCAATATCAAAGCAGCCCAGTATCCCAATAAAATTAAAAGTGCTGCTATAATTTGTCCACGCGTAGAGGTATTCAGGAAAATGATACCTGCCCCCAGCCAGGCCAGGCCAATTCGTCCCAGTACACTGGCAAAGCGGGTTTGTTCGTACCCTTTAAAAGCAAAGAGGCCATTAACGACCATCCCCAGAAAAATCAGGATCAGGGTCCGTCGGAGCATGGATTGATAAATGGGCCTCTTGTCGGCGAAGGACAATTGCTCAGCCGAATCAAGTCCCGCTCGCTTGAGTTTTCCCTGCAACGAATACGGCATGGATACACCCGCAATAAATAAGAAAAGCGGGAAGATCATATCATAAAAGGTACACCCGTTCCAATCCACGTGATGTAACTGAGACGACATCCAGAGCAATACCGGCCACCCGGTGGCTTTAGCTAGAGCATGGATGATGTGCTCGCCGCTCATGATCCAGAACATATCAAAGCCGCGTAAGGCATCCAGCGAAACCAGTCGCCCGGTTGCGATCGGAGCAACCGGGGTACCAGGGGCCGTCAGGGCGGGAGATGATTTCATAACAACTAAAAACGGACTGGAGATTAAGGACGATAGGCTTGCGATAAACGCTCCCGGTACTTTTTGTGCATCGATACGGAAAGCTGAATCGAGTTCCCTTTCTCCGTAGCCGGAAACGGATTCTGTTTTTTCACCCATTGCCACTCCCATTGCCGGATGTGCTGATCGAAGGCCTGAAGGTCCGGCTGTTGATTGGACTGAAGCGATTTCGTCAACAGCTGGAAAAACTGTTCCCAGCGGGGTTTGTAAAAATCGTTCAGCAGACCGCTCCACTGCCGATTTGAGTATTCGTGTAAGGGACTATTGGCATCTCCCCACAGCGTAATCAAATCCCGGGCATTTTGTTCGTAGAGGGCTTTTTCCTCGGCATTCGTTCCCCAGCTCCGGGCATCTTTCAGCCAGGGTCCCAGCATAAAATCCTTACGGGAAGCCAGTAGCTGGTCCATATCACTAATCAGGTCCAGAAAATCCTGGCTATACCGGGCAAAGGCCGCCTGGTCTTTCTTTTGGTAAGCCGTTTTCCATTGCTTCTGAACAATCAGGGCGTAGTTTGCCAGCACCTGCCGGGTTACATCGACCAGATCATACCGGAACCCGTCACTGTCCACGCCCTGCTGAGCGGCTTCAGTGAATAAATCCCAGGCGGGTAATAGCTCAGCGGGTGGATAGTTGAGTTTGGTACGCGTCCAAATCGTTGTGGAATCAAACGTAGGTCGTCCCGTAACAATCGATTCGGCTCCATCGCGAATGTCTTTGCCATTGTATACTGTGCGGCGTAACACCTGCCAGGCTTCGAGCAGTTTAGGATTCGTGGACCGGTAGCGATTTCGGGCGTACTTAGCCAGCCAGGAATCCAGTTCAATCGCGTCCCGCTGCCAGGTATGCTGCATCATCAGCTCATAAATGACGGGGTTTTGCTCAATGGCCTCCATCGTCAAACCAATACCCACCAGCTTGCCCGCTTTCGGATCATTCAAATCCTTCGCTGGATTCGCCGCTACGCCTTCCATACGACCAAAGAGGTTGACATTACCGCCAAAGTTATTGAGCATATTCCAGATCCAGGGCTTGCCGTGAAAGGCCTCCGTACGCTTCCAGACGGGCTCGATTTCAGCGGCCAGATCCAGCAGAATCATCCCATCGTCGGGTAGAGCCTTAAGCAGAGCTTCAATTTGCGGAGCTTTCCAGAATTTCCGGTCACTGTAAAACAACCAGCCCTGCATGACCCAAACCGCTTTGGGATCGGCCTGACGCATCCCTTCGTAAATCCGTTTGCTCAACTCGGAGAGGTACGCGGGGTCGTCGGTAGGCGGTTCGTTTTCGTTAAAGGTATCGGCAGAATAGAGGTGATCCGTACCAAAAAGCTTCGTCTGTTTTTCAAGGAATTTCTTACCGATTTCGGCAAACAATGGGTCTTCCGAATCCAGAATGTACGTATCGGCAAATCCGTTGGTCCAGTTGGTGGCCTTGAGTTTCGCCTGAGGATATTTCTTGCGGAAAGCGGCGGGTACGTGTCCTGTAAAGGCGGGCAGTACGGGTTTCATTCCCAATTCCCGTTCCCGTTTTACAATCTGTTCCTGAAGCGTTTTGTGACTATCCATCCAGCTTTGCGGCAGGGGTCCACCCCAGCCGTCCAGGTTTCCCATCCAGAACCACGAAAAATACGCCGGGCCGCTGAAGAAATCCTGTAAATCTTCTTTCGTGAAGCCCATGTCTTTATAGACTTCATTCCAGGTATACTCCTCTCCGGTAATGGCCAGCGGCATATTAATCCCGTGCAAAGCCATCCAGTCAATTTCGCGTTGCCAGCGGGGCCAGTCCCACCAGCTCATGCTGTAGTTAAACGTACAATAGTTGAGGTAATAGCGGTACTGGTACGGTGAGCTTTTGCTTACTTTCGTAGGGACTTTGGGTAAGGGCGAGGGCAGATTGAGATTTGTGCCGTTCCAGGTAACCTGGCAATGAGCGTATTCCGTCAGGTAGTGATACAGGGCCGAGGCTACGGCTACGCCGTTATTTCCCCGGAGAACGATTTTCCCTTGGGCACTTTCTACTTCAAAAACATTTTCATCGGAAGCACTGGGTAAAGCCTCCACTGTAAAAGCGGAATGGTGATTGGGAATGACCCGCTGGATCAATTGGCGGGAGGCTTGTACATTCAGCTGGGCCCAGGCCGCCGAAATGCTTAGTACGCCAGCCAGTAGCAGCGATGAGCAGGAACGGGATAGATTCATGGTTCAAAAATGTAGCGGGAAAATGGACTGCAGGTCCTCGAACAGCAAACGATGCAAAGGATCTCAAACGCCCTTTATTGCCCTGCAGAAAGATCGTGTGGTAAGTTTTTCAACGAAGAACGACGGATCGTCCTTCAGTTGAAAACTTGTTTTGATACCAGAAGTGTATGAAATCTAGTAGTTACTATTCTGAACGACCGTACCGCCCGAAGCATCAATCTCGTATTGAGGAATGGGGCGTAATAAGTGCTTGGTCGTCAGAGCCTTGTTGAGTTTCGCGTGCGGATTGTACGCCAGCGTACGCTCGATGAGCTTGTTGGTCCGTTTCAAATCCATCCAGCGGTTTACTTCACCCACTAATTCCCGGGCCCGCTCGTCCAGAATAAAGTCCAGCGTGATCTGAGCGGGCGTCAGAGCCGTCGTCAGTCCGGACCGCGAACGGAGCGTATTCACTAAACTGGCTGCTTTCGTAGTGTTTCCGGATTTCAGATAACCTTCGGCGGCCAGCAGATACGCTTCACCGGCCCGCATCATGATCATGTCGCGAGTACCTAAGGCCGGCTGATCCGCGTACACAAACGGTGCTCCGGGGTTATCAAACTTGCGGAACATGGGATAATGCACGTTCGTCACCCCATCGTTGGTAAAGTACTGATCGGGGTTGATGACCTTGTAGCGTTTCGCACTGATCTGAGCCTGCGTCCAGGAGGTTTTCGGGAAATAGATCGCCGTATCGCCGATTTTGATTAAACCATCCGTACTTACCTTGTCGGCAATCAGGGCCCGGCGGAACGTGGCTTCTGCCCGCTGGTCTTTATCGTCGAACAAGCTGTAGAAATAGGGTGTCGGGTTACGGCCAATTCCGTTCTGGTACAGGGTGCCCCGCGTCATACCGGGATAGTTAAAGTATTCGAACTTGTATAGCATGTGACGCGTATTACCCCAGCCCAGACTGGACGTAACGCTGCCGAACAGGTAGGAAAATACCGTCTCCTGGCTTCTTACGTTTTCCGTTGAGAATAAACGGGCAAACGAGGATTCGAGCGGGTGATTGGCTACCACCGTTTCCGCCAGACTAATCGAACGGGTTACATCCTCACTGACGGCAAAGGTTTTATAACTTCTGGTCAGCAGTACTTTCGATAACAGGTGACGTACGGCGTCTTTGGAAACCCGGCCGTATTCGCTGGGTTTGTCCTCTACCTTACTAAGAGCATCTTCCAGATCGGCTACGATGGCCTTGTACACTTCTTCTTCGGAAGCCCGTGGAAAGGACGTCTGAGCCGTATTGACCTGCTTCAGTACCAGCGGTACTCCGCCGTAGTTTTCTACCAGGTTGAAATACGCCCAGGCTCTGAAAAACTTGGCCTGTCCGATACCCGAAGTCTTCATGTTTGCCTCAACGCCCTGAATCAGGTCCGCGTTGTCGAGTAAGGTATTCGCTGCCGCAATATTGGCGTACTGATTGCCCCAGTATACCTGTAAGGCGTAAGTAGAGGGGTTCAAGTCCACGTAATCATTCAGCGGGTCGGTACCCGTGAGCGGACTGCTGCGGGTGACAATATCCGTTCCCAGATCTTCCAGCACGTATAACATGTCGGAAGCGTAACGGGTCGTATTGTTCCGGGAAACTTCGTAAACCCGAGCGAGTAACTGATTAAACGTTACGGCGTTCTTACTGGCATCTTCCAGCGTTTGCGACTGCCGGTTGGTTTCATCCAGAAATCCCTGACAGGACATGCCTAAAAACGCTACTGCGAGGGGTAATAATTTATTAATCTTCATCAGAATGCGTGTTTCGATGCTTTAAAAACTTAAGTTCAAACCAGCCATGTAAGTCCGCGACATAAAGGCTCCACCCCAGTCGTTACGCGAGGCATTTTCAGGATCCCAACCGTCGTATTTGGTAAACGTGAAGGGGTTTTGAACCGTCGCATACACCCGAAGGCTGCCGATGCGGGCCTTACTGAGCAGATCAGCGGGCAGGCGGTATCCTAAGGTCATGTAACCGACTTTCACAAAGGATACGTCCATGTACTTGTAGGCACTCGAATAAGTACCACCGTTACCGGGCTGAAACCAGTTACTGGTCTGGTTGTCAGGCGTCCAGTAGTCGGTGCGGTAGCCATTCCAGAGGCGGGCGGGCTCGTTGTCGTAAGCAAAGGCAAAGGACCGGTGGAAGTTACTGGCAGCCATTGCTCCCTGACTGGTATAGGCAAACACGGAAAGATCGAAGTTCTTGTACGTGAAGGAATGCGTCATACCACCCGTCCATTTCGGAGCGGAGTTACCGATGATCATCCGGTCACGACTTTCGGTGATTTGTCCGTCGCCGTCTACGTCAACTACGCGAACCTGTCCGGGCTTTTGACCGTATTTTCTCGCCTCTTCCACCTGATCGTTTCCCCAAATACCATTCGCTTTGAAGTAGTAGAAGGAACCCATCGGCTGGCCGACTTTGTGAATCAGCGTCGCTCCCTGCGAACCGAAGATGATTTCGTCGCTGCTTCCGTTGAGTTTAAGCACTTTGTTACGGTTGGCAGCAAAGTTCAGATTCACCGACCAGCGGAATTTGTTTGCATCGATTACGACGGCATTCAAGCCCAGCTCCACACCCCGGTTGCTCGCTTTTCCGATGTTGTCATACGTACCGGGAAAGCCCGTTGCCAGGGGTAGCGGACGGAAGAAAATGATGTTGTTCGTCGTCCGGTCGTACACGTCCAAAGAACCCGTCAGACGGTTTTTGAAAAGACCAAAGTCAAGACCTACGTTGATTTCAGCCGTATGCTCCCAGGTCAGGTTTTTGTTGGCAAGACCCGTGATGAACAGGGTACTCATACTCTGATCATTGATGTTGGTGTAGCTCGGTGACAACAGCGACAAAGAACCCAGCGGGGACAGACCGCCTCCGGCACCATTGTTACCCGTTTTACCGTAGCTAAGCCGAAGTTTGGCATCGGAGAACAGGTTCTGAGATTTCAGGAATCCTTCATCAATCATACGCCAGGCAAAAGCCGCCGAGGGGAAGAAGGCCCACTTGTTCCCTTCCGCCAGAATGGAGGAACCATCGTAACGACCCGTTACCGTAAAGATGTACTTGTCTTTCAGGCTGTAATTGATCCGACCCGTGAACGATTCAAGGGTTTGCTTGAGGTAGCGACTGGAGTAATTGTTGACCGTAGAACCCGCTCCCAGATTGTAAAACAGATAATCATCGGAGGAGAAGTTTCTTACTTGCAGGGCATAGGATTCGTTTTGGGCGTTGTACTGCGAATAAACAAACGTCGCATTAATTTTATTATCGTCGTTAATCTTGGTATCGTAATTGACAATATTGTCCCAGGTATACGAGAAATCCAGGTAGTTTTCCACCTGAGCCCGCGTACTGCTTTGATTACCCACGGAGCTTTTGGTATACTTTCCACGGTACTCACCGTAACGGGTATACTTGATGTTGGGTGAAAACTTGGACGTGAACGTCATACCGGGAACCAGCTTCAGTCGCACGGCAATGTCGCCCAGGTAATTGAGATACTTGGTTTCCCGAATTTCGTTCTCAATATCCAGTAAGGGGTTGGTCACCTGCGTTTCCTTCGCCGTCGGGAGGAATTTCAGACTACCATCTTCGTTGTACGCTCTTCCAATTGGTTTTAAGCGGTACGCACTTCGGAAGGCTTCAAAACTACCCGCGTTCTGCGTGGCTACCGTGACGTAGTTGTTGTAGCTCAAATTCAACCAGCTCGTCAGGTCACTGCTCAGGTTGCCCCGCAGCGTGTAGCGGTTAAAATCTTCGCCACGCGTCGTACCTTTATCCTGCGTATACCCAAAACCGATCGCATAGACGGTAGATTTATTTCCACCGCTTAAATCCAGGGTATGGTTGGTTTGAAAACCTTTCCGGGTAATCAGGTCGATCCAGTTCGTACTAACGCCGTCGTTGATGTTCTTCAACTCTTCCGCGTTCAGGTAATTGGGCAAGTTGACGTCATTACGGGTAAAATTGTAATTACCGGAAGCGTATTGATTGCCCACGACTACATCTTTCAGGTAATCCACGTATCCGGTCGTATTGTAAATGGGTGGTAAGTGATACACTTCTTTGACACCCACGTAGTTGTTATACCGAACGGTGAGTTTACCACTTTCCCCTTTTTTCGTCTGGATGATAACAACCCCGTTCGTACCCCGCGAACCGTAAATGGCCGTCGCCGAGGCATCTTTCAGCACGTCCATCCGATCAATATCGGCGGGGTTCAGAAAGGAAATATCGTTCACGAAGATACCATCAACGATAAACAGAGGGTTTTGTCCGGGCGTATACCCAGCATTGGCCGCCGTTTCGGTCGTGTGAATGGTACTGGCTCCCCGAATCCGGATGTTGAATCCACCGCTACCGGGTTTGTTATCCGTCCGCTGCACCATCACCCCGGGTACTTGTCCCTGAATAGCCGATGCCGCATCCACACGGTTTACTTTCTCAATGTTTTTGGAATCGATGGAAGCAACGGCACCCGTTACGTCTGATTTCTTCACGGTACCGTAACCGATCACGACCACTTCTTCCAGGCTTTTGATGTCCTGTTTCAGCTGAACGTCGAGGGTCGTACGCGTACCTACGGCTACTTCCTGACTCATATACCCGACCAGGGAGAAAACCAGGGTATTGTCGGCATTCTCGGGAATGGTCAATTTGAAATTCCCTTCCGCGTCCGTAGTATTTCCCCGGGAGGTACCTTTCAGGAGGATGTTCACTCCCGGTAGCCCTTCCCCTTTTTCATCGGTTACTTTACCGGTAATGACCTGATCCTGTACTTCCAGACTGGGTTGTTGCGAGGCCACCGGGCTACTGGAACGGGCGGACGTTTGCGGTAATTCCCGCTCCGTCGTTTTGTCCAGACGTTGTCCGACAATCAGATAGGCTCCGTCCTTCGCCTTGCGGTAGTGCAGACCGGAGTTTTTCAGCACACGGTCCAGATTTTCTTCCAGGCTGGCTTTGGGATCAAGAGCCGTTTTAGGCACCGTCAGACCCTGCACCAGCTGATCGCCGAAAAGAATATCAACGCCAAACCGCTCTTTTAGCTCATGTAATACGTCTTTAAGTTTCCGTTGGGAAGTATTTTTTAGCTGAAGTGAGGACTGCCACTCCGTCGGTGACAGCAAAGGACTAGCGGGCTGGCCAGGTAAAGCCAGGCAAACCACTAGCCCCCACGTGTGTAGGCTAGTAAAAAAAAGAGACATACGGAGATAGAGGGATTATGTGAGAGAAGTAGATTGTAAAATAATTTCTTTGTCCTGATGGATGATGCGTAAGTTCAGTACTTCGGCAATAATGCTGAGTAGCTCTTCGGCACTTTCGGCCGGATAGGCTCCTGACAAGGTAAGGGCAGCGGTCCGGGATTCAGGGATACGCAGGACGATCCCAAAATTTTCTTCAAAAAGGTACGTCAGCTCCTGAAGGGACGTTTCCTTGAACACGTAGCGGTGTTCACGCCAGCTGGAAAAATGATGGCTCCGATCCCATTTTTTAAGCTGAACGTTGCCTTTCGAGGGAAGCTTTACCAGATCGCCGGGTTTAAGTCGGACGGCATCCCCTTTGTTACCCTGTTTCTGGTAATGAAATTCGACGCTGCCCTGAAGTAAAGCTACTTCGGTAGCCCGGGAACGCGTGAAAAGGTTAAACTCGGTGCCCAATACGACTACTTCCGAACCGTGATCCGTTTTTACCACAAAAGGCTGATCATCCGGAGTATGGGTAATGGAAAAGAGGGCCTCCCCTTCGAGCTTCACTTGCCGACGCTTTCCCAAAATCCGAAACGGGGTACCTGCAGCGTGGAGTTGGCGTTCAGCGTTACGCGGCTTCCGTCGGTCAGTTGTACCACTTTCACTTGTCCATAGCCCGTGGCGTAACGCTGATTCAGTAACCGATCCTGGTAGAAGTATCCCAGTAGCACCAGAAGGGATGCCGCAATCGAAGGAAGCAGCCACTTCCGATAGTTACGCCAACGATCTGTACTTTCGGGTTCGACGTTTGAAAACGTAGGCCGTTGATCATTGTACAGAAAATCCTTAAACTGACTATACGCTTTCTCCTGATCCGGGTGGTATTGCAGGTGTGAGCGTTCCCATTCCTGCAACCATTCGTAAAACAATTCTTCGTTTTGTGGGTCCTGGCTCCACGCTTCGATTTGCTTTCGCTGCAAAACCGTCGCTTTGCCCGAAAAGAAATCAAAGATGAGCTGTTTATTAATGAGTGGATTCATGGTACGGATGTTATTGAGCAAGGCAGAAAGGAACGTCAGGCAACCTTAGTGAATAAAGAATATTCCTAAAAGGAGCTGGAACCAGCGGGATTTCAGCATTTCTCGAATGGTCTGGTTGGCCAGGCGAATTTGTACTTCGATGGTACGAACGGACAGGCCCAACTCAGCAGCGATTTCTGCGTACTTTCTGCCTTCAAAACGGTACATCAGGTAAATCTTCCGGCGTTGTACGGGCAGGGAATCAATGGCTTTTTCTACATCCTGATACAATTCATCGTATTGAGTGAGTGCATCGGGTTGCTGACTATGTTCGCTCAAATAAGCTTCTGCCTCTTCAATGGGTACGTCTCGCTGAAAGGACTGCCGAATGTAGTTGTAAGCCCGGTTGCGTACCGTTTTAAAGAGGTAAGCCCGGTACGAACTGGTGATGGTCGAAAAAACCTGTTTTTCATAGAATTGGCAGAACACTTCAGCGACCATATCCTCAGCAACCGACTTGGACCCTACAAAACGCACGGCATGACTGCACAGCTCCACGTAGTGCCGACGGAAGAGTATTTCACAACCTAGCCTTGGATTGGTCTCGAAGGTTTTTCGGGTAAAAAGCTCCTGATCAGAGCTTTTTAACGGCTCATGCTCCGTTTCATCGGCTGGAGAAACGGGATCAGTCGTTAGAAAAGAGTTCCAAGTGCTAGCTAGCTGCATAGAATCTTACATTATCGGTATGCCAAGTGGTGACAATTCAGGGGGAAGACACGGGAGCCCTAAAAATCCCTTAAGCCAAACTGGAAAATTTTTATATTTTTTTTTAACCCCTTCTGTAAGAGTTAAAAATCTGCTCAAAACCAGCAAAAAAGAAGGTATCGTGGCGGCGTTTTACAAAAAGGAGGAACAAATATAATAGAAATCCCTGGCAAGTCGCTCCATATAATTGGTAGGTAAAAATGGTTACTACCACTTTTTCATTAGATCATTTGAAATTATAGTTCAAAGATATTTATTCTTCATGGTTCTCTTGTAAAAGGCTAATGTATTAGGCCTTTATGAAAAAAATTATAAAACAGCATTGATAGATAATACGCTATATAGCGTTTTGGAAAGATTCCCTAACGGAGCGAACTTAGAATAATACTATTTTTAATCAGTTCTTCTTTTATAACTTGAAGACGGCAAAAGCTTAGGTTATTCGTTGATACGGCTGGTAACCTAAGAGCTTTCTATGGGTGAGGGGGTCATCTTCAAGCAAAAGCTATTGGTTGATCGTTCATCGTTATTAGTAGAGGGTCTAACCTCTTCATGGACTGCGTAAAACCGAACCCCGTTCTATCACATTTCATGTCGGAATTCCATTCTGGGGCTTAAGCCGCCTACCATTCCATGGGGGCCATTCCATGGGGGCCATCCCATGGTGGCTCCCTCCGCAATGCGGTGGCCTTGAGCAGGATGAAGTCAGCGGCATGCGATGCCCGGCATGGATGCATATGTACTAAAAGACCAGCCGTACCTACGGAACGAAATACTGACTTTATAAAACATTGCAGAAGCCTATTTATCCTGTTAAGAGAAACGAATACGTAAAACAACTCCCCCTACCACCCCTTACTTGATATTGATACTTTTTGGTTTGAATCCTGTTTTAGCCTATAGTCTGGGCTTTGCTGACCCTACTTATTACAACAACTTTTTCAAGAAGCATACGGGTTATACCACGCTGGCTTTTCGGAAGGGAGCCAGCAAGGACTGATCCGTACAGACAAGTTTTTTGAGCCGTAGAGGAAATAAAGCAACTAGAAACCGTACCGACTTTTGTCACGTCAAACTCTAAAAACAAACACGATGACAACGATACCCCAAATCAAACTTGGTAACGAGGGTCCCTTGGTTTCTAAACTCGGCCTAGGCTGTATGCGTATGTCGTCGGTGTGGGGAAGCCCTACTCCGGACGAAACTGAAAGTCTGGCCACCATTCAACTGGCCTTGGACAACGGTATTAACTTTCTCAACACCGGAGACTTTTACGGTAGCGGTCACAACGAAATGCTGGTAGGAAAAGCCATTAAAGGCCGACGCGATCAGGCTTTCATTAGCGTCAAATTCGGGGCGATTTTCTATAACGGCCAATGGATTGGCCTGGATCTGCGTCCCATTGCCATCAAAAATTTCATCAATTATTCGTTAGTACGGCTGGGAATTGATACCATCGATCTCTACCAGCCCTGCCGGCTGGATGACAGCGTTCCGGTAGAAGACGTGATTGGAACTGTGGCCGACCTGATCAAAGAAGGCAAGGTTCGCCACCTGGGTGTTTCGGAAATTACGGCGGATCAGTTACGCAAAGTCCATAGCGTATATCCGGTCACGGCTCTGGAAATTGGTTACTCCCTGGCGGATCGTCAGATTGAAAGCGACCTGCTCCCAACGGCTAAGGAATTAGGCATCAGCGTGGTGGCTTTTGCCAATACGGCGGAAGGCTTACTTACCGGAGCCATGCAAGCTCCCCTCCCTGCCGACGATTACCACAACCACTTCTCGCGTTTTCAGGGAGAAAATCTGATCAAAAACCTGGAAAAAGTGGAAGTACTCAAGCAACTGGCTCGAGACAAAGGCTGTACGCCCACGCAGCTAGCGATTGCCTGGGTCAATGCTCAGGGCGAATCTATTATGCCCCTGGTAAGTATGAGCCGACGGTCCCGGCTTCCCGAAAACCTGGCGGCGATGTCCATTACATTTACGCCCGAGGAAATGCACACCCTCAACACCACGTTTGCACCGGGTGCAATTCTGGGCAGTACCTACCTGCAGCGATAGATCCATTTTGTAGCTTTGCTCCGTGACGAATCCAACTGAATTATTTCCAGGACTGATTTTCTTCTCGTATTTATCCAAGCTGAAGAAGGAGAAAGTGGCCTTCCTTGAACACAACACCCTGGTATTTGTGGTTTCGGGTCATTTCTCCATGCAAACGGCTCATCAGCACATCACGATGGGTCGGGGTGAAATGCTGCTGATTCAGAAAAATCAGTTAGCAGAAATCACAAAAATGCCCCTGGAAGGCGAAGATTATCAGACCATTGTAATCAGATTACCGGAAGATGTTCTTCGTACCATTGCCCTGGAAGAGCAATGGGAAAGTAACCGAAAGTACGCAGGTCCGGCCAATCTCTTGATTCCGGGAAACGATTTTCTGCGGGCTTTCTTTCAGTCCATCATTCCCTACGTTCGTCACCCGGAGGAGAAAATAACGCACACGCTGGGTATGCTAAAAGTAAAGGAGGCGGTACACCTCCTCCTTTACACGTTACCCGAACTCCGGGAGTTGCTGTTTGATTTTTCGGAACCTTACAAGATGGACCTGGAAAAATTCATGCTTACGAACTTTCACTACAACGTTCCCGTCGAAAAATTCGCCCGACTGACGGGGCGGAGCCTGGCCGGATTCAAGCGTGATTTCCAGAAAACCTTCGGGATGGCTCCCCGGCACTGGTTACAGGAACGCAGACTGACGGAAGCCCGGCATCTGATCGAATCCAAGCACAGGAAACCCTCGGCCATCTATCTTGACCTGGGCTTTGAAAGCCTTTCGCATTTTTCTCACGCCTTCAAAAAGAAATTCGGCAAGGCTCCTACGGAATGGAGTGTACAAGGGAACGAGTACCTTTAATACACAGAAGTCTATGTATCAGACTTCTTTTGTTTCATACCTAGTACGGTACTCCGGTCCATGCGTATTTGTAATTGACGATACCCGTAATTAGTAGAGCATCTTACGGCTTGTCTAGTTGTCATGAAAGATGTTATCATATTGTGAAGTATACGGATGAAGCGTGCAGGTAGAGTAGCTAAACTCTATTTTCGGGGCAACCGTTGGGAACGTATCCAGTCGGCGTAAAAACCGCGTGTATAGAATCCCATCATCCCAAGAAACAATAGTTGCTTCATCCCTATGCTTCGTTTTACCTTCCTTTTCTGGATCCTTGCTTTTTCGGTTCAGGGGCAAACCCGGCCCGTTCAGGACATTATTCGTCAATTACACAATCCCAAATCTACGGAAGTACTGGTGGTAGCTCACCGGGGCGATTGGCGGTATGCCCCCAAAAACTCCGTGCTTAGCCTCGAACACGCCATTCAAATGGGCGTGGATATCGTCGAAATTGATCTGAAGAAAACCAAAGACGGGGTACTGATTCTCTTACACGATGCTACGCTCAATCGTACCACTACCGGCCATGGCAAACCCAGTGAGTATACCTGGGCTGAACTCCAGCAGCTTACGCTTAAAAATGAGCACGGTGGACCGACCCGCCAAAAGATCATGACCTTCGAAGACTGCATGAAACGAGCCAAGGGCCGGGTGATGATCAACATCGATAAAGGGTACGATTACTTTAAAGAAGCCCACCAAATTCTGGAGGCAACGGGTACGATGGATCACGCCATCATCAAAGCCGGTAAATCTTATGAGACGGTAAAAGCCGAAAACGGGGAACTGCTGGGCGGCAAGCTGGCTTTTATGCCGATTGTAAATCTGGCGAAGCCCGAGGCTCAGTCGGTGATTGAATCCTACGAAAAGCATCTAAAACCCGTGGCGTACGAACTCAACTTCGCAACAGATAGCGTTCTGCTTCACTCCAACTATCAATCCATTCGCAAAAGCGGCTCCAAACTCTGGCTCAATAGTCTTTGGGCTAGTTTGAATGGCGGGCACGATGATGAGAAAAGTATCGAAGAAAACGATCCTGAAGCGGGTTGGGGCTGGCTGATTGCCCACGGAGCCACGCTCATTCAAACCGACCGACCCCAGGAGTTGCTGGCTTACCTTCGCAAAAAGGGATTACACCCTTAAATTCTCTGGGTTTGCACCCGCTTGATCGTTTCGATCGGAGTTCAACGCATGTGATATGACTTACAAGCGAGTGAAGGACGAACGGATTTTTTTGTCTTCTTAAACTACTGATTTTTGTACCTGGAACGTATCAACTTCCTGCTTAAAAAAAGATCTCGGCTTTCCCTATAAGATGAACAACTTAGCTCTTATAAAATGATATAAATCAATACCTTATCTAAAAAGATACCAACTGGTAAAAAGTGATTTCAATCAGTTAAAACCCCGACCTGTCTCAGCTCAGGAGTCCTGGAAAACCACGTACTTTGGTCCGTCAAACCAACCTGCGATGCCATGAAAACGATTCTGGTTCCGACGGATCTAAGTCCCTTTTCCTTACAAGCTTTGGAAGTGGCCGCTGAGCTGGCTCGAACGCATCCAGCCCGCATCCTTCTGCTTCATACGGTTCTGGATGAAGACCTGGCTTATTTATCTGCTAACGATTCGGCGTTACAGTTCTCGGAAGAATTAGAACCTGCTTTCGAGAAAGCCCGTTACCGCGACGAAGCTGAATTAGAAGCCTGGATCAGCCATCCGCTCTATGCGGGAATCGACATTCAGATTGAAGCAGGAAAAACGTTGAAAGGATTCCTGGAGTGCCTCTCCGATTATCACCCCGACCTGATCATTATGGCTTCGAAAGGAGCATCCGGCCTCAAGGAATTGGCTGGGGGCTCCCACGCGGAAGCCGTGATGCAGCAGGCCCATTGTCCGGTATTGATTCTGAAAGAACCGATCAGACCTTTTCATCCCAGACGAATCCTAACGGCCGTGGATGTAGACAACCGGGTGCCCGCTATCCTACCCAAACCTTTTTTCCTGAATATCCGCGAACGGGACGATTACCTTTTTGTGATGAAACCCTTCGATACGCGTTCGGAAGAAGAAATTCAGCAGTTGATGAACCTTTGGGCTCAAAAGCAGCAGCTGGACTCCTACCGTTTGCACATCGGCCGCCATTCGTCCACGGCCAAAGGCATTCTCGAATATGCGACGGAAGTATCCGCCGATGTACTGGTCCTGTTTACACACGCCCGCAAAGGAATCCAACACTTCCTCTACGGTAGTGTGGCCGAAACCGTACTAAACCGGGCTGAGTTACCCGTCTTGATCATTCATTTATCTTAAATTACCTATGGAAAAGCTATTTCAAGGAAAAACGGCTTTAGTAACCGGTGCCGCTTCGGGCATCGGCAGAGCAGTAGCCCTGCTCTACAGCCAGTACGGAGCCCAGGTTATGGTATCTGATTTGGCCGATGGACAGGCCGTGGTTGAAGAGATAACCGCAGCCGGAGGTATTGCTCATTTCTATCAGGCTGACGTAGCGGATCCCCGGCAGTGTCAGCAACTGGTACAGGAGACCGTTCGTCGGTTTAAAAAGCTGGATTTTGCCTGTAACAATGCCGGTATTGGTGGTGAATTGAATGTTACGGCCGATTATTCGCTGGAAGGCTGGCAAAAAATCATGGATGTGAACCTGAACAGCGTGTTTTACTGCATGAAATATGAGCTGGAAGTAATGCTGACCCAGGGCTCGGGATCGATCGTAAACATGGGTTCGATTTTAAGTCAGGTGGCCACCGCTCACTCGCCCGGGTACGTAGCGGCGAAACACGCCGTAGTAGGGTTAACGCAAACGGCGGCCCTGGAATACGCCCCCAAAGGCATCCGCATCAATACCGTTGGCCCGGCTTACATTGATACGCCCCTGCTCAAAAATTTACCAGCCGAAGCCCGGCAGTTGCTCATCGGAATGCATCCGATGGGTAGACTGGGGCGTTCGGAAGAGGTCGCTGAATTAGTCATTTGGCTTTCTTCCGATAAAGCCTCCTTCGTGACTGGGTCGTACTATCCCGTAGACGGCGGCTACCTGGCTCAATAGGGCTACCGGTCTTTCTTGCATTAGCTAATCTTACACCTTAAAAAATCCCTACTGTTGTCTAGACTTCCCGGAAAGAAGTTTTCA
>NZ_NJAG01000193.1 GCF_002872335.1 Siphonobacter sp. BAB-5405 | reverse complement strand
GTTATAATATTTATATAGTTGAGTCGGTTTATGGCACAATCTATTTATGCTATTACTCATCCTATGAAACGTTATTTACTTCTACACACTTTTTTACTTCTGACTTTTACTGCCTGGAGTCAGGCTCCTCGTATTACAGATCATAACGCCATCGGATGGTGGGTATACATGGGTGACCATTCGCTCAACAAGCGTTTGAAACTCCACACCGAATATCAGTGGCGTAGAATTAACTTTGTTCAACACTGGCAACAGGCCCTGGCTCGGGTAGGATTGCTGTATGACGTGCGTAAGAACTTATCGGTTGGGGGTGGTTATACTCATTTCACGACGTACCCCTATGGT
>NZ_NJAG01000192.1 GCF_002872335.1 Siphonobacter sp. BAB-5405 | reverse complement strand
CCACCCCCTCGCGTTATTCTGACGACTGCCTATTCGGAATTTGCCCTGGAAAGCTATGACTATGGCGTGGTAGACTATTTACTGAAACCCATTGAACTTCCCCGTTTTCTGAAAGCGGTTGACAAAGTCATGGCATCCGCTGAAAAAGAGAAAAAGCAGGAAACGACCGAGGTTGTATCCCCTCAATCGCTGGTCATAAAAGTAGATGCGGACTGGATGCGTATTCCCTACAGCGAGCTGGCGTATATCCAGAGCTGGGGAAATTACATCAAGGTGTTTACAGCTCAGCAGATGTATCTAGTTGCCATGACCATGACGGAAGTGGAGCGTCGATTACCTTCCACTCAGTTCATGCGAATTCATAAGTCGTATCTGATTCCCTTAAACAAGATAGACCGAATGAGCGGCAATGAGGTTTTCGTGGGTACGGCAGTCATCCCGGTTGGACTTACTTACCGTCGTGAATTAATTGATCGCCTGAAAGAGATTCAGTAATTTTCACGGCATTCGTATACGTCTACATCAAGCCTTGATCTCTCCAAAAGATAGGCACGTTTCTATCTTGACAGTAGATCCTTGTGTCAGAAGCGATAGAAGGACTAGATAAGCTTTCCCTGAAATTCGTTTGTAAAACGTTATAAATTCAACTGTTATAATAGTTTATCACAAGACTTAAGATATAAAATAAGTTATATCTTAATGGAGTTCTACATTTATTAAAGCTCGTTCTGTTGCGGTTATTACGATATAAAATAAGTGATATAAAACTACCCCAAGTTTTCGATTAACGCATACCAATTGGCGACAAAACCTTTAGATTTTACACGAAGCTCAATCCAAGTTTGGTTACCTATAATTTGATTACGTAAGAGACAATGTATAATGATTTCATCCATTGGGTATTGAGAAAAATGTAAACGTTTTACTATTCCAGGAATCCCATCGTTTTTCTGTAGTCCATTTTTTGAGAGTAATTGGTTTAAGGTAATGATTGATAGTAATGCTACTTAATTTAATGTTCAGAGTTCAATCCTCTCTGTGTATTTTACTGGTTACTATTATTTTACTGGACTTCTTATTTAGCTATTCTTATTGAACAAACTCCTATTAATTTTTAAATACATAAAAAGAGCCTAACCCAAAACAGGGCTGGACTCTTTTTAAATTACTTTAGTAGCGTTAGACTGCGTTGATTGCCTCTTTAAGTGCTTTAGCTGCCGCTGCTGGATCGTCAGCTCCATAGATAGCTCCACCGGCCACAATAACTTCTGCCCCTGCTGCCACTACGTCCTTAATCGTATGGATGTTTACGCCCCCGGCTACAGAGAAAGGAACGTTCGCCTCTTTACCTTCACTGATCAATTTCTGAATCGA
>NZ_NJAG01000191.1 GCF_002872335.1 Siphonobacter sp. BAB-5405 | reverse complement strand
AATTCTTTCATGTAATTGTCTAAATAAGAAATAACTGAAATTATTATTTACTAGTAGTTTAGACCTGACAATTTTTAAGTCTTGGTTAATAGCTGTTTTAATTTTAGTAATTACAGGCTTACCAGGAGACATTCTTGTTCCGATAATAATTTCCCCTGGCTCTGCTACATTTGATGCACTATTTTTTAAACCTTCTTCGCTAATGAAATCTTGTGTTGACTCAAGCTTTTCAACTTGACTAATGTCTTTAATTGATGCCCAAGGTATAGTTCCATTCCAATATGTGGAAATAGCTTTACTAGGTGTCCCCCCCTCCAATAAAATAATAAACATCCCCTAAAGTTACATTAACCCAACCTTCTGGCAATTCTCTTTCCATCATCCTAGTAGTTCAATAATCTTTTCGAGTTCCTGATGTATGGCTTTTAATTCTTCGGCGGCTTCGCGGGCAATGTCCAGCGGTTCTTCGTCAGGGTTATTTCCGCTTACGCTGGCGTCGGCCATGAGGCCCAGATCCAGCGAATCGTTTTTCTGAGTAATCTGCTCGCGGGTCAGGCAGCTCCAGCGTTCGTCGCTTATGCTCTCGCGGGCTTGCTGGTCTATCGTGCCGTCGTATGCATTCGTCAGTTCGGTCA
>NZ_NJAG01000190.1 GCF_002872335.1 Siphonobacter sp. BAB-5405 | reverse complement strand
GAGGCAGAACTTGCAGGGGTGCATGAGAGGTATTCTCTAATTGATTGGTAATCGTTTCCCAGGCCTTATCTTGATTCGTTTGCATTTGAAGGCTTTGCCGCTCCCATTCATCCAGCCAGGTAAAATATTGCTCCTGATTGATCGGGTTCATTAACCATTGCCCGATCTGCTGCTTCTGATGAACCGTAGCCTGGCCGTTGAGATACGTAAAAAAAACGGATTTAGTAATGATAGTTTCCATGGTATGCAATTGAGTCGGATCGAAGGTTAAAAGGCGTTAAAAAGTATCGTTAAAACCAGTAGTCCTGCTTTTTTCATGTGCTGACGAACCTGTTGTAAAGCTCTAGCTACGTATACTTCAACCGTTTTAACGGATAATCCTAGTTCAGAAGCGACAAGAGCCTGCTTTTTGCCTTCGATTCGGCAGGCAATAAAA
>NZ_NJAG01000189.1 GCF_002872335.1 Siphonobacter sp. BAB-5405 | reverse complement strand
GATCCCACCAATCCCATTGGCAACCGGGGTGGGGGAGCTACACGCCATTGACCCAACTTCTGACGGCCGGAACGCGTACCATGTACACCACCACCCTGACGAGTAACCTCGTGCTGAAGCATACGATGGATTACCTGACGCCGGGTCTGAGTTCGCGGGTGTCGATTGCGTATGATGACAGCTATACGAAAGGCTTTGCAAAGACGGTCAGTATTCCGCAGTTCAGTGCCATGCGAAACGCCATGGACCCGGCCAATCTGGTTTTTATTGGTGGACAGATCAGTCCGACGACTACGGCTGATAACGTAGGGAACGGTTCCTGGAATAAACTGTATCTGGAAGCTTCGCTTAATTACAGTCGCAGTTTTGGCAATCATACCGTTACGGGTTTATTACTCGGCAATGCCCAGCGATTTACCGCCAACGGACAGGGCTATAATACGCCTTCCGGTCTGATGGGTCTGGTCGGACGGGTTACGTATGATTTCAAGGAACGTTACCTGTTCGAATTCAACATGGGTTACAACGGTAGTGAGCAGTTTGCTCCGGGTAGACGATTCGGCTATTTCCCCTCCGTTTCGCCCGGATGGATTCTGTCCAATGAATCGTTTTTCCCGAAAAACGATGTTGTTACCTGGGTAAAATTCCGCGGTTCGTACGGCGAAGTAGGAAACGACCAATTGGGAGGCCGCCGCTACCTCTACCTGCCGAATACCTGGGCTTACAACGGTCGGGGCTATTTCTTCGGCAGAAGTGATGGCTCCAGTGCCAACCCTTACTTCAGCGGAGCTCAGGAAACGGCTCTGGGTAATCCGGAAATTACCTGGGAACGGGCCCGGAAAACGAACCTTGCCGGAGAATTCCGGTTCCTGAAAGATCGTCTGTCGGTAACTACAGCCGTATTCTGGGAAAAGCGAAACAACATTCTGGTATCGCTGGGAACAATTCCCGGTACGTACGGTGTACCCGACTGGAACGTCCCTCCGGCCAACGTCGGACGGGTTAGTAACCGGGGCTATGAAATCTTTGGCGAATGGAATGACAAAGTAGGTCCGATTCAATACTTCGTCCGGGGAACCTTCTCGT
>NZ_NJAG01000188.1 GCF_002872335.1 Siphonobacter sp. BAB-5405 | reverse complement strand
CAGGTCGAATCCTCCACCTTTCTTTCGAAATTCGGCTAATCTGCAAATCGGCTACCTACGGTAATTATTCGATGCTGCTGAATCAATTCTCTCGTCGCCCGTTTTCATCGGTTTACGGAACTGTCCAGTGACAATGTACAGGTACTACTGGCCGGAGATAATGCCACTACTACCTCCATAGGGATTTACACGTACCAACATACCAGTACCCTGCTAGGGCTGAATGTGATGTGGGACGGAGCCTATAAATTAATTTATGCCAGTAATCAGGTAATTCAGGCCATTCCGGACAATGCTCCAGCGGCGGACCTCCAGCTCAAAGGCGAAAACCTCTATCTGAGAGCTCTGATGCATTTTTCTCTGGTACGCATTTTCGGGCTTCCGTATGCTCAGAATCCGGCTCAGAACCTGGGCGTACCCTCCTGACGAAGCCGGATGTAAACGCTTTACCTGCTCGTAATACGGTCAAAGAATGCTATGATCAGCTGGTAACCGATCTGATGCAGGCCGCCAGCCTGATGACCCTCGACAAAGGCAATGCCTATGCCAGTAAAAATGCCGCTTATGCCTTACTGGCCAACGTCTATCTGCAACGGGGGGAAAATGAGAAAGTGGTTGAAACTGTAAACCTGGTTACGCGTCAGAACAAATACAAACTGGTCACCGGAACGGAGTTTACCAACTATTTTACGACTGATCACAGTACGGATCAGGAGACCATTTTCTGCATGCGGATGAATTCTGCTCAGACTGCCGCCACGTTTGGAATCAACTACGATTACACCGATTCCCGGTATGCCGCTGTTTCGGAACCGCTGATGGCTTTACTTAATGAAGGTAAGACGGATGCTCGTCTCCAGCATTATGTTTCCCTGATGACTAATACCCAGGGCACGCGTTACTTTGTTAATAAATACACGCAAAACGGGAATATTCGGCTGAGTTCACCCGTATTTTCCCGCTACGCCGGACTGCTGCTGGATCGGGCGGAAGCGTTAGCTAAGCTGGGCCGGAATACGGAAGCCCTGAGCGATGTAAATGCCATCCGTCAGCGGGCCGGTTTGACGGACCTTTACAGCGAAAGTAATCTACGGGGCCGGGCCACCGTACTCGATGCGGTACTCGATGAACGTCGGATGGAATTAGCCTTTGAATTTGGCTACCGCCGGGATGATCTTCTTCGCAATAATCGGCCCCTCGTACGCAGCTACACCACCAACCTGCCCGGTGATAAATTACCGTTCAGCCAACGGATGCTACAGTTGTGTTTTTATTACCGCAAACGGAGATGTCCGTTAATCCTAACCTCGTACAAAACCCTCAATAAGTAAACGCATGAAAAATTCCTTGCTTGGCTTTTTAGCCTGGGTCTTTTGACTCTACCCACGCTGGGAGAAGCCCAGACGGGCTACACGCTTTCCGCGGACATTAAAAGGCCTAAATGTACCGTACGTATACTTTCGAAAAAACTCCGGTTTTTGGAGCGGAAGCTTTAAACGCAAAGCTTGATTCTGTAGCGGTCAAGAAGGGCCATTTCACCATTCAGGGAAAAGCCCTGCACCCCTTTATGATGAGCGTTATTACGGATAAAGACTACCGTAAGACAAAGTATTTTGGGGTCTTCGTAGAAAATAAACCCATCACGGTTAAGGGAGATTTTGCCAGTCTACCTACAGTGAAAGTAACGGGTTCTGCTACGCATGATCTTTACGTGAACTACGAGAAGAGTCTAAGTTCCGTGCGTACCCGCTTAGACTCTTTGAATAAGATTTACATGAAAGTCCACGAAGCGAAGGATACCGTTCAGGAAGCTTTACTCCAAAAATCGAGAGAGCCCCTATACAAAGAATACCTCAAGATTGAACAAGCCTTCGTTAAAGAATCATCCCAGCACGGTAATCAGTGCCTTCCTGCTATCTAGTGGAATGG
>NZ_NJAG01000187.1 GCF_002872335.1 Siphonobacter sp. BAB-5405 | reverse complement strand
TAGTTTACCAGCAGATTTCTTCCTTTTTTTAGAAAATTCCGGTTAAAGCTGACATTTGTCGAACCGCTGATTCCGGTACCATCGCTGGTATTTTCAGTGCGGCTTTCGTTGATTGGATTTATGAGATCAGTACCCGTCGGAAAGGTTTGGGAGTAGCGGTCAGAACGGTTCTCGGATTGCTGAAGTAGTAAGGACGAGTAAACGCGTAAGCTCGTCAGAGAGTCTATCTGATGGTTAAAATGCATGTGTAGCGTATGACTCCAGTTTTCGGCGTCAGACAGGCTCGATTCACGCAAAAAATAAGACGTATCGGGTAGGGCGTAGGTTCGCAGACTTTGTTGCTCGTTGCGGGACTTAATCCGGTTGCCCCGGTAGCTCAGACCCAAATCCGTATGCTTTCCCC
>NZ_NJAG01000186.1 GCF_002872335.1 Siphonobacter sp. BAB-5405 | reverse complement strand
TTTGTTTGGCTACGTTCAATGGCGAAATGGCCCCGGCTACACTGATTTTACGCCGCACGAAGCACTTTATCTAGCCAGTCGGGGGAAGTGGCAGTTTACCAGGCCCGTTTATTTATTAACGAATCGATACGTGTTCAGTGCGGGTAATAGTTTTGTCATGATGATGCGGGCCCTTCCGAATGTCATTCAGATCGGACAGCCCACGGGAGATGGCGTAGCGGGACCTACGTTTCGGGAGTTAAGTAATGGCTGGTTGTGTGGAATCTCCAGCAAGCTGGAAAGCTTACCGAATAAACAGCCGGTGGAAGGCGTTGGTATCATGCCAAACCATGTTATCAGCAATGAGAGCTTGTCAAATCGAGATTTGATTTTAGAGCATGCGTTATTCCTGGCCGATACATTGTAAGACATTACCAGCAAGTAAATACATTGAATTCTTGGCTGCCTCATTCTTAATGCTCAAA
>NZ_NJAG01000185.1 GCF_002872335.1 Siphonobacter sp. BAB-5405 | reverse complement strand
TTCCGCCTTTGCCCTGAGCCAGCAACCCGCCCGCGACGCCATTTTACAGGCCTTCGACCGAGCCGCCCAGCAAGGCATTCCGGTTTCGGTTGACTGGAATTACTCCGAGAAAATCTGGACGAAGCCCGAGGAAGCCTGCCAGACGCTCGAAAAGCTACAAACGTTGAACCCTCTATTCAAATTCAGTCTTGACGATGTCAATCGTATGAAGGGCGAATCTTTGAACATTGAACAGGCAAAGGCTTATTTGTCCACCTTACAGTCCAGCGTGACGTGTCTGACCTGCGGCGGGGATGGGGTTTGGTACAAAGCAACTCAGGAAGACTGGCAATTCCGGCCCGCTCAGGTAATTACGGATATCAAAGATGCGACGGGGGCGGGCGATGCTTTCTGGTCGGGTTTCGTCCGGGCCTATTTGGGACAAAGTTCCCTGGCGGTCTGTGTCGAGCAGGGTATTCAGACCGCCTCCCAGCGATTAAAAGGTCTGCTTTAAGTGAAGTAAGCTAATGTATTATGCTAAAATTTATTTATTTTGCACTATTTTTCACTAATGAAATTCCTTTCGCTGGAAACGGTTCTTACCCATAGTTACGGGTAAAATAAGCCGTAGCTACCTGAGTCATGAAGGCTGAACCTACCACACTTCGCAAACTTTCCGAACTTTTAGGACTCAGTATCAGCACMGTATCCCGGGCCCTTAAAAACCACCCGGATATTTCCGAAGCTACCAAAAAGAAAGTCTGGGAATTGTCAGCCGAACTCGACTACGAACCCAATACCTACGCCGTTAACTTGAGGACCAATCAGAGCAAATCTCTTTGGAGTGATGGTCCCTTCCATCTCCAGTTACTTTTATAATTTCTTTCTGGCTTCGCTGGAAGAAGAAGTAAAAAAACAGGGCTACTCGCTGCTGATTTTACAGTCCGGAGACGATCCGGTCATGGAGTTATTTAATCTGAAGGTATGCAAGGAAAACCGCGTAGCCGGAATCTTTGCTTCCCTGACGTCCGAAACTAAAGACATCAGTGCCTTTCTCAAACTGGCCGAACATTCCATTCCGGTACTCTTTTTCGACAAGGTTCCTACCTGGGAGCCTTGCCTGAAGGTTTGTCTGGCCGATGAACAGGCGGCTCGTCTGGCGGCTCAGGCACTCATTGCCCGGAAAAAGCAGCGGGTGCTGGCCTTGTTTGGGCACCATAACATGTCCATTTCCGTGATTCGCCGACAGGCGTTTCTCGATGAACTGGAGAGCCACGGCGTAGCTATCAGGCTCTGGAAGTCACCAGTCCGACGCACGCCCATCAGCAAACGTATCAGGTGCTTACTTCGGACCCGTCTTTTGATGCGATTTTTTCCATGAGCGACGAAATTCTGCTGGGCGTACTGAAGGCCGTTCAGCAATCGGGTGTTCAGGTTCCGGCTCAGGTAGGGATCATTGCAATCAGCGACGGCACCATTCCCCAGAATTATTATCCCGAAGTTTCTTACGTAGAAACCAGTGGCCGCAAGCTGGGAAAACAGGCCATTACCGCCATGTTCGAATGCATGCATTATGGACTGTCCGCCCGGCAGTGGATGGTTGAATCCGTGTATGTACCCGGCGGAACGCTGTAACGGATCATCACTTCATCCAGTCCTGTTGCTTTAATAACGCTTCGTTGGCAGGCAGATCGTACTGGTCAGCCCAAAAGTATTCTCTGATCGCACAACCTGCACCTTGCCAAAGACACGACCATGGCCCAGTATAAAGCCATGGGTTTTTATCTGTACCACCATTACGGCTCCCGATACTAGGTCATTGGCTTTGATACGTACAGCGGCCGTGTACGTATGCTGAACGAGGGCACCTTTGAAAATCAGGCCTTTACGGGAGACTGCTCATACGTTCT
>NZ_NJAG01000184.1 GCF_002872335.1 Siphonobacter sp. BAB-5405 | reverse complement strand
TTCCTATATGCCATGCTAACCACAGTAGAGGGAATTCAAGTTGTAAGAACGTTTTACCTAAAAAAGTACGGTAAAATAGGACATCCGATAGAGCTTTCGATCAAGGAAGTCATGCAGCACTGGATTACCCCGGAAGGGAAACATTGCATGCTTGCGGTCGCTACTCAGACTATGAGCTGGTATTTTGATCTTTGGCTGAATACGGAAAAGCTTGAACTCCGGGACATTCGCAATCACAATAA
>NZ_NJAG01000035.1 GCF_002872335.1 Siphonobacter sp. BAB-5405 | reverse complement strand
CTGCCTATTTATTAAACATTCTTGAATTATTTGAAGAAAATAAATAAATATAAGATTTACCAAAAATACGGATTGAGTAGTATTAATCTGATTATCAATAATTTAAAGAATGGTACTTAGCTAATCCTTGTTTACCAATACTAAATCTGGTATGATGTTTTTTGTCTTTTTTTTGCCTGAATTGACTAATTATTGTGTAAAGTTTATTTGAACTTAAAACAGACCTTTTTTTCTAAAAAATACATTTTAAAACATCCAAGCTTTTTAATCTACGTAGTTTAATAGACAGGTCATTCCCATTGAAAGTCGCTTGTAAAGTTAAAATAAATGCATGAACACTGATTTCGTCGCCGAATCTGTTCTCATTCCTGCATTGATTTAGCATACTGGAATGTAATCTTTTGCATGTACAAAATCTCAGCAGCCGGGTTAGGTTGCTGGGAGTTACTGACTGAATTTGTATTACATATTGTGAGGACTGGTACCCCATTTATTTAGGGTACATCACATCTAACCGCTAGCTATATTATGAATACGGAGTTTGATGAAGTAGTTTCGCCTTCAGAAAGGAGACTTGTCCCTTTTCGAACGGGTGACCATGTGACCGATCATTCGGTGGCAGAGCCTACTCGTACATCAGATAGTCGTACTATAGCTAAATCCATGAGCTCTACTAGTTTATGGCAGCGTTTAAAAGATCGGTTCTTCTCCGCCAAATCTATTCCGGAAGAACCTGTCAAACACTGCTTCTGGAATGTTGATATTCACTCGCACTTACTGCCTGGCGTTGATGACGGCGTGGATACTTGGGAAGAGTCACTGGCCTGTCTGCAACAATTTAGCGAATGGGGTATTCAAAAAGTAGTCACTACGCCGCACGTCAGTCGTGATTATTTTCCCAACAAGCACGATCAGCTCTTGCAGGGACAGGAGCAATTACAGGCCTTAATCAAAGAACATCAGTTACCCTTACAGGTCGAAGTCGCCGCTGAGTATTTATTGGATGATTTCTTTCTCGATTTGCTCAATCATAAAGAGGTTATTAGTTTCGGCCCTGAGAAGTATTTGTTAGTAGAAACAGCCTGGTCTTCGGCTCCCCTTCATCTAACAGACCTTATCTTTCGTATACAAGCGGCCGGTTATACGCCTATTTTGGCTCATCCCGAACGTTACAAATACTACCATAATTTTGAGGCTGAACTCGACCGGCATCGCCAGGCTGGTTGTCTGCTTCAGCTCAATGCCATGTCCTTAACGGGTAAGTACGGTGATCAGGCTCGCCGCCAGGGCAAGTTACTGTTACAAAAGGGTTGGGTGGACTTCATCGGAAGTGATTTGCATCGACCCGGCGACTTATCCCGCTTTGAACGAATATTTGCTTTACCCGAATTCGATGAATTGAAGAACCAGCCCCTGCGGAATTCTTCCTTACTGGGACTGTAGGTCTGACCAATGCTGAAAGGCTTTAGGTAACCTCCCTGGATTGGTATAATTCGTAGAATTGTATAGGATTATGGGTATTAAGCAAATGTTATCTAATTACACAAATAGTTTTGAGTGATCGTACAAAAACGGCAGAAAGTGTTCGTGTTTGTACCGGGCTTATTGACTTTTGTTAGTAAATTTTGTTTTTCGTAAAACATTTTAGTTAGAAGTTGGTAGTTAACAAAAAATTGTACTTTCTTTGACCAAGCATTCTATGCGAATCTCCTTACTGGATCTTTTGAAGCCTTATATGAGTACCAGATCATTCCGCCAGGATCGGGTAACCATAGTGAAGAATTTGTCTTCGCTGCTCGTTCTTGCCTGTTTATTATCTAGTTGTGTGTCCTCGAAAAACTTAGCACTTTTTCAGGAGGGACCCAACACAACCATTGACAGTCTCAGTATAGCTAAACAGTACACACCTACCGTTCAGATAGGTGACGTGTTGTCCATTACTGTTACCAGTTTAAACCCCGAAGCCTCCGCAGTATTTAATTTACCTGAGTCACAAGCCCTTATTCAGGGCCAAGGTTTAAATGCTTCCGCCAATCCACTTGCCTACCAGCCCGGCTACGTAGTCAATAAAGATGGCAGTATTGATTTCCCCATGTTAGGTAAAATACCCGTAACCGGTAAATCCAGCACGGAAATCAACGCTTTCATTAAGGATAAGCTGAAAGCCTACCTCAAAGAGCCTTCCGTAAATGTTCGGAATGTAAATTTCAGAATCTCCGTCCTGGGTGAAGTGAATCATCCCTCACTGTTTCTGATTAACAATGAGCAGGTTACGCTCTTACAAGCCTTGAGTATGGCCAATGATTTAACGATCTATGGCAAACGTGAAAACGTATTAATCATTCGGGAAGAAAACGGCAAAAAGACGTTTGCCCGGATCAATTTGAATAGAAGGGATTTTTTTAGCTCTCCCTATTACTACCTGCATCCCAACGATGTAGTCTATGTAGAACCCAACCAAGCTAGAGCGGCCGCCACCGACAATACTTATCGAGTTGTCCCTATCGTCATTAGTGCAGTGTCTGCCGTGTTAGTATTGGTGAGCGTAATCATTAGGTAATTTCGCTTATACCTTATAACATACAATCCACTTAAAATTATTACGATACAGACGTTATGGCAACGAATAATCCTTACACTTCGTACGTGCCTTATCAGGTCGTAGAGACTGATCAGACGAACATACGGGCCATTCTGCTCCGCTATGCTCGCAACTGGCCGTGGTTCTTAGTATCAGTGGCATTTGCCTTAGGAGCGGCGTATGTATACTTGCTGTATCAACAACCGATTTACCGTGTACAGGCCAGTCTGTTGATCAAGGACGAGAAAAAAGGCGTTGATACCGGTGAGCTGATGAAGCAGCTGGACATCTTCGGTCAGCAAAAACTCGTAGATAACGAAATCGAAATCCTGAAGTCGTACACGCTGATGAACAAAATCGTTGGCGATCTTAATCTGGATGTCAAGTATTTCGAGCCTTCCAACTTTGGCAAACGCGAAGTATACGGTAACGTTCCCATTAAAATGATCGTTGAACAGCCCAAGCCTGAGCTGTACAAGGAAAAGCTGGAGATTAGTTTCCGGAAAACAACACGGTACGTGTAAATGACCGGAACTATCCCATCAACCAGAGTATTGACACACCTTTTGGTCGCCTTCGTTTCTTCGCAAACAAGCCCGTTCTGAAAAGTGACACGCAATTGATTGCTGCGGTATCTCCTCGTTCACAAACAGTGGAAGGTTACCTGAAGAGTTTACAAACGGAGCCTACAAGCAAGCAGTCAACAGTGATTCAGCTAACTATTGAA
>NZ_NJAG01000183.1 GCF_002872335.1 Siphonobacter sp. BAB-5405 | reverse complement strand
AATTCTGAGTCTTAAAAGCGTTCATGCCATTCGAATGTATGAACTGCTAATGATGTACCGCAAGAAAAATGAATGGGTCATCGAAATTGATCGGCTTAAAGGCTTGCTTGGCTTGAATCTGACCGCTTATAAAAGCTTTACGGACTTTGAGACCAGGATTCTAAAGTATACCCAAAAAGAGCTTTCTGAACGCTGTGGCTTATACTTTGATTGGGAAATTGCAGCGAAGGAACGGAAG
>NZ_NJAG01000182.1 GCF_002872335.1 Siphonobacter sp. BAB-5405 | reverse complement strand
AGGGGCGTTTTTCAACATCTCTTCCATCGCTGGCTTCCTGGGTACCTTTCCCGGCTGGGGCATTTATAACGCTACCAAGTTTGCGGTGGTCGGCTTAACCGAGGCGTTATCCGCCGAGACGAAGTCCATGGGGATCTCCGCAACGGTTGTATACCCTGGTTACTTCAAAACCAACTTTCTGTTGCAGGGCTCCCTGCGTACGGCGGCACATCCCATTGCCGACTACACAGAAGCACGCGAGCTGGAGACCGTGCATAACGAACACATCAGTGGTAACCAGCCGG
>NZ_NJAG01000181.1 GCF_002872335.1 Siphonobacter sp. BAB-5405 | reverse complement strand
TGGGCCAACCCGGTGATAAGGCTTTTGCCTTTGAAGCCGTAGACATCCAGGGTAAACCCTTTAAGTTAGCTGATCTGAAAGGCAAGTATGTGTTAATGGATTTCTGGGCTAGCTGGTGCGTGCCCTGCCGGAAAAAACAATCCTCATTTACGCAAACTCTACGAGCAGTATCAGGCCAAAGGATTTGATGTGGTCGGCATTTCCGATGATGATAGTAAACCCGAAGCCTGGAAAAAAGCTGTCGAAAAAGATCAGTTGCCCTGGCACCACGTGCTCAGAGGCTATCGGACGGATTCAGATCTCACGAAACATTTTGCCATTCATTCCCTGCCGACTTACATTCTGCTCGATAAAGAAGGTACCATCATTGCCCGCTACAGTAGTGATCACAGCGAGTTAGATAAAAAACTGGCTGAACTCATGCCTTAATTCGGTATTCGCCAACGATTGATTATTCTTTTTTCAAACTTACTTATTGACGTTATGAAGTATTTATGGACGATTTTGGCCTGTTACCCCGTACTGGCTCTGGCTCAATCCAAACCGTTTACCATTGAGGGTAAAGCCCAAAGTTACGACGCTCCGGCTAAAGCTTATTTAATGTACGGTGAGGCAGGAAAAATG
>NZ_NJAG01000180.1 GCF_002872335.1 Siphonobacter sp. BAB-5405 | reverse complement strand
GGTCAAAGGCATTCCGCGTGAAAGGCAACAGGGCTGCGTGCGTAGGCTGGTTATCAGCATCCTTCTGCTCGAAAGTAACCATCTCAAAACCCCTCACGGCCTCCGCCGTCATCAAATGCGGATACGTGCGTGCCCAGCCACGGGGCAGCGTGGCTCCGTGGAAATTTACCAGCAGGTGATAATCGGCCGCGTCGAGTAGAATGTCCTGATAATATTTGATAACCGACTGACCATCTCCACCGAAAAAGTCGATTTTGACGCCCTTGATGCCCATTTTTTCAATCCGTGCGAACTCATCGCGGCGGCCCTGTCTTTCGAGTAATTTCCCTTTAGGGGTGTACTTGACCGTCGTTCCAGTCCCCCGCCGAGTTGTACCAGAGGATTAATCCCACGTTTTTGGTTTTGGCGTACTGAGCCAGCTCCGCTATTTTTTCGTAACCGATTTTCTGGTCCCAATTGACATCAATCAGGCAGTAAGGCCAGTGCATGTTAGCCGCAAAATCAATGTATTTTTTCTGCTCGTCGTAGA
>NZ_NJAG01000179.1 GCF_002872335.1 Siphonobacter sp. BAB-5405 | reverse complement strand
CTTGACATCGGCATAACCAAGTCCTGCCGAAAAGTGATCATCCTTTTTTACCATGGAAATCATCAATCCCGGCAGGTGCTCTTTTTCTAGGACTTGCCTGAGTTTTTTCAGCAGTGAGTCGGTGGAAGCCTTTGGAAAGCCAGGAGTTTGGGCGTTAACAACAGGACAGGAAAACACTAGCAGAAATAGGATCACGCGTAAAATGCGGCTTGGGCTCATTGTTTTTTTGCCAAAGTACGCGGGCTCCCTTGTTTAGGAGTTCGGTTCTATCCAAGCGAACTAAAAAAGGGAAAGGGTATAGAAAAACCAGTAGTAGGAGAGGG
>NZ_NJAG01000178.1 GCF_002872335.1 Siphonobacter sp. BAB-5405 | reverse complement strand
GAACCAATGACCTCTTTCCTGCGTATACATTCCTCCTAATCAATGCCAGGAAGGCCTCTATCTGCAAGACGTTCAGCAGATAGAGGCCGATTCATTATCTGAGGCTTCGAAAAGTTCAGATTGCGATTTCTTTTTTTGGGTTTACCACTGACGAGATGGGTTCCGAAACATACCTTCCAAAACTCTTTTCAGCATCAACCCGGATGGACTTACAACCATTTAATTTGGTTATTCAAAACCATAAACGGTCGTTGAGTAGTAGTGGGCTCCGTATCACAGACCAGATAGAGGGTATTGGAAGAAACCTGAGGAAAGGTAAGTACGCCTTGTCTGGCCGTAGCGGTCCTGGCAAACGACCACTTCCCATTCCAGTAAAAA
>NZ_NJAG01000177.1 GCF_002872335.1 Siphonobacter sp. BAB-5405 | reverse complement strand
ATTCGCCTCGCAGTACCAGCCGCGTGCTGAACGTTCAGGCTTATCTGAATTACGACCGGACCTTCGGCAAGCACCACGTTGCGGGCTTAGCCTTACTGAACCGCAACTCAAATACGGCCGCCAGTAGCAATGCTATTTACAATTTCATTCCCAGTAACTTCCGGGGGTATTCCGGACGGATTAGCTACGACTACGATCAGAAATACCTTTTTCAGGTTAATGCGGGCTACAATGGTTCGGATCGCTTTATTGGCAGCAACCGATATGGTTTGTTTCCGGCAGTATCCGCCGGATGGGTTTTATCGGAGGAGCCCTTCTTCAAAAGCAACGTACCTTTCGTCGATCTGCTTAAATTCCGTGCTTCTTATGGGTTAGTAGGAAACGACGCTTTGGGTAGTAATTTCAGCTATTACTATCAGCAGAATTATGGAATTGGCAACGGCGTAGTTCCGACTGACTTTGGCTATTCAAGCAATCAGTACCAAAGTATTTTTGAAGGATCCCTCGCCAATGAACAGGTAAGCTGGGAGAAAGAAAAGAAACTTGACCTGGCCGTTGAATTTGCTTTCTGGAAAACCGTAATTACGGGTTCCGTCAACTACTTCGACAACAATCGTTTGATATCCTCACCGTACGGGGAACGGTCTCGTCCATCTTTGGGCAGGGTTTACCGCCTGTTAACCTAGGTCGCGTCAATAACCGGGGTATTGAACTTGAATTTGGTTTTGAAGATAAGATCGGGTCGAACTTCAGCTATTTCGTGCGAGGCAACTATTCCCTAGCCAAGAACAAGATTCTGTTCATGGATGAACCTGCCTCTCAGTATTCCTACCAGAATTATACGGGCAAGAGTATTGGTCAGATTCGGGTATATCAGGCCATTGGTTTCTACAAGGATCAGGCTGATATTGACGCCAGTCC
>NZ_NJAG01000176.1 GCF_002872335.1 Siphonobacter sp. BAB-5405 | reverse complement strand
ATCTGCTGCACCGTATCCGCCATAGCCTGGGTATCATTTAAATCTACCTGCAGGGGTAGAAAGGCATCGCCGCTGTAATTTACCTCTTCCTGCAGGGCCTGGACATTACGTGAAGTTCGCTGCCACTTTATAGCCTTCAGCTAACAGGCGTTTTACCAGTGCCAGGCCTAATCCTTTAGAAGCTCCCGTAACGAACCAAACTTTTTTTGTTGCCATGCTTTTCTTTGTTTTTGTCTGATACAAAGGTGCATAGTCTGGTACGTTAGGGTTTATTCAAACGAAAGCAGTATTTGTTAGTTTCAAAGATTCATTCAAATGCCATAATCCAAGTAAACCCAGTAAAAACCTGTGCATAACGCGGATTTCGGCTTTGTATCAGCGGTCCTGTAACCTCATCAGCATCATTTGTAACGTCAGTGTTACGCTTTTTCATCCATACAACCGATATAGACAGTTCATAGACGAATAAGATAATCGCGGCTTTTGGAGGTGTATGTTACCCAGGTAGTATAAATTGAAACATGAAGTGATAGCCTGCCCGTAAAGCTCTAATGATCTTTGTACCAGGTAATGCTCTGCTACCCCGTCAACAATAATCCATTAACCAATTTGCCCCCATGGATTTTTCCATGGCTGGTTTCCCCCGCTCCGCTATGGCCTTTATTTCTACTACCTCCACTTGTCCTAACTGCCGTTGTAATGATACGGAAAGACGCCGGCGTCCTTTAGTAGTCAAATACTCGTTATTCTTTTTGAGTACCCGCTACTACCAGTGTATGCGTTGCCGACGTTTTTTCCTGAAAGTATAGATACGAGTTTAAGCCCTTAACCCCGGATTCTTAGTTTTAACCCCCCCGAATTCTTAATCGATACCCTGGGGCTTCTGTCTAACGATAGAAGTCCCGTTTTTT
>NZ_NJAG01000034.1 GCF_002872335.1 Siphonobacter sp. BAB-5405 | reverse complement strand
TTCAGCACTAAAAACTCGTTTACCTACCTTAGGCCGTAAAGCTTCCAGCCCCCAACGTTCATAGCTTCGACACCATCGTTTCACTAATGAATGATCAATCCCCTGTTGGCGGGCCACTCCACTCATCGAATCTTTGCCTGCCAATACTGTCTTTACGCATCTTAATTTGAATTCAAAACTGTGTTTCTTGTTCCTTGACATAATAAAATACCCCAAGTAGTGTCTAACTTCTTGGGGGCACTCCAGATTTCTTACCGGGTTTTTTGTTTATAAATAGTCAGTTAGAATTTAACCCCTACACCCAGCAGAAAGTTAAAACCCGCCTGGGGATAATAGTAATTTTCAGTAGTGAACTGTCCTTCAGAAACATAACTGAAGGTGTAACCATTGGATTCGTAGAGTCGATTGAAAACGTTATTCAGTAATAGACTCACGTTAATTTCCTTGACAAATTTAGGCTTGATGGTATAAATGGTCCGAATGTCGTTCGTAAAATAAGCATTGAGTTTTCGTCCTTCGTCCTGGGTATTGTCCAGATACTGCTTTCCTACATACTTGGCCAGCCAGCCCAACTCCAGATTTTTGATTGGTTTCCAGAGGAGTTGTCCGCCGAAAATTACATTTGGTGAAAAGGAGATGTCGGTATTACTGGAAATTTGCTCCTGTTGCGTCTCATTATCATAATTGTCGTAGTACGAACGAAACTCCTTGATCTTATTCCGGCTAAAGGTAGCATTGGCGTTCAAGGTTAGCGACTTGGCGATCTGGTAACCACCCTCTACTTCCAGACCCATTCGGTAGCTCTTACCCGCATTGGTACGGGTGGGACTACCCACGTCATTGAGTTTACCCGTTAATACCAGCTGGTCCTTGTAGTTCATGTAATAGCCGTTGACTGTGAAAGCCAGGTTGCCTGCCTGTAAACGGTAACCTGCTTCCCAGTCCTGAAGCTGTTCGGCTCTGGGACGGCTTTGAGCCGTTGATTGCGTAAAATCGTCACGGTTCGGTTCCCGGTTAGCTACGCTGAATGAAGCGTACGCCGAGTGCTGTTCGCTGATCTGGTAATTCAAACCCAGTTTAGGGTTAAAGAAATTCAGATTAGCCTGTTGCTGAACATTCTGCAATTGACTATTGATTCCCAGAAAATCATAGTGAACCCGCCGAATCTGAGCGTCTGCGAAAACGTTCAAGCCTTCCGTCAACTGGTAATAGGCTTTGGCGTACAGGTTGAAGTCTGTTTTGGTCGCATCATCCTCGTAGTACCGGGTACGAATGTTGGAGTTGCTGGCAAACCGAGACCAGATGACTTCACCGAAGTGCTTGCCGGTATAACGATTCCATCCCCCACCGATATTCACTTTTAGCTTTTTGAATGAATCATAATCAAGCGAGAATACCGTTCCATAAAAATCATTGTCAAGCCACTTGCGTCGAATGATTGTAGTGGTGTCAATCGTGACTCCACCAAGGACGACCGGAGCCAAACCGTAATCCTTCAAATTTGCACCAGGTTTGTATTCTTCAAAATAGCCACGCCCTTTCGTATAGTGGAGGTTAAAGTTGAAGGTCCAGTTGCGGGAAAGCTGGTGCGAACTCAGCAACTGGTAATTATCCTGCTGGTAGTTATCGGTCTGGTTGTCGTACGTAAAACCATTATAGGTACGATTGGTCTTTAACAGATATTCCGGCACACCATTCCAGGCCTGGTACGTTTTCTCAATGCCGGAAAAAATGTTCACCCGTACGAAGGATTTCTTGCCAAAATACGCCCCTGACAAGTAGAACGATTTGAGGTTGGACGAGGCCCGATCGATGTACCCATCCGTGGTAAGTCTGGACAGACGGGCGTCTACGGTAAACTTGCCATCAATCAGACCTGTTCCAGCCAATACGTTATTTTTGAGTGTATTGAAAGAACCCACGCTGTGATTCGTTTCAGCATAGGCATCTTTCCGAAATTCATTCGTCTGGACGTTTACCGTCGCCCCAAAAGCTCCGGCTCCATTGGTCGATGTACCCACGCCGCGTTGGATCTGAATGCTGGTTGTACTGCTCGCAAAATCGGGCATGTTAACCCAAAAGAGCCCCTGACTCTCGGCATCATTGTAAGGAATGCCGTTGAGGGTTACATTAATCCGAGTTGCGTCGGAGCCACGAATCCGAAAGCCGGTATAACCAATGCCCGCTCCGGCGTCGCTAGTCGTTACTAGTGAGGGTTGAAAATTGAGAAGTACGGGTAAATCCTGACCCAAATTCTGTTTCTGAATTTCTTCGCCTCCTACATTCGTATACGCCATTCCGGTACGCTGGTTGGCCCGAGTCGCGGATACTACTACTTCATCTGCGGTAAACGAACTACGTACCAGAGCAATACGCAACGGCTGCGTAGCAGTCAGGTCAATACGCTGTTTTTCATAGCCTACGTAGCTGATTTCAAGCGTCGTCACCTGATCAGGTAGATTGCTTAATGAGAAGCTCCCATCCGTTTTCGTGGTTACGCCTCTTCGCGTTCCAACTGCCTGTACACTAGCTCCGGGCAGGGGCTGACCGTCCGACGCGTCCGTTACTGTACCCGATGCATTTTTCTGAGCAAACGAATACAGCGAAGAAAGTAATAGGAAAAAAAGTAGAAAACCTTTACCCAAAAAATGGGGCAGTTTTACTGCGTGAGTAAAGCTTGTATGCATGGTCGTATAGCTACGACAGGCTAAGGGGCTGAAGCCCGTCCGGGTTTCAGTACATAAATGGATAAGAGTATTGATGCTGGGATAATCCGAAGAAATACAAGTTTTCAGACTATCTACGCTTCCCTTCGACGGCATTATCCGTGGCAGGTTCAATGGGTATGATCTCAGCCCGTTAGGTAGGGCACCCCTTTATGCGATCAGTCTGACAAAGGTAGGCGTTTGAGAAGGGATTTGATGACACGAGAACTTAAAAAACAATTTTTATCGAAAGAATAAAAGCCGTTCCAACCCTTTAAATCGAAATTGGGTCTTTACAAGGTCCTCCATACCTTTATCTATCATGAAAGTACTCACTATGCTGGGTTTTATGGTGATGGCTGCTTTCCTAGGCATCACGTTAGCATCCACGCAACAGCAACTGCAACCCATCAACACTGTATTGGGCGATGAAAGCTTCATTGCCACTTATGGCCGTAAACCTGATTTGAGAACCCCGCAGTCGCTTCGTATTGAAACGCATTTAGCGTACGTAGAAGACAAGTTGCGACAAAGCTCTGTAACCCATCTGCCCGCTCATCTCCAACAAAAACGCCAACGGTTATTAGACCTATTACAGCAATACAGGGAGGCTGGCAACTTTCCCCAAAGTGAGCCGAACGTAGGTCAATACAAACCCTGTTTTATGGATAAAAACGGTACCATTTGTGCGGTAGGCTACCTGATCGAGCAGACGGAAGGGCGAGCGATCGCCGAACGTATCAACGCCCGGCATCCGTACGACTATATTCAGGACATGGATATGCCCGAAGTACAGGAATGGATAGAAAGCTCAGGACTAACGGAAGAAGAATATGAAATGATTCAAACCAGTCATTAGGATCAGGTTTAGTAACGGAATAAAAAAAGCCCACTTGTTGAAAGTGGGCTTTTTAGTATAGAAAAATCCAGTGCTTACTTAGCTTGACCTTGTTGAGGGGTCAGGAGTTGGAAGAACTCATCCAGACGAGGCGTGAGAATGATCTCCGTTCTGCGGTTAACCTTCCGTCCCGCCGAGCTCTTGTTGGAATCCTTGGGCTCGTACTCACCCTTACCCGCAGCCGTCAAACGGGCCGGATCCACCTTGAACTTGCTTTGCAGCAATCGCACCACCGAGGTGGCCCGACGCACGCTCAAGTCCCAGTTATCCCGGTTGAGATCCGTCGAGATGGGTACGGCATCGGTGTGCCCCTGTACCATCACTTCCAGCTCATTGTGATCGTTGATGACCTTGGCTACCTTACCCAGTACTTCTTCGGCCCGGGCATTCACGTTGGCCTGACCCGTGGCAAACAAGAGTTTGTCCGAGATCGAAACGTACACCACGCCTTTCTTAACCTGTACCTCGACGTCTTCATCGTTGACGTTAGCCAGCGAGCGTTTGAGGTTGGTCACCAGCGTCAGATTCAAAGAATCCTTGCGTTGGATGGAGGTGTTCAGACTCTGGATGTATTTGCTCTGCTGATCGATGGCTTCCAGGGAGCGTTTGATGGACTCAGCTCCTTGCTTGGAGACAATGGAGAGATCGGCCATGCGGTCTAAAAGACCGGCGTTGGTACGCTTTAAGTAATCCAGCTGATCTTCGACTTCCTTGACGCGGGCGGTCTTGGCCGTCAGCTCGTTGTTGCGGGCATCGAGCTGGGATTGCAGGGAAGCGGATTTTTGTTGACAGTCGCCGAGTTCAACGCGGATGCGTTCAGCCAGGCGGGTGTTTTCGGTTTTGAGGTCATTGACCTGGGCTTGCAAGGCGGATGCTTTTTTCTTGCTTACGCAGGACTGACTCACAACGGCCACCGACAGGGCCATCATTACCCATACTTTTCTCATAACGGCGATAAGTTTAGCGAGTTAATTAATTTCCCATTCAAAAGACTCGCAAAAAAGATAAAAAAAAGTCAAGCGTCAAAACGCTTTCCGATTTCACCAGAAAATGAACATTATTTTTGCGGAATACGTTAAAATCCTAACGTACCATATCCCCGAAAAGCTCACTTTTTCTATCCTTTCTTGCGTAAAGAAACTATGCCCGAGGAGTTAACTTCCATTCAGCCAAAAAATTACCTTGGATTATCGCTGGTTTTTTTCTAGGAAATAGACTATTTTTGCACCCCGATTGCCGGACTGTAAAATTCCCATTTCGATTGGAAGTCCTGGCAAGCAAGGGACCGGTACGGAAACAAACACAATCAAAAACCAATAATGGCAAGAGATTTAAAATTCACTCGAAACATTGGTATTGCCGCCCACATTGACGCAGGGAAAACGACTACTACGGAGCGTATTCTTTACTATGCGGGTGTTAGCCACAAGATCGGTGAAGTACACGATGGTGCTGCTACCATGGACTGGATGGAGCAGGAGCAAGAGCGTGGAATTACGATTACTTCTGCTGCTACAACAGTAAACTGGAAGTATCGTGATCACTCTTATCACATCAACATCATTGATACTCCGGGTCACGTTGACTTTACGGTAGAAGTAAACCGTTCTTTACGCGTACTCGACGGCTTAGTGTTCCTGTTTAGCTCAGTAGATGGCGTTGAGCCTCAGTCTGAGACGAACTGGCGTCTGGCTGATAACTACAAAGTTCCCCGGATCGGTTTCGTTAACAAAATGGACCGTTCAGGTGCTGACTTCCTGAATGTAGTAAAGCAAGTAAAAGAAATGCTGGGTAGCAATGCAGTACCCCTGCAATTGCCGATCGGTGCTGAAGATAACTTCCGTGGTGTTGTTGACTTAGTAAACTTCCGTGGTCTGATCTGGAACGAGGCTGACAAAGGTATGACCTTTGAAGTAGTCCCCATTCCGGAAGACATGCTGGAAGAAGCTACGGAATACCGCGAAAAATTACTCGAAGCGGTAGCTGATTACGATGAAACCCTGATGGAAAAATACTTCGAAGATCCTGAGTCGATCTCTGAAGATGAAATCCTGAATGCACTTCGTCGGGCTACCATTGAAATGAAAATCGTACCGATGTTGTGCGGTTCTTCATTCAAGAACAAAGGCGTACAAACGATGCTTGACTATGTGATGGCTCTGATGCCTTCGCCGCTGGATAAAGAAGCTATCGTAGGTACGAACCCTAACACGGATGCAGAAGTAGTTCGTCATCCAACGGAGTCTGATCCATTCGCGGGTCTGGCCTTCAAAATTGCTACCGATCCCTACGTAGGTCGTCTGTGCTTCGTACGGGCGTACTCAGGGGTACTGGAAGCTGGTTCTTACGTTTTGAATACCCGTTCAGGTAACAAAGAGCGTATCTCCCGTATCTTCCAGATGCACGCAAACAAACAGAACTCGATCGACCGCTTAGCGGCTGGTGACATCGGAGCTGTGGTTGGTTTCAAAGACATCAAAACGGGTGATACCCTGTCGGATGAGAAGAACCCCATCGTTCTGGAATCGATGGATTTCCCAGATCCCGTTATCGGTTACGCAATCGAGCCGAAGAAATCAGCTGATCAGGATAACTTCTCGAAAGCGATTACGAAACTGATCGAAGAAGATCCGACGTTGAAAGTTGAAACCAACGAAGAAACGGGTCAGACGATTATGCGTGGTATGGGTGAGCTTCACCTGGAAATCATCATCGACCGGATGCGTCGTGAGTTCAAGGTTGAAGTAAACCAGGGTGCTCCGCAGGTTGCTTACAAAGAAGCCCTGACGAAGAATGCCGAACACCGTGAGGTTTACAAGAAACAAACGGGTGGTCGCGGTAAATTCGCCGATATCGTATTCGAAATCGGACCCCGCGAAGATGGTAAGCCTGGTCTGGAATTCGTGAACGAAATCGTAGGTGGTACGATTCCTCGCGAATTTATTCCTGCCATCCAGAAAGGTTTCGACGAGGCTATGAAAAATGGTCCTCTCGCCGGATACCAGATGGATTCCATGAAGGTTCGTTTATTCCACGGTTCTTTCCACGATGTCGATTCAGATTCACTGTCCTTCGAAATGGCTGCCCGTCTGGGTTACAAAGAAGCCGCTCGTATGGCTGGTGCAAAACTGATGGAACCCATCATGGCCGTTGAAGTACTGACGCCGGATGAATACACGGGACCGATCACGGGTGACTTGAACCGTCGTCGTGGTATCATGAAAGGTATGGATACCCGTAACGGTGCTCAGGTAATCAAGGCTGATGTACCTCTGTCAGAACTGTTCGGTTACGTAACGGATCTGCGTACGATGTCTTCAGGTCGTGCTACGGCTAACTTGACCTTCTCTCACTACGAGTTCGTTCCGCAAAACATTGCTGAAGACGTAGTGAAGAAAGCGAAAGGATTATAATACGTTTTCAGTTTAGGATTTTCGGTTTTCAGATTCTTCTTACAGTGACTGAAAACCGAAAACTCAAAACGGTAAACTTTAAAGACTTCCCTGCCGGAGTAAATGGTTCTTTCGGTGATGGGTATGCGGAAACGCAATTTTTTTAACGAACCAGTTATTAACTCTGATGAGCCAAAAAATTCGCATTAAGCTCAAGTCATTTGACCACAACCTGGTGGACAAATCGGCTGAACGCATCGTGAAAGCCGTAAAGGCTACGGGTGCTGTGGTAAGTGGTCCTATCCCCTTGCCAACTGACAAGCAAATCTATACCGTACTGCGTTCACCGCACGTAAACAAAAAAGCTCGGGAGCAATTCCAGCTTTGCACCTACAAACGTTTGGTTGACATTTACTCAACGTCAGCTAAAACGGTAGACGCTCTGATGAAGTTAGAACTTCCCTCAGGTGTTGACGTGGAAATCAAAGTTTAAGTAGCTTTAGGTAATGAAAAAGCCCGTTTTCGAAAGAAGACGGGCTTTTTCATTACCATTACTAAACGTACTATTTTTTCATCCTCAAGATGATTTTCTTTTGTACGACAATAAATGACAGAGAGTATATGTTTAAAACCTTAGCTATTATCGACGGTGAAAGAAGCAAACATATTATTGTTTAACTACATCGTCGACACTGACATTAGGAGGCATCTGCTGGTAAGGCAATCTATAGCAAGGGCCAGTATATTCATAAATCCGCCAGAATTGCCAGGGCTTGATTTGAAAGTTTCGGTAAAGAACAGTATCCTCAGGATGTCGTTTTTTATAGGCTTCAAATTGCGATAAAACATCTTCAGAACCTTTTCGTCCCCAAATAGAAAACCCACCTTTCTGGCTGATATAATGATAATCAGGATTCATCATGCTTAGATTACCCGTAAAGAAAGAGATAAAAAAACTAACGATAGGAATATTGGAAACACTGACAATAAGTAGAATAGAAATAATCCAGAAGATGATTTTTTTCTTTTTCATCGTAGTGATCGTTAGTACCTCTGCGGTTCGATTTTAGCCGCAGAGGTATGGATTACTATTTGATTACATCATCTACACTGACATTAGGGGGTAATTCTCGATAGGGTAATCGATAAGGAGGGTCAGTATATTCGTAGATTCTCCAGAATTGCCAGGGCTTGATTTGAAAGTTTCTATAAAGAATAGTATCCTCAGGATGGCGTTTTTTGTAGGCTTCAAATTGGGAAACGATATCTTCGTATCCATTTCTTGCCCATACAGAAAACCCTCCTTTCTCACTAGTGAAGTGAAAACTTGCCCGTTTAAAATAGATGTTACCGGTATAGATAGAAATGAATAGACTGACTATGGGAATATTACAAATGCCCACGAAGAGTATAAGGATGATACTCCAGGTAATAACTTTTTTTTTCTTTTGCATCGCTAATTGCAATTAGTAGTAGAAGGAGATGTTAATCCGTTGCCCGTAGTAAGTTTGTTACCATAAGTTGAAGATTTTTCTCTTAAATCTTGTCCCAAATCGGCTGGGTTTTTACCTTGCCCTAAAGGCCCTATCCAGCCAGAACCTGCGGGTAATGAGATATAAGGAGAGAGTAAGCTATAGGCAAACGTTGTGCAGTTATTGTCAACTAAATTGTAGGCAGGTGTATCTAGATTTTTGAGAAAATAAATGACGTCCTTAAACTGACTGGCTGTCATATCTACTTTAAGCGAAACATCGTATTCAGTAGCTCCGTCATCGCCCCAAGCCCCTGCTGTGTAAATACCTGTCATAGCTGTCAACTCGCTCTGGACATAAAATCCAGTAACTACTCTTATAATTTCCCCAGTATTAGAATCATATCGTTCTAGCCCCAAATAAGTATGACCAGGCATTCGATCTGAATAAGAGTGCTTAACTTTGTCTCTTGTACCAGCTTGGGGTTGATCTACATATAACGTAACGGAATATTTGTAATTACTACCTGAAGGGATCGTTCCAAAGCAATTTAGCTTTTGTTTCAGGTTCAAAGGTTTACCAGGGCCTAGTACTTTGTAATTTTGTAAAAACTTTTGTTCTTCTAGAGTTAAATCTGGGGCGGGACCAGCATCACCTCCTGCATTACTGCCACTTCCGCCGGGGATGCCAGAATTCCCAGGGTTCGTATAACCATCCCGATCCGCCCGAAGAATTGTCATCACCACCCGTTTCTACACATACCGTAGTAGATTCACTCCAGCTATAGGTCCATTCGGAACAATAACCACCTGAACAAGCCTGATAGTAATAATCAATGGTATAAGTAGTACAGGTAACAGCTTGGCGGCCTGCTTTATTGATGGGCTTCATGGTCGCAACAGGCTTCCCATTCTTATAAATCGTACCTGAAAGAAGATTTTCGTTCCAGTCATAGAAAAGAATTCGTCCTCTGAAACCCTCAGGAATTTGCTTATAAAACAAATGTTGTTTCAAGAGAAAGTTTTCTGATTTTTTGAAGTATTCACCTCCCGCTGAAATTTTCATGACGAAAGATTGGTAAGGTTTACCAGCGGGCTTGATAATAACCAGTTTAGTTAACAGTGAGAGCTGCGGGTTAGCTTTAATAGTCTTTAGGGGTTCCTCATTACCATGTTTTAAGGAAAGGGTCATTCCGGTATTTTTTTCATACGTGAGCGGAATTTCAAAAACTAGCGTATCCCCTAAAGTATAGGTGGTTGCTTTCGCCCATTCGGTCAGTTTGGTAAAAATGTTAAATCCTTTGTTGAGCGGTCTTGTGGCCTGATGCTGGTTTTTTTCAAACCAATCCTTTGCTTCCTGAACAGGTTTTTCGAGTGTAGATAAATCAGGATCAGTTTCTTTCTGGCAGGCAAAAGGCGTAAAAAGCAAGCATAAAAGCAGTGCTAGGTAGAAAATACGGGTAGTCATCATAAAGTTTTGAAGGGTTATTTAAACGCTTCAAAATTCTAGGATGCCCCCAACCAATCCTTTTACAAATGTTAAATAATCACTGCCGAAACTCCGCTCGTATGCGGCTAAGGGTTACTTGAGTAATGCCCAGGTAAGAAGCAATGTAACGCAGCGAGACCCGTTGCAGAATATCGGGAAACTGACGAAGTAGAATTTCATAGCGTTGTTCAGCGGTATGAAAAGCAAAAAGCTTCATGCGTTCATCAAGACGAAGGTAATTTTCTGTAATCATCAGACGGCCTAGCCGTTCGGTTTCTGGGAAATGGGTGAATAACCAGTCAATATCTGCATTGGAAATGGAACAGATCTGGGCATCTTCCAGTATCTCGATCCAATAATCCGTTGGTTTCCCTGTGAAAAAACTATCAATGGCACTGATAATTTGACCTTCAAAACCCAACCAGGCTGTTATTTCCTGTTCATTATGGTAATAATAAACCCGACCGACGCCTTTTTCAATGAAGTGAAAATAGGGGCAAACCTCGCTTGCTCGTTGGAGAATAGTACGTTTCGGAATGTGTCGTCGCCAAGCGATCTGGTTAATGGCCTGTAAAGATTCGGTAGATAAGGGCATGAATGCTGATGCATAGTCCAGAAATGATTTCATGATAGGGGTATGGATATAAAAAGAGCCTTGTCATCTGACAAGGCTCTAATTTATAAAAATAAGTAAATACTACTAGTATCCACCCCGAAACTTATACGTGTCCGCTACCTTTTTCATCGCAACCATATACGCGGCAATCCGCATGGGGACTTTGTACTCTTGGGAGGTATTGTATACCCGATCAAAAGCATCTTTCATAATCCGGTCCGAACGACGATTGATCCGGTCGAGCGTCCATTTGTAGCCGATTCGGTTCTGTACCCACTCGAAGTAGGATACCGTAACGCCACCAGCATTCGCCAGAATATCGGGTACCACCAGAATGCCTTTTTCGTTAATGATTTCGTCGGCACTGGCGGAAGTAGGGCCATTAGCTCCTTCCACAATCAGTTTGGCCTGAATACCGCCGGCGTTATCATCCGTAATGACATCTTCCTTCGCCGCGGGTACCAGTAAATCAACCGGCAGGGTCAAGAGTTCTTCATTCGTAATTTTCGTCGCTTCTGAATAGCCTTCGAGCAAACCTTTATGCTGGTCGCGGTACCGCATGGCTTTCAGAATGTCGATACCGTTTTCGTTGTAATAGGCTCCGGTTACGTCACTAATACCGAGTACTTTCACGCCACGTTCCTGCAACAGGGCTGCCGCATGGGAACCTACGTTACCGAATCCCTGAACGGCGGCCGTAGCCCGGTAGGGGTTAATGCGTAATTTTTCCATGGCGGAAATGGATGCCGTCATTACCCCACGACCCGTAGCTTCTTTCCGGCCCAGTGAACCACCTAGTACGAGAGGTTTACCTGTGACGACTGCGTTGACCGTCATGCCGTATGATTTGGAGTATTCATCCATCAGCCAGGCCATTTCGCGTTCGCTCGTACCCATATCCGGAGCTGGAATATCCCGATCCGGGCCAAAAACATCAAGCATCGCACCGGTATACGCCCGCATCAATCGCTCGATTTCACCAGTGGACATTTCGCGGGGATTACAGCGAATACCGCCTTTGGCTCCACCATAAGGTATATCTACGACAGCACACTTCCAGGTCATCCAGGCCGCCAGTGCTTTCACTTCGTCCATGTTCACATCGGGATCGAAGCGGATACCGCCTTTGGAAGGGCCAAGAATCGTGGAGTGTACGACGCGAATCCCTTCAAAAACTTTAACGGAGCCATCGTCCATGGTTACGGGCAAACCCACCACCACTTGTTTACGGGGTACCATCAGAATATCATACATCTCCGGAGAGATGTTCAATAATTTAAAAGCTTCATTGAAGCGTTGCTTCATGGATTCCAGCGGACTTTCGTGTTGCAAGGGTGCTGGCTCTATATACGTCATGGCTTATTCTTATTTTAGTAATAAATTGGATTAAAATAATAAATATTTTGATCCGCCGCAAACTTAACAGGATTCTTTCAAGAAAAACAAACCTGTTCGGATTAGGGCTTTTAGAACTCTTAACCGTAATTTATATATTTAAATGGAATACGGAATTGTCATTTGAAAAACGAAACGATTGCCAAAGAAATAATGCTTTTCTGCGATAAAGGAATAGAATAATTTTTTTGATCGTTTGACGGTTTCCGTAAAAAAGTTACTTTTGTTCCTTTTTTTCAGAATAGATTTTTGTGGCCGCCCCCCAGGGTAAGGGCCTGCTGGTCACTGTCCCCGTAGAAACTATTTGGTATCGATATTCGTTTATATTTCTAACAAACCCCGTGCAATATGATGTCCCCAGTAGAAGAAAAAACCCGCTATTCGGAAGAAGAGTTAAAGGAATTCGAAGAGTTGATTCAAAAGAAATTAGGTGACACCCGAACGGAGCTTAACTACATTCGGGAGGCCCTGAGCAAGCGGAATGATCCCGGTACGGACACCACTTCGGGTAATACTAAATTGCTGGAAGACGGAGCAGATACCAGTGAACGCGAAAACCTGAGTCAGCTAGCCGCTCGTTTACAGAAGTACGCGACGCAGTTGGAAAATGCACTGATTCGTATCAAAAATGGTACCTATGGCGTTTGTGTGGACACGGGTAAACTGATTCCAAAAGAGCGACTTCGGGTAGTTCCGCACACGCAGCAAACGATTGAAGCAAAACTACGGAAACAAAGCTAGCCGTACCTTTACTTTATTACAGCCGCTTTCCTTTTCCTCCTATTTATACCCTTGTATCACAAAGGCCAGCCTGCTCTGGCCTTTTTTTATGGCCTCTAGACCGTATAAAGCCGCTTTTTTAGTCAGTACTTCGTCAGAATACCCGGCGAGTGTACGGAATCGCTAAGTTCAGCGTTGTAGGGACAGGCCTTTCATTATTTTATCCTTCTTCATGCGAATTCTTTTTACGGTCGGTATGCTTTTGTGGGCTTCACTTTCCTACGCCCAGCTTTCTTTAACCCCCAGCCGGATTTTTGCTTCCGGGATCAACGTACGGGCCGAAGTGACGCCGGCGGCCTCGATCAATGATACTGCTCGTTTGGGCTATTCGCGGTTTAACGTGCAGGGAATCATTCCCATTCGGGGAGGGGCAGGGGTGAAGTTTCATAATTTCAACCTGCGTAAAATCGACGTTGAAATCAACCAGATGTTTCTGGCCATCAACGCGGGGTATCGAATGCCGAATTTCTCCTTCGATAAAAATGACCAGGGCATCTATACGGTTTCAGCAGCCATTACGGGGATCCACGCCAGCTTACGGGATAAAATTTGGGTATACGCGGTGGGTTTAGGCGTGAGTGAAACCGAAGATTTATTCAGCTTTAGTAAGGCCCGTCCGTATGGCGTAGGCGGAGCCGTGCGAGTACGCATTGCGGGTCTGCGTACGCAGTGGTTTTACGGGGGGGCGGTCGTTTTTGAGCCGGGTCGGATTACGCCCATTCCCATTGGTGGTATCAACGCCCGAATTGCGAAAAATACCCGCCTGACGCTCATTTTACCCTTACAGGCTTCCATTGCCCAGAAGGTTTCCAAACAGACCTGGCTCGAAGCCGGAATCGCTGCCGGTGGTTTTAATGCGGGCTATCTTACGCCTAACCTCAATCCTAATGCCATTCGACTGGCGTATCGGCAGGGGAAAGCCAGTTTTACGGTGAATTACAGTCCCATCAAACCCGTACAGCTTTCGTTTGAGGCCGGTATGACCGGCTTGCGTACGTTGAAAACCATGCGGGCTGGGGATGTACTGGAGAAATTTACGATCAACAGTAGCCCCTTTATGGCCGTATCCTGTTATTTCAATTTATCGAAATCCGTGCTTGATTCCCGGGGCTTCGGCTCAATTCTCTAGGGACACCAATTCGAGAAAAGAAAGAAAGCGATCGTTTTGAGCGGATACCATTGAGTTTATAAAAACTTCCTTCAATATTCGTTTCCTCAACGCCTGGTTTGCATGGAAACGCTTCACCTTCATACAACAGATACCACTCCTTTTGAAATTCACCCCATGTCCTGGGTGGATGAACAACGCCATGAACATACCCTGACCCCGCATCGCCACGATTACTACGTGATTATTGGCGTAACCAGTGGTCGGGGCAGTCACAATGTCGATTTCCAGCACTATGATGTACAGCCGGGTAGCTGGTGGTTTCTTTCGCCGGGGCAGGTGCATCACCTGCAAATGGACGGACCGCATGAAGGCTGGGTATTGAGTTTTGAGCCGGATTTTTTCTGTATATCTGAAGCCAATCGGGAACTGCTCATCAATACGGGATTGTTTCAAAACGTACTCGATTTCAAGCCCTATTTCATTCCGCCCGAGCAACTGGATTTACTGGAACCCTATCTGCAAACGCTCCAGGGTGAACACCAGCAAAAGCGGGCGTTGCGGGAGGACATGATTCGGGCCTGGCTACAACTATTTCTGATTCAGGCCTCACGAACCTTCGCTAATCAACTGGTAACGGTGTCTGAAACGTCAAAATCCGTTTGTATCGCCCGACAGTTTCAGGATCTGGTCGATCGGGATTTTACGCGGAAAACCCGCGTATCTGAGTACGCTGACCAGCTCAATATTACGCCCAGCCATTTGAATGACACGGTGAAAAAGGTAACCGGACAGCCAGCCTCCGAGCACATCAAGCAACGGGTGGTGCTGGAAGCCAAACGCCGGGCTTTTTACGGAACGACGTCCGCCAAAGAAATTGCCTACGAACTGGGTTTCGAAGATGAAGCTCACTTCTCAAAGTATTTCAAAGCCAATACGGGGCAAACGTTTACGGATTACCGTAAAGCAATCCGCAACAAATACATCGAGAAATAACTGCACTAGTTTAAAGACAGAGGACTAAAATCAGCTGGTTTCTGAAAGATCAGTAATTCTGACAAGATATTCCGTGATTTTGACAAGTGTAATTTATATGTATATACATACATTTGTATCAACGATAACCAAACAAAGACATGGCAACTCCAGCAAAATGGGTAATTGACCCTACTCACTCGGAAGTACAATTTAAAGTAAAGCACTTGGTAATCACGACTGTAACGGGTCAGTTCGGCCAGTTCAGCGGTGAAGCTACGGCCAGCGACGATTTCTCAGATGCTCAAGTACATTTCGAAGCCGAAATTGATTCCATCTCTACCAACAACGAAGCCCGTGACGGTCACCTGAAAAGTGAAGAGTTCTTTGCGGCTGATCAACACCCCAAACTGAGCTTTGTATCTACGGGCATCAGCAAAAAAGGTGATGAAGCATTTGTATTGAATGGCGATATGACGATTCGTGGCGTAACCAAACCCGTAGCTTTGGACGTAGAATACGGTGGAACGGTAGTAGATCCGTACGGACAGACGAAAGCCGGTTTTGAAGTAAAAGGTAAAATCAACCGGAAAGATTACGGTCTGACCTGGAGTGCAGTAACGGAAGCCGGTGGAGCCGTAGTAAGTGACGAAGTACGTTTAATTGCAAACGTTCAGTTCGTAAAACAAGCCTAAGTAAGTAGTCGATTTCTTCCCATTTGCCGTATATAAATTTAGCCGGGTCGTTTCTTTTCAAGGAATAGCCCGGCTTTTATGCATTACAAAAAATAGAATAATCGAAAGCTAAAGCTATGTAGGGGGGGACAACATTTCAATGTTTGATCGATTTAAAGTTTGATGAGTTTAAAGTAAAAAGGGCTTGATCGCCTTGTGTACTTGTTTTAACTTCAAAGCTCATACCTGGTTAAACGTTAAACCTTTCAAAACTTCAAACCTGAACCGCTATTAGACATAGTCATACCCTTAGCCTAGTGGCCCGAGTTTTTTATTTTAAATCTTCAATCAACCTAGCATTTAAGTATTATGAGTAATTCACGTAAAGAAGCCATACACGCGGCTATGATGGCCGTTACTCAGGAAACCCTCGACGACCTCGTCAACCAGATGGAAACGATTCGTTCCAGCGTGATTGAAGATCAGGAAGAATCGCAGAGCGAATCCTACGAATCCAATAATGAAATGTTGATGAATGATCGTCGCGACCTGGAAGGGCGGGCGGAAGTCATTCGTCGCGACCTCGCCACCCTGGATCAGATGGGTACGGAAATGCAGCACGATGCTGTACAGGTAGGCTCCGTAGTACTAACGGATCAGCGTAACTTTTACGTAAGCATCAGCCGAAACTGTGAAGTCGATGGGGTGGAATACATCGGTATTTCTACGTCAGCTCCGATTTACGAAGTACTGGAAGGAAAGAAAGCAGGCGATCGCTTTGAATTTGCTGATCAACATTATACCATTTCAGAAGTATTTTAAGTGATATAGCGTTCTATTAAAAATAAACCCTGAGCAGGAAGTCCTTCGCTCAGGGTTTATTTTTTAATAGGTCACAGAAGTACCGTAACGTGCAGTTGTAGCCGCTGTTTAGCCCGACTGTCACCTCCGGAAAGCTCTTGAACCAGCGGTTGCTGAACATTCGCACCTGCTACAAAACGACCGAAGTAAGCCTCCACACCTGCTGTAGCAAGCGTCGCGTAGCCACCCGTCTGGGAGTTACGCACGCCATCTTTCAGGTCGCGACTG
>NZ_NJAG01000175.1 GCF_002872335.1 Siphonobacter sp. BAB-5405 | reverse complement strand
GAGGACGGGGTTAATAATAGACAAATTGAAAAGAAGAATTTTCTGCCGAAAATCTTGAAGGAATTTGAAATCAAGGTTGGTACGAAGGTTAAATCGCTGAATCTGGGCGTTTGACGTAGACGGCGAGCTGGGTATGTCGTACAGTCCCGTTTGTTTCATGTAATCCAGGATGATCGCATATTTCGACACCTGATCACCTCCCGTAAACGACAGGTTGGCGTTCTGGTAACGTCCGTACTTCCGGAGCGTTTCGCCGTACCAGTCTACCGAAGGGGCCGTTCCATTCTGGTACGCCTGCAATTCCGTATTGGAGTACCGGGGCGACCATACAAACTGATTGTTGTTCAGTGTATAGCCGTCGTTGCTAATGGCCTG
>NZ_NJAG01000174.1 GCF_002872335.1 Siphonobacter sp. BAB-5405 | reverse complement strand
CCAGCTATCCTGAGGGAAACTTCGGAGGGAACCAGCTACTAGATGGTTCGATTAGTCTTTCGCCCCTATACCCAAGTCAGACGAACGATTTGCACGTCAGTATCGCTTCGGGCCTCCACCAGAGTTTCCTCTGGCTTCGCCTCGCTCAGGCATAGTTCACCATCTTTCGGGTCCCGACAGGCATGCTCCAACTCCGCATTTCGCTACGTTCTTCATCGATGCGAGAGCCGAGATATCCGTTGCCGAGAGTCGTATCCGCCTTGGCCGTTACCTTAG
>NZ_NJAG01000173.1 GCF_002872335.1 Siphonobacter sp. BAB-5405 | reverse complement strand
GGCTCGTGCGAGTTGCCTGCGTCGATAAAAGGCATCCACGGCCAGGTAACAGAATCCTAGCAAGCTATATAGAATCACAAAGCCCAGCAGACTGGAGAGAAACTCTGCTCCCCGGAGCCACCCGTTGAAGGATTCGATGAAGGCTTTGATCGCTTTTCCTGGATGAATGAGGCGGTCAACGTAAGCGGAAAAGGTGATCGAATTCGATGGAACTAACAACGTCGATGAAAACCTGACTAAAAAGAACACTAACTCCGAAGCCAAGGATACGCCCGGGAAAATTTCTTTCGGGTTGGGAAGAAAAAAGGGGTTTGATGACAAGCTGATAACTAACCAAGCCCATCAAAGCGAATGCAAGGGCGACTAGAAAGGTGCTCGCCTGCAGGTACAGGGTATCCTTCGACAGATAGTATTTAACCAGATACCAGAATAAGAATAGACAGACGAATTGCGTACTAAAAACGATTCGGTGACGAGCCAGGCGAAGCATATCCTTTGTTTCATTGATCAAAACAAAGCAAATACCGCTGAGACGGGCAAACAAATAAAAGGGATGAATCGCCAGTCAGCTGGGGTGAACAGGTTTGCTTAGGCCGATAGCGGGTGGGTAAGGGCGTGTTGGGTACTTATGTCAATTAGGCCTTCAGAAGGCAGGAGCTGAACTAACAGGACTATAACTAGCTAAAAGTAGGGCCTCAGAA
>NZ_NJAG01000172.1 GCF_002872335.1 Siphonobacter sp. BAB-5405 | reverse complement strand
TATACCAGGGAGCTTCCGCAGAACCCGGCAAATCAGACGTTCCTGTAAACGCGGGAAGACTCAACCGAAGCAGCAGGTTGTCAGTGTTTTTGAATGTAGGCATCCATGACAAACTCCAGACGATTATTCAGGAAATTGAGGTCAATTCCGGCATTCCAGGAACGGGTGGTTTCCCAGGTTAAATCTCTATTGGAAATATTGGCTGTCTGAAAGGCCGTTCCCCAATTGTTCGTCTTGGTATTGACCAAATTACTTTCGTAAGCGAAGGCATTGACATTGGCATTCCCAACCTCGCCATAGGTGAAACGCAACTTCATGTCATTGACCACGCTTTTAATGGGAGCAAAGAATGCTTCTTCGGAAGCTCTCCAGGCCACCGCCACCGAGGGGAACGTTCCCCACCTTCTTCCTTCGGCGAAATTGCTGGAACCATCGCGTCGTAAGGTGGCCGTAAGCATGTATTTATCTCTGTAACTATACAACGCCCGGCCAAAGACCGATACCATAGAATAGTCGGTACCATATCCGTTGTTCAGGGCGTAATTGGCATCTCCGGCATTCAGCCCGGTCAGATCGTTCGCTCCAAATTGTCGTTCGCCACGCAGAAAATCGGAGGTTCGGCGGAACACCTCATGAGCAACCATCAGTGAGGTTCTGTGATGCTTTGAAAAGGTTTTTTCGAAGTTTGCGATGTTCTTCCACGACCAGAACTTTCGGAACGTCTTTTCGTGCATATTCTGGGTATTCGACTTGATGGACTGCCCGAACTGGTAAGCGGGCAGAAACTCCAGATAATTATCGATTCCCCCTT
>NZ_NJAG01000171.1 GCF_002872335.1 Siphonobacter sp. BAB-5405 | reverse complement strand
GATGGCAATGGGAGCATCGGCAATATCGCCGGGTTTTTGCAGCGAACTTGGCCCTTAGGTAAGGCAATATTATTTTGCGTAGCCGAAGATCCGTCAAATTCCAGGTTATTTCGGGTTCGGTTCAGGATTTTATATCCCGCACTGAAGTTGATGAGAACGCTTAGACTAAATTTCCATAGGTAAGGGTATTGGTCAGGCCTCCCGTCCATTTGGGTTGGGGACTACCGAGCACCTGAAGCGTGGCCAGTCCGATGGTAGACGTAGCCGTTACCCCAGTTACGCTACCATTTCCGTCCTTTTGAAGGATCTCCCAAAGCGGGTTACCCGTCTGCGGATCCACTCCTGCGTACTTGGGCATATAGTACGAACCTACCGCTTCTCCAACCCGAAGGATGGTTCCTACGTAACTATTGCGGTAGATGTCGGCGTTGTTATTGGTTAACGCCAGTATCTGATTTCGGTTGAAGGCGATATTAAAGTCCGTTTCCCAACGCAATTTGCCAGTCGTGTTCCTGCTGTTAAGGGATAACTCGATACCCTTATTGCTAATGCTTCCTATGTTTCGGGCGATGCTTGAAAATCCGCTGGTCGTCGGAAGGGGTACTGATTGCAACAAATTGAAATTTCGCTTATCGTAGAGTTCCAGGGTTACGTTAAGCCGCTTCCATAAGCTTAGATCAACGCCCAGGTTGGTCGTCTGCTGACGCTCCCATTGTAAATCTGCATTAGGAATCTGTGAAGGGATCGCTCCCAACTGGCCCAGGTATTGCGAGGCTGGAGTACTGACAAAACTGTAAAGCCCGTAGGCGGCATAGTCAGCCACGGGATTGGAGTTGCCGGTAATGCCGTGACTTAAGCGAAGTTTTAGATTCGTAAGAACGTTGCTTCCTTTAAGAAAGGCTTCGTCTGAAACCTGCCATGCTCCACTAAAAGCATAGAAATTTCCGTAGCGAGCGTTGATGCCAAACCGGGAAGAACCATCCCGGCGGAACGAACCTGTTAAAAAGTATCGGTTATGCAGACTATAACTCAGTTCAGAAAATAAGGAAGCATACCGGGTTTCGACAATACTTTCAAAAGCAGAAACCGTTTTAGCACCCAGCACGGTTAGTAAGTCGGATTGTAGCCCCAAACCCGTTGAGCTAATACTCTCCGTTCGAATGCGGTTGTATTCGGCCCCCAGAATTAACTTAAAGTCGTGTGCCCATAGGCTTTTCCAGAAATAAACGATTGGACGTAAGCGTATTAAGCGTCAGGGATTGCGATTTTGAAATGTAGCCGGTGTAGRTGGAGTGTGMAAAGAGGCAGAGTCTTTGGGGGAAACGTACAAAGTACTCCCGCTTTGCCCGAGTGTTAAACGGTTAGCCGTTT
>NZ_NJAG01000170.1 GCF_002872335.1 Siphonobacter sp. BAB-5405 | reverse complement strand
TTCCTGCTTTGTAAGCAGATTCTAATTTTTTAGTTTCAAGAATTAGTTTACATTGCCCTCTCCTATCTTTAATTGTAGGAGGAGTTTTAGGTTTAAAAATTTTAATCATTTGCGAATCTCTCTGTTATTCGTTTCATTAACAATAATGCATTAATTTCTGTTCTAGTTTCTCCAGTTGGCAATACTCCCCATTCATTTTCTAACTGCCTTAATTTTAAATCTATTTCTTCTGTAATTTTTCCATCATTCAGTATCTCCTCTCTTAGTTTCATATAATAATCTAATCGAGGGGGACGAGCACTGGGCAAATCAAAGTATTCGCTTGTTAAAACTTGATCAATCCTCCAATTTTGAAGAATAAAATGTTCATTGGATATTTCAATCTTGCCACTAGGTAATTTATTAAAAATAAAAAT
>NZ_NJAG01000169.1 GCF_002872335.1 Siphonobacter sp. BAB-5405 | reverse complement strand
GTAATCCTGACAAGCATCCCATGCATGCCGTGCGTCACTAGGAACAGTTGGAGGAAGAAGATAATTGCGGATTCTGATATTAATTATCAAAAATGGGAACAAGTAAATGCTTTAGCTGAAATTCATGTATGTACGTATAGGTACCCTGCTTTTGCGAGTAAGACACAGAGCCTAGCCGTGGATCAATAGATGGATCGTTTATATGAGTGGCTTAGCTCCGTAGAAAAGCAAGTCAATGCTAAATAAAATATGCCATTCTTTAAAGACAAGTAGCTGATTAACAGGTCTATTTTAGAGCGTACTGTCGTCTGATAACGTATTAAGCTTTTGAAGGCGATGACTTTGCGATTGCTTTTGAAACTGCTCTGGTGTTTGCCCCGTTTGTTTTTTAAAAAAGCGACTGAAGTAAGGACGGTCTGAAAACCCAAGCTGAAAGGATATTTCCTTGATCGTATAATCACTATGGATAATGAGTCGCTTGGCTTCCAGAATAATCCGATCATGAATGAGTTGCATGCCGGTCTTGTCTAACTTATCCTTGAGTATCTGATTGAGTCGTTTGGAGCTCAATCCCAATTTCCCGGCATAAAAATCGGTATTTCTAATTTGTATGTAGTTACTCTCCAGAAGCGTAAAAAAGTCAAAAACTCTCTTCTGATGAATATCGTGGTTAGTGAATTCCTGTTCTTTGACTTTGATCAGTTTTAGCAGAAAAACCCGCAAGATGGCCTTGAGGATCACCAGGTCCGCTTCTGCTTTT
>NZ_NJAG01000168.1 GCF_002872335.1 Siphonobacter sp. BAB-5405 | reverse complement strand
TGACAGCTTTAAACTCTTCGAATAAAGTGAACCGAGAGAAGTTTTATAAAATGAGAGAATTACTAGAACATACTCACAGCTTCGTATGAAGCTAAGCTAACTAAAGAAATTGAAATATTAATAATTTACATGAAGCTGATAATTATAAATTTTACTCTGCAATTCAACTTGATCCAGCAATAGCTGAACGCATCTCGGACCGGTTGAAGTCACTTCGGATACGCTCAGAGTATTCGGCATCGTGGGTAGGATGGGGTCTCATGCTTTAACTGAAAGATCGTAGGATTATATGGACGAAAAGTGGATACTTTTACAAACGACGAGAGAATGAGTTAAGAACGCATCACTATACATTTAAATAAACAAACAAGTAAGTGCACATGGTTCTAGTAGTTAATTTACTAACAATGAGAATATTGTGTTAATTTTTTTCACTTTCCCTCTATTCTCATCAGTTCTTAGATCTAGTAGTAAAAATGATAACACATGTATCTTTCCGGTTTCTAAGCATTTATAATATGTTTAAATCTAAAATTGAAATAATCAATATATTAAATA
>NZ_NJAG01000033.1 GCF_002872335.1 Siphonobacter sp. BAB-5405 | reverse complement strand
AGCGATCTGATGATCATCGACGACCACGTTGCTCTGTTCTACCCGAGAGTCCGTTGCGGGGCTTCAACCCACCGGAGTTCGGTCCCCGTTTCCCGGATATGAGTGCTCCTTACGATGCCGCGTGGATTCAGCAGGCGAAAACGATTCTCGAAGAACTGGGTCTGCCGCCGCATACGGGCGTCTACACCAGCGTACAGGGACCGCAACTCGAAAGCAAAGCCGAGTATCGTCTGTTGCGTCAACTGGGGTCGGACGCCGTGGGCATGAGTACCGTACCCGAAGTACTGGTGGCCCGGCAGATGGGCCTGCGGGTATTCGCCTGCTCCGTAATTACGGATTTGTGTATTCCGGAAACGTTGAAAGAAGCTAAACTCTCCGAAATACTGGCCGCCGCGGCGAAAGCGGAACCACATTTGAGTCAACTTTTCAAACGGTTGATTGAACAGATGGACTGAGTTGCAAAAATTAAGGTTTTGTCATTCCAACGCCAGTGGTTTGGATGGGGTCTTTTGTAGACTGGAAAAGTTCTGTAATACATGAAGCTCGCCTATACGTTAAAAACGCTCACGCAAGCTTTTAAAGGGACGGACTTTAAGCCAGACTCATGTACTCAACCACACAAACCTTTTTACGTATGAAGAACTGGTTCGGACTACTGATCTTATCTATCCTGTTTCTGGGTTGTCAATCCAAGGAGAATTTGCCTAAAGAAACGTATACTATATTTTCTAATCATTACATCGATCTTTGGGGCCCCGATACGCTCCGGGGTGGCTCGTTTTACATACTTGAGAAAGCTTCTACCTACGTAGCGTATTACAACGCTGACGATCGGGACTTAAGAAATTGCCCCGATTGTGGTTCTCCGGTTATTGCTTTTGAATTTGATCCGAGTCTTCTGTCCTTTCGTTATAGTACCGTCCGTGAGTTAAAAGCTGCCAACGTTACTTCAGGTTGGAATGGTGGGTTTAATGGTCCCTATGGCTACCGGGTTCAGTCTGGCACCATCACCGGCCAAAAGCAAGGTCTCCATCGATGGATCATTTCTATGGATCTGCCTGCGGATTCTTCTATTTACTTCAAAGGTTTCAAGAAAACGGCTGTGTATAAGGTACGGTAATGCCGCGTACAGAGGCTTAAAAAGTAAGTGGAGTCCCGCTCATCCAAACACTCTGCGTATATTTGACTCAAAGCCTCGGGCTTTCGTCTTATATCTCTAGCCTCTATGAACCGAAGAACTTTTCTGGAAAGCACGTCCAAAGCTTCCCTGGCCTTCTCGCTACGCCCCTGCTTTCGTCCTTTATCCGTACCGAAAAGTACAAGACCGCTCTCATCGGCTCGGGCTGGTGGGGGATGAATATTCTGCGTTGTGCCGTTCAGGCGGGGCAGTCGAAAGTGGTGGCTCTCTGCGATGTCGATACACGTCAGATCAAATCCGCCCAGCAGGAACTCAGCAAACTGACCAGCGATCAGCCCAAGGTCTACCGCGATTACCGCGAAATGCTGGCCAAGGAAAAACCAGAAATCGTGATTGTCGCCACCCCTGACCACTGGCATCCGCTGTGCTGTATTGCGGCGATCGAATCCGGGGCTCACGTGTACGTGGAGAAACCCATCGGACATACACTGATGGAGGGCCGGGCGATGGTCAACGCCGCCCGCAAGCACAACCGCGTCGTACAGGTCGGTACGCACCGGCGGGTTTCGCCCCACAACGTTTCCGGAATGGATTTTCTAAAATCCGGTAAAGCTGGCAAAGTGGGTATGGTACGGGCCTTCGTGCACTACGGCGGTGGCCCCGGCGAGAAAACGCCCGCCCAGGAGCCGCCGAAAGAACTCGACTGGGATTTCTGGTGCGGACCCGCCCCGCTCGGCGAGTATCACGCAAGTATGCATCCGAAAGGTTTCCGGTTACACCTCGATTACGCCAACGGGCAATTGGGCGACTGGGGTATCCACTGGCTCGACCAGATTCTATGGTGGAGCGAAGATCCCTTTCCAAAACAGGTGTACTCGACGGGTGGCCGGGCCATTCGTCGCGACGACACCAATGCTCCCGACCATCAGGTAGCCGTCTGGAAATTTGATGATTTTACGGTGGAATGGGAACACCGCCTGTTTGCCGGTAACGAAGCCGAAAAAGCCAATGTGGGCTGCTATTTCTACGGAACGGAAGGTACCTTCCACATGGGCTGGACGGACGGCTGGACGTTTTATCCATCGAACAAAAACAAACCCGTCATCCATCAGGACCCTTCCCTCGATTTACCCGATCAGCAGAATATCGCCGGACTCTGGCGTAATTTCCTCGATTGTATTTCCACGGGTAAACGCCCCGTTTGTGACATCGAAATCGGGCATCGCTCCACTAATATGGCCCTACTGGGTATGCTTTCCTATAAACTAGGCCGTAGCATTAACTGGGACGGCCAGAAAGAACTCGTCCTCAACGACGACGAAGCCAATAAACTACTCCGCCGCGATTACCGGGGGCAGTGGCAGTATCCTTCGGTTTAGTTGAGGGTTTCTAGTTGTTGGTTGTTTGTAGGGAGAGGTCGGTAGACATTATTATCATTGCAAGCCTAAATAGACACAGCTACGAACAACCAACCATTCAAACCAGTCCCTACAAGACCATTCACCATCAACTAAAAACCATCAACCAACAACTAAAATCACATTTCCCACTCATCCATCCAGCGTTGCAGGGCTCCTTTCAGTTCGCGTAAAGCGTGAAAGTCTTTCGCCTGCTCGGCCTGATGAATGCCTGCTTCATAAATCGCTTTGGCTTTTTCTTCCTCACCCGCCTCGGCCCAGAATTGCCCCGCGTGATAATACGTAGGCACGTATCCGGGGAAATCCTGTACTAATTTATCGTACCCCTCGCCTGCTTTCTCAGGGTCGGACTTCTGGTATTCGAGCGTTAAGGCATACCAGTTAAAGGGATCATTCGGTTCTTCTTCACAAAACGCCAGCAACTGTTCGAGTCGATTCATACATTCTTTCTTATAAATTAGTATGCTTGCATACGTTTATTCAAAAACAATTTTAACTTCGCATTCGATAGAATCGTGTTTGTTTCCTATCAAAACCTCTTTTATTACAAATAAGCTATGAAAATTCTGGTTTGTCTTAGTATCGTTCCGGATACGACAGCGAAAATATCGTTCACCGACGGTGACACCAAGCTGAATAAAACCGGCGTTCAATTTATTGCCGGACCTTACGACGATTACGCCCTGAGCCGGGCCGTTGATTTAAAAGAACAACTAGGTGGTACGGTAACCGTACTTAACGTAGGCGATGCCGACGGCGAACCCATCATCCGGAAGGCTCTCGCGGTTGGAGCCGATGACGCCATCCGCGTGAACGCCGAGCCCCGGGACGCCTATTTTGTGGCTGAACAAATTGCCGCCATCGCCCAGCGTGAATCCTATGACCTGATTCTCATGGGTCGCGAATCCATTGATTTCAACGGTGGTCAGGTACACGGCATTGTCGGCGAAATGCTAGGCTTGCCCTCCTATTCGCCCGTTATGAAACTGGAGATCACGGGCCATACCGCCCAGCTTACCCGAGAGATTGAAGGCGGCAAGGAACTACTAGAAGCTCCCCTTCCGCTGGTACTCGGTTGTCAGGAACCCATTGCCGAGTGGAAAATCCCTAATATGCGGGGCATTATGACGGCCCGTACCAAACCCCTCAACGTAGTGGAGCCTACGGGTCAGGATTCCCTGACGCAGGCCACCCGTTTCGAACTACCCCCAGCCAAAGGAGCCGTAAAAATGATTCCGGCGGCAGAAGCCGAAACGCTCATTACCTTACTTCGTACGGAAGCGAAGGTGCTGTAATTGGTTTTTTGGTTGATTGTTATTGGTTGTTCGTTGGGGTATTCGGTTTAGACGATCTTAATTACTTACAGTGATGTCATATTCAATAGGCTGCAAGACCAGGAACTACTCTTCGCCACCAGTCAATACCCAAATGGTTATCCATCAACAACAATCAACTAAACCTATCCTAAACGCTAAACATTCCTCCCTATGTCCGTCCTCATTTTTGCTGAATTAGATCAGGGCGAGGTTAAAGTGGCCTCCCTGGAAGCGTTATACTACGGGGCTAACGTAGCTCAAGAACTCCAGACCTCAGCTACGGCTCTGGTCATTGGTACCACGTCAGCAGACTTAGCTTCGCTGGGTCAGTATGGCGTCACGAAAGTGCTGCACGTCAGCGACGAAAAGCTCAATGCAGCGAATGCCCTGGCGTATGCCAGTGTACTGGCCGCTGCCGTCGAGTTAGAACAGGCGTCCGTCATTGTCATTGCCAAATCGTCGTTAGGAGATACGCTGGCGGCTCGTTCGGCGGGTAAACTCAAAGCGGGCCTGGTATCAAACGTTACCGAATTGCCCGATACGAGTAATGGATTCCGGGTAAAACATAGCATTTACACGGGGAAAGCCTTTGCCATTACCGAAATGCGGGAGGGCCGAAAAATCCTGACGCTTAAGAAAAACGTCGTTTCCCCCGAATTAAGTCAGGCTACGGCCAGCGTCGAAAGTTTTAGCCCTTCGATTCCGGAAACTGATTTTGTAGCGAAGGTTATTCAAACCGAAAAGGCGACCGGAGAAATTTCGCTTTCGGATGCGGACATTATTGTTTCCGGGGGTCGCGGGATGAAAGGACCTGAGCACTGGAAACCCCTCGAAGAACTAGCCGAAGCTTTGCACGCGGCAACCGGCTGTTCCAAACCCGTATCTGACCTGGACTGGCGACCGCACCACGAGCATATTGGGCAAACGGGCCTGAAAGTCAGCCCGAACGTCTACATTGCCTGTGGTATTTCCGGAGCCATTCAGCACCTGGCCGGGGTCAATGGTTCGAAAGTAATTGTCGTGATTAATAAGGATCCGGAAGCCCCTTTCTTCAAAGCTGCCGATTATGGCATCGTGGGTGACGTTTTTGACATACTCCCCCGCCTGACAAAAGCGGCCCGAGAACAATTGGTATAGTCTTTTCGTTAGCATTCTGGTAGTCCTTTTAGGGCTTTGTCGGGTAATAAGGCTCGTCCGGTTTCCAAAACTCGACGGGTCTTCTTACTTTTGCCTACCTTTCTAAATAGAGGTCGTATACCAGTGGAAAAAATCAAGTTAGAGATTTTAGGTCTTTCTCCGAGTCAGTCACAGACCGGATCATTTGCGTTGATATTGGGCGAAGAATTCGGAAACCGCCGATTACCCATCATCATCGGTATGTTTGAAGCTCAGGCGATCGCCATAGAAATTGAGAAAATTACGCCTAACCGACCCATGACGCACGATTTGTTCAAGTCGTTTGCTCAGGGCTTTCACTATAAAGTCACGGAAATTGTCATTTCGGATTTGCGGGAAGGTATTTTCTTTGCTCAGATTGTTTGCACCGATGGACTGAAAGAACGCGTAATCGACGCCCGCCCTTCGGATGCCATTGCCATTGGCCTGCGATTCAACGTTCCCATTTATACCTTCGAAAACTTACTGTCAGAAGCGGGCATCGTGGCCAACGAAGGCAGTAGTAGCGAACGTTCTTCTGAATCAGCGGCTCCTTCCAGTACCGGTAGCAGCAAATCCAAGCCCTTCCCCGATCAACTGAAGGATAATTCCATGGAAGATTTGCAGCGTATGCTTGATCAGGCTCTTAGCAATGAGGAGTACGAAAAAGCCGCTCAGATTCGGGATGAAATCAGTCGGCGTAACTAAGAGCAGTAAAGTATTCGTTCTTTACGCTTCGCGGGTTCCGTTAAAATCCCTTAAATTCTCTGTTTCGCTGCTCTTCGTATTCGGAAAGCTCTATTTTTGTACTGATTGTTTCGTATGGCCACTACTCAACGACGAAAGAAATACTTACCCAATCTGACCGTTACTGTCAGTCTCACGATTGCCCTATTTCTAATGGGTTTATGTGGTTTATTGACGGTGATGGGACGAAAGTTGTCAGAGGTAGTCAAACAGAATATCGAAGTTCAGGTATACCTGAACAAGGATCTGACCAATGATCAGGCGGAACAAATTCGGCGAACCATCGTAGCAAAGCCTTACGTAGCCACCCGCGAGGGAAAACCTCAGGTAACGTACGTATCCAAGGAAGAAGCCGCCGAAAAGTTTATTAAAGATACGGGTGAAAACTTCAAAGATTTCCTCGGTGAAAACCCATTACGGGACGGCGTTTTTATCAAAATCCAGGAAGATTACTTTTCTGAAGCTGGACTGAAACAAATCAAGCAGGACCTTCAGAAAATTCCGGGGGTATTTGAAGCTACGTACGTAGAGAACTTTGTTGAAGATGTGAATAAAAACATCACCAAAATCTACCTCGTACTCTCCGTCTTTGTGGTTTTATTGCTGATTATCATTGTAGTACTAGTGAATAATACCATTAAATTAGCCCTGTATTCCCAGCGATTTACCATTCGCAGTATGCAGTTGGTTGGGGCGACAAACGGATTTATTCGGAAGCCCTTTTTGTACCGGGGTATTGTTCAGGGGCTATTAAGTGCTCTGTTTGCCTGCGGCTTACTGGCGGTCATCGTCAATCTGGGTTTCAAATACATTGATGGCATTTACCTACTTCTGGGTGACTGGAAAAAGCTAGCTACCTTAGCCGTATCACTAGCCTTCATAGGAATGCTCATTGGATTTATTAGTACCTTTCAATCGGTGGAACGGTATTTACGTTCTTCCATAGATCGGTTGTATTGAGTGATTTTTCATACGTCTGGCCCGTGTGGCTCATAACTAATTTTAACTTATGGCAACAGAAACGAAAGTAGCTCCCAGTGTGAATCCTTACACGACTCCCGCTACGCCCGTAAGCCCCGCTCCTGCTCAGGCCATGCCTTTTCAACGGAGCAATTACCTGTGGATGATCATTGGCGTAGTGACCATTCTGGTCGGCTTTTTGATTATGAATATGGATAAAGAGCCTTTTGGTTTTGGTTTTATGGGCCTGACGCTCGGACCGCTGGTTGTAGTGGTGGGTTATATCATTGAGTTTTACGCTATTCTGCAGAAACCTAAAGCTTAAGTTTTTCTTAGAATTAACTTTTCGGTACTAGGAGCCCCGTGTTCCTAGTACTTTTCTTTAGTATCTTTCCGCCCTTTCCCATCAATCAACCTGTTCATGTCCATTCTTCACGCCATTATTCTGGCCATTATTGAAGGTCTTACTGAATTTCTTCCCATTTCTTCAACCGGACACATGATTCTGTACTCTTCCTTCGCCGGAATTGCTTCAGAACCGTTCGTGAAACTCTTTACCGTTGCGATTCAGTTTGGGGCCATTTTATCGGTACTGGTGTTGTATATCAAGCGTTTTTTCCGGAGTATTCAGTTTTATATCAAGCTTTTCGTCGCCTTTATTCCGGCAGCCGTATTTGGACTTTTACTTAGTGATGTCATTGACAGTCTGCTGGAAAGTGCCATGGGGGTAGCCGTTTCCTTACTCATTGGCGGGATCATCCTGCTGTTTGTAGACAAATGGTTTAACCGGCCCCGCATCGATGATTCGGAAGATATTGACCTTTGGAATGCCTTTAAAATTGGTCTTTTCCAGTGTATCGCCATGATTCCCGGCGTATCCCGTTCAGGAGCTTCCATCGTGGGCGGTATGAGTCAGGGCATTAGTCGGAAAGCCGCCGCTGAATTTTCGTTCTTTCTGGCAGTACCTACCATGTTTGCTGCCACCGGTAAGAAAATGCTGGATTACTTTATGGATGGCAACACGCTGACCACCGAACAATGGAAGCTATTTGCCATCGGAAATGTGGTTGCGTTTATCGTCGCCATGCTGGCCATTCGCTTTTTCATTAGCTTTTTAACGAAGTACGGCTTTAAAGTTTTCGGTTGGTACCGAATCATTATGGGATTAATCATCATTGGCTTACTGCTGAGCGGTATGCAAATGGAAGTAGTGTAACAATGACGAATGAAACAACAGAACCGGTTGCTGATTCCGGCGAAGTCCTATTGATTGATAAGCCTCTGGGCTGGACTTCCTTTGCGGTGGTAAAGAAGCTGAAGTGGGCAGCCCAATACAAGAAAATTGGTCACGCCGGTACACTCGATCCCCTGGCTACGGGCCTGCTGATCTGCTGTACCGGAAAGATGACCAAGCAGATTGAAAGTTATCAGGCGGCCGAAAAAGAATATACGGGTACGTTTGTGCTGGGTAAAACGACGCCTTCGGTGGATTTGGAAACGCCATTCGACGCGGAATATCCCATCGAACACATTACAGCCCAGATCCTGGAATCGGCCCGGCAGGCATTGACCGGAGCCATTTCCCAAACCCCTCCAATTTTTTCAGCGGTTAAGGTGGATGGGAAGCGAGCCTATGAGCTGGCTCGTAGCGGACAGGAAGCAGAAATTAAATCCAAAATTATTACTGTATCGACCTTTGAGATTGATCAGAGCCGATTTCCTGAACTGGATTTTCGGATTGTCTGTTCCAAAGGCACGTATATCCGTAGTCTGGTCCGGGATTTCGGCGTACGCTGTCAGTCTGGAGCGTATTTAAAAAGTCTGCGTCGTACCCGCATTGGGGATTTCAACGTCGCGGACGCGGTCTCCCTCGAGCAGTTCGTGGAGACACACCGCCCCGGTAGCACGCTGTACGAACCCCGCATCAGACCCCTTTAAAATCTATGCAAGTACATCATGGCATTGAGCACTTTCGGAGACTTTCGAACGCCGTAGTGACAAGTGGGACATTCGATGGCGTGCATCTAGGCCATCAGAAAATATTACAGCGGTTGATTGAATCAGCCCGACAGTCGCAGGGTGAATCGGTGGTCCTTACGTTTTGGCCCCATCCCCGTACGGTCGTTGCGGCCGACAGTGCCGATCTGAAATTGCTGAATACGCTCGAAGAGAAGATTGAATCGCTGGCGGCATCGGGTATCGATCACTTAGTCGTGATTCCCTTTAATCGGGATTTTTCGCTACTCACCTCGGACGAATTCATTCGTAACATCCTTATTGCTACCATCGGTACCAAACGCCTCGTCATTGGGTACGACCACCGTTTTGGGCGGAATCGCGAAGGGGGTTTCGACTACTTACAGGCTCACGCTCATGAATACGGATTTACGGTCGAAGAAATTCCTAGCCAGGATGTGGAGCATCTGGCCGTTAGTTCAACTCGCATTCGACAGGCCTTACTTTCGGGCGACGTAGGTACCGCCGCCAACTTCCTGGGCCGTCCCTATACGCTGAGTGGTACGGTTGTCAAAGGCCGGCAGCTGGGTCGGCAACTGGGCTACCCTACGGCCAACCTGGAATTACCTGAATCCTACAAATTAGTACCCGCGGATGGCGTATATGCCGTTCGCGTACGCTGGCGAAACGACTGGTACGGCGGCATGCTCAGCATCGGTACGAATCCAACCGTAGAAGGAACGATTCGAACCATTGAGGTGAATATCTTCGATTTTGATCAGGAAATTTACGGGGAAAAGCTCACGCTTGAATTCGTAGCCTGGTTACGGGGGCAGGTGAAATACGAAGGCCTGGAACCCCTTATCACCCAAATCGGACAGGATAAGGTTGATTCGCTGGCGATTTTGCACAGCCATTCCTATACCAAGTAAGGGTTAAAAGACGACGTCTTACCGCTGTCTTTACATTCAGATTTCAAAGCAAATCGCCCGAACGTTAGGAACGTTCGGGCGATTTGCTTTTTTGTTATTATTGAATGGCTTGGGTCTGCTAATCTACCAGCTTTACGTAGCTACCCAGCCACTTGATTTCGGATTGAATCTGCCGAAAAATCTTTTGCACTTTGTCGTCTTTCGCGTGTCCTTCAAATTCCATCAGGAACCAGAAGCCAAACCGATCCCCCTGCCGACTGGGATGACTCGCCAGTTTCGTTAGGTTGATGTCGTACACCTCAAACTCCCGCAGGAATCGCGAAAGCGTACCCGATTTATCCGAATTCGGAAACTGTACAATTACCGTCGTTTTATCATTTCCCGAAGGCATGGTATCGAATTCTTTGGCCAGAATCAAAAAACGGGTACGGTTAACAATAGAATCCTGGATGTTATTAAACAAAACGGGTACGCCATAAATCTTTCCGGCAATGTCCGAGCAGATCGCAGCAGCGTAAGGATCTTCCGATGCCATTTTGGCAGCTTTGGATGTTGATTCCACCGGGATAATCTCTACTGAATACCCGCTGAAATAGTCATCCAGGAATCGCTTACACTGCCGGAACCCAATATCCTTGGAATAAATTCGCTGAATTTCGCTCAGCTTTTCGGCCTTCGTAGCGAATGCAAAGTGAATCGGCTTCACGATTTCCGCCGCAATACGCACGTCTTTTTCGTTGAGGTTATCAACGGTTTCGAAGACTAAGCCTTCCTGGTTGTTTTCAATGGGAACAATGCCAAATTTCGCCCGTCCCGTCTCTACGGATTCGAATACGGATCGAATTGTGGGCAAAGCGTCATACTCACTCATGGCCCCGAACCGGGATTCGGCGGCCTGGTGGGTAAAACTTCCTTCGGGCCCCAGGTACGCAATTCGCTCGGGCAATTCGATATTACGAGCAACGGCAAAAATTTCCTGAAAAATGGCTTCGATGGCATCCGAACGCAGCAAGCCATCGGATTGATGGGCCAGCCGGTCTACAATAGCCTTCTCCCGCTCGGGGCGGTAAATCAGGGCCTGCGATGATCGTTTGAGTTCACCAACCTGCTGCACAACGTTCATCCGGGCATTCATCAGAACCAGCAACTGATTGTCGATGGCATCAATCTGATTCCGTAATTCTTCTAAAGTCACAGTACATGAGGGTTTATTCGGTCTTACTTCAAGCCACGTAGCTTCCGGGAAATGTCGAGCTGCCGTTTCGTTAGGATTTTTTCCTTGAACAAATTCGTCCATGGTTTCCGATACGTTGCCGGATCGTACTTTACCGCTCGCATCGTATAGCGTAACCGCGGCCAGAACTTTGACTCGAAATCTACGGTATCGGGCAATAACCAGTAAAATTCGGCCATCGTTTTCTTAAACCGTTCCGAAAACTGGTAGCCGGTTTCGCGGTCCAGATGTTCATACATATTAATCCGGTTCAACAAAAAGTGGGCTTCCCAACGGTGATCGGTATTGCTTTGCCCTCCGCTATGCTTGCGGTATACGGACATCACTTCATCCATATAACCAGCCGGGCCGCGTTGCGTCATCAGAATATTCAGTGGAATATCTCCACTCTTCGATTCCACCATCCAGGCGGGCAGTTTGGGCAAAAAGGTTTTCCGCAGTACGATACTGGCCGTAGCCATAAACCAGGTTTCCTTGTTACCGATGAGGTCATCGACCGTTACCACTTTCTTCTGCGTATGGTCGTTGAGCAGGTACGCCGGGGCACTCCCATCCTGATAACGAACTTCCGCGTTGTGGAAACTCATTGAGAATTCCGGGTGCTGATCCAGAAAATCTACCTGTTTCTGTAGCTTCAGCGGGTTGGTCCAGAAGTCGTCTCCTTCGCACAGAGCCAGGTATTCCCCCTGACAGGCATCGTACGTATCAATAAAATTGTAGATCGCTCCGCGATTGGTTTGATTCAGTAACAGCCGGATTTTATCCGGATAGCGTTGCTGATATTCCTTTAATACCTCCTGCGTGTTGTCTTTGGAGGCGTCATCGCCCACCACGATTTCAAACTCAAAGTTGGTTTTCTGAGCTAAGAAACTATCCAGGGCCTCCGCAATAAAAGGGCCGTGGTTATAGGTAATGCAATAAACACTAAGCTTGGGCTTCATAGAAAAAAAGTCATGAGTGAACAGAATCAGCGACTCTGAAACTCATTGCGAAGAAGGCTCATACCCATCACATCCGTAAATTGACCATTCTTGAACAGGGCCTTTCGGTACAGACCTTCCTGTTGGAAACCGAAGGACTCGTACAGGCGAATGGCCCGATCATTCTCGGGAAGTACCGTCAGATAGATCCGATGTAAATTTAAATCATTGAATCCGTGACGAAGGATCTCTTCCGTAGCTAAGCGTCCAATGCCTTTCGACTGATGATTTTTTTCACCAATCATAATGCTGTACTCCGCCTGCTGGTTGACCCGGTCTATTTGGGTTAACTGAACGGTACCTATCAGCGTGGCGTCGTCCACAATAGCCAGTCGCACGGCCTGATCACGGTGCTGCTGATAATAAGCAAACCAGTTCCGGTCAGCCTCCAGGCCAATGTACCGAAACTGGTTTGTTAGATACTGCATTACCTCCGGATCGTTTCGCCAGCGATTGATGGACGGAACGTCTTCGATGATGATTTCTCTGAACTGAATCATTATTTATTTTCAGCCACTACGTACACACTGCTGCACAGATCCGGATATACCATACCCAGTTGGAAACAGCCTTCCATGTATTTGTCATCGATGATACCCGCTTCGAGGGCTTTATCCAACTGGAAGTTTGCCAAGCCTTTGAAGAAGATACCACCCCGGTGCACGACGCTCAAGCCCGCTTCCAGTACATCTTTTTCGAGGGTATCGAGTGAATACGTAATGCGGTGACCGTGCTTTACGTCAGCGGGCGTCAAAGCGGCATTGTGCGTCAGGAAGCCCATTTTCACGGCAATCTGGCGAGAGCCCGCGTTGGCGTTGGGTACAATCAGGAACAGACGTCCCGTTGGAGTGAGGAACTGACGTACGCGAGCCATGATTTCAACCGGATTAATCAGATGTTCCAGTACGTGCATGATGAAAATGGCATCGTACTTTTCATCCGATTCAAATGTTTCAAAAAGTCCGTTGATGAACTTTACTTTATCGCCTACCCGACCTTTGGTAATTGCCAGAAACTCCTCAGCGGCGTCTACTACCGTCAGATCATCGAAACGCTTGGCAAGAATGCTGGTAAACTCGCCGTACATGCAACCCAATTCCAAGGCCTTTCCTTCCCGCATGAATGGTTCCAGGGTACGCATCATATAATGACGCATCCGGCGGTCAAATTCATAATCGTCGTAATCGGCAGTGATTTTATTCAGGTTTTCGTACTCAGCCTGCAGCGTCTGATCCATAATCGTTGGTTGAATTGTTTAAATGAGAAACCCTTTCCAGCAGTTGCTGGAAAGGGATTGGGTTTATTTTACTTCCGTATGTGGATCCGTCGGCCTTTTCAAAAAGAGCACTTACGGATGATTCACTTCTGAATTGGCCTGCAATTTAATGCAATTAACCTTGTCCCGGAATATATAAGCGTTTTTCTGGTACCTGATACCATTCATCCAGGTCGGCAGGTACGCGGGAGTTATAGCCCAGCAACTGTTTCACCAGCGGTGAGAAAGTAGCCGTACGCTCGTAACCGAAGTAGCGTGAGTAGTCAAACTGAGGTTTGAAGAAAGGCTTGGTAAACATCGGCGTCAAACCACGACGAATCTGATCGGTCTGGTTGGTACCAGCGGCGTGCCATACGTTCGAGTTGAACAAAACGATACTACCTTTTTTCGCTACCGCCTGTTCAGCTACGGCAAAGAATTGTTCGTCCGAAGGCTTTTCGGCGTATTTGTGGGAACCGCTCATGAACCAGGTCGCTCCGTTTTCGGGCGTAAAGTCGTCGAGCATCACCAGCATATTCAGCATCAGATGCAAATCACCGCTCCAGGTACGAATATCGCGGTGTACATTTCCTACGTAGGAAGAGGTTTCAGCCTTGAAGTTCATAACGCCCCCGAACGAGTTGAGGATGTATGGACCGTTATCAAAATAGGCCGTCATGTACTCGTGCAGAGGCATCTGCTCGAGGAACTTCATGAACGCCCCTTCAAAAACTACCAGATGGTGCGAGGTTCCGGCCGTACGGTTAACAACGCCATTTTTAATCTGAATCTGACGGCACTCTTCCGTCGCTATATCCTGAGCTTTGATGAGCTCTTCACGGAAGTCATCTTCCAGTACTTCATTAAAAATTACCCAGCCCTTGGTGTCCATTTCTGACCGAAAGGTATCCAGGTCCATAAGCTTGGGTTCTGTAGCTAATGCATTGTCCATGACAGATTGGATTTGGTTTTCGCAAAGATAAACGGGATCAATCGTTGGAGGGGTGCCACAAAGTCATCCCATTAAAAAATAATTATCAGTTTTTTAATGACCAGCTGAGTATAAAGACTCTGCTTCGGCCCGTTCCTGGTACCAATCTCCGCGAATTTTAGCTCGTTCATGCTTGCTACTAAACTTCAATGGAATGCGGTTTGTTTCGGAAAAACAAAAACGCTGATGAGGAGGTTCTCATCAGGCGTTGAACATTAGTTAGGCTACTTCCAATATCTCCTCGACATCATCTTTTTCGATGATGAGGTTATCAATAATGAACCGCTGACGGTCGGGCGTGTTTTTACCCATGTAATAGCTTAACAACTTTGGAATCGTCGATTCTTTTTCCAGGATCACCGGTTCCAAACGCATGTCTTCGCCAATGAACTTTCCAAATTCATCGGGAGAAATTTCACCCAGGCCTTTAAATCGGGTGATCTCTACTTTACGTCCATTCGTAGAAAGCCGGGCTATCGCTTTCTGCTTCTCCTCTTCCGAGTAACAGTAAATGGTATCCTCGTGCTTTTTCGGATTCCGTACCCGGAACAGAGGCGTTTCCAAAATGTACAGGTGACCATTCCGTACAATGTCAGGGAAGAATTGCAGGAAGAACGTCAGCAACAACAAACGGATGTGCATCCCATCCACGTCGGCATCGGTAGCAATGACGATTCGGTTAAACCGAAGCGTATCCAGACCGGCTTCGATGTCCAACGCGTGTTGCAGCAGATTAAACTCTTCGTTTTCGTACACAATCTTCTTGGTCAGTCCGAAGCAGTTCAGCGGCTTTCCGCGAAGACTGAATACGGCCTGTGTCTGTACATTTCGGGACTTTGTAATGGAACCCGATGCTGAATCCCCTTCCGTAATGAACAGGGTCGTTTCCAGCCGGTCTTCGGCTTTGGCATCCGGCAGGTGAATACGGCAGTCGCGTAATTTCTTGTTGTGAACGCTGGCTTTTTTAGCCCGGTCATTCGCCAGCTTTTTGATTCCGGCAATTTCCTTCCGTTCCCGTTCCGACTGCTCGATGCGTTTTTTCATCGCCTCAGCAACCGCCGGATTTTTATGGAGGAAGTTGTCCAGTTCCGTTTTTAAAAAGTCAACGACGTGGCCGCGTACAGTTGGCGAGCTGGTATCCGGCGACATATTCGTCGAACCCAGTTTCGTCTTCGTCTGCGATTCGAATACGGGTTCCTGTACCCGCAGGGAGACGGCCGCGGAGATACTGGCCCGGATGTCTTCGGGAGCGTAATCTTTCTTGAAAAATTCGCGGGCGGTCTTGACTACGGCTTCTTTAAAAGCCGCCAGGTGCGTACCCCCCATGGTCGTATTCTGACCGTTCACAAACGAATAGTATTCCTCGCCATATTGATTGCCGTGCGTCATGGCAATCTCAATATCATTTCCTTTCAGGTGGATGATGGGATACCGAATACTATCGGGATCCGTCTTGCGTTCGAGCAAATCCAGCAGCCCCCGCTGGGCTATGTACTTTTGGCCGTTAAACTGGATCGTAAGCCCAGCATTCAGGTACGCATAGTTCCAGATCTGGTTTTCCAGATACTGCGGAATGAAGTGGTAATTTTTAAATACCGTATTATCCGGCTCAAACACTACGTGCGTACCGTTCCGTTCCTTGGTTTCAATGGTGCCTTTGGACTGACGCACGAGTTCGCCCTTCGAGAATTCGGCCCACTTGGCCTGACCATCCCGTACCGACTGAACCCGGAAAAAGGCCGAAAGAGCGTTCACAGCTTTCGTACCAACCCCGTTCAACCCTACTGATTTCTGGAAGGCTCCGGAGTCGTATTTTCCACCCGTATTAATTTTAGAAACTACGTCGATGACCTTCCCCAACGGTATGCCCCGACCGTAGTCACGTACCTCCACGCGGTGTTCAGCAATCTTTACTTCAATCGTTTTGCCGAATCCCATGACGTGTTCGTCAATACAGTTGTCAATGACTTCTTTTACAAGTACGTAAATCCCGTCATCCGCCGAAGAACCGTCGCCCAGTTTCCCAATATACATCCCCGGACGCAGGCGAATATGCTCTTTCCAGTCCAGCGAACGGATACTATCTTCGGTGTAATCTGTTAATTTTTGTTCTGCCATGAGTCAATTTTTCAACCATTCAATCGTTCATCAAAAATAAGATTTGTTCAATTTCCATCATAGGAAAAATCGTATTTTAGGCAAATGTTAATTCTATGAATGGTAGCTGAATTTAGGAATTTAGTGCTTTACTTTGTGGGCTTGAAGTGATTTTTGATCACTACTTCAGTGTAAACTGTTTAGATATCAGGTGAATTTCCGAGTCCAGCCCTTCCGGGAAAAAATCAATTTTAACCAAAAGAGAATCGAAATGTTGCCCTTTGTTCGGCCTAGCGTCTTTAGAACTTTTCTTTTTGTCCCACTCCTTCAATCTCTATCGACTCTGAAACTAACGCTTTTTTCTGGCTTTTTGCTGTTCACTCAGCTTGCGTGGGCTCAGTTCCCCCAGTTACCATATCCCCCGTCCAGCTTACCTGCTAATTTTCCCATACAGCAGCAGCAACAGCCTACGCTGGTTAATCCAGGGAATACCAATCAGGTAGACAATGCCCAGCAACGGCAGTACATCCAGGACCAGCGAGCAAAAGCTCGTGAGGACTCCGTGCGTCTGTTACGAGCCAATACCGAAGAGCCCGGTACGAAAGAACAAAAAATCAAAATTTTTGGTGCCGATATTTTCTCAAATAAAAGTCTGGATATTGCTCCCATTACCAATATTCCGACGCCCAAAGGTTACATCTTAGGTGCTGGTGATCAGTTGATCATCAATGTGTACGGTGATCTGTACCGCGATATCAATATTCAGAAAACCATTACCCCCGAAGGGATTTTACAACTGGAACAGGTAGGACCTATCTTCGTAAATGGTCTGACGATTGAAGCCGCCACGGAGCGGATTCGGACGAAGCTTGCCCGCATTTATCCGATTGGCCGCGGTATGGACATGAGTATCCGTATTGGTAACATCCGTAGTATTCGGGTTAACTTCATCGGAGAAGTCGTGAATCCGGGCACGTATAATCTTCCTTCGCTGGCTACGGTTATGAACGCCCTGTATTTCTCGGGTGGCCCAACGGCTTCGGGTTCTTTCCGTACCATCAATCTGATTCGCCGTAACCGTTCCGGTCAGGATACCGTATTCCGGACCATCGATTTGTACAAATACCTGACGAAAGGTTTGCGGATGAGCGACATCAGTCTGAAAGATGACGATGTCATTCAAATCCCCCCCTACCGTTCACGCATAGAACTTACTACAGGGGTAAAGAAGACGGGTTATTTCGAATTGTTACCCGGCGAAAAACTCGGCGATTTGATTGCGTATGCCGGTGGTCTGGTCGAAGACGCATACCGTCCTACGATTACGATTCAACGCATTACGCCCAATGGCCGTAAGTTTATCGATGTACGCGAAGAAGAAATGAATACGTTCGTAGTAATGAATGGTGACCGTGTAGGCATCAATCGTGTGCCCGAACGCGAAGAAAACATGGTAGTAGTTAATGGAGCCGTGTATATGCCCGGCTCTTATCCGCTGGACCGTAACCCAACGGTGAAAGACCTGATTAGCCGGGCTGAAGGACCCAGACGTGATGCATTCCTGGGTCGTGCGGCCATCCACCGTCAGAAAGATGATTTGACGGAAGAACTGATCCCCGTAAACCTGACCCGCATTCTCAACGGAAAAGATACCAACGTGGTACTTAAACCACTGGATCGCCTGGAAGTATCCAGCGTAACCCAGCTGCGGGAAGGTATGACGGTACGGATTTTAGGTGAAGTGAATACCCCTAAAGGTGACTCGCTGGAAAATAACGGTTACTATCCCTGGTTTGAAGGCATGACCGTTGAAGATCTTATCATTACGGCAGGTAACTTACGGGCTTCTGCCTCTCCGAATCACATTGAGGTAATTCGTCCCAAACGCCTGGATTCCGATGATCCAAAACTCATCAACTCGACGCTGGCGGAAACCTTTACCCTGGCAATTAGCCGTGACCTGCGTCTGACGGAAGAAGCTTCCAAGTTCCAGCTGAAACCCTATGACGTGGTATATGTGCGGGCTTCTCCCAACTTCGAAAACAACCAGGCAGCGAGAGTCGAAGGTCAGGTACGCACGCCGGGTGATTACGGTCTGGTCGATCGCGACGAACGTATTTCGGATCTGATCAAACGCTCCGGTGGTTTAACCGCCTATGCCTACGTGGAAGGAGCTTCACTGATTCGTAGAACCAAGCTTACGAAAGCAGAAATTGACCAGCAGCAGAAGACCTTGAATACCATCAGTAACGATGGTCGGAAATCTGCTCTGCAAGCCGATGTAGTAGCCGAAAATAAAGAAGAAGCCATCGGTATTGATCTGAAGAAAATCCTGGAAAAACCGCATACGGATATTGACTTGATTCTTCAGGATGGTGATTTACTAACGGTTCCGAAGTTTAACCCAACGATTAAAATTGAAGGTGAAGTACAGTTACCTACGACCACCCGTTATACGAAAATGTGGCGTGGTGAG
>NZ_NJAG01000167.1 GCF_002872335.1 Siphonobacter sp. BAB-5405 | reverse complement strand
CATCKGGKTGGCGATTTGTCAGCGGGTCGTAGAAAGCCATGGCGGGGCTATTTCCGTAAGCAGCCAACCTGGGAAAGGCTCAACCTTTTATGTGTATCTGCCCGTTTACCAGTAGCAGTGCAGGTATGGCATTATACCGAAGGGCAGTTTTAACGCAGAATCTGCCCTGATGAACGGCTATGGTTAGGCATATTTAGCGATCAGTTCCCAAGTTTATACAAATAAAGCAATAGAAAATTCTAGCCTAACAATAGATAACCTTTACCGTAAAAGCGAAAAGTAATATAATCAGGGGAGTTTAA
>NZ_NJAG01000166.1 GCF_002872335.1 Siphonobacter sp. BAB-5405 | reverse complement strand
ACCTACCCCCGTCGATTCTCCCTTAGGTTTATGGGAAGAGAGCGAGTTTTCGATCAGCAGTATTAACTGACTCTGTCTTAATTGTAGGGTGATGTGAACAAAGCAGCCTTTAATGTCGCCTGTACCATGCTTGAAGGCATTTTCGACGAGTGGCATTAACAAAAGGGGAGCCAGCTGGTAACGCTGTAGCTGATGTTCTTCGGCCGGGTAATGATAGCTAATCTGACATCGTTTACCCAATCGTTCCTGTTCCAGGGTCACGTAGCTGGTAATGAATTCTATTTCCTGCTGCAATGAAACGAGCGAACGGCGACTGCTCTCGACCTGATACCGCATCAGCTTCGATAACTGCATAATCAGATTGGGCATTCGGTCTGGCTCATGCAGGCTGATTCCGTAGAGGTTATTGAGCGTATTAAAAAAGAAATGGGGGTTCAATTGATCGTGTAAGAAGCGAATTTGTTCATCCTGCTGAAGCAATTGGTCCGTACTGCGTTGTTGCTGTTGTTGATAAAACCGCTGTAGCAGAAAGATAGCTACGAGCACCAGTAAACTGACGAAATGGGCGGCCAATAAAAAAGGGCCCGCTTCCCACCATCCTTCCTCTGGACAGAATTCCGGATAAATCCAGAAGTTAGCTCCGTAGATAATAAAGCTACCCACCACCAACGCAGAGAGGGTATAGGCGATGTAGGGCTTGATTCGCTGTTTGAATAATAAAGGGAATAAAAAGAAGCGATGAAGCTGGGCCTGGCCGTATAAAAGTATGAAAAACAGCAGGGCTCGCCCCAGATCGTTCCAGGACGTAAGCTGATTCCAGGCATTCAGCGACATGAGAATGAAAAGAAACGCAAATATCAGGATTTCCTGTAGCCAGACTTTCGGTGTATTTCTATCCTGGGTTTCTGTCATCGGTAGAGTTATTTTCGAACAAAGCAACCAAAAGCATTTAGCTTTCGCAATTGAAAAGGACCAACGCAATTGATCCTTAATACAGAGGAGTTGATCATTTTTAGTCGACGTTTTCCAACGCAGC
>NZ_NJAG01000165.1 GCF_002872335.1 Siphonobacter sp. BAB-5405 | reverse complement strand
AAAACACCCACCACTGAATGATCGGCTGCGTTGATCAGACGARGTCAAGGTCATTGACGAGCATCGGCGTCCGGTTATCCCGCTGAACGGGGGCAACGGGCGTACCCGCGGGGTCCGTCCAGCATAGGGTTGCCTTAAACGGTCCGCCTCCGGTTTTGATTTCTTTTCGGTAAGTTGCTCCATTGCCCAGTACGGCCTCTTCCATGACGCTTTTCAGGTCCGGATTATTAATCACCTGGATCGCTCTTTCCATATTAATCAGGCCCCAGCCGAAGGAGTAGTCGGGGCCCGCAGCCGAACCCGTTTCGTCGGCGGTGTGGATGCCTAACCCTTTGAGTGTGGCCGCTTTCATAAACACACCACCTTTGACATTTTTGTGATGTTGCTGGAGTAGGAACAGGGAAGCCGCCGCACCCGGACTAGCCATGGATGTACCGCTGGAAACTTTGTACAAATTGTCTCCCTGAGAGGAAGCCGAGTTAATACTTACGCCCGGAGCTACCAGATCGGGTTTTACCCGGCCGTCATCGGTAGGTCCGAAACTACTGAAATCAGCGATTTCGACACTGGAAGAATCTTTGTAGCCGTTCGCCAGAATCTTTACCGCCCCGATGGCGACGATGTTTTGGCATTGGCACTGCCAATCAGAATATCATATTTGATGCCCTCGCTTTCGTCCCGGTCATTACCAGCGGCGTGAAACTGAAGGTAGTATTTGTTGCCATAAGCAATCTGATCGAACTCCCGGCATTCGCTCGTGTACACGCCGAGGGCAATGGAATCTTTGGCGAATTTGGGGCCGTAGGAGTGATTGGAAACCAGCATGCCTGCGGCGGCGGCCGTATTCATTTCCACCTTTTCATCGCTTTGAACTTCGTAGCAGTCAATCCGGGCCTGATGAGCCATCCCTTTCGCATCCGCATTGATGCCCGCGCAACCATCGTTGCGGCTACGTGAGCGGCGTGATCGGTGCCCCCGTTCGCATCGGGCTGGCTAAATAACGGCGTGTCACGCGTGACGGCCCGACCG
>NZ_NJAG01000164.1 GCF_002872335.1 Siphonobacter sp. BAB-5405 | reverse complement strand
ACGTTACTGAAACTTCTGGGATCGTCCAGACGGCTTCTGAGAATGTTAAAGGCACTACCCCCCACCGACCCATTCAGGAATACCGTCAAATCGAGGTTTTTGTAGCTGAAGCCATTGTTGATACCAAACGTGAAATCCGGAAAGGGGTTTCCTATTTTCACAATGTCATTTTCGTTCACGATGCCATCTCCATTGACATCCGCAAACAATAAATCACCGATGTAGGTAGACGTAATCAGGGCAGGATTGGTGTTATTGATAACCTGACCTACGGAATACTTGAAAGTCGGTACGATGACCGTACTCGTTCCATTCCCATTGTCCTTCAGGAAATCAGCGGCCGAGTTAATTCTACCAATATGTTTG
>NZ_NJAG01000163.1 GCF_002872335.1 Siphonobacter sp. BAB-5405 | reverse complement strand
TTTCTTTACAATACCCTGAATTATCTTTACGCGATGGCCTTACCCCTGCCGGGTCCCCTGGCTCCGGCCGTGATGAAACTTTCGAAAACGTTGCAGTATACGCTCACCAGAAACCGCAGGGAGCAGGTATCCTTGGAAGAAGAGATCCAGTTTATTCAGGATTATCTGAGTCTATACCAGCTACGCTTTTCCCCGGCTTTTCACTACCAGCTACGGGTGGAGGGGCCCGTGAAGTCCGTAGAAATACCTCCCTTATTGCTGCTGCCGTTCATCGAGAATGTTCTCAAACATGGGGTGACCAATGATCCGGAGTTTCCCATCTCGATTACGCTAACGATCCGTGATTCCCAGCTCCTCTTTCAGATCCGGAATCGCGTGAATCGCCATTCCCAACTTCCATCGACCGGCATTGGACTGGAAAACGTAAAACGGCGGCTGGCCCTGCTGTACGCAGACCGCCACGCCCTGACCATCCGAAGCCAGGTCGACACCTTCCATGTTTCTCTGATGCTAAGCTTATGAGTATAAAACGACCCTACCGCTGTTTAGCCCTCGATGACGAGCTCTATGCTACGCAGGTAATTGAAACGTACCTGGCTGAAAACGCTGACTTTACCTTGGTCAAAGCTACTACGGATGTATACGAAAGCATACGGCTGGTGAACGCCGGACTCATTGACCTGGTGTTTGTAGACATTCAGATGCCGGAACTGACCGGGCTTCAATTCGTCAAAATTTGTGGGGATTCGTGTAAAGTGATCCTGACTACGGCTTATCCTGAGTACGCTCTGGAAGGCTTCAATCTGGACGTAGTGGACTACCTGGTTAAGCCGATTGCGTTGGAACGCTTTCAGAAAGCCTTGTCCAAATTTATGGCTCTGCAGGGGGTGGACTCCTCAGGTTCCACGCCGGAGAAAACGCACCTCTTTCTGAAAGGAGATGCCAAACACACCTTTCATCGGGTTGCTTTTAGTGACATCCTTTACATTGAAGGATTGAATAACTACATATCGGTGTATACTACTCAGCAACGCATCGTGACGTATATGGCCCTGAAAGAGATCCTGGAGCTACTGCCGCCTAGGCAGTTTTGCCGGGTCCACCGCTCCTACATCGTTTCACTCGCC
>NZ_NJAG01000162.1 GCF_002872335.1 Siphonobacter sp. BAB-5405 | reverse complement strand
CGATTCCGATTGTCTGGAACTGGCAAGACTTTCACTTCGTATTTTATTCGGCCCTATCGGGCAGGATGCGAATGGTGGCTTGCTTTGTGCGTTCGCTGAGCATGGGGGCCAAATACGGGCTGCCCGTATATTTAGCCGCATAGGCCTGATCAATGGCCGCATCCAGATTCCTTGAGACCGTTTCGAAGGTTACATCAGTTACCTTACCTGCTGCATGGATGCGGCCGATCTGCATTTGCACGGCTGATCGATACCAACTGCTGGATTTACCGTTATAGGCACGCACATACAAATTCCCATCCACCACAACTGACCATATCCAAGTCGGCGTGCCAAAACTTACTCCGTCAGCACGAAGAGGCGAAATTTTCAAGTCATCAGCTTGGTCGATAAGCTGTAGTTCTTGGGCCGGAAACTTGTTTTCGTTACTGCTCATCATTTTATATAGTTAAAGCAAGCGGATAGATACAGCCTGCTCACTTGCGGTAATCTTTGTAACCAGGTGCTTTGTAGAGAATGTCTTTTTTACCCATGATCTCCTGCTCGTAAACCGTATCGAACCAGCTCTTAGTAGAAAAGTCCTCAATGGTCACCGAATAAGATTCATCACCATAACCGATTACCTCACGTGCGGCTTTGATCAAGGCCAGGGCCAGCTTCTGTTTCTGTTCCTCGGTCTTTCCTTCCAAA
>NZ_NJAG01000161.1 GCF_002872335.1 Siphonobacter sp. BAB-5405 | reverse complement strand
GGGCAAAATTTACGTTTGACGAAGCCATTGAAGACCTGAATAATCTGGCCAATCAGCTGTCATTACGAAAATTTAGCATCATTGGTCATAGTTTTGGTGGAATCGTATCTACGCTATATACGCAAGCTTTCCCGGAGCGGGTAGAACGTCTTATTCTGGTGGGTGCTCTCGTCGACCAGCAACGGACCTATGACCATATTCTGAGCAGTGTGGCAAAGCAGGCGGAAAAGAAGCATGATACGGCTACGCTCGAGAAAATAAAGGAGGTAAAAACGCTCGATAAAAAAAGTGCGGTTTATAGAGGAAAGACGTATGAACTAGCTTCTGCGTACGGGTATTTTCGAATGCCTGCTCCGACGGAAGAGTCCGAAATCGTAAACAACCGATATACGAAAAGTGAGTTTTTTAAAGACAATATTCGTAATGACCAGGCCCCTGTAACGTTCTACAAAAACGAGAAACGCGTTACTATGGATACGACTCCTATTCTGAATAGCCTTAAAAAACGTGGCCGTAAACTCTATGCATTGTATGGCAAACAGGACGGAATTTTTTCAAAAGCACAATTACAGGATGTACAAAAGCTGATAGGAAAGCACAATTTTTATCTCATCGACAATTGTTCGCATTATCCATTTGTGGATCAAAACATAACTTTTGTGAACATCATCACAAAAGTTATGGGAAATGAAAAGGAATGACTTTCGACACAACTAACGAGAACCTTGTCGTGCCACTCAGGTACAGTTGTGAAGAGTTAATGCCTTCGCTTCTGGAATTGGTAACGGAATTCCGCAAAACTGGTTTTCAGACTAATAAATTCACGATAGAAAGTAGCTGATTTTCGATCCTGCAAAAGCATTGAAAGAACCGTTTCTTCATCAAAAGCTGATTGAAAGGACTTCTGGTTAACGATCCTGTTCTTCTTTTTTGGCAACTATGGTCCTGGCCAGGATTTCGGGCAAGGTGGTGTAATCAATGGGCTTGAGCAGGTGTCCATCAAACCCGCCCAGCTTCGCTACTGACCAAGCTTATAATAAGTACCAACCGATTCACCAACCGTAGTCATGATGTCAGCCGAAGCGGTTAAGGACCGGGTAGCGTCGGCCAGCTTGAAGAGAAAGGCCTGCCGCTT
>NZ_NJAG01000032.1 GCF_002872335.1 Siphonobacter sp. BAB-5405 | reverse complement strand
CTAAGTGCGAAACTTGCCTCAAGATGAGAATTCCTATGAGAGCCGTCAGAGACGATGACGTTGATAGGCTACCGGTCTAAAGCGAGTGATCGCAAAGCCAAGTAGTACTAATGCCTCCAAGACTTCTTATTTACTTTTATTATCGCTTGAATACGACTATTGTCTTTTCCACATCACATCAAAAACCTTGAAGGTATTGATTGTTGCGTTCGGGCGACAATCTGAAAGACCAAGGGCGATCATAGGGCGGGTGTTCACCCCTTCCCATCCCGAACAGGGCCGTTAAGCCCCGCTCCGCCGATGATACTGGGTTCACCCCCGGGAAAGTAGGTAATCGCCTCCCCTTTACTCCAAAGAAGCTCCCCCCAAAGGAGCTTCTTTTTTTTGCTAGCTACCCTACACACCAAAGCTGTAGCTAAAGAATAGCTGTATTGAATACATATTCCTTTTCAATAGTACGCTTAGTCTTGTTGTTGCTAATCGCATCAATACGTTGAGTATAGGTTTTATAATCTTCTTCTCTATTCTTCCTATAAATCCATAAACTTGCAATAAACTCAGTTGCTATGGATTTAAATCTTCGTAATAAAACCGCTTTGGTTTGCGGTAGTACGCAGGGACTCGGATGGGCCACTGCTCAGGAATTGGCCTTACTAGGAGCTAACGTCATCTTATTAGCTCGTAACGAAAAAACTCTTCAGGAAAAGCTTTCCCTATTAGCGAAAACGAACGACCAACGTCATTCCTATCTCGTTGCTGACTTTACTTACCCAGAACAGGTTCAGGAAGCCGTGCATACAGCTTTAGCTGAACATGCCACGATTCATATTTTAATCAATAATACGGGCGGCCCAGCGGGAGGATTTATCCTGGAAGCTAAGCCAGAATCCTTTCTGCAGGGATTCAACAGCCATCTTATTTGTAATCAGCTATTGGTTCAATTATTGGTGCCTGGTATGAAGGAAGCTGGGTATGGGCGTATCGTCAATGTGATTTCTACTTCCGTGAAAGCTCCGCTAGCGGGTTTGGGCGTTTCGAATACCATTCGGGGAGCCGTTGCTAGCTGGTCTAAAACCTTGGCTACTGAATTAGGTCCCTGGGGGATTACGGTTAACAATGTCTTGCCTGGTTATACCGACACCAGTCGTTTGACTTCGCTAGCCGAAAGTCGGGCTCAGAAAGAAGGCAAAACCGCTGAAGAAGTTAAGCAGGAAATGGCTCAGGGCGTACCGCTCCGACGCATCGGAAAACCCGAAGAATTCGGAGCTGCTGCGGCTTTCCTTTGTACCCCTGCTGCCGCTTACATCAACGGCATTAACTTACCCGTAGACGGCGGTCGGCTAGACTGTCTGTAATGATTTGAATATGATTCGTCCCAATGCCCTACAAGCCGGTGATACCGTAGCCATTACTGCTTTAGCCAGTAAAATCGATTATGATCAATACGTAATTCCTGCCAGAGAAATTCTGGAAAGCTGGGGACTGAACGTTGTAGAAAGTAAATCCCTGAACGAAAGTTTTCACGGCTTTGCAGGCCCTGATACCAGACGCTGTGAAGACTTCCAACAGTTTCTGGATGATGCTTCCGTAAAAGCTATTTTCTCTGCTCGCGGGGGGTATGGAACGACTCGTTTCCTGGATCAGATTAACTATGAGGCTTTTGGAAAATCGCCGAAATGGATCGTTGGCTTTTCGGATATTACCGCTGTACTCTGTGATGTTTACGCTTTAGGATACGAAAGTATTCATGGACCGATGCCGAAGACCTTTGCCTGGGATGAACTTTCACTACAATCGCTGCGAAAGGTACTCTTTGGCGAATCGGTACAGTATCAGAATCCTCCACAAACTTATAATCGTTTAGGCAAGGTACAGGCTCCTTTAATCGGTGGAAATTTATGCCTGCTGTCTCATCTGATGGGTACTCGCTCGGAAATTAATACCGAAGGCTGTATCCTTTTTCTGGAAGATACGGATGAATATCATTATGCTCTGGATCGCTATCTGGTACATTTACATCGGGCTGGAAAGCTAGGAAACTTGGCTGGATTACTAGTAGGTAGTTTTTCGGATCTGAAAGACCAGCCCGAAGATTTTGGTAGCTCCATTTACGAAATCGTTCGGTACTGGACGGATGCGTATGATTTCCCAATTGCCTTTGATTTTCCCGTAGGTCATGAGGCCATTAATGTAGCCTTACCGCTGGGCAGAACCGCTGAATTGACCGTTACTGCTCAGGGAACAACATTAGCCTTCTCCTAACTCATACCAAGAGCATGGTTAATACGCCAGCCATCATGATGTACTTGCACCAACTGCTCAAAAAGGCAAAGTCCTGCTTGGTATCCGCGTAGAAAAGTCGGTAAGCCATAAATAGGATCGGTACAGAAATCACCATAAAAATATACATGAGCGTAGGAGCGTGTAGGGGCCGCGTCATAACGAAGAGAATCACCAGGAAGACGGCAATGAGTACTTCCAGAAAATACTTGGTTCGTACCAGTCCCCAGCGAATGGGTAAGGTTTGACAGCCGAATGACGCATCGCCCCGAACGTCTTCCATATCCTTGATGATTTCCCGAATCAAGGATATGGTAAACGCGAACAGGGCGTAGATGTACACCTCCCGTTCGTGAATCTGGTAATGAACCGCTAGTACAATCAGGGAGAGGGCCGTTAAAAAAGCAACCATCAAATTACCCCAAAACGGTAGGCGTTTTAAGTGATTGGAATACAGCCAGAGAAAAAAGAAAGCACACGCGTTGATGAGAAAAATCTTTTTATCTACCAGCCATCCCGCAGCAATGCCCATAAAATTCAGTCCGAGGTTGATGCCCATCGCCCAGCGGCGTTTCAGATAGCGACCAATAATGACCTTATCTGGTTTGTTGATCAGGTCAATCTTAATGTCGTAGTAGTCATTGATGATGTAACCCGCAGCGGCAATACAGGTGGTTGAAAAAATCAGCCAGAAGAGAGGAGCATCCCGGAAGCCCGCCGTCCAGGAACGTTCCGGAAAAATAAGACAAGTATAGACCAAATATTGCGTAGCCGCCAGAATGAGTAAATTAGGCCACCGAATCAATCGAAGAAAGCCGTTTGTAATCTGACTACTAGTAGGTTTGGGTTTATGACGCATAAAGCGATGGCTTTGAAAAATCAGAACGAGTACCCGTGCTAGGCTAAGAACAGCGAATGAAAACGTAGTCTTGAACGAACAGGTCATCCAAAATTAATACAGGACTTGTAGCTTCCTTGCGAAACCAACCCGGAATTCATTCTGTTGTACACCCGACTAACTTACTTATCACTATGAATATCGGCATTGTGTGCTACCCAACCTTCGGCGGAAGTGGCGTAGTAGCTACCGAGCTTGGGAAAGCACTCGCCAAAAATGGACATCGTGTTCATTTTATTACGTACAGTCAACCTCCCCGTCTGGACTTCTTTAATGAAAATGTCTTCTACCACGAGGTTTTTATTCCTTCTTACCCGCTGTTTCAGCATCCACCGTATGAATTAGCTCTTTCGAGTAAGATGGTGGAAGTAGTAAAAAATCACCAGCTCGACTTACTGCACGTTCATTATGCCATTCCGCATGCCTCTGCAGCTTACATGGCCAAGCAGATTTTACGCACGCAGGGCATCCATATTCCCGTCATTACTACACTGCATGGAACAGATATTACTTTAGTTGGAAAAGATCCCTCCTTCGAGCCCGTCGTCACGTTTAGCATCAATGCTTCGGATGGCGTAACTACGGTTTCAGAAAGTTTACGGAAAGATACCTACGACCAGTTTGCCATTGAGCGGGAAATCGAGGTGATTCCAAATTTTATTGATTTAGAGCGTTTCCGCAAACAGAAAAAGGACCACTTTAAAACGGCCATTGCCCCCAACGGCGAAAAGATTCTGGTTCATATTTCCAATTTCAGGAAAGTTAAACGGATTGACGACATCTTACGCATGTTTGCCCTGTTACGGGAAAAAGCCTGCGTGAAACTTCTGTTGATTGGTGACGGACCCGAACGGGCTGGTTTGGAAAAGTTGGCCCGTGAATTAGGCATTAGCTCGGACGTCCGCTTCCTGGGTAAGCTCGATGCCATCGAAGAAGTACTTTCCATTGCCGATTTATTCGTGATGCCTTCCGAAAAGGAAAGTTTTGGACTGGCCGCTCTGGAAGCCATGGCCTGTGAAGTACCGATTATTTCTTCCGACGCCGGAGGTATTCCCGAAGTAAATATTCAGGGCAAAACCGGTTTTATCTCAGCCATTGGCGATTTCGCCGATATGGCCGAAAAAGCGGCGATTATCCTTCAGGATGATCAATTGCCTGTTTTTAGGGCTCATGCCCTGGCTCGGGCGAAAGAATTTGACATTAACCGTATTTTACCGAGGTACGAATTTTTCTACGAAAAGGTATTGAAACAAAGCACCATAGCAGGGTATCAGGTAGCAGAGTAGAGAGAGGCGGGCCTGTACGCTGTAGCGTTCTTCTCAACCGATTACCATATGTATTCAGGTATTCCCAAGACATCTCAAAAGCGGGTCGTGATTATTGGAGCTGGTTTCGGCGGACTCGCCGTGGCTCGAAAACTGGCGACATACCCGGAAATTCAGACCGTATTACTGGATCGCAATAACTTTCACCAGTTTCAGCCGCTGTTTTATCAGGTAGCGATGGCGGGGCTGGAACCCAGTTCGATTTCATTTCCCTTACGGAAAGCTTTTCAAAATCGCTCGAATATGCACATTCGGGTGACCAGTGTAACAAGCATCGATACTGAACGGCAGGAAGTAGAAACCAGCACGATGGGGGCGATTTCGTACGATTACCTGATTATTGCGGCGGGTGCGGAAACCAACTTTTTCGGGATGAAGAATATCATCGAGCGGGCCTTACCTATGAAGTCCGTTGGTGAAGCCCTGGCTTTACGGAACCGAATGCTGGAAAATTTCGAACGGGCTTTGATTTCCGATGACCTGGACGAGCGGCAGGGGCTAATGAACGTCGTCGTGGTAGGGGGTGGGCCAACGGGTGTCGAGTTGTCCGGCACGTTGGCTGAAATGAAAGTACACATTCTGCCTAAAGATTACCCGGAGCTGGATTTCCGGCAAATGCAGATCTATCTGGTGCAATCCGGAGGCGAACTGCTGGAGCCCATGTCCCGAGAGTCGCAGATTAAGTCGGAACAATACCTGAAAAAACTGGGTATCAATGTCATGCTGAACGCCCGGGTAACGGATTTCGACGGAAAATACGTGTATCTGCTCGATGGTACGAAACTTCGCACGGATAACCTGGTTTGGACGGCGGGCGTTAAAGCCACTACGTTTGAAGGGATTCCGTCGGAAGTCATGGGTCGCGGGGGCCGGATCAAAACCAATGCCTACTGTCAGGTTGAAAGTCTGCCCAACGTATTTGCCATTGGTGACATTGCGGCGGTAATGGGTGACGAAAAATTTCCGGACGGTCACCCACAGCTAGCTCAGCCGGCCATTCAGCAAGGAAAATTGTTAGCTAAAAACCTAGTACGAATCATTCGGAAGGAAAACCTGGTACCGTTCAAATACAAAGATCTTGGCTCGATGGCTACGGTGGGTCGCAATCTGGCCGTAGTAGATTTACCCTTCCTGAAGTTTCAGGGCTTTCTGGCTTGGCTTACCTGGATGTTTGTTCACCTGGTTTCCATTGTTGGGGTGAAAAACCGTCTGATGATCTTCATTAACTGGGTCTGGAACTACATTACCTACGATCAGTCCTTACGTTTAATCATCCGTTCAAAAGAGCCCATCATCAAATCAGAAGTCGAAGAAGCGGAACCTACGCACGTAAATCCATCCTAATTAAAAATTTAAGGAGCAAGAAAAGCCATTCAGCCGTACCTTTGCCCCCGTTAGTTATACTTTCTCTACACTTTCCTCCTTACGTGTAGCCATGGAACCACATAAAATCAAGCCGAAAAATAACGGCACCAAACAGCTTTTCGATAATCCCATTCTAGAAGCTCTTTCCCGGACCCACATTGCGATTCCGGTTTCTTTGTTTTTTATTCTTGGAGCCGTATTGGGCTGGTACGCATTCACGCATACGGACTTAACCAACTGGTTGATCGGTGTTTTGTTCGTTGTAGGCTTAGTGGCATTTACTTTCGTTGAGTACTGGATGCACCGGAGCGTATACCATATTGAGCCGACGACACCCGCTCGGGCCAAGTTTCAGTATACTACACACGGCGTACACCACGAATACCCGAAAGATAAAAGCCGTCTGGCGATGCCTCCGATTCTGGCCGTGATCATTTCCGGTACGCTGTTCGCTATTTTCTTCCTGTTGATGGGTGAAGCCGCCTATGCGTTTTTCCCGGGCTTCATTTGGGGATACGCCGGTTATTTGCTCGTGCACTATTGTGTACACGCGTACGCACCACCGAAGAACTTTTTAAAGCATTTGTGGATTAATCATGCAATCCATCATTACAAGGACGGCAACGTAGTATTTGGCGTATCCTCTCCACTTTGGGATTATATATTTAATACCATGGATGACAAACGCCAGAGTAAGGATACCAGCAAGGCTATGGAAACGCTGTAAGCGGGACGTAGAACTTGAGTGAATCAAACGAGTCGTTCTGAAAAGGGCGACTCGTTTGTTATATACCAGTACCTGAGGTGGCTTAAAATTTCTAAATGGTGCCGACCCCGCCCGGTTTCTTTGTTATTTTGCACGTATGGTTGAGAAGCGTTGGACATATCAGAAACTTCCTGGAACGACGGAAGAGCAGCAAGCCATTGATTCCCTGGCTCAGGCAATCAATGTGAACTCGTTTTTAGCAACGCTGCTCTGGCAACGAAACATCACCGAATTTGATACGGCGAAGTCGTTCTTTCGTCCGCAGTTGAGTCAGTTGCACGATCCGAATCTGATGAAGGATATGGATCGGGCCGTCGAGCGTTTGAGCCGGGCAATTGACAAGGGGGAAAAAATTCTGATTTATGGCGATTATGACGTAGACGGTACTACTTCGGTAGCTTTGTTCTACGGCTATCTCAAGACATTTTATCCCAACCTCGAATTTTACATTCCGGATCGCTACAAGGAAGGGTACGGCGTTCAGCGTCCGGGTATCGGGTACGCCGCTGAAAAAGGCTTTTCGCTCATTGTCACACTCGACTGCGGGATCAAGTCCGTAGAGCTGATTGCGGAAGCTAAAAGTCTGGGTATTGATTTTATCATTTGTGACCACCACCGACCCGGTGAGATATTACCCGATGCCGTCGCTGTACTTGATCCCAAGCGGGAAGATTGCCCGTATCCGTTCAAAGAGCTAACCGGTTGTGGGGTCGGTTTCAAACTGCTGCAAGCGTACAACCAGTATCATCAGCTACCCGTTGAGCCCTTATTCGAGTATCTGGATCTGTTGGCCATTAGTATCGCCGCCGATATCGTACCCATTACCGGCGAAAACCGGATCCTGGCTCATTACGGTTTAAAACGACTCAATGCCGCTCCGCGTACGGGTCTTCAGGCTCTCATCAAGGCCGCTTCACTCAAACCACCGCTGGACATTACCAATGTGGTGTTTGGACTCAGCCCGCGAATCAATGCGGCCGGACGCATCAAGCATGCCTACGATGCCGTGAATCTTTTGCTGAGCGAGGATGAACACGAGGCCGAAGAATTCGCCCGAATTATCAACGTTCATAATACGGACCGCCGCCAGTTTGATACCCGAATCACCCAGGAAGCCCTGGAAATGATTGAACGGGATCAACTGATGAAGTCCGCCAAATCGACGGTACTCTTCAAAAATGACTGGAACAAGGGCGTCGTTGGTATCGTCGCGAGTCGTTGCATTGAGCAGTATTATCGCCCCACGATCATTCTCACGGAATCCAATGAAAAAGCGGCGGGTTCGGCCCGTTCGGTTCCTGGTTTTGACGTTTACGAAGCCATCGAAGCCTGTTCGGACTTACTGGAACAGTTTGGCGGACACATGTACGCGGCGGGCTTAACGCTGAAAGTAGAAAACGTTCCAGCCTTCCAGCAGCGATTTGAAGAAGTAGTATCCCGGAAAATTCAGGTGGAACATCTGAAACCGCTGGTGGAGGTAGATATGAAATTACCTTTATCCGCCATTTCAGAGAAATTTCACGCCATAATCAGTCAAATGGGACCCTTTGGTCCGGAAAATATGACACCCGTATTTGTTGCCGAACAGGTGCATTTATACGGCACACCGCGAATCCTGAAAGAAAAACATCTGAAAATGGACATTCGCCAGCAAGGCTCGGCTATTTTCTCGTGTATCGGATTCGGCATGGCACACTTTTACGAACGATTGCTCGACGGACGGCCCTTTGATCTCTGTTACCAGATTGAAATCAATGAGTTCCAGGGAAAGCGAAGCCTTCAGTTACAGATTAAAGACATCAAATTTTAGCTAGTAAAGCCTTATACTTTTCCACTATCGACATGATTCTTCGCACGGAAAACCTGGTAAAAAAATACGGACAGCGGCTGGTGAATGATAACGTGAGTTACCAGGTGGCTCAGGGAGAAATTGTAGGACTACTCGGGCCCAATGGAGCTGGAAAGACGACCTCTTTCTACATGGCTACGGGCCTGGTGAAGCCCAACAGTGGAAAAGTATACCTGGATAATCTGGACGTAACGAATCTGCCGATGTACAAGCGGGCCCGTCTGGGCGTTGGGTATCTGGCTCAGGAAGCTTCCGTATTTCGAAGTCTGACGGTGGAGGAAAACCTGCTGGCGGTACTCGAACTACGCGGCAACCTGAATAAGGTCGAACGCAAGGAGAAAATGGAATCGCTACTGGAAGAGCTGAGTTTAACCCACGTTCGCAAAAACAAGGGGCAGGTACTGTCAGGAGGAGAACGTCGTCGGACGGAAATCGCCCGGAGTTTAGCGGTAGATCCCAAGTTCATTCTGCTGGATGAACCCTTTGCCGGGGTGGACCCGATTGCCGTCGAAGAAATTCAGGGGATCGTCGCCAAGCTCAAGTACCGTAACATCGGTATTCTTATCACCGACCACAACGTAGACGAAACCTTGTCCATTACCGACCGGGCTTACCTGTTGTTCGAAGGAAAAATCCTGCGATCGGGTACACCCGAAGAGCTGGCCGCTGACCCGGTGGTACGGCGGGTATATCTGGGTAAACACTTTGAATTGAAACGGAAGATTTAAAAAAACTCTCCGAAGGGCGTATATTCCCTGGGCTGGTATCCGTAGAAAACTCGAAACGGAAAACCCTAAACTCGTAAAATCGCCCTACCTTTGCGGCATGCAAGATCGCTATGCACAACGGGGCGTTTCAGCCTCCAAAGAAGACGTTCATCAGGCCATTGCGGCTCTCGACAAAGGCCTTTTTCCTAAAGCTTTCTGTAAGATCGTTCCCGATACGCTCGCGGGCGACCCGGACTATTGTACCGTCATGCACGCCGATGGAGCGGGTACGAAAACCGCTCTGGCGTATCTGTACTGGAAAGAAACCGGCGATGTTTCCGTATGGAAAGGCATTGCTCAGGATTCTATTGTCATGAATACCGACGACCTGCTGTGCGTAGGCTGTACGGGTCCTATTCTGCTTTCCAGTTCGATTGACCGAAACAAAAATCGGATTCCCGGCGAGGTCATTTCCCAGATCATCAACGGTACGGAAGAAGTGCTGGCGATGTTGCGGGAACACGGCGTCGAGATTTACTCAACGGGCGGTGAAACGGCGGATGTAGGCGATCTGGTACGCACAATAACGGTGAACAGTACGGTAGTGGCCCGCATGAAACGTTCGGATGTCATTTCGAATGATAACATTCAGGCGGGAGATGTCGTGGTAGGTCTGGCTTCGTTCGGACAGGCCACGTACGAAGATCAGTACAATGGGGGAATGGGTTCAAACGGACTGACTTCCGCCCGCCATGATGTACTGGGCCATTATCTGGCCTCGCTCTACCCCGAGAGCTTCGATCCGGAAGTGCCATCTGACTTGGTTTACAGTGGTTCGAAAAAACTGACTGAACCTGTGGAAGGTACGCCGCTGAATGTAGGCCAACTGGTGCTGTCACCCACGCGGACGTATGCTCCGTTCGTGAAAGCCCTGCTCAGTGAAATCCGTCCGAATGGAATGGTGCACTGCTCGGGTGGTGCCCAGACGAAAGTGCTGCATTTCATCGACAATCTACACGTCATTAAGGATAATCTCTTCCCGATTCCGCCGCTGTTCAAGCTTATTCAGCAGGAAAGCGGTACGGCCTGGTCGGAGATGTACAAAGTCTTCAATATGGGTCACCGCCTGGAGGTATACCTGCCCGAGGGTCAGGCCCAGCGAGTGATTGACATTGCCCATTCGTTTGGAATTGAGGCTCAGGTGATCGGTCGCGTGGAGGCCTTCGAAGGCAAACGCGTAACCGTACGCAGCGAGTTTGGTGAGTTTGTGTATTAAGTTCATTCGGTAAATCCCGAAGTGCGTACGACGTATGAATCCAGAAGAAATCCAGTCGATTGAACCTGCGTTGGGAACGGGTATCTACACGGTGCCCGATGTGGCTCAGATTTTGAGACTTCCCCTCACCCGGGTACGCCGCTGGCTGGATGAATTCTGGAACGGACGACTTTCGGCAACGACCAAAATATCCTATTCCTGGGGGAAAGGCCGGGAGCGGGTGGTGAATTTTCAGACACTCATCGAGTTTTACGTGTTCTTCAAACTGCGGGAACTGGGCATTTCCACGCCTAAGATCCTTCAGGCTCACGAAGTTAGTTCCCGCCTGTTACAGACGCCTTTCCCCTTTGCTTCCTCGTTTTTATTAACCGATAGCAAGACGTTATTCGTCGAAATTGGTAATGAAATCCTGATTACGGCGGATGCCCGGCTTCAGTACGAGATCAAGGAAGTCATGGAAGGCTTTTGCCGGAAGATTGAATTCGATGCCGACAAACTGGCGTCGAAATTCTGGCCCCTCGGTAAAGACCGTTCGGTAGTGATTGATCCGCAACGGCAACTCGGACAGCCTACCATCCAGGGTACGAATATTCTGGCCGAAACCCTGCATCGACTCCATCTGGGCGGCGAGGATACGCCCACGATTGCTCAACTGTACGGATTGACGGAGACACAGGTGGAAGAAGCGTTGTTTTTTGTTAATCGCCCGGTTCAATGAACGTATATATTGACGAAAATTTAGTGCCCTTTTTTCCCGAAGCGTTCCTAAATGAATTCAGCGTACGTCCGATTACGAGCGAGGAAACCATTCGTCAGGCGGATGGATTGTTGCTTTTACCGGAATTCAACGTACACCGAACGCCGTCCCAGCGGGCCGTCTACGAACGGCTGGGCCTGCGGATGGTTTTCGTAACCATGCCCGCCGAAGGGGTCTGGTACTTGAACGAAAGCGAAACCCGCCGGAAGAAATGGGCCGAGGTGCTCAAAAAGTGTAACAAGCACCCAGAAGTTTCGGCCTACCGCTGCGATCTGAACGCCAGTCGTTTGCGGAGTTTGCTTTAGTTACTGGCCTGCAAAAGAAATTGCTGCTGCTGTAATCGGATACGGATGTCGGCCAGCCGGTGTTCTACCAGTAATTTCCCATCTTTGAATACGGTTTGCAACAGGCCGCGGGTGGCCTCCTCCGGGCTTACCTCGTCACTCAGACCGCTTACCCAGCCGTTTTCTCCTTCCACTTTTATGAGCCCTTTGGCACTACGTTTGGTACCGTCATCGGTCTTCGGATCTTTGAAAATGGCCCGTCCTTCGCCATTGACCACACCATAGGTCGCCTTCATGGCAAAACCAAAGGTGTCGCGGGTGACGTACTGATAGGTATAACTCCCAATGCCGAAAACTACATTCGTACTGGCAAAACCTTTATCTGCCAACCGCTGACAGATGGTTCGGCAACGTTCCAGCGTAATGCTGTCTCCATAAATCAACCCAATGTGAGCGTCGAGTAGGCGGTAACCCGTGGCGGTAATCGTACCGCCAAACGTTTCCCACAAACACTCCACGGCTCCTTTGTAGGCGGGCGTTCCCACAGGAGCTGCCGGATCTCCACACAGAATCAAAACCGGATCGCCGCTGTCGGGACGAATCACCACTTTGCCTTCCCGACTCAGAATAGCGTCCTTCAACTGTGGCATGAATTCCGTAATCACCTGCCAGAAATCCCAGGTATCGCTGACAATACTGACCACGCCGCGTGGATAAATTTCGTGGATCAAACGACGGAAGGTATCAATCTCACCGCTTTGCGTACCCATGCACATGACGCTGTGTTCGGTAGCGGGAACACTACCGCCGACCAGTTCCGTATCGACGTTGGCCCCGTAATAGGTTTCCAGGAAGTCGATGGCCGGAATGGTATCGGTACCCGTAAAACTCAGCAGGTGAGCGGCTCCACTCAGCTCGGCAGCTTCGAGTCCGGCCATCCCGCGAAAGCTGAAGTCGTGTCCCTGCCAGGGGACGAAAGCGGCATCACCGCCCGTTTTTTCGGCGTACTGATCCAGCAGATTCCGGTAGTGAAATGCCGTGGTGGCACTGGTGCAGGGTAGCCAGAGAATGCAGGAAAGCAGCGTTTCCAGAAAATTGGTCAGCCAGAAAAATTCCGGTTGTGTATTCTGAATTGTAAACATCGGCACGCGGAAGGGCGTCAGTGTTCCTTCGGCTAAGGCCCGAATTTCCAGCGGCAGGTAACCCAACTCGTGCAGGGCTTTGACGTGATCGTACGTGATGGCACCTTTGCCGAGGTAGTTTTCAATTCGTCGCTGGTATTTTTTTACGACTGTAGTTTTCGGTTTTTTAAAAAATTGCTCTTCAAATTCTTCCAGCAGATACTTTTTGATGAAGTACTGCAAGCCAAAGAAAACTACATGATCAACGCCTTCGATGCGACTTTTACGGGGCGTGAAGTTGCTGTAGACCAGTTCGGTACCGCTTGGGTATTGGTTGCGGTGATCGACTTTGTAACCGTCGGAGAGATGGATGGGATTCATAGCGAAAGGCGTTAGAAAAGAGCGGGTGAAAGATGAATTTGGGTCAGGGCGTCGCTGGAAAGCGTCTGGAAGGAATCAGTACTGAAGATCTGATCGTAGTAGGCGGATAACTCGGTGAAGCCTCGGCTAAAGATTCCGTGACTAACGATTAGAACCAGTGAACCCGCTCCGTGCTGGCGTAGGGCCTGAGCCAGTTGCAGGAACGTAGCACCGCCGTCGCAAATGTCATCGACTACGACGCAGGTCTGTCCTTGCAAATCGTCCGCGTATACCCGAACATCACTGAGCTGACCCGTAAGGGTATTGCGTTTTTTGCTGCATTCCACGTAATCAACGCCGAGACGTTGGGCCAGGACTACGGTCTTTTTCAAAGCTCCGGCGTCCGGTGAAATGAGTAGGTAGTCTGAAAGAGAAGCAAGGCAGGTTTGAGCAAACGTCTGATTAGAAATGACTTTTACGTTCTGTAGTAAAGCAGGCGTTACGTCGGAATGCGGATCGAAAATCTGTACTTCTTTGAACGCTAAAGCATTGATCAGATCAGCATAGATCTTCACCGTAAGGGCTTCCCCCACCTGCGTACAACGATCCTGACGGGCACCGGGAAAATAAGGAAGAAACAAATACAGGTTTTGTACACCCGCCCGCCGAAGGGCATCAACGGCTACCAGTAAAAGCCCCATATCCTGGAACGACTGGATGCGGGTAGTGACCTGAACGTCGGCTCCAGCGACGGGTTCCTGAATGCGAATGTGCGGCTCGCCGCCGTTGAACGTAAACGCCTCATAAGCCAAACCAGGGCCGTAGGGCTGAAAGGTGGGTTCGAGATTGATGACTTTCATATTTGCGTATATTTTACGCAAATATGTAGAGGTCCGATCAATTCTGCAACCAAATCGGAAAAAGTTTTGTGTAAAAATTACGCAAAATAGAAATTAGGGAATTTCGAAGTAGAAATTTTCGTGTTGCAGGGCCTGATAGCGTTCCAGATCGAAGCGATACAGCGAAGCGGGGCGGCCCCGGCCGTCGGAAACTTTGGTGGATAACTCTTCAAGGATACCAAAGCTGAGCATCTTCTTGCGAAAATTCCGCCGATCCAGCGGTTGATTGAGGATGGTACTGTAGAGCCGTTCCAGATCACTGAATAAAAACTTTTCCGGCAGCAGGTCGAAGCCAATCGGCTGATACCGCAGTTTGGAGCGGAGTCGGCTGATGGCTTTCTCCAGAATCTGAGCGTGATCGAAGGCCAGCGGGGGCAGTTCCTGCGTATCGAACCACTGGGCGTCCGTGGCATCCGTCGAAGCTTGTAGCGGCATGTTGTCCGAACGAATAATGGCCATATAGGCAATCGAAACCACCCGAAACCGGGGGTCCCGGCGGGGTTCGCCGAAGCTGAAGAGTTGTTCGAGGTAGTTGATTTTCAGGCCCGTTTCCTCCGAAAGTTCGCGTTCAACGGCCTGTTCCAGGCTCTCTGGCTCCGCAACGAAACCGCCCGGTAAGGCCCACTGTCCTTCAAAAGGGGCATACTTGCGACGAATCAACAGAACCTGTAACCGATCCGAGTGGTATCCAAACACCACGGCATCTACCGTTAAACGAATTCCCTGTTGGGGATACTGAAAAGCTTCGGACATACGCATGATAGTAGTCCACAAAAGTAAGCGTATACAGTTTAATCACAGCCACTGCTTCAATTCCAGTAACGAACTTAGCTGATACGTCGCCTCCCGTTCCGGGTAGAGTGATTGCCGGGGCCGGAAATAGGCGGCGTGCATACCTACGCCCAGGGCACCGGCTACGTCGGCTTCGGGGTTATCACCAATCATCAGCGATTCGCAGGCCCTACAACCCGCGGCCGTCATGGCATACTGAAACATTTCGGGTTCGGGTTTCTTGGCTCCAGCCCGCTTGCTGGTGATGACTTCCTTAAAATAACCCGTTAGCCCGCTGCTATCCATTTTGATGTATTGCACGTCGCCAAAACCGTTGGTAATGATGTGCATTTCGTAGCGGGGAGCCAGATACTCCAGCAATTCCAGGGCTCCGGGCAGTAAATGCGGTTTGTACGGGCAATTCGCTAGATACCAGTCCGTCCATTCATCGCAGGAGCTATCATCCGGGCAGCCGAGTACTTGCAGTACCTGCCGGAAACGACGACTACGGAGTTCTTCTTGCGAGATCTGACGGGTATCGTGCAGTTCCCAGAGTTCGGCGTTGACCCGGTGAAACGTTTGCTGCAAATCCTCCGCACTTTTTACGCCGATTTTCCGTAAATCGAAGGTTTCAAAAAGCTCTACGAGCGTTTCGTTGGTATTGCGTTCGAAATCCCAGAGGGTATGGTCCAGGTCAAAAAAGAGATGTTTGTAAACCGTTTTGGGCATTGTTAAATATCTTCTTGTCCGTAATCTGCGGACGGTGCGTCTCTAAAAAATCCGTGAACAACTCCAGTTCGTCGAGTAAAGGCTGGAAGTCATAGGTGTCGTAATGATAACTTTCGGTATACACTTCCTTGAAATCCGTAATCAGGTAATCCAGTTGTTTAATATTCCAGCTTTTCAAACCCAGCAAATACAGGGTCTGAAAGTGATGGGCGAACTTGGGAGGCTCGTACCGGGAGGTCGTTTTAATATCAATCGCCCGGTCGCCGCCCACAATGTCAATCAGTCCATAAAACTCCACATTCTTAATCGCCGTACGCACGAAAAACTGGGTTTTGTACCGCATGGGAAGCTGTTTTCGCATGGCTTCGATGATGGGAGCCGGAAATTGCTCTTCTCCCCGCCCGGTAGTCAAAGCGGTTTCAAAACTAATGCCCCGCTGCTGGGCGGGTGTAGTGGGTTGTGGGACCCGGTTGATCCGATCCAGCAGGTGCCGCTCCGTTACGTATAGTTCTCCATCCGCGTTTCGGAGTTCGTGATGGTACCACGAAAACAGCTGCATCAGGGTGGGATAGAGACGGTATTTAATCATGGTTGTACGAAAGCTTGGGGTGTTGCCGATGCCAGTTCGTGGCCTGTTGATAGGCTTTGGCTACCTGAAGCAGCTTGGCTTCCCCGAATAAGGATCCCATAAACGTAATACTGGTTGGTCGCTGCACGCCCTGCTCGCTTCGGAAACCGTTCGGCAACACTATACAGGGGTGGCCCGTCAGGTTCGTCAGCGTCAGGTTAGGATTTCCAAAAGCAGGCGTTACATATACGTCCAGGCCTTTGATTTTCTCCTGCATAGCCGCGATGAGTTTCGTCCGTAACCGATTTGCCCGCAGGTATTCCACAGCTGGTACGAAGCGACTGGCTCTGAAATAATTGGGCCAGGCGTTTTTATGCTGTTGAACCAGCAGATCGTCGCGGTTACTAGTAGTTAAATCGTCAAAGGCGGAAGCTCCCTCCACCGTTAATAACAAAGCCATATCACTGACGGGATACTCCGGCAACTGCATCGGTACAAGTTCGGCACCCAGGGATCGTAAGGTAGCCAGGGTTAGCGAATCCTGCGTTTTAGTAGGATAGTTACGATCAAAGGCCGTGGGAAGATATCCGATCTTTAAGCCTTTCAGGGACGTTTGGGTGCCGTCGTAATTAAACGGAGCCTTCATGATCGTATAATCTTTCTGGTCGGGACCCTGGATGGCGTTGAAAACGATGGCACAGTCTTCCACGGTACGGGCCAGCGGACCGAGTTTGTCCATACTCCAGCTGAGCGTCATGGCTCCCGTGCGGGGCACGCGACCGAAGCTGGGCCGTAATCCCGTCGTACCGCATTCGCTCGACGGGGAAACAATGGAGCCCAGGGTTTCCGAACCGATGGCAAAGGGCAGTAGGCCCGCCGCTACGGCCGAGGCCGAACCCGCCGAGGAGCCACTGGAACCCCGGTTGAGATTCCAGGGATTCCGGGTTTTACCCCCAAACCAGACGTCGCCCATCGCCAGCTCGCCCAGCGTGAGCTTGGCACAGAGTACGGCTCCGGCTTTTTCGAGTCGTTCGATGACCGTGGCAGTATAGGCGAACTGTTGATCTTTGTAGGCGGCCGAACCCCAGGTGGTTGGATAGCCTTTCTGAGCCAGCAGGTCTTTTGCTCCATAGGGAATACCGTGCAATAGACCCCGGTATTTACCCGCCTTGATTTCGGCATCGGCCTGTGCCGCCTGTTGCAGGGCCAGGGTCTCCGTCAGGGTAACGACACAGTGTAGGTGTACGTCGTATTTCTTCAAACGTTCCAGAAAAAAGCGGGTCAGTTCAACGGACGTGAGTTGCCGGGTTCGCAGTAATTCAGCCAGTTCGCGTACGGAATACCAGGCCAGCTCGTCACGATTATCTGGTAATTTTACCTTGCCAGCGGGAGCGACTTTGAAGGGCAGCGTCTGACTTTCAAAAACAAAGTTTGGCGGTAAGGGATTGAAGTACAGAGCGGGAGCGACGTCATTGCTTAGTTCGACTTTCCGCATACGCTCGTAACTCTGACGTTTGCTGAGTAACTCGCCCCGCATGGAGTCGGCTTCGGCGGCGGTAAATTCCAGACCCAGTAGCTTTTCGGCTTCTTTGACGACGGAGACGGTAATAGCCCGATCATCGACGGCTTTCATGACAAAAGCTCCGAAGCCCATGCTGAGCAGGCACAGGGACAAAAGGGTTCTCTTTTTTTGCATGGGAAAAATCGTTGACCTGTTAAATTAGTGAATAAAGGTTGAAGTTGGTTGTAGTAATGGGAGAGGCTTTGTCAAACGATGGTTTGTTTTATCGCTTGGAGTAGACGCTATTTCGTCCCAGCAATACAGTCGCGTTACTAGTCGATGTCTATTTTATAGCCAGCAATCTTCGCTTAGAGAGATTTCTTCTTTCAGATATATTGAAAATTCGTGATTAACCTAGACCGGGTCTGGTCCGGCAAGTATGGCTGGCTAGTAGCCCGTAAGCCTTCCAGGCTGGACCTCTCCATGCCTAACGACAGCCCGTTTAGGCCACCGCATTGCGGCTGTCGTAGGTCGTTCAGTTGCCGCCATGGAATGGCTTACGGGCGGGAGAGGCTTTCTTCTTCTGACATCTTTGAAAGTTACTGCTTAATGGTTGGTAGTTGCTGATTTTGAGTAAGTTACTGCATGGGCAACTTAAAGCCGATCCCCGTCCTATCACATTCCATGTCGGGCTTAAGCCGCCTACTTTATCCGCAACGCGGTGGCCTAGAGCGGGATGAAGTGAGCGGTGGGCGTGCCGGCATGGAATGCATACGGACTAAAAGACCCGCCGTGCTTACGGGACGAAAGAGATTTCTGTTCTTGGATAAAACAAACCATCTCATACCTTTATCAAACCCATTCAAACTCCTCTATGCAACAGCTTCTCTTCTTCGTACTGGCCATTTTATGCGGGGCTGTTTTTCCTACGCAGGCGGGGCTAAACGCTCAGATGGCCCGCCTGACCGGACAGGCACTCTGGGCGGCTTTCTTTTCCTTTGTTATGGGGGTAGTGGTTCTGTTCCTGGCAAGCCTGACGACCCGAACCTCTTTTGGGGAAGCGGTGGCAGCGGCGAAAACGGCTCCTTGGTACATCTGGTTTGCTGGTGTTTTGGGAGCCTATTATATCAGTACGGTCATTGTGGTAATGCCGCGACTGGGGGTAGCCTTAACTTTTGGACTAGTGGTACTGGGACAGATGATCGTATCCCTGTTGCTCGATCATTACGGCTGGCTGGGCGTAGCCGTCAAACCTATTTCCATCGGACGAATCGTGGGTGCCATGCTGATTGTGGGGGGAGTGGTGTTGATTCGGAAGTTTTAGTTGTCGTGAGAAAGTGAATCAACCAACCGACTAATAAAAAAGCCTCCTGAAAAAAACAAAGTCTTTTCAGGAGGCCACGAACCATCAATCCAACTACTAACCCAAATTCACCAACGCTTCACGCAAAGCTACCAGCTTTGATTCGGCGTCGGCTTTCTTTTGACGTTCTTTCTCTACGACTTCGGGTTTCGCATTCTGTACGAAGCGTTCATTGGAAAGTTTCGCGTCTACGGATTTCATAAATCCTTCGTTGTACTCGATTTCTTTCTGTAAACGTTCGCGTTCGGCTTCCACGTCGATCTTTTCACCCAAAGCGATGAAGATTTTATCGGCTTTGATCAGGAACGGAGAAACACCCGCTACATCTTCCGCCACAAACTCAATTGGCGTCGTGTTTGCCAGTTTCTGAATGATCGGGTCTACGTTCTGATAGCGTTCGGTGTTATCCGTACGAACCACCAGTGGCAGGGTTTCTTTCGGCGAAAGGCCTTTCGAGTTACGGGTTTCCCGAACTTTCGTTACTACTTCAAACAGGATATCGAAGTCCGCTACCAGTGCAGCGTCGATGGTGCCCACGGTGGGGTACGCCGCCCGGCAGAGGCTTTCGCCTTCGGAACGCTCGCGGAGGTTTTGCCAGATTTCTTCCGTAATGAACGGCATGAACGGGTGCATCAAAGCCATCAGGCGTTCGAAGAAAGCGACCGTCGTTTCGTACGTTTCGGCATCGATGGGTTTGCCGAATTCGGGCTTGATAATTTCCAGGTAATTCGAGCAGAATTCATCCCAGATCAATTTATATGCCGCGTGCAGGGCATCCGAAATCCGGAACTTGCTGAAGTGATCCAGAATCTCGGCCAGCGTGGCGTTGAGTTTGGATTCAAACCAGGTAAAGGCCAGCTGATTCGAAGCCGGAGCGGATTCCGTGGAAATCTCCCAGCCCTTGATCAGACGGAAGGCATTCCATACTTTGTTACAGAAATTCCGTCCCTGTTCGCAAAGTTTTTCATCGAACAGCAAATCGTTGCCAGCGGGAGCGGAGAACAGCAGTCCCGTACGAACGCCATCGGCACCGAATTTGGCAATCAGGTCCAGTGGGTCAGGAGAATTCCCGAGTTGCTTGGACATTTTCCGACCCTTCGCATCCCGAACAATACCCGTCAGGTACACATTCTTGAACGGACGCTCGCCCATAAATTCAAAGCCTGCCATAATCATCCGGGCAACCCAGAAGAACAGAATATCCGGACCCGTCACCAGATCGCTGGTGGGGTAATAAAATTTAATGTCTTCGTTGTCCGGATTCGAGAGGGCATCAAATACGCCAAACGGCCATAGCCAGGACGAAAACCAAGTATCAAGTACGTCCGGGTCCTGCTCCAAATCCTGCTCGGTCAAGGCGAATAGCTGCATTTCGTGCTGAGCTTTTCGCAGGGCTTCCCGTTTGTTTTTAGCAACAATGATGGTACCGTCCTGCAAATAGAAGGCCGGAATCTGCTGGCCCCACCAGAGTTGCCGGGAAATACACCAGTCGTGGATGTTTTCCATCCACACGCGGTACGTATTCTTGAATTTAGCGGGAATCAAAGCTACGTCGTCGTTCATCACTGAATCCAGAGCAGGTTTGGCCATGTCATCCATCTTCAGCCACCATTGCATGGACAGCTTGGGTTCGATAACGGCTCCCGTACGCTCGGACGTACCGACGTTTGACTTATATTCCTCAATTTTTTCCAGGTAACCCTTTTCTTCGAGTTCCTTGATGATGGCTTTGCGGGCCGCAAAACGATCCATGCCCACAAAAAGCTGGGCTTTTTCGTTGAGCGTACCGTCATCACTCAGGATATCGATCACGGGTAGCCGGTGTTTCTGGCCCAGTTCGTAGTCATTCAAATCGTGAGCCGGGGTTACTTTCAGGGCTCCCGTACCGAAATCCATTGTTACGTATTCATCCAGAATCACCGGGATTTCCCGGTCAATCAACGGAATCCGTACTTTCTTGCCGTGCAGGTGCGTATACCGTTCGTCTTCCGGGTGAACGCAGATGGCCGCATCAGCCATGATGGTTTCCGGGCGAACGGTAGCAATGGTTACCGAGGCTCCTTCTTCACCGACTACCGGATACTGAATGTAGACCAGCTTGGACTGTACTTCCTTAAAGATTACCTCTTCGTCCGACAGAGCCGTTTTCCCCTGGGGATCCCAGTTGACCATCCGTACACCCCGGTAAATCAGTCCTTTATTGTACAGACGAACGAATACATCAATGACCGACTCGTAGTACTTCTCGTCCATCGTGAACCGCGTACGGTCCCAGTCGCAGGAAGCTCCGAGTTTTTTGAGTTGTTCGAGAATGATTCCGCCGTATTTGTTTTTCCATTCGAAGGCATACGAAAGAAACTCTTCGCGACTCAGATCGGTCTTGGCGATTCCCCGCTCCTTGAGCATGCCTACGACTTTGGCTTCCGTGGCAATGGAGGCGTGATCCGTACCCGGCACCCATACCGCCTCTTTACCTTCCATGCGGGCCTTGCGGACCAGAATATCCTGAATCGTATTGTTGAGCATGTGGCCCATGTGCAGGATTCCCGTGACGTTTGGGGGAGGAATCACAATGGTGTACGGCTCTTTTTCAGGATTAGGCTGGGACGCGAAAAGCTTGTGCTGGAGCCAGTAGGCGTACCACTTATCTTCAACCTCGGTGGGCGAATACGTTTTGGAAATCGTGCTCATGGTAGTCATCGTTCGGGAGGAAAAATCACCCTCAACAGAATTTATTACGCAAAGATACGCAATTCGGAAGCGGCTCGGAAGGGGCATTTCTCGAATTGACGTTTCACAAACGCACTGATTTGCTGATGGATGCCTTATTTTTGCGGACTGTACTCTAGTTCAAGTAGACGAAAGTCGAACGATTCACCCTTGTTGATCCGAACCATGCGGCGTTTTTTCGTGAATGTGTATTCCATCTGGGCGGCCTTTTGGTTTGTATTTACGTTTCTGCTGATTTTCCCGTTTCAGTATATTTTCCTGCAAAAAGAAGCCTGGAAACCCCTGGCTCACCGCTGTAACCGGGTGTGGGCTCACCTGTTTTTTCCCCTGGTAGGTATGCCGATTCTGGTGCGATACGAAAGCGGTAAACCCGATCCTAAGCAGGCGTACGTCTTTGCGTCCAATCACTTTTCGTACCTGGACGTGGCTTCGATGATGCTGATTGTGGATAACTATTTTGCCTTTCTGGGAAAAAGCGTTCTGAAGAAAGCCCCGCTCTTTGGTTATATGTTTGCCAAACTGCACATTCAGGTAGATCGGAATGATCCGCAGAGTCGTTCGAAATCCTTGCAACGCTCGTACCGGGCTTTGGAGTCGGGTCGGAGCATGGTGATTTATCCGGAAGGAGGCATTCGAGCAACGGACCCACCGCAGATGCACCCAGCCTTTAAGGATGGAGCGTTTCGGATGGCCATTCGCCAGCAGGTACCGCTGGTGCCTATTTCGTTACTGAACAATTACCTGTTATTGCCCGATAAGAAAAATATGCGGCTGAATCCTGGAGCCGTCCGGGCAGTAATTCATACGCCCATTCCAACGAAGGGTCTGACCGAAGCAGATGTGGAAAACTTACGGCATCAGGTCTTCGAAACGATTCAACGTACGTTGGATGAGTACACGGCAAATCCGAAGGCTCATACCCGTGAATACAAACGGCTGACGGTGATTTAAGCGTAGTGCATTGCCACCAAGGTTCACCAGGAAAAAATCCTTTACCTCGGTGCTTCACTTTGAGTAACTCCGTGGTTAACTTCTGAAAACGGAAAACCGCAAACTGACAACTCATTTATGCAAGTCGAAAAACATACCCTCCACAAAATGGCCCAGCTGGCCCGTTTGACCATTCGTCCCGAAGAAGAAACAGAGCTGACAAACACGCTCAGCAGCGTACTAACCTGGATGGAACAACTCAACGAACTTGATACTACGCAGGTAGAACCCCTGACTCACATGAGTCTGGAGGTAAATGCTTTACGGCCCGATAAAGCCCTGCAAACCCTTACGCACGAGCAGGGGCTGGTGAATGCTCCCAAGCGGGATGAGAACTATTTCCGCGTACCAAAAGTACTGGAATAAACGATCCGAGCGAGGTTCGTAAAGGCATCGCTCGGATTGAGCTACATCACAATTTCAAAGTGGTCCCCATCCAGATACGCTGGAAACTTATCCCGAAATGTGGATAACTCTTCGTGATTCAAGGTATAGGTGTGGATAAGTGGATCGCTATGTGGATAACTTATCCAGTTGCCTTTGAAGTCAATTAAACCCGAAGCTCCAGCATGCGGTACGCCTTTACCATCGTTGCCTACGCGGTTGACGCCTACGGTATAACACTGATTTTCAATGGCTCGGGCCGTTAACAGGCTCTTCCAGGCATTTTCCCGGGCGGCGGGCCAGTTGGCTACGTAAATCAACAGATCGTACTGGTTATCCACATTCCGACTCCAGACCGGGAATCGCAGATCGTAACAGATGAGGGGACAAATCTTCCAGCCCTTCCAGGTGTGGATAAGTCGCCGGGTACCCGCCGTGTATACCTCATGTTCATTGCCCATCCGAAAGAGGTGCCGTTTGTCATAGGTTTCGTAAGTCCCATCGGGCTGCATCCACACAAGCCGGTTGTAATACTTTCCGCTTTCCTGTACTACAAAACTTCCCAGCACCACCGCTTCGTACTGAGCAGCGATTTGCCGCATCCAGCGGGTAGTGGTCAGATTCATGGGTTCCGCCACAGCGGCCGGATTCATCGTAAAACCCGTCGTGAACATTTCGGGCAGAATGATGACATCCGTTGGTTGCGAGTGTTCACTCAGCTTTTCTTCCAGCATCGCCAGATTTGCCGTTGGATTTTCCCAGTACAGGTCGGTCTGTACCAGCGTTACGCGTAGAGGCTCGGGCATGGCTATACTTTGTCTTTCGTTTTCTTGAAATACTTATTGAAAATGAATTTGAAGAAGTACCGAAACGGCTGCTCAATGGCTTTGTCGTACAAACGGGCTTTCTTCAGATTAATCTGATACTGCTCGCGAATGATACGGGCGTGTTTGGCGTAGATGTACGCGTAAATCCGGTCGTCCGTTTCCAGATTCGTAAAATCGGATAACGAACCCGAACGAATCCGATAGTCAAACAGGGTTTCCGGAATGTGGAAAAACTGCCAGTCGGTTTGCGTCACGCGAATCCAGAACTCCCAGTCCTCGCAACCCGGTATTTGTTCGTCCAGCCCTCCAACCTGCTCCCAGATGGTTTTCCGAACGAGCGTACACATATCCAGAGCATTGGAAATAAACAGCTGCGAACCATCGAATACCGAAGCTTTGAAACCTTTCCGCGTGGTATCTCCGAAAAAATGAGCATTTCCGTAAACCACACCCACTTCGGGTCGAAATTCCAGGACCGGAATTCCTTTCTCAAGGTATGCCGGCCGAATTCGGTTGTCACTATCCAGCAGTAACAGATACTTCCCCCGAGCGGCCCGAACACCCGTATTCCGGGCGGCAGCGGCTCCCTTGTTTTCCTGATGAAGAATGGAATACCCCCGCGTTTCCAGTTCCCGTAAGTACTCAAGCGTATACGCGTCGGTTGAGCCGTCGTTGATAATAATGATTTCGTATGCGTACGATCCCTGATACGCTTCTACGCTGGCCAGGGCTTCGGGTAGATACGTTCCGGAATTATAACAGGGAATGATAACGGATACAAGCGGGGACATGCAAGGAGCTTATTTTTTCTGTCGATGAAACGTCTGGTATAGCCGAATGGCCGTACGAATGAATCCGCGGGACGTTTGATGTTTTAAAGATCGGTACTCGGGCATGAGCCTGCGGACGTAAGCGGGGACAAGTTCCTCCCAGAGTGCCGCCATTTCCCGTACGTACTGCTCCCGGTTGCGGGAACCCACGCCGCCGTAGTCAAAGACAACCAGTGGATAACTAATATGATGAAATATTTTATCCGCCAGAAAGCTACGGAGGAAAAGCCAGTGATCCCCCGCCAGTGGATACGAAGCTGGATACGGACCCAATTCCCGAAAAAGGTCCGCCCGAAAAAGCGACGACTGGTGATTCAGATTCTGCGTTTCCAGGAAAAGTAAATCCAGCGTAGCCGGGTGCGTGTGTAGCCATTTTTGGGTAACATCGCCCTGAAAGCCGTACATATCGCCGTAGAAAACGTCCACGGTCGGGTGGGCTTCGATTTGTTCAAGGCAGGTTTTAATGACGGAGGCATCGCTCAGGCAATCGCCCGCGTTAAGAAACATCAGGTATGTACCGCGGGCTTTGGCAATGCCTTTATTCATGGCGGGGTAAATACCGCCATCCGGTTCGCTGCACCAGTAGGTAAGCTTTGCCTCCTGTTCCCGCAGGAACGCCACGCTACCGTCCGTCGATCCGCCATCAATCACCAGGAATTCAAAATCCTGTACGGACTGACTCCAGACACTTTCCAGCGTTTTCCGTAAACCCTCGACCTGATTATAGTGGATGGTGATGATACTGAGTTTCATAGGTTAGTAGACCAGCGTCAGCGTGCCTTTCAGGGTCGGGCGACCATTGTTAGGCTGGATGACGTAATAGTACGTAGCCTGCGGTAAGCGTGTTCCCTTGTACGTGCCATCAAAAGTAGTACCGTAACCTTTGGAAACGAAGATTTCCGTACCCCAGCGGTTAAAAATCCGCACGTCGGCGTTGGGATAGAACTCAATGCCCGGTAGTTCCCAGGTGTCATTGGTACCATCTCCATTGGGGGTGATGGCATTGGGAATGGTAAGGGCTTCCCACACCGTCACCAGTACGTCGTCCTCCACCTGGCAACCCGCTGCTGAGGTAGCCCGAACGGTATAACGGGTCGTCTGATCCGGAGTAGCTGTAGGGCTTTGAATGGTAGTCGAGCTAAGGCCGGTGGCGGGTGTCCATTCAAAGGTCAGGTCGTCGTCGCTTTGCGTCTGGATGACGACCGATTCACCGCGGACAAAGCCTAAGTCCGGCCCCGCATTGAGTCGCGGAGCGGGCGAAACGGTTGCCGTTTGTTCCACTACTGTTTTACAACCCTGTTCATTGATATACGTGTAAGTCAGCGGAAAACTGCCCACGCCCGCCAGCGAAGGGTCGAACTGATCCGTACCCGAAATTACGCCCTGGCCCGCAAAAACGCCTCCCGCAGGCGTACCTTGAAGGGTAAGTTTGGTCACGTTACTCTGACAAATGGAAGGGATGGCTTCAAACGTGGCGGGTGTTTCCGGGTAAAGTTCTGCCGTATAGTCCGGTGAAAAAGCCGTACAGTTTCCAATTTTGACTTGAAAAGAATACGTACCCGACGCCTGAACGACGTAGCGATTCTGCGTAGCTCCGGCCATGAGCTGGCCGTTGCGGTACCACTGAAACTGATAACCCGTGGAATCGTAGGCGATCAGCGTTACGTTCGCATCCCGGCAAAAACGATTCGCCGGAGGCAGATTCTGAAAGCGGGCCTGCGGCGTGTCGTAAATGTCAATCTGCTGGGAAGGGGTATAGTAACAGGCATCGTCCAGACTTTGTACCCGTACCGCATACAACCCGCCCCGGGTGATCGTAATTGACGACGTAGTTTCGGGTAGCGATACACCATCTCGTTGCCAGCGGTAGCTATAGTTACCCGTCAGCGTCGAGAGTATAATTTGTTGCGTAGCACAGGCGGGTAGGGGTACGTTGGCCGTAATGCTGGCCGAAGGACCGGGCTTGAGCGTCAGCGTAACGGATTCGGATTCTTTCGAGGCCGAGCAAACAGTGGTCGAACTGATAACTACGCGATAGGTGCCTGGCGATTGAGCCTGGTACTGCCAGGAGGTGGCTCCTTCGATATTACGTCCGTCTTTCTGCCACTGGTAGGAGGCATTGGGAAGTTGTCGGGTTTTCAGGTCAAAAGAGCCGCTTTCGCAAACTTCGCCTTTTAGTAGTTGCTTCGTCGAGTCCGTCTGAAACACGATCGGATCGGGTAAGGTATTGTCCGGACAATCGACGACGAGTAGCTGAAAATCCCGTCGAACCATACCGATTTTTTCCCCATTCCGGTATTCTTCTACCTGTACGGAAAACACGAAAAGTCCCAGTTGCGAGGGGGTTACGCTGAGCGTGCCCGTATTCGGATTGATTTGTAAAGCAGGATTTCCCGGGATCTGGTTGTTGACCCCGTACGCATTCCCCCAACTCACCAAAGGGTAGGGGCTGGGAGCTGGTATCGAAGGACTCGGCCGGGCATCCGTCGTAAAACCCATGTAAGGCGTTTCCAGCGAATATCGTAATTGATCACCGTCGGCATCGCTGGCTCCAAAGTTGAGCGTAAAGGGTTTATTCACGCAGAGGTATTCGCCGTTGGGCGTACCAAAAACGGGCGACGAGTTCTGGAAAGCCTGTCCGTTGCGTTGCAGAGCCGGAAATTCCAGGTAAAAAACCATCCCCGACCGGCCGGGTGATACCAGATTCACCGTGGCAGTATTCCGGCAGCACCGTTCGAAAGCGACGTAGTACCCCTGGGGGTCACTGTATTGCCTGGGGTCCAGATTGAGCTCATAATGATAGCGGAGGACGGATGTCTTTAAATTTCGGGCTTCCGCACAGCTCGGATTGGTATAACGAAGGGGCTGATCACTTTCCAGATCCATCCGAATATTTACCTCACGGTTATTATCCCGTTTCCGGAAAATTGAAATGACAATGTCGCGTTCCTTGGGAGACGTTCTTCCGCCAATTTCATCGAAGAACAGATTCATGTACAAATGGAACCGACCGGGCCGGTTGGGTACCGCTACCATTTCAAAATTTCCGCCAACAATATGATTGGCCCAGGCAGGCGAAAGCACGCCCCAAAAGAGGACTAATCCAAGGTACCATTTATTTATAGGCATATACGAAGATGAAGACTATCTCCGGAAAAACGTTAAATCCAGGGTTTGCATTTCACCAGACACAGACTTATGTAAAGCGACGTATAGAAGATATGGGTAAATTTTAAAAGCGGTTAATAAAAATTGGTTATTGGCTCGTGTGGTAAAATAATATTTTATAAACAGATTAAATAGTAAAAACATATTATAATAATTAGGTTAGCCTATTTGAGTAATTAATCCTTAGTTTATTTACAAAGTACAATCTTCAAATGCATTTTTAGCTTACCAAAGATTATTCTTTCATTAACCTGGTTTTAATGTAAATTTATTTTTTGTTACTAAAAGGGCTTTATTTTTAACGCTTGTTTTATATTTTTGTAAAATTATCCGAGTAAGAAGTGATGTGGTTTATTCTTCTCTGAAAGATTTATTATTATTTCGCGTGCAACGAGCCAGGTGGGATATTAGAAAAATCTAATTTTCAGAAATAGGAATTAAGTCAATAATTTTTTTACACTTCTCTTAGGTTTTACCTAACTATACAAACTATCAATGAAACAAAAGTTACTTCTGTGCTTGGCATTCCTGCTAAGCATAAGTTTGAGTTATGCTCAAACATTGGTGAGGGGAACGGTTACGGCGGTAGAGGACAACTCTCCAGTGCCGGGCGTAAGCGTACTGGTGAAGGGAACCACTACCGGAACCGTTACGGACAGTCAGGGTAAATACTCCCTTAACGTTCCGGCTGGAAGTACCGTGCTTGTCTTCAAGTCCATTGGATTTATCATGATGGAGATGCCGATTGGTAACAACTCGGTGATTGATGTGCAGTTGAAGCAGGATGCGAAAGACCTGGAAGAAGTGGTTGTTCAGGTACCGTACGGACAGGCGAAAAAAGCATTGTTTACGGGTTCGGTAAACCAGCTGAGTACAAAGGATTTCCAGACCCGTCCGATTTCCAATATCAACAACGCTCTGGCCGGGGTAGCTGCGGGTATTCAGGCGAGTGCGGGTAGTGGTCAGCCGGGCGATGGTCCTTCCATCCGTGTACGCGGTTTTGGATCGATCAATGCTTCCAATGATCCCCTGTATGTAGTCGATGGGGTACCTTACTCGGGTAATATCGCTAACATCAGCCCTTCGGATATTGAGAGCATTTCCCTGCTGAAAGATGCGGCGTCTTCTTCCATTTATGGATCACGGGCGGCCAACGGCGTAATTATGATTACGACCCGTAAAGGAACCAACAAAAGCCAGTTCACGATCAACGCCAGTCAGGGTGTGATGTCCCGGGGTATTCCGGAGTACGATCGCGTGAATGCATTTGAGTACTACCCGCTGATGTGGGAAGCGTACCGGAACAGCCTTTCCTACGGAGCTCCTGCTGCTTCAGCAATCGGTCTGGATGCCGCTAACGCTCGGGCTACGGCAGGTATCAAAGGTTTGTTGGGCTACAATCCCTTCAATGTAGCCGATAACGAAATCGTTACGGCTGACGGAAAAATCAACCCGAATGCTCGGTTGAAATACCCGAATGATCTGAACTGGGCGGATCCCTTGACGCGTCAGGGAAGCCGTGCGGATTATAACCTGAACTACAGTGGTGGTAGCGATAAGAGTGATTTCTTCGTTTCCATGGGTTATGTCAATGAAAAAGGCTATCTGATCAACTCCGAATTTAAACGCTATACGGGTCGTTTGAACGCGAACTTCAAACCTACGAAGTGGCTTAAAACGGGCTTGAACCTGGCTGGAACGGTAACCGATGCCAAACAGGCGAATACGGTAGACAATAGCAGCGGGTATGCCAACCCCTTCAATTTTGCCCGGGGTATGGGACCGATTTATCCGGTGTATGCTCGCAATCCGCAATCGGGTGAACTGATTCTGGACGCTGCTGGTAATGCTCAGTACGATTTGGGTAACATGACGGCTCTGGGTCTGCCTTCCCGTCCGGCTGGAGCAAGTCCCGGTCGTCACATTGTTGCTGAAACGGAACTGAATAAAAACCTGCGTCGTCGGAATGTACTGAGTGCCCGTACGTATGGCGAAGTAACGTTCCTGAAAGACTTCAAGTTTACGACCAACGTCAGCGTAGATATTACGAGCGATTTAGGCATTGGTTATGACAACACGTTAGTAGGGGACGGAGCTCCCGCAGGTCGTGCGAACCGTGCCAATCGTCAGACAACTACGTATAACATCAACCAGTTATTGAACTATTCAAAAACGTTCAATACGCACCATACGATTGACGCGTTGGTGGGTCACGAAAATTACGACTGGACTTTTAACTACATCTACGCGATGAGTCAGGGTCAGATTGTAACGGGTAACGATGAACTGGGGAACTTCACGACGATCAACTCGTCAACTTCCTACACGGACAAGTATCGCACGGAAGGCTATTTCTCCCGCGTGAATTACGACTACGATGGTAAATACATCCTGTCTGCCTCGTTCCGTCGGGATGGTACTTCAAAGTTTGCCCGCGAGTCACGTTGGGGTAATTTCTGGTCCGTAGGAGCCGGCTGGCGTCTGGACAATGAGAATTTCATGAAGAGTATTTCCTGGGTAAACCTGTTGAAGCTGAGAAGCTCCGTGGGTACTTCCGGAAACGATGGTATTCTTGATTCAGACGGAAACCGTATTTACTACGCGTATCCGGCCCTGTACGCCTTTGGTCAAAGCTATAACAACAATAGCGAATCTGGTTTCATCCAGAGTCAATTGGCGGCGAACAACTTGCAGTGGGAGTCCAACCGCAGCGTTGACCTGGGACTGGAGTACGGCTTACTCAACAATCGCCTGTCGGGTAGCATTGAAGTATTCCACCGCAAGTCAGATAACCTGCTCTTTAGCGTACCTATTTCGCTGGCAAGTGGTCTTTCGGAGCGACTGGCCAACATTGGTTCGATGTGGAACAAAGGAATCGAGCTTCACGTAAATGCCGACATCATTCGTAAAAACGATTTCCGTTGGAACATTGATGTGAACGCTACGATGCTGAAAAACCGCATTACGTCGTTGCCCGAAAACAACAAGCCCATCATCAGCGGAAGCTTCCGCCGGGCGGTAGGGCAGTCGATCTATGATTTCTGGCTGAGAGAGTGGTATGGTGTAGATTCAGAAAATGGCGATGGCTTGTACCGGGCTGATCAGTGGGTAAACAACACGACGACGAAAACGTATGTCATCGGTCAGGATACGGTAACCAACAACTCCAACAACGCCCGTTTCCACTACGCCGGTAGCTCTATCCCGGATGTATACGGTGGTATCTCGAATACCTTTAGCTACAAGCGGTTTACGTTGATGGCTCTTTTGAATTACCAAATTGGTGGTCTGGCTTTGGATAACTCCTACGCTCAGCTGATGGCCGGTGGTAATTACGGAACCGCTCTGCACAAAGACCAACTCAGACGCTGGCAGAACCCAGGTGACGTAACGGATGTACCCCGGATGGATGAAGCCAGACGTAGCTTCTTTAATGCGGCTTCGGATCGCTGGTTGACGAGTGCTTCGTATCTGAGTATTCGTACGGTAAACCTGTCGTACAACTTCGCTCCGGCTGTGTTGAACCGAATTAATGTAAAGAATGCGTCGGTATTTCTGAGTGGTGAAAACCTGTGGTTGTTCTCCGCTCGCAAGGGTATGAACGTATCCCAGCAATTCAACGGTATTGTGAATAATGCCTACATCCCCAACCGGGTTGTGTCGGTAGGATTGAACCTGACTCTTTAAGCATTAAAAATCCATGAAAATTAATCAGATCAGTAAGTATCTGCTTATGGCCGGCCTGGCCTTCTCGCTCACGGCCTGTGATAAAGATTACCTGGAAACACAACCGACCAATGCCGTATCCGAGCAGGATGTGTTCACCAGTTTGCCTAACGCCTGGGCTGCTCTGAACGGTATTCACCGTCAGCTATACAGCCAGCAGGGTGATATGGATCAGGCCGGTCAAATGGGCCTGATGATCCACTTTGATGCCCTGGGTGACGACGTGGTCATGACGAGCACCGGAAACGGCTGGTACAACGGTACATACCGCTGGACGATGCACCGCAGTGATGCGGCCAGCACCGTACGGTTCACGTACCTGTTCTACTACAAGCTCATTGCCAATGCCAACATGATTATCGCCAACATCGATAAAATTACGGGCGATGAGAAAGAGAAGAACGATATCAAGGCTCAGGCGTTGACCTACCGGGCCTGGAGTCACTTCATGCTGGTTCAGTTATACGGACAGCGGTACGAAGCAGGAGCAGCCAACACGCAGCTGGGTGTACCCATCATGACCATCAATACGACGGAAAACCAGGCTCGGGCTACGGTAGCTGAAGTGTATGCTCAGGTAACGAAAGACCTGGATGAAGCCGTTTCGTTGTTCGGTACCGTGACCGCTACGCACCCTAAATCACACTTCAACATTAGCTCGACGAAGGGTATTTATGCCCGCGTCGCTCTAACGATGGGTGACTGGACGAAAGCGGCTACGCTGGCCAAAGACGCTCGTGCGAAATACACGCTGATGTCACAGGCTCAGTACCTGCAAGGGTTCAACAGCATCAGCAATCCGGAGTGGATCTGGGGCAGTAACCCCCTGTCGACGCAGCCGACGTATTTCCACTCGTTCTTTGCTTTTATGTCGGCGAATTTCAATTCCACGAACATTCGTACGAATCCGAAAGCCATCAATTCCAAGTTGTACGAAACGATTGCCAGTACAGACGTTCGGAAGCAATTGTGGGATCCAACGGGTAAAAATACCGCTTTCCCGATTCCTCCTTCAGGTAACCGGGCCGCTTATATGAACCGTAAGTTCCTTTCCGAAAGCTCCAGCAGTAGCTTAGGCGATGTAGCTTTTATGCGGGCAGCCGAAATGTACCTGATCGAAGCCGAAGCCTTGGCTCACGCCGGTAAAGATGCCGACGCTGCTAAAGTGCTTTATGATCTGGTGGTATCGCGTGATCCGGCCTACAAGCAAAGTACGGCTACGGGTATGGCTCTGCTGAACGAAATTCTGACGCAACGTCGGGTAGAGCTTTGGGGGGAAGGATTCCGTTTCTTTGATTTGAAACGCCTCAACCAATCTCTGGATCGTACAGGAACCAATCATCAGCAAGCCTTGGCTCTGGTGATGACTATTCCCGCCGGTGATCCGCAATGGCAGTACCTCTTCCCGCGGGCGGAGCTGAACGTAAACCCCAAGGTGGTGCAAAATCCCTAAGCGGTCTCTGCACTACTGGTTTGTAAAAAGGCACTATTCCGAAAGGGTAGTGCCTTTTTTGGTTCCTTCCCTTTCCCGAATTAATTTAACCATTCCATCGGGTCATCAAAGGAGCTTACCGATGTTATTTTTGTGTAGCAGGCTGGAAATGCCGAATCAATACAACCGGGGAGCGGAAGAGCGAATACGTTAGTACCATGGACCGACCAACAAATTTTTTTGATACAAAGATTGAATTCCTCAAAGGCGTAGGCCCGCAGAAAGGGGCATTGCTCAATACGGAATTGAATATTTTTACGTTTGGCGATTTACTCCAACACTATCCCTTCCGGTACGAAGACCGTACGCGGTTTTATCGAATTTCGGAATTACGGGAAGATCTGGCCGGAGCCCAAATCAAAGGCCGGTTGCGTACCTGGGAAGTGATTGGCGAAGGGCACAAAGCTCGTCTGGTCGGCCAGTTCAGCGACGGTTCGGGAACAATGGAGCTGACCTGGTTTCAGGGCATTTCATTTCTGGAAAAAAGCTTACACCGGGATGGGCAATACATTGTTTACGGCAAGCCAACGAGTTTCAACGGCAGGTTTCAGATCGTACATCCGGAAATGGACCTGCTGACGGCCGAAAACGAAAAAGGGGGCTACTGGCAACCGGTCTACAACCTGACGGAAAAACTTCGGAAACGGTACGTAGACGCCAAAGCGATTGCGAAATGGCAGCGACAGGTACTCGAACTGGCTGGGCAGCACATTCGGGAAACATTACCCAGTTTCCTTATCGAAAAATACCGGCTGGCGTCCAAGGCTCAGGCTTTGTGGGGGATTCACGCTCCGGAAAACGAACAGCACATTCATCAGGCCAAACGACGCCTGAAATTCGAGGAGCTTTTTTACAATCAGCTCCGACTCATCAAACAGAAAATCCTACGGAGAACGGAGTATCCCGGACAGGTTTTTCAACGCACGCAGCTCATTCGTGACTTTTACGAACAGCACCTGCCCTTCGATCTGACCGGAGCTCAAAAACGGGTTATTCGCGAGATTTTCGAAGACATGCGTTCGGGAAAGCAGATGAATCGGCTGCTACAGGGTGATGTGGGGTCTGGCAAAACCATCGTAGCCTTTATCTGCATGCTGCTGGCCATCGAAAACGAGGCTCAGGCCTGTTTAATGGCCCCTACCGAAATTCTGGCCGATCAGCATTTCAAAGGCTTGATGCCTTTTGCGGAAGCCATGGGCCTGCGTATGTCCAAGCTGACGGGTTCGACCTCGAAAAAAGACCGGAAAGTACTGCACGAAGGCTTACTCGATGGTTCGATTCATATTGTGGTAGGCACCCACGCCCTGCTGGAAGATATTGTCCAATTCAAGAACCTCGGCCTGGTGGTGATTGATGAGCAACACCGCTTTGGCGTAGCCCAGCGGGCGAAGCTCTGGCAGAAAAACGAAGTCATCTATCCGCACATTCTGGTCATGACGGCCACGCCCATTCCGCGTACGCTGGCCATGACCCTATACGGAGATCTGGATCTTTCGCAGATTGACGAATTACCACCGGGTCGGAAGCCCATCGTAACCCGCTGGAAATCCGACCAGCACCGGCTGGAAGTATTCGGTTTTGTACGCAATGAACTCCAGAAAGGACGGCAGATTTACATGGTGTATCCGCTGATTGAAGAATCCGAAAAGCTGGATTTCAAGGATTTGATGGATGGCTATGAAAGCGTAGTGCGGGCGTTCCCGGACTATCAGATCAGTATTGTGCACGGCAAAATGCCCGCCAAGGACAAGGATTTCGAAATGCAGCGGTTCATCAGTCGGGAAACCATGATTATGGTAGCTACGACCGTAATCGAAGTAGGAGTGAACGTACCCAACGCGTCGGTCATGATCATTGAAAGTGCCGAACGGTTTGGTTTGTCGCAGTTGCACCAGCTACGGGGCCGCGTCGGGCGGGGGGCAGATCAGAGTTATTGTATTCTGATGACGGGTTTGAAACTCAGTGCCGAAACCCGTACCCGCATGAAGGTGATGACCGAAACCAACGACGGCTTCGTGATTGCCGATACCGACTTACGCCTTCGCGGACCGGGTGACATGGCCGGTACCCAGCAAAGCGGGGTAGTAGACTTGCTACTGGCTGATTTATCGAAAGATGGGGAAATCCTGAAAGCGGCCCGCGAATCGGCTCAGGGTATTCTGGAAGAAGACCCCGAATTGGTACTGCCGAAAAACCAGGCCATCCGGAGCCAGCTCGATCAGATTCGGGAGAATGAAAGTAACTGGGCGAGGATTAGTTAGTGGTTGATGGTTGTTTGTTGCTGGCCAGTAGTGCGTTTTCTAGGTTTACGTGTACCGTTTACGGGCAAGTGCTCAATAAAGGTATTGGGTACGGCTTTTCGGTCAGCTTCGCTTTCTATCGTAACGTTTGTCATACGGGCCGTGGGGACTTATTACTATCTTTTCTCGCCTGAAAATCCTACTTTTGCAAATCTATCGTCTTCTCCGAAAGGCTGGAACGAAGTACACGAGTATCAGTGTTGATAGGTAGATCTAGTCTTTTGTTTCCATACCATAGCACCTATGAATTTCCCCGAATACAAAAATCTCGATTACGCCGCTGTCGCCGACGAAATCCGGCAATTCTGGAAAGACAACCGGATTTTCGAGCAATCGATTGAACTGCGGGAAGGTAAGCCCAGCTTTACGTTTTTTGAAGGACCCCCGTCGGCCAATGGTACGCCGGGTATCCACCACGTGATGGCTCGGTCGATTAAAGATATTTTCTGCCGATACCAAACCCTCAAAGGTCGCCAGGTCAAACGGAAAGGTGGCTGGGATACCCACGGGCTGCCCATTGAGTTACAGGTGGAAAAAGAGCTGGGCATCACCAAAGAAGACATCGGTAAAAAAATCAGCGTAGAGGAATACAACCGCAAGTGCCGGGAAACGGTCATGCGGTATACGGACCAGTGGAATGACCTGACCGAAAAAATGGGGTACTGGGTCGATCTGGAAAGTCCGTACGTGACCTACCACAACGAATACATTGAGAGTGTCTGGCATCTGCTCAAGCAATTGCATAACCAGGGCTTGCTCTATAAAGGATATACCATTCAGCCCTACTCGCCAGCGGCGGGTACGGGCCTGAGTTCGCATGAGCTGAACCAGCCGGGTACGTACAAGGAAATCAAGGACGTATCCATTGTCGCCCAGTTTAAAGTAAAACTGACCGGAAAATCGGGTTACCTGTTCGATACGGCGGATAGCGATGATGTCTACATTCTGGCCTGGACGACCACGCCCTGGACGCTGCCTTCCAACGCGGCCCTGACGGTGGGTAAAAACATTAATTACCAGTTAATCCAAACCTATAACCCGTATACGCATCTGCCGATCAACGTCATCCTTGCGAAAGATCGGGTGAGTGCGTACTTCTCCGAAAAAGGAAAAGACGGCGATTTGCTGGCCTATCAGCCGGGTGACAAACTCATTCCCTGGAAAGTCCTGATGGATTTGAAAGGCGAACACCTGGAAGGCATCGAGTATGAACAACTGATGCCTTACGTACAACCCGAAAGTCCGGCGTTCCGCGTCATCATGGGTGATTTCGTGACGACGGAAGACGGTACGGGTGTGGTACATACAGCTCCTACGTTCGGAGCGGACGATTTCCGGGTATCGCAGCAAAACGGTATCCCCGCCATCATGGTGAAGGATGAAACCGGAAAAGACGTACCACTCGTGGACAAACGGGGTCGCTTTGTAGCGGAGGTGACGGATTTTGCGGGTGAGTTCGTGAAGGAACAATACCTGTCCGACGAACAGAAAGAAGCCGAACGTGAAAAGCAGGGCCGTGACAAATACCTGTCGGTCGATGAACGCATCGGTATTTTGTTGAAAACGGAAAACAAAGCCTTTAACGTTCAGAAGTTTGACCACACCTACCCGCACTGCTGGCGGACGGACAAGCCTGTACTGTATTACCCGCTCGATAGCTGGTTCATCCGTACAACGGCGAAAAAAGACGAACTGGTCGCTCTCAATAAAACCATCAACTGGAAACCCGAAAGTACGGGTACGGGTCGTTTCGGCAACTGGCTGGAAAACCTGGTCGACTGGAACCTGAGCCGGAGCCGCTACTGGGGTACGCCGCTGCCCATCTGGCGGAGCGAAGACGGAGAAGAAGTTTGTATTGGCTCAATTGCGGAGTTGAAAGCTGCTTTAGAGCATTCTCTAAAATCCGACAGTCTGAGTGCGGAACAACAGACTGCCAACGAAGGCTATCTGGCCAAAGTGGGTACGGGCGAATTTGATCTGCACCGGCCGTATGTAGACGATATTTTCCTGGTATCGGCCTCTGGTAAAGTGATGTACCGAGAGTCCGATTTGATTGACGTATGGTTCGATTCAGGAGCGATGCCGTACGCTCAGTGGCATTATCCCTTCGAAAATCAGGATATCTTCGAAAAAAGCTACCCTGCCGATTTTATCTCCGAAGGCGTGGATCAAACCCGGGGCTGGTTCTTTACGTTGCACGCGATTTCAGGCATGCTGAATAACTCGGTAGCGTTCAAAAACGTCGTGTCAACGGGTCTGGTACTCGATAAGGACGGCGAGAAAATGTCGAAGCGGAAAGGCAACGTCGTGAATCCATTTGAAGCTCTGGCCAAGTACGGTACGGACCCGATTCGCTGGTACATGATTACCAACTCGAATCCCTGGGACAACCTGCGTTTTAATCTGGAAGGCGTTACCGAAGTACGGAACAAATTCTTCGGTACGCTGACGAATACGTATAACTTCTTTGCTCTGTACGCCAACCTCGACGGCTATACGCTGGACGAAAGCAATCGGGTACCGTACGAGCAATTGAGCGAAATGGACCGTTGGATTCTTTCAAAACTCCATTCGCTCATCAAAGATGTAGATGGTTTCTACGCCGACTATGAACCTACAAAAGCAGGCCGGGCCATTCAGGAGTTTGTATCCGATCATTTATCGAACTGGTACGTGCGTCTGTCACGCCGACGTTTCTGGAAAGGTGAACTGACCGCTGACAAACGGGCGGCGTTTGAAACCTTGCAGGAATGTCTGCTGAAAGTATCACAGTTGATGTCACCCATTGCCCCGTTCTATGCCGACTGGCTGTACCGTAACCTGACGGAAGGCGTTCGCGAAGCGGCCGTAGCCAATGGTTCGTCCCTGCAGTATCCTTCCGTACACCTGACGGACTTGCAGGCGGCAAATCAGCATTACATTGATCTGGAACTGGAAGCTTCGATGGAACTGGCTCAGCGGGTTTCGTCGCTGGTACACTCCATTCGGAAAGTTAATAAAATCAAGGTACGGCAACCGCTTTCGCGGGTACTGGTACCCGTACTCAACGAATTCACGAAACAGCGGCTGGCTCGGGTTGAAGAACTCATCAAGGCCGAAGTGAACGTAAAATCGGTTGACTTACTGGATGATGCCTCTGGCGTACTGAACAAAAAGGTGAAACCGAACTTCAAAGCGTTGGGACCCAAATTTGGCCCAAAAATGAAGGAAGTAGCTGCCGGTATCCAGTCCATGACGACGAGCGATATTGCCGAGCTGGAAAAGGCCGGTACGCTGACCGTAGGCGGTACGCATGAAATCACGTTGAGCGACGTGGAAATTCTGACGGAAGATCTGCCCGGCTTCCTTACCGCTCAGGAAAACGGCCTGACGGTAGCTCTGGATGTAAGCATCTCGGAAGAGCTGCGTTACGAAGGAATTGCCCGTGAGTTTGTCAACCGGATTCAAAACCTGCGGAAAGATAGTGGGTTCGAAGTAGCGGATAAGATTGCCATTTCGGTGACTACTACGGAAGCATTGGTCAAAACGGCTTTGGAAACGAACCGCGAATACATCTGCACCGAAGTACAGGCCCTGAGTCTGAATCTACTCGATACGCTGGCCGACAGTGTAGCGGTAGAACTGGATGAAGCGGAATTGGGCGTGAAGGTGGAGGTCGTAGCGTAAGGAAAATAGCTTTCATAGGATGGGATGCAGTTCATACACATGGACTGCATCCTTTTTTTTTGAGTTTTGAGCGGCCGCCGCTGCGGTTTTGAGTTTTCCGTTTTCCGTTTTCCGTTTTCCGTTTTCCGTTTTCCGTTTTCCGTTTTCCGTTTYCGTTT
>NZ_NJAG01000160.1 GCF_002872335.1 Siphonobacter sp. BAB-5405 | reverse complement strand
AAAGACTATCTCTCGGAAACAGAAACGGTAAAAGGGAGTAAAATCGAGAAAGATCTCATCCAGAAAAGTATTTATAAAGTACTGGAATTACCCGGCATTACGCCTTACACAGTCATCAGTGGCGTAGATGCAGGGTATGGTTTCTTTGCTCCTAACGTTGCTAGCAGCTACATCGTCGAATGCGTGATGAAAGATAAAAACGGGAAAGTAATCGATCGAAAATACTCGCCAGCTCTTCAGACGAATGAGGGAACCTTACGCTACGAAACCCTGATCAGCGGTTTTCAGGAACGAATGAAAGCGATAAAGAAAAAGAATACAACCACGTTATATACCCGCTTTCTGGATATCGTGCTCAAATCCATAGGCCATAATATGCTTAATACCTGTAAAAGTCCTGAACTACACGAGGGGCAGGTAAACCTGTATCTGTATAGTTACCCTATGCTAGATAAATACATCGTTGGTAACCGCGAAGCGAAGCTGATTAAAATCGTTGGTTTTGACCTCAAAAAAGAGAGTAACAAATTAGCAATGAACTGATCATGGAAAAAACCTTACCATTATCGATCAATCAAACGATCTACAAACACTTCTTTATCGCCAGAAAGGAAGATCGTGATTTTTTATACTATTTTAGAATGGCCATAGGCATTTTTTGCCTCCTGCATTTCGCATCCTACCTCAGTGATTTTGAAGCTATATATGTAAACAACAGTATTGTTCCCCAGGATATCATGGATATCCAGCGGCCTTGGTTTGTACCCAATATAGCTAGTACACTTGATTATATAAGCTCTTCTCTTCACCTGTCCAAAGAGCTATTACTACATACGTTCCTGGGCTATTATATGCTTTTATGCGTATGCTTGGCAACGGGGCTTTTTTCAAGATTTACTGCAATCAATCTGCTCATTCTACACCTGGTCATTGTAAAAGGTTCGTCTGTTTACAGTTATGGGGTAGACTACTTCACCTCCATTGCCCTCTTTTACTGCGTCATTTTTCCAGTAGGACATAGTAAGTCACTGGATCGCCTCCTTTTTAACTACGAATCGG
>NZ_NJAG01000159.1 GCF_002872335.1 Siphonobacter sp. BAB-5405 | reverse complement strand
CAATACACACCTTTCGGCGAGTCTCATACTCTGGTCTGGAGTTATTACCGCGGTGACCGCATCGGTATTTACTCCTTCAATAACGAAGGAGAAGAAGGGTCCGTAGATATTGACTACCTCCACCATACGATTGCCAAGTAGCCTGGATAAACGCCCTATGAATCAACGTATATTATTAATCGTTAATCTGTAAGGCTTTATTAAAACAGGCAGAATTAATGAAAGCGTGATTCTGCTTACCCCAAAACTTAACGGATGTATGAATACTTTTCGGTACACGTTTCTTGTCTTCTTGGTCGCGATGACGGTCTCTGTTCACGCACAGCGATTGTATTCGCCCAACAAAAAAATAGAACTGAGCTTATCCCAATCCACTGAAAAACCAGGTAATTGGTTTTTGTCCGTTTATTATCACGGGGCAACGAAAACCCCCGTTTTTTCTCAAATCAAGCTCGGGCTGGAAAGACAGGATCAATCATTTACGGACCAACTTTCGCTGAAGAAAAGTAGTAAGGCCGTCCCCATTCACGAGCAGTATACAACCCTTCACGGCAAACGCTTGAAGCGGGCCAATGAAGCCCAGGAGATGACGTTTACGTTCATAAATGCGAAGGGCAGTACGCTGAACGTGGTGGCCCGGGCTTACAACAATGGCATCGTTTTCAAATATGAGTTTCCCGAAAAAAGCGAGGGCACCTGGGTCATGAAACGCGAAGCAACCGCATTTGTGGTGGAGGAAAAGGCGGAACGCTGGTTACAGGCATTCGTTACCAGTTACGAGGGCTTCTACCCCGCTCAAAAAGAAACGATCCAAACCGGCGAATGGGGCTATCCGGCTTTGTTCAAAACTGGAGATCAGAACCCCTGCTGGACCTTACTGACCGAAGCCAACGTAGATCGTAACTACTGTGCGACGAAGCTGAGCAACCGACAGAACAAGTCCAGTTACCAACTGGAATACCCGGCCGCTACGGATGGAAACAATACTGGATCGGTAAACCCTACCCTGACTTTACCCTGGAGCTCGCCCTGGCGAGTAGCGATTATTGGTCAACTGGCTGACATTGTTGAGTCTACGCTGGTTGAAGATGTCAGTAAACCTTCCCAACTCACGAAAACCGACTGGATCAAGCCGGGAGTTTCGTCCTGGGTGTACTGGGCGTATAATCACGGAACGAAAGATTATAAAAAACTCTGTGAATACGTTGATTTAGCCGCCCGGATGGGCTGGCCCTATACGCTGATGGATTGGGAATGGGACGAAATGACGAACGGAGGTACGCTCGAAGATGCCGTAGCCTACGCTAAATCGAAGGGAGTGAAACCGTTGCTTTGGTATAATTCGGGGGGAGCCCATAATCAGGTTTCCTCCGGTCCCCGGGATCGGCTAACGACGCCGGAATCCAGAGCGAAAGAATTTGCCTGGTTAAAAAAGATCGGAATCTACGGTGTCAAAGTAGATTTTTTTGAAAGTGACAAGCAGGAGATGATGCGGTACTATCTGGACATTCTGGAAGACGCTGCTCGCTATGAATTGATGGTCAACTTTCACGGGAGTACGGTTCCGAGGGGCTGGAGCCGCACCTACCCGCATTTGATGAGTATGGAAGCCGTGTACGGCGGTGAGCAATATAATAATCAGGAGTACATGACTTCGAAAGGAGCCTGGCATAATACCCTGTTGCCCTTCACCCGTAACGTTATCGGTCCGATGGATTATACGCCCGTGGCTTTTACCAACTCCCAGCATTCGCATACGACCACTTACGCCCACGAATTAGCCCTGGCGGTGGTCTTTGAATCAGGCATCCAGCATTTGGCGGACCGCCCGGCGGGCTTTGATCAGTTACCGGATCCCGCGAAATTTATGCTCAGCGAGCTGCCGACGGCCTGGGATGAAACGCGATTCCTGGCCGGCTATCCCGGAAAAGAAGTCGTGATTGCCCGAAGAAAAGCAGCCCGCTGGTACGTGGCAGGCATTAACGGAGAAAATCGATCGAAGAATGTATCGATTCCTTTCTATGTGCTTGAAAAAGGCAAAACCTATCGGGCTGAACTTATGGCTGATACTGATTACGACTCAGGTTTCAACGTAAAATACCTTACCATAAAAGCCGGAGATA
>NZ_NJAG01000158.1 GCF_002872335.1 Siphonobacter sp. BAB-5405 | reverse complement strand
TTTTGCATTACTTATAAAAGCTCCATCGCTTATATCTCTAAGAAAATTGATATACGTTTTCATGATGAAAATAGTAATGTGATTAGGACTTTACATTTGCTTTTAGAGTTCCAATCACAATGTATGTATTTATTCTGGACGTGCCGTCGTCCCTACTGAAATTCCTATTGACACACACGTACAAAGAACACACCATCCAACTGGCGTGAGAAATACCGCACCACCTACCGCAATTGATCCAAATGTAGGCCAATCATTTGCAATTATTTCACCTCCTCTAAATCCAATAATCCATTGAACTGTACCTACAACAGTAGCTACACCACTCCCGCCGTTGTTGGTGCGGGTACGCTAGAACGACGATGCACTCACAACAATAGGTAAGTATAGATTGTCCGTCAGTGCTCGGGATGAAGACGATATTTTGACCGTCGGAAACTAACGTTCATCTACTTTAATGCGTGTTAAACCTGTCTTTGAATCTACACAATCCGATCCATACAACCGTGTACTACACGGAATGGCTGGACCTGCAATGTCTTTAACTAAAAAAGCCCCAGTAGGAGGYYTTTTTAGTAAAGACATTCTAGCTTATTTGCTGAATCCACTATCTGTCCTGCTGCCGACCGGCTATCACGTTAACTATTTCCTGTCGATACTGCTTGAACTCAAGTGTGAAGTCCTCATAGATTTCCTGAAAAAGATCTGGATGCTTTACAATTGCTTCATGAGCTTTCACGGCCCGTTTGGCTAAATTCTCAAAACGTGACTGATAAGGAACATCACAGGGGGCCTGCTCGATTCCTAAAATATACCCGTCCACATAAACGGTAATGAGGGCATTCAGGCAGTCCTGAACAGCCATTGGCGTTACTGATTGGGATAGTATTTCCATCATGGTTCGTCTTTTATTATCGTGGGTAAATCCTGATCTAGGGCCTTAATTAAGAAAGCCCATCTACCGTCGCAGATGGGCCTTAAATAAGACCTATCTACCGTCGCAGGTAGGCCCTAGTAGACGTCATCAGTCGTCAAAGCCGCCACTCTTCTGACCGATTCAGTACTGTAAAGTTACCAGTAAACTGGCAATTGATAAATACGTATTCGATTAATGGAACGGTTTGCCCGATGACCAGACTATTTTTCTGCCTAAAAGGTCATGTACAGTTTTTCCCACTTGCCAGGAAGCTAGTAAAGCTTATCTATGTCTCAGCAATTCTCTCGTAGTTTGAGAAGGCGTTCGTATGCTTTGAACGGATAGGTCTTTGCAAATAGATGGGTGTATTTCATCGGGCTCTGGCTAAAAGAAAACAAGCTTTTCATCCGTATATTGGCTAGTACATTAACCTAACGATTGATTATTCTACTTGTCTCACATTTCCAGCAAGCCCATCATTCATGTCCGATAACTCCTCCTTGCCTGGTTCGCAACTTACTCCCGACGAGCAAGACAAGCTCCGTGAGCTAACCACCCAAAGCTGGAACCTCGAATTAGCTATTTCCGGGGTGGCCATGTTTGCCATCCTGCAATTGCCCGATTTACTCGAATCGCTGTTCAATTACCTGCGGTATAATTACATGGCTCACACCAGTGGCCCAGCGGCCACTTTACCCTCCCTGGCCTACAGTATGATTCGGGCTACTTGTTATGTCTTGTTTGCGGCTTTTCTGGCCAATTTTGTGATGCGGGCGTTTTGGGTAGGTCTGGTAGGATTGCTAGCCGTTTTTCCTTCGGGCATCCGCTACGACCATATTTCCTTCTCTACGCCTCATGCCCGGAAACGTATGGCTGAGGAATTGGGCCCACTCGACCGCTATATCCTCTGGCTCGACAAACGGTGCAATATCGTCTTTGCCCTTGCTTTTCAGTTCGTGTTCCTGCTCGTGGTGATAGCCTTGTTGTACTTGCTGGGGTTACTATTCTACCTAGTGGTTCAGCCTAACGTACCCGCCACGGTCTGGTTTGGAATCAAAGTTGTTCTGGGCGTTCTGGCAGTTGCCTTTTACCTAGCCATTATCTTGTTGAACCAAAAGAAGATCAAAGAGACCCCCAGGGGCATTCAGCTTCACTATCGGCTTACGAAGGTAGGGCAGCTCCTGTTGATGGGTCTATACAAACACTCTTCCTACATCACCAACACCTTTTACAGCAATATCCGGCCCAGCAAGTTGATTCGGGCGGCAGCCCTTTTTATGGGAATATTTTTTATGGTGTTCTTGCTCGAATACAGCAACGATCCTACCAGCGGACAGATGTCACTTTTCAACAGCCGACATCTGTACTCGGCCAGTATCGATAGTCTCTACATGGAGCCTACGGCCTATGATAACCAGCGTGCCGAAGGTGCCTTTATTGGTGGAGCTTCCATCCAGTCCGACGTCATTCGGGAACCTTACCTACGCCTGTTCATTGCCTATCCCAAAGCACTCGACACCCTGCTCAAACAGGTAGTATCCGAACCAGCCTGGAGCGATACCCTGTCGAGTAAGGCACGTCGGCAGCAATATGCCATCTGGAGCAGTCAGCAAATCAGGAAGCTGATCCGCATCACTGTGAACGATTCGACCTATGCCCAACCTGACCTACTCTTTACCAAAGCCGGGAGTCAGGAGCAAAGTGGCTGGCAAACGGTGTTGGTACCAGGCAATCTTAAAACAGGTCACAACCGGCTCAGCGTAGTATTGCAAGACCCCCGAAAAAAAGAGGCCGATCAGCTGGCGACCATTCCATTCTGGTATGTCCCTGAACCCTAGTCAACGTAGCTTCAGACTGGTGTGATTGCCATGTACAGAACAGCGATTCATTTCATAGTCAATGAATGAATGTCTGATTTATCCAATGTATAGAGCCGATAAGAGGCCAACTTGCTGCCCTTCTCTACATATACATCACATGAAACTCAATCACATTAATCTTGTCGTCACCGATATTCCCAAAGCCATCGGCTTATTTGTCAATCAGCTAGGGTTTAAATGCTTTACGAATAGAAATGACAGGATGGCTATCTTGACCAATACCGATGCGTTTGCCTTGGTATTGTGGTCATCAAGTCTGAACCGGGAGCAAACCGTCCAATACCCGGAAAATTTTCATATTGGCTTTTATCAACCTGATCGAGAATCCGTACTAGCTGTCTATGAGAGCCTGCAGGGGCTGGAAGTGACCTTTGAGAGTGAACCAAAGAAAATAAGAAACACCTTTGGTTTTTACTTTCATTTTGAGCATTTGATGATCGAAATCAGTATGATCCCTACCTCCTTTGAATAAACGTCTGACGAGGTGACTGCTTTGCCTACTACGCCTGCAAAGCACTACTATACAATACGTTAATGATTGCTTACTCCACCGTTCCAGGTTCAGGCTTGGAACGGTCACCATTTCAACAGGT
>NZ_NJAG01000157.1 GCF_002872335.1 Siphonobacter sp. BAB-5405 | reverse complement strand
GGTGTTCTGCTGATCAAACTGAAGCATAAACAAGCCATGCTTGATTGGTGCCGATCCAGAGTTTTCCGACAGCATCGGATGTGAGTACGGAAATATCCGAGTCAGCAATTTCTGAATCAGGGATTGGCACGAGGCCGCTACGGGCCGTTCGAGAATGCTTTCGAAACGATCCCGGTTCGGGTTGTACCAGAACAGCCCGGCTCCATCAATACCTACCCAGAGCGTACCCTGAGCGTCTACGTGCAGAGCCCGAACCCGATTGCTGATCATACCATTTCGGTTATTGATGGGCAAGTCGTATGTTTTTAGCCGGTAGCCATCATAGCGATTCACACCCTTGTGGGTACCAATCCAGATGAAACCCCTGCGATCCTGGGCAATGCAAAGAGCATCGCTGTGCGACAGGCCATCATTAACCGTGATATGATCAAATCTCAATTGCGTGGGTTCTCGCTGTGCGTGGCTGATTCGCGGTAAAAGCAGAAGCAAGGCCAGGAACAGGTATAGAAAAAACCACATGGATCGAATGGATCGATTTATGGAAAGCATCAGGATACGTTTAAGACAAGGGGTGATGAAACGGGATAGTCCCGCAAA
>NZ_NJAG01000156.1 GCF_002872335.1 Siphonobacter sp. BAB-5405 | reverse complement strand
CCCCCTATTACCGCATCAGCCTGGCTACGAATGGCCGTCAGGGCTATGAGCAGGCGGTTTCGCTGGTACCGGATCTGATCATTAGTGATATCATGATGCCCGTCATGGATGGGTTAGCCATGTGCCAGGCTATTCGAAAGGATGAGCAGGTGAGCCACATTCCCATCATCCTGCTTACGGCGAAATCGGCCTACGAAAGCCGCATTGAAGGGCTTTCGCATAAAGCAAATGGCTATTTGACGAAACCTTTCCACGTTGAAGAACTGACCCTGAAGATTCGAAATCTGCTTGAGCAGCAAAAGCTTAGTCAGCAGTACGCTCGCCAGGGCTTAATTCAGGCAAGTCCTAGTCAGAAGCCCGCAGAGGATCCCTTTTTAACCCGCTGTTATAGCCTCCTGGAAGAACGACTCGACGACTCCTCGCTGAGCGTGGAAACCTTCGCCAGTCTGGTCAACATGAGCCGGGTGAACCTGCACCGGAAAATCAAGGCGTTAACGGGTCTTTCCGTCAGCGAGGTCATCCGTAACTACCGCCTGAAGCGTGCGACGGCTTTTCTGGAACAGGGGCTCAACACCTCTCAAACGGCCTATCAGGTGGGTTTTGAAAACCCTCTTACTTCATCAAGTGTTTCCGGGATCTGTATCAAATGACGCCTCTGGAGTATGTAAAGAAGGTACACGCGTCGTAACGGTTGCTAAACAGGGTCTTTAACCGTAGTGAAAAACGTGTGAGCGATTTTCTGATGCCATCGCTACTACTAATCGGTGATTACGCCTTGCCGCCAGTTTACCTGACTGAATAGACAAGTGCTGTTTCCTATCCAATCTAAACCAGCGTCGTTCTTAGGTACTGATTAAAACCGCCAATTCATCCGTAGGGCTACATACCGTGGCTGAAGGCGGTAACTCGATTCATCCAGGTATACAGCGTTGAGAGACGTAGTGAAATAGTATCGCGTATTCAAAAGATTTTGACCCACTAATTCGACTTCCCAGG
>NZ_NJAG01000155.1 GCF_002872335.1 Siphonobacter sp. BAB-5405 | reverse complement strand
CATTCCCCAGCGATTTAGGTAAGTAAAAYYTGCGATAACGGAATCTCGTCATTGGTAAAGTATTTCGATACCAGGGTTTCATTTTCTTTTCGCAACCCGCCAACCAGTACTTTACCCACCGCAAACGTCCGCAGATTCCATCGATTCAGTAAGGGAACCCGGTTGGTGAACAATCCTTCAAACGAATGATGAAAGGCAAGCGATACGTACCGATCACTGGCAAACTCGGCATACTTCATCAGGTTGAAAGCATTTTTAGCGTATAAAAACGTCTCATTGCCCAAATGCACATTCAGTAAATTAACCGGTAGTAACGAAGGCGTATACAGGGCTTCAATCGTGTAATCCGTTTTACCCATAAGACCCAGGCGAAGGGTATGAGATACGTCCGCTTTAAACATGTGATAGTCGCCGAGTTTCTTCTCTAAAGGGCCTAATTCAGCGTCGGTGATATGTCCTATCGTATAGTTCAGACCAATACTGGGCGAAGTACTTCCCTTACGGATCCGAACCCGGTTGGGGTTTCGAGTAGGCAGGCGGTTGGGTATGTACCGAAGGGCAATGCTTGCTTCGGGGGCATCGTAGGGACCTACAATGGAAATACGATCATTCATAAACTCCTGCGGACGAAACTCAAAAATGGGATTAAACCGCCGATGCCGCAGGGTGAGCGTACCCGTAAAATCCTGCAAAAATTCCGTTGCCAGAACAACTGGATGTCTCGCTGGTAGAAAGCCCCATTCAGCTTTCCGAACCGTGAAGCCAACCGAAATAAAGGGTTGTCCCCAATATCTACCTGACGAATACCGATTTGATCGATGTCAAAATCCGTTTTAAATCCAAAACGGGTAAATGGAGCGGTCGAGGGCACGAACGTCACCTCCAAGCCGTGTTTCAGGATTTGGTCGCGAGTCCCATACGCCAGGTAACCCTTCGCCAACCACTTCTTACTAAATCCCGGACTGGTACGCATCCCTACCCAGAACCGGTTGTTTTCGATGGCATTATAGGCATAGCTGGAAAATAGAGAGCCAAACTCCAGGCTTTTGGAAAGCGGTAGATAGCCCCCATTCATTCCAAAATCAACCCAGCGGGCCAGTCGTTTAAAGGAGGGCACCTGACCTACCGTATCGATCAGGGCCACGGAATGCTGCTCTTCCCTGGTCATATGCTGCTGATGCTGGGTCTGCCAGAATGCCTGATCCTCGACAGGGCTATCAGCTGCAATCTCAACGGGGGTATCAAAAAATCAGCGGGCCTGGGCTGATTCACTACGGCGTCGCTCGTACTGACCGTGAGCCCCACCACGATTCCGGTGGTTTGATCAAAAAGCCCCGAAGCCTCAATGGATACCTGCGTTTGCTGGGGTATCCAGGTGTGTTCGTTTGGGGTTACTGATTCATATTCCTGCTGAATCAGAATATTGTCGATGAAATTAATATTGGCTGTCTTTCCAATGGCCGCGTCAATTTGGACCAGAGCGTAGGAAGTGGTGTCGATCCACATCGTTCCCCGAAACGCCAGATCATGCTCGTTTTTGGGGTCAAAATCAATTTTATAGCAGGCTTGTGAACCTACCCGTACGGTATCACTCAGGAAATAGGTGTAAAAGCCAGTTCCGGTTTTGGCTACAGGCGAAATAAATTCTTTCCGAAACAGCCCCACCCAGTTTTGATAGAAGTTGATCGTATTATAACCCGAAGCCGTTAATCGGGCGATGAAATCATCGTCGGCCACTCCGAGCCCTTTGGCGTATTTTTTATGAATCACTTCTTTCATCCGAAGGGGATCTTTCCGGGAAAAAACGGTAGAAATCGACTCGGAAGAATAAATAGGAATGACAACGTCCGCCTTGTTCGTTCGCGACGATTCAACCTGGGCTATCTTCTCGTAGATGTCCCGGATGATTTTTCTCTTTTTAAACGTTTCGGAAAGATTCTTTACCGAAATCTGGATTCGATTGTACGCCTGCCACTGATAGGCTTTCCATTGGGCAAAATCATTCTGCTTGCGATGTTCATCTACCAACCGCATCACTCGATAAGCGGGATCCTGGCC
>NZ_NJAG01000154.1 GCF_002872335.1 Siphonobacter sp. BAB-5405 | reverse complement strand
ACTAGAACCCTATAGGAAGGCATGACCAAATCGAGCCTTCATTTTGACCGAAAAARGRCACCTCCGCTCTGAAATCGCCCTTTTACTTTTGTACTATTCTAATTTTTTATATTCCTCCTAGGCCGTTCACTTAAGAATCAGGTCCGAAACAGTGAAACTTATGGTTCAAAAACGTTTACTATTAAAAGGGCTACTTTTTACCGGAGTAACGCTTTTGTCAGGTGCATTGCCAGGAAACCGACCGGTTTTGGCAATGCACCTGCCGTTACATGCCCATGAAAATCCTGCTACCCCTGTACAAGTCGTCACCGTTATCTCAGGTACCGTGCAGGATGAAAAAGGCAATGTACTGGCTGGGGCAACAGTCTCCGTGAAAGGGTATCCCAACCTGGGAACTACAACCGACGGTAACGGTCGGTTTAGTTTACGTATATCAGATAGCGTTAATGATCCGGTACTGGTTATTTCCTACGTTGGTTTTCAATCACAGGCGATAGCTATCGGAAAGCGAACCAGTATTACCGTTCAACTGGAGTCGGACAACAAAGCACTGAATGAAGTCGTCGTCGTTGGCTTCGGCCAGCAGAAGCTTCCGACCGTAACGGGTGAAATCAGTGTGGTCGATAGCAAAGCTCTTTKGCAAACCCCCGTGGCCAACATTACCAACATGCTGATTGGACGGGCGGCGGGTATCAGTGGAATTCAGAACAGTGGTGAGCCCGGACAAAACGCCACGACGATCCGGATTCGGGGGATCTCTACGCTAAACGGATCGGATCCGCTCATCGTAATCGACGGAATTCAACAGCCGACCGAACACGCCTATACGGTACTGAACGCCATGGATCCCAACGAGATCGACAACATCAGTATCCTGAAAGACGCTTCTGCCACGGCCGTATTCGGGATTCGGGGGGCAAACGGCGTAATCATTGTTACGACCAAACGCGGTCGGGCCAATCGTCCTCAATTCAGCTTTTCAACGAATCAGGCCTTTACGAAAGCTTCGTCCTTATTCGAAACGCTCAATTCCTATGAGTTTGCCCTGCTTCGCAACGAAGCCGTTCGGAATGCCCAGACTTCCGGTGACAATAGCTACAACCAGATTCTGTTTTCGAACGATGAACTCTGGAAGTTTCAGAACAACCGGGATTACACCCCGGCGGAGGTAGAAGCCATGAACCTGACTGCTGCCCAGAAGCAGGCTTTGCTCAATAGCCCGGCTCTGTACTACACGAGCAACAACTATTACAAGGAACAATTCGGTGGCGTAGGTCGGCAGCAGCAGTATAACCTGAACGTATCAGGGGGCACCAACCGGGTAAAGTACTTCGTGTCGCTGGGAAACTTTCAGCAGGCGGGTATTCTGAACAATACCCAATACGGGGG
>NZ_NJAG01000031.1 GCF_002872335.1 Siphonobacter sp. BAB-5405 | reverse complement strand
TTAAAATGATCGTTGAACAGCCCAAGCCTGAGCTGTACAAGGAAAAGCTGGAGATTAGATTTCAGTTCGAAACAACACGGTACGTGTAAATGACCGGAACTATCCCATCAACCAGAGTATTGACACACCTTTTGGTCGCCTTCGTTTCTTCGCAAACAAGCCCGTTCTGAAAAGTGACACGCAATTGATTGCTGCGGTATCTCCTCGTTCACAAACAGTGGAAGGTTACCTGAAGAGTTTACAAACGGAGCCTACAAGCAAGCAGTCAACAGTGATTCAGCTAACTATTGAAGACGCGGTACCTGAAAAAGGAGAAGCAATTCTGAATCGTCTGATTGATGAGTACAATACGGCTGCCGTAGCGGACAAAAACAAAACGGCTTCTAATACCCTCAAGTTTCTGGACGAACGTCTGGGGCTGGTTTCGGGTGAACTGCAAAACGTAGAGAAAAACGTAGAACAGTATAAAACCGCTCAGGGAATTACGGATTTGAGTGCTCAGGCCCAAAGCTTTCTGCAAACGGTACAGCAGAATGATGCTAACCTGAACCAGGTGAATTTGCAACTGGGAGCCATTCAGGACGTTGAAAAATACATTAGTTCAAGATCAAATGAGCGAGTAGGAGCTCCTTCTACGCTCGGACTGAGTGATCCTGTTTTACTAGGGCTAATTACTAAGGTATCTGAACTAGAATTACAACGTGAACAATTAGCTCGTACGACCGCAGATCAAAGCCCTATTGTACAGTCACTGGAAGGGCAGATTAGAAATATGAAAGCTAATATTCGAGAAAACGTAGAGGCAACAAAAACTATGTTGACTACTTCGAAGAATCAAATGCTAGCTACAAATCGGAAAATGGAAGGTGTAATTCGTACGATTCCTCAAAAAGAACGTTCACTAATTGACATCTCTCGGCAGCAGGCTATTAAAAATGATTTATATACGTTTCTATTACAGAAACGTGAAGAAACAGCTCTGTCTTTCGCTTCCACGATTGCGGACAGCCGTACGGTAGATGCAGCCCGTAGTTCTAATTCACCCGTAAAACCAGTGGGCAAAATGATTTTTGCTTTATTTGCTCTGGTTGGTCTGGTCATCCCGGTAGGAGCAATGACCGCCAAGGATGCAATGAACAACCGGGTTATGCGTCGGACGGATGTAGAAGAAGTAACTACGGTACCCATCCTGGGGGAAGTAGTAAAAAGTAAAGAAGCGGATCGCCTGATCATGGCCCCGCAAAACCGCTCGGTTATTTCAGAGCAGATTCGTACGATCCGTACCAATCTTCAGTTCCTGAAATCAGCTACCGACAGTCAGGTACTGCTCTTTACCTCCAGTATCAGTGGGGAAGGAAAGTCTTTCGTTTCGCTGAACCTGGGAGCCAGTCTGGCTCTGGTAGATCGGCCCACCGTAATTCTGGAAATGGACCTTCGTAAACCGAAACTTCGTGAAGCGTTAGGCATGTCCAATAGTACAGGAATTAGTAATTACCTGATCGGAGAAGCTACATTAGAGGAAGCCCTTCACCCGATTCCAGGTTACGAGAACTACTTTATCATGCCTAGTGGGCCAGTTCCGCCGAACCCCTCTGAGTTATTGAGTAGTCCACGTCTGGAACAGATGTTCCAGGAGTTACGCGATCGTTTCACCTACGTATTGGTGGATTCGCCGCCGATCGGTCTGGTAACGGATGCTCAGTTGATTGCACCCTTTGCTGATTCAACCCTGTACATGGTGCGTCACGACGTTACGCCTAAGCACTACCTCAAAATGATTGATACGCTGTACAAAGAACAGCGTTTCCAGAAGCTCAATATCATTTTGAATGGTGTAGGAGAAGGAGAAGCGTATTACTATAGCTACAGCTATGGCTATTACGGTGAAGACGAAAAGAAAAAGTTAATTTAGTATACGTAGGAGGAAGAAACTTAGGTCGCCACTTACTTTCTTCCTCCTGCACACCTTGTCCTAAGTAAGAGAATAAGTACCGTTGAATGGAATAACCCGCTTGGTAAAGCTCTATTTGCCAACGCCTTGAAACTTATATCATACATCGAAACCGCCAACGATTATGAACCTTCGGTTGAGTAAATCGCCCCCGCCAGAAATGATTTTATGAGGATTGGCCTGAGAAGACGGCCAATAACCCCGCATTCCTGCTAACTATTTGTAATAAGGAGATTCTGCCTTTTAAAAGGTAGTCAGGAAGCGTATGGACCAAAGCAAGGGAGTTTGCTCGTTGATCCTGGATACTCGTATATCCCAACCGAACCATAAAATCCGCCTGAGTTATGAAATATTCAACAGATACCCTTCGCTTAGACACTACTTATTTTGACAAGGAAGGTACAACAACGCCAACTTCTCAACCTAAATTCACTGCTGTAGGTAACCAGCCTACGGCTACACCCCTGGGAAAAAGGGCCTTTGATGTACTCATGGCCTCGTTTGTGACATTAGCTGTATTGAGCTGGATGATTCCGGTCATTGGCTTACTTGTGAAACTTTCCTCCCCCGGGCCCATTTTCTTCATTCAATGGCGTACGGGCCGTAATGGCCAACGCTTTCGCTGCCTGAAATTTCGCACCATGCGGCATAATGAGGTGGCTCCTTTCAAACAGGCTTCTGCAGAAGATCCTCGCATCACGAAAATTGGCAAGTTTCTCCGGAAAACAAATCTGGATGAAATGCCCCAGTTTCTGAACGTACTGTGGGGAGACATGAGTATCGTAGGTCCCCGACCGCACGCCCTGGAACACGACGCCCAGTACTGGGATGTAGTGCCCAATTTTCCCAATCGCTATCTGGTCAAACCAGGTATTACCGGCCTGGCTCAAACGCGGGGTTTACGTGGGGAAGCAGGTTTGCGTGATATGGAACAGCGGCTCAAGCTGGATCAATGGTATATCAAAAAACGCTCCGCAACGCTCGACGTTAAAATCTGCTGGTGGACCGTTGAAAAAATGATTAAAGGCGACGAGAAGGCCTATTAGGCCTTGATAGTCAAATTTATTTAACCATTGAACAAAACGATTGTGATGAATCAATCCAGCAAGATATACATTGCCGGTCACCGAGGTATGGTAGGTGGAGCTATCAAACGGTGTCTGCAGCAACAAGGCTATTCTAACATAGTTACACGTACTTCCTCAGAGCTTGATCTGCGAAATCAGCAAACCGTAGCTGATTTCTTTGCCAATGAGCAGCCTGAGTACGTTTTTCTGGCAGCGGCGAAAGTAGGAGGCATCGTAGCTAATAATACCTACCGGGCAGAATTTCTATACGATAACCTGATGATTGAAAGCAATATCATTCATTCAGCGTATCAGAATAAGGTAGCGAAGTTGCTCTTCCTGGGAAGCAGCTGTATCTATCCCAAGCTGGCACCGCAGCCTCTAAAAGAAGAATATTTGCTGACAGGAACACTGGAGCACACAAACGAGCCTTACGCCATTGCCAAGATTGCAGGTATTAAACTTTGCGAGGCGTACCGCGACCAGTACGGAGCAAACTTCATATCAGCCATGCCAACTAATTTGTACGGTATTGGCGATAACTATCATCCAGAAAATTCTCACGTTTTACCCGCTCTCATCCGAAAATTTCATGAGGCTAAAGAGGCCGGATCGCCAGAAGTAGTGATTTGGGGTACTGGAGCACCCATGCGGGAATTCCTGTACGCTGACGATCTGGCAGAGGCTTGTGTATTCCTGATGAACCACTACGAAGGGCGTGAATTAGTGAATATTGGTACAGGTGAAGATATAACGATTAAAGAATTAGCGAAGACTGTTCAAAATGTCATCGGCTATAAAGGAAAACTTGAGTTCGATACTTCAAAACCAGATGGTACGCCACGTAAGTTAATGGATGTTAGTAAAATTCATAACCTGGGTTGGCAACATAGTGTAGAACTACAGGAAGGTATTGAAAAAGCTTATACGGATTTTCTGCACCGTGAAGTCCTAGTTCCCGCCAGTAACTAATTTTTATAAAACCATACCTAATAATCCCAAGTGCATAGGATTCAGAATAGATAAGAAAACTGAAAACTATAAACTGAAAAATTTAACCAGATGAAAACGGCATTAATTACGGGCGTGAACGGCCAGGACGGAGCATATCTGTCGGAATTGTTACTCGAAAAAGGCTACCTGGTGCATGGCGTGAAGCGTCGGGCCAGTCTCATCAATACCGAGCGGATCGATCACCTGTATCAGGATCCCCACGAAGCCAACGTTCGCTTCAAGCTGCACTACGGGGACATGACCGATTCAACGAACCTGATTCGCATCATCCAGGAAACGCAGCCCGACGAGATTTACAACCTGGCGGCCATGTCGCACGTCAAGGTCAGCTTCGATACGCCCGAGTACACGGCCAACGCCGACGGCATCGGTACGCTGCGGATTCTGGAAGCAGTTCGGATTCTGGGTCTGGAAAAGAAAACCAAAATTTATCAGGCTTCGACCTCGGAGCTGTACGGCCTGGTACAGGCCGTACCTCAGTCGGAGACCACGCCCTTCTACCCCCGCTCGCCCTATGCCGTAGCCAAGTTGTACGGTTACTGGATCACGGTCAACTACCGGGAGGCCTACGGCATGTTTGCCTGCAACGGCATTTTGTTTAACCACGAGTCGCCCCTGCGGGGAGAAACGTTCGTGACGCGGAAGATCACGCGGGCGGTGGCGGCGATTGGCTTAGGACTTCAGAGCACGCTGTATCTGGGTAATCTGAACGCGGAGCGGGACTGGGGTCATGCCAAGGACTACGTGGATGCCATGTGGCGGATTCTGCAGCAGGAGACGCCGGAGGATTATGTGATTGCTACGGGGGTGACCACGCGGGTGCGGGAGTTTGTAAAGCTGGCCTTCGCCGAAATCGGGGTAGAGGTAGCCTTTGAAGGAGAAGGGGTTGAAGAGAAAGGCTACGTGGTGAGCTGCTCGAACGAAGAATTCCAGTTAGAAGTAGGGAAATGCGTAGTAGCGGTAGATCCGGCGTATTTCCGTCCGACGGAGGTAGAACTGTTGATTGGCGATCCGACCAAGTCGAAGACCAGGCTGGGCTGGGAGCCGAAGTATGATCTGGCGATGCTGGTCAGGGAGATGGTTGAGAAAGATGTGGAAGTTTTCCGCCGGTCAGGCAAAACTCAATTTGAACACATGATTGGATAGTTAATACATCAATATGAGGGAAAGACTAAAGTGTAGTTTTTCCCTCATAGTTATAATATATAATCTACAATTAAATATCAGCAACTAGCCCCTAATTACTGATAAATAAATTAAAAAATGAGTTCAGCGAAAAGAGCTATTTCGAATACATTTATTATATATGCTAAACAAGCAATAACTATTTGTATATCACTATATTCAACTAGAATAGTATTGAATACATTAGGGGCAAATGATTTTGGGTTATTTAATGTAGTCGGTGGATTAGTTACAATTTTGTCATTTTTAAATGCGGCGATGTCTGTTTCTACTCAGAGATATGTTGCTGTTAATCTAGGGACAGGAAATTTAGAAAACATTAAAAAAGTTTTTGCTAATAGTGTGATATTACATATAGGAATAGGGTTAATTATAGCTTTGCTGTTTGAAATAGTAGGAGTATATTTTCTAAACCATCAATTATTAATTAGTAGTGATAGAATAGAAGTTGCGAATAAAATATTTCATTTTGTGGTTATTTCCACCTTTGTTACTATAATATCAGTGCCATATGACGCAATAATAAATGCTCATGAAAATATGACATTTCTAGCCTTAACTAGTATCTTAGAAAGTATAATAAAATTAATGATAGCATTTTATTTAATATATACAGGATATGATAAACTTCTTGTTTATGGTTTCTTAACAATGATTAGTGTTATTTTGATAAGGATTTTAAAGCAAATCTATGTTAGAAGGAAATATGAAAGTACTCGAGTTAATTATATAGCTGATTATAATAAAGATTTAATCAAAGAGTTAACCTCTTTTGCTGGCTGGAATTTGTTTGGTTCATTAAGCTATCTAGGAAGAAGTCAAGGAATAGCCTTGTTATTAAATACTTTTTATGGTACTGTAATAAATGCAGCTTATGGAATTGCAAACCAAATAGCAGGACAATTAAATTTTTTCTGTACTGCAATGTTGCAAGCTCTTAATCCGCAAATTATGAAAAGTGGAGGAGCTAAAGAGATGCATAAGGTAATAGAGTTATCTATGATAGGTTCTAAAGTAGGGTTCCTTTTATTAGGAGTTGTTGCTATACCTTGTTTAGTAGAAATGGAATCCGTTTTGAATATTTGGCTGAAGACAGTTCCTGATTACACTGTTAACTTTTGTAGATTGATTATTATAGTATCGATGATAAATCAGTTAACTGCTGGTTTGGATTCAGCAATGCAAACAACTGGTAAAATTAGAAATTACATGGTAATAGTGGGAGTAGTCAAGCTTTTCATATTGCCGGTTGCGTATATTTTGTTAAAAGCTGATTATGTTATTTATTCAGTATTTGTGGGTTATATAATTCTGGAAATAATTGCGGGAATGTGTAGGGTTTATCTATTTTGTAACGAAACAGGAGTCGATCTCAATAGGTTTATTTTAGAAGTAATTCTAAAGCCTATTTTTTTAACTACAGTAGCCTGCGTAATATTATTGGTTTTAAAACAAATAGTGACTTCAGAATATAGAGTGCTAGGTACTTTCTTTATTTCATTTTCTATATTTGCTAGTGGTGCTTACATTCTCATATTATCTAGTGGACAAAAAGAAAGTTTAAATAAGTTTATAATATCTAGAATGGTTAGATCATAATGTGATTGAATGTTACAAGCTAAATTAAAAATGTTAAAAAGATAATAGCATGATTTCAGTAGTTATTCCTCTGTTCAATAAAGCACATACTATTAAAAATACTTTAAGGTCGGTGCTTGATCAAACATTTCAAGATTTTGAAGTAGTGATAGTTGATGACGGATCAACTGACGATGGTGTCAATGTTATCAGAAATTTTACGAACGACGAAAGAGTAAGAATTATACAACAACTAAACCAAGGTGTCAGCGTCGCTAGAAATAAAGGCGTAGAACAAGCAATTTACAATTATATAGCATTCCTTGATGGTGATGATAAATGGCTACCTACATACTTGGAAACTTTAGCTAAGGCTATAAACGATTACCCAGATGCAGCAATGTATTGCTGTGCAGGAATAGTTGAGAATTCTAGAGATAACAGTCACGTATTACGGGTAGCCAAAAAGTACCAAGGTGTAACTAGAGAAATTGATTTTTTCGAGAATCCTCATGTATTCTTACATACAAGTGCCACAATAGTTTCAAAAGAGAAATTTAATCAAACGGTAGGGTTTCCTGTAGGAATGAAAAGAAATCAAGATTATGCTTTATTCTTTTCCTTGGCATTTACAGGGCCGGTTATATATTGTGGATTTCCATTGAGTGTATATGTAGGAGAAGTAGAAGGACAAGCTACTAGTACTCCTCTTGAAAATATGCTAAAACATGTAGTGAACAGGCATAATATAGTTTATGGTAATTGGAAAAATTCTTTACTTAAAAATAAGACTTATATAGTTTTTACGAAATATGAATTACGCCATTTAATAATGTTTCTTTTAGAAAAGAATAAGATTGATTCTGTAAAATACTTAATTGATAAATTAGATAAAGGATTAATTAATAATTTTTATGGACTAGAAAAATACTTTTATACACATAAAAATTTCAAACTTTTTAGTATCTTTTTAATAAAGATTTCTAAAGCAAAATGGCGATTAAACGGTTATCCTTTCATAGGGCAAAATTGAATTGATTCAAAAATGGAACAGATAGATAAGAAAGTACTTAAAATGACTAGGAAATTTTACAAAAAAATGTTTCCTGAGAACTTTAAGGAAGGTAGAAATTGGAAAATGTTTTCCAATAAAGATTATGCAAATAAGTTAATATACGATACATTAATGAGTGATAAGCCGGCTATGATTGGTAGATTCGGATCTACTGAAATGGCTTGCTTAATTAACTATTTAGGGATAAAGCAGAATAACAAAAGCTGGATTTCTTATGTAAAAGGCAAATCACTGATGTGGTGGTGGAATCCCAATATAGTTAATCAAATGCAAAAATGGAGCGGTTTTTTTCCGCCAGAAAAAAGTAAAATTGAGCAGTTCTGTGAGTTAATAATGCAGGATATGCGGCAAGTTGATATATTGGGTTCTTGGCTCCTTGAAGAGGAATTATTTTCTACAGAGATAAGTCAAGCTAAAAAAGTTGTATTAGAAGATATCGAACCTTTTTTTTCAAGCTTTCCTTGGACGAGAGCATTAGAGAATAAAAGAGTGCTGGTAATACATCCTTTTGCTGAGACTATTTTAGCCCAATACGATAAACGAAAAGAATTGTTTGACAACGATTTATTACCTGACTTTCAACTTAGAGTAATAAAAGCTGTTCAGAGTGTTGCGGGAAATAATACCGAATTCAATGATTGGTTCGATGCATTAAATCACATGAAGAATCAAGTCGACAGGGAAGATTATGATATTGCTATCGTAGGCTGTGGAGCATATGGATTCCCATTAGCAGCACATATCAAAAGATCAGGAAAAAAAGCTGTTCATCTGGCAGGAGCCACACAACTTCTTTTTGGTATCAAAGGTAAAAGATGGGAAGAATTCATTGTGTGGCCATATACAAACTTATTTAATGAACACTGGCTAAGACCAAGCAATAATGAGAAGCCCAAGAATGCAAACCAAGTAGAAAATGCTTGTTATTGGTAAATTAGATAAACTATGAATAGGATAAGGGTGATATGGAATGTTTTGTCTAAATCAAGTAGACGATTACTTCGGCCTATCATGACAGAGATTAAATTAAGGATGAAATATCCAACCTTAAAGCTTGCAGGAGCAGTAAGTGTTTCACAAAACTCTCAATTTGGTAAGTATAATTATCTGTCTTTAAATGTATCGTTCATAAACTCGAAAATTGACGATTATTCCTATGTCGGAGCGAATTCATTCGTTCAGAATGTTAGTATAGGGAAATTTACTAGTATAGGCCCAGATGTAAGAATTGGATTAGGGTCACATCCAACGAAAACGTTCATCTCAACACACCCTATATTTTATTCGAAGGCTGCTCAAGTAGGTATAACCTTTTCAGACGAACAATATTTTGAAGAGTACCAGCCTACTAATATTGGAAACGACGTATGGGTAGGAGCTGGTGTCATAATCAGTGCAGGTACGAATATTGGTGATGGAGCTATTATAGCTTCAGGTTCTGTAGTTACGAAAGATGTTGAAGCGTATTCAATCGTTGGAGGAGTACCTGCTAGATTAATCAGATTTAGATTCAGTGAAGACGAAATTAGCGATTTGAAGGAAATACAATGGTGGAACATGGATACCCATAAGTTAAAAAGTAATTTTAAACTTATGCATAACATTTCTAACATTAAAAAATTAACAATAGATGCATAAAATTATTGTAGGGCTTTTTCGCCTAACACGTAAGATCTTTATTAAAACCTTCATACTAATAACAAAACTTATATCAAAAATAATCCTCTTAGGAAATGGTGTGAAATTTGGTAAAAATATAACTATAAAGGGATTGGTATCAGTTGATGTAAGAAGAGGAGGTGTGATGACAGTAGGAAATAATTTTAGCCTAAATAATGGAAGTTTTTTTAATAAGATAGGTAGGCAACAAAATTCAATATTCGTTGTACAAGAAGATGCGATATTAAAGATAGGGAATAATGTTGGAATGAGTTCAGTAGCTATTGTTTGTAGTAAAAAAGTAACTATAGGAGATTACGTGAAAATAGGAGGTAGTACTGTAATATACGATACAGATTTCCATAGTTTAGATTATAAAACAAGAGCAGATAATGTATTAGATAAACAATATGTAAAGAAATCAGAAGTTTCTATTGGTGATAACGCTTTTATAGGAGCTCATTGTATTATTTTGAAAGGCGTAGCTATTGGAGAGGGTGCTATAGTTGGTGCAGGTTCTGTTGTTACAAAGTCTATTCCGCCTTTTGAGATTTGGGGCGGGAATCCAGCAAAATTTATAAAAAAAATTAATTAGTATGGGTTTTAAATTGATTTCACTATACAGTATTATCTTTCTGCTAGTGGCAGATACTTTCTTTTATATCAGTATAACAGGAGCACAAGGTGCATATTTTACGCCTGTATCATTGTTCTGCAAATACAGCGTTTTAGTAATATTAATATATGTAGCTAAGAATACTAATTGGAAATTCGATTCTGAAAAATCTATTGTTGTTCTTTATAAAACTTTATTGTACTGGAATATTGTCTCTTTGATACATGCAATATTCGTAGCTTCAGGTTACTGGGATTGGAAGTTTTTATTTTTTAGCTCAGCTCTTTTTTCTTTCTATACCACTTGCCTTTTTTCTAGGTAAAAATTTGGAAATATTTCAATTAGTGCTTTTCTATACAATTAATTTTGTGTTCTTATATGGCTTTTTTATAATACCATTTGCTTTAGCAACAAACGAAGAATTATACGCAAGGCTTATGATGCCTATTTCCTTATTATTAGCATTTATACCTTTCTTAAGAAACAAATATAAATATCTGTTATTGATTGTATCTGTAGTATCTATTCTTACTATTCTTGACTTCAGGACTAACATTATCAAGATCGCTATTTCTTTTTCTGTTTTATTAGTGTATTATTCAACTAAAATATTTGGCCCATTCGCATTTAAAATTGCTCGCATCCTATTATTACTTGTTCCTATAGTTTTGTTGTTTCTTGCAGTTTCTGGTAAATTCAATGTTTTTACTCAATTGTCAGAAATTGATGGATATTCTGTCAAAACTGCGAAAAATGACGCTTCGAATTTAACAGCTGACACGAGAACATTTTTGTATTTAGAAGTGTTCAAAAGTTTTGAAAATATAAACTATTTATTATTTGGTAAAAGTGCTGTTGGTAAGTATAGGTCTGATTTCTTTACAGATTTAGTTACTGGAGATTTACGTTATAGTTCAGAAGTCGGATTCTTGAATACATTACTTTATTCTGGACTTGTAGGAGTAATTATATACGGACTATTTATTACAATCGCTTCGCATTATGCAATAAACAGATCTAATAATTGGTTGTCAAAAATTTTAGGGGTATTGATAGCTTCAAGGTGGACTCTTTTTTTTCTTGAAGAATTTACTCAATTTGATTTTAACTTCTTCTTTTTATGGATAATTATAGGACTGGTTTCTAGTAAACGATTTAGGTCCATGAATGATTACCAAGTAAGACAGTATTTAGATGTATCTAAAGTACATGTACTTCGTTTAATTAATTTAAAATGGTTAGGTTATAAATAATTAGCTATGATTTATTTAGTAATACCTGTATTCAATCGCTGGAATTTTACAGACCAATGTTTGGAAAAATTATCAAACCAAACTAATAAAAATTTTAGGACAGTTGTAGTAGATCATGGTTCTACGGATAACACGGCACTTCATATTGCCAACAAATATTCTGATGTTATTTTGCTTAGTGGTGATTCTTCCATGTGGTGGACGGCTGCTACGAATTTTGGAATCAAATACGCTTTAAACGAAGGAGCAGATTATATCATTACTATCAATAATGATACGGTACCTAATCTGGATTACATTGAAAAGTTATATAACCATATTGAACAGTATCCAGACGTGCTTATCGGAGCCAGTGCTTTCGATGCATCCAATGGAAAAGTGATCTATAGAGGTGAAACACTGAATTGGTTTGTTGAATCATCGAGAAAGAATGTATGTGATGCCCAAAGACCGGACAACGGGCTATTTCGGGTTTCTCATTTTCCGGGTCGAGGATTACTGATTCCCTCTAAAGTGTTTAGTGCAGTAGGTCTTTTTGATGAAGTAAAGTTTCCGCATTATATGGCTGATTATGATTTTACGCTAACAGCTGCCAGAAAAGGTTTTGATATCTATTGTTCTTATGATGCAATGATTGGTATCTGGCCTGAAGCCAGTGGGGCTAACCAATTGAAAGGGAAGAAGAGTCTTCAGTCTTATAAAAACCATTTGTTCGGTATCAAGGGAGGAGCTAACCTTCCACTTTTTTATAAATATGTGTTCAGGCACTGTCCCTATTACGCCTTGCCTTCTCATTTAACGCTTGGTACTTTAAGAAGATTAATTGGATTTTGGGTATAGTATGGACAACATCTTATTATCTGCATTTGCTTGTGATCCGACCAAGGGCTCTGAGCCCAGTAATGGTTGGAATTGGAGTGTGGGGTTGTCTAACCTCAATTATAATGTTATTTGCCTGACCCGGAGTGTTAATAAAAGTGGTATCGAATCATTTGAAGTCCCTGCTAACCTAAAATTCTGCTATATAAAACTGCCCTATGGACTAGAGAAGCTTTACCACCTGTCTACTCCTGGGATGTACATTTATTATCTGCTGTGGCAATGGCTGGCTTATCGGCGGGCAAAACGGATGAGTAAGGAGCACCAGTTCAAATTGGCTCATCATGTCACCTGGGGTAGTACGCAAATGGGATCATTTTTGTACAAGCTAGGAATCCCTTTCCTGTTTGGTCCGGCTGGGGGCGGGCAGGAGGCACCCGAAATGTTCAGGAATTATTTTGGTTCTTCCTGGTCATCCGAAATGAAGCGATCAAAGATTTCAGGACTATTAGCGAAGTACAATCCTGGATTTAACAAAATGGTTAAAGCGGCACGTGTTGTGATTGCTTCCAACCACGAAACTGAAAAGCTCGTAAAAGAAAATGGTGCGGATCGGGTAACCATGTTTCTGGATGCTGCACTTTCCGAAAATTTTTATCCCAAGACTTTTGTACCTAAACAGATTGACGAAGAAATCAAACTTTTGTGGGTTGGTAGATTTATGCCTCGTAAAGGTCTTTTGCTGGTTTTAGATGTCATGAAGGAGCTTAAAGACTATCGGAATATATCCTTGACAGTAGTAGGGGACGGAGAGATTAAACAGGAATTTTTAAATCGAATTGAACAATATGATTTAAAAGCAACGGTTACGTGGGTTGGTAAAGTTGGTTACAATGAAGTAAGAGAATTTTACAGAAGTCATCATGTGTTCTTCTTTACGTCGTTCAGAGATTCATGCCCTGCACAACTAATCGAAGCAATGGCTTTTGGCATGCCAATTGTAACCTTGGATATTCATGGTCAATCGTTGATTGTAAATGAGAAAACAGGATTCAAGTGTATGGCAGACGATCCACGAGAGTTGATCAATGATTTAAAGGAATCAATTTTAAAATTCCAAGAAGATAAATCATTGATTACTGAGATGAGCAATCATGCCTATGCTTTTGCTATTAACCAAACCTGGAGAAAAAAAATATCAGATATAGTATCAAAATATTACTCTTAACATGAAACTTGCTCCCATTCTACTTTTTACGTATAAACGATTTGAGACGTTAATTGGCACCGTTAATGCGTTAAAGGAAAATAATTTAGCATCTGAAAGTGACTTATTCATCTTTTCTGACGGTCCCAAGCGTCAGGAAGATATGGGGCAGATTTTAGCAATTAGAAAATATTTAAAAACGGTAGATGGATTCAAAAATGTGTACGTGATTGAATCACCAGAAAATAAGGGATTGGCAAAGTCAATCATTTCCGGAACTTCTCAGGTAATGGAAACATATGACCGAGTTATTGTACTGGAAGATGATCTGAAGACTACTAAGAATTTCTTAGCGTACATGAATGCTTCTCTGGATGAGTATTTCAATCATAAAAATGTTTTTTCAGTTTCTGGATTTTCCTTTGATTTAGGCACACAGAAGGATGAGCGGTATGATTCTTACTTTTTAAATAGAGGTTGGTCATGGGGCTGGGCAACCTGGAAAGACAGATGGGAAAAAGTAGATTGGGAAGTTAAAGATTATCAGGATTTTAGAAATAATACAAAAGCCAGAAAGCGTTTTTCGTTAGGAGGTTCAGACTTAAATGGAATGTTAGATAATCAAATGTCTAATAAGCTGGACTCCTGGGCTATTCGATGGTTTTATAGCCAGTTCAAATTAGAAGGTCTTACGCTTTATCCAATCCATTCAAAAGTATACAATTGTGGATTCGATAATGATGCAACTCATACCACGGGTTCAGACAAAAGGTATCGACCAAACCTGGACATTCTAGCGTCTAATACTTTTAAATTGCCCCCAGCTACTGGGATTTCTGAGTTTTATCAGAACAGATTCCAGAACAAGATGGGCGTGTACTCAAGAATTCGGTCAAAATTTGAGACTTTATTCAAAAAGATATTTTGATTATGTACAAGATTATCAGACTTCTTAAAGAGTTCAGGTTTATTTATCTGGCTAAAATTAAATGGCACAAGTATAAGATAGGTAAAGGCTTATACGCGGGTGCCAGGGTAAGATTATGGGCCAAGAATTCAATAATTATTGGCGAAAACTTTTATATCGGTCGCGACTCTCAGATCGAAGCCGATTGTATCATCGGAAATGATGTAATATTTGGAAACAGAGTAGCCATTGTTGGTAAGTATGATCACAACTTCCAACAAATAGGAACACCCATTCGGCACGCTTCCGAAATACGTGATCCTGATTTTACGTGGCAGGACCGACTGAAACCAACTATTATTGAAGATGATGTATGGGTTGGATACGGATCAATTATTATGAGTGGAATTACGATTCATCAGGGTTCAATTATTGCAGCCGGTTCTGTAGTGACTAAAGATGTTGAACCCTATTCAATTTATGCAGGAAACCCAGCTCGTAAAATAAAGGATCGTTTTGAAAACACCCACGATTTACAGCAACACATTAGTATCTTATCCAGTTCGTTTTAATTAAGCTGTTTGAGGTTATTTAAATTAATATATGAGTTTTTGCTTTTATCTGCAATAGCTCTAACGTTTAAGGTTATTGTTTTGATCATTCCATTTTTATACACCAGAGTAGGTTTCTGATTTAAGAGAACTAAATTGGTAAAGAGGTTGCTTCTGTTATTATTAGTGGTGTCAGTCTGGTAAGTTATGTTGGATTGAAAATAGTTTTTCCTTGGAGATGAAAGGTTTGAATTAGTGATTTCTTCTAAATAAGGATAACTCTTTTTATAGACTTCACTCGTTATATCCACCTTCGTCTTAATTTTAGCTACAGTTTCTTCCTGTTTTAGGTAGCTATTCCAATGGCTAGACGACCAGGGTCCACCTGTTATGATTTTGCTACAATCTATAAAAATATTGTTCAGTATAGAATTGTTTGATCCACCATTGATGTGAACAGCACCAAACCCGTTTGAGCTCTTCGTTCCACAATTTACAAATAGATTGTTTTTGATAGTTATACCACCTGCTCCATCATCCATATATACAGCTGCAATTCTGTAAGGATTATCAGAAGTTATATCTTCGAACACATTGTTAAGGATTATAGTCCCTGTTGACGAGAGATCCCTGCCCGTGTATAAAGCCCCAATGTCACTAAATTCTTTACATAGATTTTTAAAATAGTTGTTTTCGATGAGGTGATTATTTCCCTGATAAGTAATAGCCTGGCCTGGTAAATCTTTTATGATACAATTGTTTATGCTTACGCCAACCCCGTCCAGCCTGATTGCAGGATTATAGCTTCTGAATAATCGTGACAAGTTTTCAAAAGTACAATAGGTTACATTGTTCATACTGGGGACCAGATTTTTTCTATCGCCTCCTTCAAAAATGAGTCCGGTCGCACCTATATTTTTGAAATCACAGTTTTTTATCAAAGTTTTGCTCGTGTTGGCTAATTTTATTGCATACAATCCCGAATTACTAAATTTACAATTCTCCAGTTTAACATTATTGGTGTTGTTCAACTGCAATAAAGCAGATTTTGAACACTTGAATGCAATGTTTGATAGTGATACAATTGTTGTTTTGTTTAACACCATTAATGGCTGTTCTATAATAGACACTTCTATGGACGCAGTACTTATGTCGCTGGTCGGCCACACGTATATTTTTCCCTCAGCTTTGCTTATGTAATATTCTCCTGGTTGGTCTAACTCATCTAATACATTTGAAAAATAAAATCCTCTTATTGCTTTCTTGTCTATGTCATTATCCCATTTGCCTGGTCCTCCATCGCTGGCAATAATCCCATACGTTGGAATACTAGACAGATAAACAGTTTGCTGAGTTTCGTTTAATGAATCAATGCTAATGTATTCATCTGCCCAACCCTGATTTAAATAACCTGAGATCCAGATATCTTTTTTGTTTTTCCAGGCACGCTTTTTTTCTGAATATTTTATAACTCTGTCTTTATTTTTGTTTGCCGTAAATTCAACTTTTTCAGGGTTTATTACTTCTGCTATTTTTAATTTTCTGTCATTGGGCCAGCGAGATAACTGTAAGGGTTCATCGTTAAAGAATAGTTCCATTTGTACCGGTTTTTGAGTATGACCGAAGCCTCTATCAGAAATAGATCCTATTTGATTAATCAGATCGCTACCTAAATTAAATACATAAACGTGATCGCGTGCCTCTTCTGGCAACGTATAGTAATTGCCATCTTTGGCTGTAATCTTTTTGAAATCTTCCGTCCTTAATTTTTTGCCTCCACTTAAAATAACATTCTCATTTTTATAACCTTTTATAGTTAAAATTTGATTATTGGGTTGTTTGAAATTTTCGAGTCTGATAGTTTTCTTTATTTCGTAGTAACCTTCTCTTAAGATTATTGTTGAGTTGTAACGGTTGTTCTTTGCAAAGTCTAAAGCTGCTGCTAAATTCTTTTTGGGATTCTGTATTGTTCCCTGATTGGCATCATCTCCTGTAGTAGATACATAGATTTGATTATCTGCCTGTTGAGCTCTGACTTCGATGATTTGAAACAACAGGCAGATCGCTGTTATCAACTTGATGTTTTTTCTGATTCTACGTTTGATTCTCTTCATTTTTTGTATTTTTGTTATTAGATGTGCAATTCGCTAATTAGTCATGTCAAACCGCCGATTGAAAAAGAAAAAAATTATCAGCATAGATGTATCAGCAGGTAAATACTCTACTATTGTTGATGAAATCATAAGTCTTGCTGCTTCATCTACATCTTCATACACGTGTGTAGCAAATGTACATATGCTTGTAGAGGCTTATAATGATCCTCTTTTTGCTACTGTAGTGAATGATGCTAGCATTGTTACTTCGGATGGAATGCCGCTGGCCTGGTGCTTTAAACTATTATATAATGTAAACCAGGATAGGGTTGCTGGAATGGACTTGTTACCAGATCTAATAAAAATCTGTTGTAAAAAAGACATACCAATATTTGTCTATGGAGGTACTTCTCCCATGCTTCAGCGATCTGCTGAATTTTTCCGAAAAAACTTTCCGACTTTAAAGGTAGCGGGTATGTATAGCCCCCCGTTTCGCCCCCTGACTCCTCAGGAAGATTTAGACGTTATTGATATGATTAATAGTAGCGGAGCTGGTCTTGTATTTGTAGCGTTGGGTTGCCCTAAACAGGAAAAGTGGATGGCTTCCATGCAGGGTAAAATTAATGCTTCCATGATTGGAATTGGAGGTGCTTTACCCGTCTTTGTGGGTATGCAAAAGCGAGCTCCTGTATGGATGCAAAAGACTAGTTTAGAGTGGCTTTACAGACTTGGACAGGAGCCTAAAAGACTTTTTAAAAGGTACTTTGTAACGAATACTACTATGATTTTATTATTAATTAAAGAGCTTTACCTGAACCGTAAAAAGGTTTCTGTTTAATACTTTCTTCACCTAGTTATTTTTCATATTTTTTTAATTTATATATGAAATTAGCCGTTGTAGGCACCGGATATGTCGGCCTGGTTACAGGCACGTGCTTTGCTGAAACTGGAAACCAGGTTACCTGCGTAGACATTGATTCCCGCAAAATTGAAAAGATGCGTAGTGGCATCATCCCCATTTACGAACCAGGTCTGGAAGAACTCTTCCTGCGAAACACCAATGAAGGTCGCCTCAAATTCACTACTTCATTAGCGGAAGGCATCGAAGGAGCAGAAGTGATCTTTCTGGCCCTG
>NZ_NJAG01000153.1 GCF_002872335.1 Siphonobacter sp. BAB-5405 | reverse complement strand
CATAGATTTGAAATTGAGTTAATATTAGTTATAAGTTGACTCAAAAGCCTCCTGCTCCGGTTCCTAGTCGTTGGCAGGGGGCTTTCTTGAAAGTAAAGGAATAGCATTATTTTGTTATTTTTTTTTGCGTGTACGCAAAAAAAGCATTTTGTAATATCATCATTTTCAATAATAAGATTTTAATATCTTAGCTCTTATTCTACTTATCTCACTGTAACTTATATTTAAGTAGGAAGCTAAAATTGAGTTAGGTAATTTTCCCCGATATTTTGGGAATAGTTTCTCAAACATTTTGTATCTATCAAATGGAGTTTTGATTTTCAGTAATTTATTATAATCTTCTAGTGAATTTATGTGATCTAATGTAATATTAGACATGATTTCAATAAAGTCAGGCCTAGTTTCAGCCAAGAATAGGTAATCTTCATAATGTAGTTTATAAAGTTCAGTCTCATTTATTGTCTCGATTGCTTCGGTAGAAGTAGTTTGATTGAAAAAACTATTAAAAGAAATTATAATATCGTTTGAAGTAAATATTGAGGAAGTAACTTCTTTTCCATTATTAATATAAAACTTTCTGATTAAACCAGTAATGACGAAGTAAACGTATTTATCGTTATTACCTATTGATAATATTTTACTATTCTTGTCATGAACGCATAACTTTAACTTAGAGGCGAGCAATTCAGAAGTAGGTTTAGACAACCTGTTAAAGTTTTCTAAAAGCTTAGATAGCGGTGAAGGATAATGGAGCATGGGCGGACATATTAGAAATACTAATGTAATT
>NZ_NJAG01000152.1 GCF_002872335.1 Siphonobacter sp. BAB-5405 | reverse complement strand
GGCTTCGCTCCGGCGAAACCAGGAACTTCACCAGTTAAACTGAATTTTTACCACATCTCCCACGAGATTCGTACGCATTTGACGTTAATCCTCGGACCCATTGATACCCTCATCGATGCTTTGCGAGAAGATCCTTCCGCTTCCCGGCAACTTCAGCACGTAAAAAATCACTCGAACCGTTTGCTTAGATTAGTCAGTGAGCTGATGGATTTTCGTAGAATCGAGTCAAAAAAGCTGGAGCTGAAGGTTACCCACTTGAATATCGTGGCTTTTGTGGGTGAGATTTTTGACTCGTTCGAGGATGCGGCCCAGGCCCTTCGGATCCAAACCTCTTTTAAGTCTCAGGTACCCGCTTTAAAACTGTACGCTGACCCGCAGCAGATGGAAAAAGTGCTATTCAATTTGCTGACTAATGCTTTTAAGTTTACGCCCGAACAGGGATGCATCGACGTTTGTATCTTCGAGCAATCCAGTCAGCTACTCATTCAGATTTCCAATACCGGTCAGGGCATTGCTCCTGAAAACATGAAGAAACTCTTTACTAATTACTTTCAGGTCCAGGAACTCACCCACCAGACCACCGGGTATGGCATTGGCTTGGCGTTGTCCAAAGCATCGTTGAACTTCATCAGGGAACCTTAACCGTTGAAAGTGTCCTACCCAATGCTTCCCGAACGGGCTTAACTACGTTCACCATTGCTCTACCCAAACACGCGGATCGTTCTGCATCAAAACCATTCGTAGAAGCAGACTCCTGGTCTACGAGCC
>NZ_NJAG01000151.1 GCF_002872335.1 Siphonobacter sp. BAB-5405 | reverse complement strand
ATTTGAGTAAACCCGTTTTACTCCTGATCGAAGATAACGCGGAAGTACTGGCGTTTATCCAGGAAACCCTACTCCCCTCCTATCGGATCCTAACGGCCAGAAACGGGTGGGAAGGATGGCAACTAGCCAGTACTCAGATTCCCGATGTGATTGTGAGTGACGTAACTATGCCAGAAATGGACGGGCTGGAGCTCGCCGAGAAGCTAAAGCAGGACGATCGCACCAGCCATATTCCACTCATGCTCCTGACGGCACGGGCCAGTCAGGTTCATCAAGTCAGTGGCCTGGCTGTGGGCGTAGACGATTATGTAACCAAGCCCTTTAGCGTTGAAATTCTTCAGCTTAAGATCCGTAATCTGCTCGCCTCCCGGGAACTCCTTCGGCAAAAATACAGCCGCATGATGACGCTGGAGCCGCAACAAATTCCTATCAATACGCAGGATGAAGTTTTTCTTCATAAGCTGATTGACATTATTGAAGACCATCTGGATCATCCCGATTTTGGCGTAAACATGCTGGCCTCAGCAGTAGCCATGAGTACACCCGTCCTTTACAGAAAATTAAAAGCCCTGACTGACTTATCGGTTAATGATTTCATCAAAACGATTCGGCTCAAGAAAGCAGCTCAGCTTCTGACCAGTCAGCCCCTCACCATTTATGAGGTCGCCTACGCCGTAGGTTTCGATGATCGCAAGTACTTTAGTAAAGAGTTCAAAAAGTATTTTGGTCAAACCCCGAGTGAATATGCCTCTGCTCATCAATCTTCAGCAATGAAAAAATAAGTGGTTTGAGTGTACAATCATTCTGGTTTGATAACCTTTCGAAACTTTTTCACAGGCAATTCAACAAAGCGGGTAAGTAAAAAGCAGTGGCTGTTGCCCTAACACCATCCCTCCGGCTGAGCTACTCTGAATCATCCGAAGTAGCTAATGGCTGGCTATTCGAATGCTTCTGATTATCACTAGCTGAAAAAACAGATACGCATTGTTTTTATTTGAAATTCCTGAAAAGAAGGGCTACGAAGCTGAAATACTGAACTTCTATGCTGCGTTTGTCTTTCAGTTCTTTGGCGATCTCTTCCGGCTGGAGGTTACACAGCAGCTTTTTCTGCTAAACGCAAGCCGTACGTTTTTCGTCCGGTAAGAAGCCTGCTATTTGTTAGGTAAAGAACTCAGAAATTCAGGTAAACAACTGGATTGAAATTCAGGTATTTCATCAAAAGCATTTACCATCTTTGTCTAAGGTTGGTGACTGTGGTAAGTCTATTCGATAAACAATGCGACTGCTTTTCGTTCTGGGATTGATTTGTGGGACCTGGCAATGGGCGAGTGGGCAGGTGCAGCTGAAGGGTCAGATTCAGGACTCTGCCAGTCATGCGGCTCTTTCTGAGGCCGGTATCGCTTTGTTTACTTTTCCTGATTCAGTACTGGTTCAAGGAACCCGCAGTAATGAGGCGGGCCAGTTTGCTTTTCCAGCCGTTCCGAAAGGCTCCTACTGGCTCATCGTTACGTACATCGGTTACCAGATGCATCGTTCCCCGCTTCAGGTAAACCACTCAACCCTTCAACTCGATCCCATACGCTTACGGGCCAATGCCAGGGATTTGGCGGAGGTGGTCATTCGTCGTCAGCTTCCACCGGTGACGGTCAAAAAAGATACCATCGAATACAATCCGCAAGCTTTTCAGACAGAACCCAGTGCCGTCGTCGA
>NZ_NJAG01000150.1 GCF_002872335.1 Siphonobacter sp. BAB-5405 | reverse complement strand
GTACGGTGGATGGTTTGTTGAGGTTTCGCGTTATGGGCATACTTTTCGTCCGATAGCCAATCGACATAATCAGAAGTGAATCCGCTAACTCTTTGGTAACGAGCCGGTAGTTTCCTTCAAAATCAGCCTGTGTTCCCTGAGGTTTTCCCTGGAGACCAATCGTGGCAAAAGGAATTCCTTCGCCCGTTTTGGCATCCGTAACCTTACCCGTGAGTACATAGGGCCCCTGACCCCAGGAAGTCTCAAGAAAAAAGAAAAATCCAAAGAATAAGAGAACGCATTTCTTATTGACTATCATCCAATCAAGCATATGGGGTACGGGTAATGAGGACTATCTAAATTGGTATTTTAGTACCTGGAGATAAGATGATCCAGACTGTATTGGCCAGGGCCCAGCAACAGGCTGGTCACGTAACCAATGAGTAGTAAAAAGCCAGCGGAACCTTCGCCTGCGATGTCTCCCTGATGAGCCACGAAGACAATAACCAAGGCGGTAATCACTAGCGGAATCAACACCAGACGGGTGAGAAACCCCAGCATCAAACCAATCGAGCAAAAGAGCTCCGCTCCGATTGCCAGCACCAGCGACGCCGTGCTTCCCAAGCCCAACAGATTCAGAAAGGAATGCTGCTGCTCGGCAAAATGACTTAATTTTTCGTAGCCATGGGGGATCATGGCCACTGCTAAACCTAGGCGTAAGCAAAGACTGGCACTGTTGACTAGTCCGAGCGAATACCCCGTTCTGAACAATTGCATGGTAAAATGTATTAGGATGAAATAAGCTTTCAGGCAATCGTGGATGCGATACCTGGATCGTTACTTGGATCGGGCATCGTCGTGGGTAATTTTCTTGACTTCCTCTTCCGAACTGTTTCGAAGCTGTCCAAACTGCCAGCTAAAGGTTAATTTGACGGAACGAGTGAAGTACTGGTTGGAAGTTTGAGCCCGGAACGTATTCGACTGGGTGTTTTCTTTTTGACGGAAGGGATACGTAAATGGATTGTTGACGCCTAAAATCAGACTACCCTTTTTATCCCAGAACTCTTTACGGACCGCCAGGCTATAGTCATACCAGGCGGAGTTTCTGCCTTGCAGCAGTATCCAGCCTGTGCTGTACATGCCGTTCGCCTGGATTGAATAGTTCCGTGGCAACTCATAGGCCATATTCAGGTTCACCTGCCAAAGCCAGCCCGAATTTTTAATGCCCAGCGATGGACTATTGAAGTGGGCGTAGTACAACTCCCCGCCCCCGTTTACTTTCAGGTTGCGTCCGAATTCTCCGGCGGCATTCAGGTTTAGACCTGTACGCTCGTTGCGGGCCACGTTTTGACGCATCGTGGTCGAAACCCCGGCGTTGTCAACGGTTCGTACATCTTCAATCGAATTAGCCGTTTGTCTTCGGTACAGATTCAGATTGACGTACGTTCCGTTTTCGGTAGTCACCGAGTACGCTAGCTCAGCCAGATGGGCCAGTTCAGGCCGT
>NZ_NJAG01000149.1 GCF_002872335.1 Siphonobacter sp. BAB-5405 | reverse complement strand
AGTTAAATTTTTCAAAAAATTACTGGTTTAAAAGGTTTCAACAGGGTGTCAATTAATGGATGCATCAATGGATTGGACGTGTTTAATTCATAAATTTTATTATAAATTAAGCCCTACTCATTTTAAAAAAATTTAATAAACTGTACTTCTCTTCGGCCGCATCAAATATAATTAGGTAAAAAAAATCTTAAATAATTCATATTACCTATCCATTTGTATTTGAACATTTTTAGCATTTATTTATACATTTATTCTAATTGATACGGGCAATAGATCGCACATTAAGGCATTTTGGGACTGCAGTGATAGGGTCCAATGACAATAGATAAATTAGGCCAGTTTATTAAAAATCTTAAAATCAGACCTATTATATGCTGACTTCGTATACTGAGACCCTTTGGGCAGAACCACTTGCCTGGCAATGAGCGTATACGGGACGTAGGAAGATGGGGTACTAGAGTATAGTTCAATACCTACTCTCAGCATTATTCTGAAATTTATTTCTTAAAGCAGTATTAGATAGCTTAACAGCAAACAATGATCAAGAGCTTAATCATCTCGACACACTGAAAATGAAAGAGTATTTTAAAAATGAGTTATTAACGCTACCAGGTAAGACTATAGCTTTTAATTTGGATGTATTTGAAAACTTTCTTTATTATTAGCTGAGTTCCTTTATGATCTAACTGAACAAGTTACATATTTAACTTATTGCTCATAATTAAAACTAGTAAGATAAAATTTAAAAATAGTTGATCAAAAACATCAAGAATACTTTATTATGTTTTAATAGATTATTTACCTATGTAACGACAATAATACTCTACCAATGCACATAAAAAATAATTTGGAATCTATTTAGTATTTATAGTATATCAAACTACGATCGCATCTATTCATTAACTTTAAATTACTAGAATTTAGACCCGAGTCTATGAAGAACTTTTATTTTCTTCATCTACCGCCGATAATCTGCTTCAAAGCAAAATAAATGACCAGTGTATTGACTGGATACATACACAAGGAACTAATCGTATACAGTGCGTTAAATCGTATATCTCAACCTTTTGATAATCGGAAGTATGAAGGGTTGTAATTCTTGCCAGATGATTTAAAATCTGCATCACCTGTATCTAAGATCAGTTACGTCAGAGCGGTTGTCTTTCTCCCTGAGCCGTATAGCCGCCGGGGCCAGCGGTTGTACCAAGCCCAGAAGCTGGTCAAACTGGTAACAAAGCAGCCGCAAAACCACTCAAAATACAGTCGCTTCAGGCCTGGACTATCAGGGCTTTGCCATACTGTTTTCAACAGGTACTTAATAGGTTCGGGCAAGTTAAGGATCGGCGATTGACAGACAAACGGCGTTTGGTCGGCCAGCTTTTGTGCCACCGCTTCCAGCTCGGGTGCATAGGCCGTCAGCAAACGTATCATTTCGCCGGGTTCGAACTGGATACTCAGCATCTCAAACGCTTTATCGCTGACTAATTCATTTTCTTCCAGCGAGCCAGGGTTATACAGGCAGTTATGATATCCGGTCAGGTAGGCTTACGGATTATCCGGAGTCAAAATAGATACTCCTCTTGCAAGGTTTGATAGCTTAGTTTTTATCTAGCACTAGCATTCTTCCCACTACCATA
>NZ_NJAG01000148.1 GCF_002872335.1 Siphonobacter sp. BAB-5405 | reverse complement strand
GTCTGATAAGCATTTGTATGCATTTATAAATGAATTACGAACGAAGGAGGCGACATGATCTCCATTATCGAAGGCTAATTTTACTCTAAATAGAATACCCTGCGAAAATTCGCAGGGCATTCGGTCATTTATAGACGCGTAATCAAAGCTGTCCAGCCCGTTTGATGGCTCGCTCCTAAACCCCTGGAGGTATCGCCGTCAAAATGTTCATAATACAGAATCAGGTCTTTAAAATAAGGATCTTCCGCGTAGATGACATCTTTGCCGAAACAGGGTCTTAGTCCCTTTTCGTCTGGTCGAAACGCGTGCCATAACCGGGTAGTCAGGAATGCCGCCGCATCGGTTAGATTACCACAATTTTCACTGCCTGCCGGTAACGCTACCTGCACCTGATCCTGGTAATAATTTCCGAATTCTTCCAGCGATTTGACGATGAAGAAATTGAACGGATACCATACCGGACCTCTCCAGTTTGAATTTCCGCCAAACATGTTGGAGTCGGATTCGCCGGGCGTGTACCGAATCTCTTTCGGTTCACCCGCAATTTCCATGGTAAAGGGATTACGATAAGCGGCTG
>NZ_NJAG01000147.1 GCF_002872335.1 Siphonobacter sp. BAB-5405 | reverse complement strand
TATAAAATGTTATAAAGACCTGAAACATCATATTAACTTATATACAAGTGATTAATATCACTATATCCTAAATATCATTACGTAATTACAAATTCCAGGGGCTCGTCTATAAAATGTTATAGCATAATTGTTTATTAATATAAGTTATATATACGCCAAAATCATCATTATTAGTTATATTTAATGAAAAGCTTGCAAATCATGTGCAGTCGTTTATAAAAAGTTGCAACTGACCGAACTCATTCTTGTGCAAATCACAATCCGTACACTCAGCACAGCTACCCAGGCTAACTCAGGTGCTGACCGGGCACGGGATTATTACCCAGTTTGCGACCAATACTAAGGGTGTTTTTGGGAACAGCTTTCGGCAGAAGCTGTCCGGCCGATCAAAGGGTCAGCAGCGGGCCACAAAGATCACCAGCTGGTCACGTGCTAGAAGGCCAACTCGGCTGAGTACGAGACTGAAACCAATCGGCTCAAACACGGACTGGAGCAGAAGCCGGTGGTCGTGAAAATTATACGGCCTGACCCGGCGAAGCGGACCGAGCTGAAACAGTTACGGGATGAATTGCGGCCAAGCCTGCGGAAAGCAAACGGCCATACAACAGGCCCTGCTGAATCAGCGGTCTGAAACGGTCGTTC
>NZ_NJAG01000030.1 GCF_002872335.1 Siphonobacter sp. BAB-5405 | reverse complement strand
GAAGAATCGCTTTTTTGTTGAATACACAAACTTATAGAGGTGTTCGAATGGGTCGTTCCGGTTGCACCAGGGGTAACGACTCTACGACATGAGCTCTCGGAATATCATCTTCGGCAGTAGCGTCTTTCAACCAGCGGAAGAATTTTTCCTTCCAGTTTTTCTTCGGCTTCACATCCGTAATATGAATCAGCTTCGGTTGTGGGTCGTCGTCAGATACGTCTTTTACCCAGTTTAGCGATTTCTGAAGCAAATGATTTTGATTGGACGATAAGTAATTAGCCGTAGCCCGTTTCAGAAGAAAACGAATGATGAACCGCAAAGGCCAAGCCATTCGACCAATGGGCGAGTAGGAGATCGCCATGTCGATGCCTCGTACCACCCCCATTTGCAGGGCGTTATTTTTGGGCTTACTCATCAAATGAGTAAAAGTCTGAACAATCTGCCGGGCGGGATTTATATCTTCTTTGATGTCATCAAACTGCCGCCGGATTCCTACCCTTGACGTTTCAATCTGATTTTTCAAACGGGCTCGTTCAGCCTGTAAATCGGATAAGTTTTCTATTCTATTGTTCATGGTCATGATCAAATAAGTCGAAAGTAAAGACTACTTTTTCGGTGCGTCTTTTTCGTAGTAGAAGCGTTTGATGAAGGTATTAAGGAGCGGGATCTTAATAAATTTATCACGAATCAGGAATAAAATCAGAGTCAGTAAGGCATAACCAAGAGCTACGTAGCCAAATCCTGCCGCCACACTACCAACCGATTCACCAATCCACCAGGCCAGGGCAATACTGCCAAACAGTAAAACGAGTCCACCAAATACACTAACAATCAAAGCGGCAACAACGGACGAGACGATATCAGCCGTTTTGTCGGCCGTTTGTAGCACCGCCATATTCCAGCGGGCCTCTATATAGTCGGTAACACGTGCAAACAAATCTTCGGCTGATTCGCGAAGGTCCTTTATTGATTCCATAAGGGTTGAGAGCGATGAATAAAAAAGTAGATTTAAATCAAAAGAATTACATCAGTTGGAGGATGCTAACCTGTAATTAATAACAAACGGGGAACTCAAACGTGAGCCCCCCGTTTATGATCGACTAATCTTTGACTAATCAGTCATCAAAATTAACCGAGTTGCTCGTTCACTTTTTGCTTCGCAGTTTGCTTGGCTTCGTCAGCCTGATCCTGCAGGTCTTCGAATTTTGAACGTGCTTTATCTTTTAAGTCACCGGCTTTCGATACAGCCTGGCTCTTCAGATCTTCCAAAGAGATTTTACCTTTCTGAATCGCTTTCAGTACTTCATCGGCCAGATCACCCACTTGCTTTTTCATCTTACCACGCGTATCCTCTCCTTTGTCGGGAGCGAACAACAGACCGATTACTGCTCCAGCAGCAGCTGCAGTAACAATTCCTAAAAAGATTTTTCCATTATTAGACATGACATCCTCCTGTTTAAATAGTGAAACTTTTGATTCGGGGAACATTGAAAAAACAGCCGTGCCAGCAAATCAAAAATAAGAGGGATTTTTTCGCACACTGATAGATATTAAGTATAAATTATCAAATGGTATCAAAATTTCGGGGAAAATCAAGAAATATGAAAAATCATCCATTTTTTCGAAAAGATTAACAGATGACTCAAAGTGGGGAAAAAAACTCTCAAAAACGCTTTGGTATATTATTTTAAAAACTATTACCCTGGATACCGCACCGTACAGGTGTTTTAGGTTAGGTGGAAGATCGGCATTGGGCAAGTCCACCGGATTTGCCCAATCTTTTTTTTAACTTAATTGGTTCATACATAAAGAATTATGATAGACTTGTTAAGTCTTGGCTATAAACTGTATAAGATATGCCCACGTATCTTCCGAGTATATACGGAGACAATATGAAGGTTTTGATCGTAGATGATGAAGAAGATTTATGTATGCTGCTAGGAAGTTTTCTTCGTAGAAAAAAGGCAGAAGTGAGCTACGCTAATAATCTTCGCAACGGCTTGGAGCAGTTGCACCATGTCAATCCAGACGTTGTTTTTCTTGATAATAATTTACCCGATGGTACTGGCCTTGAGGCCTTACCCAGCTGGCGACAATTGTATCCGGAGAGCCGCATTGTAATGATTAGTGCGATGAGCAATCTACGTGAAAGAGCTCTCGCCAGCGGTGCCGATGCTTTCTTAGAAAAACCTTTGAGCTTCAGATTGGTAGAGTCAGTTCTGGATTAGGGGAAAAACTTATTTATTGCCTTAATAAGGCTCCGGTCATTACTGATCGGAGCCTTATTAGTTTTAGCAATTACAGGAGATATATTATTTGTTAAAAAAGCAGAGAAGACTTGACTGATTGATCCAAATTGCCTCTAACGTATAGAGTAGGGAACCGACTGGAAGGAGACGTCCAGAACCTTGAGGAATATGGGGGATTTCGGGCTACACGGTATTTGTACTTAGTCCTGTAAACTCTTTTGAGCTTCGTCAACCTTGCGATTAAGATCCCGTTTGAATTCTTTCCAGTCTTCTTTAGCGTTGTTTTGAATCTTTTTCAGGGATGCGTCCAGTTCATCACGTTTTACTTCCAGCTTCGCTTTCCGCTCTTGCCAACGAATCTTTTCTTTGTCTTTCGCTACTTTAATTTTACCATCTACCCGGTCAATCTCTTTCTGCAAGGCTAGTTTCTGGTCTTCTACTTTCACGGATAATTCCGAACGCTCGCGTTGCCAGTCTTCTTTCGTTTCCTGACCCGCGTCTTTAACATCCGTAGCTACATCGTCGAAAGCTTTTTTGGTCTTGTCTGCCGCTCGGTCGGTTGCACGCTCTACCTTATCCTGAGCTTCCTGGGCATCTTCAGCAGCCTGATGTTTATCCTTTGCAGTACAATTGATTAAAAGTGAGCAACTCAGCAGGCCCATCCCCAACCAGTACATAGCTTGTTTTTTCATAATTTGTTTTTGTTTAAGTATTGAGACGTAACTAAAGACAAGCTAATAATCAAAGAAATGTACCTAAGTTTTAAAACCACTTCTTTTCACACCAATGGCTTGGCGTAATACAACAGTAAGTAGCGAAGACGATTACTTATGTAGAGCAATTGCAGAAAATATGTAGAAAAAAATACCCTTAAAGAAAAGTTTTCGTTCTCAAACTTTATGAAAAGCTGGGTGAAATAGGGAGCGGTTGAGCAGCTTCTACTTGTACGTGTAAACTTTTGAAGTTGACGCCACCAAAGTAAGAAGCAAAGGCTACGTCAGCAGCATCGCGACCATAAGCGACGGCAATGCGGTTCCCCCGGGGTTGTGGCTGGGTCGGATCAAATGTATACCAGCGATCCCCAATGTAGGCTTCAAACCAGGCGTGTAGATCCATCGGATCAAGCTCATACAGATACCCTACTACCATACGGGCCGGAATGTTACAACTACGACATAAGGCAATGCCCAGGTGTGCAAAATCACGACAGACGCCCACGCGATTCAGCGTGATGTCCATCGCCGACGTAGAAGAATTTGTCACGCCGTATTCGTACCGGATGTTATTGTAAATCCATTGTCGAATGGCCTCTACCTGAGCGTATCCCAAAGGATAGCCCTGAATGATTTCTGCGGCGAGTCCACCCAGCTTATCGGCTTCACAATAGCGACTCTGCAACAAAAATTGCATGACTTCATCGGGTACATTCGATACCGGTACCCAGTCTGCCTGCGTATGGACATCAATTTGATCGGCACAATCAGCGGTTACACGTGACTCCAGCCGGAAAGGACCCGGTGGGATCATTAGCCGTTGACAAAGATTTCCGTACGAATCCGTGTATTCAGTGATCTGGACCAGGGGATCTACAATGTATTCTTCTTTAACAATAAACTGGCTGGCTCCACTGCGGGGGCGAAGCATGAAAACGGCAGGAACGTGTCCTATAGCTTCTAGTTCAATCTGACAACTGGCTTGAATAAGCATGGGAATAAAGTAGTAAGGGGCGGTAAAAGTCAATAAAAAGGTAGTCCAGATCAGGTAACTTTTCGAAAGATAAGCCAGATTCTCTGGACTAGGGAAGTGGCACTACATTTTCGGTTTCAAGCGGATGTTGTTTTCGAGGTAATACAACGATGGACCTTTCTTTCTCAGCAATAAACCACTCTTTCGAAGAGCAATCGCTATGGATGTAAGTGAACAAAGGCAAATATTAAATTTTCTGTATGCAGTCTGCAGTGATCGCCATGAGCAGTACCAGAACGCTCGGGAAGAAGCGAACGAATCTCATTTGAAAGAGATGTTTGGTAATGGAGAACGGGAAAGCAGAAAGATGATGGAAGAAATCCGAACACTCTCGCAGGAATTGAATCTGGAATGGGAAGAGCAAAGTACCCTTTCCGGAGATTTACACAATTTATGGATTGACTTCCGCTCGAAACTGTCCGGTCATGATTCCAAGGCTATTCTGGATGCGTTGTGCTGTGCCGAAGAGGCAAATCTGGAGAAGTACCAACAGGAGTGGCAGAATAACCAAAGTGGGGAGGATCGGGTGCAGGCCTTGATCAGCCATCATAGGGACGAGCTAAAACACTCGCTTGAAAAACTGAAGACGCTGACTCAGGATGAAGCGAGTCACCTAAAGCTGAAATTGTAAGCTACAAATGAAGGAAAAACAAAAGACCCGGCTAATTGAGTAGTCGGGTCTTTTACACGTTTTAGTCGCAATTGTAGGTAAAACGGCGAACCCTATCAGAAAGTTTCAGGGTTGAAAAATAATCTCATAATTTTTTATGAAAACTTCAACTTTTTTCGGAACGGTACGAAAGGCTTAAAAAACCGATGGTGGCTACTATCGAAAAGCTGATCATTAACCACCAAGCCGATGCAAAGCCGACGCGACTGATAAACTGTGTACCGAGCAGAGGAGCTGAAATTTGAGCAATGGACCACGAGGCTGTGTAGGCTGCCGTGTACTGTCCTCGATTATGCGGTTTGGAACGGGCAATGGCGTACGAGTTCATAAAAGGCATGGCCAACATTTCGGCCAGCGTAGCCAGAATCATGGCTAGTACTAACCAGATGACGCCAAAGAATACATTAAAAATGAGGTAGGATATACCGACCAGTAACGTCCCAATAGCCATGAGCCGTAAATGGACAAAACGATTTTCCAGTTGATGTACCAGCACCATTTCGACAGCTACAATTAATACCCCGTTTAGTGCCATCAATGTACCAATCTGATTTTCGGGTAGGTGATACACTTGCTTGTAATACAGCGGAACCGTTGAGAACAACTGAAAAAAAGTGATGGCAAATAGAGTAACAAAAACCATGAAAATCATGAAATGCGTATCCCGATAGGCCGAATCCTGACGGGATTGCTGAACGGTTTGACTTTCATGTGAAACGGAAGATTGAGGTAGAATTAGTACCAGCAGAAGCGTCGCGGCCAGACAGGTGCAGCCGTCCGCCCAAAACAGTAGCGAGTAATCAATGGATGCCAGCCAGCCACCTACCGCTGGCCCTACCGACCAGCCCAGATTCAGGGCCAGGCGGTTCAGCGAGTACGAACGGGTTCGGTTTTCGGGTGTGCTGTACAAGGCTACTGCGGCCGTAACGGCGGGACGGAACCCCTCGGCAACCAGTCCCAGTACAAAGGTGCCCAGGCATAAGCTTTCGAACGTTTTAAGCTGGCCTACTACCAGGAACATTAGGCCACCCAGTCCCAGGCAGACCCACATAACCCGGTAGGCTCCGAGGCGGTCGGTAAGTCGTCCGCCGAGCAGGGTGCCGCCAATGGAACCAACCCCAAACAGAGCCATAATTACGCCAGACTGGTCAATACTCAGGTGCAGCGACTCCGTCAGGTAAACGCCCAAAAAGGGAATGACCATGGTGCCACAACGATTGATAAACATGACCAGAGCCAGCAACCATATAGATCGCGAAAGCCCGCTATAGGCGGATCGATAGAGTTGTAAAATCATGGGTAGAGTGGGGGGAAGAAGAATAAACTAGTGTAAGAAAATCAAAGGTAAGCATTCCCTGTTTTCTCCCGAGAAAGAAAGGAATGAAGCCTTCCAAATTCGCTAAAAAATTCGTAATTTTAAGAATTAAGCCCTTTTTGCCATGAATGCAGATGCCCTACGACAGGCCGCTTCGTTTTGTGCCTACCAGGAACGAACGGTGCAGGAAGTCCGTCAGAAACTCAACGCCTGGGATGTATCCGAAGAAGATACGGAAGCTATCCTGGCCCGATTAATTCAGGACGGGTACCTCAGCGAAGAACGCTTTGCCAAAAGTTTTTCCCGGGGAAAATTCAGAACCCGCCACTGGGGAAAAATCAAAATCGAAATGGAAATGCGGCGGAAAGGCCTCGGCGAAACCGACCGCAAAAACGCTCTGGAAGAAATTGACCAGACGGAATACCACGACTCGTTGAAAAGCTTACTGGCGAAGAAAGACGCTTCCCTGAAAGATACCGACCCACGGGTACGGAAACAGAAACTGGTTCGGTACGCCCTGAGCAAAGGCTACGAATCGGGCCTGGTCTGGAAAGTACTGGGCGAGGACTGGGACTAAGGTGGCCTGACTTTTTCATCACGGATGCCACCTAATTTGCACGTATCATGGACTTTGGTAAAGTTTCACCCGGTCAAATCAATACCATCAATTTTACGCTTCCCGCCGACTCGCCCCTGAATATGCAGGTATTGTCGGGCCAGCCGGTGGCTCATCCCTTGCCCGCGTATGTGGGTTGCCCCGTCTGGATGGAAAAAAGCTGGCTGGGCAAAATCTATCCTTCGGCCATGAAGGATAAAGAAGCACTGGCTCACTACACCCAGCAGTTCAATACCATCGAACTCAACGGTACCCATTACCAGATGCCCAACGACGAAACCATCGAGCGTTGGCTGGAAGAGGCTACGCCGGGTTTCAAATACTGTCCCAAATTTCCCAAAGCCATCAGTCACGAAAAGGAACTGCTTGGTGTAGAAGACGCGACGCAATTTTTCTGTCGGCAGTTACTGAAACTGGGCGATCATTTAGGCATTCCGTTTCTGCAACTGGGGCCGGCTTATACGCCGCAAAAAGGCAAAGGCTTGGTGGAATTCCTGAAACTCATTCCGGAAGGAATGACGATTGCCGTGGAATTCCGGCATCCGGACTGGTTTGCCAATCCCCGCATCTGGGCCCGTACCTGTGAAATCCTGCGGGAGGCGGGGCACGCGGCGGTGATTACCGATGTGTCGGGCCGCCGGGATGTGCTGCATCAGACGCTGACGGTTCCCAAAGCTGTGATCCGTTTTGTGGGCAATGAACTGCATTTCACGGATTATACCCGTACCGACGAATGGATTCAACGCCTTAAAAAATGGCAGCAGGAGGGTCTGGAGGAACTCTACGCGTTCATTCACTGTGGACAGAGTGAGTGTGCTCCCGAGTTGTCCAACTACTGGATTCAGGAATTGAATACGCATCTGGGCTTGGCACTGAAGCTACCTAAGTTTTTACCGAAAGTCGATCAGATGAGTCTGTTTTAAAGAAAAGCGGATGTATCCCTTTCGCAGAAATGCGATTTCTGGAAAATTCTTCTACTTTTGCCGTATGAATTGCACCGTATTTCATCATCATTCCCATGTATGGCTCCGCTGAACAGGCTGATGTGATTCCGGTTTTATGGTCTAGCAAACACCGAATAACAGATACAAACGCCTGATTCACCGAATCGGGCGTTTTTTTATGATCGAACGTAATCGCTGAAGGTTATGAAAACCGTCATTATCAAATACAACGCCGGCAATGTACAGAGCGTCATGTATGCTCTCGAACGCATCGGGGCATCGTACCTCTGGACGGACGATGAGGCCGAGATCCGTACCGCCGATAAAGTCATTTTTCCGGGCGTTGGCGAAGCCTCAACCGCCATGGCGTACCTGCGGGAAAAGGGCCTTGACCGCGTTATTCCTACGCTCCAGCAACCCGTACTGGGCACCTGCGTGGGTATGCAGTTGATGTGCCAGTATTCGGAGGAAAACCAGACGCAGGCACTGGGCATTTTTCCGGTGGACGTCAGACGTTTTCCGGCGGGTGAACTCAAGGTACCGCACGTGGGCTGGAATAACCTGTACGATTTGAAGTCGCCGCTGACGGAGGGGATGACGCCCCATCCGTACGTGTACTTTGTCCACAGTTACGCGGCTCCGGTATGCGAGTACACGGTAGCCAGTTGCGATTACGTCGTGCCCTTTTCGGCGATGCTGCACAAAGACAATTTCTACGCCGCTCAGTTTCACGCTGAAATCAGCGGAAAAGAAGGGCAGCTCATTCTTGAAAACTTCCTGAAACTCTAAGTAGCTATGTTTATTATTCCCGCCATCGACTTGATTGAAGGCAAAGCCGTTCGATTGACGCAGGGCGATTATTCGCAGAAAACCGTCTACAACGCCCATCCGCTGGAAGTAGCCAAGGAGTTTGAAGGAGCCGGGCTGACACGTCTGCATCTGGTGGACCTCGATGGAGCAAAAGCTAAGAAAGTCATTAACTGGAAAGTACTCGAAACCATCACTACACAGACGCGTTTGCAGGTTGATTTTGGTGGTGGGGTACAATCGGACGAGGATCTGAAAATCGTCTTCGAAAGCGGAGCAACGCAGGTGACGGGCGGGAGCATTGCCGTAAAAAATCCCGATTTGTTTGCCAGCTGGCTCAGTCAGTACGGCGGGGAGAAAATGATTCTCGGAGCCGACGCCAAAAACGAACGCATCGCCGTGAGTGGCTGGGAAGAAGGAACGCAGTTGTGGGTGTATGATTTCGTGAAGCAGTGGGAAGAAAAAGGCATTCAGTACATCATTTCGACCGACGTCGCCAAAGACGGCCTTTTACAGGGCCCCAGCTTTGATCTGTACGAGAAGCTTCAGCAGCAGTCGCCAGCCCTGCGGGTGATTGCCTCGGGTGGTGTGAGTTCGCTAGCCGATCTGGAGAAGCTGGCAGAAATGAACGTATACGGCGTGATTGTTGGGAAGGCCATTTACGAAGGCCGGGTTTCCCTGAAAGATTTAAGTACCTTCGTTGAAAACTAGGCCACTATGTTAACCAAACGCATCATTCCGTGCCTGGACATCAAGGACGGACGTACGGTCAAAGGAACGAATTTCGTGAACCTGCGGGATGCCGGAGATCCGGTAGAACTGGGGGCTTTGTACGCCGAACAGGGAGCCGACGAACTGGTATTTCTCGACATTACGGCAACCGTCGATAATCGGAAAACACTCGTAGAGCTGGTTCGTAATGTAGCTCGTCACGTGAATATTCCTTTTACCGTTGGCGGCGGTATCAGTTCCGTAGCCGATGTATCGGCCTTACTTAACGCCGGAGCCGATAAAATTTCAATCAATTCTTCGGCCGTCCGTCGGCCTGAACTCATCGACGAACTGGCTTTGCAGTTCGGTTCGCAGTGTATCATCGTAGCGATTGATACGCGGGAGATTTCCGTACCCAGCGATGTGGTGAGCCATCAGGAAACCACGACCAGCCGTTTTGGTAACGAACGTGTCAGTACCCACGAAATTCGCCTGACGACCGAGCACGTCGTACACACGCATGGGGGCCGTAAGGCTACCGAGCTGCGTACCTTGCCCTGGGCGAAAGAAGCTCAGGAACGTGGAGCGGGTGAAATACTGCTGACTTCCATGGACGCCGACGGTACCAAAGCCGGGTTTGCTCTGGAGCTAACGGCGGCGGTTTCCGGACAACTCAGTATTCCCGTGATTGCTTCGGGTGGAGCGGGGTTAATGGAACATTTCCACGAAGTATTCACGACCGGAAAAGCCGATGCCGGACTGGCTGCCAGTATTTTCCACTTCCGGGAAATTGGTATTCAGCCTTTGAAAATGTACCTCCAGGAAAAGGGCGTCACGATGCGACTGTAATCAAGTCTTATGAAACTGAATTTTGAAAAAGCCGGCGGTCTGATTCCGGCCATCATCCAGGACGTTCAGACGAATAAAGTGCTCATGCTGGGCTTTATGAACGAAGAAGCCTACGCCAAAACGGAGTCCGACCAGATAGTAACCTTTTTCAGCCGTACCAAAAATCGGCTGTGGACCAAGGGCGAAACCTCCGGCCATTTTCTGCACGTCAGGGAAATCCGTATCGACTGCGATCAGGATACGCTGTTGATTAAGGTAGAACCCGTGGGCCCCGTGTGTCATACGGGAGCGGATACCTGTTTTTTTGAAGAAAATCCCCGGTAGGAGCGTTTGCTTCTTCCGTCCTACTTTATCCCATTTTAAAGGCAACCTTGCCCATTCTGTATGGCCGTTGAATTCTTAGATCAGTTAAAAGCTATTATCCGGGAGCGGAAACAATCCGCCAGTGAAGGTTCGTATACGGCTAAATTGTTCGCCCGTGGTACGCATAAAATTGCCCAGAAAGTGGGTGAAGAAGCCGTTGAATTGGTCATCGAAGCCATGTCCAACGATGACCAGCTGTTCAAAAACGAAGCAGCAGATCTGCTGTTTCACTACCTGATCCTGCTCGAAGACCGCAATATCGATCTTGACGAGGTCATTGCCATTCTCGAAGATCGTCACCGCGAGCGGCAATAATCACTAGGAGACTTAGGTTTTTGGTACAAAATTTTGCATGTTCAGCCTTTGTACTAACACCTTCTTCTTATGGGCCTTATTGTCCGTTTATTGATTAATGCCGTTGTCGTGTACCTGGTGGCCAGTTTTCTGCCCGGGGTTTCGGTCGATGGTTTCACCACGGCTCTGATCGTAGCCGTAGTACTGGCTTTACTGAACACGTTTGTCAAGCCGATTTTACAAATTCTCAGCCTGCCGATTACGATTCTGACGCTAGGCTTGTTCCTGCTGGTAATCAACGTTTTGATTATCAAAATGACCGATTACCTCGTTGACGGGTTTGCCGTTGATAACTGGCTGATCGCCCTGATATTTAGCTTTATCGTTTCGCTCGTTTCCGGTGCTCTGGGAGCGGCCAGCGATGACTAATACCTCGCCGGGATAAGCTGGAAAGCTTGTACCAGTGAAAGAAATACCGAGTCCCTCCGCATTTTTGTACAGTACATGCTGTGCCTGATGCAGAGGGACTCGGTATTTTCATGAAGAAGGTATAGACCTCCTAACCATTACTGATGCAGTTTCCAAACCTGTACCCTCCAGCCGACAGTTTCCAACTGCCTAACTTACTCATAACTCACCTTCACCCGAATGTCCGTATGCCTGCCCTGATCATCCGCACAGGAAATTTTTACGGTTCCAGCGGGGGGCTGACAGAATACCGCCTGCGTCGGGTCGGCCGTTTGAATGAGCTGATCGTTCAGATACCAGTAAACCTTCTTTACGTCATTTCCCACCTGAACATTGAGCGATAGCTGGTTCTTTTCCTGCCGACTGAGGCGATAGCTTGCCCCATCCACCGGAAACGTAATGTTTAGCCGATGCGTTGTTCCCGCCACCTGCGTACAGGCCGGATTATGCGGCGGGATGCGTTCGTACGCAATGTGTCGGGTTTCGTACCAGTGAATCAGTTCCGGCGGATCATTCGCTACCCAGGTTTTTACGCTTCCTTCATCGGGCTTGCAGTAGGGGCAGTAACTCATTTGCCGTTTCAGGTCCAGCCATACGCGTTTTTTGTGCATACAGCGTCGGGTTGAAGACACGCCGGGCAGGTAATAATCCGGTAACGTGTGCGTGCAGAATTCATCGGGTAACAAACCCGTTTCGGCACAGACCTGCCGCGTAGCCAGCCCGTCGGGTGGACTAAACCACTGAGCCGCCGCGTTGTAATCAATCGTATTGAAAATTTCGAAAAGCAGGGGCGTAGCCGTGTTGGCTCCGTTGAGTTCGGGGACGCCTTCACCCGAGAAATTACCCACCCAGACGCCGACGGTATAGTGAGCGTTGTACCCAATACTCCAGGCATCTTTCTTCCCAAACGAAGTCCCTGTTTTCCAGGCAATTCGCGGCAATCGATACGTATAAGCGTAATTATTGGGTAAATCCGGGCGGGCCACCTGCGTCAGAATCTGCGTAATGAGAAAGCTGGCTTCTTCGCTAACTAATTCCGTGGCATTATGAAAATCCGGATTTTTCAGAAAGTAGGCTTTGTTAAACTGCCCCTGATTGGCGAAGCTGGCAAACAGCGTAGTCAGTTCCTCAAGCGTAACGCCACAGCCGCCCAAAATCATCGATAAACCTAATTTCCCGGATTGTTTCTGAATGGTTTGAAACTGGGCCTTTTTAAGTTTTTCAACCAACGCAGAAGCTCCCATCTGCTGCAACACCTGCACGGCGGGTACGTTCAGGGAATTGGCCAGGGCGTATTCAATGGTGACTTTGCCGTGAAACTGACGGTCAAAGTTTTCGGGTTCAAAGCCCATGAAGTTACTCGGCACGTCATATACCACTGATTTGGGCGTTAGCAGGCCCTGATCGAAAGCAGTGGCGTACAACAGCGGTTTCAGCGTACTGCCCGGTGAGCGTACTGCCCGAATGCCATCCACCTGCCCACCGTCCGAAGCGTCCCGAAAATCTGCCGAACCTACGTAGGCTTCTACGGCCATCGTTCGATTGTTGATCACCAATACGGCGGCATTCTGAATGCGATTGACTTTCAGTCGGCTGACGTAATTTTTAACCAGCCGTTCCAGAGCCGATTGCCGGGCCGGTACAAGCGTTGTTCGGAGGATAGGCTGGCCGGGAAATTCTTTTTTCAGGCGAAGGGCCAGATGCGGAGCCGCCTGTGGGGCGTTACTTCGACGAGCCTGTAGGGGTTCGGTAAGGGCATCGGCTACTATAGCTTGGTCAAACAAGTGTTCTTCCTGAAATCGCCGAAGCCAGCGGTTGCGTTCCTGTATCAAATAGGCATTGCTACGGCCAGGTTGTAAACTGTTCGGACGGTTGGGGATGATCGTCAGGGCCGTGACTTCTGCCAGACTCAGAATTTGTGGTGGTTTCTGAAAGTACAGCCAGGAAGCCGATTTGATCCCTTCAATGTTCGATCCGTAGGGAACGAGATTGAGGTACAACTGCAAAATTTCATCCTTGGAAAAATGGGCTTCCAGTTGAAAGGCCCGCAGAATCTCCACTACCTTATTGGCATAGGTTCGCGGACGGGGCTCCAGCAAACGAACCACCTGCATGGTAATGGTCGATGCTCCGGAAGTACGTCGTCCAGTAGTCGTATTGTTGAAAAGAGCCCGTACGACGGCCACCGGATTTACGCCGGGGTGCCAGTAAAACCAGCGATCTTCTTTGAAAATCAGTGTTTTGTGGAGGGTAGGACTAATTTCATCCAGCTCGGTATAAAGTCGCCACTTGTCTTCTTCATTGAGAAAGGCGTGCAACATAGATCCGTCTGCGGCTTCAACCAGGGCAGAATAGCGGGGTTGTACCCGGAAAGGAAACAGGCAATCGAGGAGCACCCCAAGCCCCAGACTGATACAGACGCCCCAAATCCAGAATCGTGCACGCATAGCCAGCAAAACGCAGTGGGCTTACACGTTATCGACTACGTAGGTACGAGCCGCCAGGTCGTGTAAACACTGGTGAAAACGGCTGAAAAGCCCGAAAATGTACACCAGATAAAAATAACCGCTGAGTTCCTTGGCGGCATTGCGGATAAAGGCATCCTTATAGCTGAGCGGTTCTCCCGTTACTTTCACAACACGTAATTTCAGGATACGCTTGCCGAAAGTAGCCTGATAACGAGAACTTTCCTGAAAAAATCGGTAGAAGAAACTCGTGGGTACAATGACCATCAATAACTGCGTATACAGAGCCGACAAGGCTTCGGGATGGGTATTCAGATACTGCCAGTCAAGCTTAAAAATCGGTATACCTACCAGGTAGGCAATCAACAGGGTTGCGATATTAATCAGCAGATAATCAATCAAATGGGCCAGGAACCGATTCCCTACACTGGCCAGCACCAACTCTTCGGTCTTTTGCATATAAACAGGAAAATCAACGTGCAAAAGTAAGGCCTTCTTTTGCTTGTCAACGGTATAAAAACGATTTCAGCCGGAAATAAAATTATACGTATAGAGTTGACTTTTCTTTTTTCTTGTATTCTATTTGTATACGAATAATTGCTTTGCTAATTATTCCTTATACTTCATCAACACTAGTTCGGGTCGTACTGGGCCGGTAAGTTGTAGGCCCAGTACCTACCGGACGATCTGCTTCGCTCGCTTCTTCAGCATTCAGGAACCGTGACGGGTTCAGATTCCATCCCTCGTATTTAGTAAAAGCAGGATTCTATCGTTTGAAGTCTATCTTTGAAATTAGTTCGACTCCTAACATTCCAGTACACATGACGGCTTCTGATCAACGGGCTTATTTCTTCAAAATTGATACAACCATTAAAAAGGTCCGTTACGTATTTCAGAAACGCCTGGATGAGGCGGGAATGGAACTAACGGTAGATCAGTGGGTTTTGCTCGACCACGTTTTTCATTTTCCGGGTATCAGTCAGAATGCTCTGGCCGAGAAAACGGCCAAAGACAATCCTACTGTTACGCGGATCCTGGATATTCTGGTGAAAAAAGGACTCATCGAACGCCGGATGGCCGAAGAAGACCGTCGCAAGTTTAATCTTCACTTAACGACCGCGGGTACGGACAAGTACCACATAGCATTCCCGGTAGTAGCGGAAGTACGCAAAATCGGCTGGGCCAATCTCTCCGATCAGGATTTCGACGATCTGGTTCGTATTCTGGATACGATTTACCTGAATATCACGGGCTAGGAGTTCAATGAAGGAATGATAGAATGAGTGAAGAATCGAATGAATCTGATTCATTTCTTCATTGCACCTCCACATCGGTCATTACGCCGTAACTTTCATTCTGTAGGCGATCCAGGGCCGTGACGACGTATCGGTAACTGCCCCGCGTGGGTGGGGTATCGGCGTAGTACGTTTGTGGAGCCGGAAGAATCGCCAGAATTTTAGAAGTATTATTCAGCACAATCGGCTCATTTTCCCGGAATCGGTACACTACAAAACGACGGGGTACTTCACCATCTACGGCGGCGGGGGGCATTTGCCAACGCATCAATACCTGCGTCTGGGTACGTTTGAGTTCAAATTCCTGGGGTGGGAGGGGCGGCGTATGATCTTTCCAGGGCATCGTAGGTACCAGAGCCGGCAGTCGGTATAAATCCCGGCGAAGCGTATCCTGGAACCCCTTGTAGTTGTTCAGTAAGGACCGCGAACTGAAGTAGATACTCCCCTGAATTTCCGGATGCTGCCGATTGAAACGAATCTGAATGGGCATTTCATCGGGACTATCCCAGCCACTTTCGCCATTCATCCGATAGGCTCCCTGGCCGATGTACAGATGTCGTCCAAAGCAGTTTTTCCGCCACCAGTCCACCAGAGGCTGATAGGGTACCCGTTTATGCCCCCGGTGAAAATAAACCTGCGGAGCAATGTAATCGATCCAGCCCATTTGCAGCCACTTCCGCGTATCGGCGTACAGATCGTCGTAGGAACTCAAACCACGGGTTTCGGAGCCATCCGGGGCCAGCGAACTGCGATTTCGCCAGATGCCAAAGGGACTGATTCCAAATTTTACGTAAGGCTTAACGGCTTTCACCGAATCCGAAATCTGGTGTATGAGCTGGTCAATATTGTCCCGCCGCCAGTCGTGGATGTTTGCGTAACCCGCTCCGTATTTATAAAACGTAACCTGATCATTCAGGATCTGCCCGACCACCTTGTACGGATAAAAATAGTCGTCAAAGTGAATGCCATCTACGTCATAATTTCGGATCAGGTTCGTGACGATGGTGGTAATGTAGTTCCGAACTTCGGGGACACCGACGTTGAAAAATTTAGTCCCGTCATACGTTAGCATCCAGTCCGGGTGCTGGCGACTTACGTGATCAGGCGTTACGTTCGGATGTCCTTTGAATACGGCCCGGTTCAGGTTAAGCCAGGCGTGAAATTCCAGATTCCGCTGGTGCGATTCGGCAATCATAAAGTCCAGCGGATCATAAAAAGGCTCGGGAGCCCTTCCCTGACGACCCGTCAACCATTCCGACCAGGGTTCGATAGCTCCTTTGGCGTAGTACGCATCGGCCGCATCACGCACCTGCACGAAAATGGCGTTCATTCCCGACTGGCGGTGATTATCGAGTATTTGTCGAAACGATTGTTGCTGAGAAGCGGGATTATAGTCACCCGGACGCGGCCAGTCGATATTATCGACGGTAGCAATCCATACGGCCCGAAGCTCCCGCTTGGGCGAAATCTGCTGAGCAAACGCCTGACAACCACAAAAAACCAGAACGAAAAAGAGGAAGCGTGTACACATTACGGGCAGTTCATCGGATTGAAAGCACAAAATAAACGGATTCTATGGCTTCGAAACCAGAATCCGTTTGAAAACGGTAGTCTATCACTCAAAACCGTCTAAGCTACCCGAAGGTTATACGTCATCTTTAAAAAACTAAAGTTCTTCGGTTGATTCGCTGGAAACGCGTTTGGGACGACGAGCGGCCCGCTGAGCCAGCAGTAGAAACAGGGGCGGAATCAATAAAGGAGCAAAGATCAGCGTAGACGTAAGTCCACCAATAATTACCGTCGCCAGCGGTCGCTGCACATCCGAGCCAATGCCCGAGGACGTCGCCGCCGGTACCAGACCAATGATGGCGACCAGCATAATCGCCATGATGGCCCGCAGTTGTTCGCGGGATATGTCGTAAACGGTGGTGAATAGCTCTCTGCCTTCAATCGTCGCCCGGTTAAGGGCCGAAACCAGCAGTACACCCGCCATCACGGAAATGCCGAAAATTGAAACGAAGCCCACGCCTGCCGACACGTTGAAATTATAACCCCGCATCAGCAAAGCCACAATACCGCCGCCCAGGGCAAACAGGATACAGGTAAGCGTGAGTAAGGTATCCTGGAAATTCCGGAAGAGAATGTACAGGAACAGAAACACGACGAGCACCGTCAGCGGAATGGTCAGTAACAGTTGTCCGCCGGCCCGTTCGAGGTTTTCGTACTGCCCGCCGTAGATGACCTGATACCCTTCGGGAATCTGGACCTGCTGCTGAATTTTCTGCTGGACTTCCTGCACAAAGCCCCCCTGATCGCGACCCCGAATATTGGTACGCACCGTAACCATCCGTTTGCTGTCAATGCGGTAGATGTTGGTCTGGCCCTGTACGTACTTGATGTCGGCCAGTTCGCTCATGGGAACCAGTGCCCCCGAGGCGGCCGGTACCTGCAACTGCCGGATGACATCGATGGAGTTCCGGCTCTCGGGTGTGAACCGGATCACGAGATCGTAGCGACGGTCTTCGTCGTAAATCGTACCGACATCTTTGCCACCTACGGCGGCTTCAACCATGGTTTCCACGTCGCTTACGTTCACACCATAGCGGGCGGCAGCCTGTCGGTTGACCTGAATGGAAAGCTGATCCTGCGGACCTTCCTGTTCGATATTGGTGGCCGAAGCTCCCGCTGTTTGCTGGACAATCTTCGAAATCCGATTGGCTTTTTCCCGTAATAAATCCAGGTCGTTTCCGACGACTGAAATGGCCAGATCCGCCGCCGAGCCCGTGACGATCTCCATTACCTGATCGATGATGGGTTGTCCCGAAGAAAAGAAGGAGCCGGGAAAAGCATTTTGTAACTCGGTCTGGATGCGGGCGACAAGGTCTTTTTTGCGGAGGCTATCCGTCCAGGTTGAGTAATCCTTCAAACCCACCAGAATTTCTGTTCGGTTGGGCGGGAAAGGGTCGGTACCCGTATCGTTGCGTCCGGTCTGGGTAATCACGAAATCGACCGGATAATTCTTCGCGATAATCGACCTGATTTTCGGAGCAATCTTGGCGTTCTCCTGAATGGTTACGCCCGATGGCATAAACGACCGTAGGAAGATGGAGCCTTCATCCAGTTCCGGAAGAAACTCCGTACCCAGCCGGGCACCCATACCAATCAGCAGCAGAACCACCGCAAAGCCCAGGGTCAGTACCAGTTTAGGGCCTTTGAGCAGGCGGGTCAGCAGCCAGGCGTACCCCTTTTCGAAGGGCAGTAAAAAGATGTTTCGGTGCTCTTTTAAAGGCTTGGCGTTTGGATCGAGGGCTTTCTTGAAAGCGAAGGAAACCAGTACCGGAATGAAGGTCAGAGCGGCCAGCATGGAACCAACCACCGCAAACGCCAGCGTGAGGGCCATGGGGCGGAATAGTTTGCCTTCTACCCGCTGCATGAGCAGAATGGGCAAATACGCCAGAATGATAATGGTTACGGAAAAGAAAATCTCCCGGCCTACTTCCTGAGCCGCCGATAAGGTGAGCGGGACAATTCCCCGGCGTTTTTCTTCAGCCGTGGCCGATCGATACCGCCGCACCAGGTGCTCAACCATCACGCAGGCTCCGTCTACGATGATCCCAAAATCAATGGCTCCCAGCGAAAGCAGGTTGGCCGGTATGCCTGCCAGTTTCATCAGCATAAAGGCAAAGAGCAGGGCAAAAGGAATGGTAACCGTAACAACCAGGGCCGCCCGAAAGCTTCCCAGAAACAATACCAGCAGAATGATGACAATGGAAATGCCTTCGAAAAGGGTGTGAGCAACGGTTTCCAGCGAATGATCAATCAGGAAACTTCGATCGTACAGCACCCGTAGCCGTACGCCCTTGGGCAACTCGCGGGCTTCGAGTTCGGCCATTTTCGCTTTCAACGCTTCCAGGGCTTCACTGGGGTTTTCACCGCGTCGGAGTACGACAATGCCTTCAGTAGAACCCGTTACATCGACCTTCGCATCGCGTACGGTGTAGCCCAGGATACCCGACGGAGCAGGCGGCGAAATTTCCACGCGAGCTACGTCGGAAAGGAAAACGGGTACGCCGTCCACCGCCGTTAGTACGATGTTCTCAATGTCTTTGGGCGTTTTCAGTACACCCAGTCCGCGTACGGCAAAGCCCTGTCCGCCCCGATCAATCAGATTTCCGCCCGTATTCTGGTTGTTTTTACTAACGGCCTCCATCACCTGGGGCAGGCTCAGGTTGTACTTCCGCAACTTGGCCGGATCGGTTAGAATATGGAATTCTTTCAGAGGTCCTCCGAACGTAACCACATCGGCAATACCCGGCACCTGTAAGAGTTGCGGTACAATTCGCCAATCCTGCAAATCGCGGAGTTGCATGGGCGTGTACGTCGGCGGAGCTTCCACCACGTAACGAAAAATCTCACCCACGGCCGTCGTCAGCGGAGCCAGTTCGGTCGTAACACCATCGGGCAATTCGGCGTCCGCAATGCGTTCGAGTACCTGCTGACGGGCAAAATAATCCGTAACGGTTTCGTCAAAATTGAGCTGTACTACCGACAAACCAAAAATGGTACGCGAACGGCGGTCCGTTACGTGGGGCGTATTATTCAGAGCCCGTTCGATAGGAATGGTTACCTGCTGTTCGACTTCCTCGGCGGCCCGCCCGTCGTACTTGGCAATGACGATTACATTGGTATCGGCAATATCCGGGTAAGCCTCAATTTTGAGCGTACGGAAACACGCGTATCCCACGCCCATCAGGGCTGCCGCCAGGGCCACGACCACCCATCGGTTCTTGAGGGAGAACAATAGAAGACTGCGAATCATGGAAAAAGTAGTAGGACGTCACTCGATACCAGGGTACCGAGCGGGGGGATTAGAATAATTCGACTTCGTAAGCCAGCATCAAAGCCGTGGGCGAAAACTGGCGAATCTCCCGGAGGGCATGCCGTACCCGCTCGGCTTCGGCTTCAAAGAGAATCAGAATGGGTGGTTCATCGAAAGAAAACAGGGCTCCGGGATGGATAATCCGCTGTTGTCCAATGCCGCTGATGCCTTCCAGAACCCGGGCCGAAGGCAGGTGTTGCTGAACCATCCATTGCAGAATCGTAAGGTACAGCGGATGGCCCTGGTCATCCATTTCGTCCTTGTTGAGAATAATCTGAGCCTGAAGGAGCATGGGTATTTTCAGTTAACAGCGTATGGAATCGATGGACAGGTTAAAATCCAAAACTCAGCCCCTTGAGCTGCATGGTGTTTTCGGAGACTACGGCTTCACCCGCTTTCAGGCCCGAGAGAATGATGATGGACGAACCCGTTTGAGAACCCGTGGTGACCGGCCGGCGAACGAAACTGCGGGGCTGGGTTTGGACAAACACATAGTCTTTTCCCTGAATGGTTACAACTGCCGACTGTGGTACCGACAGGAAATTTCCTTCGTTGCTACCAAAACGAACCGTAGCGAACATCCCCGCCTTGAGGCGACTACCGGCATTGGCGACCAGAATCCGCAATTTGATCATACGGGTTTGCACGTCCGCAATTTCGTTGATGGCCTGTAAGGTGCCCCGGAACATTTCGCCGGGATAAGCCGTAAAACTGAGCTGACAGCTTTGGCCCTGTTTCACGCGGGTAAGCTGGCTTTCGGGGACTTCGCACACCACCCAGGCCGTCCGGGTACGGGCTTTCATCAGTAAATCCGCCGGAAAACCGCCCATTTGCAGCCGGGCTTCGTGCTCGATCAACGCGGCCTTTTCGTTCTCCAGTTGCGTTTCGGCTTCCAGTACGTCGCGTCCCGTACCGGCTCCGTTATTGGCCAGATCTTTCGCCCGGGCCACATTTACCTTCAGCGTACGAATGTTGATCCGGTGCTGGAGTAGCTGGGTATATTCCGAAGCCAGTTCTGCATCGTTGAAAAGTACCAGATTTTGCGAGGGGTTCTCCTGCGAGGGAATCACGGTGGCAGCTACCTGAGCCGGAGCTTCAAAATCGGACCGCAGATTACCGGGTTGCGTAACGATGGTTTTGAAATCGGCCGCCATTGTATCCGTTGGCATGGTAATCAGTTGGCCATCCGGAGTGATGGTTGGGCGGAGTAGTTCGGGGGGAGCTTTTTTCTCGGTTTTCTGACAGGCCAGAAGTCCCAGCAGAAGTAGGCAGGTGTAGATACGTACGTTCATTCAAGTGAGGGGTTACCATTCAGAAATTAGACCGGAAGTATACAGCACGTCTACGAAGCTTTTCCGGTAATCGTACAAGGCGTCAAAGTAGCTTTGTCGGGTTTCGTACCAGGCCCGCTGGGCCTCCAGGTAATCGACCAGTGTCGTTGCTCCTTTCACGTAGGTGTAGCGTACGGCATTGAGCACCTGATCAGATTGGCGAAGCAACTGTTCGAACCGCTGAATGGACCGCTGGTGATTACGAAAGGTGTTGACAGCGGTCTGAAGCTCTACGCTGATTCGCTTTTCCAGAAACGTACGCTGATCCTGAGCCTGCTGCTGTAAAATTTTTGACTTCTGAATTTCGCCCTGATTACGACTGAAAACGGGCAGCTCGAAGGTCAGAAACACGCCCAGATACGGTACGGCATTCTGTGGGTTCCAGATGGCTCCGAGTTCGTTGCCGGGTTTCGCCAGTACACGTTGCAATTCCACATTTCGTTGGGCAGCCACCATACCACTTCGGGCCAGTTGCACGTCGGAGCGTTGCTGAAGTGCGTAGTTTAGCAGACTATCAAACTGTACCTGTGACAGAACGGGATCTTTCAAATCAATTTGTACACTATCGGTTTGACCCAGCTGAACCTGTAGCATCATGAGCTGGTTGGCGAACGCTTGTCGGGCCGTCAGAATCAGTACGGCATTGCGTTCGGAGAACACTTCCGTCCGGGTCAGATCCGATGTGCTCACGACCTGATTCCGAAGACGCACCCGATTGACGGCCACCAGGCTATCCAGGTTAGCCTGGGTTTGTTGCAATAAATCCAGTTTCACCGACGCATACCAGGCATCCAGCCAGCTAAGGGCTACATCGCGTAGCATCTGACGGGTATTTTCTTTCAGATTCGCTTCTGAAACCTGCGTCAGGCCCTGAGCAAAGGCTACCCGACGGTTTCGTTTTCCGTAGAGATCAAACTCCTTGGTTAACTGCAACCAGAACTGCCGATTCTGTCGGCTCAGGTAACCTGCGTCGGCGGGAAGGCGTTTCGACGAAAGCTGAAGGAGGGTTTGATTATTGAGGATAGGATTGCTTCGAAGGCCCGCCGTAATTTCATCCGAGCGGCTGGCGGCTACGTCCAGCGTCTGTAACTGCAACGTAGGGTTGGCTTCCCGTACCCGTTTCAGGGTTTGGCGGAATGAATACACCTGTTGACCGTAACCGTAAAAGCACGTCACGAGTACCAGCCCCAGGGCCAGCGTCATTCGCATCATAAAATGTATTGAATTAGGAGTTGGCTCATCGGATTTGATTAGCTCATCCGTGCCCCCCAGGTGAACAGAATGGCCATAGCCCGTATTGGACGCAATCGGGGCCACGAAGTCAAATCGCGGAAGGAAAATAGATTTTTTGCTGGAAAATGTCGACGACTCAGGAAAAAACCAATGGTTTCATGCAGGAAAGGATTGAATCATTCGGGAAGCAGAAAATGATTCTTCGGCAAAGGGCATAAAAAAAGCACGTTAGCCAAAGACTAACGTGCTTCTAAAAAGGGTGGTAAAGGGCGGGTTCGAACCGCCGACACACGGATTTTCAGTCCGTTGCTCTACCAACTGAGCTACTTCACCATTTTTTGTCCCGCTACTACGTGTGTTTTGGGACTGCAAAAGTAGTAGCATAAACAGCCAAAAGCAATACCTGAAGCAATATTTTTTAAAAAAAAATCCAAACGAATGCGAAAAAGCCTGTGGATCACCCGTTTGGCTTCACAAATTTAAAACTTGCTGAAGCAGAACTATCGGCTTATGTTTGTAGCCAGTACTGGTAACGCCGACAATCAATCACCGCTATACCTGAATTCTATTCAACCACCTAGTGCTACGTAACGAATCGAAGAAAATTTAGTCATGAACATTATTATTCCCATGGCAGGGATGGGTAAGCGGATGCGGCCTCACACCCTTAGTATCCCTAAACCCCTGATTCCCATCGCCGGAAAACCCATTGTACAGCGGTTAGTAGAAGACATCGCCCAGGTATGTGGCACCCCCATTGATGAAATAGCTTTTGTCATTGGTGATTTTGGTCAGGAAGTAGAACAACGACTGCTGGCCATTGCCGAGTCAGTCGGAGCGAAAGGACGGATTTGCTACCAGAACGAACCCCTCGGAACGGCTCACGCCATTTTGTGCGGGGCTGAAAGCCTGGACGGAAATGTTATTGTTGCGTATGCCGATACCCTGTTCCGGGCAGATTTTAAACTGGAGACGGATCAGGACGCCATCATCTGGGTACAGGCGGTGGAAGATCCGAGTGCGTTTGGCGTAGCTCAGGTAAACGAAGCGGGCGAAATCATCGGTTTTGTGGAGAAACCGCAAACCTTCGTATCGGATCTGGCGATCATCGGTATCTACTATTTCAAAGACGGTGAAAACCTGCGGAAGGAATTGCAGTATCTGGTGGATAACAATATCAAAGTTTCGGGTGAGTATCAGCTGACGGATGCTATTGAAAATATGCGTCGGAAAGGCCTGAAGTTTGTACCGGGTCAGGTACAGGAATGGCTGGATTGCGGCAATAAACAGGCTACGGTAGAAACCAACCGCCGTTACCTGGAATTCGTCCGCGATCAGAACCTCATTCACGAATCCGTAAAGCTGATCAACTCGGTGGTCATTCCCCCCGTATTTGTGGGCGAAAATGCCGTCATTGAAAATACAGTACTCGGGCCGCACGTTTCCGTGGGTAAGAAGACCAGCGTGAAGGATTCCGTAATCCGCAATTCCATCGTGCAGGAAAATACGGTGATCGAAAGTGTCAACCTGGAGAATTCCATGGTGGGCAACTTCGTTCACCTGACCAGTAAAGCTGCGGATTTGAGTGTCGGCGATTATAACTCGATTACGGTTTAAGCAAACCACGCAGCCGTTCGTATCTGCTTAGAAATGACGGGCGTAGCTTTAGAGCGAGCCCGTGTTTGTATACTTTCAGTACCCACAGGCGTTTTTTTGTGGGTATTGAAAGTATTAATTTTTGCTTTCAATTCGTTGAAATACAGTAAATTGTAAAAGTAAAAAGCTCCGAAGGTTATTTTTTCGCAATCCAGAGCCCACTGACAGCCTCTATGAAAGCAGTTGCCCTAGCCGTATTGATGGCTTTTTTGGCCGGGCCTACGATTGCCCAGCAAAAAAAGAAAAAAGAAGCACCTACGGCAGAGCAAATCGCCGAGGCAGAACGCGTATTTGCGGAAGGGATGAAGTTCTTTGTGCAGGATGATTTCGATCAGGCTATTCCTGCCTTCCAGAAGTCCCTGGAAATGTCCCCGGAAAACGCCGGGGTTAGTTATTCCCTGGCCAAAGCCTACGATAAAAAAGGAGATACAGACAAGGCCATGCCGCACGCCGAAAAGGCCTTTCTGCTCAGCCCCGAGAATAAATTCGCAACCACCTTACTGGCCGATATTTACGAGAAAAAACACAAGTTTGCCGAGGCCGCCAAGCTGTATCAACTGCTGGCGACGCGGTACCCCGAAAATACGGAATACGCCATTGAATTAGCCTCGCTGTACTTACAGCAGGATCAGTACGCTGAAGCTCTGAAAGCGTACGACAAAGTGGAAAAAACGCTGGGACTTTCGGAGGAAATTACCCAGCAGAAGCAAATGGTACTGCTTAAGCAGGGCAAAGTAAACGAAGCGATCAAGGAAGGCGAACGACTCATCAATTCCGATCCTTCGGAAGTAGAATACCTGGTGGATCAGGCCGAACTGCTCATGACGCACGACCGCTCGGAACAGGCTATTCCAGTCCTCGAAAAAATCCTCCAGCTTCGCTCCGACAACGCTCAGGCCCATATCATGCTGGCGGAACTTTACCGCAAGAAAGGCGATCTGAAACGCTGTAATGAAGAATTAGGCAAAGCCTTTGCCGACCCTTCACTCGATGCCACGACGAAAGCCCGCGTACTGACGAGCTACATGGCCATGTTGCCGCAGGAGAGTCAGAACGAGGATGTACTTACCTTCGCCCGCAGTCTGGTGCAAAGTCATCCGGAGCAGTCCCAGGGACACGTCATTCTCGGTGATTTACTGGCTCAGCGAAATGATAAAGCCGCCGCCCGGGATAGTTACGCGAAAGCGGTCCGGCTGGATGGTTCGCTCAACGAAGTCTGGCAACGGGTCATTCAACTCGACGGCGATCTTAACCAGATGGACAGCGTCGTCACGCATGCCGAACAGGCTCTGGAAGTATTTCCCAACCAGGCCGTATTCTGGTACGCTAGTGGCTCGGCCAATCTGGCAAAAAAGCAGTATAAAAAAGCAGCGGATGCTCTGGAAGAAGCCCGACGTCTTTCGAGCGATACGAAATTGCTAACGTTCATTCATGCCCAGTTAGGGGATGCGTACAATGCAATGGGTAAGTTCGAAGCTTCGGACGGAGCCTACGAAGACGCCCTGAAAATTGATGCCAATAATGAGCATGTCTTAAACAATTACGGTTATTTTTTGTCTCTGCGTAAGGTTAAACTTGATAAGGCTACCGAAATGACGAGCCGCCTTGTGAAACTGTTCCCGCAGAACGCCACGTATCTGGATACCCATGCCTGGGTGTATTTTGCTCGGGGTGAGTATGCCATGGCCCGTACGTTCCTGGAAAAAGCCGTCAAACTCGACGCTTCGAATGGAACCATCTGGGAACATTACGGTGACGTACTCTTTCAGTTAAACGAGAAAGAGAAAGCCCTGGAACAGTGGAAAAAAGCAAAAAGCCTGGGCGTAGCTTCGGAGCGAATTGAGAAGAAAATATCCACCGGATCGCTGTAAGGTAGTGAACGCATTTACAGTACCGGGTGAGCGAGGAAAAGACCGCACTTGTAACGATTGACCATGAAGCATTGGTTTGTATATCTTTTTTTAGGAATAGTTCTGAGTACGACGGTAAGTTGTAAGCGGCAGAAAACGCGTAAATCAGCTCCGATGGCCCGCGTCGATTCGGCCAGCGGCCCTACAGAAGTTACGAAGCTACCTACGATCCGGACACCGGAAGGAACCAGCGAGAAAGTAGCCATTGATGAGGTCGATTTCACGTATCTGGTGGCTCGTTCTAAAGTGTCTTTCCGTTCGAAAGCAGATGGTATTGACAATGCCGATTTAACACTCCGAATGAAAAAAGACAGCCTCATCTGGTTCACGGCTGGTCAGTTTGGCATTACCGGAGCCCGGGGACGTATCACGCGTGATTCGGTCACGATCGTCGATGTGCTGCATCGGAGTTATACGCAACTGAGCTTCCCGCAATTGAGTGCCCGCCTGGGTATTGAAGTCAGTTATGATCTGTTACAATCCATTATCATTGGCAGCATGCCCTGGAAAACCCAGATCGAGCAAATTCAAAAAGATAGCAGTACCTATATCCTTCGTCAGCGTTCGGGACCCGTACAGATTGCCAGTTATCTCAATCCAGCTACTCGTAAAATTGTGCAGGTAGAAGCTTCGGAAGGCTCCCGTCACTTACTTTTGTCATTCCAGGATTTCACAACCATTGAACGTTTCCTGTTTCCGCTGAGTAGTACCCTGACCCTGGCAGGAAAGACCGGAACGGGAACGCCGCAGCAAACCGTCGTGGAACTCCGGCACCGCAAAGTGGAGCTGACCAATCAGGTACAAACCTTTCCGTTCAGTATTCCCTCGCGGTACACCCGTAACTAGCCAAGTCGTAATTTATTCATAGTAGTGGTTCAACTTTTGCCTTTTCACATTTTGCGTATTTTCCCAACCTTGTCTTTGGTAAAGCGAATCGTACAGCCAAAGCTGATGGGGCTGGGCATTTTACTTTTTCTGGTAGGTCTTCAGCCCGTACTGGCCCAGCGGGGAAAAAAGAAAACGCCTACGCGTCAGCAGTCTGCTGCTGGAAAAGCAAAAGCGAAACAGGCTCCCGCGAAGGCTAAAAAACCGACGAAACCCCAGCCAGCTCCGAAAAAAACAACGTCGCAAAGGCCCACGTCCCGGCGTACCTCGCGAGCCGAAACGGAGGATACCGAAGTCTCCTTACGACAAAGCCGTCAGCAGCTCGAAGCCGAAAAACGCCGAAATCAGGAACGTATTACGGAGATCAACCGGGTACTCAACCAGACTGCCAGCAAAAAAACGGCTACGCTGACCGAACTCAAGGCCCTTAACAGTAAAATCGAAACCAAGTCCAAGCAGATTGATCTGCTTTCCCAGGATTTGAACCTGTTGAATCAGGAAATGCGGGGGTTGGCCGTACAGTCCGGCAAACTGGCCCGTGATCTGAAAAACCTGAAGCGGGAATATGCCTCCATGGTGTACGCGGCTTCCAAAACGGCCAACACGTACAATAAGCTGAGTTTTCTCTTCTCAGCCAACAGCTTCAATTCCCTGGTGATGCGGTACCAATACCTGCGTCAGTACACGGAAGCCCGCGAAACGCAGGCCCGGCACATTGAGCAAGTACGCGGCGAACTCGCCACCAAGCAGCAAACGATCAAGTACAAGCAGGTTCGAAAAACCGACGTCTTACAGGCTCAGGTAACGGAAACCAAGACGCTGGAGGTTACTAAAGAACGGCAAGCTGCCGTAGCCAGTGAACTAAGCAAACAGGAAACTACCCTGAAAGGAGAACTGGGCGAACGGACCAAAGCTGTCAACCGACTGGATAATGCCATCGCGAATGTGATTGAGCGTGAAATTCAGCGGGCTGCCCGAGAGCGGGAGGAGCGACTCCGGCGGGAACGTATTGCCCGCGAGCAGGCCGAGCGGCAGGAAGCTGCCGCCAAAGCCCGAGCCGAAGCCATTGCTAAAGCCCGGGCGGATGCTGCTGCCAAAGCAGCGAAAGCCGAAACGCCCGAAAAAGCGAAAGAAATTATTAAAGAAGCCGAGGAAGAAGTCGCGAAGACCCCCGAAGTGCGGCCAGCCGAACCCGTTCGGGCCAATATTGGAGCGGCTCCTGAGGCCGAAGCTGGGGCTTCGTTTGGCTCTTCCCGGGGACGGTTGCCCTGGCCGGTTCGTTCAGGGTATATTTCCGAACATTTTGGACTGAACTCTCCCTTGCCGGGAATTACGACCCGGAACCTGGGTGTGGATATTGCTACCAATATAGGTGAGCCCGTTCGGGCTGTGTACGAAGGCATCGTGCGGAACGTCATGTCCGTACCGGGCATGGGAACTGTAATTACCATACAGCATGGCGAATATTTTACTATTTACGCCAAGCTGGCCAGTGCCTCGGTATCCGAGGGGCATCGGGTAAAAGCTCGTGAAGCTATTGGAACAGCGTTGTCAGATCGAAACGGTGGAGCGGAAATCAACTTCCAGATCTGGAAAGGTCGCGGAAAGATGAACCCGGAAAGCTGGCTAGCCGGTAAATAGTTTGGTTAACTGTAATGCATAGAAAAAGCCGCCCGTGGATACCGTGGGCGGCTTTTTCACTAGGTGGAAGTAATTACTTTTTAGAACCTCCTTCCAGTTCTTCTATTAGTTTTTCCAGTATTTTGGATTCCGTATTTGGAAAATCTGCGTCTTCACGAACACTAGTACTGGAAGGTTCTTCATCATTACCTTCTTGATTATCTTTGGGCTGAGGGTCAGGAGTAGCCGAATTACTCCAGAGATTTGTTGAGTTCATAAGGATTCGCTTTACTTCTGCTTACAATACATTAAAAAAGTATTCCTTTGGGGAAAAAGCTACCCGTCTTTGCCAGAGAAACGCATGGGAAGCTTTTATCCAAAATGCCATTTCTAGGTAAGACGACACTTAAGAGCCTTGGTCAAGTCCAACCTTGAACGTATACGCTCAAAAAGCGAATAACGCTGCACAAGGTACCATTTCCACTAAATGTAATTGAATAAGTTTTGAATTATTTGTACCTTTTTTATGATTTTTGTAATAGTTTGTTCCGATATACCCTAGACCATGCTTAGCAATGAAAAGACGGCTTCTTCATACTGATGAAAACCTGCTGCTGTTACTTCGTCAGAGCAACGCTCAAGCGTTTGAAGAAATTTACAACCGTTATTGGTCGAAACTCTATAGTCAGGCCTATAAACGCTTAAAATTTAGAGATAGTACAGAAGAAGTCATCCAGGAGTTATTCGCCGATTTGTGGGAAAGACGAGCCGACTTACGGATTACTTCTTCCCTCGAAGCGTATTTAAGAACGGCAGTAAAATATCTGGTTATCAACTATTTCCAGCGGGAAGAAGTTCGCCATCGGTACTTAGCCTATTACGAACAGAATAACGATCCAGAGACTTCCTGTACGGAAGAAGAATTGGCCTTCAATGAGTTAGAAAATGTCTTACAGCAACACGTTGCGTACTTACCTCCGCAAAGTAAAAGAGTCTATGAGCTGAGCCGACAGCATCACCTGACGATTCCAGAAATTGCTCAGCAGTTAAATATTTCCGAGAAAACCGCTGAAAATCACTTAGGTAGAGCTATCAGAGCCTTACGTAGCTCCCTGCGAGAATACGTCAGCGTCTTCGTTTTGTTTATTTTCTCATAAAATTTTAAATTTTTCGGTGACAGGCTTGGGGGTAAACCCTGCGTTGCCACACTTGGTACATAGAAGATCAATGTGTACTTTCGCTGTCTAGGTATGAAGCCACTCTTACCCGTTGAGTTACTAGAAAAATATACAGCTGGAAACGCTTCTCCCGAGGAACGGGAGCAGGTAGAACGATGGTACAAGTCCTTCGAGTCCGATAAAGATTTATCCGACTCCTGGCGTGCACCCGAACGGGAAGAAATAAAAAAGGAGCTATACAGTAAAATTACAGAACAAGTCGGCCTTCCCAGGCAGCGTTCCCTGTTCGACTGGAAACGAGCCATTGCTATCGCTTCTGGAATTGTCCTGGTTCTATCCTTAGGTTTCTATGTCTGGAAGCGAGAAATGACGGGCTCGCAACAGATGGTTTACGAGAATCCAACCAAAGAACTGAAGCGACTCACGTTGCCTGACCAATCCCAACTATGTCTGTATCCTGGTGCACGTGTCAACTTAGACAAAGATTTTGGCGATGATACCCGCTCCTTAACCTTAACAGGGATTGCCTTCTTTCAGGTCAAGCGTGATGAGCGTCGCCCTTTTATCATTCATAGCAAAGGACTGGTAACGCAGGTGCTGGGAACCAGCTTTCTGATTGATGCAAATCCGACTTCGCGTAGGGTAGAGGTTTCGGTGCTTACGGGGAAAGTACGGGTGAAAGAGGAACAGTCGAAAAACTATATCGTGCTGTTACCTAAACAGAAAGCATACTATCAAAAGGGGGAAGAGACCAAAGTATATGAAACGTCAGAGCGAGATCCTTCGAAGGTCTGGGAGAAAGGCGATTTCGTATTTGTAGATACGCCCTTAACGTCTATTACGGAGGCTTTAACCCAGCGATTTGGCGTTGTATTCGAGATAGAAGACGAAAAAATTTATCAGTGCCAGCTCTCTGCTCATTTCACTAATCAAAATTTACCTGATATCCTGGAAATGATCAGTAAATCACTAAACATTTCATACGAGCTTAACCAGAACCGAGTCATCGTTAAAGGTCAGGGTTGTTCCCTATAGCAACAGAACCCTCTTTTCAATTCGTATACGCTATTTTCTAAAAAGAAGAAGGGTGGTACCAGCACCCTTCCTCACCTCCGGCATCACTCTAACCGAGTGACAGGGAGCTTATTGACTCAATTCACCCTAAATCTATGAAGCAAAATCTCCTTATTTCACCATTCGTTGGAAAAATTATGCGGATCGCACGCATGCAGCTTTTCTTCTTACTTCTGGTCAGCATCGGGAAAGCAGAAGTAACCCATGCTCAGCCTGAAATTGAAAAAATAATTTCCGTAAACTGGTCCAATGTTACCCTGAAACAAGCGATTCAATCGCTGGAAAAAAGGGCTTCGTTGCATTTTGTCTATAGTCAAAATGTTATTGCACTGGATCAGAAAGTGAACCTGGTCAGCAAACGTGAAAAGGTAAAAAACATTCTGGATCGTTTGCTTATACCCTTGCAGATCAAGTATGAAATCATCAATGGAAACATTGTACTGAGTCGGGTAATGTCCTCAACCGTAAGCACACCCGCTTCGGCCCTCGCTATGTCGTTGCAGGAAAGAGGGTCTCCTTTGCCATCCGTAGAGCTTCAACCCCTGCCGGATCGGATCGTTCGTGGACAGATTACCTCTGAAACGGGCGAGGCGTTGCCCGGCGTCAATGTCATGGTGAAAGGGACAAACGTGGGCGTCAATACCAATAACGATGGGAACTACCAGTTGTCGGTACCAGAGGGTTCATCCGCCATTTTAGTAATAACCTCCATTGGCTATCTCAAACAGGAAATTCCCCTGGGCAGTCAAACGCTGGTGAACGTACAGCTGAAACCCGATGAAAAAGCTTTACAGGAGGTGGTAGTCGTGGGGTATGGCGAACAAAAGAAGGTAAGCTTCACCGGATCCGAGTCCATCATCACAACCCGTGAATTGAAGCAAAGCCCAACGGCTCTGCTGAGTAATGCCCTGGGCGGGCGTATGGCGGGGTTGGTTACGGTGCAGCGTTCGGGGGAGCCCGGTTACGATGGGGCCAACATTTGGATTCGGGGCCTGGGTACTTTCGGCTCAAACCAGTCGCCTTTAGTACTCGTGGATGGGGTAGAACGGGATTTCAACAACATCGACCCACACGAAGTCGAGAGCTTTACCATTCTCAAAGATGCCTCTGCTACAGCCGTGTTTGGGGTACGAGGGGCCAATGGCGTGGTATTGGTAAACACGCGTAAAGGAACCGGGGGTAAACCCAAGGTATCTCTTACCGTAGAAAAAGGATTTTTAAGTCCGACTCGTTTGCCCGAATATGTAGATGGATACACCTACGCTACGCTGTATAATGAAGCGAACCGGAATGCTGACTTACCCCTGCCTTTTACCGACGAGGTATTACAGAAAATTAAAGACCAGAGTGATCCTCTTCGATACCCTAACGTAGACTGGATGAAGCTAATGAAGCGTTCGGCGGGTCAGGAACACGTAAACCTCAACATTTCGGGTGGAAATACAACGGTACGGTATTTCGTCTCTACGTCCTATTTTCATGATAAAGGTTTTTTTATTGAAGATCCCCGCAACGCCTATTCAACCAATCTGGGTCGCCGTCGCTTCAATTTAAGAACCAATGTCGATATCAATCTCAGTAAAGATCTGGAGTTGAGCATTGGCATTACGGGCATTACGGAAAACCGGAATTTCCCCGGAACCGGGACTCAGGAGATTTTCAACCTGATGAACAAAGCAACCCCGATTCTGTATCCGATGGTGTATCCGAATGGACGTATACCTGGCACCGTTGCTTCTGCCCAGCAAAATCCGTACGGTCGGCTGACGCAAACCGGCTACGCCACCGAGTTCAGAGGAACGACGCAGGGAACCTTTGGACTGAAGTATAATCTCGGCCGATTAACGAAAGGCTTGAGTGCGATGGGGCGTTTTGCTTTTGATAGCTATAGTAGTAGTAATATCGCTCGTAAGAAAAACTTTGAAACGTGGCTGGTTTCTGCTGAGAATGACCCCACTACCAGCGAGCCGATCTACAATCTGACGGCTGAAGGGGACAAGTTTTTAGGCTACGGTATTGATACCTGGGGTGAAAGCCGCAGTTACCTGGAAGCAAGCCTGAATTATAGTCGCAGTTTTGGCAGGCATGACATTGGCGGGATGCTTCTCTACAATCAGGGTGGCCGGCAGGCTACGGCTGGTTCAGCCATCGGGTCGTTACCTTACCGACGGATGGGCCTGGTCGGAAGAGCTACCTACGGCTGGAAAGAGCGGTATTTTGCCGAAATTAACTTTGGCTATAATGGTTCAGAAAACTTTCCACGGGGTAAGCGATTTGGCTTGTTTCCTGCTTTCTCCGGCGGATGGGTCGTTTCGGATGAACCTTTCTTCAAGAATAACGTGCCTTTTATTTCGCTCCTGAAACTGAAAGGTTCTTACGGGATTGTAGGGAATGACCAGATCAACAACCAGCGGTTTATGTACCTGACTACCCTAAAAACAACCGATGGATACCTGTTTGGAACCGAGTTCAATAATGGAATCGGAGGCATTATGGAAGATGCCATTGGTAATGCCAACATTACCTGGGAGACTTCTCGCAAGTCGAATGTGGGCATGGAACTGCGTGCGATGAAAGATCGAATTTCCCTGATACTTGACTTTTTTCGGGAGCACCGCACCAATATTCTTACCCAACGAGGAACGGTACCCGACCTTTTAGGAATTCAGTCGCTGCCCTATGCAAATATCGGAATCGTAGACAATAAAGGCATTGATGCGACCCTGACGTATCGAACGTCCATTGGACCCGTCCGAATGGATCTGAAAGGAACGTATACGTTTGCCCGTAATCGCATTATTCATAACGACGAACCTTCACGCCGATACGATTATTTACGTCGGACAGGCCAGCGAATTGGTCAGCCTTTTGGTCTGGAAGCTATGGGGATCTTTAGCAGTCAGGAAGAAATCAACAACAGCCCCAAACAGGTTTTTAACTCGACGGTGGTTCCGGGTGATGTCAAGTACCGGGATACGAATAACGACGGAACGATAGATATCTATGATGAAAAGCCCATTGGGTTTTCTAACATTCCCGAAATGGTTTACGGCTTTGGAGGAACCTTCACGTATCAAGGATTTGACTTGTCTTTTCTATTCCAGGGCGTAGGTAACGTATCCGTGTTCCGCAACTACGAGGGCTATATTCCTTTTGCTCAGGGCCAGTTTGGGAATGTCCTGCAGGTAGCTTTAGACCGCTGGACCACGGAAAATCCCAATCCTAACGCTTCTTTCCCGAGACTGTATCCTGGGAACAATGACAACAACTATCGCAACAGTACCTTCTGGCAAATCAATGGTAATTATTTACGCCTGAAAAACGCCCAGCTCGGCTATACAATTCCGAAACTCTGGGCTCAACGGATCAAGGCTGACAATATCCGGCTGTATGTGAATGGCCTGAACTTACTGCTGTGGGATCGGATCAAACTCTATGACCCGGAGAGCGGCGACGGTGCTGGAAAATATCCGCCGTCACGCGTTATCAACATGGGCCTCAATGTGAACTTCTAAGACTATTAAATGTATGAAAAAGATAGTAGTACGATTCCTGATTCTGGTTACCGTTAGCCTGTTTACTTCCTGCGAAAAGTACCTGGATAAAGCCCCCGATGAGCTTCTATCGCTGGAAGTTACGTTCGCCAATCGTCAGTATACGGAGAACTTCCTGTATCGCATTTACGCGTATTTACCCAGCTATAACTTCTGGACGGATCTCCCGTATAATGGCTTGGCCGATGATACAGACATTACCTGGAATCGCAGTAATTACCCTAGCTACGATATGAATTTAGGTAACTGGAATCCAACCACGGGTCTGGTGACGAACCTTTGGAAAAATTACTATCAGTCGTTCCGGCAAATTGCAATTTTCCTGGATAATGTCGATAAAGCCCCGATTTCTACGCAAAACAAGACGCTCTACAAGGCTGAAGCCAAATTCTTGAGAGCCTATTATTACATGAATCTGGTTCAATTGTACGGGCCGGTTCCGCTGATTCTGGATCAGGTATCCTTTGAAGCCAGTACCTTCAATATTCCTCGTAATACGTTCGACGAGTGCCTGACCCAAATTTTGAAAGACCTCGACGAGGCGGCCACCGATTTGCCCCTGAAACATGAGAACATCTGGGCTGGGAAACCTACCAAAGGAACGGCTTTGGCGATGAAAGCCCGCATCCTGCTCTGGGCTGCCAGCCCATTAGTCAACGGAAATCCTGACCTGGCTGGACTGGTGAACCGCGATGGAAAAGCATTATTTCCTACGGCTTACAGTAAAGAGCGGTGGCAATTGGCCAAGGCAGCCAGTAAGGCCGTGATTGATTTGGGTATCTATAATCTGTATACCGTACTGGATGATAAAGGAGCCGTCAATCCCATGGCTTCCTACAAGGGATTGTTTATTAGCCAGTACGCCAATGAAGAAATGATCTGGGGACGGAATCTGGACGGGGGTAATTCCCTGGTGCTGGATCGACACTGTATGTTACGCAGCAAAGGCGGATGGAATGGCGTAGCAGTTACACAGAAATCAGTTGATGAATATGAAATGGCGAATGGAAAAGCCATCACGGAGTCGGGCTCGGGCTACGTGGAAACGGGTTTCTCCCAACAGGCTACGACTTACGCCCCCAAAGGAACCTGGAACATGTACGTGGGCCGTGAGCCTCGTTTCTACGTAACGGTCAACTACTCCGGAGCACCCTGGTGGGACAATACCAAAGCGGAATTCTTTTACAAAGGAAAAGACGGCAAGGAAGTGGGCCGGGATGATCATTCCCGGACGGGTTATCTGCTGCGTAAATTCATAGACCCTGTCAGTGATCCGATCGCCAACCGGAACCGGGCGAAACTATTCCCCTACATTCGACTCGCTGATATTTATTTGATGTACGCCGAGGCTTCTAATGAACTGGAAGGACCAACCGCTGATGCCATTGGGTACGTGAATAAAATCCGTTCAAGAGCGGGGCTTCCGGCTCTAGCCTCCGGTCTTTCGCAAACCGAGTTTCGTAAAAAAATTCAGCATGAGCGGGCGATTGAACTGGCCAGCGAACAGTTACGCTATTTCGATTTACGTCGCTGGAAACAGGCCTCGGATTTAAAGGGAAGTTTTGAGGGCATGTCCGTTGATTTAGGCTCCAGTGCAACCGACGAAAGTTTCTTCAAACGAACCGTTTTTGAAACCAGAGTTTTTGAAAATAAGCACTACTGGTGGCCCATTCCCCAAAGTGAAGTGGATAAAAATCAGGCGATGATTCAAAACCCCGGCTGGTAAGGAAGGTCGTTCGTTACGCCGCCATTTCGTAAGACAGTGAAGGATTGCTCGCAGACCACCCACGCTCCTTTAGGGCGGGTGGTCTGCCTGGTTTTAGGAGTTATCTCTCCAGTTTCGCCAGGGCTTTATCCGCAACGGTCTACGTTAGCGTTTGTTTAACGTCTTAGACTCCAGGGCTTTGAAAAACTTTTCCCGGTACGTTTCACCCAAAGGAATCGCCGTTTTTTTATCCAGGAATACTTCATTGCCTTCAATGTACTGGAGACGATCCAGAGCGATCAGATAGCTCCGGTGAATCCGCATGAAGCGGCGTTCGGGCAGGCGTTCTTCCACTTCTTTCATCGTCAGTAAGGTGACTACGCGGCCCTGATCCGTATAGATGCTCACGTAGTTGCCCAGCCCTTCCACGTACTGAATGTCGGAAAGCGTAATCCGCTGGGTACGGTTGTCGGCTTTGACGAAAATGTAATCTTCCTCGGCGGGTTGCGGAGGTACGGTAGGGTTGGGTGGCGTTAGGGGTGAACGCTGGTCCAGAGCTTTCTGGGCGGCTTTGAGGAACCGGTCAAACGCTACGGGCTTGAGCAGGTAATCGACTACGTTGTATTCGTACCCCTCCAGAGCGTACTGACTATAAGCTGTGGTCAGAATTACTTTGGCCCGGCCGTTGAGTACCTTGATAAAATCCAGCCCCGAAAGCTCGGGCATGTGAATGTCGATAAAAATCAGGTCAATGGGTTCACTATATACTTTTTGCAGGGCTTCAATCGGTCCCAGGCAACGCCCCGCCAGTTTCAGGAAAGGCGTCTGATTGACGTAGTGCGTCAGAATGTCGAGAGCAGCGGGCTCGTCGTCGACCAGCAGGCAGTTCAATGGATGCATTAGAGTTGGATCTGAAGTTCAGCGGTATACTCCTGGAGCTGATCGTGTAAATTCAGCGTATAGCGGGAAGGGTAAGCCAGTTCGAGTCGCCTGCGAATATTATCCAGCCCAATACCCGTCGATTCTTCCTTCGGTCCCTGCCGTTTTTTATTACGAACGAAGAAGGAAAGCCTTTCGGAATCAACCCGTAAGTTAATCTGTAAAGGGAAACCAGGGTCGTGTAACTCGCCGTATTTAAACGCATTTTCTACAAAAGTGATCAAAAGCAGGGGCATGATACGACGAAAGGCGGGACTGCCTTCCATCGTAAACTGTACCTGTAGGCGATTGGCGAACCGCAACTGATTGAAATCCACAAAATTCTGTAGATGTCGTACTTCCTGTTCCAGCGGTACTTTCGTTTCGGATTCCTGCAGGCCATACCGCATGATTTCCGAAAGCAGCAACGTCGCCCGGGATAGATTTTCGGATAAAGGCAGAGCCTGGGCGTACAGAAAGTTGAGACTGTTGAAGAGGAAGTGCGGGTTGATCTGATAGCGGAGGGTTTGAAGTTTCGCCGCGGTGACTTCATTTTCGAGTTGTTGCTGGCGTTGGATTTCCCTTTGCCGTTCTTCACTCAAGAGACGGAGCTTCTGCTGATCCCGTACGGCCTGTAGGGCATAGCCATAAATAAAGCTGATCAGAATGGGATACGCTTCGCTCGACAAGGTACGGGCCATGCCATAGCCGGTAAGCTTAGCCACGGAAATCGTATGGAAGTTCGCGTGGTTCGCCAACACGTCGATGCCATCCAGGTACGGCGGCCAGCCTGCTTTCACGGCGATACCGAAGAGAATTCCTTTCAGGATCGCCGAAATCACCCCAATACCTAAGGCACTCACCACGGCCACAATCAACCGGTTCTGGGATAAAAAACGGAAACTGCTGCGTAGACAAAGGTAAAAGGCCGCTACCGTAGGAACCAGCAGGAGCAGTTCCATGGGCAGATAAAACGTTTTTCGAAAGAAATCAAACAGGTTGGAAAGGAGCAGATACGCTACCCAGCCCAGCAGGTGACCTAAGACCAGACTGCTGGTTTTTGACGGTTGTATCCACTGTTCCAGCCGTTTGGAAAAGAGGGGTAAGGGCTGCCTGCCCCGTTGATACCAAAGAATTAATACTGTAAAAATCAGTCCTTCCAGTAGGGTGAAGCCTAGATTCAGCAGGATCCCGACGATCTGAGGTAACACGGGAGCAAAGGCCGGTTTGCTTTCCATCAACCCATCCCTGAAGCCCCGCTGGGCATCGGAATTCGTCGAAAGGAGTCGATCGACCGGGGTATACTGCAACAGGAACCAGGAACGGAACGCGGTCCAGACTCCGAGTAGCAGGAGCGTAGCCAGCAGAAACTCCGCCCGTTTGCTTTGCTGCCAGTAGGGGAGGCAGACGTAATACTGACTGACAAACAACAATACACCCGAGCTGATAAAAACCAGAGCGTAGTTCCGTAAATACGTAGCTCCGTCGGCAACGATCAATCCGTAAAACACCAGCCCGTACAGGCCAAACGCCACGACTAGTCCCAACCACTTCGGCAACGCTTTTATAAACAGGGGCATACGCAGGAGTTCAGAGAAAATCAAAAGTACGCAGAAAAGAAATGGTCGACGGGTTTGTATGATCAATCCCCCGTCCGGGTGGATGAATACCCGTAGCCTTTGTACGAACCCTACTGGAATGGACGAATCCCCGATTCGGCGGTACGAAGCCTTTTACCCGGTGTAACCCGGCTTCGTCACGGCGTAGGCGGGCTTGGTCATCTTAACTTTTCTAAGCCCCGGAGAGCGGCCAATTTTGGATCATCAATCACACACAAACCATCCAAAAATCATGAACACTGCCATTCGTCTGAGATTAGCCACGGCTGTACTGACCCTTCAAATCTTGGTAAAACTGGTTCAGGGTAGCCAGAAACTAGCTACCATGGACTTCGGAAAATGTACGGATAAGTCCATCTGGTACAACCTCGGGTACTGGGGAGCAACCAGCGTTCTGAATATCATTCTCCCGGCCCTTTTGCTGTTCGTACTGGTGACAACACTGGTACAGGCCTTCCGTAAATCCACGATCCTCTAAACCCAAGACCTACGCATGAAAACGCTGCTACTTTCCTCGTACACCTTCAAAACGACCTACGCGGGTCACCGTTCTTTTTCACCGAAAGCCCTCTTCAAAGATGTACTGCGATTTCTCCGCCACCCCAAGGTACGGGCTTCGTCTGATTCATCGCTGGCTATCCGGGTGCGTCAGGTGGGGTTACTGACGGTTGCGAATTTCTTCCTGGCGGCGGTTGTGGGTCTGCTGCTGACCTTTCTGCGACAGCAGGGCATGCTGGAAGAAACCGAGCTGAGTCCGGAATACAGGAAGTTATTTGAGCATCTGCCGATGGCCCTGCTGGCGGGCGTAGGGATTGCTCCGCTGCTGGAAGAATTTCTATTTCGGAGCTGGTTACGCAGTCCCCACCAGGCCTTGTATGTGCTGAGTGCCTTGCCACTCTATGGCTTGTTTGTCGTCCTGCAACCGGTATGGACCATGCCGGTGCTTTATTTCTGGCTGGGGTATTTAGTAATCGGAATCCTGATCGAAGGACTGGGCCGGACGCGAATCCATCGACTCGATGCGGCTTTGTATCCCTTCTTTTCCCGAATCTTTCCCCTGCTATTTTACGGTTCGGTACTGATGTTTGGCTTCGTTCACGTGAGTAACTATACACACGTTCCGCTGTTGCTGTACCCGCTGGTCACCTTACCCCAATTGATCAGCGGTTGTTTACTGGGCTACACCCGGATGCGGTACGGATTCTGGTATGGTGTAGGACAGCATGGCTTACATAACCTGGTTTGTATTCTAGTCATGTTCCTGTTTCAGTAATAGGCGTATGAAAAGAGGTCGTTCGCTCCAACGCTATTTCGTTTACTTCTTAGGCTATGCTCTAATAATGCAGGGCATTGGCGTAGGTATGGAAGTCGTGTATCCCTGGCTGAAAGGCCATTCCTGGTCGGAGGCCTGGGCTTCGTATGCCGGAATCAGTAAAACCCTGGCGATTGCCATTCCGGCCGCGTGGGCCTACGTTCAGCAGCAAAAGAAAAATCCCCGGCTACTTGGCCGGGGATTGTAAGGAAAAATTAAATCGCCATCTCAGCGGATTCCGGTAAGGGTTTTCCCTCGGCCGGGTCCACTTTTCCGAACCACTTCATCCGTACTCGTTCGTTGATGTAGTACAGACAGGGCACCACGATCAGCGTCAGTACCGTCGAGAAAATAACCCCGTAGATGATCGTCCAGGCGAGGATATTCCAGAATACGGCACTATCGCCACCGATCACAATATGCGGGTTGAAATCGCTAAAGAAGCTGGCAAAATCTACCGTCAGACCAATGGCCAGCGGAATCAGACCCAGAATTACCGCCGAAGCCGTGAGCAGTACAGGCGTCATCCGAATCCCACCGGCTTCAATAATCGCCTGCCGGAGCGGGAAGCCCCGTTGTCGCAATTCTTCGGTAAATTCAATCAGCAGGATACCGTTTTTAATTACGATCCCCGCCAGAGCGAAAATCCCTACGCCCGACATGATCACCGAAAACGTCTGGTTGAAAATCGTAAAGCCCAGCAGTACCCCAATCAGCGAGAGCAGAATGGTACTGAAAATGATGACGGGCTTAACGGCCGAGTTGAACTGCGTGGCCAGGACTAGATAAATCAGCAGAATGGCTCCCAGAAACGCACCGCCCAGGAAGTTGGAGGTTTCGGCCTGAGCTTCCTGTTCACCGCCCAGAGCCATCGTATAGCCGTTGGGCAATTCCATCTGGTTAATCACCTGTTGGAGCTGAACGTTGATTTCGTTGGCGTTAGCTCCGGGAACTACGTCCGAACTCAGCGTAATGACCCGCTCCTGATTTTTCCGGTTAATCTGGCTGAACGTGGTCGAATAGCTGATGTTGGCTACCGACGATAGCGGTACCTGCCGCAGTTGCCCGCCCAGATTCATATCGCGGTACACCACGTCCTGACTCAGCAAGCGTTCAATCTGACTGCGGTCGTCGGGCTTCAGACGAAGCATGATCGGATATTCATCTTTCGCATCCCGGAATTTACTGATTTCTAAGCCGAATAAAGCCGTACGAATGGCTCCGGCAATCTGCTGGGAACTGATGCCTTCGCGTTGGGCCTTGGTCCGGTCGATCTGTACGATGATTTCGGGTTTGTTCGTAATCAGGTCGGATTTCAGCTGATCGATCCCCGTAATGCCCGATTCCTTGAGCTTCTGCCGAAATTCCTTTTCAATCTTCATCAGCGGCTCGAATTCATCCCCCGCAATTTCCACCTGGATGGGTTTCCCCGTTTGCGGCCCGTTCTGCTCGCGTTCCACCGAGATTTCCGTACCCGGAATGCCCTGCATGGCGTTGCGTACTTTTTCCAGAATGGCTTGTGAAGAAATATCTCCGCGGTCGGTACTTTTCACAAAGGCAACGGTCACTTTCGATTTGTGCGGCGTATCCGAGCGGTCGGGGTTGAAGGGATCTCCCGCATTCTTACCCACGTTAGAAATAACGGAGTTGACGGCTTTCGTAGCCTGATTATCCGCCAGAATCTTGAAGACCCGCCGCTCGATTTCCTTCGTGACGCTATCGGTAACGACGGCATCCGTACCGACCGGCATCACGTTATAAATGTAGATGTAATCGGGCTCGCCGCTGGGGAAAAAGACCACTTTAGGTTGCCGAATCGCCGTAGCGACGATTGCTACAATCAACAAGCTGAAGGCCGCGACAACGGCCATTACGGGACGCCAGCCCTGAATTACCCAACTGACCAGTCGCCGATAGCCGTGTTGCAGTTTCGGTAGCGTGTTTTCCTGGAAAGGAACCAGAATTCGCGGCGTCAGGATGAAATGGTTGAAGTAGTACAGCAGCAGCAGGAACACGAAAAAGTTACCCACACCCCGGTTAATCAAATAGCCTACCAGTGCTAGTGCCAGCATGGCAAACGTGGGTTTGCGGAGCTGTTGCCAGTGTTGTTTCTGTACGTGTTCGCCGTGTTCGTCGTCGTGCCGGGTCATGAAGCTTACCGCAAAAACGGGGTTCATGACGTAGGCAACGAACAGCGAAGCAAACAGCGTAATGATGAGCGTGATGGGCAGGAATTTCATGAATTCACCCACAATGCCCGGCCAGAATAACAGCGGGAAGAAGGGAGCAATCGTCGTGAGGGTACCCGAAAGTACCGGCACGAATACTTCACCAGCGGCGGCTTTTACGGCCTGCTTGATGTCCCAGTCCTTGTGCTGATTGAAGAGGCGGTGGGTGTTTTCGATCACTACGATGGCGTCATCCACCACGATCCCTAAGCCGAGTAGAAAGGCGAAGAGTACAAGCGTATTCAGCGTAAACGCCGAGCCAATCAGCGGCCCTACGAGCGGGAAGCAAACAAACGCAACCAGCGTCGACAGCGGTACCGAAAGTCCCACAAAAATGGCATCCCGAACGCCCATGAAGAACATCAGAACCAGTACCACGAAAATGAAACCGAGGATTACGGTATTGATCAGATCGTGGATGTCGGCTTTGGTTCGCTCGGACTGGTCCGCGGTAATCTGTACCTTCAAACCCGCCGGAAAACGATCCTGTTTGTACTCTTCGATGATCTTTTCGATGCCTTCAGAGGCAGAGATCAGGTTAGTTCCGGCCCGTTTAATGACGTTCAGCGTAACGACTGCCTTGTTGTCCAGACGAGCGAAATCCTGCCGTTCTTCGTAGCTGTCCTGTACGTCGGCTACGTCGCCCAAACGAACCGTTGCCCCCGTAGACGTGCGAATCTGTAACTCCCGCATTTGGGCTACGTCGGTAAACTCACCTTTGACGCGAAGCGTACGCCGCACGTTATCCACATTCAACTCGCCGCCCGAAATGTTGATGTTTTCACCCTGAACGGCCTGCTGAATGTCGTAAAAGCTTAATCCCGTGGATCGCATGCGGGGCAAGTCCACATTGATCTGAATTTCCCGCTCCAAGGCTCCGACAATATCCACGCGGCTGATTTCGGGCAGCCCTTCCATGGCATCCTGCAAATCCTCGGCGTAATCCTTGAGTTTCTGTAAGGGGAAATTGCCCGCCAGGTTGACGTTCATAATCGGGAACTCCGAAAACTCGACATTTTGAGCCGTCGGCCCGGCGTCGAGTTCGGCGGGTAAATCCTGTTTCGATTTGTCGATGGCGTCGCGTACGCGTTGGAGGGCGACTTCCGAGTTCACTTCCGGCAAAAATTCCACCAGAATGACCGACACATCATTCAAGGCATTCGACTTGACCGACTTCACCCCCGAAAGCGACTTCAACTGCTTTTCGATGGGTTTATTAATCAGGTTTTCAATATCCGCCGGAGCCGTACCGAAGTAGACCGTATTGATGTACACCTGCGGGACCTTGATGTCCGGGAACTGCTCCTTGGGCAGGTTCGTGTACACCAGAAACCCCGCCAGCGTAATGATGACCGTGAAGATGTATACGGTCGTTCGGTTTTCTACGCACCAGTTGGTAAAACCGAGGGTTTTGTATTCTTCAAATTTCATTGCTTGGATGGTTGAGAGAACGCGGAGACAGGCCCCGCGTTTCGTTAGTAACTAACCGCTTGTCCGTCCGTTAACTCCTGGTAACCCACCGTAATGAGGGCATCACCGGCTTGCAGGCCTTCCGTAATTTCGATCTTGCCGCTGTAGCTCAGGCCGGTTTTCACGGGGCGGGCTTTGGCTACTTTCTTGTTGCCTTCAGTAGCGGCAACGTACACAATCTGACCGTTTTCCGTATTCTGAATCAGGTTCTGGTCAATTACCAGTGCATTGGTTTTCGTGACATCATTGATGAGTACCTGAGCCAGCATATTGGGTTTGAGGTCTTTGCTGGGAGGCAGGGTCGCTTCAATGGTGAAGGTCCGCGAGAGCGGATCTACCGTAGTGGCAACGAAGCTGAGTTTCGCTTTCATTTCTTTTTTCAGATCCGGAAGCTTGATGGTCACGGCGTCGCCCCGGCGAATGTTGGCAGCGTAGGTGTCGGCTACTTTCGCCATTACTTTCAGACTGCTCAAATTGACGACGCGAAGGATGCTTACCCCCGGCGTCGCCATCATGCCCACTTTACCATCGACTTGATCGACCGTACCGGCGATGGGAGAAGTAACCTTCGACTGATTCAGTTGCACTTGCAGCGTCGCAATCCGTTTTTCCAGAGCTTCCTTGTTGTTTTTAGCCTGGAGATACTGAATCTCCGTACCGATCTGCTGATCCCAGAGGCGTTTCTGTTTTTCGTACAGGGTACTGGCCAGGGAAAGCTGATTCTTGGTTTCCTCCACGGATTCCCGCAGAATGGCATCGTCAATTTTAGCCAGCGGGGTACCCACGCCCACCGCATCGCCTTCCTTGACGTAAATGGCTTTGATCACACCCGAAGCCTGCGGACTCACCTGTACGTTGTTTTTCGCATCCACTGTACCCTGCACCTCAATCAAGTGTTCGAAGGTACTGGGTTGCAGCGGCGTTACGGAGACGGCCTTCACTTTGGTTTCTTCCGCTTTTTTAGGATCAAGCTTGGCGATTTCACCTTCCAGCGTTTTAATCTGGCCCGTTAGCTCGGCCTGTTGTTTCTTTAATTCAGCCAGTTCGGCTCTTTTGCCTTCCAGCCCTTCTTTTTTCTGGGAACAGGCAACTACGAAGAGGGAAATAGCAAGTAGGTATGTGACTTTCATGAGAATCGTTTCCGTGTGTGAAGAGATTGGTTAAGTCCGTTATTCGGTGTACAGTTTACCCGCGGCTTTGTCCAGGTCAACTTTGGCGACCAAAGCATTGTACAGGGCAGTGTAGTAATTGGTCTGAGACTCCCGGAAGCTGGCTTCGGCGTTGATGACTTCAATGTTGGAACCTACACCCTCCCGGTACTTGATTTGCGTAACTCGCAGGACTTCCTGAGCCAGATCGAGGTTCTTTTGTTGCTCGCCTAGGGTAAACCAGTAGTTACGAAGCTGTACTTCCGACTGACTGAGTTGCAAGTCGATGCTCTGCTCAAGAAGTTTCATGCTGTTATCAATCTTGAGGAGGTTACTACGGGACTGGGAAAGCTTGTACCGTCGCGTAAACCCATCGAACACCGGTATGTTGATGGCGAAGCCAATCGAGCCAGCGTCCAGCCAGGGGCGGGTAACAAAGCGGGCAATGGTTTGCCGACCGTTATAAAAGCCATAATTCCCCGTCAGCGAAAGCGTAGGCCATAAACTGCGGCTGACATTCTTGACGTCAAGTACCTGTAGCTGGCGTTGCGTTTCCAAGGTTGAATACTCAATGCGGTCCGCGTATTGAAAGGGTTTCTTGACCTGCTGAATCATCGCTTCGCTGAATTCCGTTTTGGCCAGCTTTTCACTTAAGGCCATCGGTTGATCCAGTGGGTAACCCATTTGGTACTTGAGTAGCAGGTAGGCGAGATCCTGTAATCGCTGTACATTCTGCTGTTCCGTAACAAGGTTATTTCGCTGGACCTCAATTCGTTGTACGTCGATTTTTTCAACGAGGCCTTCCACGTTCGAAGCCCGCGTATCTCGCAATAGGGTATCCAGCCGGTGCACGTTTACTTCCAGCAAACTCAGCCGTTCTTCGTTGACGAGTACGGAGTAGTACGCTTTTGTTACGTTTTCAGCAATGGTAATCTTGCTGGCCGTCAGGTTTTTGTTCGCCAGCTCGGTATACACCTTGGCGGCTTTCAGACCTAGCAGATACGAACTGCTGAATAACAGCCAGTTCAGATTAGCGACTGCATTGGAATTGTAACGAACGCCACCTAACGCCAGGGCCAGTTCTTCGTCGCCCGGCAGAGCGGGCTCACCGGGAATGAAACTCATACCGGGTGGCATAAAGAAAGGCTGGGGTTTGATGGTATGCGAAAGCCCGAGTGCTACGCTGGCCTGGGGTAGACCCGTGGCTTTGATTTCGCCGATACGAGCCTGGGCGATCGCTACATCCAGTTGGGTATTGGAAACATTGCGATTGTTTTTGACCCCGTAATCAACAGCCTCTTTGAGGGTGAAGGTTTGCTGGCACAAACCCGTAAAACTGACAATGAAGCTACACCAAAGTGTGCCCCATCGGATCAGAATGAGTGGTTTCATGGGATATGGTTGTGTTGAACGCATTTCGGTTATGAAGCGAAATGCGGCTTAAGCGTTGAATCCCGTTGAAGGATTCGTTGGATGAATACGTACTCCGAAGATGATGGGTCCGGGGATGAAGCCGGATAGGGGCCATAGGTGCCTGGCCCCCGAGTTTTTACAAGCTCATACTCGTAGTGAAAGGAATCGTTGATTGGTTAAGAATAGGCCGAACAGGAACCGATCAAAGCTACGAAGTTTTTTCCAGGATGAGAAAACTTCGCCGAAGCAGACGCTGCATAACAATCATGGGATCATAGCGTTAAGGATGAGACTTCAAAAGTCAGACGGGTGGCTTTACCAACCTATACTTTTAGGATAGAGGGACGAATTTTCATGATGAACTACCGGACCGTACGAAACCCCAGCCTGACACAGGTATGCTGTAAATTTTCTGAAGCAAACCTAAGACCGGGTATTGACAACCCTATGTCAGCAGGAGCATTTATTTTTTACTGAATCCGGCTAATTTTCGCCTACCCCATCGCTATACGACAGGCTATTTACCCGACTCTGACCAGGTCAGGGATGAGCAGGTGTTTTCCGAATGCTTATACATCTCAGTCAGGCTGGCTACCGGAGCGAGTCTGGCTGAAAGGTTAAATAGTGGAATAGCGGCTCAGGCTCTTACACAACGTTAAATGTTCCGTTATGACGAAAGCAGAAAATCGTTGAAAGGGAAATAGACGGGCTATAAACTCAACTGAAACGAGACTTTTACCCCAAAACGCTGAATACGTGGGTTATCTCGATAGGTTAGGCGGTGCATCGCTTCGATGCGGGCTACCCGAAATACGTTCGAGAAACCATACCCTACTTCTACGTAGGGCAAGGTTTGGAGGGTATGAATAACCGGCTTTCGTTCCAGGTCCAGTAAGAGTCGCTGGTTGGCAGTGCTAAGCTGACCGTAGAGGATTTTTGCGGTGATAAAATTTCGTAAGCCCCAGTCACGAACGACGGGAATGCGATTCGTAAACAGTCCTTCAAATTTATGCTCCACGGCCAGCGACACGTACCGATCACTCACAAATTCGGCGTAGTTCATAAGATTGAAAGCATTACGATTGTAAAAGGGCGTAGAATTGCCCTGATGCACTTCCAGCAAAGGATAGGGTAACGTTGAAGGGGTATAGCCCGCTTGCAGGGTGTAATGGGTTCGTCCCCAAATGCCCCAGCGAATGGCATGATCAAGTTGCAACTGCCATTTTTGGTAAGACGTAGCCTCATAGGGCGTAGCCAATCCTTTGGGCTGATACAACGTACCATACTGATAGCGAAGCGTAACAACAGGAGCCGTTTCCGTCGGACGCTGCCGGACGCGTCGGCTGGTCACCCGTCGGTTGGGCAAACGACCTGGTGCGTAACGCGTTTCCAGAAAAACTTCCCGACTCCAGAGTTTGCCTAGTCTGGCTATCGACTGATCGGTCAGCGGGACAAAGATGGGAAAGCGGAAATCCATGCATTGCTGACGAACGCCCACTGTCTGCGTGAAATTGGGTCCTAAATCCTGCTGGGCGGTCAGGACGTTTTCTCGCAGGTAATACGCTTTTTTGAAATGGCCGAATCGGTTGATAATTCTCAACATGGGGTCATCTGCGAGTTGCTCCAGGCGAAGCCCCAGTCGTTCCAGATCGTACGTATGCCGGAGGGTAAAAAGGGTCAGCGGCGAACGCCTGGGAATAAACCGGATTTCTCCACCTCGTTTCCAGACTTTATCGTGGGAGCCATAGGCCATGTAGCCCAGAAATTGCCAGGTTTTACTAAAGCGGGCATTCGTCTGCAAGCCGAGCCGAAGCCGGTGACCTTCCAGGCGGTTGTAGGCCCAGGTTGAAAATACGGAACCCAGTTCCAGACCTTTGGCTATGGGCACGTAACCTCCCTTGTACACAAATTCACCGGCCTGCGTGGCGGCCTTAATCAGGGGAACATTCCGAATGGTATCCACGAGCTGGCGATTTTTCTCCAGTTCACTGAAAGGAATTCGCTCCCGGTGCTGTTGCCAGAAGGCTTCGCTATCCTGCTGCCGATCGGTGGCCAGTTCTACTTCCGTATCGAAAAATCGAATGCTACGGGGCTCTTCCACGCTGAAATCAGTTAACGCCATGGCGTAGGCGACCATCGCTCCGAACGTGTGTTTGACTACCTCACCTGCCTGAACCGTTACCTGCGTGAGCGTTGGCACCCAGACACCCGTTGAAGTGGGTTCATACGTAATGGAAAGGTCCATTCCTTCGATGTAATTAATAGTTGCTTCGGGCCCCAGACGAGCCTCAATGCCCGCCAGGGCATACGTGAGGGTGTCCACAAACAGGCGACCTTCAAAAACCAGGTCGTGTTTACGCTTGGGGTCGAATTCAACGACGTAGCAGGAGCGGCCTTCCAGTTGTGTGGTATCGGCCAGAAAGTAGGTATAGGCCTGCCGTCCGTGGGAGGAGAGGGGCGACATGAATTCTTTCCGAAACAGGCTGACCTGATTTTCGTAAAAGTTGAGGGTATTAAAACCCGCTCCGGTGAAGAGAGCAATAAAGCTGTCGTCCGTAATTCCGACGCTGTTGATGTTGGTCTTTAGAATCTCTTCCTTGCTCAGGTTCGGTTGGTGACGAGCGTAGATTTTCGACAGCGTTTCGGAAGTAAATACCGGAAGGTTGCCCGACTGCCGTTCGGATTTAGGTAAGGCCTGTAGAATGGTTTGAACGGGTTTTCGTTGCTGAAAATGCTCATCGATCTTGTTGATTCCTACCGTAAGCTGACTGTACGCCTGATAGGTATAGGCGGGCTGTTGCTGAAAATCGTGTTGTGAACGGCGGGTTGCCACTTCCCGCAATAGCCGAAAAGCCGGGTTTTCACCCGCCCGAATGACTACTTCACCCAGCGTTGCCGCCATGGGGAGCAGGGAAATCGAAAGCGAAGACCCCGTGACGGCTACCCGGGTCGTCTGGTAACCCACCGCTGAAATAAGTAGTGAATCAAGGGGCTGACTGGAGCGAAGCTGATAACGACCTTCTTCGTTGGCGACGGTGCCGTTGGGTTTTCCCAGTACACCCACCGAAGCAAAGGGAATACCCAGGCCCGTTTTCTGATCAGTAATCTGACCGGAAACCTCGTGCGTAGGAGACTGGCCTGCCAGCGTAAAACTCAGCAGTACACTCAATGAGCAGAGTAGTATCCAGGAAAAAGGAAGTTTAGGGAAATGATACATGGCAGGTGTGGACAACGGGATCGGTAATGGATAGAGTTCTTGGGGTAATGAACGCGTTGGGAGCAGGACGTTTACTAAAGACCTGGTGATGAACAGCCGGTTAGAAACGCTCTGTAAAAATTGGATGAATCCGTAGGAAACGATTGACAGAAAAGGAGGGTTAGAAGCACCTCATCATCCAAACAGACCGGGGCATGTAACAGTTAATCTGCCAGGTCTGGAAAATAACAGAAGTATAAAGGAGGTACGGTTTCATGAAGGTGCTGGAGTACCGCTATGGAACAGATAGTTATACGTTGGTGGAGTGTCTTCTCAAGCGAACCGTTTTTTATCCTTTTCATGGGGTGGATTGTTTTACCTGAAGTTAAAGACCGTGTATAAGCTGAACATCGTCAGTAGGACAGTCAGAAAGCGATTTACCCCCACGAGTCTTAAAATTTTTTAGTACAATCTGGTAAACGGACGCTTCTGAAACCCATAGTCTGGAACAAAATTGGCTGATGTTAAAAAAAATGATAAAAAGCTAGCGAATGAATTGCTGTAAAAATCAGATCAATCGCTGGAAAAGCGGACTCAATTGTCTTGAAATATCTAATCGCCTTTAAGACACAGCGTTTGCCCGATAGGTTGGGTTTTGCCCAGAAATTAACGTAAGATAAACAATGGATTCAAAGGTTGAATGGATTGAATGGAAAGTAACGGCCATACGCCCCGAGACGGCCGATTGTAAAACGTATGTGCTCGAGCCAGTCGATGGCTTGCCAGTACCGTATCGGGCAGGCCAGTTTCTGACGCTATTGTTGCAGCACGAAGGACACAAGCTACGGCGTTCGTATTCCATCAGCTCCACGCCGGAAGTAGATACAAGCTTCAGTCTGACAATCAAGCGGGTCGTTAATGGTGAAGTGTCCCGCTGGCTTTTACAAAACCTGCAAGTGGGCGATACGCTACGAAGCCTGCCGCCCGCTGGCCGGTTTACACTGGATTCGCAGGCGGATACGGATCTGCTCCTTGTAGCGGCAGGTAGCGGCATCACACCCATTTATTCGCTGATCAAAGCGGCTTTGTATCAGCAGCCGCAGCGTCGGATCGTACTTTTTTATAGTAATACCAGTCGAAGCAGTACGATTTTCAAAGACGAGCTGGATGCCCTCACGCAGCAATTTCCGGAGCGACTGACCATCGAGTATCTGTATAGCAATCCGCCCGCGGATGAACGGGCCCGCCGCCTCAACAATACCCTTTTTGAAAAGTTGCTGGCCCGGCATCTGGATCCCACACGTAATCAGCCTGCTTTCTACCTCTGTGGCCCGGAAGATTTCATGCGACTCGTCCGGATTGTACTGCTGTTTCTGGGTTTCCCAGCCGAATCGATTCGTAAGGAAAACTTTGTCATTCCTCCGCAAACGCCCGCCATTCCCGAGGGCTTTGGCGTCGCGAGTCAGGTTGAAATCGAGTACCAGAACCAGCGGTATACGCTCGCAGTCCCGGCTGGAACGTACCTGCTGACGGCAGCTCTCAAAGCGGGCATTTTGTTACCGTATAGTTGCCGGGGTGGGCGTTGTAGTACCTGTGTGGCCCAGTGTCTGGAAGGTCGGGTGAAAATGACCATCAACGATGTACTGACCGAACGGGAGCTGGCCCAAGGCGAGATTTTAACTTGTACGGCTTTAGCGGAAACCAGTCGTATTTTAATTAAAGTAGGTTAGATACGATTATTTATTGTTAAGTGGGTATCAGTATAGTTGGAATGTGGGCTTCACTGCTTTGATTTGCAAGTTCATTGCTAACCAACATTTCAACAGTACTATGAAAAGACCTCTTCTTCGGCTGTGGGCTGCCGGGTGGCTTGTGGCCGGACTAAACGCGGCGGCTTTCGCTCAGTTTGGTACGGTTCCCCAGACCCTTTCACTGACCGATATGAGTGCGTTTCGTCCTACGAAAGCGGGCAATTGGAAAATTGTCGGTGAGGTAGCGGCCGATTTGCAGCAAAAAGAAGTACTTACCACCAAAGCCGGTTCGGGCGTGCTGGTCAACCAGCCCGATGCCAACAACCGGGCGAATCTGCTGACGACGTTCGAACACGGGGATGCTGATCTGGAGTTTGACTTCATGATGGCTTCGCATTCGAACTCCGGATTCTACCTGCAAGGTCGGTACGAAATTCAATTGCTCGACAGCTGGGGCGTGAAAGCTCCTTCAGACAGCGACGTGGGCGGAATTTACAAACGCCGGGAACTGCCTTCGGGCCGTATGTACGAAGGACACGCTCCCCGGATCAATGCCGGTAAGGCTCCTGGTCTGTGGCAACACATGGAAATCTCATTCCAGGCTCCTCGTTTTGACGCTTCCGGTAAGAAAATTGCCAACGCCAAGGTGTTGAAAATTTCGCTGAACGGCATTACCATTCAGGAAAACGTAGAACTTTCCGGACCGACGGGTGGCCCGATCTCGGAAGAAGAAGCCGCCAAAGGACCCATCATGATTCAGGGGGATCACGGGGCGATTGCCTTCCGTAATCTTCGTTACCGCAGCTACGGTGACGAAAAATTGCAATTGACGGGTACGCAGTTCAAAGCCTACGAGCCTTCCAATAACGATTCTTTCGCCCAGATTCCCGATTTCTCCAAACTGAAATCGACCAGTACGGGTACGCCTTCGGAAGTAAACTGGGACGTCACCAATCAGACGAACAACTTTGGTCTGCTTTACACGGGTAAGCTTACGGTTCCTACGGCGGGTGAATACAAATTCTTCCTTTCCGCGGGGGGTACGGCTCGTTTGAAAGTCAACAATCAGGTCGTTGTGAAAGAAGGATTTCTGCAACCCGGTCAGTACAATGCGGGGACCATTAAACTGCCCGCTGGTACGGCGAACGTAGAAATTGCCTACGTAAAACGCGACGAATGGGTACGCCCCGGCTTAGCCCTCGAAGTGGAAGGCCCCGGTGTGCGGCATACGAGCCTGACGGCTCCTGCTTCCCTGCTGACCAATCCATCGACGGACCCCATTTTGATTGATGCTCGTGAAAATACGATTACCCGTAGCTTCATGGACATTTACCCCGATGGCAAACGCAAGCGGATTGTACACGCCGTACAGGTAGGTTCTGCCGATGGTCTGCATTACACCTTTGATCTCGACAACGGAGCGTTGGTACAGGCCTGGAAAGGCGATTTCTTGGATGCTACACCGATGTGGCACGACCGGGGGGATGGTTCCTCGCGGCCCCGGGGTGTACTGGCTTCTTTCAATGATTTTCCTGATTTTGCCGTGTTAAGTTCTTCTTCCAAAGCCTGGACGGAGAATCTGCCCGAAGAAGGCGGCACGTACAAGCCCTTGGGTTATGACGTGGATGAAGCGGGTCTGCCGACCTTCAACTATACCTATTTCGGTAGCGAAGTCTCGGATAAAATCCGTCCGGCCGAAGGTAATAAATACCTCGTCCGCGAAATCACAGTGAAAAATCCGACGGCCAATCTGTACCACCTCGTAGCCACGGGTAGCGACATCGTAGAGGTACAGCCCGGTCTGTATGCCATTGACGGCAAGTCGTATTACGTCCGCGTGACGGGTGCAACCTTACGCAAATCCGGCAATCGTCAGGAGCTGCTGATGCCGGTGAGTACCAACGCGATCAAATACGAAATTCTGTTTTAATAAGATCCGTAGCTGACTTTAAGCGAAGCAGCTACTTTACAAGCATATACGCATGAAACGGATTCTTCATACGACGCTTCTCGGACTGGGCCTGACTACGGCGGCCCTGGCTCAGGACAGTTCTCCGGCCGAAAGCGATCTCTACAAAATTGTTAAAGTGAGTACGCCCGAAGGCATTGTGCTCGAAATTGGTGGCGTAACCAGTATGCCCAACGGCGATGTGGCAGTATCCACGCGTCGGGGAGACGTATGGGTCATTGAAAACCCCAGCAGCCCACGACCTTTCTTCCGCAAGTTTGCCAGCGGTCTGCACGAAATCCTGGGTTTGGTGTACAAGGACGGTTCATTCTACTGTGCTCAACGCGGTGAATTGACCCGACTGACTGATACCAACGGGGACGGAAAAGCCGACAAGTACCAGACGGTATACGCCTGGCCAATTTCTGGTCACTACCACGAGTACAGCTTCGGGCCGAAAGTGGCTCCCGATGGCAGCTTCTTCGTAAGTGCCAACGTGGCCTTCGGGGACGAAGAATGGTGGCGGGGGGAAAGTAAAGTACCCTACCGCGGCTGGATCATGAAAATTTCTCCCGACGGAAAAATGGAGCCCTGGGCAACCGGGATGCGTTCGCCGTGCGGATTGGGTATGATCAACGGCGATCTGTTCTATACCGACAACCAGGGTGACTGGATGGGTTCAGGGGGCGTATGGCACGTGAAAAAAGGAGCGTTCGTAGGGCATCCGGCAGGTTTACGCTGGACGTCGCTGCCGAACTCACCCGTGAAACTTTCGCAGGAAGAATTCTACAAGACGTACGACGAACGCCGTCGCCGCGACAACAATGGCCGGGCCATCAAACCCGAAAACGATGCGTCGGAGAAGAATCCGCTGTTGTTGTTTGAAGCCAAAAAGAAGTTCCCCGAAATTCAGTTGCCCGCCGTATGGTTACCCCATGGCGTACTGGGCATTTCGAACTCGGAGATCATCAGTGATGATACGCAGGGAGCATTCGGACCTTTCGCCGGACAAATGCTGATTGGTGATCAGGGACAGTCGAAAATCATGCGAGTGTTCATGGAACAAGTAAACGGTGAATACCAGGGTGTGGCTTTCGACTTCCGTTCCGGCTTCCAGTCGGGTGTACTGCGGATGGCTTTCGGTAAAGATCATTCGCTGTTCGTGGGTGAAACCAACCGGGGCTGGGGTTCTGCTGGCGAAGCCAACGAAGGCTTGCAACGACTCGTATGGACCGGTAAAACACCCTTCGAAATGAAGGCGGTACGGGCCATGCCGGACGGCTTCGAAGTCGAGTTTACGCAACCGATTGATGCGGCCAGTGCCGAAGATCTGGCCAGCTACAAGGTGAAGAGCTTTATCTACAAGTACCACTCCACCTATGGTAGCCCCACGATCAATGAAGTGGAAAATGCGGTGAAAGGCGTGAAAGTATCCAGTGATGGTCTCAAGGCCCGTATCATCGTGGATAACCTGCGTCAGTACTACATCCACCAGTTGACGCTCGATGGCATTCGCGAAAAAAGTACGAAGTTCAGTCTGGTACACCCCAATGCCTACTACACGCTGAATAATATCCCGGCGGGTGAAAAACTGAGTCTTTCGGAAGCCAGTACGAAAACTTCGGCAGTAGCGAGTACGGTGAAGAAGCCCACAACAACGAAAGAAACCGTAGCGAAAAACGGCAAAACTGCCGTTGCGAAAGTGCCTTCGTACGAAGAAGTGAAGCCGCTACTTTCGAAATATACCTGTCTGGCCTGTCACAACGCCGACAAGCGTCAGGTAGGACCGGCGTACCGGGACGTGGCCAAACGCAATTACTCCAACGAGAAAATTGTGGATCTGATCTATAATCCTAAGCCGCAAAACTGGCCGGGTTACGCGACGGAAATGCCCCCCATGCCGCAGGTACCGAAAGGGGATGCGTTAAAAATCGCAGCCTGGATTAATTCGCTGAAAAATGCTCCGGCTAAAGCGAATCCTTAAGCATAGTCACGAAAAAGGCCACCCCATCGGGTGGCCTTTTTTAGTATCGTTTATTCATTCAGTAGTTCTTCGTAGATCCGCCAGTATTCGTTGGCCGTATTCCGCCAGTTAAACTGCTGTGACCATTCCTTGATGAGTTCACTTTCGGACTTGGTATCGATTTGTTCCAGAATCTGGGTGGTTAGATCACTCACTTGTTCGGGATCAAAGCCGTTGAAATAATGAGCGTAAGGTCCACCGATTTCGGGTAAGGAAGTAGCATCGGAGAGTACTACGTTCTTGCCAAAATGCATGGCTTCAATAACGGGTAATCCAAAACCTTCCGCCAGCGAGGGGAAGCAGAACAGGTCACAGTTTTTCAGTAACCAGTATTTTTCGGCTTCAGTAATCGGTCCCGTCAGGTGAACGCGGTTCTGTACGCCGAGCCGTTTGGATTCGTTAAGTACTTTCTGATAATACTCTTTATGCGTAGTCGTGCCGGCAATGATCAGATCCAGATCGTTCTGAAGCAGCATGGCGGGCAAAACGTGAAAATTCTTCTTGGGAGCTACCGTACCAATACTGAACAAAAAGGGATTATCCGTTGAAAACTGGGGTTTAATCGGGTTGATGTGTTCGTTGATGTTACAGCCGTTGTAAACGACCTGTACTTCCTTCCCACCCATGTGCATCGTAGACTCAATCTCATTTTTTACGTAATTGGAGATGGTCACAATGCGATCCGCCCGATCGATTTTATCCTGTAATTTCTGCGTGTACTTTTTAACTTTTTCCGGGGGTTTATTCTCGTGTAAAAAGTTCAGATCGTGAATCGTCAGTACTTTCTTCGCCGAACTCCGTAAGGGAAAATAATTGGAGTCCTGGTAGGTACCATGCCAGACTTTGTACTGATTGGCAAAGGGCATGGCATATTTATGCAGCGAATGTTGCCGTTTGTTAAACGGATTATCGCCAAATAAATCGCTTTCCGAAGAAGGTAGGTAAAATCCCAACCGGTGTTGCATACTTTTTCGATTCAAAAGTAACGCATTACCCAGTTGTAAACAGAAGTGATAAAGACCCGTATGAGCATGCTTCATCCGTTCACAGTCGAAGATGATATCTGCTTTTTTGATGGGTTGGCTCATTATAAATCAGCGATAAGGTTCTGGTTCATTTAGCGGTGGTACAGGCAAAATTACACTACAGACACAGCTTAAAGCCAAATAGTTGGAACTAGAAATGGAATTCTTTTGGATCTGCTGAAAACTTTCAAGCCAGCCTGCTCGTAGGGCTGGAAGAGTCCGGAGCGACGCTTCAATCGGGGGGCGATGCGTAATTATCTTATAAACAAGCAATTAGCCTGATTGTTTTAGCCGCCCGGCATCTGTACAGCAATACATACGGAAATCAGGGACGATCTGTTGCTAAACCCCGGGAAAAACTATAACCCCAGACGAAGGCGTACCCCCGGATAGACGTTCCTGAAAAAACCGGTCATGTAGAGTTCGGGCTCAAGTTTAATGAATCCGCGACTAAAAACTGTCCCGCTCAGTCGGACTGTATTTTTGGGAAAGTACCCACCCGTTCGCCGAATCGGAACGCCCACACTCAGGTGCGTCAGGAGTTTACTGAACTCCGCTTTCTGACCGTTGGGACGGCGGCTATAGAAGTGGACGCCCAGATTCAGGAAATCATTGCGATCGGTATGAAAACCCGTTTCCGGCGTACCCCGAAAAAAGAAGTGCGATTGCAAACCTATCGAGAAGCCCATACCCCGGTACGAGTCGGGTACCCACATGACATCCGCCGCCAGTGCGGGTACCAGTCGATGCCGAATGAGACCCACTTCAGCCCGGGGCTGAAAAGAGATAAAGGCCGCCCGAACGAAATTCAGTTGACTGAACGTCGCTTTCTTACCCTCCTGTACTAAATCGAATGTTACCTTAGACGAGGTCAGATGATGATTTTTGTACTGATACACCGACTGAATGGCCTCTTCCAGTAAGGGGTTGAAACCACCTTTTTTCAGTTGCGTTTTAATAAACGACAGGTCATTAAGTACGAATCGTACCCAGAATTGGGGCGAACCCGAACCCCAGCCTACAGCAGCAGGAGCTTGCCAGGCGGGTAGCTCAAGCGTATCACTTTGGGTTTTGAGTAGGGCGGGTTCTTCCGTACTGGAGAAATGGTAAGCCTGCTGCGTTTGCGGGTAGGAGCGTACATCAAGTTGTCGCCGGTTTTCGTCGAAGCGGAAACGAATGGTATGAGCCGTCAAGGCTTCGGAAGTATCCCGTACTTTCTGGTAATCCGTTACAAACAGATGGAGTACGGAATCCAGGTTTCGGTGTGCCAGCAGGTCCGAAAACTGATTGAATTCCAACTGTACCGACTGGTTGTTGGCTAGCCGAAGGGTAATGTGACTTTTATACGTCTGATCAATGGATTGAGCCCATAGCGATCCCAGCTTACTTAGGAGAAGTAAGCTCAGCAAACAGGTACGTAGCATACGAAAGAGAAATTTAGGGTTGAGAATGCGTAGAAAGGTGAGGGGTATGCACCGGAGCCGAATCGGCCGCTGGTGGCCCCAACCGGACAAAGCCTTCGGAGCGATACAGTCTAGGTTGAGCGTCCTGCTGAGCCTGTACATCATTGGCGTGCAAGACCCGGAACCGTTTGACGGGGCGAGTGGCCACGGATGAAGGCAGCGGAAGGACCGGGGTTTCTACCGCAATGATTTCCGTTGGTGTAACGCTGAGAACATCCACGGCTGAATCACGGGGTACAGTCACTTGCGGAGCCGGTTTTTTTGTAACCGTTGCCAAACGACTTTCGACTGGAGTGGACGGCACCGGCACCAGAAGGACTTGTTTGGGAGTTGGCATCGCAGGTTTGGCGGGTGCGGTGGTACGAGGAGTCGAACGCTGGGCCAGCTCAGGCGTAGCCGCAACGGGATCGGGTTGAGTCAACAACCAACCGAGTCCTCCCAGTACCAACACGGCAACGCACGCGGTCGCAACCCAGCGGTAGTAGGGGAGGGGTTTGGTTTTTTGTGCGGTCTGAATGTCTTTCCAGAGTGATTCCGTTGAAAAGGGTACCGTTTCCGGTACATCCTCCAGCTGGTTTCGAAACCAGTCATCCATGGGATTTTCCATAATCGTATCCGCGTTTTCTAAGTTTTTCCTGTAATAATTGCCGGGCTTTATGAAGCTGGCTTTTAGACGTATTTTCACTGATTTGAAGCTGCTCGGCAATTTCCCGGTGGGTATACCCTTCGATGGCGTAAAGATTAAAAACGGTGCGGTACCCATCGGGTAGTTCCAGAATCAGGCGGTATACTTCTTCACTACTCCAGTGGTCATCCGGGGGCTGGAAAGGCTGCTGGTGTTCGGAAAGCTCATCGACGGCCACGTACGAAATCTTCTGCCGCCGTAAGTGTTGCAAACATTCGTTGACCATGAGTTTCCGCAGGTACGGCTCCAGAGCCTGCTCCTCCCGCCATTCAATGGTTTGTATTCGCTGAAAAAACTTGACGAAACCAGTCATCAGCAAGTCGCGGGCTTCTTCGTCGTTGCGTACATAGCGGCGGCATACGCGAAACATCCGTCCTACGTACTGATCGTAGACCCGTTTCTGGGCAAAAGGATTTTGTTTACGTAAGGCTTCGAGTAATTCCACGACGAACAGGTTTTCAAAGGGATATATGCAAAGCCGTAGGGGAGGGTTGCCTGAAGTCGAAAAAATGATGAAATGCCGAAAAAGTTTACCTTTGACACGAACCCATAATCCCCAGCCAAATGTACCTTCTCAGCCAGATTCTTGTCGCCGTCGTTGCTCTGGAACACGTCTATATTTTATGGATGGAAATGTTTGCGTGGACGACGCGTGGTAAAGCCACCTTTAAGTCCTTACCGCCCGAACTGTTTGAGCCTACGAAAGGACTAGCCGCCAATCAGGGCCTGTACAACGGTTTTCTGGCAGCGGGTTTGTTCTGGTCCTTACTCATTGGCGACGGCGAATGGTCGCGGAATGTGGCTCTATTTTTTTTAAGCTGTGTAGTCGTAGCCGGGGTCTACGGTGGCTGGACCGCCTCACGGTCGATTCTGCTGGTACAGGCCCTTCCCGCAGCCCTCGCGTTAATTATCGTACTGCTGAGGTAACGGGCCAAAGACGCCGGTTTTTCGTAGATACCTCAAGAAGCATGCGGAGGAAAACCTTCGCCGAAACATTGATTCATTCATGAAAATCTATTGGCTTACCTTCGCTCTGCTGGGCCTGTTGATGGCTTGCGGGGGCGATAATTCCGAACAAAATACCCAACAGGAAACCGGAGCGAGCGAAACTACTTCGTCCTCAAAATCAAAAAACACCCTCGTTTTTCTGGATAAATCCCTGAGTGTGAATGAGGATGCCGCTTACGTGGAAAAAAAATACACGAAAGTGCTGACGGATTTGGTACAGAAGGATATTAACGGAATAGGTGATAAAATTGAAGTATGGCTGATGCACGAAAATACCGCTAAAGGGAAAGCCCTGGAGCTTACCAGCCGCACGGTCCTGGAAACTACTGAAGGAATGAGTCAGACCGATGTAGAGGCGGCCCAGACCAACTACGATTTTTCCTTACAGAAAGAGCGGCTCAACTTTACCAAGCAAATTCTTTCACAACTGGCTACGCCTAACGAAAGCCGCAGTAACAAACAAACGGATATTCAGGCAAGCTTGCAGGCCATTGGGACCGTCGCGTCCAAGGGAGAGCCGGTGGAAGTGTATTACTTTTCGGACATGGTGGAAAGCATGCCCCAGAAAAGTCGTCGGGATTTTCATCATACTCCTCCCAAGACAACTGCTCAGGCTGACGAATGGGCCAAGGCCGACGCTCTGGGCTTGAAAAGTCAGTATCCGAATTTGACGGGTGTGGCGGTTCACATGGTATTACCCTTCGAACCGACGACTTCATCCAAAATCAACAATCCGAATATCACGCAGTACTGGAAAACGTTTTTCACGGAACTGGGTGTGAAAAGTGTAACAGAAGAGATTTAGTAAAATACGTTAACGAAATGAGCCCGTATTGGCCTTTTTGGCAAATGCGGGCTCATTTCGTTAGTACTCCCCGCCGTTGTTGGTGTTTAGCATAGCGTCACCAACAACCGTCACCAAGCCTTATTCCGCCCATTCCAAATCAGTTGTAAAGACGATCGTGAGCCAGCGGTCGGGGGTATCCTCACCAATGGCTTCGCTGATCTGATCCCGGAGTTCGTCCCATTCTTCCAGGCGTTTGGCGGGCCAGCTCATGGGAACGATGAAGTAAAGCTCGATCTGACGACCCCGACCTACCCGGGCTACGTAGGCTCGGTATGCGATGAAGCCATAGCGTTCGACTACTTTCTGGGCCACTTCATCCACGTGTTTTTTCAGGTCTGCGGGGGTTACTAGAAGAATATCAGCTACCGCCTGCCGGATATTACTGATGGGAAGCGGAATAACGACGAGACAAACAATGGCCAGAACAGCCGGGTCAATGTAAGGAACCATCCAGTCCAGATACGTACCCTCAATGATCATACCAAACGTAAATGCCACTAACCAGGCAATGCTGAGGGCGGTGGAAATAAACCAGGATTTGGCATCCAGGGCCAAAAGTTCAGAGCGGATGAACTGATTGGCTTTGCTGGCGAAAAGAGCCATACTAAGCGTGCATACCAGCGAAATCAGCGTGAAGATGATGGCATAATTAAGCTCCAGCCTTCGACCCCCATCCAGAAAGCTATCCACCGCATTCACCAAAGCGTACAGAGCAGAGCCCAGTAGCAAGGTGCCATTGAATCCTAAAACAATGGGCTCCAGATGCCAGAATCCCATCGTAAAACGCTCGGTTAGTTTGCTCCTGACGGTATTACCTGTCGAAGAGGCCGCTATTAGTTTGGAAACTAGCAGAGCAAGGAAGGTCATCCCGGCATCGGTCAGATCATAAATGCCATCGAAGATAATGGCCGATGAACTGGCCAGCAGTCCAAAAGCTATACCGAAACCGCCCAACACAATCGTAACAACGATGGACAGGCGAAGAACGCCCTGTTCGGTTTTGGGGTTGAAGTAGTGGGCAAGCATAAGGAAAGGTGTCGTGTACCTGAACTTGCTATAAAAAAAGTAGACAAGAAGAAAGTAAATCCACCCACTGGATTCAAACGGTGGAATCTGTGAAGCGTCTGGTCGTAGCTGGTAAGGCAATGCTAAACATCAACCAGCGAAAGGAACAGTAAAAAAAGGGGAAGTGGGTTGGGGATGATTACGAAGGATACACGCATAATCGTTTGATTAGAAAGGGCAAAGGTCTTGTCACGGGTGCCAAAGCTAAACGATCCATCCGAAGGAATAACCTATTCCATGTAATCACTATATTAAGATTCTTGAGCGTATAGCCATAGCCGGGTTCTGATGATGGTATGCCAATTCCCAACAWTGGCGTAGACACACGAACGGCTTCGCTTTCTGAAGCGAGCCGTTCGTGTGTCTACAAGAAATACTACTTATTTGCTAGCCACGGCTACTACACTTTTCAGACCCAGGGGAGCTTGGGAGCTAAATCGAAGATGGTCAAATACAGGGTCGTTTTCTTGGCTACATTTTTCGTATCCCGGTAGTTAATCTCCACGACATCGATGGTGCCTTTTCCGTTGGGAGCGTTACTGGAG
>NZ_NJAG01000003.1 GCF_002872335.1 Siphonobacter sp. BAB-5405 | reverse complement strand
AATCTTGAAACATAGAAGCCTAAGACTTCTTTATTTTAAAAACAGCATCTATCTCTACTGTTTCTATTTTAGTTATGTCCTCTTTCTAGTGGTTCTAGTCTATCTGTATCCCCTGTTTTAAGACAGATTTAGACCTTGTTGGTCATACAAAAAAATTGAATTATAAAAAAGGACGACTTAACTAAGCCGTCCTTTTTTTATAATCGTAATTCGCTTACGCTTCTACTTCTTCGTGCTGAGCCCGCACTTTTACGGGTTTCAGACGGATGATCTTCATCCAGTGCAGTGTTTTGATGACCGGGTAGGTCGGATCAAATTCGTACCACTTTGAAGCAAAGTTTACCTGGTTAGGCAATTTGTGGTGGTTGTTCTGGAACAACTCGCCCATCATCAGGAAATCCAGTACCAGAGAGTTTTTCGATTTATCGTTGTTATCGTAGTTCTGGTAGCCGTACTTGTGACCGCTCCAGTTTACGATTGCTCCGTGCACGGGGCCCATCAGGAAGTGAATCGGCAACAGGAAGAAAAACGCCCAGTGCATATCAAACCAGATGAATGCGGCAATGTACAGCAAAGAATAAGCCGTACCCCAGCCAATGCGTGAAATCCAGGAATCGCCCATTTTTTCGATCGTGCTCCAGTACGGATAGTTTTTATCGAACTGAGGCTCAACTTTCGTACGACCAAACAAAATGGCGTTGTAAATGTCTTTTGTCTTCCACATCATCGTGAAGACGTTCGTAGAGTTGTGAGGTGAGTGCGGATCACGTGGTCCGTCGCTGAAAGCGTGGTGCATCCGGTGCAAAATCGCGTATCCCTTCGGACTCAGATAGCTGGATCCCTGTGAGATGTAGGTGAGCAGGTAAAAGAACCGCTCCCAGAACTTATTCATCGTAAACATCTTGTGAGCAGAGTAACGATGCAAGAAAAAGGTCTGGCTAAAAAGCGACAGGTACCAATGAATGATGAACGCTGGAAGAATGAGTTGCATTTCGGCAGATTTAATGAAGTACCAAGTACAAAGTTAATAGTCTAACCTAAGCTTTGAATACTTAGTTGCAAAAGTTTATTTTTTTTTGAAAAATTGGCTAAAAATCCTGTTCAACTCACAAATTTAATGCTAAAAAGTGGTCATGGCGTAATAAACCAAATTGGCTCCCATCTGTAAGGCTTTCTGCCGAACGGGTTCCGGATCGTTGTATACGCTCTGATCCTCCCAGCCGTTTCCCAGATCGCATTCGTAACTGAAGAAGCAAACCAGCCTTCCCTGCCAGATCAGGCCGTACCCTTGTGGAGCCTTGCCGTCGTGTTCGTGTACCTTGGGCAAACCATTCGGGAAGACGTATTTGGCTTTGTACAAGGGATGATTAAAAGGTACTTCCACAAAATTCAGCTCGGGGAACACCTTCTTCATCTCGCGTCGAATGAATTTCTCCAGGCCGTAATTATCGTCAATGTGCAAAAAGCCTCCGGCGATTAGATACTTACGAATATTCTGGGCCTCAGCGTCCGTGAAAACGACATTACCATGACCCGTCATATGTACAAAGGGATAATTAAAAAGCTCGGCACTCCCCGGCTCCACGATATCTTCTTCGGCCGCAATGTTGGTCTTGAGGTTCTGATTGCAGAATTTGATCAGATTGGGCAAAGACGTTTTGTTCGCGTACCAGTCGCCACCACCCCCGTACTTCAGCTTGGCAATGCGGATTGTTTGGGCCATCGCTGGTACCGTGTTCAGGCAAAGGCCTGCCAGCCAAAGGCCCATGAGCATTCCGAGTCGTTTCATGCCTTATTGATTGAGTAGATCCAGCGTATGTACGGCAATGAGGCCAGCGGTTTCCGTACGGAGCCGGCTTTCACCTAAACTAACGGCTAAAAATCCTTTTTCTTTTGCTTCCGCAATTTCCTGTGTGGTAAAATCTCCTTCCGGACCGATCAAAATTACGTAAGAGCCACCCGGCGTAGCTCGATGCTTGAGCAACTGGCGATCTTCATTCTCCAGGTGTGCAATCAATTTCTGCCGATTGGCGGGAAGATTTTCCAAGAATGCGTCCCAGGGAATAAGGCCTTCTACCAGCGGCATCGTCAGTTTCAGGGACTGTTTCAGAGCTGAAACCGCAATTTTTTCCAGTCGGTCCAGGTGAATGGATTTTCCTTTCCAGTACCGCTCATCGGTACGACGGGTACGGATGAAACTCACCCGGTCCACCCCTACTTCCACACATTTTTCCAGCATCCATTCGATCCGATCCAGATCTTTGGTGGGGGCAATCGCCAGATGAATGGAGAATGATCGTGCCGTAGCCTCCTGCTCCACCGAGCGAATCCGTACGGAGCAGCGTTTGGGATTGGGATCGACGATTTCGGCTTCGTAGCGGAAACCCTTCCCGTCCACAATTTTCAACGTATCTCCCGTTGATAAACGAAGCACTTTTACCGCGTGCCGCGACTCCTCTTCGGATAAAAATAGCCGTTGCTGGATGTCCGGCTCATAGAATAAGTGCATAGGTACTGTAAAGCCGCAGCGAGTTTTTGTACTCACTGCGGCATAAAATTATTCTTCTTCCAGACTTTTAAAGGAATAAAGCGTTGTGTCGAGTTCTAACTGACCGGACGTAAAGTCTTTGATGAAGCTTTCAATCACTTCGTCATTAACGGCTTCTACGTTCAGGCAAATATCAAGTTCGACGCTACCTTCCTCGCTGTATTCCGTCTCCAGGTGCTCGGTTACCTTGATTTCTTCGTTTTCTTCCAGTTCTTCGATGATTTCCGTAATCAGTAGTTCCACTTCCTCGTCCACTTCATCATTGGCCTGATAGGTTTCATCCCGCTGATCCAGCGGTACGTACAGGGGATGTTCCTGCATCGCCTGACGCTCGGCTTCTTCGTAGACCAAACTGCTGTGGTGTAAACGTAAGGTATACAAAACGGCGTCGTAGATTACTTCTTTTCCTTCGTGAACCCCCACAAACTGGAAATGAGCGAACTCATCGCCCGTGGGCTCGTCCATATCAGGGTCTTCCGTATAAATGAAAGAATGGCCGCTCGAGCGGATTTCGTCTTTCAGTTGCTGAATGTCTGTAGAGGAATAGCCGGAGTTTTCTGCGGTCGGCATAAGGGTGTAAGCATTGGTTTGAAAGCCAAAGTACGAAAAAAAAGCCCGCACTCAAGCGGGCTTTTCTCGATTTTACGCAAGAATTTGTTCAAAACAGACCGTGGAAAATCCACCTGTCACCTCTGAACTCAGGTTAACCTAGCGAAGCATCAGTAACTCACGGTATTTCACGAGCGGCCACTCATCATCGTCTACAATCAGTTCGAGCTTATCAACGTAGTAACGGATCTCGTCAAAATAACCCTTCACTTTCGTTCCGTAGAGGCGAGCCTGCTCCGCACTATCCTGGATGGCATTGGCCTGTTTCCGGGCTTCAGTCATTTCATCAACCAGGATCTGAATTTTGGCCGTGTACTCGGCAATCCGTTTGATGGTTTCCACCGTCGGAGCGTAGTACTTCTCCTCGATCCCAATGTCTTTCTGGCCTTTGACGTTATCCACCAGTTGCGACTGGTACTTGAGAGCCGTAGAAAGAATATGGTTGATGGCGAGATCGCCAATCACCCGTGACTCAATCTGAATTTTCTTGATGTAGTTTTCCAGCTCGATTTCGTAGCGGGCGTGCAGTTCTTTCTCCGTGAAAATATCGTATTTCTCGAAGAGTTCTGCTACTTCTTTGCGGGTGTATACGCCCAGAGCTTCCGGGGCCGAACGAATGTTCGCCAGGCCACGACGTTCGGCTTCTTCTACCCACTCGTCAGAATAGCCGTTGCCTTCGAAAATGATTCGCTTCGAAGACTTGATGTACTTCTTAAGCACTTCGACAATGGCCAGCTCTTTCTTCAGATCCGTATCGATTAATGCATCCACGTCTTTGCGGAACTGAATCAGTTGATCGGCTACAATCGTATTCAGGATCGTCATGGCCGACGCAGAGTTCGCTGAAGAACCTACCGCCCGGAATTCGAATTTATTACCCGTAAAGGCAAAAGGCGAAGTACGGTTACGGTCGGTGTTGTCGAGCAACAGCGAAGGCACTTTGTTAATACCCAGTTTCAGGTATACGTTGTCGCCTTTTTCGAGTTTGAACTCGGTCATCGGCGGCATGTTTTCCAGCGTATCAATCACGCGGCTCATTTCTGAACCCAGGAAGACCGACATGATGGCCGGAGGAGCTTCGTTCGCCCCCAAACGGTGTTCGTTACCCGCCGTAGCAATGGCAGCCCGCAGCAGATCGGCGTTATCGTGTACGGCTTTCACCACGCAGACCAGGAAGCTTACAAAACGCAGGCTTTCCTTCGGTTTCGTGCTGGGGCCGAGTACGTTGATACCCGTATCCGTGGCCAGTGACCAGTTATTATGTTTACCCGATCCGTTGATGCCCGCAAAAGGCTTCTCGTGGAAGAGTACTTTGAATTTATGCCGAGCGGCCACTTTCTGCATCAAATCCATCAGCAGGGCGTTGTGATCGCAGGCCAGGTTTACTTCTTCAAACGTAGGAGCTACTTCGAACTGAGCCGGAGCTACCTCGTTGTGACGCGTACGCACGGGAATACCCAGACGCTGAGCCTCTATTTCAAACTCCACCATAAAGGCATTTACCCGCGGAGGGATCGAGCCGAAATAGTGATCTTCCAGTTGCTGACCTTTAGCCGGAGCATGACCAAATACGGTACGACCCGACATTAATAAATCAGGACGAGCATTAAAGAGGGCTTCGTCAATCAAGAAATATTCCTGCTCTGCTCCGAGCGTAGGGATGGTTTTTTCCGTATTCCGGTCGAAGTACTCGCTCATCACTTTCGTGGCTGCTTTATCAATCAGCTCGATGGATTTCAGCAGGGGCGTTTTGTAGTCCAGAGCCTCGCCCGTGTAGGCAACAAACACACTCGGAATACAAAGCGTAGAGGTACCGGCCGCATTTTCCATAATAAAGGCGGGCGACGAAGGATCCCAGGCCGTATAGCCACGAGCTTCGAAGGTACTCCGGATTCCACCGTTGGGGAATGAACTGGCGTCGGGCTCCTGCTGTACCAGAGCCGAACCTTTGAATTTCTCAATCGCCTTACCCGTTCCCGGTACAATATCAAAAAAGGCATCGTGTTTCTCAGCCGTAGTACCCGTCAGAGGCTGAAACCAGTGCGTATAGTGGGATGCTCCCTTCGAAACGGCCCATGACTTCATCGCAGCGGCTACTTCATCGGCCGTATCACGATCAATTTTATGTCCTTCTTTAATGGACTTCGTAATTCGCTGAAACGTATCGGGGCTCAGCAGGGAACGCATCGCCTCTTCGTTGAAGATTAAACTACCAAAGTACTCGGTCACTTTTTCCGAGGGGACTTTGACAGGAGTTAACTGGCGGGACTGTGCCAGATCTAACGCTTTAAAACGTGCTAATGCCATAAAATGGGGATTAGTGTCGGGGTATTGAAAATAAAACGGGTTTAGTTTGGCCAGCGGCCAATGGGGTAATCAGTCGAAATGCAAAACTGCAAAAAATAACTCTTCCCTAGCCATCTTCTTGGTAAAATACAATTTTAAACTAAGCAAAATGGCCATATACTGATTTCTCTACTAATGTAAATAATAGATTCTATTTTTTAAGTACAGCCCTTGAAATCGGCTTTAATTTGTTAAAATTCGTTCGATTTGATCATGATTACCGCTTAAAAATGAAAATTTAGTTAAAAATCAGATTTTTTCACTCTTCAACAAAAATATATAGTGATTATATAAAGATTTTGTTGCATATTTTATATAAATCGAAAGATTTTGATAGAAATATTGAGATTTAGCCAAATAATGATTTGGAAAATACGCATAAACCGGATTAGATTTGAACCATCAATTGAACGGATCGTTTCATTTTACATTTATAACAAAACCATGGCAAAAGCTAAATTGGAGTATATCTGGCTCGACGGTTACAAGCCCATGCAAAGCCTCCGCAGCAAAACGAAAATCGTTGACGACTTTTCGGGTAACTTGGAAGAACTCGACATGTGGTCTTTTGACGGTAGTTCTACCGAGCAAGCTCCAGGTCGCTCTTCTGATTGCTTATTAAAGCCGGTATTTGTTTGCAAAGACCCTGCTCGTTTGGGTGGCAATGGCTGGTTGGTGATGTGTGAGGTACTGAACGCAAATGGTACGGCTCACGAATCAAACGGTCGTGCAACGATTGACGACGATGACAACGATTTCTGGTTCGGTTTTGAGCAGGAGTACTTCCTGTGGGATCCCGCTACCAACAAACCTCTGGGCTTCCCCGCGGGTGGTTACCCCGGTCCTCAGGGTCCTTACTATTGCAGCGTAGGTGCGGGTAAGGCCGTAGGTCGCGATATCGTAGAAGAACACCTCGAACTTTGCCTTCAGGCTGGTTTGAACGTAGAAGGTATCAACGCTGAAGTAGCCATGGGTCAGTGGGAATTCCAAGTATTCGCCAAAGGTGCCAAACAGGCTGGTGATGAAACCTGGATCGCTCGTTACCTGCTCGAACGCGTTGGCGAAAAATATAATGTAGCTATCAACTGGCACTGCAAACCCCTGGGAACGCTCGATTGGAACGGTTCAGGTATGCACGCCAACTTCTCGAACACGGTACTGCGTACGTCAGGTAGCAAAGAAGCTTACGAAACGATCCTCGAAGCCTTCCGCCCTGTTGTGAAAGAGCACGTTGCTGTATACGGTCCTGATAACCACCTCCGTTTGACGGGTAAGCACGAAACGGCTGCCATCAACAAATTCTCCTGGGGTATCTCCGATCGTGGTTCATCCATCCGTGTCCCCATCGCTACGGTAGAACGTGGCTGGAAAGGCTGGCTGGAAGATCGTCGTCCGAATTCGGCTGCCGATCCTTACAAAGTAGCCGCTCGTATCATCAAAACGGTGAAGAGTGCTGAAGTGGAATAACATTTCCCCCAAATAGATTTTGCCCCCGATTTGGATCGGGGGCTTTTTTTTTAGCTCTAACTGAACAAATTAGGTAATTTTGCACCTTATAGGAAAGTTACGTTTCCGTAGGGGGGCTTTAGCTCAGGAATCTTTTCGAATGGCTGTGCTATATAAGCTCGGGTTCGTACTAGCTACCACTCCCCTGTTCATCCCTTTATTCTTCCGCGTAGGAAGAGGTCACCATGAAAAAAGTAGCATTTTATACCCTAGGCTGTAAGTTAAACTTTTCCGAAACGTCGACGATTGCCCGAAGTTTCGAAGAGAAGGGTTATCAACGCGTAGAGTTCAATCAGAATCCCGACATTTTCATTATCAATACCTGTTCCGTTACGGAAAACGCCGATAAGAAGTGCAAGAAGATTGTGCGGGAAGCTCAGCGAATCAATCCGGATGGATACGTGGCGATTCTGGGCTGTTACGCTCAGTTGAAACCCCAGGAAATTGCCACCATTCCCGGAGTGGATGCCGTATTAGGAGCGGCGGAAAAATTCCGGCTGATGGAACTGATCGATGATTTTCGCAAGGAACCTACCGGAACGGCCCGGGTGTATAATTCGAATATTGAAGAAGTACTGGATTATCACGCCAGCTACAGCCTCAACGACCGGACGCGTACCTTTTTGAAGGTGCAGGACGGTTGTGATTACCCCTGCTCCTACTGTACCATTCCCCTGGCCCGTGGGGCAAGCCGCAGTGATACCATTGCAAATGTGGTCAAAGCCGCCCGCGAAATTGCCGAACGCGGCGTGAAGGAAATTGTACTGACGGGAGTGAACATCGGCGATTTCGGGATTCAGAACGGCATCCGTCACGAACGTTTTGCGGACCTGGTTAAAGCCCTGGACGCCGTAGAAGGCATTGAACGATTCCGCATTTCGTCCATCGAACCGAATTTGCTCACGGACGAGATTCTGGAATTCATTAGTACCTCCCAGCGTTTCGTACCGCATTTCCACGTACCGCTGCAATCGGGAAGTAACAAAGTGCTGGGTCTGATGAAACGTCGGTACAAACGCGAACTGTACGCCGACCGGGTTGCCAAAATCAAGGAACTCATGCCGCACGCCTGCATTGGCGTGGACGTGATCGTGGGGCACCCGGGTGAAACGCCTGAGCTTTTTCTGGAAACGTATCAGTTTTTGCAGGAATTACCGGTTTCGTATCTGCACGTGTTTACGTATTCGGAGCGGGCCTCTACCCACGCCCTGGACATTAAGCCCATTGTTCCTTCGCAACAACGGGCCGAACGGTCAAAAATGCTGCACATTTTATCCGAGAAAAAGCGGCGGGCTTTTTACGAAAGCCAGTTGGGCCGCGTATCCGATGTTTTATTCGAAGAAGAAATCGAAAACGGACAAATGCAGGGCTGGACGGAAAATTACGTTCGGATCACGGCTCAATATGATCCTTTGCTGATCAACGAAATCAAAACCGTACAATTGACCACCATCGCCGAAAACGGATTAGTACAAGTAAGCGAACCGGAATTGATGATCGTACATAGCTAGTAACCAATCGTTGGTACTGGAATAATAAAAGGGAGTCCCGCAATGCAGGACTCCCTTCCTTATTCTATGCAACAAAACCACCGGCAAACCGGTGGATTTGTTGGGGTTGAGGCTTAGGCCTCCATTAAAAATTCATCGTGTTGACTTACATCCAGACCCAGTTTTTCGTCATCGTCATTCACACGCAGGGGCAGAATTTTGTCCGTCAGCCACAGTAAGGCGTACGACAGTGTGAAGGCGAAGATCGATACCAGTACCAGAGCAATCATGTGTGCTTTGAAGGTGTCGAAAGCTCCGTAAGCCAGACCATCTACGGCAACGGCAGAGTTTACTTTGCCGCTGGCGAAGATCCCCGTCATGATCAGACCAACCATACCACCGATACCGTGGCAGGGAAATACGTCGAGCGTGTCATCCAGAGAACCTTTAGCTTTCAGGTGAGCAAAGTAGTTGGAAGTAATACCCGCTATCAAACCAATGAACAGAGCAACGGGGATCGTAACAAAACCAGCGGCGGGTGTAATCGCGACCAGACCTACTACGGCACCGATACAGAAACCAAGCGAAGATACTTTTTTACCTTTTGCTGCATCAAACAGTACCCAGGCCAGACCAGCCGTGGCGGCTGCAAAGTTAGTCGTAGCGAAAGCGGATACGGCTAAAGGCGTAGCTCCTACCGCTGAACCCGCGTTGAAACCAAACCAGCCGAACCACAGCAGAGCCGTACCTAACAGTACGAAAGGAATGTTGGCGGGGGGCAGGAAGTTCGCTTCCATGTGTGACTTCCGACGTTTCAGGTACATGGCACCAGCTAAAGCAGCCCAACCAGCCGACATGTGTACCACGGTACCACCAGCAAAATCCAGTACACCCAGTTTGAAAAGGAAACCTTCAGGATGCCAGGTCATGTGAGCTAATGGACTGTACACGAAAATGCTGAACAAAATCATAAACAGTACGTAGCTACGGAAGTTGATCCGCTCGGCCATTGAACCCGTTACGAGGGCAGGGGTAATTACAGCAAATTTCAGTTGGAATAGAGCGAACAAAGCCAGAGGGATGGTGGGTGCCAGTGACCAGGGCTTACTTTCGAGTACGCCATTCCACATGAAATAGGTCATGGGATTACCGACAAAACCGTAATCACCAATTTTAATCGAATCACCGAAGGCCAGACTGAAGCCAATCACTACCCACAGTACGGAAATGACTCCCATACCAATAAAACTCTGGAACATGGTGGAAATCACGTTTTTCGCGTTCACCATTCCGCCGTAGAAATACGCCAGACCGGGCGTCATCAGCAGTACAAAAGCTGAAGCAACAATCATCCAGGCCATGTCACCGGAATTAAGCCCTTCGGTATTGATTTGAGCAGGAAGGGTAGGCATGAGCACACCCAGAATACAGACCGCAGTCAGAATAAGCAATGGAACGTACGATGGTTTTTGCATAGAAGATTAGGATTTACTGATACGAAATGAGGAGTTGTGTATGAAAAAGATCAACTGGTTAGAATTTAACAATGGCGTGTAGACCAAAGGTAGACTGACTGTTTTTGGTATAATTTCCGTCGCTATCCTCGAACTTCTGTACCGATCCAGCCAGCTTAGGATACGCATCGAGGCGGAACTCAGGTTTAATGATCAAGTGACCATCGGCCAGGGTAAAGTTTCCGGTTACGGTGAAGGAATTTACCGAAGTGCCCTTCCCCGTAGCATCGACTACGGCCCGGTCACCTTCCTTGTTATCAAAATATTCGTAGCGAACGCCTAAGCCAAAGACTTCAGAAAAAGCGTAATTACTGTAGATAGCAGCACCACCCCACTTATTGGTCTGCGAACGGGCCGTATTGGTTTCAGTAATTTCCACTTTGTTTGTACCGTAAGCCGCATTCAGACCCAGGTAAAATTTGTCGCTAATCTGGTAGGTAGAAGTTAAATCAAATAAAGAATAGTAATAGCCTTTGGGTGTTTTTCCAGTTGCCGTTCGCTCATTGCTACCCATCCAGTTCACGTAAACATTCCAGTTCGTTGCCGGCGAGAAGAAGAACTGAGAAATGATTCCCTTGGCTTTATTATTATCGTTCAGGTTATCAATGTTATTGACTACCCCCGCCATCAAATACGCCCGATCGCTAAAGGAATACTGAGCTTTGGCCCCAACGTGGTAGAAAGGACCATTATTGAAGAGATTCGAGAGGGAGTAGTTAAAGTTCACCGGGGCATCAATGACTTCGTACCCGATGTGTGTACCGAACTGACCAGCCGTCACCGAAAATTTATTTGAGAATTTATATGTTAGATAGGCCTGTTTGATGGCTAATGAAGTAGAAGTAGCACCACCACCTAAGGGACCAACCACATTACCATAGTTACCAATATCGGCATTGGGTCCAAACGTCAGATCGGCCACGGCATCAATCTTATCATTCGTATAGGCGACTTTCGTTTGAATCAAACCCAGCGAAAACTGACCCGACTTCTGATCGAAGGCCCGGGCATTGCCCGGCGTCATTACTGACGGCACATCAGAGCTAGGGCCGGATGTACCTAAATTACTACGGGAGGCGGGGTTATTAAAGTTGAACATATAATAGGTGTCCAGATAGCCCGAAAACGTAATTTTTCCTTCTTCTTTCTTTTCTTTTTTCTCCTGCTCTTCGGTGGGTTTCTTTTCGTCCGTAGGCTGCGTTGAGCTGGGTTGTGTTTTAGCTTTCGGTTTATCCGTATAATCCGGATAAACTTCAGCAAATACGGGATTCAAACAAAACAAAGAAAAAACTGAAATTACGGCCTTTTTCATTATATAATTCTGTTTACGTGTCAGGTAAAGAATGGTTTGAAAACGATTCAAATATTCATTCAAAATTGATAACACGCAAATTTTATGTTCAAATATAAAGCATTTACCGAATAAAATTTGAATATTCTTTAATTGTTAATATAAAAAGTTGTTAGTTTACTATACATATATCAAATAGTATGCAAACATATTATTTCGATTGTAAGTTAATTTACAAAATATTTTAAAAATTAACCTATGTTAGTCACTCCTCGTATAGTGCAAAAAAAAGAACGGCCGTTCGAGCCGTTCTTTTTTCAAAGGTTTTGGGAAGTAGAGAGGGAAAACCAAGCGGTGTCAGTACCCAATCCCAATAAAAAAACCGCCTCCTGAGAAGACGGTTTTCATAAATACCTGTATGCTTGTCTATTCGTTATGCAGCCATGATTTTTTGGCCATAAGCGTATCCTCATCCTCTTCATTATCGGGATCAGGCACGCAGCAATCTACCGGACATACCGCTGCACACTGGGGCTCTTCGTGAAACCCGATGCACTCGGTACACTTATCCGTAACGATATAGTAAAATTCTTCAGAAAAGGGACTCTGAGTTTCTTTCGCACTCATCACGGTCCCGTCGCCTAATTCGACGTCCACCAAAGCAGTACCTCCCGCAAACGTCCACGAAACCCCGCCTTCGTAAATAGCGGTATTGGGGCATTCGGGTTCGCAGGCACCACAATTGATGCACTCGTCGGTAATCATGATGGCCATGTCAGTCGCGTTTAGTAATTTCGTAGCCTATTAATCCAATCGGGTTACAAATGTAACTAAATAAAGTTCGGGTCTCAAAAAAAACTCGACAAACCGACTCGGTTATCACTTATTGAAGATAAAATATGCAATTATCGGATCGAATACAGGCGTTTGTCCAACTGGGAAATTGGCTCAGCAGCGAGAGCGGCAAACAGGAACAGCAGGAATGGGCCGAAATCGCGTATCGTAAAAACGGCTGGTTTATTCCGGAACTGGTCGTGAAGAGTTTACAGGAATTGGCTCAGCACTTTCTCACGCTCGATCATTTGACTGCCTGGGCGGATCGCTACCCTGCGTTAGCCCAGGAGCGTAGCCCCCGGAAAGTTGGTTTGATTCTGGCGGGCAATATTCCCGCCGTTGGTTTTCATGATATTCTCTGTGTACTCATTGCCGGGCATCATGCGTACCTGAAGCCTAGTTCACAGGATGAAATTCTGATCCGGGCCTTACTGAAAAAACTGGTAGAATTTGAACCACGGTTGGCCAATTACCTGACGTACACAGAATTGATGAAAGAAATCGACGCCATTATCGCGACGGGTTCTGACAATTCCGCCCGGCACTTCCATTACTACTTTGCCCATAAACCGCACCTGATTCGGAAAAACCGTACGTCCGTAGCGGTGCTTTCGGGTAACGAAACGTCCGAAGAACTACTGGGTTTGGGCCGTGACATTCTGACGTATTACGGACTCGGCTGCCGGAATGTTTCGAAAGTATACGTGCCGAACGAATACGACTTCACGCCCTTCTTTGAGGCAATTGCCTCGCTGGAAACCGTCAGCAACAACCATAAGTACGTTCATAATTACGACTACAATCGTTCCATTTACCTGGTGAACCGCGTGCCCTTCCTTGATAACGGCTTTTTGTCCGTTACCGCAAGTGATACCCTGGTTTCTCCTATTTCAGTCTTGTTTTACGAACGCTACGGTACCCTTGGAGAGGTTGAGGCCAAACTTGCGGAGCAATCGGAGAAGATTCAGTGCGTGGTCGGTACTACGATTCCAGCTAGTATTCCCTTCGGTCAAACCCAATCGCCCGAACTTTGGGATTACGCCGACGGCGTGGATACCCTTCAGTTTTTGATTGAGCTGCCCTAACCTACTCAATCATTACTTCCATCCAGTTCGACGCTTCCGAAAACGGCCTGTTTTCGGAAGCGTTTTTTTATAAGTTGGTTCGCACCCGAAACGCCAGTCCCTTGTACTGCCCATTTTGAAAGGTACCCAGCACTTCCGCTCCAAACACCTTCAGAATGCCCCCAAACCCGTAACCAATTTCTATATGATTGACTTCTTTAGTGTTGAGAAAGTGGACCTGTAGGCTTTCCTTGATGCCGTATAACCGGAGGGGTGTAATTTGCGTGAGCAGAAACTTCCGGAATTCGTACAGCCCATGAGCTTCCAGGTAACGGTTAGCCGTGCTGAATCGGTAAAAAGGAAGATTACGGAAGTTGTTGAGGCCCGGATTCTGAAAGATGATCTCATTTCCGTTGAAATGGCGGTAATCGGTAAAGTACAGCGGTTTATTCAGAAACGCACCCGCCTGCACAGCGTATGAGAAGGAATTTCGCAGAATGCTAAGCTCATCCCGTATCCCCAATTCGATCTGATTAAATGATTGCCCGCCCGTCCAGCCGTGTCGATACGCTCCGGTGAGCTCGGGTGAGCGGTTGGAAAGTGTATACCGTCGTCCATTCATAATGGCTGCTTTGGCCAGAGGTCGGTACGAAAAGTCCATCGTTAGTACAGTGGCCTGATGACGAGGAAAAGCCGTTTGGTTGGCCAACGCTCTATTTTCAGGATCGTTGGAAGTAAAGGCAACATCCGGCCGGTCTACCCAGCCTCGGGAAACGTTATTCGTCAGGGCATTCCGCTCCTGCCAACTCAACGCCGCCGACACGGAGAGCCGGTTCCCCAATTTCTGCGTTCCGGCTAGCGTTAGGTACGACTTTTCGTAAAGCTTCATGTAATTCCGTTCCTGAAAAAGCGTATAAAAGGTATTCAGGGATTCCGGGATGGGGTCCGCCGGATTGAACTGAAACACATTGCGGCCTCCACTGAGTCGTACCGATGTATTTTCAACGGTGTACCCCAGGGAAAGTCCCCCGTTGAGTCGCTGGCGGGCAAACGAATACCGCCCCGCCAACGAAGCATTCCAACTTTTGACCTTCGAGAGCCGTTCCACGTAACTGAGTCTGGTTTTCAGTACGTATCCTTCCACGGCATTGAAAAATTCACCTTTGGTCAGATCAAACACGGGCGACTCAAAGGTTAGTACCCGTGGATACCACTCCAGCTCCTTTCGTTGCCCATACCGATACGTATGGCCGGTGAGTAACTGCATGAATTTAAACCTGGGCAGGTTTCGAATGGAATCTTTCCGAATTTTCACTTCGTTGGCTTTGTACAGGCTATCGGCTCGCTGGTAGCCCTGCGTTTCCAGGTTCGTCAGGGGCACTTGCCGCTCCCCTTCCCAGAAAGTTGAAGGTCGTTTGCGGGCCAGGGTATCAATTTCGAACGACCAGTTCCGCGTGACGGTAACGTCTTCCCCCGCCTTTTTCCGCTCCTTCCGGTCTTCTTTTTCCAGTTGGTTCACCATTTTTCGCAACTGCTTACGAGTCGCCTGCGTGGGTGCGGGTGTGTTGGCTTTACGCAGGGTTGCCGCTATTTCCTTATCAATTTTCTCATCGACTACTTCCGGAATCTGGTGATACCTGGGGTTCAGCTTGACCTGATAATTACGAACCGACGTAATGTAGCGGGTTTCGCCTTTTGCTCCGAGAATATTGATTTTGGCGGTCGTCTCCAGCTGTACGGGCATCCAGACGCCCTCAAAAGGTGAGAATAATTGCCGGATGCCGTACTGCGTCCCGGTTTCGTCCTGAAAGTTAAAGTCCAGACTATGAATACTCCAGCTCCCTTCGATCAGATTCAGCGTACCATCCAATACGTTGAGGCCTTTGCTGCGGGGCGTTACTTTAATTTTGTTGACGACCAATCCCCGATCATTAAAGAAACCCAGGTATTCGAAGCGGTACATTCCAAACGCTTTCGGCGACAGAGGAGAGACGATTTCGCCCAGCATCGGATTATAAAAGCTCAGACGGGCAAAATTGATGGCTGGATTGCTGCCCGGTGGTAAATTCGAGCGAATGGATACTACTTTTTCGGTCACCTGGTTGGGCTGGCGAAAGTTCAGGTCATTGATTGATTCCAGAATATACGTGGTCCCTACCTGCAGGTTGGCTTTCTTGAGGGCATCCTCAAATAGAAAAGGAACTTTCTCAATCCGGAAATTTCCTTTCACGTACGTGCGAGCCGACCAGGTATCTACTTCCAGCTGATGGAAACGAGCCGTAGCGATGGCCTTCCGCATGATCGTATAAGCGGGGTCTTCCTTGCTCTTCCCAATTCGTACTTCGGCTAACTTAATCGCGATTTCCTGCAAAGCTACGTTCAGGTTCTGCCAGTCGGCGGAGACCTCTACTTTTCGGGTTTCGGTCTGGTGATTGAGGTACTGAAACTGTAGTTCGTACGCACCCGGTTTCAGGGCAATTTCGTACTTCCCCTCTCCGTTTGACATGGTTCCCGTCGAAGTACCTTTTACCTGAATGGAAGCATAGGGAAGTATTTCGCCACTTTTACTGGTAATCGTTCCCCGGATACCCTGAGCCCGGGCATGACTGAAAAGAAAGCAGGTAAAAATAAGGAAGAGAAGTTTTTTCACCGGAAAACGGTTTAATGGTCTTTCGTCAATATGCAAAAAACAACGAAAGGGTTGCATGGACTCGGATTCAGGCAGGCACAAAATCCTGGGAAAATGAAAAACCCACTCCCCTCCTGCCCGGTCCTATCACCAACCCTCATTGCCTTACACTTCGCCATCAAAAGTTACTGATTTCCAATGGATTTCAAAACAATACCACTATCAATCAACGTAATTATATCAAAATTAAACGTTACTAAAACGTTATAAAAACCAATAAATTAAAACTGAATGCAATTGCTACGTATCAGAATTGATCGTTGAAAGCCCATTGTAAAAAGGCTGGCATTACGGCTCCCCACGTTTCCGGATTATGCTGTCCGCCCTCTACTTCCAGATAAGTAAAATCCGTTTCCCGTATATATCCCTTCCTTTCCAGTTCATACATTAGATCATACGTATCGTCAATGGCATCAATGATACCATTGTTATTTCGATCGTCCTTTTCATCATCGGTTCCCGCTTCAAACCAGAATTTTAGAGCGGGTTTCCCAATCGTGTTTCGGATCTGAACGTGCATGATCCGGTCATTGGCATCATCGTAGCCTTCGTCATACGCCCGACTTCGCCACCAGAGTGCTCCCGAGAAAACGCCCACCTTCGAGAATACGTCCGCATGATTCCAGCACACATCCAGGGCCGAAAGTCCACCCAGTGAGAAACCCGCATACACCCGGCTTTCCCGCTCTTTGCGTACGCGAAAGTGCTTTTCAACGTACGGCACCAGTTCATGGAGTACAAATTGGGTATGAGCCCCTGCCCGATCACCCCTCCCCTTGTAATCAGGCTGGTGAGCGGTTCCGTATTCCGAAAGCCGTCGTTCATTCGCATGGATACCCACGATTAGCAAACCAGGCACCTGATTTTGCTGGTATAACTTTTCTAGGGTTTCCTGAAGTCGCAACCGTTCAAAATCCTGGCCGTCATTGAGGTACAGGGTGGCGTACGACTGGGTAGACGATTCATAGTCCGGGGGAAGCAAAAACATCAGGGAAACTGGTCGCTCCAGGGAATGGGAAGTTAGCGTTACCGCATGACTCGTGACAGTGAATGAATACAAGGGCGTAGAATTAAAATCAGTCGACGTGCTTTTCTACTGGAAATCAGTATACGGCGGGTAAAAATGGGTAAGTTACGAGTTATTTCAGGACCGAACAAGTGCAGTAAACCAAATTAAATTTTACTCAAATTTGATTTACTTCTTTATTGAAGGCAAAACAAGCTTAAAAACCCATTAATTATTTGGATTCTTTAAAAATCGAAATAATCTTGTAGGCTCTAACTTCATCAGCTAGTGAACGAACAGTACATTAAGTATTACTCGCATTCTCTCCATCGGGATATTGAGTTATTGGTGTTTGGACATTGGGGCTATCCGGTTTTAGTATTTCCGACCAGCCAGCATCGTTACTATGAAGCGAAAGATGTGCAATTGGTAGAATCCGCCCGCTCGCTCATTGAAGCCGGTAAAATCAAGTTATACTGCGTCGATACGATTGATTCGGATTCCTGGTACGCCCGGCATTTACACCCTTCGGACCGGGTCTATCAGGCTAGTTTGTACGACCGTTTTCTGAACGAAGAACTGATTCCCTGGATGCAACACGAAAACCATACGCCTACCGTCGCCGTGAGTGGATGCAGTTTCGGTGGTTTTCATGCGGCCAACGTGGCGTTTCGCCATCCCGAGAAAGTCTCGCATCTCTTTACGATGGGAGCCGCTTTTGACATTCGAAATTTCATGGACGGCTATTACGATGACAACGTCTATTTCAATAATCCACCCGATTATCTGCCCCATTCCCATGACGCAAACCTGTGGCGGATGCAGATTATTTTGGGTACCTGTATCTCCGATTTTTGCCGGCCTTCTACCGAGCATCTTTCGCAAATTCTGAGTACCAAACAAATTCCACACTGGCTCGACGTGCGGTGGCATGGTACCCACGACTGGCCCATCTGGCGGGAAATGTTTCCCGAATACCTCGCAAGAATTTAAACCCTTTAGCATCCGTACTAACGGACCCCAACCACTCCCTTTTCTTATGAAAAAAATCGGTATTCTCCACGGTATGGAAAACACCTTCCCGGCGGCTTTTGTGGAACGAGTTAATCTGATCGCCCCCGAAGGAATTAAGGCTGAGCCCGTCAGCGTTGGGAAAGTAGTACAGGGTGAAGCCAGTGAGTATGCCGTGATTATTGATCGGATTTCACAGGATGTCCCATTTTATCGTTCATACCTGAAAAATGTGGCTCTCACGGGTACTATTGTTATCAATAACCCTTTCTGGTGGAGTGCGGACGAGAAGTTTTTTAATAACGCTCTAGCTACCAAAATTGGCGTTCCGGTGCCGAATACGGTATTGCTGCCCTCGAAAGCACGGCCCGATGATACGCAGGAAACCTCATTCCGAAATCTGGCCATGATGCCCTGGGAGGAGATTTACCAGTACATCGGATTTCCGGCCTTTATGAAACCTCACGCGGGCGGTGGCTGGAAAAATGTCTATAAAGTAGATAATCCGGACCAACTCTTCCAGGCCTATGATGAAACGGGTCAGTTGGTCATGCTCCTGCAGGAAGCCATTGATTTCGAATCGTACTATCGTTGTTATTGCATTGGCGGCAAGCACGTCCGGATTATGCCTTATGAGCCCCGTAACCCGCATCACCTCCGCTACGCCGCCGATTTCCCGGAAAACCCGGCGTTAATGAAAACGATGGAAGACTACGTCCTTCGTCTCAACCGGGCATTGGGTTACGACTTCAATACGGTCGAATTTGCCGTGCGGGATGGTATACCTATTGCCATCGACTTCTGCAATCCGGCTCCCGATGCCGATGTGTATTCGGTAGGAGAAACCAACTTTGAGTGGGTGGTAGAAACGGCCGCAGCTTATGCCATCGAACGGGCACTCACTTATGAAGAAGGCAAACTCAATTTAACCTGGGGCGATTTCACCAAAGCCGGCGTAACGAATCAGCCGCTGACGAGTTTTTAGGGGAGGTTTGAGGAGTTTAAGCGGGTTTAAGGTTTGAAATTAGATTTAAAGTTTGAAGCACATTTGATGGTTTGAAACTGCCTGTGTATGAATCTTTTCAAACCTTAAACGTTCATCAAACCATTTCAAACTTTAACCTCCTCAAACCCACTCAAATTTACCCCAGTCCACCTCTGTATCATTCCAATTCCTCAGCCCTTATGCCCGTCTTTACCCTTGGCATTGAAGAAGAGTTTCAAACCATAGATCCCGAGACCCGCGAACTTCGCTCGCACATGAGCAAGATCGTGGACGGTGGAAAAATTATCCTGCAGGAACGGGTCAAGGCAGAAATGCACCAGGCCGTTGTGGAAGTGGGTACGAACATCTGTACCAACATTCAGGAAGCCCGCGAGGAAGTCACGTACTTACGCCGGGAAATCATGGAGCTGGCCGATAAGCAGAATCTGCGGATCGCTGCGGCTGGTACGCACCCTTTCTCTGATTGGGTTGATCAGCTCATTACGCCCAATCCCCGGTACGACCAGCTTATTAGCGAAATGCGGGATGTTGCCCGTTCCAACCTCATTTTTGGCCTGCACGTGCACGTCGGCATACCGAGCCGCAACGAAGGACTGGAAATCATGAATGCCGTCCGGTATTTTCTTCCGCACGTCTATGCCTTAAGTACCAACTCGCCCTTCTGGTGCGGACGTGACACGGGCTTCAAAAGCTACCGTTCCAAGGTATTTGACAAGTTCCCGCGTACGGGTATTCCCGAGTTTTTCAATACCGCCAACGAGTACGACGAGTACATCAACTTACTAGTCAAGACTAATTGCATCGACGACGGCAAGAAAATCTGGTGGGACATTCGCCTGCATCCGCATTTCGATACGGTTGAGTTTCGCATCTGTGACATTCCCATGCGGGTGGATGAAACCATTTGTTTGGCGGCTCTCATGCAGGCTCTGGTGGTGAAAATTTACAAATTGATGCGGCAGAATCTGAACTTCCGGCTTTACCGCAAGGCTCTCATCAGCGAGAACAAATGGCGGGCTGCCCGGTATGGCATCTCGGGAAAACTGATTGATTTCGGCCGTCAGGAAGAAGTACCCTACGAAACGCTCGCTCAGGAACTAATGGAGTTTGTGGACGATGTACTCGATGAACTCGGCAGTCGTAAGGAAGTGGAATACATCAATACGATTTTGAAGATGGGTACGGGAGCAGACCGGCAGCTGGCCGTCTGGGAACGGACGCAAGACCTTAAAAGTGTAGTGGATTACATCGTCGAAGAAACCCGGCACGGGATTCGATAAAAGGCTGTGTTTTTGCGAACGTATACCGATCTTTACCTTTTATTTTTCAGCTTTTTGAACCACAAAAAGCGATAAGCCATTAACTACGAGTAGATTAACTTGGTTTTATGAAGCAGATACGGTTGGCCATTCTGGATTTATATAATGGTGTTCCTAATGAAGGAATGCGATGTATTCAGCAATTAGTACAGGAATTTTCGGAGGAAATTGGCGGCTGCGTCGTGCAAATTTTTGACGTTCGGCAGCAAGGTGAGTTACCCGCTCTGGCCGATTTTGACATTTTCATCTCGACGGGCGGACCTGGAAATCCACTCGAAACGGGTGATTGGGGTACGGCTTATTTCGATCTGATTGATCAGGTTTTTGAACACAACAAAACGCAGACTGCCAAGAAATTTTTACTGCTTATCTGTCACTCGTTTCAGATGGTGAGTCATCACCTGGGCATTGGCACGGTAACGCGTCGTAAATCGACCAGCTTCGGTACGTTTCCGATTCATAAAACGGCCAATGGCTACGACGAGCCGTACCTGGAATTACTCCCCGATCCCTTCTGGGCGGTGGATTCGCGGGATTACCAAATCATCAATGCCAACTTTTCGCGGATTGATGCCATCGGAGCAAAAGTGCTTTGCCGGGAGAAAATTCGTCCCCACGTGCCGCTGGAACGGGCCATTATGGCGGTCCGGTTTTCACGCGAAGTGTTCGGTACGCAGTTTCACCCCGAAGCCGATGCCGTGGGGATGTTACGCTACTTCCAGCAGCCCGAGAAACAGAAACAGGTCATTGATGAGCACGGCTACGAGAAGTACCAGAACATGGTCGATCACCTCAACGATCCGGATAAAATTCTGCTGACGGAATCGGTTATTATTCCGACGTTTTTGCGGGATGCCTACCATAAACTGGCTGCTAACTAATCCCCTACCGCACTCTTTATCCATTCGCTATGATTTCAACGATTCGTCGGAGTTATAATGCCGCTTTTTCGGAAGAAAAGTACCAGGAATTTCTGGATTCGATTCACCAGGACTGGCCCAATCAACTGGAATTCCGTCTAGCCGAAACGCCCGTATTTGTTCCGGCTTCCTTACGCGAAAAGCTCGTTACGGCCTGCGAATCGTTTATTGATACCATCACCGCTCCGGATTTCAAAGCAAAAACCGAGGCGGCCATTCCACCGGATCAGCGGGTTCCCAATGAAAATGAACATACGCATTTTCTGGCGATTGACTTTGCCGTATGCAAAGATGAAAACGGCGAATTAGTACCCCAACTGATTGAATTACAGGGCTTTCCTTCGCTGTTTGCGTTTCAGGGCTATTTACCGGAGAAGTTTAAAGAGCACTTTTCGATCCCGGATTCGCTGATCTGGAATTTCGGCGGGTACGATTTCGAGGCTTATGTAACGAAGCTTAAAGACCTTATTCTGGACGGCGAAGACCCCGCCCACTGCGTGCTGCTGGAAATCTTTCCGGAAAAACAGAAAACCCGCGTGGATTTTGCCGTTACGGAAAAGCTGCTGGGAATCCGGTCAGTTTGCTTTACCAAGATTCAGAAAGAAGGTCGAACGCTTTACTACGACCGGGATGGGGTCAAAACACCGATTCGCCGGATGTACAACCGACTGATTTTTGATGATCTGTTGCACTACCCAGATATGCCGGTATCGTATCAGCTGACGGACGACGTAGATGTAACCTGGGTGGGGCATCCCAACTGGTTTTTCCGGATTTCGAAATACATTCTTCCCCTGCTGAATTCTCCGTACGTACCTCAGGCACGATACGTGAGCGATTTTCAGGGTCAGTTTCCCGAAAATCTGGATGATTACGTACTCAAACCCCTGTTCAGTTTCGCGGGGATGGGCGTCAATCTACATCCAACGGCCGAATTGCTAGCTGCTCTTCCTGATCCGGAACATTACATTCTCCAGAAAAAAGTGAAGTACGAGCCCGTCATTGAGGCTCCCGACGGTGGGGTGAAGTGTGAAATCCGGATGTTGTATGTTTGGCCCGATCAGGCGAAACGGCCCGAGTTACTCACGAGTTTAAGCCGCCTGAGTCGCGGCGAAATGATTGGCGTTCGCTTCAACCAGAATTTTACCTGGGTAGGCGGAACGGCCTGCTTTTTTGAACCCTAACGCGGGTTTTGTGATTACCTTTTTATGCATCAACGACAGCTTTTCTTAAATCACCTGGCCCAAACGTCGGATTTTCCGCTGGCTTTGGAAATCGAAAAAGCCGAAGGAATCTGGTTATACAGTCCCCACGGAAAGGCGTATATGGATTTGATTTCCGGCATCGGTGTTTCCAACGTCGGTCACCGACATCCGAAAGTGGTTCAGGCCATCAAACATCAGGTGGATCATTACCTGCATACGCTGGTTTATGGCGAATATGTACAGGCTCCGCAAGTCTTACTGGCTCAGGCTCTGGTCGAAACGCTAGCCGCTTACCGTACGCCTTCGGGCTACGCGATTGACAATGTGTACCTGACCAATTCGGGTACGGAAGCCGTAGAAGGAGCCATGAAACTGGCGAAGCGGTTCACCGGTCGTACCGAAATTATTTCCTGTTTTAATGCGTATCACGGTTCTACGCAGGGAGCCCTGAGTCTGGCGGGAGCCGACTTTTTCAAACGTCAGTTCCGCCCTTTACTCCCTGATATCCGGCATATTCACCACGGCGTACTGACTGATCTGGCGAACATTACTTCCCGTACCGCAGCCGTTGTTATTGAAGTTATTTCTGCCGAGTCGGGCATTCGCGTTTCTTCGCAGGAATACCTGCAAACCTTACGCGATCGCTGTACCGAAACGGGTACGCTCCTAATTTTCGACGAGATACAAACGGGTTTCGGTCGTACGGGTTCCTTCTGGGCATTCGAGCAATTTGGTGTTGTACCCGACGTTCTGCTGTCAGCCAAAGGAATGGGCGGCGGTATGCCCATTGGAGCATTCATGGCTCCGCAGCCGCTCATGGCCGTCTTTAAGAATAATCCTATTCTGGGACATATTACTACGTTTGGCGGGCATCCCGTCAGTGCGGCGGCTTCACTGGCTACACTTCGAACCATTCAGGAAGAAAACCTGTGTGCATCCGTAGCGGCTAAAGCCGAACTCTTCAAAAAGTATCTGGTACATCCCCGAATCAAGGAAATCCGGAATCAGGGTTTGATGATGGCCGTGGAATTTGCCGATTTCGGCGAACTGAAAGCCATTATCGATCACGGAATCGAAAACGGAGTAATCACCGACTGGTTTTTATTCTGCGACAACTCCATGCGAATCGCTCCTCCCTTGACGATTACGGAAGACGAAATTCGTCAGGCCTGTGATGTGATTCTGCGGGCGATAGAGGCACTCTAAGCAGATCAATTACTAGATAAACGAATGACCCGAAAGCCTGTAAACTTTCGGGTCATTCGTTTATCTACCAACAAAAAAGGTTTGAGAACCAATCGCTCAAACCTTTTTCAAACGAACTCAAACTTTATATTATAATTGAGCAGCCAGTTTCTGAGCCAGTACGGGTTTGGGTACTGCTCCAACTACTTTATCAACGAGTTCTCCGTTTTTGAAAATCATCAGCGTAGGGATGCTACGGATTCCGAATTTAGAGGGCGTCGTGCTGTTAGCGTCTACGTCCATTTTCGCTACTACGGCTTTGCCTTCGTACTCGCCAGCTAATTCTTCCACTACGGGTCCGATCATTTTGCAAGGTCCGCACCATTCAGCCCAGAAATCTACTAAAACGGGTTTATCAGAATTGATAAGTTGCTCAAAATTAGAGTCGGTCGCCTCAATTGTCTTGTGTGCCATTTCCTTAATATATTAAAAATGCTTAGATGATTCGAAGGTTAAAACGGATTCGCTTCGTGAAAGTTCAACCAATGCCTAGAAACTTGCTCCGCTTGTCGCTTTCGTACAGAGATAGAACAAGGCCATTTAAAAATTAATTCACTAGAAGAGAAGATATTCCTTCGGTTTGTTTCCACTCAAAAATCTTTCTTTCGAATTAATTTCAAGCCTTATTCGTCAGTACTTTCTTCAAAAATAAGATTGAGAAAATCCAGATAGGGCTTTAAGATCAAACAGCTTTCTTCCACCTTCTGGGTAAAAGTAGGAGATAGCACTTCCTGATCGGTAAAGGAATGCGAAAAAAATAACTGCGTCCGACGAAGTAGCTCAATTTCAGGGTGATCTTTTGGATAGCCTTTCGGAGCGGTTTTCAGGGAGGTTCCTTCAGGTTCGCCAAAATGGGCTTTAAAAGCGGGAGCCTCAATAATGCCTTTGATTTCTTGGGGATTGTAATCAATTTCCTGACGAAATTTGGCTAACTGCGAAGGCGTTGATTCCCACATGCCTCCACCCAAAAACGATTTACCGGGGGCTATATGCAGGTAATAATCCATCTTGGACGATTTACGTCCACCTTCACCAAAGCTGGCCGCCAGCCAGGTTTTATAGGGTGATTTATCGGGCGAAAAACGTACGTCGCGGGCAATCCGGTAATTGCAGTCCTGTACGCGGATGCCCGCCAGGTTTTCGAACCGACCAATGCGATAAATCAGATCCTGGACGGTTACTTCAAAATTTGATTTAACTCCCTCCCATTGTTTTTTGTGGTCCTGAAACCACTCACGCGTATTGTTTTGAGCTAATTCTTTTAAAAATTTCAGGGTCGAAGCCGGAATCTGGGGCATAATGAAGGAGTGTTTTGGGATTTGAATGGCCTGGTTTGTTTAAAGTTTGATAACGTTTGAAAAGGGGTTGAGGTTCGTAGAGATAGAAATGACCAGCCTTCTCAGCGAGACGACAAACGGACCTGCTACTATCTTAATAACATAGCTCATGCCTACTATAAGCTTATTCAGATCCTCAAAAAACAAATCCAATTGCCTAGCCCTCTACCCCTGGTCTTTCGAAAAAGAACAAACATCCCGGTACTTATTTTTGATTGCGGATCGTAGATTGCAGTTTTGCAGTAAAATTAGAAAGCTCTTTTTACGGGCAAACGTCACAATCAATCCTTTCATTTCTGATGGCTCGCATCCTTACGGGTATCCAAAGTTCCGGACTTCCTCACCTGGGAAATATTCTGGGTGCTATTCTCCCTTCGATTGAACTCTCGCAGGAACCGGCCAATGAATCTTTCTTTTTCATTGCCGATTTACACTCGCTGACTTCACTGAAAGACGGTGAAGCACGTCGCCAATATACGTACGCCATCGCTGCCGCCTGGCTGGCCTGTGGCTTTGATACGGAGAAAAATGTCTTTTTCCGGCAATCACGAATCCCGGAACATACGGAACTAGCTTGGTATCTGGAGTGCTTCACGCCCTACCCGATGCTGGCCAATGCTCACTCGTTTAAAGACAAATCGGAAAACCTCTCCGACGTAAACTCAGGGCTGTTCGTTTATCCGGTCTTACAGGCCGCTGATATCGTCCTGTACGATGCCGAGCTGGTACCCGTGGGTAAAGACCAGCGACAACACCTGGAAATGTCGCGGGATATTGCCTCTTCGTTCAACCATCGCTACGGGGATATTCTCGTTTTACCCGAAGCCCGGATCAGCGAAAAAGTCATGACGATTCCGGGTACGGACGGTCGGAAGATGTCGAAGTCGTACAACAACTATATCAACATTTTTCTGCCCGAAAAAGAGCTTCGCAAATCCGTCATGAGTATCGTAACGGATTCGACGCCACTCGAAGAACCCAAGAAAACGGAAGGCGATACAACGTTCACCTTGTACTCGCTCCTGGCGACGCCCGAAGAAACCGAACAAATGCGTCAAAATTACGCCGGTGGCAACTACGGATACGGTCACGCCAAGCAGGCTTTGTACGAACTAATTCTGAAACGCTTTGCTACCGAACGGGAGCGTTTCTCCTACTACATGCAAAACCCCGAAGAGCTGGAAAAAGCTCTAAGTATGGGGGAAGAAAAAGCCAAGGTTATTGCCCAGCAAACCATCAAGCGGGTTCGGGAGGTACTGGGTTTTTAAACCCTAGTACTTCCAGGCATCCCTTCTTCGTTCACTTCCCGAAGGCAACGCCGCTTTCGGGAAGTTTGTTTATCCGTCTGATCAACGCCCCTTATGCTTAACCAACTCGATACGGAATTATTTCTGGCCCTTAACGGAGCCCACGCCACCTGGCTCGATCACGCCATGTACTGGATTTCCGATCAGGAGTTCTGGTATCCCTTCTACGCGTTGATTTTAGCCTGGCTTTTCTGGCGGTTCAAAAAGAAAGCCATCGGCGTGGTACTCGCCTGCGTAGCGACCATTGCCCTAGGAGATCAGTTTACCAGCAGCGTACTCAAGCCCTGGGTGGCCCGGCTGCGGCCCTGTCACGAACCTTCCATTGAGCGAATGGTTCACGTCGTGTGGGAATGCGGCGGCCAATACGGGTTTGCCTCCAGCCACGCCGCTAATACGTTTGGTTTTGTAATGGTCCTGACGATCCTGTTTGGCAAAGAACACCCCTGGATTAAATGGCTGTTCCTTTGGGCGGCTCTCGTTTCGTACAGCCGCATATACGTGGGGGCCCACTACCCGCTCGACGTACTGACCGGAGCCGCGGTGGGCATACTTTTTGCTTTTCTGGTTACGTTGATTTACAAAAAACTCTCCGTTCAACGATGAAAATGCTGCTTACAGGCCTTTTGTACTTTTCCGTTCTGCTCTCGGCATGGGCCGCCGATATTGAGGGGGTCTGGTTCAATGAAGAAAAAACCTCAAAAATTCAGATTTACAAGCAGGGTGACCAGTACTTTGGAAAGATTATCTGGATCAAGGAAGTACAGGCTAATCAGCCTAAAAAGGATGTCAATAATCCCGACGAGAAACTACGCAGTCGACCGTTGATGGGAATGGTTATTCTCTCTAATTTCAAATCTGATGGCGAAAAAGTCTGGTCGGGTGGAAAAATCTATGATCCCCGAAACGGAAAAACTTACTCCTGCAAAATCACCAAAGTTTCGGATCGCGAGTTAGCCGTTCGCGGCTACATCGGTACACCCATGTTAGGCCGTACCACAACCTTCACAAAAGCCGAATAATTGGCTTTTCCATCCCTCGACCGGTTGACTAAAAACAAGCTTTTTTTTAAGTCAACCGGTTTTTTCGTTCGTTTTTTTTCTACCTTTGCGGCTCAATTTCCAAGGAGACCGATGGCTTCCAATCCGGTAAAAATTTTCTCAGGCAGTTCCAGTCAATATCTAGCCCAAAAAATTGCCCGTTTCTACGGCAAAGATTTGGGAACCGTCACCGTGCAACGTTTTGCCGACGGTGAAATGTCCCCGAGTTTCGACGAATCCATTCGGGGTTGCGATGTATTTCTCATTCAGAGCACGTTCACACCAGCCGAAAACCTGATGGAACTGTTGCTGATGATCGACGCGGCCCGCCGGGCTTCCGCTCACTACGTAACCGTAGTGATTCCGTACTTCGGCTATTCTCGCCAGGACCGGAAAGACAAGCCACGGGTTTCCATCGGTTCCAAGCTGGTGGCCAACCTGCTGACAGCGGCCGGAGCTGATCGTCTGATTACGATGGATTTACACGCGGGACAAATTCAGGGATTCTTCGATTTTCCGGTGGATCATCTGGAAGGGGCGTCCATTTTCGTTCCGTACATCCGCTCGAAAAATCTGGATAATCTGGTGTTTGCTTCGCCCGACGTGGGAGGCGTAGCCCGGACCCGGAAGTTCGCCAGTTTCTTCCCCGGCTCGAACCTGGTAATCGTGGATAAGTTCCGCAAGAAAGCCAACGAAATTGCTTCCATGCAATTAATTGGCGACGTGACGGACGCCAACGTTATTTTAGTCGATGATTTAATTGATACGGGAGGTACTATTTGCAAGGCAGCTCAACTGTTGCTCGACAAAGGAGCCAAATCCGTACGGGCCATCTGTTCTCACCCGGTGATGAGCGGAAAAGCTCACGACAATATTTACAATTCCGTACTCGAAGAGCTGATCGTTTCGGATACCATTCCTCAGAAACAGGACAACCCCAAAGTAACGGTATTGTCAGTGGCCGAGCTATTTGCCAAAGCCATTGGACGCATTCGTGATCACGAATCAATTAGTTCCCTTTTTATTCATTACTAACACGGTTTCGGGTTCATCCCGGAGCTTTTATTACCAAACACAATGAAAAAACTCGAGATTGTAGGGTTTAAAAGAGCGAATCTCGGCAAGAAAGAATCGAAAGATCTTCGGGCCGAAGGACTTATTCCATCGGTATTATACGGAGGTGGCGAGCAAATTCACTTCTCTGCTCCTACCATTCTGTTCCGTGATCTTTTGTACACGCCCGATGCGTACGAAGTAACGTTGAACATCGAAGGTGAAATTCGCAAAGCCATTCTTCAGGACACGCAATTCCACCCCGTTAACGATGCACTGCTGCACGCTGACTTCCTGGAAATCACGGACAAGCCTATCAAGGTAAACGTTCCTGTGAAATTCGTAGGTAACTCTCCAGGGGTTATCAAAGGGGGTAAACTGGTTCAGAAACTCCGTAAAATTACGCTGCGTGGTCAGGCTGAAAACATCCCTGATTTCGTAGAAGTAAGCATCGAAGGACTTGACTTGGGTAAATCCGTACGGGTTGCCGAAGTAAACGTTGAAAACGTTGAAATCCTGAACGCGAGAAGTCTTCCTATCGCTACGATCGATATCCCTCGTTCACTGCGTGGAAAATAGTCTTTTCAGACTTTCTGCTGAAAAAGCCCGGCTTCGGTCGGGCTTTTTTTATGGCTAAAATTTCAAAATCGGTATTCGCTTTAATCGTACCAAATCCGTGTAACTTCACGTTTTCGTTTCTTCTCTTACAAACCTACCTTTTATGAAACACCTTCGTACCTTACTGGTATGGCTGTTACCCCTGTTGGCTCAGGCTCAGAACGCCGACTCTACCTGGTACCGCAACAACTACACCAAGCTGGAGCAGTACATTCCGATGCGAGATGGGACTCGCCTCTTCACTTCCATTTACCTGCCGAAAGATCAGTCCGAAAAACATCCTATTTTGATGACCCGGACGCCCTACTCCTGTGCCCCCTACGGTGCGGATGTGTATCGGCCTTTTTACGTCAACCATTACAAAGAGTACCTGAAAGAAGGATATATCATGGTGATTCAGGACGTACGGGGTCGCTGGATGAGCGAGGGCGTCTTTGAAGATGTCCGGCCTTTTAATCCCAGCAAAAAAGCTAAAACCGACGTTGACGAAGCCAGTGATACCTACGATACCATCGACTGGCTCGTCAAAAACCTGCCCAACAACAACCAGAAAGTAGGCGTATTTGGTATTTCTTATCCCGGCTTTTACTCGACGATGGCCGCCCTTAGTAATCATCCGGCCCTCAAGGCAGCCAGCCCGCAGGCTCCGGTAACGGATTGGTTCTTAGGTGACGATTTTCACCACAACGGAGCCTTTATGCTCATGGATGCCTTCAACTTTTACGTCGCCCGGGGCTTCGGTTATCCGCATCCTAAACCCACCAGCGTCGGACCGAAAGGCATGACCCTGCCTACGGACGATAGCTACGACTTTTTTCTGCGGACGGGAGCCTTACCGAATTTCACGAAAATGGCTGGCGACAGCGTACGTTTCTGGAGTGAAATGATGCAGCACCCCAATATGGATGCCTGGTGGAAAGCCCGTAACGTTCGCAATTTCGCGGATAAAGTACCCGCGGGCATTGCGACACTGGTCGTCGGAGGCCTGTTCGACGCCGAAGATTGCTTTGGTGCCTGGACCACCTATCAGGCCATCGAGAAGAAAGCCAAAAATGACAATAAGATCATCATGGGTCCCTGGTTCCACGGCCAGTGGGCAGGTCGCGGCAGCGATGGTTCTTCCCTGGGGAACGTGCAGTTTGGTAGTGCTACCAGTACGTATTACGCCGAAAAAGTGGAAGTACCCTTCTTTAATTACTACCTGAAAGGCAAAGGTTCGGTTGCCTCCTTCAAAGAAGCTACGATTTTCTTTACCGGAGAAAACCAATGGCAAACCTTTGATGTATGGCCTCCCAAGGGCATTACCGAAACGCCGCTGTACCTCCAGGCGAACGGCAAACTGAGCTTTAAACAGCCGAACGCTCCCGGTACCTTTACCGAATACGTAAGTGATCCGGCGAAACCCGTTCCCTACGCAGAAGGGGTGAAAAGCTCCCGTACGCGGGAATATATGACGGACGATCAGCGATTTGCCGCCATTCGCCCCGATGTACTGGTATTCAAGACGGATGAACTCACCGAAAATGTTACGCTGGCGGGTACGCTCCTGGCCGACTTACAAGTTGCTCTGAGCAGTACAGATGCTGATTTCGTGGTAAAACTCATCGACGTATTTCCCGACGATTTCCAGTACACCAATAAAGATTCCTACATTATGAATGGCTACCAAATGCTGGTACGCGGTGAAGTGATGCGGGGTCGTTTCCGGAAGAGTTTCGAGAAGCCGGAAGCCTTTGTACCCAATGAAGTAACGCAGGTGAAATACGCCTTGCCCGACGTGGCTCATACCTTCAAAAAAGGCCACCGGATCATGGTACAGATTCAAAGTAGCTGGTTCCCACTGGTGGATCGCAATCCGCAGAAGTTTGTGGACATCTATCAGGCCAAGGATTCTGACTTTCAAAAGGCAAACATCAAAGTATTTCATAACAGTACGGCTGCCAGTCAAATTCTGCTGCCGATCCTGAAGAAATAGTTTCGCGTTAGCACCAAGAAAAAGCCGATGGTTGTAACAACCATCGGCTTTTTCTTGGTGTTTCTACCAACCATCGTTCTGTCGCAAATTGGGATTCGCATCGAGTTGTGATTGCGGAATCGGATAAATTTCAAATTTAGCATTGTACGGAGTCAGTACGCTGTTGATAATCTGCCGGGGCGTGATCGCGTCCATTTCTTCCTTCAGCGTTCCCCAACGGCGGATGTCATAAACGGTATTGAATTCTCCCGTCAATTCCAGCCGTCGTTCCCGGCGAATCGCCTGCCTCAAGGAAGCCACATCACTGGCTCGTACTAAGGTCGCTTTGGCCCGGCTTCGTACGCGGTTCAAGAGCGGCAAAGCCTGAGCAGGTTTCCCCGTTTCGACGTAGGCTTCCGCCAGACCAAGCAGTACGTCCGAGAACCGCAGTTCAATCAAATCCGAGCTGTAGCCCTGGGCGGGCGATCCTTCCGGGCGAGCGACCCGGGCCAGTTTTCCATACGCCACGCCACATTCAAAATTGCTTTGCAGGAAAATTTCACCCGTACGTTTCACCCGGTAATGCCAGGTTTGCGGGTCATAAATGATGCTGTCGCCCGGCTGAGCCCCACCATTCGCCACACCCCGAAATACGTAGCGATCGACCAGCGTAAAGTCCCGCCGGGTATCGGCTTTTTCGTAAAGTTTGTAGAAATCGTAGGTATAGCCAAAACCCGTTTGTTCATCCCCATTCACTAATCCTCGCGGAAAAAGATTAAATGGAAAGATGTTCCCGTTCGGATTCGAGGAATTGATGAAATAACCGAAGGATAGAACCAGCTCCTTGTTGCGTTCATTCTCGAGTGAGAACACGTCCCGAAAATCGTCCATGAGCCCGAAGTTGTACTTCGCTTCGTTTTCCGCTCCTACTACCTCCTGTAATTTCTCGGCAGCCCGCTGGTAGTATTCCGTTTTGTTCAGGGGGCGGCCCGCCATCTGTAAATAGACTTTACCCAGCATGGCCTTGGCCGTACCCGCCGAAACGCGGCCCAGGTTTTCACCCGTCCACTGATCGGGCAGGTTGTTCTCTGCGAACGTCAGATCCTCGACAATAGCCGCGTAAATTTCCTCCGTGGTTGCCTTCGGAGCATAAATCAGGTCCCGGTCGTTGAGTGAAATAATCTGTCGTAATAGCAGGGGAACGCTGCCGAAATCCCGCACCAGATTGAAGTACGCATAGCCGCGTAAGAAGCGGGCCTCGGCGATGTAGGGCGTTGCCAGGGTGTCGTTAGTTACTGCCCGACGGGCATTATCAATCACGATGTTAGCCCGGTACACTACCTTGTACATGCGGCTCCACACGGCATCAAAAGCACCCGCCGAAGGTAAATGCCCATAGCGATAGAAAGGGTCGCCACCGGGACCGAGAATGCCGCCCGTGGTGTAGCGTTGTCCGGCTTCACTCAGAATAAAGCGACTCCAGACGTCTGCATAGTTGGCCGAAGTCCAGATTTGATACACGCCGAGCGTTGCCTTACTCAAGCCCTCTTCATCGCTGAATACCTGATCTTCGGAAAGCGATGAAAAGGGTGCTTCCTTCAGATTATCCCGACAGGCCACCAGCCCGAAGGTGAGCAGGCTTAAAGCAAAGATTATTGATTTCATAGGTTGGCTCATTAAAAATTACAGGACAATCCAATCGTAAAAGACTTTTGGGCCGGATAGGCTCCGTAATCAATGCCCTGCTGTAAGAGTGATTGGTTGAAGGAACTTACTTCGGGATCGAAACCCGTGTACTTGGTCAGCGTGAACAAGTTGGTACCCGTTACGAATAACCGAGGGTTTTTGACCGGTCCGATTTTCGGAAAACCGTACGAAATCGTTAGCATCTTCAGCCGAACAAAACTGCCATCTTCCAGAATTGCCGAATTGATGTCGCTCGAACTGATGCCGCGTTGGGTACTCGGATATCGGACGTTGTTATGGGGCCTATCGGCAGTCCAGCGGTTGTAGTACCAGTCTTCGGTTTGGTTGAAGATGACCCCCTGGTAATCCAGCAGACCATTATTCAGGTAAAAACGCGTCAGGTTCAATACATCATTTCCAACCGAACCCGTGAAGAAGGCGGTTACACTCAGGTTCTTCCAGGTGAAATCATTTGTCCAGCCGAAAATAAAATCCGGGTTGGACTTTCCGATTACCTGCCGATCGTTGGCGTCGATCTTACCATCATTATTCAAGTCCTGATACTTCCACGTTCCCGGAATCTGATCACTGAGAATGGCGTAAGGATACTGGGGAGTACCTTCGTTCGTAAAGTCCGAGGGCTGAGCCAGTCCAATAACTCGTAACCCGTAAAACTGTCCCACCTGCTGTCCCGGTATCAGAATACCCGAAGTACCGCCCAGCAGGTTTCCACTGATGTTGACGTAATCGGGCGTCTTGCGTTCCCCTAAATCCAGCAGTGTGTTGATGTTTCGGGAGACGTTCAGCCGGGAAGACCATACCAGGTTTTTCTTCTGGATGATATTCGCCTGTACACTGACTTCCACGCCCCGGTTTTCCATCGAACCGTAATTGTCAAGGATAGTACTCACGCCCGACTGCGAGGGCAGCGTACGTGGCTGCAAAAGACCCAGCGTACGCTTGTTGTAGAAATCAAAGCTAAATACAAAGCGGTCGTTGGCGGAGTTGAAATCTAAACCTGCATTAAGTTGCCGGGTGCGTTCCCAGGAAAGGTTGGGGTTACCGATCGTGGTGGAGTACAAGCTCGTTCCAATGGCTCCCTCCTGCCCATACTGATAGAAACCGCTGTAAAACTGCGTGAGCGAGGAATAAGGCCCAATGGCCTGACTTCCCGTTTCGCCGTAAGAAACCCGGAATTTGGCATTCGACACGAATTTTACGTTTTTCATGAAGCCTTCTTCGTTCAGATTCCAGGCCAGAGCTACTGCCGGAAAGAGGCCGTATTTCTTGTTCTGGGCGAAAGGAGAAGCTCCATCCAGCCGCAGGGAAGTATTCAGCACGTACTTGCTTTTGAAGGAATAATTGACCCGCACAAAAGCCGATTGCAGCGTTCGGGTTTCCTTGAATGAGCCGATACTCTGATTCTGGGCACTGCCAATGTTATCCACGCCAAACGCCGGAATGGCGTAACCGCTGGAAATGGTATTGAGCTGTTCGAAAATCTGGCTGTTGTATTCCCCCCCCAGCGTTGTATTGAGGTAGTGTTTTTCGGCGAAGGTTTTTTCGTACAGAAAATAGGCGTTTACGTTGTAGCTATAGGTATTGGCCAGCCCGCTGCTCCCGCTTCCTTTCGAGGCGTATCCTTCCGCGGTAGTCGGGGGTAGAAAGACCTGCCGCCGGGTGAGGTTCTGGTTCGTTCCTAAGCTGACGACGAATTGTAAGCCTTTAGCGATTGTAAACCAGTTTTCCAGATTGATGACGGAGTAGTCATTTTGCGAAACGTCCGTCTTAAACGTTAACTCATTATAGGGATTTGCAAAGTAGTAGCCCGAATATCCGGGAATGCCCGAGCTGTTAAAACCCAGGTAATTCAGCTCAATAGTTGGCGGGGCTTTCAAGCCATCCAGCAGACCACCGGAATTAGGCCAGGCCCGTCCGGACGTGATCGCCCGGTTGGACTTTTGTCGTACAAACGACAACTGCCCCCGAAGGGTATACCAGTCATTCACATCTGTATTGATGTTCGCCCGTAAGCTGGCCCGGTTATTATCAGAATTGATAATGGTACCGCGTTCGAACAGGTAGTTGCCGGAAATGTAATACGATGACTTGGCACTACCGCCGGAAACGCCCAGCGTAATGTCCTGCCGGAAGCTGGGCTGCGTAATGGCTTTCACCCAGTCAGTATTGGTCAAAGGTGCATTCAGATCTTTAAAGGGTGCTTCCCGGTTTGTCAGAGCGTAGGATTCATTCATGATCTCCGCGTATTGCCGACTGTTCATCATACGAATGGGATTCGAAATCTGTCCGAACGAGGTACGGTTGACCAGCTCTACCCGTCCTTCCCCGCGTTTACCCGTTTTCGTAGTGATAAGGATCACTCCATTCGCTCCCCGGGAACCGTAAATGGCCGTAGCCGCGGCATCTTTCAACACTTCCATGCTTTCGATGTCGTTTGGATTGATGCCGTAAAGTCCATTCTGGGCATAGGCTCCGGTAAAGTTGGCCGAAGCTTCGCGGTACGGCGGCATCGGAAAGCCGTCAATCACGTACAATGGTTCGTTGTTTCCGCTCAACGAGTTATTGCCCCGAATCCGTACGACGGTTGCCGCTCCGGGTTCGCCGGAAGTTTCCGTTACCTGTACGCCCGTAACCCGCCCCTGCAAAGCCTGATCGACGGTATTGACAACGGCCGTTTTGATCTCCGTAGCGGCGACCCGGGAAGTAGCCGTAGCCAGATCTCTTTTGCTTTGCGTACCATACCCTACGACAACGACTTCGTTGAGGGCCTTTACGTCCGGCACCAATCGTACATTGAGTACAGGGCGTCGATTCACGGGTTGTTCCTGAGGTTTGTACCCGGTGAAGCTAAAGACCAGGATGGCCTGATCATTGGGTACTTTTAACTGGTACGAACCATCGGTATTGGTAATCGTTTGGATTTTTGTGTTTTTAACCGTGATTCCTACGCCGGGCAGGCCACCCGATTTTTCGTCCGTAACCCGGCCTTTTACGAAGCGTCCGCCGGTCAAACTATCCGCTGCAACCTGGGCATTTGGCGGCGTTACAGGTAGTGAATCTGCCGCTACGGGTTTCGTTGTATGGGCTGGCTTAGGTACATTAGCCGGTTTAGGAATTGTGTCTGTAGGAATGACTAAACGATCGGATTGGGTGACGCGGCGGGGTGTTTTGACCGAATCAGGCCGAACCGCTGGTTTCGGAACTGTGTTGGATGGAATCACCAGACTATCCTGTTGAATTACCCGGCGGGGCGTAGGCGTTGAGTCGGGTCGAACGCGTGGTTTGGTAATCGTATCGGCTTTGGGTACTGGGAGAACCAGCGTATCCGGCTTTGCCAGTGAATCCGGTTTCGTTTGCTGAGCCTGTACCTCATCGGTCAGGATTATACCGAGTAAAAGGCTGGCACAAACGATGAAAGAACCGGTTTTGGGCCGGACTTTTTCAAGGGGTTGAAGAGGTTCCATAGAACGAGTATCAGAGCAAATAGATGCACTACCATTTTTCTTAATACGTATCCTAAACACTCAGTAAATGTCAGATAGCGTCGGCAAGATTCGCAGGTAATTTGTATTATAAATAGTCTTTTAAAGCTCAGGACTGGCGTGGATATTGAAGCCTGCGTAAAATCGAGTGAACTTGTTAAAAAAAATTATTCCACTTCGCTAACTCCTGAACTTACAGGCCTACTTGTAGAAAAGAACGCTACAAAAATTACTTACGATTATTTACGTGTATTGGGTTTTATGTTTGCTTAATTCCCTTATCTAAAATCAAGCAATTCTTTCCAGTACTCAGTCAATGAAGACGTTATTACTCGCTGGATCAATGCCCATGGGTACCTTTAATATCGATATATTTATTTAACAAGTTTCTTTCTGTCAGATTATGAAACGACCAATAAGCCACGAAAAAAGCAGCCTTTGGGGCTGCTTTTTCTTTATACAAATAGCTTGGATACGCCGTAAATTAGTTTAGAGGTTAAGTGTGACACCGTTACATTTGTTACTTATTGTCTCTAGTTTCTGAACCAGGTTTTGTTCTTTTATGAATTGAATTTAGCGTACTTTTTTCAAAGCCATGGCTACGTGCTGCTGAACGCCACTTTGATGATGAATGATTTTAGCGGCATTATTTCGTTCAAACCGATGTTCGCTAATGAAGTAATGCAAACCTACTAACAAACCCAAGGCTACTCCTACGGCTGCGATCATTCGTCCGGCCTGTGCAGGCTGTACAATGAGTAGATTCGCACGGAGCGTTTTTCGCTCCATCCACCCTAAGGCTATCAAGCTCAATAAAACAATCGTTAACACAAGCATAGACGTAAGAGTTTTGGTGAAAAGGGTGTAAAACAAATGTATGACAATCCTTCTGCTAACCAAACGCCTCTCCCATTTATTTATGATTTTTACAACAAAGTTTTAAGTTTTTTTAATGAAACGTACGCTACTCCATGGGTGATGGAGTACATCTGGTCAGACTTTGGTACTTTTAAAGTATTGAATCACGTTCTGCTAACCTTAAATTTCTGATGAGGTCACGGTTTATTCTCTTCGCCCTGTTTTACTTATCGTATACGTTTGGCTTCACTCAAGTACCTAAACCTCTCCCGCCCGGCGAGATTCTTCTCAATCTTAAACGCCTGAATGTACTGGGATCGGCCATGTACATTGCAGCTCACCCCGACGATGAGAATACTGTCATGCTGGCCTGGCTCGCCAAAGAGCGACTGGTGCGTACGGGCTACCTGTCCTTGACCCGGGGCGATGGCGGTCAAAACCTCATTGGTGCGGAGCAAAGCGAACTGATGGGTCTGATTCGTACCTACGAATTATTAGCCGCCCGCTCCATTGACGGCCCTGAGCAGTACTTCACCCGAGCTAACGATTTTGGTTTTTCAAAAAATACGGAGGAGACTTTAGAGGTGTGGGGTAAAGATGCAGTACTGGCCGACATTGTCTGGCGAATCCGAAATTTTTGCCCGGATGTACTGATCTGCCGTTTCCCACCGGATTCCCGGGCGGGCCACGGAAACCACTCGGCCTCAGCGGCCCTGGCTGAAGAAGCTTTTCATTTAGCGGGAGACGCCAGCAAATTTCCGGAGCAACTGAAGTACGTAAAACCCTGGCAACCCAAGCGAATCGTCTGGAATACGTTTGCCTTTGGCGTAAACCCGGCCCAGCGGCCAGCGGAAGGCAGTTGGATTTCGGTCGAAATTGGCGGTTACAATCCCCTACTGGCGACCTCCTATTCCGAACTTGCCGCCGAAAGTCGTTCCCAGCACAAATCGCAGGGATTTGGTGTACCCAGAACCCGGGGCGTGAAGATTGAATACCTGGTACATAAAGCGGGTGAGAAGGCTACAAAAGATGTTTTCGACGGTGTAGAAACCAGTTGGAGCCGGATTAAGGGAGGTACTGCCGTACAGGCGGTGATCAATAAAGCCATCGAGCAATTCCGCCCCGATCAGCCCGCCGCTAGTATTCCCTTGCTGGTACAAGCGTATCGCCTCGTGGATAAACTGGACGATGCCTACTGGAAAGAACAGAAGAAAAAAGAGCTCTCCCAACTCCTCGTCGCCTGTGCCGGACTCTGGTACGAAAGTAACCCTTCCGAGTACGCCGTGGCCGGTGGCGAACCCGTACAGCTAACGACTACGTTCATCAAACGTTCCGAGGCTCCGGTAACGCTTCAGTCCATTCGCTGGACCAGTTTTAACAAGGATACTACGCTGAATGTGTCGATCCCTAACAACGAATTGCAACGTCTGATTTTTCAGACCACTATCCCGCAGGACCAGACCATTACCCAGCCCTACTGGCTCATGCAGCCGAAAATGGGCAAAGGCATGTATCGCGTGGATGACCAGGCTCTGAACGGTCTGCCCGAGAAGCCTTCCGACTTTCAGGCTCTTTTTTCCGTAACCATTGGTGGACTGCCGCTGACACTGACAACCCCCGTTCGTTACAAATACACGGATGCAGTTCGCGGCGAATTGTACCGTCCCTTTGAAGTACGCCCCAGCGTAACGGCTACGCCAGCTGAAAAAGTATTGGTTTTTGCGGACGGTCAACCGAAGACGTATACCGTGATGTTAAAAGCGTCGCAGGCGGGTGCATCTGGGAATGTGAGCCTGGAATTGCCCGCAGGATGGAAGTCGGAGCCGGCTCGGATTCCCTTTCAGTTTACTTCGAAATTTCAGGAACAAACCGTTTCCTTTCAACTGATTCCACCAGCTCAGGCTTCCGAAGCCAGCGTTCAGGTAAAAGTTCAGACGGCCAATCAAACCAGTAATCGCGGCCTGTACGAAATTGGATACGAACACATTCCGGCTCTTACGGTATTTCCCGTGGCGGAAAGTAAACTGGTCCGGCTGGAAATAAAGAACAAGGCTAAGCTGATTGGGTACATTCCCGGAGCCGGAGATGAAATTCCGGCGGCCCTGCGTCAGATGGGTTGTACGGTGGTGAATCTGGGCGAAAAAGAATTAACCGGCTCGCTGGCGGCTTACGACGCGATTGTCGTGGGCGTACGGGCGTACAACGTTAACGATCGGATGAGCTATTACCAGCCCCTTCTGATGGACTACGTGAAAAACGGCGGCACAATGGTGGTGCAGTATCAGGTCAATTCCGGCATTCAGCCGCTGAGTAAGGGAATGGGTCCCTACCCCTTTCACTTGTCGCGGGATCGGGTAACGGTGGAAGAAGCCCCCATGCGATTCCTGAAACCCGAACATCCGATTTTGAATACGCCTAATAAAATTACCAATCAGGACTTCAACGGCTGGATTCAGGAACGCGGCCTGTACTTCTCCGATGAGTGGGATCCGCAGTACCAAACCATTTTCAGTAGTAACGATCCTAATGAAAAGCCGCTGGACGGTGGTATGCTGGCTACTGCTTACGGAAAAGGCTGGTACGTTTTTACGGGTTACGCATTCTTCCGGCAATTGCCCGCGGGTGTACCGGGAGCCTATCGGCTCTTTGCCAACCTGATTTCGTTAGGAAAGTGAGCTGGAGCGTTTCAGTTGGGTTGAGATGGGTTGAGGTTTGAATTGGTTTAAGGTGTAACGGGTTGAATGATTCTTGCGTTTCAGTCGCACGATCATTCAACCCGTTTTTTACTAGATGATCTTCATTTAAGCCGCCTGACAGCATAATGACTGCCGATCAAACCTTTTTAAACTTCAAACTACCATCAAACTTCAAACCAATGCAACGCAACCCCTCATCGTTCATGCTGTACCACCGTCAGTACGGGAATGGCTGAATGATTCACTACCTTTTCGGCAATGCTACCGTGAAACCAATAGCTCAACCCTTTGCGACCATGGGTATAGAGGGCAATCAGGTCCGCCTGGATTTCGCGGCCGTACCGGACAATCCCGGCTTCTTCACTTACCGCGTCAATGATCGTGTATTCGTATTTTTCAATTCCCAGCTTTTCCGCTAACAGAGCCATTTCTTCTTCCAAATCTTCGAACGTACGATCCAGAAAACCGGTATTGACCGTCAGGAAATGAAGCTTAGCTTTCTCGACTCCGGGAAATGTTAGAAACTGTCGAATGGACTCTATATTCGTAAAATCCGTTGGGAACAGTATAGTTTTGAGCTCAAGCGGGTCTCCATTTTTCACAATCAGAACCGGGCATTTCGCCTGTCGGACTACCCGTTCGGCGTTTGATCCCGTCGTTTGTTCCTTCCAGCCCGAAGCTCCTTCGGACGCCATTACGATCAAATCTACTGAACTGGCAGCAATGGTTTCGCCAATCGTCCCTTTCTGCCGATCGACCAAAGCCGATACCGGTACTTTATGATATTTAGGCTGATCCAATAGACAGCGAAGCCGATTCTCCACCCCTTCGATCCGTTCTTCAAAAGCATCGTCAGTATCTTTCATGAACAAGCTTTCCTGTAAAACGGACTCCGGGTATTTAAGTACCCCCAGTAACCGAACAGAAGCCTGCATCGGTTGAGCCAGCTCAACGGCTAAGTCCAGTGCTTTCAGAGATAATGAGCTAAAATCAGTGGGAACGAGTATGCTTTTCATTGCTTTGCGTCTTAAATGGATACCCAAAACAACGACAGAATGGTCTCTCTAAGAATGTCAGGTGTAAGGTGATCTGGTGATAAAAATCAGTTTTCCTGATTGGTTATTTATTGTTGTATAGAAATTCCTGCATGGCATAATTGAACCCTTCGAAGTTAGGTGTTCGGTTGAAGAAGGGGCTGCGAGTTTTTACATTACGCTAGACATTCGTGACTGGTGCAGGTTACCAAACCTGTATCTACCATCCAGTTTTCCCCGCATTGCATACGGGGCTAGTCAGATTGAACCCCTTCGGGGTTGGGTATTCAATTCAAAAAGGGGCTACACGCTTTTACATTGTACTTACCATTTTAAAGCTTCAATCTTGATCTTCCCGTTTCCATTTTTTTATAAAATACGGTAACCTGAGCGGGACGCGTTGTCCGTAGCATCCGCTACGGACTTTCTCGTTAGTAGGCTGTGCCTACCGGGCTGGTCGCAACCGTATGGCATCTGGTGCAAGTTTCCTCTAGTAGCCGTCCAAAGCCAAACCCCATCCGCCCGTTTATAAACAAAAAAATACCCCGACTCGTAAGCCAGGGTATTTCTTTAACTATATCGGACAGAAAGCTTACGCTCCTACGCCGCGACGGATGATGTTCAGGGCACCACCTGCTTTGAACCACTCGATTTGAGCAGCATTGTAGGTATGATTTACCGGGAACGCTTCCGTTGAACCATCCGCGTGATTGAGTACAATCGTCAGTTGTTTTTCGGGAGCAAACTCCGTCAAGCCAACGATGTCGATTGTATCGTCTTCGCGAATCTTGTCGTAATCTGAACCGTCAGCGAAGGTCAGGGCTAACATGCCTTGTTTCTTCAGGTTCGTTTCGTGGATACGGGCGAATGATTTCACCAGAATCGCACGAACACCCAGGTGACGAGGCTCCATAGCTGCGTGCTCGCGAGAAGAACCTTCACCGTAGTTTTCATCCCCTACAACGATCGTTCCTACGCCTGCTGCTTTGTAACCGCGTTGTACACCGGGTACCGTTCCGTACTCGCCCGTCAGCTGGCTCTTCACTTCATTCGCTTTTTCGTTGAAGAAGTTGGTCGCACCGATGAGCAGGTTGTTGGAAATGTTATCCAGGTGACCACGGTATTTCAACCAGGGACCCGCCATAGAGATGTGGTCCGTTGTACACTTACCTTTCGCTTTGATGAGCAGCTTCAGGCCCGTGATGTCCGTACCTTCCCAAGGCGTAAACGGCTCGAGCAGTTGCAGACGATCAGAAGTGGGTGATACAATCACTTCCACCGTTGAACCATCTTCCGCCGGAGCCTGGTAGCCCGCATCTTCCACGGCGTAGCCACGGGGCGGCATTTCCAGACCTTGTGGCTCATCCAGTTTCACGGCCTGACCTTCTTCGTTGATCAGCGTATCCGTCATCGGGTTGAACGTCAGGTCACCCGCGATGGCGAAAGCCGTTACGATTTCCGGAGAAGCTACGAACGCGTGCGTATTGGGATTGCCGTCGTTACGAGCTTTGAAGTTCCGGTTGAAAGAGGTAATGATGGAGTTCTTTTTGGTAGGATCGTTCGTGTGACGAGCCCACTGACCGATACAGGGACCGCAGGCATTCGCCATCACAACGGCACCCATCGTATCGAAGATGCTGATGTATCCGTCACGCTCGATGGTGTAACGAACCAGTTCTGAACCCGGCGTAATCGTGTATTCTGCCCGGGGTTTCAGTTTTTTATCAACGGCCTGTTGAGCTACGGAAGCCGCACGGGTAATATCTTCGTAGGAAGAGTTCGTACAAGATCCGATCAGGCCTACTTCCAGTTCTGCGGGCCAGTTGTTTTCCTGTACCGCCTGAGCGAACTTCGAAAGCGGCCAGGCCAAATCCGGCGTGAAGGGACCGTTGATGTGGGGTTCCAGCGTCGACAGATCCAGTTCGATGAGTTGATCGTAGTATTTCGCGGGATCAGCGTATACTTCGTCATCTGAACGCAGGTATTCCGCTACACTGTCAGCCAGATCAGCTACATCGGCCCGGCTCGTACCTCGCAGGTATTCGGCCATGCGTACGTCGTAAGCAAAGATGGACGTCGTTGCTCCGATTTCAGCACCCATGTTACAAATGGTTGCTTTACCGGTTGCAGACATACTTTCAGCTCCTTCGCCAAAGTATTCCACGATCGCACCCGTACCACCTTTTACCGTCAACTGACCGGCTACCCACAGAATCACGTCTTTGGCAGAAGCCCAGCCGCTGAGTTTACCCGTCAGTTTTACACCAATCAGTTTAGGTTGTTTCAATTCCCAGGCCAGACCCGCCATAACGTCGCAGGCATCGGCACCACCTACCCCGATGGCGATCATGCCCAGACCACCCGCGTTAGGCGTGTGTGAATCCGTACCGATCATCATACCGCCGGGGAACGCGTAGTTTTCCAATACTACCTGGTGAATGATACCCGCTCCGGGTCTCCAGAAACCAACTCCGTATTTATTGGAAACCGAAGAAAGGAAATCAAATACTTCCTTCGATTGTTGTACTGCATTGTTAAGGTCTTCGGTAGCTCCTACTTTAGCCTGAATCAAGTGGTCACAGTGTACCGTTGAAGGTACGGCTACCTGCGGACGACCCGCCTGCATGAATTGAAGCAGAGCCATCTGAGCCGTTGCATCCTGCATTGCCACGCGGTCGGGTGCAAAATCAACGTAATCTTTTCCCCGTGAGTACGCTCTTTCCAGAGGATTTTCCCAAAGGTGAGAATATAGAATTTTCTCGGAGAGGGTCAGGGGTCGACCGAGTACTTGCCGAGCGGCGGCCACTCGTTCGGGCATCCGGGCGTACACGGTCTGAATCATCTCAATGTCAAAAGCCATCGTTGTATCTAATCGTTTAAATAAATGAAGGAACAGGTTTCGCCCTCAAAAATACAAAACATGCGGGGTCATATTTCGATAAAATCTGAAAATCCTGCTTAACTATTATACATAGCTACTGCATTTGACAATCCCGCCGTTTCTATTGGCATGTAGTTTTATATCATTTTAACAAGCAAATCTGCCAATAAGTTTAGGCTTGAAAGGCACGAATTGCAGTGGTTTCGGAATTTTGTCCTTTACTTTGGCAGACACTTCCCATACCCCTACTACCACTAACTATGGCTAAAAAGAACCTCGTCATTGTGGAGTCACCGGCGAAGGCAAAGACCATTGAAGGTTATTTAGGAGCTGATTTTCAGGTTAAATCCAGCTACGGACACGTCCGGGATTTGCCCGATAAAGGCCTCGCTATTGACATCAAAAATGGTTTTTTACCGACGTACGAAGTTTCTCCCGAAAAGATAAAAGTGGTCAACGAACTGCGGCAACTGGCAAAATCTTCGCAAGAAGTTTGGTTAGCAACCGACGATGACCGCGAAGGAGAGGCCATTTCCTGGCACCTCAAAGAGACCCTCGGCTTACCTGATACGACTAAACGTATCGTTTTCCGGGAAATCACCAAGACGGCCATTCAGAAAGCCATCCAAAGCCCGCGTACCATCAATCAGGATCTGGTGAACGCTCAACAGGCTCGCCGGGTACTGGATCGTTTGATTGGCTTTGAACTTTCGCCCGTCTTGTGGGAAAAGGTAAAACGCGGTCTTTCGGCGGGTCGTGTACAATCCGTTGCGGTGCGTTTGGTGGTTGAACGCGAACGTAGTATCGACCAGCACCAGAGCAAATCGAGCTTTAAGGTAGTTGCTCAGTTTCTGCTCGACGGTAATAAGGTACTACAAGCCGAATTGCCGAAAAATTTCGAAACGGAAGCTCAGGCCCGGGCTTTCCTGGAAAAGTGTAAAGGTGCTACCTTCAGCATCCGGAACCTGGAGACTAAACCAGCCAAGAAGTCTCCCGCTCCGCCCTTTACTACCTCGACCCTCCAGCAGGAAGCCAGCCGCAAACTGGGTTTCGCCGTAGCAGCAACCATGCAATACGCTCAGAAACTGTACGAAGCCGGTAAGATCAGCTACATGCGTACGGATTCAACGAACTTGAGCGAAGAAGCCTTAGCCAAGTCGAAAGCTTCGATCATCGAGCAGTTTGGTGAGAAATACTCGCAACAGCGTCGGTACAAAACCAAGAATGATTCGGCTCAGGAAGCTCACGAAGCCATTCGGCCTACGGACTTTTCCGTACCTTCAGCGGGCGAAACCCGTCAGGAACAGCGTTTGTATGAATTGATCTGGAAACGTGGTATCGCCTCGCAAATGGCCGATGCCCAATTAGAGCGTACCACAGCAACTATTGGCATTTCTACTACTTCAGAAGAACTCATCGCCCAGGGTGAGGTCATTAAGTTTGATGGTTTCCTGAAAGTGTATCTGGAATCCAAAGATGATGAAGACGAAGAAAGCAAAGGGATGTTGCCCCCGCTTTCCATCGGTCAGATTCTGAATCTGGATGTGCTGAAAGCGACCGAGCGGTTTAGTCGTCCTCCTGCCCGTTTTACGGAAGCCAGTCTGGTAAAGGAGCTGGAAGAACGCGGTATTGGACGTCCTTCCACTTATGCCCCGACGATCTCAACGATCATCAAGCGGGAGTACGTCGTCAAGGAAGACCGACCCGGTAAAGAGCGGAACTTCAAGGAGTTGACGTTGAAAAATGACGAACTCACGGAGAAGACGGGCAAGGAAACCTATGGTACGGAAAAAGCGAAACTCTTTCCGACCACCATCGGCATGATCGTTAATGACTTTCTGGTAGATAATTTCGATAACGTCGTCGATTTCAAGTTCACGGCGGATATGGAAGAAGAGTTCGATAAAATTGCGGAAGGCCAGATCGAATGGCAACGCATGATCGACAACTTCTACAAGAATTTTCACCTGACGATTGAGCAAAGTTCCTCTGCCGAACGTAGTTCCGTGAAATCGGCCCGCGAACTGGGTATCGACCCCAAAACCGGCCGTATGGTTTCGGTTCGCTTAGGCAAATATGGTCCGTTCGCTCAGTTAGGTGATTCCAAAGAAGAGCAAAAGCCGCAGTACGCTCCCCTTCCCAAGGATAAATTACTGGAAAGCATTACGCTGGAAGAAGCCATTGAGCTTTTTAAACTGCCGCGTACCGTTGGTGAACTGGAAGGCAAGGAGCTGCTGGTGAACATCGGCAAGTTGGGTCCGTACATCAAGTTCGATGAGAAGTATTACAATCTGAGCGAAGGCGATGATCCGTATACGATTGACGAAGAACGAGCCATTCAGGTGATTCAGGAAAAACGGGCAGCCGAAGCTTCCGACGCCATTGGTGAGTTCGAAGGTCAACCCATTTCGAAGGGTAAAGGCCGCTTTGGTCCGTATGTGAAGCACGATGGTAAGTTCTATTCCCTACCCCGGGGCATGAATCTGGATACGATTACGCTGGCCGAAGCGATTCAGATTATCCAGAATAAACGAACCGCCGAAGCCAATAAAATTATCAAGGAGTTTCCGGAAAATACGACCGTCAAAGTACTCAACGGCCAGTATGGTCCATACATCCAGATTGGCAAGCGGAACGTGAAAATTCCCAAGGGAACCGAGCCCGCTTCTCTGACGCTGGAACAATGCCTCGAGTTAGGAGGCGAAAGCCCGGCAGCCGCTACGGAAGAAAAGAAAACGACTCGTAAGAAAGCGGCACCTAAAAAATAAGCTGCCTCTACTTACCGTTACTGAAAACCAATACTGCCAGCCCTACGCTGGCAGTATTGGTTTCAGGGGTTTGAATGGGTTTAAGGTTTGAAGTTGTTTGAAAGTTTGAAAAAGTTCACTGGACAGTACATTTTGGATCATCAAAGGTCTTTCGAACTCAAACCCATTCAAACCTTAAACTCGCTCAAACCCAATCAAACCCTCTTCATTTTCTATGAAAAAAGTAGTCGTATTAAGCGGAGCCGGAATTTCCGCTGAAAGTGGCATTAAAACGTTTCGGGATTCAGATGGTCTCTGGGAAAATTACCGGATCGAAGACGTAGCTACGCCAGAGGCCTGGCGAAGAGATCAGGCTCTGGTGCTTGACTTCTATAACCAACGCCGCAAACAGGCCCTGACTGCCGAACCGAACGCAGCTCATCACATTCTAGCCGAACTGGAGAAAAATTTCGAAGTTCAGATCATTACGCAAAACGTAGATAATCTCCACGAACGGGCGGGCAGTACACACGTCTTACACTTACACGGGGAGTTATTCAAAGCCCGCTCGACGAAAAATCCGGCCTTGATTTATGAACTGGAGGATTGGGCTCTCAATGTAGGCGATCACTGCGAACTGGGCAGCCAGTTGCGACCGCATATTGTCTGGTTTGGTGAAGAAGTTCCGGCCATTCAGGAGGCGATTCCGTACTGCGAAGAAGCAGATGTATTCATCGTGGTTGGCACCTCTTTACAGGTATATCCGGCGGCAGGTCTGGTTGATTTTGTTCGGCCCAATACGCCCATTTACGTAGTCGATCCGAATCTACCTTCCGTCTCGCGTCGGAAGAATGTAACGTATATTCCTGAGAAAGCCAGTCTGGGTTTGCAAATGATTCAAAATCAATTGCAGCCTTAAAATACCCGAATGTCCGGAATCTAGGCCTTTTAACAATAATTAGTAGGCTTTGCTGGACTTTTCTTCCTATTTATGAGTTATTATAGGTGAAATTTCATTAACACGATTTGATATGCGTAAATGGTTCATTCCGGTAGCACTGCTTGCTGCCCATTTAGCAACCGCTCAGAATCAGGCTCCTGTTACGGAACCGGTAAAGACGAAAGCCCCAACCAACTGGTTTAATCTTGACTATTCAGCCGATAAAATCCGCGGCGTAAGTTCAGAGAAAGCCTACGAATTAGTTAAAAAACGTAAATCATCGCCCGTGATCGTAGGGGTGATCGATTCCGGAATTGATATCAACCATGAAGATCTGAAATCGAAAATCTGGACCAACCCCAAGGAAATTGCGGGTAATGGTAAGGACGACGACAACAACGGCTATGTGGATGACGTACACGGCTGGAGCTTCCTCGGCAATAAAGACGGACAGAACGTCGATAAGGAAGGACTGGAACTGACCCGGGAATACGGTAAGTACAAGAAACTTTTCGACGGAAAAGCGGAAGCCGATATTGCTGCCGATCAGAAAGACGCCTTCACGTACTATCAGGAATTAAAAATTGCCTACAACGAGAAAGCTCAGGAGTCTAAAATGATGCTTCCGTTGATTGAAAACCTGCTGAAGTCTTATACGGAAGCTGGTGCAACGCTGAAGGAGTACCTGAAGAAGGATACCGTTACGGCGGAAGATGTAGCTAAAATCGATAAAACGACCGCCGATGGCAAACTGAAGCGGGCGATTGCCGCCTACGAACGCGGTTTCCAGATGGGTTATAACGAGAAAGAGTTGCAGGAAGCTTACGATCACTACAAGACGGAAGCTGAAGTACAACTTAATCCGGATTACAACGCCCGTCAGACTATCATCGGTGATAATCCGGAAGATACCAAAGATCATAACTACGGCAATAACGACGTGATTGGCCCTGACGCTCGTCACGGTACGCACGTAGCGGGTATCATCGGTGCCGACCGTAATAATGATCTGGGCATGAAGGGCGTCGCTGATAACGTAAAAATCCTGGTCGTACGGGCCGTACCGGACGGCGATGAGCGTGACAAAGACGTGGCTAATGCCATTCGTTATGCCGTCGACAACGGAGCACAGATTATCAACATGTCGTTCGGTAAAGCGTATTCACCCCAGAAAGAAGCGGTTGATGAAGCCGTGAAATACGCAGAATCGAAGAATGTACTGCTGGTTCACGCCGCTGGTAACGAATCGCAGAACACGGATGTAGAGCCTAACTTCCCGAACCGTAAACTCAAATCGGGTACTGAGCCTAACAACTGGATTGAAGTAGGTGCGTTGAGCTGGGAACCCAACAAAGTAGCCAACTTCTCGAACTACGGTAAAAAAGGCGTGGATTTGTTCTCCCCCGGCGTGGCTCTGTACTCTACCGTACCCGGTTCAAAATACGAAGAGCTGGACGGTACGTCGATGGCCGCTCCGGTAGTAGCGGGTGTAGCGGCTCTGGTGAAATCTTATTTTCCCAAAATTACGGCCGCCCAGTTACGGCAATTGCTGATTGAATCAACCGTGAAGTTTCCGGAACAACAGGTAAATCAGCCCGGTGGCGAAGGTCAGGTTGCTTTTGGCGAACTTTCTAATTCAGGCGGTGAAGTAAACGCTTATAATGCCGTAAAATTGGCCCTGGAATGGGAAAAAGCGGGTAAGATTAAATAGTGTACTGTTTTTAGTTTACCGTTTTCAATTAACTGTGACAACCGGGAAGTTTGGAGGTCTTCTGATGAGGAAGAAATCTGGACTTCCGGTTTTATTTTTGTTACATACTTAATTCGAGAGAGCCCACTGGTGCGATAATCAGGCAGGTAAGAACCTGCCTTTTTCGTTTATTTATTGCCATAACTGGGCAGTTGGAAACTACCACATGGTAGGTACAGGTTTAGAAACCGGCACTAGTACAGCACATCTTAGGCATTATAACCCTGAAGGGGTTCAATAACATTAAGCTCCGTATACAATGTAGCGGAATCAAATCGGTAAGCTAACCATGGGTTGCACCCATGGCTAAACAAATGAAACCCCTCCGGGGTTACACGGCCCCCTTTTTCATCCAGGCTTGCATACCGACTCGCCAACCCTGAAGGGTTCAATTTCAATAGCCCCGTATGCAATGCGGGGAACTGGCCCACCCAGTAGGCACAGCCTACAAATTAAAAATCCGTAGCAAATGCTACGGACAACCCGTCTCGCTATCTTTACCGGGTTTATTCTACCAAAACCCAAAACCCAAAACCCAAAACCCAAAACCCAAAACCCAAAACCCAACCCGTCCTCACCCCCGCTTCAAACCCTCCCAAACCGTATTTACGGCCGTGTTCAGCAACATAACATCCAGCGTCAGATCACCCGAAAGTTTCATTTTTACCACGGCGGTGATGTTGCCGTAGACCATCCAGGCCATCAAGCGGGAGGAAATGTCTTTCAATTGTCCCGTGTGAATCCCTTTTCGTAAAAACTCCCAGAGTGGCTGATAAAAGTTGAACATTTCCTCTTTGGAGAGCTTGTTCATAATGGGCGAATTGGCGTAATGCTCAATAAACAGAAACTGATCGGGATGACTTACATAGTAGTCGTACAAACCCAGAAATACACTTCTGAACCGATCACGGTACGGTTTAGTCGTATCATCACTTTCCTGAATCACCAGAGCGATTTTATCCCGGTACAGCAGAAAAAGTTCATCAATCAGTTGCTCCTTGCTTTCGAAGTAATGATAAATCGTTCCGGCGGCTACGTTGGCGTGCTGAGCGACCATACTCATGGGTGTGGCATGGAACCCATTCTTTGATATCAAATCCAGCGTAGCCTCCAGAATCGCCGTGCGTTTATCCAGAGGTCTGTCCGATTTTTTAGGGGTATCAAGCCGTTTCGCCATGCCTCGTAGCCTTTGTTAAGTAATCAATGGATTTGAGTTCGTATTCGTGATTTATTGCAGACGAGCCACAATGATCCCCGTCTGATCCCGGTGTCGGTTCAAATACGCCGCCAACGGTTCCGCCGAAATCACCACTTTTTTCTGATCCGTTGAGGCGTGCAGCAAATACACCTTCCCCCCTTTTTGATACGCAAATCCTTCGTGTGAAACATCCAGCCCAGCTTTAGCAGAAGTAATCCCAATGATATCACCTGTACGCAGGTTCGATTCGATGGCAGGTAGTTTATCCTTCGGAATGTAGTACTTCTGAACCTGATTCAGGGCCTGTTCCAGCGTTTGTACTTGGTCGAAGTTCTGCGAGTCAGCCAGTTGAGCATATAAATTCCGGTGTTTCGTCATGAAGTCAATGGGTTTATTGTAGGGTACGCCACCCCACTCCTCTGCCATCAAGCGAGCATCGCCATAGCGAACCAGTTGCTGTAAAAACGATGAAAAATAGTGCTGCCGACTTCCATACCCCTGCACCTTCCCCTGATCGTAGCGATACCGGGCTAACTGGTGCTTAAAGTAATCCACGGTCAGCGTATCGGACTCAATGGTTTGGGTAAGAGCCAATACATTCTCGACAAACGTCGTGCAGTCCAGTTCCCGCAGGTTTATTACCAGTTGTTCATCGCCGGGCTGTTCGAGGGTACGGGCCACGTACGGCGTATTAAGAAAACTCAGGGCTACGGTACCCACCGTTTCTCCCGGCGTCTGACCCTTTGGGATTTGAAGCTTTTGCTGAATTAGCTCCGGTTCACCTATAACGCAGGCCAGCCATAAGCCAAGCCACATACTTATCTTTATCATGAACTGAATACGTAGAATCGTTCGTTAAGCCTTCTCTTCATCATCGACACGCAGGGTCATTAACCCCGCGATAATCAATAAAATTCCCCCGAAGACGATAACCTGAATCGGAGCCCAACCTACCAGCTTGATGAGATAGGATAATCCCAGGCTCGCCAGAAACTGAGGGAATACAATAAAGAAGTTAAATACGCCCATAAAGTAACCCATTCGTTCGGCAGGCAGGCTACCGGATAATAAAGCGTAGGGTATGGTCAGAATACTCGTCCAGGCAATACCGACGCCGGTCATGGAAAGTAGCAGCCACTGTGGATCTTGTATGAAATAGATCGAAATGAGTCCAAACCCTCCGATTACCAGACTTAGCAAATGGGTCATTCGCCGTCCGATTCGGGCGGCAATGGTTGGAACCAGTAAGGAGAAAAGAGCCGAGACACCATTGTACACGGCAAATGCCGTCCCCACAAAATTCGCTCCTTCATTGTACCGTTCGGAATGTGTATCGCTGGTTCCGTAAATGTGTTCCGTTACAGCATTGGTCGTATAAATCCACATGCAAAACAGCCCAAACCAGGTGAAAAACTGTACAACGGCCAGTTGACGCATGACCTTAGGCATTTGAAACAGGCCCGAAAAGGTTTCCCTGAATTCATCCCCCAGGCGACGATGTTGTCCTTCCTGACGGAAGGCTTCCAGATTTTCGGGTGGATATTCTTTCGTCGTGAGTACGGTATAGGAAACACAGGAAATAAAGGCGGCGGCTCCCAGGTAATACGACCACCGAACTGAGTTTGGAATTTCACCCGGATCTGCCGTATTCGCCACGCCAAGGTACGTAAATATAGCGGGCAGTGCCGACGCTATTACCGCTCCCACGCCAATGAAAAAGCTTTGCATGGCGAACCCAGACGTACGTTGTTCACTGGGCAACAGGTCGCCCACAAAGGCCCGGAACGGTTCCATCGAGATATTAATGGATGCATCCAGAATCCAGAGCATACTGCCCGCCATCCAAAGGCTGGAGGAATTAGGCATGAAAATCAGAGCCAGCGTAGCAAATACGGCTCCAAAGAAAAAAAACGGTCGCCGCCGCCCCCACTTGGGGTGCCAGGTTCGGTCACTGAAGTAGCCAATGATGGGCTGTACCAACATGCCCGTCAGCGGAGCCGCAATCCATAACAAAGGGATTTCTTCGGCGTCTGCTCCGAGGGTGGAAAAAATGCGACTCGTATTGGCGTTTTGCAGAGCAAAGCCAAATTGAATGCCCATAAACCCGAAGCTCATGTTCCAGATTTGCCAGAACGATAACCGGGGTTTTGAAAAAATGGAAGCAGAAGCAGGGGAACCGGGCATTCGCGTAGGGGATGGATTACGTTTGGGGAGTGATTTCGAAAATCAACGCACTATTGGCCGGAATTTGGACGGCAATTCCATCGGTGGCCTGGAAGCTTCCTTTTACTTTCTTGTTCAGGAAAATTTCCCTGTACGCATACGATGCCTGCGGTGAAAGGCCCGCCATATTCCAGAACAATTCGGGGATTCGTACCTGCGTTTGATACGTCTGCGTTCGACTGAAATTCGTTACGATCAGTAAGATCTGATTTTCGGTGTACCGTAGGTAACTATACAGTTTCGATTCGTCGTAGCCCGCGGATTGGCCGCCCCCATTCACGTACTGTACATCAAAGAAATTGCCGTATTGAATGGCTTCCGACTTGCGACAGAGTTTGTTGACAGTCAGGTAAAAATCGTACAGCTTTTTCTCTTCGGGCGACAATAGTCCGCCGTCGAATTTCCCATCATTCATCCACTTCTGCCACTGCGGCACCCGCCACCAGTCGAACAACGTAGTTCGGCCATCGTTCGTCTGGAACCCTTCGGCTTCGGCAGCGGGCTCGCCTACTTCCTGCCCGAAATAGTACATCACCGGACCGCGTCCCTGCGTGGCACTCACCACCCAGGCGGGAATGGCATACTCGGCTTTTCCGGCAAAAAATTCACTGGCAATCCGTTGCTCGTCGTGATTTTCCAGGAAACGTAACATGTGTTTCTCAATATCCCCGGACTCGTGTTGCCACACCCGCGTAATGCCCGAAGCGTGTCCCCGATCTTCCATCAGCTCTCGCAGGGTATCGTACATCCCTACTTTGTCGTACAGGTAATCAAACTGACCTACGTGGATGTAGTTATGGTACCGTAGCGGGTTATAGATTTCAGCGATAAAAATGACATCTCCTTTGGCTTTAATCTGGGGGATACACCAGGCCCAGAATTCGACCGGTACCATCTCGGCCATGTCGCAGCGGAAGCCATCTACGCCTTTCGCTACCCAGTACAGCAGAATGTCCCGCATTTTCAGCCAGGTATCCGGAATGGGGTCAAAGTGACAGGAACGACCATTCTGGTAATCAACGCCGTAATTAAGCTTACTCGTTTCGTACCAGTCGTTGATACTGGGTTGAGCCTGAAATACATCATTTCCCGTGGCCCGGGCCGGATACTCGAAGTACGGGTGCGGGGACTCGATGGGCAGGTGAACGCCTTCCGGAATGGCAAATTCTTCGTTCGGCAGATAATAGAAATTATTGGCCGGCGAAAAAGCCTGCGTATTCACGTCCGTTTCGCCAAAATCAAGCACCCCGGCGGGTTTGGCATCAGAGTGATACTGACGAGCCACGTGATTCGGTACAAAATCAATAATCAGCTTCAGCTTCTGTGCGTGCACCCGCTTCACCATCGCTTCAAACTCTTCCATCCGCCGCGAAGGGTTCTGAGCCAGAAAGGGGTTTACGTCATAGTAATCTTTGATGGCGTATGGCGAGCCGGCCCGACCTTTCACCACGGCCGGATGATCTTTGGGAATACCGAGAGCCGAAAAATCTTCCATGGTGGCGTGTTCCAGCACACCCATCGTCCAGACGTGGGTCATACCGAAATTCTTCAAATTTTTCAGAGCGGTATCACTAACATCACTAAACGTGCCGGTACCATTTTCACTCAACGAGCCCCAGGGCTTTACTTGTGAGTGTTTATTACCGAACAAACGAATGGTCAATTCATAAATGAGCAGCTTGTCATTTTGCTTTTCTACAGACATGGTTGTTTTCTTGGGAAGTTATGAAATGACACTACCGCATTTTCACCGGAAGTGTTTCAAAAATCAGGGTTCTGAATCACACTTTCGAATTCTTTTCCCGACTATTTTTTCTTTACTATTACCCTTAACTATAATTAAGTATCCAAATCAATCAATTTTATCGCAACAAATTAATATTTCCGTAAATTTTACGTTCGTTTGCTACTCACTTTAATTATTCGCCCCATGTTTTTGCGGATCAGTTTTTTCTGTTTTCTGCTCCTTGAGACGCTACCCCTCTTTGCCCAAGGTCTTAAGATCCAGCGTATTAACCCCACCAACTGGTACGTTGGAATGAGAAAGCAACAGGTACAGCTACTGGTATACGGGCCGAATATCAAAGGTGCGAAAGTGAAGGTTAATTACCCCAGCGTGTTTGTCGATCGGGTCCATCAGGTGGAAAGCCCGAATTATGTATTCGTGGACCTGACCATCGGGGCGGATACTAAACCCGGCACCCTCCAACTTCAGTTTTCGAAAGTATTTCCATTAACGGAAAGACGAAACAACAGTACAATTGTCAACGGTGGCCGGGAAATGATTGTCACAGTCCCCTATGAATTGAAGGCTCGTACCGCCCGCCCCCAGACTGTCGATTCGCGGGACTTTGTGTATCTGCTGCTTCCTGATCGCTTTGCCAATGGCGATCCTTCCAATGATCGTTTTGCGGATATGGCCGATACGCAACTGGACCGTACTAATCCGTTTCTGCGACACGGTGGCGATCTGGCGGGTATTATGAAACACCTCGATTACTTCAAAGAACTGGGCGTGACCACGTTGTGGCTTAATCCCGTCATCGAAAACGATCAGCCAACCACCAATGAAGGTGGGGCCATGCGTTCTTCGTACCACGGTTACGGCTTTACGGATCATTACAGCGTTGACAAACGCCTGGGCGGGAACGAAGCGTACCTGAAACTCGTAGCGGCGGCTCACGCCAAAGGGTTGAAAATCATGCAGGATGCGGTCTATAATCACGTGGGGAAAAATCACTGGCTGGTTCGGGATTTACCCGCCAAAGACTGGCTGAACCAGTGGCCGCAGTACCAGAACACGACCTATAAAGACCAGCCCATCGTAGACCCCTACGCTTCGGAGTATGACCGCAAAGTGAGTCAGGATGGCTGGTTCGTCCCTTTCCTGCCCGATCTGAATCATAAAAATTCGTACGTAGCAAATTTTCTGATTCAGCATGCCCTCTGGACGGTCGAGTATTTCGGCATCGATGCCTGGCGGGTCGATACGTATTTCTACAACGATCTGAACTTCATGAATACGCTCAACCAGCGGCTACTGGAAGAGCATCCCAACCTGTACATCTGTGGTGAAAACTGGGTAAACAGTGTCACAAATCAGGCGTACTTCGTGAAGAATAAACTCAATGTTCCGTGGAAGAGTAACCTGCCCGGAGCCATTGATTTTCAGCTTTATAACGCCAGCAATGATGCCCTGAATCAGAACATCAACCGCTGGTACGAAACGCTGGGGCAGGATCTCCTCTATGATGATGCGTTCCGCAATCTGATTTTTCTCGACAATCATGATCTGGATCGCTTTTATTCGGTGATTGGGGAAAATTTGGACAAGTACAAAATGGGCATAACTTTTTTGCTTACGACCCGCGGTATACCCCAACTTTATTACGGAACGGAACTTCTCATGAAGAATTTTAAAAATCCATCGGATGCTGAAGTTCGTAAGGATTTTCCGGGAGGTTTCGCGAATGACCCTACCAACAAGTTTACCGCCTCTGGCCGGACCGCCACCGAAAATGAAGCCTTTACCTATGTACGTACGCTGGCTAGTTTCCGCAAAACCTCTACAGCTTTACAAACGGGAAAATTGACTCAATTTTTACCACAGGATGGAATCTATGCGTATTTTCGGCACGATTCTAAGGGTACTGTGATGATACTCATGAACGCCAATACAACTGAAAAAAAGCTGGATACGGAACGCTTTCGCGAACGTATGCACGGTTTTTCTTCGGCTAAAAACGTACTAACGGGGGCCCAGGTATCGAATCTACAGCAGATTCAGATTCCCGCTCGTTCTTCCCTTGTACTGGAGCTTCAATAACTGGAAACCAAAACTTTAGATTGCCTTGAAAGCTTGCCTGTTTGATCTTGACGGAGTAATTGTTGATACGGCTGTTTATCATTTTAAAGCCTGGCGACGACTCGCCAATGAACTGGGTTTTGACTTCACGGAACACCAGAACGAACAGTTGAAGGGTGTTTCCCGCATGGAGTCGCTGGAATTGATTCTGCAATGGGGTGGCGTTACGTTATCCGATGAAGAAAAACAGCAATGGGCTGCTCGCAAAAACGAATGGTATCTGGCCTACGTCAATCAAATGACGCCACAGGAAGTTCTTCCCGGCGTTCGTGACTTTCTTGATTCCTTACGAAAAGCGGGGATTGGCATTGCGTTGGGTTCCGCCAGCAAAAACGCCCGGCTGATTCTGGAGCGAATTGACATGCTCGACGCCTTTGATGCCATCATCGATGGTACACATACTACCAAAAGCAAACCTGATCCGGAAGTTTTCTTACTCGGAGCCCAGGCTTTACACCAGAGTCCAGCCGATTGTGTCGTCTTTGAAGATGCCGTGGCCGGCATTGAAGCCGCCCACCGGGGAGGAATGAAAGCCGTCGGCGTCGGATCTCCGGAAGTACTCACGGAAGCAGACGTGGTCATTACGGCCTTCACGGAAACCAGTTGGACCAAGCTCAGCGACGAACTGCTGGGTTGGCAATAAACCCCTTTTGAAAAGAACTCACGTACGCTCAGACCTCTCCTGACTGGGCGTACTTCACATATCGATTAGTAATCCCTCCTACTGGAAACAACTAATCGCTGAACTTAAACTCGGATGAAAAATTATTTGAAACACGATGAATGGTGCATCATCGAAGAAGGCTTCCATGCGGACTGGAATGAAATCACCGAATCGGTTATGTCCCTGGGCAATGGCCGGATGGGTCAGCGGGGCAATTTTGAAGAGGGCTACTCCGGCAAAACCCTGCCGGGTAACTACGTAGCTGGCGTCTACTTCCCGGACAAAACCCGGGTTGGCTGGTGGAAAAACGGCTACCCCAATTACTTTGCGAAAGTCATAAATGCCGCCAACTGGATTGGTATCCAGATTGAGCTGGAGGACGAAAAACTGGATCTGGCGAACTGCCACGTGCACGAATTCCGTCGGACCCTGAACATGAAAGAAGGCTGGCTGAGCCGTTCGTTTGTGGCGATGCTGCCTTCCGGCAAACAGGTGGGCGTCACGGCGAAACGGTTTTGTTCGCTCACCCACGATGAAGGCGGGGTCATTCGCTACTGCATTAAACCCCTGAATTTTGATGGCAAACTCACCATCATGCCCTACATTGACGGAACGATTTCCAACCGCGACTCCAATTACGACCAGAAATTCTGGCAGGAGATTCACCGGGAAACGGGTTTTGCGGAAGGCTACCTCCACCTGACTACGGTACCGAATGAGTACGGGGTACCACAATTCGAAGTCGTTACGGGTCAGAAATTTTCTTTGTACAAAGACGGAGCTTCGTTTCCGTTTCAGGCCTTGCCCGTCAAGCAGGAAGGTTTCGTTAGCAGTCGCATTCAGTTGGACGTCATTGCTGGTGAAGAAATCGCTCTGATCAAATACGCCTGCAACCTGAGTGACCAGAATCACGCCCGTGAAGACCTGCTCGCCCACGCCAAGACGTACCTGGCGACTATGGCCGAAAAAGGATACGAACAACTCTTGCGGGAACAAATCGAAGCCTGGGCCCAGAAATGGCAGCAGATGGATATTGTCATTGAAGGAGACGTCGCGGCTCAGCAAGCCATTCGGTTTAATCTGTTTCAGCTCAGTCAGACCTATACGGGAGAAGACGATCGCCTTAACATTGGTCCCAAAGGATTTACGGGAGAAAAATACGGCGGCGTGACCTATTGGGATACGGAAGCGTACTGCATTCCCTTCTATCTCTCCACGGCAGAACCCAAAGTAGCCCGTAACCTGCTCATTTACCGTTGGAAACAACTGGGCAAAGCCATTGAAAACGCTGAGAAGCTGGGTTTCACGGGAGGAGCGGCCCTTTATCCAATGGTGACGATGAACGGCGAGGAATGCCACAACGAGTGGGAAATTACCTTCGAGGAAATCCACCGTAACGGAGCCATTGCCTACGCCATCTACGATTACATTCGGTATACCGGCGATACGGCTTACCTGGGTGAATACGGCTTTGAGGTACTCCTGGGCATTGCCCGTTTCTGGTCGCAGCGGATTACGTGGTCAGACGAGCGTCAACAATTTGTCATGCTCGGCGTAACCGGACCGAATGAGTACGAAAACAATGTGAACAATAACTGGTACACGAACTACATCGCTCGCTGGTGCCTGCAATATACGCTGGAGGTAGCCGATCAGTTGAAGACTGCGGAGGCCGAGCGTTACGCCACTTTGAGTCAGCAACTGCAGCTCAACGAAGAAGCGGAGTTTGGTCGCTTCCAGGCTATTATTGACCAGCTTTACTTACCCGAGTCGAAAGAATTAGGAGTTTTCCTGCAACAGGATAGTTACCTGGATAAAGAACAAATTCTCGTAACCGACCTGCGTCCCGAAGATCGTCCACTGAACCAGAAATGGTCCTGGGATCGGATTTTGCGTTCCCCTTTCATCAAGCAGGCGGACGTATTACAGGGCCTGTACTTCTTCGAAGATCAATTTGAGGAAGCGACGATTCGGCAGAACTACGATTACTACGAACCCCGTACCGTCCATGAATCATCCCTGTCGCCCTGCGTACATGCCATTTTGGCGTCCCGGCTGGGAATGGATGACAAAGCCTACGAAATGTATCTGCGAACGAGTCGTCTGGATTTGGATGATTATAACAATGATACTGAAGATGGACTGCACATCACTTCCATGGCAGGTACCTGGATGTCAGTGGTTAAAGGCTTTGGGGGCCTGCGGGTGAACGACGGACAGCTTCACTTATCCCCCCGCTGCCCGGAGCAATGGCAGAGCTATTCGTTTACCATTCGTTTCCGGGACAATATTCTCAATGTACACGTCCGTCCGGATGGCACAGTAATTGAGAACATGGCGGGTGACGAGCTTACGGTATGGGTTCAGGGCGAAAGCCGCAGCATTCCTGCGGCAGTAGTCGAAGCCCCCGAGGAAGAGTAATTTTCTTTGTGTCCGTAACGCTGTTTTACTTTTTGTCAACCGAACGATACGATAGCATGAGTACTTTAAATGCCATTGGTTTAGATACCGATAAATCCGCTGCATTAGCCCAGAAGCTAAACGAACTGCTGGCTAATTACTCCATTTTTTACCAAAATACCCGTGGGTATCACTGGAATATCAAGGGCGAAAAATTCTTTGAATTACACGTAAAATTCGAAGAGCTGTACAACGATTTATTACTAAAAATTGACGAAGTAGCCGAGCGGATCTTAACGCTAGGGTATACGCCGAACCACAACTATTCGGAATATGCCCATCAGTCGCAAATTCTGGAAAGTGCCAAAGTTTCCAACGGCACTACGGCGGTAGAAGGCATTCTGAATTCCTTTAAGGTAATTATGCCCCTGCAACGCGAAATTCTGGCGGTAGCGGGTGAAATTAATGACGAAGGAACTAGTGCCCTGATGAGCGATTACATTCGTTCGCAGGAAAAAATGGTCTGGATGTACTCGGCCTTTTTGAATAACTAAGGACAGGTTGGTCTACTTACCTTGCGGAGAGCCGTTGTCTGACAACGGCTCTCCGTTTTTCTCAGGCAACCGGTTAATTTTACACGCATGCTAGTAATCGATGCCGCTCTTCCTTTACCCGAGCCTCAGACGGAGTACGAAGCTCAGGCCATAAACTTTTGCCAGCAGTGGCTTTCGGGTCAATCGCATTTCCAGTTGCAAACGTCCGGTTCGACGGGTACGCCCAAAATTATTACGCTAACCCGAGACCAGATGCAGGCTTCCGCCCGTCTTACGGCTGAAACCTTTCAGTTGCAGCCCGGCGATCAGGCCCTTTGCTGTTTGAATGTCAACTACATTGCGGGAGTAATGATGCTGGTTCGCACGCTGGAATGCGGATTACGCACTTTTGTGATGGAACCCAGCTCCGACCCATTACCCAAGGATGTCTCGCTCGATTTCGCGGCGTTTGTACCCCTGCAACTGCAACATTTGCTGGAACAAGCGAGTGAATCTTTGCCGCAGCTCAATCAAATGAAGGCCCTTATCATTGGTGGGGCGGCCGTTTCGCAGAGCTTACACGCAGCCTTACAGGTAATACAGGCTCCCGTATATGCTACGTATGGCATGACCGAGACGGTTTCGCACATTGCCGTTCGCTGCCTGAATGGTCCCGAGCAGTCGGATTACTTTCAGGCCTTACCGGGAGTAGCTCTAGGGCTTGACGAACGCGATTGCCTGCACATTACTGCCGCTGCTTCTAATTTCGAACGAATTCAGACCAATGATGTCGTAGAAATGCAGGACGGCGGACGTTTTCGTATGCTGGGCCGGGCGGATCATATCATCAACTCTGGAGGGATTAAAATTCAACTGGAAGAAGTAGAGCGTTGGGTTGAACCGATTGTACAGGCCTATTATCCCGGAAAACGTTTTTTTGCCTGGGGTTTTCCCGATGAACGGCTGGGGCAGGCACTGACGCTCGTCATCGAAGCGGAGTCGCTCGCTCCCGAACAAAATCAGGAACTGCTCCGGCAACTTAAAAATCAGCTTCCCGCGTATAAGTCTCCACGGTCTCTACGTACGGTACATGCTTTCCAGCATACCCCCACGGAAAAAGTTGATAAACGAGCTACTGTACAAGGGCTACCCACTGAATAATTGCTAAGATCTGCCCGAAAACTGCCTCTAAACGCCGAAAACTAAAAACTATTCACTATTTTTCACGCACAGAATTGTGCTTATGGAAACTCTTCTTCGATCCATCGAGATCAACTATCAAACGGCAGAGCTTATCCCTGCTCCCTATTCCCATAAATATTTCATCCGCTGTACGGTCAATCGGGCGGACGAATTACACGTGGTTTTTCGCATTGAATACACCGATCGGGACGATCTGACGGAAGAGGAAATTCTGGGCGAAGGATTCACGGGTAACGATGATTTCGAATGGGAAGGTACCCTCCTGCCCGTTTGGACGGAAGAACTTCGTTCGCTGGTTGCTAAAACCGACTTTTACAAGACCAGTCGTCCGGCCCAGGAAGGTGAAAATCAGTTCTGGCTTAATGTTGAATACAAGGATCAGGAACCTCTCCTGGGCAAACCCCGGAACCGGGAGCCCTGGGAATACCTGTCGCAGGAACTCATTCAGGCCATCTACGAAACGGCCCGTCTGGAAGCTCCGCTGAAACTGATTTATCTGAAAAAACTGAAGGACAAGTCCGTTCAACTGGAAATGAACGTCTTCTTCTCCAAACGTACGGTGAAGATGAATATGCAGGTGGACAACATTGAAAAGTCGAATGAACTTCGCTGGGATACGTTGAATCCGGTGCTACGGCTCATCTACGCGGGTGAGTTTCTGGCCGAAAAAGCTACGCCCAAGAAGCCCGATCATCCGGGTAACTTTATCAATGTCGGCGATGGCCTTTGGTACGAATTTGGCAAATCTCTGGTTAATCCGAGCGGTAACAATCGGTTCCTGAACGACATTGAACGTACGTTGGACGAACTTTCGCAGTTACCTACAGAATAAACAAAAAAGCGGATGGTTGCCATCCGCTTTTTTTAGGTTTCAGGCTTTCGCCCGATCAAGTTCTTCTTTTAGTTCTTCTACCAACGCTTTCATACGATCAAGCGATACGGGTGGTTCGGGTAGCTTGGTACTATAAAAGCCGCGAACGGCCCAGACCTCCACAATATCTTTCAGGGAAAGTTCGATCGTCTGAATACCTGAATTATCCGAACTTAACAAGAGCGTACCTTTGATTTTCAGTTGATTATAGACCCGTCGGTACAGTAAACCCTGCATTCGGGATACGATCAGATAATGTTTAGAGTCTTCGAGCGAATACCAGTCCGTTACCTGCTCGGCAATCAGAATGGAACCGGGGATGGAAAAATCATCGCCTACTTCAAAAGCCCGGATGACACCCGCTTTCGTTTGCGGTCCCTGAAACGGCGGTAACTGCTGAATGTACTCCCCCTGTCGCGATTTCATGACGTACTCATTCATACGCCCCTGATTGACCAGCCGAATACCCGGGTCTACCGGAGTTGGGGCTGTCGTAACGGGAGCCTGAACCACGGAGGGAGCCGTAATCGTTGTCCGATTGAACGCTTCCGATGCTTTGGATAATTCTACGGGCGTATCGGACAGAAAATCCAAGCGATTGAGTTTACGAAGCGTTACTCGCTGAGCCACCAGATTGACCTGCGATTTTTCCCGAAAATACGTATCCACCACTTTTTGAATGGGCTGCGGTGGACGGGCCGTTTCAGGACGGTAAACGGGAGGCGGAGGTGTCGCGGAGGCGGGACCTAAATTCAGGCTGGGCGTATCACGAATCCGGCGTAAATCAACCGTCAGCAACTGATCGAGCGTCACGCCAAACAATTGCGAAAGTTTGATGAGCGTCTCGCGGGGCGGGTTGGCTCTCGCTTCTTCGTACGCACCAATGTTTGGCCTTTTGGTACCCAGGCGACGAGCTAACTGCTCCTGTGTCAGATCGTTACGGTTCCGCAGATACCGAATATTCTCGCTAATGATGCTCATACCGCCTCCTAAATTGACAAAATTTTTAGCAAAACTATTTAAAATAGAAAGCGAGTCAAGTTTTTTGATTCTTCGTTTCCTCAGATTCACCCCGTTTTTCCTCAAAAAAAACCAATACGCTCAAATGCCCCTGCTAAAAATTTCAAAGTTTGTGCTTAGCTTACACCCTTCATTTTTTCCCTAGATTCGTAGGAATGAATCGTTTTCTTTTCTGTGTATGGTGCTGTTTGACTGGCTATCAGGCACTTGCTCAATTAGGTAACACCAGCCAGAATCCTGCCTCCATTCGCTGGTTTCAGTACCGGACGCCCCACTTCCAGATCATTTATCCGGAAGGTCTTGATTCAGTTAGTAATCGACTGGCAAATACCATGGAAACGGTTTATGAGCCCGTATCCAAGACCCTCGGCCGGAAACCCCGTCGTATTCCTCTGGTGCTGCAAGCCCAAACTACGGTTTCCAATGGATTTGTAACCCTGACGCCCCGTCATACGGAGTTCTACATCACGCCGCCGCAGGACGCCAACTTTCTGGGCAATAATCGCTGGCTTGACCTGCTGGCCGTGCACGAATACCGGCACGTCGTTCAGAATGAGAAAGCGATGACTGGACTTAGCAAGGGATTGTTCTATCTGTTTGGCTACAATGCTACTAATTTTCTAAAAACCGGCATCCCGGACTGGTTTGCGGAAGGAGACGCCGTGTGCACGGAAACGGCACTCTCCCCCGGCGGACGCGGGCGAATCCCGGAGTTTAATCTCCTGCTCCGTACCCAGTTACTAAGCCGAAATAAGCCGTTCAGCTACCCTAAAATCGTTGCGGGTTCGTACCGGGATAACCTTCCCGATTGGTACGTACTGGGCTATCACCTGACGAATTACGCCCGTAGAAAGCTGGGGCCTGAGGTCTGGAATACGGTTCTTGACCGGTACTACCGTTTCCCCTTCTACCCCTTTTCTTTTTCGGACAAACTGCGGAAGATTTCAGGCTTGCGGACGGAAGATTTGTATCAGGAGGCGGCAGCTGATTTCACCCAACAGTGGGCTGCTCAGCAAGCCGTAGCGTCGCCCGCCCCACAGGTTTCTACCAAACCCATTCGAGTGTATACGGATTACGAGTACCCGCAACTATTGCCCGATGGCCGGATCGTTGCGTTGAAGTCGGGATTAGCGAATATTCCCGCCTTTGTACTGCTGGACGGGCAAAACGAAACCAAGCTGTACGAAACGGGTTTTCTCCAAAATTCCGCCACCCTTTCGCTGGGCCAGACTACGCTGGTTTGGGCGGAACAACACTTTGATCCCCGCTGGGGCATGCGGGATTATACCGTACTTAAGACGCTTGACCTGCGTACGGGAACGATGCGGCAGGTCACCCGAAAAAGTCGCTATTTTGCTCCGACGATTTCGCCCGATGGGCGTACCATTCTTACCGTTTCGATTGATACGGAAGGGAAAAGTCAACTGGTGCTGGTACAGGCGTCGGACGGTCAGGTTCTTCGGACTTTTCCGAATCCTCAACAGTCTTTGTACCAGCAGCCCCGGTTTGCGGCGGATGGTCGCCGGGCCATTATGGTACGACAAGTGGGTTCTCAGAAAACGCTCACGATACTGAATCTGGAGACCGGGCAATTGCAGGACGTCTTTCCACTCCAAACACAGAATCTTTCTCAACCGCTGTTGTACGATAACTGGGTGCTTTACAATGCTCCGTACACGGGTACCGACCAGATTTACGCATTTCATCAAACTAGCCAAAAGCATTACGCCATCACGCAGCGGCCTTTTGGAGCGTACCACGCCGCTCTTTCGCCCGATGGTCGTACCCTGGCTTTTCAGGATTTTACAGAACAGGGTCACCGGATTGCCCGACTGCCCTTTAACCCGGCTGAATGGACTGAACTCACGGAAATCCCGACCGCCCCTACCCGCTCGTTTGGTCCGCTGGTACAACAGGAAAACAATCCTGCGTTACTGGCTTCCGTACCCAATCAGTCGCACGTTCGTAAGCCCTATTCCAGGGCTCATTTATTTAACATTTACGGCTGGGGACCGGTGCTGACTTCGTCCGATACGGACTTATCCGTGGGCATCCAATCGCAGAATCTGCTTTCTACGGCCTTTACCTCGGCCGGGTACACCTACAACGCCAACGAACGACAGGGCCGCTGGGAAGGCAACTTCAGCTACTACGGCTGGTATCCGGTCATCGATGTGAGTGTAGCGAGTGCCGGACGTCAGACGGTTTTTTCCATTGACGAGCAACCACCCATCGATAGCCTCCGAAAAGATTACTGGCGACAAAACGAATTTAACGTCGGACTACGCCTGCCCCTGGTCTTGACCCATTCCAAGTATCGGGAAGGCCTTTCGCTCGCGGTACAGGCCAATTTTATTCAGACGCAGGGTTACGATCTTCCCCTACGCAGCCGTACCGAGCCGGGCCGTCATAATTTATCGGCCACCACCGTTTCCCTAAGTTACTCCCGTCTGTTACGGCAAGCCAAGCGGGATGTGCAGCCTCGCTGGGGACAAACGTTTAGTCTCTACGCCCGTAATACGCCTTTCGGAGGTGTACTAAAGGGTAACTTACTGGCGTTACAAACGAGATTGTACTTTCCGGGATTTTTTCCGCATCATTCCATTCGTCTTTTCGGAGGCATACAGTTTCAGGGTTCCGGCGACTCGTACGTATTTGGCAGCCCAATGTTTTACCCCCGGGGATATGCATACGCCAGTGCTGCGAAACTAACGACGGGTACGCTTCAGTACCAGTTGCCACTGGCCTATCCCGACTGGAGTCTGGGTCGCTTGCTGTACGTGCAACGAATCAAACTGAATGCCTTTGCGGATTTGGGCTATGCCGTCACGGGTGACCGAACCCGTACTTACCAGTCCACGGGTGTTGATGTTACGTTCGATTTCAACGTCCTGCGTTTACGGCAGGCTTTCGAACTGGGCTTCCGGGGCCTCTGGACCCGCGGCGGTACGTTTCAATCTCAATTTTTAGTTATTAATATTGGATTTTAAACCCTTACCATTCGTTTCATTCTTCTCTATTCCCGTATGAAAATCCGATCGCTCTACCTGTTTTCCGCTCTGCTGCTGAGTAGTACGCTGAACGCTCAGCCTTCCCAGGAAAAACCCGTCCCCTTTGTGGCTCCGCCCAGCCCCGTTGAAACCAAAGGGCAAGTGACCATTCAGGGCAAAACCATTTCGTACACGGCCCGTACCGGCTACCTTACGCTGAAAGACGAAAGTGGTAAAGCCAAAGCTAACATTTTCTTCATCGCGTATACCCGGGATGGGGTGTCGGATTTGACGAAACGTCCCATTACGTATACCTTTAACGGTGGACCGGGTTCGGCTTCGCTCTGGCTGCATTTGGGATGCATTGGGCCCCGCCGGATTCCCATGACCGACAAAGGAGAATCGCTGGCTCCGCCCTATGCCCTGGTCAACAATGAATATAGCTGGCTCGACAAAACGGATCTGGTTTTTATCGACCCCGTCAATACGGGATATAGTCGGGCCGCAGCCGGTGAGAATGAGAAACAGTTTCTCGGGTACAATGAAGACATTCAGTCGGTGGGTGAATTTATTCGCCTGTACACCACGCAGTACGGCCGCTGGGGATCGCCTAAATTTCTGGCGGGCGAAAGTTACGGCACTACCCGGGCGGCGGGTCTTTCGGGCTATTTGCAGGATCGTTATAACCTGTACATCAACGGCATATCGCTCATCTCATCCATCCTGAATTTCCAGACGGCCCGTTTTGACCGGGGCAATGACTTGCCTTTCGCTCTGTTTTTACCTACGTACACGGCGATTGCCTGGTATCACAAGAAACTGGCTCCGGAGTACCAGGCCGATCTCAAGAAAACGCTTCAGGCAGCCCGCGAATTTGCCGCGGGCGAGTACACTACGGCTCTGATGAAAGGTGATTTACTGACGGAAACCGAAGAAAAAGCCTTGGTTGAAAAGCTGTCGAAGTTTACGGGCCTTTCCCAAACCTATCTGCGGCAAACGCGTTTACGCGTTGAAATTGGCCGTTTTGTGAAAGAATTACTCCGTTCGGAAGGCAAGACGGCGGGTCGGCTGGATGGCCGCATGACCGGTACGGATTTCGACGATGCGGGCGATGGCTACGAGTTCGATCCCAGTCTTGATGCTACGATTTCCGGTCCGTACTCCACGGCTTTGAATCACTACGTTCGGCAGGAACTCAAGTACGAAAATGACCTGCCTTACCTGGCCCTGACGGGGCGTGTACAACCCTGGAATTACAATAATGTCCAGAATAGCTACCTCAACGTGAGTGAAACCTTACGGCAGGCCATGAGCAAGAATCCCTTTCTGAAAGTGTGGGTGGGTGCGGGTTACTACGATCTGGCGACGCCATTTTTTGCTGCCGAGTACACCTTTCACCACATGGGACTTAAACCGGAACAGCGGAAAAACGTATCCTTTACCTACTATGAATCCGGGCACATGATGTACATCCATAAGCCGTCGCTGATCCAGTTGAAAAAAGATGCCGACACCTTTTACGATCAGGCTCTGAAATAACCGGATGAATTTCATGAAACGTATAGTTGCCAGCCTGTTCGGGCTGGCAACTTTCGTTTCATGGGCCTCCCATCGCCTGAATTCACATTTTTTAACAGCTAAAAAGGCCCTTTTTATCGCAAAAGCGGCCTATGGCTATTGGCAAATCCATTTCTATCGCCCTAATTGCTCCCATCAAAGTAATGTTTGTACCCGTAAATTTTTGACACTTTAGCCATGAAACGTTATCTGGTTGCCTTCGCTATGCTGTTGTTCAGCACTTACTCTTTTGCTCAATTCGGTTCCAACCGCAATCGGCGTAACGACCGTGAAGCCGTTACTTTTTTTTCGAACTCCAACTACCGGGGTCAATCCGTACAGCAATATTCCGGTGATTTCCGGACCATCAATTTTTCCATTGGTTCCATTCGCGTACCCAATGGCTACGTAGTCGAAGCGTTTTCGGAACCTAATTTCCGGGGCCAATCGGTGAAGTTCAGTGGTAACGTAGCCCAGTCGGGTAACCAGATTCGTTCGTTACGCATCGTGCAGGACCGGAACTACAACGGTCGCCCCGATTATTCCGATAACCGTCCAGGCCGTGGCCGTCCGGATTACAATGATCGGCCGGGCTATAACAACAATCGGCCCGGGTACAACGACAATGGCTCCGTCGTTCTCTTCGCGGATGACGACTATCAGGGAGGTTCGGTGACCCTGAATACGGGTCGTTATCGTTCGTCAGCCCTGGGTCAGATGAGCAAAAAAGCTTCTTCGATTCAGGTTCCGGCGGGTTACAGCATTCAGGTATTTGAAAACGATAGCTTCACGGGCAATTCCTACACCCTGACGAGCAGTAATAACCGCTTACGGAACATTGGCTGGAATGACCGCATTGGTTCCATGATCATTACTCGCGGCGGTCGTCGCTAGAGTATAACTCGTTTAGTACACACAAAAAGAAAGGCAGTCACGAAGACTGCCTTTCTTTTTGTAGGGTTCAAAATCGGTAATGGTCGGAAAGAAACTTTCGATCCTTACCAATTAACTGCAATACCTAGAACTGGAAATAAATAAAGGGCTGCACTTCTGCTGACTGTACCTGCGTCATCAACAGAATAACCGCCAGTAGCCAGGCCAGTTTACCCACGAGTGGCAGACGCGTAATCCAGTTTTCGGCCTGTAGTTCCAGTGACCGGGGCATAAAATGCAGGGTGTACCCCAACAACATCACCAGCAAGACGTTTTGATACCCTTCAACAAACTGGACAATCAGCGTTGGGTCAAACTGAGTAGCAATCTGATGCAACAGCTGCTGAGCAATTTCCATGGAATCGGCCCGGAAGAAAATCCAGCAAAAACAGACAAAATGAAAGGTCAGTAGCTGAGCCAGCCAGCGGTACATCGGGTACGCTCCGGGAGAAAAAAACGAACGAATGAACCGATGAATGACCAGGGCCCCGCCGTGTAATCCCCCCCACAGCATAAATCGCCAGGCGGCCCCGTGCCAGAGTCCACCCAGTACCATCGTCATGAAAAGGTTGAAATACGTACGGAATATTCCTTTCCGGTTTCCGCCCATCGAAATGTACAGGTAATCGCGGAGCCAGCTGGACAATGAAATATGCCAGCGACGCCAGAATTCGGTAATGTTCCGGGATTGGTAGGGGGAGTCGAAATTGACCGGATACTCGAAGCCCAGCAACAAAGCAATGCCAATCGCCATATCGGAATAGCCCGAAAAATCGCAGTAAATCTGCAAGGCGTAGCCATACACGCCAAAGAGATTTTCCAGTCCCGAGTACAGGGTAGGGTTATCAAAAATCCGATCGACGAAGTTGATACTGATGTAATCGGAGATGATCACCTTTTTAAACAATCCGCTGCCAATCAGGAAGACCGCCCGTCCAAACTGTTCCGGCGTTACGACCGTGGGTCGGTAGAGTTGCGGAATGAAATCTTTGGCCCGTACGATTGGTCCTGCTACCAGCTGCGGAAAAAACGAAACGAAAAAGGCGTAATCCAGGATACTCTTGACGGGTTTGATTTCGCCCCGGTAAATATCGATGGTATAACTCAGGGACTGAAACGTATAAAATGAAACCCCTACCGGAAGAAAGATCGGCAGCGGATTATACGGTTGATGGGAAAACTCAGTCCAGGCCTGATAGAAAAAGTTGGTATACTTGAAATACGCCAGCAGACCCAGATTGAGGATCAGGTTGAGCACCATCCAGAGCCGTTTGAATATCTTCTGATCAGCATCGTAGATAAACCAGCCCAGTACGTAATCCACCACGGTCGCGAGTACCAGTAACAAAAAATACCAGCCCGAAGATTTGTAATAGAAATACAGCGAAAACAAGGTCACAAAAATCACCTTGCCCCGGTGGTTCGGCTGTAGTAGTACGTAGATCGACGAGAATCCCAGGAACAACCACAAAAACAGGCCACTGTTAAATAGAATCGGAGCCTCGGGCTGATACTGAAGCAGTTCCGTTAGTTTACTAAAGTCGATGGGTGGCATAATCGTTGAAGGCTTGCATTAAAGCCTGATACAGTAAATTTCCCTGCAATTCGTAGCCTTTGCGGTTGTAATGAACACCGTCGCTCGTAATCAGATGATTTTTTTTCCAGAACGCGGCTGGTCCCGTAATTCCATACAGATCCCAGCACGGCAGGTGATGTTCGCTGGCGTAGTTCAGGATGGTCTGGCGTACTTCCGCCATTTTCGGATTGGCGTGCGTGCGACGCTTGTACGAATCAGCGGGCGTGGTCAGTAAAATCGTAGCCTGCGGATTCGACTTTCGCAGGGCCTGTACCAACGCATCGATGTTCGCGTAAAACTCCGTCATGGTCAGAGCTGCACTATGGGCCTCGTTGGTACCCAGCGAAACCAGAATAAGCTGCGGATCGAGTCCTTGGGTTTGTTCGGCAAAATACTGGGCATCGCGGTAGTGGGAGAACTGAGCCCCGTTTACCCCTACCGAGTGATACAGCACGCCAGGCTGACCATTTTCCAGACTGAACCCAAACAACGTCGCATGGTTTTGTCCGGCTTTTGTCTGTACGGATTCCAGCGAAAACTCATCGTTGAGTTCGTTGAGATCCACTAAAATCGGCAGTTGTCCCTCCGTTCCGCCGGACGTTTGTACGGAAGCCATCACGGCTCCCGAAGCATCCAGAATGTTGAAATCGTAACTGTTGGTATCCCGCAGACAGAAAAGTTTTAGCCGGTCAAACTGATACCCCAGAGCCGAGTCCGAGCGAATCTGTACGTTCATTCGTTTACCCGGATAGGTATTCCGAATGGTTACGCCTCCGATTCCGATCGGCAAATCTCCGTCCGGAAAAACGCAGCGTCTGGCTTGCCAGATGGCATCACTGTTGGTACGGTAGGTATGGGGTTCGTTGGTACGGGCCACGTGCAGGGGCACAACCAGGCCCCGTCCGGCATTCCCAAACTCGTACTGAAACTGTTTCCGAACGGTATTGGTCAGGAAATCAGCCTGCAGGTGGGAATCGCCAATGTGCAGAATATTGACAACGCCCTGCTGCTTTGCCTTTAACTCCGCCAGAGCATCAAAAAACGGATTCAGGCTTTCGACCTGCTGGATCGCGTTGGTTCCGGAGGTCTCGATGCTGGGAGACAATACGTTGACGAGAGCTGTCTGAGCCTGAGCGTTGGGCAGCAGTACGCATAGCAGCAGGCTCAGTCGTAAGATTCTGATCATATTTTTTCTTTTCAAACAAGAGGGCTTTGGCCAGCAAACGGGCAATCTTGCGGCCACCAGCGTATTTCAGGTGCGTGTAATCTTTATTGGCCAGCCCCGCATTTACGTACTTGACCATTGAGCCTTCCCCACCCATAGCTTCCCAGAGGTTCCAAAAGGTTACGCCCGTTTTGCGGGACATGCCGCGTTGGGCTTCGATCAGGTACGGGATACTGGGAAAAGAAACGTAGGAGTCCGCCTGTCGCATGCTCCGGTCCGATACACCGATGATTAAAATGCTGGCTTCCGGAAAACCTTTTTTGATTCGTTCGATGGCCGCCATCATTTTGGGAACGTACCAGCCCAGTTGCGTCGTATTCGGCTGAATGACATTTAAGCCATATTGCAGAATGACGAGTTTGTAATGCTGCAGGCTGTTAAACTGCTGGTACATCGATTCCGACACCCCCAGCAAACCCCAACCCGAATTTCCCCGAATACTGAAATTGTCCACGTACACGCCGTGATCCGACTCGAAGCTTAGGCCGTACAGGGTCAGGCCGCTACCGAACGAAAACCGAACCTGACTCCCCGCTGCCGCCACGTCATGCTCGGTCAGCCTGGAGTGGGCTGTCAGGGTATCCGCCTGCTCCGGTTGTGACCCGAAAGTGTACCGCAGAGCACTGCTCCGATCCGCCTGATAAAAGACCCGCACGCGATCGAAGTGACTCGCCCCAAAGGGCCGCCCGGTACTGTAATTCACGACGTTGTTTCCTTCCGGAATAAAGCTGTATCCGGATACACCCAGGGCGGGACTTCCCTGCTGCTTTTGTAGTACAGAATACGTTTTGAAATTCCGGAACTGATGGCGGATGGTCGCCCGAAAATTGGCTACGGGCGACGTGAGGGGTACGTAGCCCACGCCCCGCCCGCCGAATAAAGCTTGTAGCGTATCCCGAAAATCGCCGCATAACATATCACCCTCAATAAAGGAATCGCCGAAAAAGGCAATGCGTACGGGTCTGGTCTGAGCCTCTTCACTCAGGGCTTTCATAATCTGCTTGAGTCCCTGTCCCGTACTGTCGTAATCCTCAATACAGGTAATGCCGGCTGGACAGGGTAACTGATGTTTCTGTACGGCCACGGGCTCTTCAGCCTTCGGTGCAGTTTTTGCCGAGGGCGTTTTTTTAGCAAGAGACAAAGGTGGCGAGGGCTTCGTATCTTCCTGAATAGACGAAAACAATCGAACTGGTTTCAGATTTATATCGCTCCAAACCCTCTCGGGTACATACGAAAAGGCCACTAAACCAGCCACCAGCAACAAGGTCAATACAGGAACCTGCCGCAACGAATTGGAGGCCATGAAAAATTAGATACGGAGTTGGGTGAAGAATACCTAATCATTTGCGGACTTCCGTGGTGATTCAAATGAATCGGTTGGAAGCCCGCAAACGAACATTACTTTTTATAAATGCTGCCTTTGGCTGCCAAAAGCGTGTTTTGCATCAGTGAAATAATGGTCATTTGACCAACGCCACCGGGTACGGGCGTGATAAAGCTGGTCTTGGGAGCCACTTCATCAAATTTAACGTCTCCCTTCAGCGAGAAACCCGATTTTTTGCTGGCATCCGGTACGCGTTCGAGGCCTACGTCCAGTACTACGGCTCCTTCTTTTACCATATCCGCCGTAATGAATTCCGGGCGACCCAGAGCCCCTACCAGAATATCCGCCTGACGGCAGATTTCGGCCAGATTTTTGGTTTTGGAGTGCGTGATCGTTACGGTACAGTTACCCGGATACGTATTGCGTTGCATCAGAATGCTCATCGGTAAACCTACAATCTGGCTGCGGCCCACGACGACGCAATGTTTACCCGCCGTTTCGATGCCGTAATGTTCCAGCAGCATCAGGCAACCCTGAGGCGTAGCTGAAATATAGGCGGGCAGGCCTTTGGCCATGCGGCCGATATTGATGGGGTGAAAGCCGTCCACATCTTTTGCCGGATGAATCGTTTCCATCACGGCATCAGGATTGATGTGAACCGGCAGAGGTAGCTGGACGATCAGACCGTCCATGTCCGGATTTTCGTTGATTTCGCGGACTTTATCAAGCAGTTCGGCTTCCGTTACCGATTCGTCAAACCGAACCAGCGTCGACTCAAACCCCAGTTCTGCACAGGCTTTGACTTTGTGAGCGACGTAGGTTTCGGAAGCTCCATTACTGCCCACCAAAATCGCCACCAGATGGGGCGTTTTGCCGGATTGAGCTTTCAATTGTTGTACTTCTTCGGCGATCTGGGCCTTGAAATGGGAGGCAACAGCTTTGCCGTCAATCAATTGCATAATATTCTGCTCTAAATAGTAAAACGAAAATCAAACCCAAAGATACGCAATCCAGTGATTCCCTTCGTTCCCTTTAACTCATTTACCCAAGAAAACTAGCCCACCCCGCTTTGATAAAAACTGCGGGCAAATCCAGCCAAAGAGTTGATTTCAGGGCAGTTACGGCGTATATTTGCAATGATTTATTACGCGTAACCCATGCAATTATCTTTCTTACCCGCTGACGAACGTCGTTTTTTTATTGACCTGTTTGCTCAAGTGGTTTTCGATTCCCGCCGGAATCGGCCCCGGCTGAAAACCATTACCAATCAGCGGGTTCCGGGCGATTTGTCCGTCCGTTGTCCGCTGCGTTTACTGCGTCAGTTTCCGGAAGGAACCATTTACAAACTGGATGCCCGGCTGGTACAAACGCCGGGAAAACAGCCGTACCTCGTCGCCGTTAATCAACGAACGCTGCACCGGGCTCTTGAATTTTATGACCATAATCTGACCGTGCAGAACGGTGAATGTAAGGCTCCCCGCCCATCCCGCCGGGTCGTGAAAGAACGAACTTCCTAACTTTTCAGGGCTTTTCAATTGATATTCCACGCACTAGCGAAATTTTTACGCTTTCTATACGGGCTTCTTTGCCTGCTTCCTTTCGATTCCTGTCTCTCCTTTCCCATTTCCTGCCAAACAATCCGTATTTTTGGGCGTTTTTCTACTAAAAACCATCGGTACTATGCCGGAAAACACGGAAGCAGGGGCGTTCGAAAACCCCATTAACCCAGACAAGGTAGCCGAAAATCCCGGTCTCCTTCCCTACGCCCATAACGCGGGCAGTGCCGTCATTCGTCCCGAAGACGAGGGAAAAATCAAAGCCAAAGCTCTGACCGCCATGCGGCAGCAGACGGGCAAGCAGTACGATCAGCTCGCCGGCCAAATGAAAACCCTGCTGGATCAGGCCAAGGCCATTCAGAAGCGGGTGGAAGTTTCGGAACGGGTCTATACGGCGGCGATTAACTTTGAGCCCTTCATTGGTCAGACCATGTATCTGTACGAAAAAGCGGATGGCTCAGACCTGCTCTCGCTGGTGGCTCCGCACGAATGGGGGCGTTCCTTTAAATATAACCGCTACGTAGCTCAGGTAACGATGCTGTACGATCACACCTGGGATGTACTGTTTTATAACGACGAAGGCGACGAAGAACGCGTTGAAATCTAGTCGCTGCGTAAAGACTTCATCTTGAAAATCACGAAGTAATGAGTAATAATCCGAAAACTGCTCCGATCCTTTCCTGGCAACTGCCCTGGGAACCGATTAAAGAATACCGCGAAATCCGCTATTTGTACTACGAAGGAATCGCGATGATTTCGATCAACCGTCCAGAGGTACATAATGCCTTTACGCCCCTGACGGTCAATGAAATGATTGAAGCGATGGAACTGGCCCGTCAGGATACGCGGGTCGGCGTAATCATTCTGACGGGTGAAGGCGGTCGGGCGTTCTGCTCGGGCGGCGACCAGTCGGTACGTGGTCACGGTGGCTACGTGGGCGAAGATTCCGTTCCCCGTCTGAACGTCCTGGATTTACAGCGTCAGATTCGTTCGATTCCTAAACCCGTCATTGCAATGGTAGCCGGATGGGCCATCGGTGGCGGACACGTCCTGCACGTAATCTGTGACCTGAGTATTGCGGCGGAAAACGCCCGGTTTGGCCAAACGGGACCGAAAGTGGGAAGCTTCGACGGCGGTTTCGGTGCCAGCTACCTGGCCCGTATCGTGGGTCAGAAAAAAGCCCGTGAAATCTGGTACCTCTGCGATCAGTATGACGCTCAGGATGCTCTGTCCATGGGCCTGGTCAATAAGGTGGTACCCATCGAAAAATTGGAAGAAACAACGGTAGAATGGTGCCGTAAGATTCTGGCAAACAGCCCCATCGCTCTGCGGATGCTCAAGTCTTCGTTCAACGCCGACCTGGACGGACAGGCGGGTATTCAGGAGCTGGCCGGTAACGCCACCCTGCTGTACTACCTCAGCGACGAAGCCAAGGAAGGGCAGCGTTCGTTCCTGGAAAGACGCAAACCCGATTTCCGGAAATTCCCGCAGTTCCCTTAATAGTTTACGGTTGACAGTTTTCTGTTTTCAGTACATGCTCTGGTACTACTTTATTACGTATCTATGACTGAATCGATGTTGGCACGGCCATAAATCTGCTCTTATGCTAACTGGTAAGTAATACTGAAAACAGAAAACTAACCACTGAAAACTGAACGTATGAACTATCTGAAATCCATTTTGCTGTTTACGGCTCTTGTGACTCTTTTGGGCAGTTGCCGGGATACGAGTGATCCACAGGACCGGGATGAGCTGAGTTATCTGCGTCAAACCTGGAAACACTCCGACGAAGAAGATACCGAAGGTCGCCTGATTTATCGCAATGCCGATTACAAATTCCCGACTACCAAAGACCGTCAGACGTTTACTTTTAGTGAAAATGACGTACAGGTTTCAGTCATTAAAAACAACAAGCTTACCCCGTACAAAGGCAGCTATACGGTAGTAATGAACGGTAATTCCGTGAAAGAACTGACCCTTAACTACACGGAAGCGGGTCAGCGGATCCCTACGGTATTACGCTACGAAGTACTGATTCTCGCCAAGGATGCCCTCATTCTGAAGGTCCTGTAACGAGCGATCGGGCTTGCCTTTTTGCTGCTAATTCCCCCAATTGTAAAATTCATGAATTTTTGGCTCGTCAAATCCGAACCTTTTAAATATTCCTGGAATGATTTCGTTAAAGAAAAGCGAGGCGTCTGGGATGGTGTACGAAACTTTCAGGCTCGTAATAACCTGAAGGCGATGGCAGTCGGAGATTTGGTGTTATTTTATCATTCAAACGAAGGAAAAGAAATTGTAGGCATTGCTAAAGTGGTACGTGAGGCGTATCCCGACCCCACAACGGAGGATGACCGCTGGGTAGTCGTGGATCTGGAGCCCGTCGAGAAGCTTCCCCGAAGCGTCACGCTGGAAACCATCAAAGCCGATACCCGCCTGCAAAACATTGCCCTGATCCGTCAGTCACGCTTATCGGTTTCCCCCGTCCGGCCCGAAGAATTTGATATCATCGTTGGATTAGGCCATGAACATGCGTAGCCCCCTTATTGTCCTTGCCCTCATATTGGGCTCTTTTACTCTATTCGCTCAACAGAAGCGACTTGAAATCCCCATTCCCACGTCTACCGCCAATATTTTCACGATACCCGTGGGTCAGGAAGGCGTGATGCTGCTCACCCAAACGGGTCGAAACTCGTATCACATCGATCGGTTTGATACCAATCTGGATCGTAGCTGGTCGGTAGATGGCACGATTACGGATGGCCTGGAATACGTCACGTATTCATACGACGGCAAAAGCGTATATCTGCTTTTTAGTCGGAACAAGAGTAATGTGTACGAAATCATCAAGGTATACGTGGGTCCGGGTTTCACCGAAAAATTTGAAATTCATTCGGTGGATAAAATGGAAATTTCCCAGTTCAAAGCCTTCCACGACGGCGTCTATATTGCCGGTGTGGTTCGGGAGCAACCCATCTTATCGTACACGAACCTGCAAACGCGTCAGAATCGACTGCTGAATGCCTCCTTCAAAGGTCAGGCCGAAGTACAGACCATTGACGTAGATTCGGTAACCAACCGTGTGAACGTCACCTACGCCGTTCGGAAAAATCGGGAGTACTCGATTGTAGTAAAATCCTTTGACGATGCTGGAAAACAGCTTTCGGAGATTGTGGTAACCCCCGATGAAGATTACGCCCTGCTCGATGGCCGCCTGAGCCCGCTGGCCGATGGTACGAATCTGATGATTGGTACCTATGGCTTCCGGAATATGCAGTCGCAGACGAAGGGCCGCATGGTACAGGGGATTTACATCTGTAAGGTAACCGACAACGAAATTCTGCCCCTGAAGTATTACAGCTTCACGGATTTCAAAAACTTCTTCTCGTACCTGAGTCCCCGCGACCAGGAGCGTCGCGAGCGTCAGGTTCAACGCAAGAAGGAAAAAGGCAGCGACCTGAAACTGAATACCCAATTACTGTTACACGATCTGATTCAGAAGGATGGACAGTTGATTCTGGTTGCTGAAGCCTTCCAGGCTACCTTCCGTAATAATGGCAACGCCTGGGGTTACGGTGGTGGGCCCTGGGGCGGTCCGATGGGTGGTTTTTATCCCGGCTGGGGTTGGGGGATGTATAGTCTGAATCCCTTCTACTTCGGCAATCGTGGTTTCTATAACAACGGTTCCCAGATGTTTGATGGCTGGCAGTATACCCACGCCGTGGTGGCAGGTATCAACCAGCAGGGAGCATTGGTCTGGGACAACAGCTTTGAAATTGACAAGGTAAAAACCCTGTCCCTGAAGGAAAAGGTAAAAGTAAATCTCCAGAATGATCAGGTAACGCTGGTGTACAGTGACAAAGGCAGCCTCCGCTCGAAAAGTATCAAAGGCGGTATGGTGCTCGAAGACGGTACAGCTCAGGCGATTGCCACGAGCAACAATGGAGATCGGGTTCGTCGCAACTCGACCGATAATCTGGATTACTGGTACGATAACTACTTCCTGGCCTGGGGTTTCCAACGCATCACCAACGATGCCGAAGGCCGTCGGAACGTGTTTTATCTCAATAAAGTAGCGTATTAATTTTGTTCGAATACGATACGAAAGGACTGATGAAGTAAATCATCAGTCCTTTTCCTATCTATGAACGATCAACTTCTCTCAGGAATAGTAGCCCTATGTTAGTCCTTAGAAGTAAGACGTTCATCGATGAACGAACCGCACGCTCGGTAACTTGTACGAACGTGTGATTAAACCTGAAAGACTGAAGGCAAGCAAAAAAACTTGTCTAAACAATACCTTTATGAAATTACTGACGCCCACCCCCTGGTCTGATTACGAACTGATTGACTGCGGAGGTTTCGAGAAATTAGAACGCTTTGGTGCCTACGTACTGGCCCGCCCCGAACCGCAGGCCATCTGGGATAAAACCCTGTCGGATGCCGAATGGGAAAGCAAAGCCCAGGCGTACTTCAAACGCGAAAAAGGCAACTCCGAACGCGGCGAATGGCTGACGAAGCAGGGGATGCCCGACCGCTGGACGGGCACCTACCCCCTGGGTTCGCAGAAGCTTACCTACAAGCTGGCTCTCTCTTCCTTCAAACACGTAGGTCTGTTTCCGGAGCAGGCCGCTAACTGGGAATTCATCTACCAGAAAACCAGGGCACTCGGCGTAGAGAAACCCAAAGTCCTTAACCTGTTTGCCTACACGGGTGTGGCCTCGCTGGCAGCCCGGGCCGCCGGAGCTGACGTGACGCACGTGGATTCGGTAAAACAGGTCATTAGCTGGTCACGGGAAAACATGGAACTCAGCAATCTGGAAAATATCCGCTGGATGGTGGAAGACGCCATGAAGTTCGTGAAGCGGGAAGTTCGTCGGGGCAACACCTATCATGGCATCATTCTGGACCCGCCCGCCTACGGTCGCGGTCCCGACGGCGAGAAGTGGGTGTTGGAAGAACAAATCAACGAGTTACTCAAACTTTGTAAGCAATTACTGAATCCACAACAGCACTTCTTTCTGATCAATCTTTACTCCCTGAGTTTTTCGGCCCTGATTGCCGAAAGTCTGATTCTGCGAATTTTCGAGAAAACCGAAAATCCGGAGTTCGGGGAACTGTACCTACCCGATTCATTCCATAAAAAGTTACCGCTGGGCATCTTTTACCGCTTTGCTACGGTTTAATGGCCGAGGTTTTTTGACTCCTGGCCCGTACCTTTCGCTTTGTTAGCGGAAACGGGCCCGGAGCCTCCCAAGATAGACGACTTATGAAACTATTGATCATCGAAGACGAGCCGAAAACCGTCCAGTCCATCAGACAGGGTCTGGAAGAAAATGGTTTTGAAGTAGATATTGCTTACGATGGTCTGATTGGTAAACATCTGGCCAAGCGAAATCCCTACGATCTGATCGTTTCGGATATTATCATGCCGGGCCTGAATGGCGTGGAACTGACCCGTGAGCTTCGGAGTGAAGGTGTGGAAACGCCCGTTTTGCTACTGACGGCCTTGGGTGGTATTGACGAAAAGTTGATGGGCTTCGATGCCGGTGCCGACGATTACCTGGTTAAGCCCTTTGAATTTGCCGAACTGCTGGCCCGTATCCGCGTACTGACCCGCCGCTGGAACGGCTCCATGCCCATCGCTTCCAATATTCTGCGGTATACGGATCTGGAAATGAATCTGGATTCGAAAACGGTAATCCGCGGCGAGAAGAAAATTGAACTTACCGCCCGTGAATTCGCCCTGCTGGAATTTATGTTACGGAATCAGGGCAAAGTACTTTCGAAAGCCGAAATTGCCGAAAAAGTGTGGGATGTTAATTTCGATACGGGAACGAACGTGATTGAAGTATATATCAACCTGTTACGCAAAAAGGTGGACAAAGATTTCACGACCCGTCTAATCCACACCCAATACGGGATGGGCTACGTACTTAAGGTAGAAGATTAGCCGATGTTCCTGCCCACTTTCTCCTCTTTCCAAATATTGATTCATTAGCTTTCCATGCAAATTCGTACTCGTCTAACCATTCAATTCACCCTGCTGGTTTCGGTGATTGTTTTGCTGGCGTTTGCGGCCATTTACTACTTCCGGGAGTACTCCCTGCAGGAACAGTTCTATAAACGGCTCCGTCAGAAAGCCCTGAGTACAGTCGAGTTGCTGGTTAACCAGAATGAGGTAAACTCCGAGATTCTCAAGCTCATCGACCAGTCGAATTACGACCTGTTGTACAAGGAAAATGTCATTCTGTACACCTATCGAAATGACATCTACCATGCCAACAATGATACCATTCGCTTCGATCTGGACCGAAATATCCTGAACCGCATCCGACTGAATAAAGAACTGCGGATCGATCAGGGCGAGTATAAACTCTACGGACTCTATTACACTAACGATGGCGAACGCATGGTAAGCGTAGCCGGAGCCGCCGACGTAGCCGATCAGGTGAGTATGCGTTCGCTCCTGCGGATTATGCTGTATGCTTACGTTGCCTGTATTCTGCTGGTAGCAGTGGTAGGCTGGTTTTTTGCAGGACGGGCTCTGGTACCCATATCGGACGTCATCAATGAAGTACAACGAATTTATCCGCAGAACCTGAGTAGGCGGGTGAATACGCAAAACGAAAAGGACGAAATCGGGCGGCTTACTTTCACGTTCAATGCCCTGCTTGACCGGGTGGAACAGGCGTTTCGTTTGCAGAATATGTTCATTTCAAATGTCTCGCACGAGCTTAAAAATCCGCTCACCAAGATTATTTCGCAACTGGAAGTAGTGTTGCTGCGGGAACGTAGTACGGAAGAGTACCGCCAGACGGCTTCTTCCGTCTTGGCGGACGCCCGCGACCTGAGTCAGCTCTCCAATACCCTACTCGAACTGGCTAAAGTTTCCGATCAGAATCAGCCCTTCCTAACGGCTCCCGTACGCATGGATGAAGTACTGTGGGATGCTCGTGATCTGCTCCGTTCGACTCATCAGTCGTATACCATCAAGGTAGAGTTTCCGGTTGACATTGAAGAAGATTCCGTTTTAACCTTAAACGGCAATGCGTATCTATTGAAAGTAGCGGCGATCAATCTAATGGAAAATGGCTGTAAGTTTTCCATCGATCATACGGTTTTTGTGAAGGTACTGCCCAGTGCAACGCAACTGGAGCTGGTCTTTAGCAACCGTTCGAATATTGCTCAGGAAGAACTAGGTCTGATTTTCCAGCCTTTCTATCGCAGTCAGAAATCGGTGCGTACTTCTGGGTATGGCATTGGGTTATCGCTCGTAGATCGTATTGTGAAATTGCATAATGGTACGATTGAAGTACATTCGCAGGAGGGAAATGTGACCTTCCACCTGGTCATTCCCCAGCATAAACCCAATTTTCAGTAGATTTTAAGGATTGCTTCACGTGTGCTTAAGTATTGGCCCGTTCATTTGTCCTTGCAAAGCAAACCAGTTTTCTCATCCGGTTAGATGGTTTGTAATGGGGGAAATGCAGACACGCTGGGGCCCATACCGTCGGCTCCAGCGTAGTCTTTTTGATCAGTAACCTCTTTTACCCTCATGAAGTATATGCCTTACCTGGTTTCCGCTATAGCCGGGTTTGCGTTAGGCGGTATGGTTCGTTGGTACTGCTATCCCTGGACCGACCTCGTATCCTCTCGTGAAATGTTCCTCGTTACGGTGCTCATTGGCGTACCTTCCGGATTCGTTTTACAAATCATCGCCGTTCGGTATCCTCCCCAGAGTCGTCTGCTTGATATACGGTTTTTCGTATGTTTGGGGATTGTCTGTTCTCTGATTTGGTAGGGCCATTTTTGTAATGTTTCAAGTAATCTTGTAGAAACATTCTTTCTTTATCGGCTTGTATCTGTCTAGTTACTCTTCTGGATCATTCATACCTTAAAGCTCTTCGAAAAGGCTTTAACCCGTTAAAGAAACCCACCCCTTTGGGCTATACGCAAAAAGTTACGAATCTTAACGTATATTCGAGGCCTAAGAAAAGTGTTGTCCACTATTTGAATTATAGACAGTATAGTTAAGCTTCTAGAAGGTTAACTGATTTAACCATTAACCCCTCGTACTTCAACCCCATCTTTACTGAATTACCAGTATGCATACCCTTTTTGTGAGCATCGTTTATTTGATGTTGCCGTCGCTTAGCCTCCCTGCCCAGATCAGTATCAAATTCTATTCTTTCAAGAAAGCTGCTACCCTAGAGCTTTCCTCTATTTTTTCGACCAACGTACGCTGCTCCTTAATTAATTCATCCTTGGCTTTAGGAAGGATTATAAATCAAATTACTTCTGATCATTCAGCGTTTGAATGAATCAGTAGCTTCTCACTTTTCTTTCAACGTTCCCAGGGATTCAAATTTATATTTTCATTTTTAACTAAATTCAGTAATGTACAAACTGTTTACTCCCATCTTCTTCCTGATTTCTGTTCTTTCCGCTTCCGCCCAAATGGGTATTGGTACGTCAACCCCAGATCCTTCGGCGGCTCTTGACATTACCTCCACCGACAAAGGTTTGCTCATTCCTCGCGTAACTTTAGCCGATCGGCCAGGCAGCCCTGGCAAGGCGGCTCCAACGCTGGGTTTGATGGTTTTTCAGACGGATAATGATCCTGGGTTTTACGTGTATGATGGAACGAGCTGGGATAAGATGGTTAAGAAGTCGGAAGTAGCCCCTTCTGGTTTTGCTTATGCGGTTCGACCGTTAGATGGCCCAACTGTATATTATGCAAATCATGCAGATGCATATCCTGTAATTAAACTATCGACTTATGCTTCCTCACCCGATATAACTCTTTCTGAAGACAACTTTAAATTGCTTATTGCTAGGGGTGGTACCTATTCAATTGAATACAGCGTTGAACCCATCAACGTTGGAGGCAATCAGTACTCCGTGAATATTGTTTGTAATGGTGTTAGTGATTCAGACGGTAGTGGCGTTTCTATTACCGGCAATCCTAAAACACAGGGTCGTACCGTAAAAACTTTACCAGCCAACAGTACTGTAGAGCTACGGTTTGGCTCTTTGACTGCTCCGGGAAGAATTGACCCATCAGTGATGTTTTTCAATCAATATCGGAGTGGTGTGTTTTTGAAAGTAACACGGGTACTGTAAATTACTAGCCATGACCCATCTCGAAGCTCAAGTCGTCCAGTATCTCGGCATCAAAGACTTGATGTTCGAGTTTGCCGTAGACCAATCCAGCTTTACCCTACACCTAGCGGATGCTCTAGCCAAGAAGTAACTGGAGATCAAAAAAAGCGATGGGACTTAAACCCGTTAGGATTGGGAATATGGTCAGGCTTCCCTTACATACTTGTCTGCTTGAAATTCGTACAAACGTAGACCTTAGCGTAAAAGCCTTTTGTCGAAACATCGACGTCTCCATTCTGGCTTTACTGCAATATTTCTTATTCAATCTACTCACAATCACCTTATTGTAAAATACTCAAAGTAGGTCTTTCGTATCCACTTTGAGTATTTTACAATAAAAGTATAATGCATTTTTTCCAGTAATCCATTACTTTTGACCCGCTTATGCTTTCGATTCACCGTGATTCCCAGTACAACGGTGAACGGTCTTTGCCGGTTGGGACCTGAAGAAAGTACGAAGTGAAAGGATGCGGAGTTACCCGGGTACAACACCCTTGCCCTGTTCCGCATTCCTAGCCCCATACGATTTATATCTATAGAAAACACAGATTTTCAAGGCGTTCTATTGGTACGTCTGTAACAATTAGATAAGTATGGCATTTTACTTAAACGGACTCAGATACCGACCCCGGCCGGCCAAACGGACTTCTGCCGGCATTCTCTCTGGACTACTCCTGCTTTCCATTTTAGGCAATCTCGTACAGTGGACCTCCCAAAAGGCCATACGTACGCAGTTAAACAATGCCATCGTTAGCAATGATTCGACGCTGGCGGCCAAACACGAAACCGAAAAACGGCTGCTTCGGATGGAAGAGGAACTGAACCAGCAAAAGACGTTACGACTCATTTCGGACAAACGTTAGAAGTACATCTCTTCCGCCAGTCGGAACGTGTTGCAATGAGCTTCCACAATGTCGGCGAGCCGATGCGAGTAGCCCCCGCCCATGACCACCGCGAGCGGCAAACGGTAGCGTTGAGCCTGTTCGAAAACAAACTGGTCGCGACGACGGCAGCCCTCTTTAGTCATTTTCAGCTTGCCGAGTTTGTCCGTTTCCAGCACGTCGACTCCGGCAATGAAAAAGAGAAAGTCGGGCTTTTCCCGTTCCAGTAAGCCGGGCAGCGTTTCGTAGAGTTGATGCAAATACGGTTCATCAGTCAGGTAAGAAGGCAGTGCGATGTCCAAATCTGACTTCTCTTTGTGAAGCGGATAGTTGTCTTTCCCGTGCATCGAAAACGTAAACACGCGGGGTTCGTTTTCGAAAATGCAGGCGGTTCCATTCCCCTGGTGTACGTCCAGATCGATCACCAGAATTTTCTTCCGCTGTCCTTCATCCAGTAGATAATTCGCGGCAATGGCTACGTCGTTGAGGATACAGAATCCTTCGCCTTTGTCCGCGTAGGCGTGATGGGTACCGCCGGCAATGTTCATAGCTATGCCGTATTGCTGAGCGTACCGGCAGCAGTCGATCGTACCCTGAGCAATGACGATTTCGCGGTGAACCAGAGCCTCCGTTAGGGGGAATCCAATCCGCCGTACCATTTTATCGGATAAACGAAGGTTCCGAAGATCATCCCAGTACGTTGGCGTGTGCGTTCGAAGAATCCAGTGCGGATCGAGGGGCTGCGGTTGAAAAAAGGAATCCTCCCGAACGACGCCCTCCCGCAACAGTTGTTGGGGAATGAGTTCGTATTTTTCCATGGGAAAGCGGTGACCTTCGGGAAGCGAATAGCAGTATTCGGCAGTGTAAGCAATTTTTAACATAGGGATTGAGTTGCCCCTGGTCCGCTACCATTTTCATTCCAGCGGTCCAAGTGGCCTTATTTTTTTAGGCTATCGAGGGTATTCAACCAACACATGGCTTATGAAAACGCTCCTGTTTATATTCGCTCTGGGTATTACGGCCAGCTACGCTCAAACTTCCGTCAATGATTCCCGTAAGGATCTAATCGCGAACCTGAGCAGTACGGCCGATTACGCCACGTTCACCAACGCTCTCAATCAGAGCGGTTTATCACAAACGTTACGTGCCAACGGTCCTTTTACCATATTCGCACCTACGGACAAGGCTTTTGCAAAGGTTCCTTCGCTGGATGAACTCCTGAAAAGCGAAAATAAACCGAAGTTGATCAAGTTACTCTCCAACCACGTACTGACGGGCAAGTATACCGCTCAATCGATTCGTGAAGCCATTGAAAAAGGCCAGGGCAAAGCCACATTCAAAACCCTGGGTGGCGGCACCCTGACGGCAGCTTTATCAGAAAACGCCGTCCTGATTACCGACGAAGCCGGGAGCACCTCCCGCGTGATCATGCCCGACCAGAATTCCGACAATGGCATCATTCACATTGTAGATACGGTTGATCAGACGAAGTAAGCATTTGTTTTCGCACTAGTTTGTCACTACATTTTCGAAGGGTCGATGGAAGAGAATTTCTTTCGTCGATCCTTCGTTGCATATAGGAGTGATCTTGTAAATTGCTCCATCATCCGTTTACACTTTATATTTTTACATGGCTACGTGGTTTTTAGGAAAGATCCGATTTACAAAGGAAATTGATGCAGGGAAGTTTCAAACCGTTACGGAGGCGTATTTACTCGACGCCGTATCGTTTACAGATGCCGAAGCCCGCTTGTATGATTTGTTAGGTGACAACGCTCCCGATTTCCGGGTAACCAGCCTGTCGCCCATGAAAGTTCAGGAAGTTTTCCATGTAGAAGGCTCTGAATTAAAGTGGTTTAAAGTCAAAATTCTGATTACGACTTTTGACGAAAAAGCTAAAAAAGAAAAGAAGTCCTCGGCCTCCTTTCTCATCAACGCCGACTCCATCAAACAGGCCTACGATCGGGTGGAAGATGCGTTGGGTCGCGTAGAAGATTACGAAATTACAGACGTGTCCCTTACGCCCATCCTTGAAGTAGTTCCCTACGACGTGGATAACCAGAAGATGGATCAGTTGCGTCCATTATCGGAGGCAGTGGCAGCGTTCGAAAATGATTCGAACCCCACCCCGAAGGATTCACCCGAACAACCTTTTGAGCGGGTCGAACCAGCAGCAGAGTAACCCCGGAATCCGGCAGGAGCGAATACCTGCCGGATTCTTATTCCTATATCCCCATCATGAAAAAAACCTGCTTTGCTTTACTCACTCTCTGGGCTACCGGCTGTGTAAGTAGCCAGGGCCCCAGCCGTACCTCTACCCCATCTCAACCGACTTCTCCTGCGGCTCCGGCCAGCGGCGGACGCGTAAATATCGCCCAGCATGCCGCCCGTTCGCAGGAACATAGTATTCTTACCAAAGCTCTCAAAGAGACCGGGTTTGTAAACACCCTACAGAACTCTGGACCGTTTACGGTCTTTGCTCCCACGGACTCCGCCTTTCACAAGTCGCCGGAAGCTACTGCCCTGTTGCAACCTGATCAGATGAACCGCCTGCGAAAAGTGCTGGCCTATCACATCGTTACAGGCGTTTGGCAAACCAAAAACTTCCAGGAAGCTTTAGACCGGGGTATTCAACGCGTGGAACTGCGAACCCTCGCGGGCGAATACATTTACGTATCCAAGAACGGCGACCAGTGGTTGGTAACGGATAAAACCGGACATAAGGCCAAGCTTGAAACCACAGACTATGCCGTTAGCAACGGAATCGTACACGTAACTGACGCCGTACTTTGGCCCTAAGTCCGCAAGTTTCGGGTTACGGGACTGCAAGGAAGCCGGTATTTTTGGTTCATGAACGACTATCAACGTATTGAAAAAGCGATTCAGTACCTGAATACGCACTTTCAGCAACAGCCTTCCCTGGACGCGGTGGCTGAGCATGTGCACCTGAGCCCATACCATTTTCAACGCTTGTTTAAAGACTGGGCGGGGGTGAGTCCCAAGAAGTTCTTGCAATACATCAGCCTCGAACACGCCAAGAGCTTACTGGCTCAGGGACATTCCCTGGCTGATACCAGTTTCGAAACCGGCCTTTCCAGTACCAGCCGTCTGCATGATTTATTCGTTACTATCGAAGGCATGACGCCCGGCGAATACAAAAACGGCGGACAGTACCTGCAAATTCAGTACAGCTTTGGTTCTACCCCTTTCGGACAGATTTGCATGGCTTCCACCGAAAAAGGCGTCTGCCATGTGGCGTTTATTACCAGTGAGGACGAAGGAAGAACTTCCCTCCAACTCCGCTTTCCTCACGCTCAACTGAAGCTTCTGCCTACTGAATTTCATCGGGCCGTGTTGCTGCGGTTTGAAAATTCGCCTACGGATTTACCCCAGTTGAAGTTACATCTGAAGGGTACGGATTTTCAACTTAAAGTATGGCAGGCTCTTTTACAGATTCCACCGGGACGATTGAGTACCTATGCGGGTATTTCGCAGGCCATCGAGCAGCCTTCGGCCTGTCGGGCCGTGGGAACGGCGATTGGGCAAAATCCGATTGCGTACCTCATTCCCTGTCACCGCGTCATTCGCTCCACGGGCCTGATTGGGGACTACCACTGGGGAGCGAGTCGAAAAGCGGCTTTGATCGGCTGGGAATCAGCCCATATCTTAGGGGAACCGGAGAACGTTTGTTAGTAATTTTTAACACGACATTTATGGCATCGCATCGATAAATACCTAAACTTGCACTAGAATCAACGAAACCCATAATAACGATCACCCCTTAAAAATATAGGAATATGAAAGCGATTCTTTTGTCAGTCTTAGCCGCTGGTCTGCTCACCGCCACCCAGACCTTCGCTCAGGAAACAGCTCCCGTAGATGCGGCTAAAAAAGGTCAAATTATCATGAGTGCCCAGAAAATGATTGTGGAAAATGCCGTTCAATCACCGGGCTTAAAGACTTTTACCGCCGCATTGAAACAAACCGGCGTTAGCAATACCCTAGCCTCCAGCGGTCCCTTCACGGTTTTTGCTCCTACCGACTCAGCATTTTCTGCCGTTCCTGACGCGGCTCAATTCGTTTCGGCTGGTAATGTGACGACCTTACGTAAAACCTTGCTTCATCACGTCGTAACGGGAAAATGGACAGCTAATGACCTCCAAAACGCCGTGAATAAAGGCAAAGGGAAAACCGTACTTCGTACGCTTACGGGTCAGAACCTGACCGTAACAAAATCAGGCGATCAGTTTGTTGTAGCCGATGAAAAAGGCCATCAGGCAGTCGTCGAATTTCCTGATCAGGCTCAGAAAAATGGTATAGTACATGTCGTAAGTGCCGTACTCATGCCGAAATAGTTATTGCGTTTTACCCTCTACAAAAAGCCTTCTCTGAGTGATCAGAGAAGGCTTTTTGTTACAAACGTCCGTCAGATTTCTTTGATGAACACGACCCGATCCTGTCCCTCCCCCGCGTAATTTTTAACAACGGGTACATCATAATCGCCCAGCTCACCGATCATTTTCATCCCCATTTTATAATGGTGGAAGGCAATTGATTTCGTATTCTCCGGCGTCGTAATGGCTCGTACATGCGTACGGCCTTTCGTTTTGCAATAGTTGATAAAATGCTGGTACAGGAGCGTACCGAGCCCTTTTTTCTGGTGACTTTCCCGGATCCCGACGAGATGTACGTAGCCTGACTGATCCGTCTGGGAGAGAAAACCGAAGAGATACGCTACGGGTTTTTGTTCTTCCCGAATGACAAAAGCTGTATTCCCAAATTCGTGAATGTAAATAGGATGATGGAAGGATAGCGTACGTTCGCTTCCCCAAAAGGAAACGATGTCCCGAATGATGATAAAATAGTCGTCGAGCGTACAGTTTTCGATAAGCATAGTTGGGTGGTTAATAGTGGAAGAAAGATTGGGGCATACTTAGAAACAGATACCGTGGCAAATAAAAAGTCCCTAACCAATTTCACAATTGATTAGGGACTTTTACTGTACGTATTCAGAAAGATTACTTCACTTCTTCGAAGTTCACATCCTGAACATCTTTATCGTTACCAGCGGAACCGCCAGCCTGACCTTCGGTAGCATCACCACCGGGGTAACCATTCGGCTGAGCACCACCAGCATTAGCAGCGTTGTACATTTCAGTAGAAGCGGCCGCCCAGGCATTGTTCAGTTGTTCGGAAGCAGCATCGATAGCCGCAACATCCTGGCTTTGGTGAGCCGTACGCAGAGCAGCAACGGCCGTTTCGATGGCTGATTTGTTGCCTTCTGACAGTTTATCACCGTACTCTTTCAGTTGACGTTCCGTTTGGAAAATCAGTGAATCGGCCTGATTCAGCTTCTCGATTTTTTCACGTTCAGCTTTATCGTTGGCTTCGTTCGCTTTGGCTTCGTCACGCATCCGTTGGATCTCAGCGTCGCTCAAACCACTGGAAGCTTCGATCCGAATCTTCTGCTCTTTGTTCGTAGCCTTATCTTTGGCTGATACGTTCAGGATACCGTTCGCATCTACGTCGAAAGTTACCTCGATTTGAGGAATACCACGGGGTGCGGGCGGAATATCGCTCAGGTGGAAACGACCCAGGGTACGGTTTTGACCGGCCATCGGACGCTCGCCCTGCAATACGTGGATTTCAACCGAAGGCTGATTATCCGACGCCGTTGAGAACGTTTCAGATTTTTTCGTAGGAATCGTGGTGTTCGCATCGATCAGTTTCGTGAATACACCACCCATGGTTTCGATACCCAGTGACAAAGGAATGACGTCCAAAAGCAGTACGTCTTTCACTTCACCCGTCAATACGCCCCCCTGTACAGCCGCACCAATGGCTACAGCTTCATCAGGGTTGATATTTTTCGAAGGTTTCTTACCAAAGAACTTCTCAACTTCTTCCTGTACTTTCGGAATACGCGTCGAACCACCGACCAGAATCACTTCGTCGATCTCGGAAGTGCTGATGTTGGCGTTCTTCATTGCTTTACGAACGGGTTCCATCATCCGTACGAACAGGCTATCAGCCAATTGTTCGAATTTCGCCCGCGTCAGCGTACGCACCAAGTGCTTGGGCATACCATTTACAGGGAAGATATACGGCAGGTTGATTTCCGTCTGGCTGGAAGAAGAAAGTTCTACTTTCGCTTTTTCAGCGGCTTCTTTCAAACGTTGCAGAGCCATCGGATCCTGACGCAGGTCTAATCCTTCGTCCGCCTTGAACTCACCAGCCAGCCAGTCGATGATTACCTGATCGAAGTCATCACCACCTAAGTGCGTATCACCGTCGGTTGATTTTACTTCGAATACGCCATCACCCAGTTCCAGAATCGAAATATCGAACGTACCACCACCTAAGTCAAACACGGCAATTTTCATGTCATGTTTTTTGTCCAGACCAAAGGCCAGAGCGGCAGCCGTAGGCTCGTTAATGATCCGTTTTACGTCCAGACCAGCGATTTGTCCGGCTTCTTTCGTAGCCTGACGCTCGGCATCGTTAAAGTACGCAGGTACTGTAATAACGGCTTCCGTTACGGTTTGCCCCAGGTAATCTTCAGCCGTCTGCTTCATTTTCGTCAGAATCTGAGCTGAAATTTCCTGAGGCGTATACAGACGGTCACCAATCCGTACACGGGGAGTATTGTTAGGGCCTTGTTCTACGACGTACGAAATGGTTTTCATTTCGTTCTGTACTTCCGTAAAACGTTTACCCATGAAACGCTTGATTGACTGAATAGTATTCGTAGGGTTCGTAATAGCCTGACGTTTGGCAGGATCTCCTACTTTACGCTCGCCATTACCATTATCCATAAAGGCTACGACTGAAGGAGTCGTACGACGTCCTTCGCTGTTTGGGATAACAACGGGCTCGTTACCTTCCATTACAGCAACGCAGGAGTTTGTCGTGCCTAAGTCAATGCCAATGATTTTTCCCATGATAAAGTATTTGGTTTAATTTCTCGGTTATCGGTAGATGCTCTATTTATCTAAATCCCCGTGCCTATTGCTATTTTCTGTCTTAATTCTGACAGATTGACAGCATAAAAAAGGGCCCGCAACGAAAAAATCTGCGGGCCTTCGACACAAACTTTACTCATCGCTGAGGTACTGACAGTTTATTTACCAAAAAGTCCGCCAAGTATACCTCCTAATCCGCCTTCGTTGTTTTTGTCATTTTTATCGTTGGACGAGCCAAACAAACTACCTCCAATATTCTTCAAATCATTCATATCAAGTTTACCATCGGCCAGAGCCGCTCCTACCTGATTAAAGTTAAAACCGCCCGTGTTGGCGTCCGTACCCGCCAGAAGCGATCCCATCATGGAATTGGCATCCACAGATTTGTCGCTCGGATTGTTCAACTTCCCGATGATTGTACTCAAAACCATTGGCACGATGGCTCCAACAATACTTTGAGCCACGGAGCCACTGATTCCAAATTTGTCCATCAGACTCCCTATGGCATTTTGGGAAATTCCCGAAACAATGGGACTCTGTTGTACTGCCTGGCGACCGGAGAATAATTCCATCAGGCCACTGATGTTTCCCTTGGCCGCTTCGCCCTGTAAACCCTGTACGATAGACGTAAAGATGGTCGTCTGAGCGGCTTCGTTCTGTTGTTCAGGAATAGCCGGATTGTTGACAATGGCTTCCTGTGAATTATTTTTGACGAGATTGAGGAGCTGATCTAACATAGTTGTTTATTAGTAAGCGTATGGTCGTTTTTACTCAGCAATAGTACTCTACTTTTTTGAAAAACAAAAATTACCTTTGCTACATTACTTTGTAAAAAAGTTGAGCCTACCTCCCTTCGTACGCTTATTTTTGATTCAATTTCGGACTTTTTCAACCTTACGATTATGGCTGCCCGACTGGCTTCCAATCTCTTGATCGAAAACCTGAAGCAGGAAGTAAATGGCCTGCTCTATACCAGCGAATCTGATGCTCCTTTTGAGGTAAACGCGTTGCCTGAATGGCAGGAAGAGACGCCTCCCGAGGCAGAAGCATTCCGTACCTTGCTGGGACTAGAAGCGGATGTACCCGTGAAAATCCAAAAAATAGAATCGTTTTTCAGACCTCTGCTGAAGACCTATGACTGGTTCGGGGAAGAAGAAAATCAGACGGTAGAACGCTATCAGCAATTGAAAAGCTTCGTCGCTACGCAATTGACGAAACCTCAGGTATACCGCGTGGGAGAAGTAGAAATCGATATTTACATCGTGGGGCAGTCCGTGGATGGCCCCTGGGTAAGTTTAAAAACCAAAGCGACGGAAACGGAATAAGTACCATTTTCAAGCCTGACGTGTAGTCATGAATTATGGCTTCCTTTCTTAAAAAAGTGACATTTCGTCGTATTTTCCATAGGCTACTAAAACAAAAATCCTCCGGCAAGCCGGAGGATTTTCTATAGATCGAAACTTGATTTCTAATCTATGGCTCATTTCACGTGGTCAACCACAGCTTTGAACGCATCAGGATGGTTCATTGCCAGGTCAGCCAATACTTTACGGTTCAGTTCAACGCCTGAATTATGCAGTTTGCCAATGAATTGTGAGTAGCTCAAGCCATGCTGACGAGCACCGGCATTGATACGTGCAATCCAAAGAGCACGGAAATTCCGTTTTTTCTGCTTACGATCGCGGTAAGCATAATTTAAACCACGTTCAACGGCATTTTTAGCTACCGTCCAAACGTTTTTACGACGGCCATAATAACCTTTGGCCAGTTTGAGCACCTTTTTGCGACGGGCCCGAGACGCTACGTGATTGACACTACGTGGCATGTTGTGTTAGTTTTTTGACGTTGGCGGAGGAGAGTTTTGAGTTCTGAGTTCAGGGTTTTGAGTTAAACTCGTAACACTAAACGCTAAACCCTAAACGCTGTTCTCGCTTAAAAAGCCATGAGTCGGGTTAAACAAGGAAACCTGTAATTGGTCCGAAGACAAACTACTTGGCAAGCAGAGCGATTACGCGAGCGTGATCTGACTCATGTACCAGCGTGCTCTTAACGAGGTTAGCCTTACGTTTGTTAGACTTCTTCGTCAGGATGTGGCTGTGGAAGGCGTGCTTCCGCTTGATTTGTCCGGTTCCAGTCAGCTTAAAACGCTTTTTGGAGCCCGAGTTTGATTTTTGCTTAGGCATAAACTGAACCTGTTAATAGATGAAAAAAGTACTCAAAGTGAAATGAACCGCAAAAGTAACAAAAAAACCAATAATAGTTACGATTTAATTACGTTTTTTAAGCTATCTTCCTCGTTTTCAGGTCGTAAAATAACCCATGGGGTAGCATTCGTGTGAATACTACCCCATGGGTTGGTACAGATTCGACTTTGCTAAAAAGCAGGTCGATTTATTTTTTCACTTTTGGAGCGATGATGATGTTCATCCGGCGACCTTCCAGACGAGCTTCTGATTCCAGTTTTCCGTGTTCTTCCAGATCCGACATGAATCGTTTCAGCAGATTGAAACCCTGGTCTTTAAATACGATTTCACGTCCGGAGAATTGTACGTAAGCTTTCACTTTCGAACCTTCTTTCAGGAAGTTGGTCGCGTGCTTTAATTTAAAGTCGTAATCGTGATCATCCGTCGTAGGACTAAAGCGGATTTCTTTAATTACCACTTTAATTTGCTTGGATTTCAGCTCCTTCTGTTTTTTCTTCTGTTCGTATTTGAACTTCGAATAATCAACGATACGGCATACTGGGGGATCTGCATTAGGAGAAATCTCCACTAAATCCAGAGCCTGTTGCTGAGCCATCTCCAGAGCCTGACGAATATCAACAATCCCCTGGTCCACGTTTTCGCCAACCAAGCGTACTTGCTGTACTCCGCGAATCAATTGATTAATGCGGTAGGGTTCTTCTTTCCTTACAGGAGGTCTGCGGTTCATACCGCCGGGGCGTAATGCCATACTTGTTAATTTGGTGATTTTTAAGTTTTCAGTGATTACTGTTTTCAGCAGAATGGAAGTAGACTGAAAACTCCTGATCCTGAACTGAAAACTGAGAAGAAGCCGTCACGAGAGCTTCCTTACGTAACGGCTTCGAAAAATACGTGCCTAAGATGAAGTATTTTTAAAATTTAAGCAAATTTTTATTAATTTCCTCCTTAGCCAGGGCAATAAACTGACCGATTGGCATACTACCTAAGTCACCTTCGCCTTTTTTACGGACAGAAACGGTCCCTTCGGCCTGTTCTTTCTCACCTACGATGAGCATAAAGGGTGTTTTCGAAACCTCCGCATCACGGATTTTTTTGCCAATTTTTTCATCCCGGTGATCTACGTAGCCCCGCAAGTCATCTTCCTGAAGCAACAGAAAGATTTCGTTGGCGTAGTCCGTGTATTTCTCTGAAATCGGTAATACTGCCAATTGTTCCGGTGACAGCCACAGCGGGAAATTTCCAGCTGTACTTTCAATCAGAATAGCTACAAAACGCTCGAGCGACCCAAAAGGTGCCCGATGGATCATTACGGGACGGTACTTTTTATTATCTGCTCCGGTGTATTCGAGATCAAAACGTTCGGGCAGGTTGTAATCTACCTGAATGGTACCCAACTGCCACTTACGACCCAGGGCATCTTTCACCATGAAGTCCAGCTTTGGACCGTAGAAGGCTGCCTCACCGTATTCAATGACCGTATTCAGTCCTTTCGCTGCGGCGGAGCTGATGATGGCCTGTTCGGCCCGATCCCAGTTTTCTTCCGAACCGATGTATTTGGAACGATCTTCCTGATCCCGTAATGAAATCTGAGCACTGTATTCGTTAAAGCCCAGAGCTTTGAATACGTACTGAACCAGATCAATTACTTTCATGAACTCTTCTTCCACCTGATCGGGACGGCAGAAGATGTGAGCATCATCCTGCGTAAAGCCACGTACGCGGGTCAGTCCGTGCAACTCACCCGATTGCTCGTAGCGATAGACCGTACCGAATTCCGCAAACCGTACCGGAAGATCGCGGTAACTGCGGGGCTTCGACCGATAGATTTCGCAGTGGTGCGGGCAGTTCATCGGTTTCAGCAGGAACTCCTCGTCTTCATCCGGGGTATGAATGGGCTGGAAGGAATCCTTACCGTATTTTTCGTAGTGACCGGAAGTCACGTACAGTTGCTTGGAACCAATGTGCGGCGTTACGACCGGTAAATACCCCGCCCGAACCTGAGCCCGGCGAAGGAAATTTTCCAGCCGCTCGCGAAGGGCTGCACCTTTGGGCAACCACAGCGGCAAGCCCTGCCCTACCCGCTCGGAGAAAGTAAACAGCTCCAATTCTTTACCCAGCTTCCGGTGATCCCGCTTTTTGGCTTCTTCGAGCAGGTGGAGGTATTCCTCCAGCTCTTTCTGCTTCGGGAAGGTCACCCCGTAAATCCGGGTGAGCATTTTATTGTTTTCGTTGCCCCGCCAGTAGGCTCCGGCTACGTTGAGAATTTTGGCAGCTTTAATGAAACCAGTATCCGGAATGTGCGGACCCCGGCAGAGATCGGTGAAATTTCCCTGCGAATAGAAGGTAATCTTTCCATCTTCAAGGTCCTTCAGCAGATCCAGTTTGTACTCGTCGCCTTTTTCTTCAAAATACGCAATGGCCTCCGCTTTTGAGATCGGTGTACGGGCGTACACTTCTTTCTGCCGGGCCAGTTCGAGCATTTTGTCTTCTACTTTCTTGAAATCTTCCTGCGAGAATTTCTGATCGCCCAAGTCAACGTCGTAGTAGAAACCGGTTTCGATGGCCGGACCAATCCCGAATTTCACGCCGGGATACAAGGCTTCCAAAGCTTCGGCCAGCAAGTGAGCCGACGAGTGCCAGAAGGTTGCTTTTCCGTCCGTGTCGTTCCAGGTCAGCAGTTTGACGGTTGAATCGTTTTCGATGGCACGACTAGCGTCCCATACTTCGCCGTTTACTTCGGCGGCTAATACATTACGGGCAAGGCCTTCGCTGATGCTACGGGCAATGTCCAGGCCGGAGACGCCCTTCGGAAACGTACGGATGCTTCCGTCCGGCAGGGTAATCTGGATTTGATTTTCCATGAATATGTGAAATAAACGATTAAAAATCACGGAGATACAAAGTCCGTGAGAGCCTTACCGTTTTCAGTGTACCGTTTGCTGTTTTCAGTGAACTGTGTCCAGAAAACGATTCTGTCAACGCCATGTATAGTTACTTCTACTATGAATTTCTTTCAATGCCCTAAACTAACAAGCGTTTCCGATAAACGCACTACTAAATGGAATCGGCGGCGGCGGTTCCCGTTTTGTCAGGAACAGTCAGGGCTGGCCGGTAGCGTTCATCCTGCCGCAGCTCCGGGTAATTGGTGAGCTGTTTTCGTCGCGTTCGCCAGTACCCGCCTATGGCCTTTCGGTTGCCTGGATTCTGCTGAGCTTCCGTCAGGTAGTAATCCATGGCTTTGTCGTCGTTGCCTACTAACTCAAGACATTGGGCCATCAGAAAGTTCAATCCGGGATAGTTAGGGTTCACCTTCTCAACCACCTGTAAATGCTTTAGTGCAGCCGCCGCTTTTTCAACGTTGAACAAGAGCGAAGCTACGTACAGGTTCGCTCCCGGATTATTAGGCTCCGTTTTAATGGCTTTCATGAACTCGGTGTACGAACTGTCCACTTGCGAAGTTTGCAGGAAGGTGAGCCCCCGACGGTAATGCAAATCGGCATCATTCGGGTAAAAATTAAGTCCTTCCTGAGCAAACCATAACGCCTTGGGATATTCCTTTTTCTGATAGTAAATCCGGGATAGTTGCTGATACGCATCCAGAAAACCGGGCATCAGCGTACGGCTTCGCAGAAACAACACAAGGGCCGAGGTCGTATCTCCTAATTTTGCGGCAATCATGCCGCGATAGAAATAGGCTTCGCCGTGGTACGGGTTGATTTGCAGGGTACGGGCCAGGTACTGTCGGGCTTTTCCCAACTGGTACTTCTGCTGGTACAAATCCGCGAGCAGGACGAAGAGTTCGGGGGTACGTTCATTAAGAATTTCGGCCCGTTGAGCCGCATACAGAGCTTCGTCAATCTGCCGGCGTTGCCGCAGAATCTTCGCTTTGGTTACGTAATAACGCCCCGTATTTCGTTTGAGTTCGATGGCCCGGTTGATGTCTTCCAGGGCGGCATCCAGCTCCGAACGCTGGAGATAAATTTCGGCCCGTTTCTGGTAGTTATCCGGAGCATCCGGATACTGATGAATGACCCGGGTCAGCAAATCCAGGGCCTTGGGCGTAGAAAAACCTTCGTTCATGTTCGGCAACGGCGGAATACGTATACCCGCCTGCTCTTCCGAAGAACAGGCCATCATTCCCCCGAGTAAACCTAGAAACACAAAAACCAGAACCGAACGAATCATCCCCAAAGTCTAAAATCGCCGCAAAACTACGGAATTTACAGGACTGACTCTACCTGATTGCCAGAAAAGACACAAACCAGCCTTAACGATCCAAAGACACTGACGGACTTTTCTTTCGGAAGAAGTAGCGGTAATCGTAGTAGTCATTAACCGTTTTCGGTTGCTGAAACACCGCCTGCTGGTATTCCCAGCCATTGTCAATCATAAAATTGACTACCTCCATCGAAGAGTTGAATTTTTTAGCTTTTCCGGTTTCGGGGTCTTCAATGGCCATCTTTCGATTCGAAACCTGATCTTTCTGACCGTAATCGACCCGTGAAGAGAGCGAACTTAGAATGGAAGGTTCACGGATTTCAATACTAATCATGGTTCCTTCTTTCAGCGTATTCAGATCCACTCCATTGACCAGCACCTGGGCTTGCACCAGAGAACCCAGGCCACAGAGCATAAGCACATAGACGACACGTTTCATAGGCATAGTTTAGGAATAAAGGTTTCATTCCTTAAACTCCACAAGCCGGCCCCTGGTATCTGTTTTAGAATTTTTAACAATCCCAGCCCGCTCTGCCCCTACTTCCTCTTCATTCGTGCCGGTTCGTATTTCCGTATTAAACCATTGTTTTTCCGGTTTACGATGCTTGTGGTACGCATTGATTTGAGCCGCAAAATCTTCCTGAGCATTGCGAAGAAAACTGGCAGAAATGTACGTATCGGTAGTACGAACGGTGGTTAAGTACACCAGGCGTGTCGTGCCCGGCGTTCGAATTTCATCATTCGTAGCTGTCAAAAAATAATAATAGGTTTCTGGTGGACGAACCAGCATACCCATTACGAAAAACAGGCGGATTAGTAAATACTGCATATGGAAGAAAAAATCAGTTAGCCCTTTCAGACTTGGCTGAACGCTTCAGGCCTGTACTTGATCGACGATAATCCCAGACAGGTGCATTTGAATTCTATCTTTTGTCGATCCACGATCCGAGTAGGAGAAAATTCGCCTAATTTTGAAGTTTCCGGATAATACACAACATCGGCATGAAAAAAGTTTCCCTTTTCTTTCTCCTAACCCTCTTTGCGTACCCAGTTCTGGCTCAGAAGACTCCCAAAGAATTTTTAGGATACGAACCCGGTACCATTCGTTGTACCCCCCATTACCGGGTTCTGGATTATTTTGAGTACCTGGCTCAGCAGTTTCCCAAGCAGGTCAAACTTCAGCAGTACGGCACCACCTATGAAAACCGTCCTTTGATGGTGGCCATCATCGCGTCTGAAGAAAATTTCCCCCAACTTGAAACCATCCGTACCAATCATCTCAAGTCGATTGGCTTACTGGAAGGTTCCGCTTCCGGAAAGTCGGTACCCGTCTCCTGGATGAGTTATAACATCCACGGCAACGAAAACGTATCGTCGGAAGCCGCCATGATCGTGGCGTATAACTTATTGAAAGGCGATAACACGGCCGTTCTCAAGAATACGGTTGTGATCATCGATCCCTGCGTCAACCCCGACGGCTACGATCGCTACGTAAATGGTTACAACCAGCGTCTGGGCAACGTAGCTAACGCCTACGCCGGTGCCTGGGAGCACTCGGAACCCTGGCCGGGCGGACGGATGAACCACTACATGTTTGATCTGAACCGCGACTGGGCCTGGATGGTGCAGAAAGAAAGTCAGGCTCGCAATACGATTTATCAGCAGTGGATGCCGCACGTATTCGCTGATTTCCACGAGCAGGGCATCAACTCTCCCTATTTCTTTACGCCACCCGCTAAACCCGTACACCAGGACGTTACAGCCTGGCAACGGGAGTTTCAGACCATCATCGGTGATTACAACCGGAAAACCTTTGATAAAAACGGCTGGCTGTACTTTACCCGCGAGAACTTTGACCTGTTCTACCCTAGCTACGGCGATACGTACCCGACTTTCAACGGAGCCATTGGTATGACCTTCGAACAGGCTGGAAACGGCCGGGCGGGTCTGGCTATTCAGAAAGAAGACGGCGATACCCTGACGCTTCACGAACGCATCAGCCACCACGTGGCAGCCAGCAAGGCGACAATGGAAGCTCTTTCAGCGAATGCGGATAAAGCGGCGTCGGAGTTCATCAAGTTCTTTACCAATGCCAAAAATAACCCGACCGGAACGTACAAGTCTTACGTCATCAAAACCAAAGGCAGCGAAGGAAACGCCCGGGCGTTCACAGCGTACCTTAAACGCATGGGCTTCCAGTACGGTTACGCAGACAAGTCTGCTAACTTCTCGGGTGCCTACAGTTTTGCGGATGACAAATCAGCCTCTGCGTCCGTGGAAGCCGGTGATATTGTGATTAGTACGGCCCAGCCCCGTTCGACCTTCCTGAAAATTCTGATGGAGCCGAAAACGACGCTGGAAGACTCGGTTACCTACGATATCACGTCCTGGGCACTTCCCTACGCCTACGGTCTGAAAGCGTTTGCTCTGAAAGAAAAAGTGCCGTTTACGACCACCGCTCCGGCAGCTACTACGCCAGCTGCCATTACGACGAAACCCTACGCGTATCTGCTTCGCTGGAAATCGCAGGAAGATGCTCATTTGCTGGCTCATTTGTTCCGGAAAAACGTTCGGGCCCGGGTAGCTACGAAGGCGTTTGAGGTAGAAGGTCAGAAATACGACATCGGTACGGTCATTCTGACGCGGGGCGAAAACGCCAGACTGGGTGACGCGTTTGATACGATTTTACAACAGGAAGCCAAAGAAATGCCGGGCAGCCTGATTCCCGTGGCTACGGGTTACGTAACGAACGGTCCGGATTTGGGCTCGAATTACGTAGCACAGATGAAGGCACCAAAAGTAGCGATTCTGACGGGTGAAGGCACCTCTCCCTACGCCGTAGGCGAAGTTTGGCATTACTTTGATCAGCAACTGCACTACCCGGCCACGATGATTCACACGAACGATTTTGCGAGTGCCAAGCTGGCCGATTTCGACGTACTGATTCTGGCGAATGGTAATTACGGACGGGTGCTCAACGAATCCGGTCTAACCAAGTTGAAAAGCTGGGTACAGGCGGGTGGTAAACTGATTGCTCTGGAAGGTGCCGTTGGATCGCTGGCGGGCAAGGAGGGTTTCGAAATCACGAAAAAAGAGGAAAAGGACGAGAAAGGAAAAGCGGCCAGCGACCTGAAAGTATTCGGTAACCGCGAACGCGAATCCGTATCGACCGACACGCCGGGAGCAATTTACAAATTCAACCTTGACACCACACACCCGCTGGCGTACGGGTTAACGAATCCTTACCACGGACTGGTACTTTCGACGAGTGAGTATGGATTCCTGAAGAACGGCTGGAATGTAGGTTATCTGCAAAAAAACCCGGCCGTTGCTGGTTTCGTGGGCTTTGAAGCGAAAAAGAAACTGGAAAATACGCTGATGTTCGGTACGCAGGATTTAGGTCGTGGTCAGGTGGTTTATCTGGTCAACAACCCCCTCTTCCGTGGGTTCTGGCATCAGGGCAAGCTGGTATTTGCAAATGCCGTATTTATGGTGAACTAAGCCCTACCTGCTTTCGATGCAAACAAAAATCCCGGAGCCTGATCGTTCCGGGATTTTTGTTTGTCTGCTGGATAAAAAAACAATTAGACGATTGTCTAATTACCAAGAAATAGTTAGATATTTGTCTAATTATCTATTTACCGGATGAATACTTTATTTAAGGCTCTGAATGATCCCACGCGGCGACAAATACTGGAACTACTCCAGGAGAAAGATTTGACAGCGGGTGAGATTGCAGAGCATTTTGACATGACCAAGCCCAGCATTTCTCACCACCTGGATTTACTCAAACAGGCCGATCTGGTGGTCTCCCTGAAAAAAGGACAGCACATCATTTATTCGCTCAACATGACCGTGCTGGACGAAGTACTCGCCTGGATCATGCACTTACGTACACCCAAACCCTAACCTTATGAAAGCCTCCCGTACTTTACTTGCCATCGTTATTTCGCTGTTGCCGCTGCTGTATCTAAATTTTATCTTTCCTGAACTGCCAGACCGCGTACCGATCCATTTCGACGCCCAGGGCCGGGCGGATAACTATGCGTCCAAATCCGGCTTTTATGGCTTACAGTTTGGCATGGCCGCTTTTTCCATAGGTATCTTTCTTTTGATTAAAAAAGGCCATACAACCAAGGCAACATCCACGAAATACACGCAGGAAACCCTGGAGCAATTAGGCCTGGGGTCCACGGTGTTTCTGGCCGCTCTGAACTTCATTATTATTGAGGCTGCTATCGCTCAGGACGGCGGTAAAATGATTGATTATGTATTGCTTTTATTTCCCTTTCTCTTCCTTTTCTTAGGCAACTATTTTATCCGCTTGAAGCCCAATTATTTCATCGGCATTCGTACACCGTACACGCTAATGAATGAAGAAATCTGGCGAAAAACGCACCGGCTGGCGGGACGCTTGTTGGTCGTTTCCAGTCTGGTTAGTATTCTGCCCATGTTGTACGTTGATTTTACAGGTAAAATGCTGATTGTCGGCGGTATGCTCGCGATTGGTTTCATTTATCCTATGTTTTATTCCTATCAGTTATCCCGTAAATAATTACTTTCCTAAAACCTTTCATGGCTCTCATATGAAGTTATTTACTTCCCTGCTAGTTTGCCTGAGTACGCTTGCCTTTGCTCAGGAAACGAAACCTTTTCACGAAGAGGAAGTCAGCTACTGGAACACCAAAGATTCCGTGCAGTTGAAAGGAACGCTGACGCTGCCGAATCAGGGTAAAAATTTCCCGGCTCTGATTCTCATTACGGGCTCGGGGCCGCAGGATCGGGATGAAACCATTCTGGGTCATAAACCTTTCAAAGCCATTGCTGAATACCTGGGTAGTCGCGGGTACGCCGTCCTGCGATACGACGATCGCGGCGGAGGAAAAATGAATAAAACCTTCATCAATGCTACGATTGATAACTTCATTAAGGATGCGGAAGCGAGTCTGGATTACCTGAAAACCCGGAAAGAAATCAATCCCAAGAAGATTGGCATGCTTGGCCACAGCGAAGGCGGTAGTGTAGCTCCGGGCGTGGCGGCTCAGCGAAAAGACGTTGCGTTTGTCATCCTGATGGCCGCACCGGGTCGATCCATGGTGGAGGTCATGCGGCAGCAAAACCGTGATTTGTTCTATACGGCAAAGATCGACTCAACAGTCGTTGAAACCTACGTTACGGAGTACTTCGACAAGGTCTTCCCTGCCTTTGCTACGCAACAGGATACGGCCCAACTGAGTGGGTTGATCCGGGAACGCATTGGTTTTTTACGCACGAAAATGTCGCCCAACCAGCTATTCGTTTTTGGTATTCCCCCCAAAGAAGAGATGTACGTCAAACAGGTGGTTACTAACTATAACGGGGAATGGTTTCGTCGCTTTATTAGCTTCGACCCCGTTCCTTCCCTCCAAAAATTGACGGTACCGACGCTCGCATTGAATGGTACCAAAGACGTCCAGGTGAACGCCGATATGAACCTTCAGGGGATTGAAAATGCGTTGCAAAAAGCCGGAAATAAACGGTACAAAATCGTACGTCTGGAAGGATTAAATCACCTGATGTTACCCGCAAAAACGGGCTTACCTCAGGAATACGCTGCCATCAAGGGTGACATTGATCCGACGTTCCTGGAAGCTGTCTACGAATGGTTACAGAAAGAGGTGAGGTAATGATGGTGGCGGGATGCGGCCCGCCCGGTAGGCACAGCCTACCAACTTCTACGTCCGTAGCAAATGCTACGGACAACCCGCCCCGCTAACGGCATCGAACTTTAAAATAAACTTGGAATGGAAAGTGGCAGTTGGAAACTGCTAAATGGTGGGTACAGGCTTAGAAACCTGCACCAGTTGCCTCCCTCTTTTTCAACTACTTCCCAACCCCGGAGGGGTTTAACAATATATAGCCCCGTATGCAATATGGGGAAGAAGCCACCAAAATCCGTCCGTTTTCCCCTAACAAACCATTGAGGTTTCAGTTTTGACGGTCGCATTTGCAATCCATCAAACCTGAAACCTCAAACTCATTCAAACCTTCTAATTTCCTCGATACAATACCGCCGTTCCTTCCATAATGTAACCGTTGGAAGTCGTCGAGGTATAGTACTGATACTTCACGTCAATGACGGCATTGGCACCCATATCTTCGGCTTTTTTCACGAGCATCTGAGTCAGCCGGTCTTTTTGCCGGGCGTCATTACCGCGTTGCGTCATAGGGCCTTTAGTCGTCCGCTGAGCATCCGTTAAAGGCATTTCTTCGTGGATACTTACCTGATCAATTACCTGAAAAGGGCGATCCGGTTTTTCCTGGTTTTCCCAGTATACATCCAGGTCATACTTCCGGTCACGTGAAATGGGTACCGAAGGCATAAAACACGACGTTACCGTCCAGGCCAGTATACCAAAGCCCAGCACGCGTAGGCCGAGGGTTCGATTAAATCGTTTCTGAATCATAGATCACTACCCGATCCCAGTATTGCTTGCAGTCTTCCACGAATTTCAGGTGAATCGGGTCTACCTGATACACATCGTGGCCTGCCATATCTTTGAAAACGGTCAGCAGGCAATAATCGTATGAACGATCAATGACGGGACGATCCGTAGAAGCCGGTTTGCCGACATTAAATAGCTCCAGCCTTCGACCTGACCCAGGGAAGACACTCCCTGTTCAAATTTTAAACGATCTTCTGCAGAAATATCCGCTTTCAGGAAAAAATTAACGACGTGTACGAACATTAGAGTTTTCAGTTGTCGGTTTTAAGTTTACAGTTTCTGGCTTGCAGTTCCTACCGGGAATTCCCCACTGAAAACTGCAAACCGAAAACTGCCAACTAAACTAGTTTATCCTTTTGAATCACCGAACGCTGGCGTTCTTTTAATTCTTCGGAGGTTTTCATTAAGGGTAAGCGTACATCGGAAGAAATCAGTCCCAGGGATTCGAGAATACCCTTCACACCGACCGGATTTCCTTCTTCGTACAGCAATGGATCAATGTCCAGGAACGAACCGAGTGTTTTACGGGCCGTAGCAAAATCGCCGTTGAGAGCCGCGTGAACCATCCCAGTGAATTTTCCCGGGAAAGCGTTGGCAATCACGGACATTACACCTACGCCACCGATGCTAATGATGGGTACCGCCTGTACGTCATCGCCCGAGATGAGCAGGAAGTCTTCGGGCATATCGCGGAAGATTTCCATGCATTGCTCGATGATGCAGGACGCTTCTTTCACCCCGATGATATTCGGGTGCTGAGCCAGCTCGATCACCGTTGCACTCGTCATGTTGATGCCCGTACGACCGGGGATGTTGTACATGATTACGGGAACGGGAGAAGCATCGGCCACCGCCGTGTAGTGAGCAATGACGCCCCGTTTACCGGGCTTATTGTAGTACGGACAAACCGACAGAATGGCATCGACGCCCGTCAGGTCCGTTTTAGTAATCTCTTCAACAACCTTGGAAGTGACGTTACCACCGATTCCGTAGACGATGGGAAGTTTGCCCGCATTTTTTTCCTTGACAAACTGAAGTACCTCCACTTTTTCGGCTTGGGTCATCGTGGCTGACTCGCCGGTAGTTCCCTGGATCACCAGGTAATCAACACCCCCATCGGTGACGTGTTGCAGCATACGTTCCAGACCCGTCCAGTCGATGGAGCCGTCTTCGTGAAAGGGAGTAACTAGGGCGACTCCAACGCCGTGAAATTTTTTCATACTGGATGGTAATGGGGTCAGGTCTGCCTATGTATCCGTCCCCGATCAACTAAACTATTAATTTCAAAAATTCTTCTTCGCTAATCATCGTTACGTTGAGCTTCTTGGCTTTTTCGACCTTGGAAGCTCCGGGTTTTTCCCCCACGATGAGGTAATTTAATTTACCCGATACGCCACTGAGCAATTTACCGCTGTGGGCTTCAATGAGGTGTTCGAGGGCTTCCCGCTCGAAATTCTCGAACGTTCCGGTGTACAGAAACGTCTTTCCGGCCAGTTTATCGCTCAATTGTTCAACAATGGCTTCCTGACCTACGCTCATCTGTAACCCCGCTGCTTTCAGCCGTTCTACAAAAATACGGTTATCTTCTTCCTGGAAAAATTCTACAACACTTTGAGCGATACGTCCGCCAATTTCGGGGACGTTTACCAGTTCTTCGGCACTGGCTTTCTCGATTGCCTCAATGGTTTTGAAATACCGGGCCAGCTTCTGAGCCACCGTTTCGCCCACGTACCGGATGCCCAGGGCAAACAATACGCGTTCGAAAGGCACGGTTTTGGAAACGTCGATGGCATTCAGAATAGCCTGCGTCGTTTTTTCCCGGAAACCAATTTTCTTGCTTTTGCCCGTATCAGGATCGGTGATCGTTTTTTCCAGCCCGAAGAGTTGCTCGTAGGTCAACGCATAAAAATCGGCGGCGGTTCGTACCAGTCCTTTTTCGTATAACAATTCTATTTTTCCTTCGCCCAAGCTATCCATATTCATGGCTTTTCGCTGGATAAAATGCTCCAGACGGGCCCGAATCTGCGGGGGGCAGCCTTTTTCATTCGGACATAAACGGGCTACTTCGCCCTCCCGCTGAATCAGCGTCGAGCCACAGGCCGGACAAGTTGTCGGGTAGTGAATGACCTCCGAAATCAGGGGCCGTTTCTCCAGGTTGACACCCGTAATCTTGGGAATAATTTCTCCCCCTTTTTCTACGTACACGTGATCGCCTAAACGCAGTCCCAATCGTTCAATTTCGTTGGCATTGTGCAAACTGGCCCGCTTTACGATGGTACCAGCCAGCAGTACGGGCGAGAGATTGGCCACGGGCGTAACGGCTCCGGTACGCCCCACCTGATAGCTGATCGACCGCAGAGTGGTTTCAACCGACTGAGCTTTAAACTTGTAAGCAATGGCCCAACGCGGCGACTTGGACGTGTACCCTAATTCCCGCTGTTGAGCGAAGGAATTCACTTTGATGACAATCCCATCGGTATTGAGCGGCAGATCAAAACGCTTGGTTTCCCATTCGTTGATGTAGTCCAGTACTTCCTGAATCGAGGAGCATTTTCGCCAGGTTTGCGACACGTTGAATCCCCAGCGTTGCAGGGCCAGTAAGCTCTCTTCGTGCGTACTGAAAATTTCCGTATCGGCCAGAAAGGTATACAGGTAACAATCCAGTCGACGACGGGCCACTTCCGCAGAATCCTGTAATTTGAAGGTTCCGGCAGCGGCGTTACGGGGATTCATCAGCGGTTCTTCACCAATGTCCACGCGTTCCTGATTGAGCTTGTTGAACGAAAGCAGCGGCATGAAGCCTTCGCCACGTACTTCAAAAATCGGCGGCAAATCTTCGGCTTCGATGTGGTGCGGCAGGGTTCGCAGGGTTCGTACGTTGTTGGTAATGTCATCCCCCCGCGTCCCATCACCCCGAGTTACGCCCGTGGTCAGCAGCCCGTTTTCGTAGCGGATGGACAGCGAAATCCCATCGAATTTCTGTTCGCAGATGAATTCAACGTCTTCCTGAGGAATGATTTTACGAATGCGTTCTTCCCAGTCCAGAATTTCCTGTTCGTTGTACGTATTCGACAGCGACAGCATCGGGTACCGGTGAAACACGGTTGCAAATTCTTTGGAAACAGTACCCCCGACGTTCTGCGTGGGCGAGCCTTTGTGCTTGAACTGCGGGTACTCTAATTCGAGCTGGGTCAACTCCCGCAGAAGGGCGTCGAACTCAAAATCAGATACTTCAGAAACGGCGTCCTGATAATATCGGTTATTTAAATACTGAAGACGTTCGGTTAGTTCGTCAATTCGTTGCTGAGGAGTCATGCGTACGGTTACTAAGGGACCGTTTTCAGTGCGACGCGTGACGGTTTTATCTACCCTAAACGCAGTCTTTGCCCACTGGAAACTGATTTTATACAAAGGTCTAAAACTTTCGCATACAAATTTACCTTTGCAGAATGAAAACGCCTTTAATCGCACCTTCGATACTTGCCTCTGATTTTGCGAACCTGCAACGTGAAATCGAAATGCTCAACCGCTCCGAAGCCGACTGGATTCACGTGGACGTCATGGATGGGGTCTTTGTCCCCAATATTTCCTTTGGTTTTCCCGTGGTCGAAGCCGTCAAACGCTACGCCCAGAAACCCCTCGACGTTCACCTGATGATTACGCAGCCCGAGCGATACATCGAGACCTTTCAAAAAGCCGGAGCCGATCGCATTACGGTTCATTACGAAGCCTGCACGCACCTGCACCGTACCATTCAGCAAATTAAAGATGCGGGTTGTCAGGCGGGCGTGGCTCTTAATCCGCATACGCCGGTTTTTCTGCTGGAGGATATTCTGGAAGAGCTGGACCTGGTGCTGATTATGTCCGTGAATCCGGGTTTTGGTGGACAGAAATTTATCCAACGGACGTACGAAAAAATCAACCGTCTGTCGGAATTACGCTATACGCTTAACCCGCAGTTACTCATTGAAGTGGACGGTGGGGTGAATGCGGGGAATGCCCGGAAGCTGGTAGAACACGGAGCCAATGTGCTCGTCGCCGGAAACTTTGTTTTTTCCGCGGAAAGCCCGGAAACAGTGATTGCTGATTTGAAGAAGGACGCGGCTTTGTAATTAATTCAGAGGACAACGGCTTTGGTAGGAACGGGCTCAAGCAGAACGGGTTAAAACCCGTTCCTACCAGACAAACCGAGCCTACGGCTCTCACTCGCCACTCAACCGAAGCCCAAGAGCCGTAGGCTCGGCTCCTTTCCTAAGGTTGGGTTTTAACCCAACCCCAACGCCACAACGAGCTTGATCGGAATGCGGGCAACGGGCAAGCAGATGGGTGCAAGCAGGACGGGTACAATTAGAACGGGTTGAAACCCGTTCCTACCAGACAAACCGAGCCTACGGCTCTCACTCGCCACTCAACCGAACTCCCAAGAGCCATAGGCTCGGTCCCTTTCCTAAGGTTGGGTTTTAACCCAACCCTATCAAACGCAAAGAAGGACGAGCGAATCGCCCGTCCTTCTTTGCGTTTGATATTCTTCTAAATCTTCACTTCAAACGGAATAATCAACTTAAAGCTCAAATTCCGCCCCATGTTGAATACCCCGGCCCGACCCGTTCGTGGGTTTACATCCAGATACTTCAGGCGGCTCTGGTGCGACTGGTACGCTACATCGAAAACGTTGTTAGCTGAGAAGTAAAAGGACGCCAACGTTCGTTTGTTCTTCGTTACGATGTCCGTACCCAGTCCGATATTCACGAGCTGATACCCCGGCGTTGCGGTTTCCGTACCGTAAGCCGCCAGAAAGCGATTCTGCTTCTGCGTTACTTCCAGATCGACGGTCAGGTACAGATTCCGCAGGAAATCCCGATACCGATCCTTCGTCAATTTTACTTGCGAAATCCAGCGGGGAGCGGGCATGAACGGCAGGTATTGGGCCTCCGCTTCGCGGGCCGAGAGATTGTCCCCGAATACCGCTGAATAACTCTGCGTAATACTAAACCAGCGAGCCGCCTGCGGATTGAACGTTACCGTACCTTCCATACCCCGAAGCCGGGCATTGCCCTGAGCGTAGCGGTAAATGGGAACATTGCCGTTGTACAGCGTGTCCTGCCCATTGGGTTTCTGTACCCGTTCGGAGTACGTGTAGTTTTGAATCGAGTTCTGGAAGACGCTCAGATCCACGTACCAGTTTTTGTCTTCGTACGTCAGTCCTAAATCGCCCTGATAAGCCACTTCCGGCACGGCGTCGAGCTTACCGATTTCATAGCGGAAGGTCCCGGCGTGAATGCCGTTCGACGAAAGCTCGGGTACCGTAGGGGCCCGGAAACCCCGCGAACCATTCACCCGTACGGCTAATTTTTCGGTCAGATTATACACGCCGCCTAAACTGGCCGATACGTTCTGGTAGTTTTTGTCAAAACCCGCAAAACGCTCACTACCTGCCCCTTGCGGCGTTACCTGGAAATTACCGTCTGGGTCGATGTACAGTTTGCCAATGTCGAGTAAGCGAATATCATATCGCACCCCACCGGAAAGTTTCAGCCGATCGTAGCTCTTCTTGGCGAACAGAAATACGCCGTTGTCGAAGAGGTTGTAGTTCGGATACAGTACCTGAAAACCTTGATTGTCTAGTCGCTGGAACATCCCGTTGGTACCGACGTTCACCTCCCAGTTATTCTTGGCCGCGAAGTTGTACCGCACGTCGTAGTAATTGGTGTACAGGTACAAGTCCAGTTGCGACTCCCAGGGACGAGTCACATCACCGTACTCGCTCCGACGATTGCGGGCCATACTCACGACCGCCGTAGCTGATGAGCCATTGGCGAAATTGACCAGGTTATTCCAGGAAACTTTTTCGTTAATGAGTTTTTGTGAATTATATGGAATGAAGTCGCGACTGTTGAGTTCGCCATCCGTAACCGGGCGGTCTACTTCCTCGCCGCTGGCATTGACACTCGCCGTTGTGAAGCGGCCCGTAACATCACGGGTCCCGTTGATGATGTTGTACTTCTGGAAGGTCCGCAGGAAGTGAATACGGGAATAGCCCCACTTCTTATTCAAACCAAAATATCCGTTGAAATTGATCGGCTCGGTAAAATTGGAAGCGAACACCCGACCGTCGTACGCATTCCGGTAATTCTTGGTGGACTTGGTCGAAGCCTGAGCCAGCCAGACAAATCCGTTTTTGTTCCCCGCGATCTGAGCCGAGATTCCGTAGAGATTATTATTCGTCTGATAGTTACTCAGGATGCGACCCACCATTTTACCTTCCTCGATCGGACGCGGCGACAATACGGACATTACGCCTCCTAGCCCATCCGAACCGTACATCAGCGAACCGGCTCCCCGAATGATTTCGTAGCGATCAATCGAATACTCATCAATCTGGATGCTGTGCTCTTCCCCCCACTGGTTATCCTCCTGCCGTACGCCGTCGTGCATGGTGATCACCCGGTTGAAGCCCAGTCCTCGAATGATGGGCTTACTCAGCCCCGCTCCGGTCGATACCTGCGACATGCCGGGTAGTTTGGCTACGGCATCGATCAGGTTGGTCGAAGATTGCTGCAATAACCGCAACTGCGTAATGGCCGCAATCGGAATGGGACTTTCCTTGATCACCGTTTTCGTGGATGATCCCGAAACAATTACTTCTTCGAGCGACTGAGCGGCGTTTTCCATCACAAAATCCTTGGTCGTTGCTCCATCCACAGCCACTTTTTCGATCACCGTCCGGTGCGAAACGTAACTGACCTGCACCGTAAAGGTACCCTTGGGCAGATTGGAAATTTTGTAGGTACCGTTTACGTCGGAGGTGGCTCCCACGCGTAATTCCGGAATGTATACCGTTGCACCCACGACGGTTTCGTTGTCTTCCCGGTGAATCACTTTACCGGAAAGGGTATTCTGAGCGAACAGGCTTCCTGAAAACAGAAAGCAGAAGAAGAAGAAAATATTTTTCATCGAGTGTTTTTGCGGGAAAAATGGACCATACAGGCATACGCATACCCCCAAGACACGGGAACTACACGCGATGCTACCTGCTAGGATACAAAAAGAAAGAAAGGAGAAATCTTCGGACTACATTGACGTGCAAAGACATACGATCTCCTGCGGAGCCGGTACACCTCTACGTTAGGCCTGAATAGCCAATCATTTCGAAAATGAGTTACACTAGGCCGCGGGTGGACCTCGGAGAGAGTAATAGAGGAATTCACCAATCGGCGTAATTCCCTGGTAGAAAAGCGTAAAAACCGGACTTAATTCAATTTCCCAGGTCTGAAAATCAATCGATTCAACACTTGGCAGATCCAGTACGGGATTGGACACCGCATCCAGTAACAGCAACTCCAGTGACGTGTGGGAGTTGGGCTGAATGGGCCCTTTCGTCTTCGATCGGAAGGGGTGAGCGTGAGAAATAATCCGTCCATCGGCCAGTCGGTGCCCGTGCCGGAACACTACGCCATTGACGAGCATTACCGTAAACAGGCCGAGAAAAAATCTCGCGACTGTCAGCCGGTACAGGCTTCGCCAGGAAGATTGCGTAGCTAGGATCACAGGGAAGGTTTCAAATCAGGGACGATGTGTCACAAAAATAGAAAAGCTTTTGATATTTGGTTTGGGGTTGAAGCTTTATAGTTGATCGTGGAAGGATTTTTTCGGATTTAGCTTCTACTACCGGATGAATGTATAGCGATTTATGAAGAATACTATTTCCCTGATTATCCCTTTAATGCTGGGAACACTGATGGCAGGCATTGACAGCAGTATTGTGAATGTCTCCTTACCCACCATGAGTCGGGAGTTTGGGGTAAACGTCGATGAGATTGAATGGGTCATTACCATTTACATGCTGGGTTTTTGCATGTTCATGCCTCTGACCAACTGGCTACGGCTACGCATTGGTTTTTACAAATTGTATCTGGGAAGTTTACTGTTATTCATTTTAGGTTCGCTGGGTTGTGCCCTTTCCACTACCCTGCCCGAGCTGATTACGGCCCGAGCCTTTCAGGCCTTCGGCGGGGGTTCGCTCTCCCCTACCGCCATGGCGATTTTGACAACCGTCTTTCCGGCTAACGAACGCGGTAAAGTCATGGGCTGGTGGTCGCTGGGAGGCATTACGGGTCCAGCGATCGGGCCTACGCTGGGTGGTTTGCTGACGGAATATTTCGGCTGGACTTCCATTTTCTACATTAACCTGCCCATTGGCATCCTGGCTATTGCACTCGCCATGCGGTCACTGAAGTTTCTGGACCGTAGTCGGGATACCAGTATTCATTTCGACCTGGGTGGCTTTGCCCTCTTTACACTATTTATTCTGCTGTTTCAGTTTGCCATTGCCCAGTTTTCCAGCCAGGGCTTCAGGTCTTTGCAGGTATGGTTGCCTCTGGTTCTTTCCTTAGTAGCCTTGGGCGTATTTATCAAACGCAGCTACCATCGGCCCGGAGCCTTGTTCGATCTTAGCATTTTCGAGCGACCGACGTACGTGTACTGCGTGCTGATTACGGTACTTCGCTCCATCGCTTTATTCGGCGGCTTATTTCTGTTACCGTTCTTACTTCAGGGTTATTTGAAATTTTCTGAACTGGAATCCGGACTGATGATTCTGCCCAACTCCATCATGATGGCGATTTTCACGCCACTCGCAGGAAATCTGTCGGATAAGTACGGCCCCAAACGTTTTGTCATGGCGGGGCTGGGACTGGTAGCTCTTTCCATGTTCCTGTTCTCGCAAATCAATGAGCCCATGGTGTGGTATGTACTACTTTCCATGATGATTCGGGGGATTGGACTAGGTCTCTTGATTACGCCGCTGACCGCTACCGCCATGAACGCCGTACTCCCCAATCAGGTGACGCCCGCCTCTTCGGTCTATACGCTCATTCAGCAATTAAGCGGTTCGATCGGCATCGCTTTTAGTGGGATGATCCAGCAATTTATCTATCAGTATTACATCAGCCGGAATACGTCGGAAATGTTATCTGAACACTATTCCATTCAGTATGTCTTCATGATTTCTGGGTCGCTGGTGGCTCTCGGTATTTTTATCGCTACCAAATTGCCCCGGTATAAAGCCAAACTGCCGCAAAATAATGAGCAACTGTCGGTGAATCCTTAAGCTTTCTAAATCAGTATGGATCACTCCACACTTAGCCCTTATCCTACAGTAAAGGTGAAATCATGCGGGCTACTTTTTCCAGCATTTTCTTCCAGGCTGGTCGCTGTAGCCACTGACTAGGATCGAGCCGTTCAGCGTCCTGTATGTCTTCGTAAAAGATATTACGCAGGTATTCGGACACCTGAGCGTCGTAGAGAAAGGCGTTCACTTCGAAATTGAGTTCGAAACTTCGAAAATCCATATTGGCCGTTCCGATCGAAGACAGTAAGCCATCGGCCACGAGGGTCTTGGCGTGAACGAAGCCCTTCTGGTACCGGTAAATTTCCACGCCTACCCGCAGTAAATCCTCGTAATACGACTGAGCGGCCGTATTGACCAGCCAGGAATCCGAAATGCCCGGTACGAGTAATTTGATTTTTACACCACTCAAAGCCGCCACAATCAGGGCATCCAGCAGACTGTCTCCCGGGATGAAATAAGGCGTCGTAATCAGGATTTCGTTTCGGGCCAGATTAATCGCCTGTAACAGGGAAAAGAGAATACTGGGTTGAACGGAATCGGGACCGCTGGAAGCAATCTGTACCAGAGCGTTCGTCTGTGACGCTTCGGGTTCACAGAAAAACTCGGGTTCGGGCATGAGCGATTGTCCGGCACAAAAATTCCAGTCGCAGAGAAAAATATACTGTAAATAGTACGTCCCCGGTCCGTCGATTCGCAGATGCGTATCTCGCCAGTACAGCTTATTTGAATTGGGATTTTGATACCGATCCGAGATATTAATTCCCCCGGTAAAAGCCGTACTCCCGTCAATCACAATAATTTTCCGGTGATTGCGGTAATTCAGTCGGTTGGCTAGTGCGATGAATATAATACGGTAAAAGGGATACGCCTCCACGCCCGCCGCCCGCAGTTCCGGTACCAATGTGCGGCGAATGGACCGACTGCCAAAATCATCGTAGATAAAGCGGACCTGTACACCCTGGCGGGCTTTTTCGATCAGCACGTCCTTGATCGCATTCCCAATGGTATCATCCTCAAAAATGTAGTATTCGATGTGAATGTGATGCCTGGCCGCTTGCAAGGCCTTCAGAATTTCAGGAAATGTTTCTTCACCGTTGCGAAGGACTTTGATGTCATTATTAGCCGTTAACGGACTAATATTATCATTGAGTAGCAAATACGCCAGTTCACGGTATTGCTGCACGGCTTGATGATCCGTTTCGAGGTTGTTACGGGTGACCCGGGTTATCTGAGCGTAGAGCTTCTTGAGGAGTTGATCATCGTCGAAAAGTTTTTTACTGTACAGACTACGGGTTCGATAGTTCAGTCCTACCGAGAAGTACAGAATCATGCCGACAACGGGCAGAAAAACCGTTAAGAGCAGATAGGCCAGCGTTTTCGTGCTGGTTCGGGTGTCGTAAATGATGCGTACGCACGTGGCGGCTACGATCAGACCATAGATTAATTCGCCAATGAGCAGCCAGTCAATTTCTTCCAGTAAGGTCATACTCAATACTTCTCAAGGCTACCCGTTTCGCCCTTGATCCGGCGAAACATTTGCTGCACGCTTTGCCAGGTCCAGCCCGTAAAGCGTCCCCGCTGCATGACCAGCCGATTGTCGTAACCGGGTGTCAGATAAAAATGAAAGGCGAATTCAGCGTCTGGATTTTCCCAGCCCCGAATCTGCCCAAACCGTAACACGTTGAATTGCAGGACCGATTCGTTACGGCTCACGGTATAAAATCCCCGTGAAAAATATTTCAAATTCCGGACTTGTGCATTCTCATTACTCAGTAATTCTTCTCCCTGCGGTACGTAATGAAAATCCGTTTGCCCCCGATCCCATACGGAACGGTACCCCAGCTGATAGCCCGCCCCACTTTTTGCCACGGCATACCAGAGTAGCCCGTTGAAGGGTGTAGGCGTAGTAAAATAATCATTGTACGGCAAATGCTGGGACGCCAGAGAGGCTTCGATTTCCTCGTTGATGCGTCGCTTGTGCTCAATCGTCCACAGGGTGTATAAACCGCAAGGAATCAGTCCTGCCAGCAACCATACCCGCCGACTGGCGGCTTCCGGCCGTAATTGCCAGAGGGCTATACTCGCCACTACCAGTGAAAGCGTAAACAGGGGATCAATTACGTATAAAAGATTGAAGGTCAGTCGTTGCGAACTGAAGGGTTCGAGAATACCCGTCCCGTAGGAATTGCATAAATCCAGCAGATCATGCAATAGCAGTTGAAGTACTCCAAATCCGTACAGGCGAAGGAAAGAGACTTGCGGATAAAATCTTCGAATCAGCCCCGCCAGCAAAGCCGGTACCAGAAACGCAACAACCAGCGAGTGGGTGATTCCCCGGTGTACCAGCAGGTTTTCAGCGGGTGATAACCAGAGACTCGTGACCGAATCGATGTCGGGCAGGTTTTGAGCAATCGCCCCCCAGAGCAGAGCCTTCTTGCCTATTTTTTTGGTTAGTATCGCTTCGCCCACACAAGCTCCGATGGTAATATGGGTCAGTGTATCCATGGGAAAGGGATCGTTCAATTCGCTCGTATAAAGAGGCGTGGGAAGGAAATTGTTTCGGGAGTTGGGTTTAAGGGAGTTTAAGGTTTAATACGTTTGAAGTTTGAAAGTTTAAACCTCACACATCTTCCCTCTTCAAACCAATCAGACCTTAAACTGATTTCCAGACCAGCGTTCCATGGGTATAACCCATGGCTAATGATATTGGACCCGTATGCAATGCGGGGTAAATTTTAAACCATCCAACCCGATCATACATCAACCTACATCCCGAGAAACCAACAGAAAAAAGACGCTATCCCCGGAGGAACAGCGTCTTTTTAAAGGATCAGGTTTGAGTAAGGTTTGATGCGTTTAAAGTTTGAGCACAGAAAGTTCACCCTGCATGAATCGGGAATTTAAACATCAAACCCTCTTAATTACTGAAACTTCAAACCCTTTCAAACGTCAAACCCATCCCGACTACTTCTTCGCAAAACTACCCGTAGCCGTCGTCAGACCACCTTTCTGGCTGTTGACTTCGATATTCCAGTTGGCCGGGTTTCCTTTCACAATCCAGCGAAGGCGAACGTAGCCCATTCCCGGAATATTGGCAACTTCCAGCGTTTGCGGGTTAAGTTTCTGCTCTTTGTAGCTTTCAAAAGCCGGGGTAGAGCCGTATCCGTACCCACTTCCATCGGGATTCGTCATTTGCAGACCACTTACTACCTGAGCCTCTTTAAGAGTAATGTAATCGGGCAGGTTGATTTTGTTTTTCACATCAAACGACGAGTGCGTAGGAATAATGCGGCTGTTGATAATCGTGGCCGTAATTTCCGTGAGTCCGTTGCCCAGTTCTTTCTTTGCTACTTCCTTCACCTCGATTTTAGGCATCTGGTTCGCGTGGAAAATCGTGAAGGCCGCGTTACGGTGACCGTCCGTTTCGAGGATAAAGCCGGGGTGATTCCGAATGTAATTTTTCTTGAATCCACCGATTTCAATATCGCCGTACTGCGGGTGTTTGAAGGGTTTCCAGTCCACAAAGGCATCACCGTGTAGCAGCAGCCGATCAAAATCGTACGGCTCCGTATTGGGAGCGTTCCGAAGTTCGTTGGCTTCGCCTTTTTTGTTGAAATACAGATAGGACGTCCACAATTCATTCGAGAACATGAAAATCCCGCGACCCAGAGCAAACCAGTCGATTTCTCCCCCGTACACCGTATACAGAATTTTGTGAATGGCTCCGTACTGGTAGGTTGGGATCATTTTCTCGCCCGTTTTGCCCAAATAATCGTAGACCTGTACGTCAGCCGGATCGTAATGTACATCGTCTTCAGCCGCTCCGGGACCGCGTAAAAACATCCCGCTATAATTGTGGTAACTCTGAGCCCCGGCAATGTTGGGGTGCTTCATCACCCATTCCATAATCACTCGCGGCTCGGGCAGACTAAACGGGTATTTATAAGCTCCGCCCTGAATGTAATCGGGCTGCCAGTTCCAGGCCCAGTCGCGGTTCGGATCGTAGCTACCGGGACGGTCTTCATTGACGAGTCCATCACCGTCGTTATCGAGGCCTTCGATCCCGAGCATTTCGTACTCGCCCGCTTCGTCGGGTTTTGCCGGAATGAGCATCCGGGGATCTTCCGGATTTACTTTCAAACGACCATAGGGAGACTTCCGACGCATCATCGTAATCTCACCGTCGCCGTCGAGATCATCGAAATTATCCTCGTCGACCAGTCCATCGCCGTCATCGTCAATCGGCGTCATACCCGAGCGGGGCGTGTTGGCCGTATTGGGCTTGTAGATAAAATCCTCGCGGGCGTCGGGGTTGATCGTCGGAGCGAAATAAAAGGTTTTATCCCGCAGCAATTCCTTAATAAACTGATTATTGGCGTGATTTTCGGTCAGGTACCAGGCCGCGTACAGAGCCATTTCAGAGCCCTGTAATTCATTCGAGTGAATGTTGGCATCCGTCCAGAAAGCAGGTTTCTGCGTATCACTTTTGCCGGACTTCAGATCCGTTATCGTCAATACATACAGGTCGCGACCCTGCTGCGATTTACCGATGGTTTCGAGTTTCGCCAGATTCGGGTACGCCTTCACCATGCGTTGCATGATGTCAACGAGACCTTTGTAGTCGTAGTACCGGTTCCAGGCAACCTGTACTTTCGGATTGGGCGGCGTACCAATGGCCCGAATGCCGATGGGATCTTTCTGCTGAGCCAGCACCGATACGCCCGACAGCAGCAGCGAAAGGGTTAAAATTTTCTTCATGGAAATAGCGTATAATGGAGAAGTGCTTGTCTGGATTTGACTGCGTTTCTAGTTTGCGTACGTTTTTGGTTTAAATGGGTTTCTAGTTTGATACGGTTTGAAGGCTTATTCAAGCGTAGATCATACCACACTTCCTTTTACTTCATCCTACCTTTTCAAACATTAACAAACCCTTTTTCAAACTACCTGAAACCAACTTAAACCTTCTCAAACGCTAGTCAAACCACCGCAAACACCCCTCCTTATTTCAGATTAACAGTAACTTTGGATGAACCTGCCGGTGCCGACGAAGCTTCGATGGTGAACGTTCCCGTACCCGATACCAGCCAGGTCAGTTGCTCGACTCCATTACCGGCAATCGCGGTGCGGACCAGCTGATGCGTACGACCCGACACCAGCTTCTGATTTTTGGCGGGTGTCGCCACAATTTTCAGACGGTCTTCGTATTTCACCCGGTTACCCAGTTCGGAGTGCGTCGGCAGTAAACCCTTGTTGTGCACATCCACCGTAATACGGTTCAGACCTGGCGACAGCGTTTCCGTTTGTACATTCACGATCTCTACTTCGGGCATGGCTTTGGCTACGCTCAAGAGAAAACTGGCGTGTTTTTCGGCCGCCGGCGTCAGCATAGCTACGGGTGGGTTCCATTTGACGAAAGGTACCAATCCACCGACTTCCACTTTCTTACCAGGAAAATCAGGGTGTTTAATTTCCTTCCATTCCACAAACGCTTCGATATTATTAGCTTTCGCCCATTTCAGCAGTTCTACGTCTTCTTCTGAACCTAGGGCCGGACTCGCAGCGGCTCCGCGACCAGCTCCCATACCGGGCCGTCCACCGGGTACTGGCGTAGCTCCGGCCGGACGAGGACTGCCCGCCCGAGCAGTATCCTTGGGCATCCACCAGCCGGGCGTTGAAAAACTCAGCTTCCCGAAGTGATAGTACGCCCAGGAAGGAAAATCGCCTTTCGTGGACGGTAAACTTGGAGCATCTTTCAGTCCTGTCGCCGTGTACAGCTTGCTTACGTATTCATTGACAGCCACATCTTTCGCCTGCCAGCCTTTTACGACCCGCTGATTGGCCTTCATGGGATCAAACTTGTAGGCTTCGGTCAGGTTGTTGGAAGGACCAAACGTTAGAATAGCATACACGTTTTTATTCTCGTACAACCAGTCGATCAAAGCCCGGTTTTCCAATTCCGATACGGGGTAATCACCCGAGCCGGGTTTGAAGGGCTCGTATTCGAACGTAAAGTTTTTGTTGAGGTGAATTCCGCCGAGGCCGTCCTCGTTGAACGCCCCATCTTTGTCATTATCGATGCCTTCGGTATACATCAGGTACTGACCCTGTTCGCCCTTGGCAGCGTCTGCTTTCACCAATACGCGAGGGTCGCCTTTGGCTACGCGGTAGGTTCCCGTCGGATCTTCAATTCGGATTTGGGTAATAAGCCCATCGCCGTTCAAATCTTCCGGACCGTCTTCATCTACGCGACCGTCCCGATCTTCGTCCACGGGTCGGGCCGTAGACGAACGCTCATATTTCAGTTTAGCGAAGTACTGAGCCGCCGCATCGGGGTTTAGGTTAGGTAGAAAGTAGAAGGTTTTGCTCGTAAGCAATCGGGCTACGCTGTCGGAAGATGCTCCGCTTAATAATTTTTCTGCGGTTTGCAGAGTTAATTCTGTACCGGCCAGGTGCCAGCCTTCCAGGTTGGCGACAATCACGACCGCCGGTTTTTTGCCGCGATCGCCCTGACCCACACTCAGTACCCAGAGGTCTTTTCCAGTAGATGTTTTGCCGATGGATTGCAGGGAAGTTAGGTTCTTGTACTGGGCGTTAAGTTGCTGAAGGCGTTTGGTTAAAGCCGCCTGGTCGGTATAGCCAGACTGGGCCCACAAACGGCCTCCCAGCAGCAGGCCAAGCCCAAGCGTGCTGATAAAGCGTTTTCTCATAAGGGGTTATTTGATTTTATTTGAAACTTGAAAGGGGGCATTCGGCCCATCTTTTCACTGCAACAGCCAGAGCTGTACCGAAAAAAAACAACGTTTATTTCCCGCTTCCAGACAAAAATAGATGTTGGTCCGGGCGTTCACTTTGGTTTTCTTTTAATTTTCGACTAAAATCGAAAGAATAGAGATAAGAGGTCTGAGCTTTTGCGTTAAGAAGTACCGGAGCAACCCATTTTCTGCGTACCACCACCTAATTTCTGCAGAAGGGTTACTCCTTTTATCACCGTCTTTGATTCATGAAACGAGCGATTGGGCTAGTAGTAGTTTTATTTTTTTGGGGATTTAGCCTTCAGGCTCAACGTATCTACTGGGCTTCGAAAGTCGTACAGGTTTCCTCAGAAACAGCCTCTGATGATCCGGCGTACCGTGCCGTACAGGTGTTGGGCAAACCCAATACGGGTCCCTACGCAGGTCCCAACAAAGCGGCCTGGCAACCGGCTCAGCCCGATTCGGGCGAGGAATTTGTCAAAGTAGCTTTTGATACGCTCACCCGTATCCGGCAGGTGATTGTGGTTGAAAACTTCGGAGCGGGCTGTGTACATCAGGTTTGGGCCAGCGACGAAAAGGGTGCTGAAAAATTAATTTTTTCTAATACGGAAGCTGTGCCAGCGAGCGAAGGAAAGATCTGGTCGATCAAGCTTCCGGCCCTTACCCCCTACCGGGTCTCCGCCATTCGCGTAGTACTAAACACCGCCCGCCGACCGGGCATGAACCAGATTGATGCCATCGGCATATCGCTGGGTGCGGAAACATACCAACCCGTCATCAAACTAGCCAACAGCCGATTTCCGCAGAAACTGGTCAAGGAAAACCTAGGCCCGGCCATTAACTCGGCGGCCAAAGAACTGAATCCCATCATTGCCCCAGACGGTAAAACGCTCTTTTTTACGCGTTGGAATCACCCGGATAATATGGGCGAACCCAAGGCTGATTATCCGGACGCCCCGGAAATGAAACCTCAGGACATTTGGTTTGCCCAGAATCTGAATGGCGTCTGGCAACCGGCTCAGAATATCGGAGCCCCCCTCAACAATAAAGATCATAATGCCCTCTGCTCCATATCTGCTGATTCCCGCACGGCTCTGCTGCTCAACCAGTATATGCCAAACGGTGAGATGCAGTTCGGCATATCTTCTTCCCATAAAGGCCAGACGGGTTGGTCTTTCCCCAAACCGGTCATTATTGAAAACCTGAATCTTATCCCCAACAAAAAAGGGTTTTTCACCACTGAATATTCTTTATCGCCCGACAAGCGGACCCTGCTCATGGCCATTCAACGCAGTGATTCACGGGGTAGCCGGGATTTATACATTTCGTTCCTGCAAAAAAACGGACAATGGTCTACACCCCGTAACCTGGGTCCGGACATCAATACCGCCGAAGAAGAAGGCTCACCTTTTCTGGCGGCGGATGGGAAGACCATCTATTTCAGTAGCCGAGGCTGGCCAGGATACGGTGAGCAGGACATTTTCGTAAGCCGACGTCTCGACGATAGCTGGCAACGCTGGTCAGAACCGGAAAACCTGGGACCGGACATCAATACACCGGGTTGGGATGGTTACTTTACGGTACCCGCTTCGGGTGATTATGCGTACCTGTGCTCGGACCAGAATTCGCTCGGATTCGAAGATATTTTTCGGATCCGCATCAATGAAGCCATTAAACCCGAACCGGTGGTCATTGTTTCGGGTACCGTGCTCCATGCCTATACGCTCAAACCAATCACGGCCGATGTAATCGCTCAGGTGCTGGAAGGTAAAAAAGATAGTATCCAAACGGAGTTTAATCCCGAAACCGGGGAGTATAAATTGATTCTGCCACTCAAGAAACTCTATGGTCTGAACTCGTCGAAAGAGGGCTTTTACGCCCAAAGTGAGGAACTGGATCTGCGGAATGAAAAACGGTATCGGGAAGTACGTAAGAACCTGCTTCTGGTTCCCATGGAAAAAGGCACCCGAATCGTCATGAATACGGTTTATTTCGAGCAAAGTCAGCCCGAAGTTGATTCGGCTTCCTTTGCAGAACTACGCCGACTCGTTCAGGTCATGAAGGAAAATCCCAACATGCAGATTCTGATGGAAGGGCATACCGACAATCAGGGTGATTTCAATGCCAACCTGGTTTTATCCCAGCAACGCGTCGAGCATATCAAGAGCTTTTTAGTATTCAAAGGCATTGCCGCCGACCGGGTTCTCTGCAAAGGGTACGGGTCGAGTCGCCCGATCACCAACAATTACAGCGAGGAAAACCGACGACGAAATCGCCGGGTAGAATTCACGATTTTGCGGAAATAACCCCGGATTGCACCCTTTTAAAGCCCGCTTCCTGACAAAGGACCGGGAGATGAGCTTGCTTTCAAATCCATTCTTGATTTGCAGGACTGTGGGTTTTTAATCATTTTCGCGGCTGATTCGGTCTAACCGGACTGAATACATGGTGCCATGTCAAGACCCACTATCTACCTTCTTCTCTCTGGAATTCTTATCCTTGCGGTCGGTTTACGTCTGCATACGCTCAGCGATTACAGTCTGTTTTTCGACGAAAAATCAACCCTGCTGGTTTCGCAGGGCGTACCGCTGGAGGGGGCCAATCAACCGGAATTACACCAGAAATATTTTACACCCAAGGATTTCTGGCGACCCAAGCACATGGCTGATTACTACGAAGCCATCAACCGGAGTGACATCGGAAATTCTCCCGCGTACTACGTGCTGTTTCACGCCTGGGTGGCTTTGTTTGGCATGAGTGACTTTGCGGTGCGACTGCTTTCGGTCATCTTCAGCGTTCTGACGGTGGCTCTGGTCTTCCGGTTCACGCAGAAACACCTGAAAAGCGATCGAATGGCCCTGTTTGTGGCTTTATTGATGGCCATCGAGCCGTTTTTTGTCGCTTACAGTCATCAGGCCCGTAACTATTCGATGACGTTCTTCTTTACGCTGCTGGCTACGGACGTTTTTCTGGATATTGTTCGCTCCACCAGACCTGTTCACTGGACCAGATTTCTCTGGTACGGATTGCTGGCCTGGCTGGTATGGTTCTGTCACTTCCTGGGCATTGTCGTGATTGGTATTCACGGCTTGTACGTATTGCTCTACGTACGGAACGTGCGAATCTGGATGGGCTTAGCTCTATCTCTGATTTTTCCGGTACTGGGCATGGTCTGGTGGATGTCGCCCGGCAAAGGCGGCGAATACACGTTACACACGCTGAAGTATCAGGGAGAACTTTACAAAAAAATTGCGGATACACAGACGGATGGCATGATCACCCAGGCTACCCTTCCGAATATCTGGAAGAAACTGGCTCCGGTATTAGCTGATCAGTTTTGGGTGAGCAACGGACTGGCTAGCCGTCTGAGTGGCAAACGAAATCTGATTATCCTGTCGATTACCACGGTACTTTCCCTGTTTGCCATTTGGCAGTACCAACGCAAGCAACAGTTTCGCTGGTCACTGATTGCGATTGTATTAACCATCGTATCCCTGTTTTTATACACGACTCAGCCCTTTGCCTTCCTGGCTTTCCAGAGTTCGATGATTTTGGCGGGTGTTCTGCTGGTGTACGCGTTTAAAAACCGGGCGGTAGCCGAACGGCCCTTGCTGGTCTTTTTCGTACTGCTTACCTTTTTACCGACCGCTTTTCTGGTCGTAATGTCCCTGAAAAACGGACACACCTTTGGCATTACACAACGCTACGGGGGCTTCTCCTTTCCGTATGCGTTGATTCTGATTGCCATTGCCTTACGTGAAAGTAGACGCCTGCCGCTCTGGAGTAAAATGGTCGTCGGTGTAGCCTGCGTCGCTCAGATGGGCTGGCTGGTTCAGGTTTTACAGGAAATTTACGAAGACCGATCACCCAAGTACACGTACCGTTCGGAAGCACGGATTGCGAATCCGTACTGGGCGGCGGCTCAGGAGATCAAAAAGCTGTACGCTCCCGGCGATACCATCCTGTACCCCAGCGGTGTGAAGGATGTGTATGGATCAGCGGATGAGTACACAGCGAACATTAAAATCTCGATTCTGGACGCTCAGTTGACCAATGTCTACTTACCGAAAGATGCCTCGTATTGGCAACGAATTGACTCCCTTGAGCAGGATAAGTTGTATCTTTGGCAAAAATCAACGGGCCAGAAACGTCTGATTTTCGATTTTGAACGTTCTAAATATCGGTACTAAGGTTGCTTCGCACGAAAAGCCTTCCGGTACCGACCTTAGCATAAGCCCTCTACGGGTCTGACTACCATTAACCATTTTCAACTGCCAGCCTTACTTTCCATGTTGGAAACTGAATTGAAACAATTAGCCGGGGAACTGCGACTAAAGACGCTCGAACTCTACAAAATGGCCAATGCCGGTCATATTGGCTGTTCGATGAGTTGCCTTGATTTGATGATCGGATCGCTCGTCAAACAAAAGCGGGATTCGGAAGTCTTTATCCTGTCCAAAGGGCACGCCGCAGCGGCTTTGTATACGTGCCTGAATCATCTCGGTGAAATTTCGGACGACACCCTCCAGACGTTCTACAAAAACGATACAACGCTTCCGGCTCACCCCGCCCCCAACAAGCATACGGGTATTCCCTTTGCCACCGGCTCCCTGGGCCACGGTTTGCCCATTGCCACGGGCATTGCGAAAGCCAACCAGCTGAGCGGCGTGGATGCATTGACGTTCGTTTTGATGTCGGACGGGGAAACCAATGAAGGGACAACCTGGGAAGCTTTACACTTTGCCGTAAACAATCAGCTCGATCAGTTAGTAGTATTAATCGACCGGAATCGTTTGCAGGGATTTGGCCACACCCAGGATATTCTAGGTGATTCGGCGGACCCCCGCAAATACGAAGTGTTGGGAGCTGACGTCGTTGAGATCGATGGCCATGACATTGCTACGATCATTCAAACCATTGAACAGTTACGTACCCAACGCAACGGCAAGCCGAAAGTAGTCGTCGCCAATACCATCAAAGGCAAGGGTATCTCGTACATGGAAAACCGCATGGAATGGCATTACCTACCCATGTCCGCAGACCTGTACGCCCAGGCCCAAAAAGACGTCATCGAAGCGTATCAACTATCTGTAGAACACGTTCTTTAGTTTACAGTTGTCGGTTTGCAGTGTTCAGTTGGGTTTCTTCCTGAAAACTGAAAACTGAAAATTGTAAACTACCCTATCTAATGACCGAATTATTACGTGACGATATTTTGCAGTTGCGAGGGCCCATCTTCGTGTATGGAGCCAGTGGGTTTATCGGAGCTGCCCTGTTTGAAAAGATTTTCGCCGTTCGCAAGGACGTGTATACCCTTACCCACGACGCCCGCAAAGCCTGGCGACTGAAATTACTCGACGTACCGGCGGAGAATGTCATTCACTGTGACATTGTTTCTCCTACGTCCGTAAAGGGGGTTTTCGATGAACTGCAACCCAAAACCGTCTTCAATCTGGCGGCGTACGGGGCGTACTCCAAACAGCAGAATATCATTCTTACCTACGAAACCAACGTCATCGGTACGGTAAACATTCTGGAAAACTGTACGCCGGAGACCGTGTATATTCACGCAGGCAGCAGTTCTGAATACGGTTTTAACTGTACAGCTCCCGCCGAAACGGATCCGGTTGAACCGAACAGTCACTATGCGGTCTCGAAGGTTTCTTCGGCGTATCTGATTCAGTTTTACCACCAGGTACAACGCAAAAAAGCGGTCAACTTACGGCTGTATTCCATTTACGGCGATTGGGAAGAACCCGACCGGCTGATTCCACGTCTGGTGGAGAACGTTCGAAAAGGACAACTTCCTCCGCTGGTATCCCCCGAAATTTCCCGCGATTTTGTGTACGTGGATGACTGTATTGCCGCCTTTGTGAAAGCGGCTCTGGCCGACTTCAACGTCATTGGCGGTAATTCCTATAATATTGCATCCGGGGTGAAAACCACCATCGCCGATCTCGTCAAAACCGTACAGGAACATTTCGGGATCAACCAGGAAGCGGTCTACGGCACCATGCAAAACCGCAAATGGGACCTAGCCGAGTGGTACGGCGATCCTTCAGCCGCCCGCCGGGATCTGAACTGGGAAGCCCAGTATACGCTGGCTCAGGGTCTGCGACGCACCTACGATTGGCAGGAGCGACATCAGTACGAAGAACGCATCATTCCGGCCTTCCAGAATCCGTACCTGAATCCGGTGATTTCGGCCATTATTGCCTGTTACAAGGATGCCCAGGCCATGCCTTACATGTACGAACGTCTCGTGAAGACGTTCAATGCCATGAAGGTGCGGTACGAAATCATTTTCGTCAACGACCGCTCGCCCGATAATACCGAACAGGTGCTGGAAGAGTTGTGTGCCAAAGATCCTAACGTAATTGGCATTACGCACTCGCGGAATTTTGGCAGTCAGTCGGCGTTCCTGAGTGGGATGGAAATCTCAACGGGCGATGCCGTTGTCCTGATGGATGGTGACTTACAGGATCCACCGGAGATTATTCCCGACTTCTACGAAAAGTGGCAGGAAGGCTACGAGGTCGTCTACGGAACGCGGGTACAGCGGGAAATGAAACCGCACATGCACGTGTTTTACAAACTCTTTTACCGGATTTTCCAAAGTCTGAGTTACATCCCCATCCCCCGCGATGCCGGTGATTTCTCCATGATTGACCGGAAAGTAGTCAAAGAACTGGTCGCTCTCCCCGAAACCGAGCAATTCCTGCGGGGATTACGGGCCTGGGTGGGCTTCAAGCAAACGGGCGTTCCCTACGTGCGGCCCGAGCGGATGTTTGGCGTATCGACCAATAACTGGCGGAAAAACATTGGCTGGGCGAAAAAGGCCATTTTCTCCTTCAGTTTCGTACCGCTGGAACTGATGAGCTACGCGGGTTTTACGCTCACGGGACTTTCCGTACTGGGCATTTTCTATCAGATTCTAGCCAAGTACTTTTTTGCACCGGATACCCCGCAGGGCTTTACGACGGTGATTATCCTGATTACGCTATTCGGCGGTTTAACCCTGATGGGTCTGTCGTTCCTGGGCGAGTACATCAGTAAGATTTTTGAAGAAACGAAAAAACGGCCCAAGTTCATCCGAACGATCGTCCGTAAAGGCGGAAAGAAATACCAGACGTCCGAAGAAATCAAAACGCTGGTCACGCAGCAGAAAAAGTAATGTAGTTTACTGTTTTCGATTTACCGTTTTCAATTGAACAGTGCTTTCAACTGAAAACGGTAAACCGAAAACTGACAACTAATTCCTCATGAGAAAAGAATTTAGTGAAGCCATTGAAAAACTGGGAGCGGCGGATGAGAAACTCGTATTCATTACGGGTGATTTAGGTTACAACGCTCTCGAAAATGTACAGAAAACCCTGGGGCCCCGCTTCATCAATGCCGGTGTCGCCGAGCAGAATATGGTCGGTATGGCCGCCGGATTGGCCTACCGGGGTTACAAAGTTTTTTGTTATTCCATTGCTCCGTTCATCGTGTATCGCTGCCTGGAACAGTTCCGTAACGATGTTTGTCTGCATAACCTGCCCGTTTTTCTGGTAGGTAATGGGGGTGGATACGGCTACGGAATCATGGGTAGCTCCCATCACGCCATTGAAGATATGGCGGCTCTGAGTCCGCTGCAAAATGTCAAGTGCTGGGTACCCGCCTTTGCCGACGAAGTGGAACTCAGCATCGAAAGCATGGTACGGGAAGCCCGTCCGGCTTATCTGCGACTGGGCTACGGAAAAAACACGCCTTCATTCGAACGTGAATCGGGTTCCTTCCGCATTTTGCGTACCTACCCCGATGCTCAGGGTACGGTGGTGGCCCTGGGACCGGTGGCTCAGAATGTACTGACGGCTCTGGAACAATCGGGTCAGCCCTGGAACCTGCTTACGGCTCTCACCCTGCCCTTACAGCTCACGGATGAAGTAGCCACCTTACTCGAATCTGCGGGTCACGTGCTGGTGGCTGAAGAACACGTCAGCATTGGTGGACTGGCTCAGCAATTATCAGTACAGGTACTCGAACGCGGACTTTCGCTGAAATCCTTCAAAAGTCTGCGGGCCGAGGGCTATCCGGGTGGGTTGTACGGCGATCAGGCGTATCATCAGCAACGTTCTCACCTCGACCCCGACTCTATTCTTCAAGCCTTAACCCTGTAATTGAAGCGGCCCCTCACGGGCTTTGATTTTCGGAATGTCCCTTAAAAAAAGTATCGCTTTTGTGGCTCTGCTGGTCGGTCTGGTACCCATTTTCTGGTACTTCAGCCTGCTTCATACCTACGCACTTAATATTCCCAAATGGGATGATCACGGCTTACGGGCGTTCATCGAACGGGTGGAGTCGGCGGAAACCCTGGGGCAGGTATTTCAGGCGTTCTGGCGACAGCACAATGAGCACCGGATCGTGTATGATCGAATCATTTCCTTTCTGAATTACACGCTCACGGGCAAGCTCAACTTCGTGCACCTGATGTGGGTGGGCAATGCCTCGCTGCTGCTTTTGCTGGTGGTTTGGGGGAAAGCCCTGCAACCGTATCGCTCGCTGGCCTATCTGTTGCCGCTGCCTTTTCTGCTGTTCAATCTTTCGCAGTGGGAAAACATGTACTGGGGCATGGCCGCTTTGCAGAATTTCAGCGTCGTTGCCTGGGTCGCGTGCGGACTATACGCTTTGTCTTATCACCGTACGCTGGGCTGGGCCATAGGCTGGGGAATACTGGCGGGAATTACCAGTACTAACGGCCTGTTACTCTGGCCCATCGGGGCAGTGCTGTTATTTCTTCGCTCTTCCCGAAGAAAAGCCTGGCTGTGGACGGGTCTGGGCATTCTTTTCTGGATTTTATATTTCCTGTATTACAACAAAACCGAGCAGCCTACACAGCCGGTTACTAATAAAGTGCTGACCTTCATTCGGTCGGTCTTACTATTTTCCGGTTCCGTTGCCGAACCCTTATGGCCCCGCAAGTCGACACTGGTGGTACTGGCGACCGGAGCCCTGCTGGTACTGGCTGCCCTGGGTATGACTACGCAACTAAGCTGGAAGGCCTGGCGTTCAAAGCTGACTTCGCTGGATACTTTCTTACTGGGTATGCTGGCCTTCGTTGGCGGCACGACAGTAATGGTAGCGATTGGACGGATGGGTTTTGACGAAGCAACGTTCATGACCAGCCGATACAAAATCTACACGATTCTGCTGGCGATGCTGGTGTATACCTGGCTACTGATGCAGGTCTCGACTACCGTACGAAAAGCAATTGGGATTACGGCGAGTGTACTGGGCGTAGCCATTCTGCTCGGTTGCTATTCGTATTTTTATGATGATACGCTTCGCCTGCGTAATCAGTTGCTGAGTATGCAGTTCAACTGGACGTACCCGCGGGTACCCGTAAAAGAGCCCCTGATCAATGACCCGGCTCCGGCCTGGTATGATGCGTACGCAGATGACATGATTAAAGGTGAGTTTGCCCGCTGGAAACCCTACCCGATCTCTCTACAACCGTCGGCAGCGTATACCCTGCTGACGAGTGAAGGCGTGCCGACTGGAAAGGATTTCCTTGATTCGTATTACCTACTGCGTAGTCTGAAAAAATCGTATCTCGTACCCTTTGGTTTTACGACGACAACTCAGCCCTTTGCCTCTCCGACTCATGAGCAATACATTCAGCCGGTTTCACAGACTGCCGTTTCACACGCGGAGTACGAGCCGGGATTATATCTGGTTTTCGTGATTCGGCAGACTGCTACGGGTTCTCCCCGCTTTTACCAGACGGGGCGGTCCATTCATATTCAGCCACGACCTCAAACGCCAGCCTTACCCCAGAACTGGTAAGTTAGATGGATTAAGGAATTGTTATGATCCTTGAGGAAGGTACTTTTAATCCATAGCATTGAAAACAAAGCTTCCATCTTAAAGTTATACTATAAACCAGGGACATGGCTTGAAAGCGTTTGACCTTATTTCGACTGAAACCAACGAAGCTCAGGAGTATAAACCTGATTCATCGAAATATTGCACTACCTTTGCGGCATCAACCTATATCATGTTGCCTTTAGTCCCCAACCAATAGTTATTTCATGTCTGTTCTGCTATCCATTGTAATGCCTGCCTACAACGAGGAGGAAATCATTGAAACCGTTGTTCAAAATTGGTCGGCATTCCTTGAAAAATATTTTCAACCCCTTGGCGAAACCCGCCTGATTGTTGTAAACGACGGTTCTAAGGATTCAACTGGAGCCAAACTAGATCAAATCGCTCCGAAATATCCCCTTTTGATGGTTGTCCATCAAAAGAACGGAGGACACGGGAATGCGGTCGTTCATGCCTACCGGAAAGCCGTTGAAATTAATTCGGAATGGGTGTTTCAAACGGATTCCGACGATCAGTTTGTGGCGGAAGATGTCCTGAAACTCTGGGAGAAACGCAACGAATCCGAGTTCATCATGGGCTTCCGTCAGGTGCGGCACGATGCGACATTCCGGCTTTTTGTAACCCGGGTTTTGAAGTACTCGCTGTACGCCGTTTACGGTACGTTTATCTCCGATAGTAACATCCCCTTCCGTCTTATTAAAGGAAGTTTGCTGAAGAAGCTGCTCGCTCAGCTTCCAACGCCACTGCCGTTTGCTCCTAATATCTTCCTGGCCATCATGGCTCGTAAGGCGGGTAACAAAACCTTCGATATCCCCATTACGCACAAGGAACGGGCAACCGGTGAGGTCTCCATCCAAAAAATGAAATTATTGAAAGTGTGTTGGCAAAGCTTTCAGGAGCTCTTTAAATTCCGCCAGGAGCTTAACTCGAAAGTGAAAGCCATCAAATCCTAGTGCTAATAACTGTCTAACTCTACCATTCTGACTCATTTAGAAAATTATTCAGGCATGAATTATCAGTATGTAATTATTGGGTCAGGCCCAACGGGCCTGGGGGCGGCGTATCGTTTGAAAGAACTGGGCATTACCGATTTTCTGGTTCTGGAAAAAGAAGACCACATTGGAGGGCTCGCCACCAGTTTCGTTGATGAACAAGGCTTTACCTGGGACGTAGGCGGACACGTCCAGTTTTCTCACTATAAGTACTTTGACGACCTGATGCTGAAGGCTCTCGGAGCCGATGGCTGGTTGACGCACCAACGCGAAAGCTGGGTCTGGATTGAGAACCGTTTCGTACCCTATCCCTTCCAGAACAACATCAAATACCTCTCGCAGGATACGATGTGGAAGTGTCTGGATGGCCTGATCGACCTGTACAAGAATCCTTTCCAGGGTAAGCCTAAAAACTTCCGCGAGTGGATTTTGGCTACGCAGGGTAGAGGTCTGGGCGAGGTTTTCATGTTCCCGTATAACTTCAAGGTTTGGGCCTATCCGACCGAAGACATGAACGCTGTATGGGTAGGCGAACGCGTATCCGTTGTGGATTTGCACCGCATTACCAAAAATATCCTATTCAATAACGACGATTATTCCTGGGGCCCCAATGCCACCTTCCAGTTCCCCAAACATGGCGGTACGGGAGGAATTTGGGAAGCCGTAGGTGATCTGGTGGGTCGCGAAAACATTCTGCTCAACGCCGAAGTAACCAGCGTTGATGCGGAACAAAAGCAGATTACGCTGGCTGACGGTCGTACGGTAGGCTATCAGACGTTACTGAATACCATGCCCGTCGATTTGTTCACGAAAAAGGTACAGGGCCTCGACCCAGCCGTTGTGGAGAAAGCTCAGGGTTTGAAACACTCGTCAACCAACGTCATTGGTATTGGTCTGAAAGGACAGCCCAAAGCAGAACTGGCGACGAAATGCTGGATGTACTTCCCCGAATCCAATAGTCCCTACTACCGGATTACGGTATTCTCAAACTACTCCCCCAACAACGTACCCGACATTAACACACAGTGGTCGTTAATGGTGGAAGTGAGTGAGTCACCCAAGAAACCCGTGAACCAGGAAACGCTGATGGCTGAAACCATCCAGGCATTGCTGGAAGATGGACTCATCGAATCAGCCGACGACATCATTTCTAAATTCCATATTCGTTTCGAGTACGGTTATCCCACGCCAAGTGTTGAACGCGACGGCATTCTGAAAACCGTATTACCCGCTCTGGAACCCTTTGACATCTACTCCCGTGGCCGCTTCGGTGCCTGGAAGTACGAAGTTTCCAACCAGGATCACTCCCTGATGCAGGGCGTGGAATGGGCCAACCGAGTAGCGATGAACGTACCCGAACTTTCCCTCTTCTTCCCCGACACCGCTAACGCCATGTGGGGTAAGTAAGCTCAATTTTTATTTGAAGTTTCGACGAGGAACCTTTTATTCGCTGCCAGTCGGGAAACCGACTGGCAATTTTATTAAGTTGTTCCGTACATTCGGTATTACATACGGTGGCTCATGCCCCGCTCACCGATTTTCTAAAAATTGACCCTTAGTGAAGCGTATTTACTGGATTCTGGGCCTTGCTATCGTTATCGGATTAGGTTGCTGGGCGTACTACCGCTGGTCAACGAACGAACGCTCGGCCTGGGCATACATCCCGGAAGATTATCTGTTAGCCGTCGAAAGTACGGCACTACAGAATCCGTCCGAGCCTCTGCGTTCATACCAGATGAAGCTTTCCGATTTACCGATTCTGGAAGAAGCTCAGGACGCCCTAAGTGTGCTGCGGCAGGCGGTGACGGACACGGCTCAGTTGTCGAATTTTCTGCACGGTAAAACTATCACATACGCTCTGCACGTAGAAACCAGTAGTACCGTTAATTACGTACTTTACATTCCCTACCAGGCTCAGGATCAGATCTTTTTAAGCCAGCTCAATTCCCTCAATTCCAAAGCTGTACGGGGTCTTACCCATCAAACGGCCAAACAGGCCATTACCGACGTTACCATTGCGGCCAGCCGTAAACGGTTTTCGTTCATGCAATACGATAACTATTTGATCTTGAGTCCGTCTTCGCTACTGGTGGAAAACGTGGCCATGAAAATCAGTAAGCTACTCGATGTTCCGGCCACTTCGCCACCCGTACCTGCGGAGTATGTTACTGCGAAAACCAAACTCTGGATGAATGGCCCGGCGTTGAAGTTACTGGCCGGACGGCTCATGAATCAGCAATCGCCCGGAGGAGCCTTATTGTCGCTACTGCCCACGAATACGGCGTTTCAATGCCAGGTCGATGGCCTACGGAAAGAACTATCGGTTCAGACCACCACCACCCTTCCGGAAGCCAATCCCTACTGGCATACCTTCGACGGCCAGCAGTCGGGCAGCATGCTCAGTCAACGCTTCATTCCCAACGGAACGGCCACGATGGTGAAGCTCAACCTGTCGGACCCTATTGGCTGGGCCAATCGTTTTATCCGCTACCAGCGAAAGCACGAATCCGAGCTGGCGGACCAGAAATCACTCTGGCAGGACAATTATCCCGTTACCCCTGATTCCATTTACTACCACGTCAATCGGGAGCTGGTGCTGTGCCGCATGGAAAGTGATGAACTCAACGAAGGTGGCAACCTGCTCCTGGTAAAGCTGAATCAACCCAAAGCCTTTATTCGCTGGATTCAGAAAGACGCTGCCGCGATACGGGAACACGAAAAAGCTCCCCGTTTTGAAGAACTGGTTGCCGGAAACGTTGTGCGGCAATTACTACTGACAGAAGTCCCGGCGGTGTGGTTTGGGAGTGCTTTTCAGGGCTTTCCCCGTACCTATTACACGATCGTAGATGGATACGCCGTCTTTGGCAGCAATGTGCAGGTGATCCGAAACTACATCATGGATTACCGACGGGGGAATGTGTGGATGAATTCGGCTCAGGCTCAGGAAGTGCTGCGGCTTATGAAACCCCAACCGTTCACAATGGTTTTTAATGCCGGAAAATCCTGGTTTTCAGTTCTGAAAGGCCTCAAAAATGAGTGGAAAGGTCCGATTACCAATCTGGAAGAACCGCTCAAACGCCTGAATTTTCTTACCTGGCAAACCGGCGTTCGGGCGGGTAAAGTTGATCATCGACTCATCTGGACCAAAGGACGCATTACGACGGAACCGGGTCTGCTGCGAAAAGTATTCCTGCAAAAGCTCATCCCGAATCCGCTGGGTCGCCCCTTGCAGCGAGAGCCATACGTGTACCGGAATGCCATCACGGGTACGACCGACCTGATCGTTCAGACGCAGGATCATGATCTGATTCCGATAGCCATTGGGGCGGCTCCTTCGGTGAAATTCCGGCTGTCGGGTCCGCTGGTTGCTCCCATTCAGTTGATGGACTACTTTGGGAAAGGACGCGATCAGCTCGTACTCTTCACCGCCGATCGCCTGTACATCCTGAACCCCACAGCGAAAGGCTATCAACTGTACGCGTCCAAACCCTTCAGCCGTTTGCTGGACTATCGGCTGACCATTTTCGATCAGACGCCCGAACGGCGTACCCAGTTTTCGGCCCTCGACGCCGAAGGACGACTATACACAGTCAGCAAAGCTGCATTCAACCTCGTTCCTTCCGGTACCATTCCCGATGTGCGGCACGCCTTGACTCCCATTACTCAGGTAACTACGCAGGGCGATTCGTACGCGGTGCTACTCGAACCGAATGGCCATTTGACGCTTACCAACGCGAAAGGCAAGGCTCTGCCGCATTTCCCGATTCAACTCAAGCAAAACTTTGACGGGCCTGCCTTTGTCGAAACGACCGATCGCGACGCGGATTTCTCCCTGCAACTGGTCAGCGTTTCTGGTGAAATTCTAAAAATGAATCAGGAAGGCAAGATTATTCAGCACCGACAGCTGATTAAGCCCTCCCGCGAAACGCGTTTCCGGACGTTATTAGAAGAAACTGGGAAGGATTGGCTCATTGTGCAGCAAACGAATCAGAACGTAACGATCTTGGATAAACAGGCCAATTCGCTTTTTAATATTTTCCCGATTACGCCGGAAAGTCAGTTGCGATACTTTGCTTTTGGAGCCGAAACGAAAATTTTATCCGTGACGGATTCGCGGGGTACTATGCTGTACAATTTACAGGGTGAACCGATGATTCAGGCCCCCATTCCAAGCCTTTACCCGGTTACAATCGAGTTTGCGGAGTCCTATCAGAAGCTGTTCATCTATGCTACCAGCGGAAAAGGAGTACAGATTCTGACGTCCAAAATCCGTTAATTCCAGGAGTCGATGCTCCTATTCCCATGAATTTCCAATCCAAACCGTTAGTTTTGGGCGTTTTTTATACGACTTCCAATGGTTTTTAATTCCCTTCAATTTCTTCTCTTTTTCGGAATCGTAACGCTTAGTTATTTCAGTCTCCGGTGGAGTGGACGCTGGCTATTACTATTACTGGCCAGTTGTTATTTCTATCTCATCTTCGTTCCCAAGTATATTCTGATTCTTTTTGGAACGATTGTCATTGATTACATCGCAGGTATCTGGATTGAAAATACCAAAAATCCCCGCAACCGAAAAGCGTTGCTTTTGCTGAGTCTGGTGGCGAATGTGGGGATTCTGGCTTTTTTCAAATACTTCAATTTTATTGCCGAAAATGTGGAAGCCGTTTTGCATCTGCTGGGCAATACGCGGCATATTCCACGGCTCGGGATGGATTTGCTACCGGGCATTATCTTACCGATTGGTCTGTCGTTTCACACCTTCCAGGCCATGAGTTACACCATTGAAGTGTACCGGGGCAATCAGAAAGCCGAACGCCATTTTGGGATCTATGCTCTGTACGTGATGTTCTATCCGCAGCTGGTGGCCGGGCCGATCGAACGCCCGCAGAACGTACTCTGGCAGTTCCACGAATACTTCCCTTATAATTGGGAGAATGTCAAGGAAGGGCTCATGCGAATGGCCTGGGGCCTGTTTAAGAAGGTAGTCATTGCCGAACGGCTGGCGATGGTCGTAGACCCGGCCTACGCCAACATTAGCGATCATAACGGTACGAGCCTCTGTGTGGCAACCATTTTCTACAGTTTCCAAATCTACTGCGATTTTTCGGGCTATTCAGACATCGCCATTGGAGCGGCCAAAGTGATGGGTTTTACCCTGATGGAAAACTTCAAGTCCCCGTACGAAGCTGCTTCGATTTCCGAGTTCTGGCGTCGCTGGCACATTTCCCTGTCTACCTGGTTCCGCGATTACATTTACATTCCGCTGGGCGGTAGCCGGGTGTCGCCCGCTCGCCAGTATTTCAATCGGTTTGCGGTGTTTTTTGTCAGCGGTATCTGGCATGGAGCCAGCTGGAACTTCGTCATTTGGGGTACCCTTCACGGGTTGTACCAGACGCTCGCCCAGATTCGGGATAAGTTCATGGAAAAACGGCGTATTCAGGTTCCTACGGCCCTGTGGTACCGTCTGTTTCAGGTCATTCTGACCTTTGGGCTGGTAACCCTGACCTGGGTATTTTTCCGGGCGGTAACGCTGGGAGATGCGTACCGCGTATTCAAAGGGCTGGCGTCCATTTCCATCCACGACACTTTACAAACGCCGCTCAACGCTACGGAAATGTGGTTTAGTATCGCTCTGGTCGCGTTTATGATGTGGAAAGAGTACCGTTATTTTCTCATTCCAACGAAGAAAAATGGACCGTTCTGGACGGTGTTTACCCTCCTGATTCTCAGCTGTTATTTCTTCGGAGTATTCAGTTCTAACCAGTTTATCTACTTTCAGTTTTAGGAGATTTCGGCCTGCCGGTATCATCCATACGCGAATACGCCATGGCCTCATTCGTACGCATTATTGCTCTGCTTGCTCTACTCGTCGTTTTTGCGGCGAGTACGTCTAAAACCCTCTATTTCACTGTTGGGAAAGAGGGTTATTTGCCCGATGATTACAAATACGGAGACTTGTACCGATTTACCAATCTGGCGGCGTTTAAAGCCGTACGTGAATCGTGTCGGAAATTATTTAGTGATCCTACGCCCCAGGCACCCGTGGCTTTGTACGCCATTGGCGATAGCTTTATGGAACCCGGCTCGGTGGATGCTCAGGATTTTCAGACCCGTACCTATACGTATACGCACTGGAACGATCATACGACCATTCATCTGGATACGTCTGTCCGTAATATTTTGCTGATTGAATCGGTCGAGCGGCATTTTCGGGAACACCTGGCGACGCCGGTTAGTAACTTTGTACTGAGCCCGCAGCCGGTCAAACCCGTCGAAAAAACGCATTCGTACGAGGCCGATTTCGATGAGTTTATGACGGGGCCGAAGGATGTGCGACTCACCTACCCCGAAGAACGGCTGGATAATGTGCTGTTTAACTGGCCGGTCTTTCTACACCTGCGTGAATTCAAGGCCTGGATGAACCTGACTTTCTTCAATCGGGTCCATTCGATGACGACGATTACGCCCGATCATCAGCATTTACTTTTAAATCTGGATACGGATTCGACGGTGATTAATTCCAACTTTAATCCCGTCGGCGATAAAGAATTCAGTACGCTCATTACGAATCTGAACCAGACTTACGAGAAGTACCACTCACTGGGTTTTGATGAGGTGTACCTGAGCATCATCCCCAATAAAACAACTATAGCGGCCAATTACCTGGGCCGCTATAATCACCTGATCGAACGCATTCAGTCGGATCCGCGACTGAAACTAAAAGTAGTGGATGCCTACCGACTCGTGCGGCCGCTGGGCCTGCTGCGTACCAGCCGGGCGATAGTCACTGGACCTGCCAGAGCCGGGATTTATGGCTCCGGCAACTGAATCGTCAGCTCTTACAATAACGTCAGGAAGCTTTTGAAGATCGCGGCCAGACGAATAGCGTCAAATACACGAGCCTGGGTAGCTCCGTGCTGACGAACGCTGGCTTCGTGAGAAGTTACGCACATTTCACAACCGTTGATGGCCGAAATAGCCAGACTCAGCAGCTCGAAATATTCTTTACCCAGCACCGGATTCATCATGATGCTCATCTTGATACCAGCGGGCATCGTATTGTACGTTTCGGAATCCATGAAGTGACGGAAACGGTAGAATACGTTGTTGGCGTTCATCAAAGAAACGCAGGCTGCTACTTCCTGAATTTCCTTATCTTCTGCCCCTTCTGCTTTCGCAGCGGATTCGATGGCTTCAATCACGGCAGCCTGACTTTTCTCATTGATCGCCACGCCGAGGGCCATCAACAACGCTTCTTTCTTAGTCAGGTTCTGCGATTTCAGGACGTTCTGTACGTTGATACGCAGGTCCTTCAGGTATCGGTGATCCGTCGCATTCAGACGGTCGAGCCAGAGGCTTTCGAAAGTCTCGGGCAATTTAATCTCAGCGAGTAAGTTCTTTTTGGTTTCAGATGCAATGCCAAACATACGCTTGTTGTTTTTTGGGAAAAGAGGCGTGGCCTCTTAGAAAATAACCCTGACGATTGACTCACCAGGGTTATTAAATACTTTTGAAATATGTCCTGGACCTAGGCGTTGATCGTTTCTTCACCTTTTACCCAGTTGCAGGGGCAAAGTTCGTCGGTTTGCAGAGCGTCGAGTACACGCAGTACTTCGTCCACGTTACGACCTACGTTCAGGTCGTTAGCGGCTACGAAACGAACGATACCTTGGGGATCGACGATATACGTTACGCGGTAAGCGATTCTTTCGTCAGCAGTCAGGATGCCCAGCTCTTCCGCCAGTGACTTTGACGTATCGGCCAGCATGGGGAATTTCAGATCACGCAGATCGTCATGGTTTTTACGCCAGGCCAGGTGAACGAATTCGCTGTCCGTAGAAGCACCGATCAACAGAGCATCGCGATCGGCGAAGTCAGAAGCTTTCTGGTTGAAAGCAGCGATTTCCGTAGGACATACAAACGTGAAATCTTTAGGCCACCAGAACAGCACCAGCCATTTTCCAGCGTTCTTATGATCTTCACTCGTGATATCATAAAATTCGTTGCCTTTTTCGAGAGATACAACGGCAGTTTTCTTGAATTCCGGGAATTGGGCACCTAAGCCCAGCATACCATTTGCCATGAGAAGAAGATGGTTTAGTAATGAATTACAGTAACAATAAAAACAATTTTTCCCTTGAATAATCCTAATCAATGTACTAATTTGCAATACTGGAAAAGGACGATCCCGGAAATGTTTTATTTGGTTTCGGCTGCAAAACAAGCCAACTTTACTCCATCATACAAATCAATTATTCTGAAGAAAGAATAAGTTTTTCTAATGACGATCACACAACTCGAATACTTGGTGGCCATTGCTGACTACGGTCATTTTGGGAAAGCCGCCGATGCCTGCTCGGTTACGCAACCTTCGCTGAGTATGCAAATTCAGAAGCTGGAAGACGAACTGGAAGTACAACTGCTTGACCGCAAGAAGCAGCCCACCCAACCCACCGAGATCGGTGCGTTGATTGTACAGCAGGCCCGGCACGTGTTACAATCCTGCGAAAAACTCAAGGGCATCGTTGACGAACGCAAGAATGAACTCGCCGGCGAAGTACGGCTGGGCGTCATTCCCACGGTTGCTCCGTACCTGGTTCCTCTGTTTCTGAAGCAGTTTCTGACTACCTACAGCGATATTCGGCTGAAGATTACGGAACAAAATACGGAAAGCATCATTGAACAGCTGAAAAACGGGCAACTCGACATTGGCCTGATGGCTACGCCTTTTCAGGATGATATGTTGAAGGAATATCCGCTGTTTTACGAAGAGCTGCTCGTATACGTTTCACCCGAACATTCGCTCTACTACAAGAAATACGCGGTTCCCGAGGAGCTGGACCCCAACGAACTCTGGCTGCTGGAAGAAGGCCACTGTCTGCGTTCCCAGATTGAGCATCTCTGCCAGCTGACCCGACAGGCGGCCGATCTTCACCAGATCGAATACAAGGCAGGCAGCCTGGAAACGCTCAAGAAAATGGTGAATACGTCAGGTGGCATGACCATTCTACCCGAACTGGCAACCCAGGATTTCACGGAAGACCAACTCGAACTGATTCGGTACTTCCAGACACCTGCCCCCGTCCGGGAGGTCGGTCTGGTTACCAGCCGTAATTACCTCAAAGAAAAAATAGTAGCGGCTTTGTCTGAGGAAATTCAGAAAGTGGTACCCGCAAAAATGCTACGACAGCAAGAACGGGCCGTGGTTAGTTTATAAAAAAAACCTCGTACATGGATGTACGAGGTTTTTTTTATAACGAAGGTTGGGACGATGATCACCGCTTAAGGCGGCAGTCTCAATCTTACTGGTTATTCTCTTTTTCCTGACGGATGATATCGCCTTCCTCGTCACTAGCCGTATACGATACGTTTGGCTTGTTCGGGATTACTTCCAAACCACCCAGCGGTTCTTTTTTCGGACGTTCGCCCTCCTCTTCTACTTCTACCCGTTGGTTTTCATGGTAGACATCGCCCTCACCTTTTCCCGAAGACAAGCTGGGATTTTGTTGGTGCTTGGTTTGATTAGGATCGATTTTCTTTTCAGCATTTTCCATAGTCTCGTGGTATTGATTTATAACCGATACGCTAAAAAACCGGTGCCACCGTGCTCTTCATTCGTGATTTTACCAGTTAAAAGGAAACCGACGCCGACCGGAATGCTTCCGAAGGATCGGGAAGGATTACGTGAAAAGTAGACCCCTGCCCCTCCTCCGATTCGGCGTACAGCAGGCCGCCGTGATTCTGAACAATCTTCCGACACAACGCCAGGCCGATTCCCGAACCAGGATAGACTTCCCGCGTGTGCAGTCGCTTGAAAACTTCGAAAATCTGTTCTTTGTAGTTCTCCGAAAAACCAATGCCGTTGTCGTCTATCCGAATGTCATAATACGCTCCTTCGGGCAGGGCGTATGCCTGTACTTTCTGGGGTATCAGACGCTCGCAGGTAATGCTGATCCGGGGCGGTACACCTTCCTTGGTAAACTTGAGTGCATTACTCAGCAAGTTGTAAAACAGCTGATTCATTTGCAGCGATTCGGCATTCACCGTGGGCAACGTACTCACCTCCACCGTAGCCGACTTTTCCTGAATGGCAAGTTCGAAATCCGTAATCACATTCTGGACGATGGTGTTCAAATTTGTAGGCGTCAGCACACGATCGACCTTCAGGAGCCGGGAAAATTCGAGCAAATCCCGAATCAGTAACGTCATGCGTTCCGATGAGTGAATGACTTTGGCCAGCGGGCTTCGGGCTTGTTCGGGTAAATCGTTCATCTCCCGGATAATTCCCGAAAACATCCGGATTTTTCGCAGGGGTTCCTGCAAATCGTGCGAGGCCACGTAGGCATACTGTTCCAGTTCGCGGTTGGAAAGCTGTAATAATTCATTGGCCTGCTGCAATTCCCGCGTACGCTGCGAAACGAGACGTTCAAGCCCAAGAGCTGCCTGCTTCTGCGAAGTCACATCCCGTGACGTTCCACTGAGCAGGTAGGGTTTTCCCTGCGGGTCGCAGGTTACTTTTCCCTGGGACTGAACCATCCGTTCCTCGCCCGTTTGCAGATGTACAACCCGGTATTCTGCTGAATAGTGATCGGATTTCCGGAAAGCTACGGCCTGAGAAATCATATCCAGGACCTGATGTCGGTCTTCCGGATGCACCGCTGCCATAAACGTTTCAATATCCGTTTCGGATTCAGCAAAACCGTACCATTGCCGGATTCGGCTGGAGCACCTGATCTTTCCGGTATTCAGGTTACGACTCCAGGTCCCCAGCTCGGCCAGTTCAATGGCATCGCGTAAGTTCTGCTCGGTTTCCTCCAGCTGTTGCCGGGCATTAACCTGGGCGGTAACATCCGTTGCGGTATTAATGATCCCATATACCTCTCCACGGGCATCCCGTAATGCTTTATAGGTAAAGTTGAAATAAAAGGTACGGAATTCACCGTCGATGAGCAGATCGGCCCGGTCTTCCTGAGCGTTGTACGTTCGACCCGTTTCATATACCTGCTCCAGCAGCTGGTAAAAATGCTGGGGATCCAGCTCCGGGAACGCCTCTCGAAACGTTTTTCCTACCAGGCTACCATCCCGGTGCCAGGTGTCGAGCATCGCCTGATTCACGGTTTCGATTCGCAGTTCTTTGCCCGTATAAATGGCAATCGGCGTGGGCGAACCCAGCACAAAACTCCGGAATCGTTCTTCGCTAAACTGAACTTCTTTCTTAGCCCTCACCTGATCGCTTACATCGTTAGCGACAATCATCACGCCCGTAATCGTACCGTCAGACTGGCGTACCGGAGCGTATACAAAGTTATAGTAGCGGGCTTCGAGACGATTATTTCGGATGATCTGAGCCAGAATTTCGTTTCCGTAAAAGGGGTTGCCCGTATCGTACACATCCTGCAAGAGTTCGATGAAACCTTGTCCGGCCAGTTCTGGCAGTGCCGAAAGCAGGGGTTTCCCAACAATCGACTCCGTCTTTCCCCACACCTCCAGCATAAATTCGTTGGCGGTTTCAATTACCATTTTCCGCCCCTTCAGGAGGCCAATGGCGACCGGGGCCTGCATAACGAGATTACGGAAATGCCGCTCACTTTCGAGGATGGTTTGTCGGGCCAGCTCCTCCGGTCGCATATCCCGTAACGTAAAACCTCGGGCAATGGGCTTGCCCGTATCCGGATCATCAATTCGGATACCACTCGCAAAAACGGGAATCGCAGCTCCAGTTTGAAAGTGCCGGATGCTGAATTCCCCCTTCCAGTGCCCCTTTTCGATCAAGGCCGGTAAAATCGTTTCCCGAACGAAAGCATACTGATCCTGCCAGTAAAAGTCGGATACTTTGCGGTGCGAAAGGGAAACCTCGGCCGGTAAGCCAACCAGTTCGCGACCCGCCTGGTTAATGTACAGCAACTGATCATCCATACCGGCAATCACCATCAGCTCTGAACTGTTTTCCACCAGCGTCAGTAAGCGTTCCCGCTGTTGCCGGTGCAGGTGTTCATGCGTAATGTCTTCAACGGTAGTAAAGTAATAGCCCAACTCCGGAATCCGGGTAATCGTCTGCTTTACCCATAAAACCTGTCCGTTATTTCGGCGAAGTCGGCTTTCCAGTTGCGTTGAACTGTTCGTTTGCAGGGATTCCAGACGGGCATTATACACCGGCAAATCCGCAGGGTAGATGAGTTGCCGATAGGAAAGCTGCTGTAGTTCGGCAGCCGTATAGCCACTGAGTTGCTGAAAACTGGCATTGGCCCGCACAATCTGACCGTTTGCATCCGTAACGATCATACCCAAAGGTACCTGATCAAAAGCGGCTAAATAGAACTGCGTAGATCTGTAGAGAGCTTCGTTCTGTACGGTAGAAGTGCCCAGCAACCGGACTGCCTCGCCTTTCCATATCAAATGAGCCTGATCCTTCACGATTATATAGGAACCATCCGCCTTCTGAAAGCGGTATGTCGTATCCCAGGCATTCTGCCTTTTTTGCAAAGCCTGTTGCAGGCTTTCACTTACCCACACCTGATCATCGGGGTGAATACGCGAATGCCAGTATGCTCCTGAGGCCAAGGTCGGTTCTTCCGGAAACCCTACCCGAGCTGCGTAGCCTTCACTCCACCAGACGTCACCGTCTTCCCGATTCCATTCCCACATGAAATCATCTACTGCCCGTGTCCGTTTCTCTTCAGGGTTTGATTCCTGGGTATGCTGCATGCCTATTTTCAAACAATACTATTCTGGAAAAACTTTCCCTTTTACGTAACCCGTACGAAGTCATTCTGTTTTCTCTACTCACGTGTTTCGTTGGCTAAATCCACTGTCTACGGGATGACGCTATCCGAAAACCAGACAGGACCTCTACACTATTAGCACTGCGAAAATAATCGACAGAACGGGTGTATACTTATCATTTCTCAAGTAAATTCTCTTTTCAGATAACTCTAATCTACATTTAATACGACCTTATTCCTGGTGCCGAAAAAATTGTATTTCTTTGTGATAGAACGTACATTTTTTGAAAAATTATTGTTCTTTTTTGGGAACTACCCTTCCCACTTTTCGTTTGTATACCTACGCCGAAACCATTTTCGGAACGTATTATTTTATAGCCAACTCATGTCCATAAAACCACTCTTTATTGTCGTTGAAGACGACGAAGATGATCGTGATTTATTGCAACTGGCCTGTCAGGAAGGGGAATACAACTGCGAATTAGTTTTTGCCGAGGATGGTCAGCACGCCCTTGAAGTATTACAAGGCCTGAAAACGCGTCCCAGCGTAATGTTGCTGGACATTAACATGCCTAAAATGGGTGGTTTGGCTTTGCTTGAAAAGTTGAAAAATTCTTCCGCCTGGAAAGAAATGCCGGTTGTGATGCTGACGACGTCGGACAATGAAGATACCATTCATACGGCTTACGACCTGGGAGCGAATTCATACATCGTGAAACCAAACAACTTTCGTGGATTGTCCAATTTATGGGATACCGTTTATCACTTCTGGACAAACACCGTACAACTGCCCGTTCAGGCAAGTTAGTACTGTTCTAGCCCTTATAAAAAAGCCGTAATCGCTCCTGATTACGGCTTTTTTTATGAAGGCTCCTCGGCATCAGGAATAAGCTGTTTGGTGCGGATACGCTGGTGTAATTCCCGTACGAAAGGTCCGTATTCGATGAATGTTTCGGGTTTTACGATGTAATCAGCGGCTCCCAGCGTCAGGCAACGTTCGATGGTACTTTGAATCGGCGACGTTGAGGTAATAATAACGGGAATGGAAGCGTACAGGGGCTGGATTTTGAGCTCGTTGATGACGTCGTAACCATTTTTCCCCGGCATATTAAGATCCGATAAAATCACGTCAGGTCGGCGGGGGGCATTCAGCGTCAGCCATTCAAGCAGGGCATCGCCGTTTTTCACCAGAGCTTCCACGGCAAACAAACCCGATGCTTCGTCGAATCCCTGTTGCATAAAGAATCGTTCGTCCTCGTCGTTTTCCGCAATTAAAATCGTATAAGTTCTCATACGAAGTGTTCACTTGGTTTTTCGTACAACGTAAAATGAAAGGTCGTTCCCTGGCCGGCTTCCGACTCAAGCCAGATCGTGCCCCGGTGCCGATCGACAATCTTTTTACAGATCGTCAGTCCAATACCCGTACCGGGATATTCTTTCTGGGTATGCAGGCGTCTGAACATATCAAACACTTTCGCGTAATCCCCGGGAGCAATCCCGATGCCATTGTCCGATACGGAAAATTTCACGTGTCCTTCCACCTCCGTACACCGAATCGTAAGGAGTGGTTTTTCCGCGTTGGTAAATTTCAATGCATTACTCAGCAAATTCTGGAGTAACTGCACCAGCTGTACCCGATCTCCCTTCACGGCATCCACTTCGCATTCGATACGGATTTCCGGCTGCGTGCGTTCGATCGAAGTCTTCAGGTTTTGCAACGCCTGCTCGATGAGTTCCGACGTCGGCATGGTTACTTCCAGAATTTCGCCGCGACTCAACTGCGAATAATGCAGCAGGTTCTGAATCAGCTCCCGCATGCGATTGGCCGCGTGAATGGTTCGGCTAATATACGCTTTCAGGTCCGTGTATTGTTCGGCATCGAGTTTCAAATCCAGCAATTGCAGATAGCTTTTAATGGTCCGGATGGGCTCCTGCAGGTCGTGGGAAACGATGGAGGTAAACTGTTCCAGTTCCTGATTGGCATAGGCCAGTTCAGTATTGGTTTTTTTAAGCGTATGGGCCAGGGAGCGGAAGCGTTCGTAACTTTCGCGTAAGGCCAGCTCGGCCTGTTTGCGTTCGGTCAGATCGCGGGTTACTTTTGAGAAGCCCATGAACACTTTTTCACTGCTGTACAGGGCCGTAATGACCACGTTCGCCCAGAATTTACTCCCATCTTTCCGTAGTCGCCAGCCTTCTTCCTTGTACGTGCCTACAGTCCGGGCCGTTCGTAATTCAAAATCCGGCTTCCCGTTCAGGATGTCTTCTTCGGTATAGAAAATGGAAAAATACTTACCCAGAATCTCCTCAGTCGTATATCCGTTGATTCGCTGAGCCCCGGTATTCCAGCTAACGATGCGACCTTTTTCGTCCATCATGAAAATACCGTAATCGCCTACCTGCTCCACGAGCGAACGGTAGCGTTCCTCACTCTCTCGCAGGGCTTCCTGCTGATACTTGGTTTCGGTAAGATCGCGGGTTACTTTCGAGAAGCCAATGTGTTCGTTTCGTTCGTTGAACAAAGCCGTAATAACCACATTCGCCCAAAAGACGGAACCGTCTTTTTTGACTCGCCAGCCCTGTTCTTCGTATTTGCCCGTTGCAATGGCAATTTTTAGTTCACGAGCGGGCTTGCCATCTTCCAGGTCTTCCGCCGTATAGAAAATGGAAAAATGTTTCCCCACAATTTCATCCGGTGAATAGCCTTTGGTACGCTGAGCTCCTTCATTCCAGGTAACGATATGGCCGCCGGTGTCGAGTAGAAAAATGGCGTACTCTTTCACCCCTTCCACCATCAGCCGGTAGCGTTCTTCATTGTCTCGCAGGCGAATGGTTTCTTCCAGCACCGCGGTACTATCCCGCAACAGGCAGGTATAACCCGTGCAGACCTGTTCTTCGTCAAAAACGGGGGTGACTGTCATTTCACCCCAAAAAAACTGCCATCTTTTCGGAAAATCCAGTTTTTGCTGTGCGTGAAGCCTTCGCGTAGTGCGACCGTTCGCTCGTATTCCGCCTGAATGAGATCGTTGCCGCCGCTTCTCAGCAGGGCCATCGACTGATGATTCAGGTCATTGACTGAATAACCCGTCAGCCGAGTCGCTCCGGGATTACAATACTGAATATATCCATTTGCATCCAGCAGGAAGACGGCCTCACTGATGTGTTCCAGTACTTGACGGTAATTGACCACCATGGAGCTTACAATAATAAATAACGGAATCGGGCTTGGCCCATTCGAGTATAAACAAAAACACCCGCTTAAATTAACTTTAAGCGGGTGTTTTTGTTTACTGAGGCTTTACAGAAGTGAAATGTAAGGGACTCGAACCCCTGACCCCTACCCTGTCAAGGTAGTGCTCTGAACCAACTGAGCTAACATTCCAAGCGTTTAGGATCACAAAAATAAGGCTCGATTAGACGGATGCAAGAATTGGACTTCTTTTTTTTATTCGGGTCAAAATGGTTAGCATGATGAATCCAATCACAAAGACTCCAGCAATGACCAGCACGCTGTACCGCATCGAGCCCGTGAACTGAATGACTACCCCAAAAAGAAAGGTCCCGATCACGGTTGATGTTTTATCGCATACATCGTAAAAACTAAAGAACGAAGCCGTATCGTGCGTACCCGTGGGTAGCAGTTTGGCGTAAGTCGAACGCGACAGCGACTGGATCCCACCCATGACCAGACCCACGACGAAGGCCAGTACGTAAAACTGAGCCCCCGTCTGCACGAAGTACGCAGCCCCGCAAATACCAATCCAGATGAATACCGCGACCATCAGAGCCCGGAAATTTCCCCAACGGGCCGAGGCTTTGGCAAACAGCCAGGCCCCCAAAATCGCCACCAGCTGAATGACCAGCAGGACGGCAATGAGGGAACCGGAGTCCAGATGAAGCTCTTTATCGCCGAAAAGTGTGGCCAGATACATAACCGTCTGTACCCCCATGTTATAGCAGAAGTACGCCAGCAGAAAGCGTTTCAACAGCGGCATTCCTTTGATCTGTTGCAGCACCAGTTTCAGCTGGATGAAGCCATTCCATAACCAGTTCTTCTGCCGCTCCTTTTCCAAGGATACTTCCGGCAGGTATGCAAACGTATATTGAGCGAAACCCGCCCACCATACGCCCACGCTTAGGAAGGCAATGCGGGGCGGCAGACTCGCATCGGTGATACCGTACCATTCGGGTTTCAATACCATCGTCAGGTTAAAAACCAGCAGTAGTACACTACCGATATAGCCTAAAGAAAAACCGCGGGCACTGACGGCATCGTAGCGATCTTCCGTCACGATTTCGGGCAGGAAGGAATTGTAATAGACGATACTCCCCGCCCAGCCGACGAGCGAGAAGATGAAGAACAGCGTTGAGCTGACGTAATTTTCTTTCGTAAAAAAGAAGAGTAAGGCACAGTTGAAAGCTCCGAAATAACAGAAGATTTTCATAAACAGCTTCTTGCGACCGGAGTAATCGGCAATGGCTGAAAACAGGGGACTCAGCACGGCAATGATCAGAAAAGCGATGGATACAGAATAGGAAAACACCACCGAATTCTGAAATTCCATCCCAAAGTAGGTAACAAAATCCGGGGAGCGGGTTACCGCCGTGGCTCCAAAATAGATGGGAAAAATGGCGGTTACAATCACCAAAGCGTGTACGGAGTTAGCCCAGTCATAAAAACACCAGGCATTGATCACTTTGGGGTCATTTTTAATCAGCATACAGAACGGTTGTTTACGGCCCCTTAAAGATAGAGCTATTCGACAGCCGACCGCAAAGTTGACTTATAAAAACACCCGACTACCGTACATGACCATACGAAAGCCGGGTGCTGTAATCGATTCATTTGAGAGTTCAGGAATGCGTATCCGCAGGCCGCTGCTGCTTATTCATCGTATCCGCCAACATCGAATCGGGCATAACGTTGCTCACCGCTGTTTGCAGCTTGTTTTTCAGACCTGATACTACTTTGTCGTCGCCTGCCATCAGGGCCTCGTAACCATCTTTCGCCACCTGTACTGGATCGGCCAGATCGCCCTCCTGCACGATTTTCGACTCCTGCATTTGGGCTTTGTTGAAGAAATCGGTGTCCGTCGGGCCGGGCAACAAAGCCGTAATCGTAACGTCACTTTCCTTGATTTCACTACGCAAGGCTTCGGTAAAGGACAGCACGAAGGCCTTCGTCGCGTGATAGACCGCCTGCCAGGGACCGGGCAATTTACTGGCAATGGAGGCCACATTCAGGATTTTTCCATCGTTACGGGCCACCATTTCCTGCAGGTAAAACTTCGTCAGCGATACGTAAGCACTGACGTTCAACTGAATAATATCCAGCTCCCGTTCCAGATCCGTATCGATAAACAGTCCATACTGGCCCTGACCGGCATTGTTGACCAGTACATCGATCTGAATGCCCTTGGCTTTTATTTCTTCGTATACTTGCTGGGGAGCTTCCCGCTGTACCAGATCTTTCGCCAGGGTGACGACCTCCACTCCGTATTGCTGGCTCAATTCGATAGCCGTTGTATTCAGTTCGTCGGCATTGCGAGCGACGATGACCAGATTATACTGATCGTTGGCGAATAGCCTGGCCAGTTCGTACCCAATGCCACTCGTGGCTCCGGTGATCAGAGCAAATTTTTCCTGCGTTGCCATAGTTGATAAGGGCTGGTTATGTACGGAATTCGAAAACAACCATACCCAGCAAAACCCAACAGCCTGATGGGGTAAAAAGTCCCACCAGGCTGTTCATGAAGCAATTAACTACATTCCTTATTCCGTATAACCAGCTTCCGCCAGTACGATCAGCAGGGCTTGCTGAATACCGAGATATCCTTTATCGTTCATCCACCACTCGCCCAGGGAGTGAGCACCGCCGCCCACGCCACCGATACCAATCGTAGCCGCCGGAACGCCCTTCGCAAACGGAATATTGGCATTGGTGGAACTGCTGTGCAGCGAAGGTTCGGCTTTGAGATACCGGCTGATGGCAATCATCCGCTGAATGAGGGGCTGCTTAGCCTCCGTCAGACCCGAAGGTCGATCGCCTACTTTCTTGACGTCTACTGTCAGGTCGGCACCCAAACGTTTGATGGCATTTTCTTCCTTCAACCCTTTTTGTACGGCGGCCAGAAATAAGTCGTTGATTCCGGAAAGTTTCTGCTGATCTTCCGAACGCATATCGACTTCCATCCACGATTCAAATGGAATGGCATTTACGGAAGTCCCGCCACCAATTACGCTGACGCTATAGGTCGTTTTAGGCCCCGTACGGGTAAATTGGTCCGCCTCCAGCGTAAAGTAATGAATCGCCCGACCCAGGGCCTGATGCGGGTTAACCAGCCCAAACGAACCGTAGGAATGCCCGCCCGGCCCTTTGTACGTTACCCGATACCGTACCGAACCGACACCGCCGTTGGTGATTGGTCCGATCCCCGACCCATCTACCGACAGGTAGGAATCAATTTTAGGGCCTTTTCCAGAAAACAGGTGTTTAACGCCCCGCAGATCCCCCAGACCTTCTTCGCCTACCGTACCGACAAAGAGTACATCACCCTCGGTGCGAAGGTTGTTTTTCTGCATGGTTTTAAGAACGGCCAGCACAACAGCCAGTCCCCGACTATCATCTCCGATACCGGGAGCAAACAGGGTATCGCCCCGCTGTTTCACCGTTACATCCGTTCCTTCCGGGAAAACGGTATCGAGGTGTCCTTCCAGGACTACCGTTCGTTTGCCCGTTTTGCCTTTTCGACGAGCCAGTACGTTGCCTACTTCATCCATCCATACTGAATCGGCTCCGGCAGTTCGCAGTAATTCAGCGTATTTTTTGGCCCGTACCTGCTCTTTGAAGGGCGGGGAAGGAATCTGCGTTAACAGCAAATGATCTTTACGCGTTTCGGGCTCGAGGTCCAGAATGGTTTGAAAGGCCGTTTTTACCCGGGAACGGCTGGTCAGCGTATTGATTTCAGTTTCGTACTTCTTCTCAGCCGTGAGTGGTGTAGCCGTCTTCTGAGCCCAGACGGAGCCCGAGTAAACCACCGTGGCCAAAGCCAGTAGTAGTGTTTTCTTCATAGGTTCGTTCGTTTACAAAATGGGAAAGGAAGCAATTTAAGGTACGCCCCTTTGTTTGACAAGCCTTCCGGAAATCCCCCTAAGAAAAATAGCTACTCAAGCTAGGTCTTGAATGAATGCCCTACGGATACAACAAGTACTTTTTCCGCATGGTCTTAAACTGGGAAAGACCCGGCTCCCAGCTCTTTCGAATCTCGGCTTCGCTTTTGCCGGCAATGATTTGTTTCCGCAGTTGTTCAGTACCCGATAGTTTATCAAACTCGCCAATTTCTTTATGCTGACTTTTATCGAAGAAACGGTCCTTGTCCGGATACGCTTGGTATAGTTCGATAAGCCATTGCAGATTTAGGCGACCGCTTTTACGTAGTTGCCGGGTATCGTATTTCCGTAAATCCAGTCCGTAACAGTCCTGATTCTCGTGCAAAGGTTCTTCTTTCATCCCTTTGATACTGACGGGTTTGAACGAGAAAGCATATTTACCTTTCAGGGCCGGAGCACCGAGTACCGTAAAAGGAAAGTACGTACCCCGTCCCTGGCTGATGATGGTCCCTTCAAACCAGCAAATGTGCGGATACAGCAGAATGGATTGCTGCGTATTCAGGTTGGGCGAAGGCATCACGGGTAAATCATAGGGCAACTCGTGCCGGTAGTTGGCCACTTTTACAATGTGTAGTTGACAGGTCGCTTTGTTCGGCAACCAGCCTTCTCCGTTGATCATCCGGGCAAATTCGGCGATGGTCATGCCGTGGCTGACGGGAATACGGTGCATGCCGATGCCCGAGTGCAGGTGATCTTCCAGGATGGGGCCATCGACGAGGTACCCGTTGGGATTGGGCCGATCCAGAATCACCAGTTCCTTTTTATTTTCCACGCAGGATTCCATCACCCGGTGCAGGGTGTTGATGTACGTGTAAAAGCGGGCTCCTACATCCTGAATATCGTAAACCAGCAGATCGACATCCGTTAAATCCTCGGGTAGCGGTTTCTTGCGTTTGCCGTACAGCGAGAGCACCGGAATTCCCGTTTTGGGATCGCGTTCATCGCCGACTTTGGCTCCATTACTGGCATTGCCCCGAAAGCCGTGTTCAGGACCGAAAATCTTTACAATCTGTACGCCGCGGCTCACCAGACTATCCACACTGGGCCGGGAACCAATAATCGAGGTTTGATTCACAACCAGAGCTACCCGTTTTCCTTTCAGATACGGTAGGTATTCATCGATTCGGTCGGCTCCCGTGAGGATGGGTTTGGAGGATTGAGCCTGGGCGTAGAAGCCAAAAAAGAGCCAGAAAAGCAGAATAGCGAGCCGCATAAGTAAAACGTAGATTCGGAGGTGACTGAAATTCGAACCCAAGGTACGGGAAATTGGGTGCCTACCGATGCGGCTACGTGCATTTTTAGACGGGTATCAGCGGCAGAGCTACGACAAACTGGCCCGCCTCCTGTCGCACGGAGGGCTGAGCCTGTCCAAGCATGTGGTACTTCCGAACGATATTCGTCAGCCCCACCCCACTGGAAGGAAGCCTTTGCTTTTTCGGTTGCAGGTTGTTTCGGACGTACAGATTGGCCAGCTCATCCGTGTGGATTTCTACGCGTAAGGGCTGGCTGTTGAGTACCACATTGTGCTTGACGGCATTTTCGACCAGTAACTGAAGCGTCAGGGGCGGTAACTGGTACCGCCGGAACTGCGGGTCGATCTGGCTCACCAATTGAAAGCCCGCCCCGTGCCGGGTGCGTAACAAATGAGCATAGGAGCGGATAAATTCCAGCTCCGTATGCAAATCCGTTAGATCCTGCTCATTGGCCCGTAACACGTAGCGGTACACGGAACTCAGCTCCTGAGCGAAGGTTTCCGCCTGAACCGGATTTTCGCCGATCAGGGCAATCAGCGAATTGAGACTATTAAACAGAAAATGCGGATTGACCTGTTGTTTGAGCACGTCCATCTGCTGTTGCATGTTCAGCTCTTTCAGTACCACTTCCCGACGGGTACTTTCCCGGAGCTGGTTATACGTAAAAATGGATTCGTGGCAACCCGCCGACGTAACGTTCGTAACAAAACCTATCATCAATACCCAGGGAATCTTGTCGGGATTGTACGGATACCCCAGTTGGTCGTATACCCAGAAGACGCCGAGAATAACCGACATCATCACCGCCACGTAGCCCAGCATGGAGTACAGTAATCGCTGTCCGAACTCATCCGGGGCTCCGTAGCAAAACCGCATGAATTTCATCCAGAGCGTAAGCGTGACAAAAACGATCAATCCCCAGCCATTGGCGATCAGCGTAGTACCCAGGAACAATGAACGGTGCTGAAAGTACGTCGCTCCAAAGATGATGTAATTGGCAATGATCAGTGCCGGGTAATTGAGGAGATAGATCAGAAAGTCGTAGCGGTCAAACCGTGCCCACTGTTTCATGAAATCGAATGTTCAGTGCATTCAAGACCGACGAGAACTTCGCGGATGTAGCCAATGAAAAAGGTACTAAAAAAGCAAACGATTCTACCAGATTTTCAGATACTTACGCTGTAACTCAGCAGCAATTCCTTTCTTGATCGCCTGCTGGCCGAGGTAATTCAATACGGGTTGCAGTACGCTCATCCAGCCCGTCAGGCACGTTCCGCTAATCATGAAGGCGTACGCTAGTTCATAGGGATTTTTGGGCATTCCCTGGGCATTGGCTTTGCCATCACAGGCCAGGCCGTAGGTAATCTGCAACGTTTGCTCGAAGCCCGGAAAACCCGGAGCAATGCGACAGCGAAACCGGCAGGGTTCGCTGGTCCGGTTGAAGAAACGGTGGCGACTCATGGCGGGAGCCATCGCTGATTCGCCCGGTTTGAGGTACAGCATCTGCTTACCCAGTTGAATACCCAGTTCGCCTTCCAGACAGGTAAACTCTTCGGAAAAAGCCCGGTGGAAGTGCAGCGGATTGCCTCCCCCCGCCGACAGCGTCACTTCGACCAGCGTATGTTGGCCCTGACTTTCCAGACTGGTTTCCAGGAAAACTACTTCATCTTTCAGCATGGGATTACGAATGGTACGGGAGGCTGCGATACTTGTTTTTACAGACATGGTAATCATTGTTTGAAGGTTGAATAACTCGACTTGTGTATGAAATCGACGGTTCAAAATTGAAGCGAATCGAATGGGTTTACTACGTCAAAAGAACTGAAGTGGGATTTGTCCGTACTGAATTGAGCAGAAGACGGTATGCGTATTTTCCAGACGAAGTACAAGTCTGACAAAGCTCCAAGGACTTGTAACCGCCGCTAGACGCCGATTCTCTCTACCTGATTTTGAAGGGCGGGGCAGAAGAATTTTACTAACCATATTCAACACTTAAATGCTTTTAACGGACATTCGTGGAAGCAGGACTATTCCTTGAAAATCCGGCAAAAACAAGAAGATCGATGAACAAATCAGCAAAAGAAGAATCATTTTTGCGGGACTTCTGGAAGGCTATTTTTCCGCTCTGATTTTCCTTTTCCGTAACCAAAACGCTAAATCCGGCGTTTTTTCAGTTTAGTAGATATGCTTCTGATGAAAAACTACCTTTTCATGGCCCTGGCCTTTACGATGGCTGTAGCCGCCTGGTTTTGGTTCGACCGCCCCGAAGGATCGCCCCGCCTGCTTTCCGGAACATCGACGACTACGCTGGCTTCGCCCAAGGAAATCAATCGGCTTACGCTCACGGCTCCGGTCGGACGGGCGGCCCTCAACCAGATTCCTGCCTATCAGCTACCCAAGGGAGCGATCAATACGATCTCAACTGATTTTGACTTCAACGTACAGGCCGAACAGGTAAAAAAGGGAGCGATCAACTACGTACACCTGACGATGCTGGCCGATTTGCACGGCGGTTTTCATCATCCCCAGTGGAATCAGCGGGGTATTCAGCCTGGTCGGCTTAAACCTATTCTGGCGGCGTATAACCTTCCGAAAACAACGGGCGTCTACCGCATGATGTACTCCAATGTCTTTCCGGGCAACTGGATGGATTCGCCACAGGTTGCCCAACGGTACCAGGAAGTATATAACGCGGTGAGAGGGTACGCCATCGACTTTCCCATGGAAGTAGGCTGGGGCGATCATCCGATTCTGCTTGATCTGGATCTGGAAGAAGGCCCATATACGTACCTCGGCGTCAAAACCCTCTGCCGGGCCATCCGGGAAGTCAAAGACAAATACCCTAACGTTTCGTTTCAGGTCTACTGTTCTTCGCACAATTCGCTCTGTAATGAAGCCGGCGGCTCGGAGCAGAACCCGAGCGGGAAGCTGGCTAATATGCAGCGGTACCTAATGTTTAAAGAAGCGGGTGTTACGGTTTTTCCCGGTACACTCCCCTATTTCCATTTACCGTACTATTTCTGGAATGATCCTTCACACGAGCCCAGTGTTATTGGGCCGGGGAAACTCTACGCTTCCCATGCGGATTATGCCAGCAAAAGCCTTCACCCGATTCAGAAAAAACTGGAATGGACGGACGCCTATTTCCAGACCCTACCCGCGGGCCATCGTCCGCAGAATATCGAATGGATCATGTCCGTGTACGAAGGTGGCAACGATGGCACCGGAGCCTGGCCCGCCGTTGGTAGCTGGATTCTGGAAAGTATGTCGCTCTGGGGATACGTCACGGGTTCGTATCGCTACGGGGGCGGGTTGTACAACTGGACGGACAGTCGCAAGCGTACCATCGGTCAGGACTACATCGAAGCGGGCAAATGGCGATCGTTCCAGTTCAATCGCTTCTGGAATGACCCCAATACGCAATACAACCTGTTACTGGAATTCTCAATCGACAACGGTAAAACCTGGCAAACCGACAAGCGGCCCGGTACGCAACTCCTGGCCGAGAACCAGGACCCTCGCCCCTACATCCGGGGTGCTATCTCCAAGGGCGAACTGCTGGTGGTAGCCACCGCCGGACAACCCATTCACTTGGGTACGGGCAGCCAGTCCGTGCTGGTTCGTTATCAGGGTACCCAGTTTCCGATGACGCTCAAAAGTCAGACGGTACACGCGGCCACCGTATCGGTTAACGATTAATTTTCAACGATTCAGGAAGTTACGCACAGTCCGCTCCCAACGATCGGTTTCGTGGCGGCAAAACGACTGGTGGCCCGATTCCTGGTAAATCACCAGTTGTTTCTGGTCCGAAGCCAGATTACGGAAAATCCGGTTCGTTTCATCCCGCGATACCCGAGGGTCACTGCGACCCCATTGGAGCAATACGGGCATCGTTAGCTTCCGGGCATATTCGGCGGGCTGGTACTCCCAAGCCTTTAGGTTGCGTTCCAGTCCGCCGTAAAAGAGCAGCAGATTCGCCAAGGGTTGTTCGGGTAAATGCAGGGAACGCAGGCGACCTTTCACGGCATCTTCCAGAGAAGCAAAGGGGCACTCTAGAATGACTTTCGTCGGCTGTAGATTAAACTCCGGTATGGCTTTCAATATCGTGGCGGCTCCCATCGACATCCCCCAAAAGATGATCCGTTGTTCGCCTTTGGCCTGTACCCAATCATAGACCGTTTTGACATCGCTGGTTTCGTGGTAGCCGATCGTACATACGTTCCCATCCGACTGTCCGTGAGCCCGGAAATCAAACAGAGCAACGGCGTATCCCAGTCGTCGAAAGTACGTCGCCTCGGCGAGTACGCGGGATTTCGCAGAGCCGTGCCCGTGCCAGAGAATCACCGTTCCTTTCGAGGCTTCTTCCGCCGGGCTGTACCACCCCACCAGCGTTTGATTACGTTCGTTTTTAAGTCGGATGGTCTGGTACGGCCAATCGGGCGTTTCGTTGACTGAACGTTTGGGAAAACGGAAACCAAAGAGGGCCTGCGATAGCTTTTCGCCCCTGGTCATCCGCTCCGGACGACGAAACTGAGCTTCGTGAGCTTCGTAAAAGTACGTAAACCGATAGGCATGAAAAGCCATCAGTACATTGATAATTAGAAAAATAACTAATATAACTCCACCCAGCCATCGTAGAAGCTGGACTTTAAACCGTTTTGTTGTCATGCACTTAACTGAGTGGCTTTTGCCATTCCATCATCATAAAATAAGGTACGCGGCTGTAATGCTCTACTTTCGCCGGATCGCCACCGTAGGGCCTGGGCTCAGAAAAATGCCGTAACTGCAAGCCCTGTTCGAGTAGCAGGGTCATGTAGGTACTCAGCGGTCGGTGGTAGTTCTGAATGCGAATGCCCCGCCAGCTCACCCAGGCGGCCCGTTCCTCCAGGTAACGGTCAATTCCGTACTTAAGTTGTCCCGTCGGGTCGGGTATCCAGCTCGTTTCGACGCCTGCCGTATTAAAGCTGGTCAGGTTAGCAATCAGCAGGCTTCCGCCGGGCATCAGAACGCGACTCATCTCCGCAATGGCCCGTCGAATATCGGGAATATCAATCAGCGTTAAATAACTTACGACCAGATCAAACGAGGCGTCTGGAAACGGTAGTGCTTCGGCTTTGCCCAAGTGATATTCACCCGCCGGATCGCGATGCCGAGCCTGTTTCAGTAAGGTTTCAGTTGGGTCGATGCCAACCGTTTGAAGTCCGATTTCCTGCATCATCCGGCAAAAACGCCCTTCGCCACAACCCACATCCAAAGCCCGCCGAAAGGGACGAACCCGATCAAGCATCGGCCGATCCAATACGTACTGGCGACCATAATCACCGGTTTCTCCCATGTCGGCAATCCAGGCTGCCGCGGAAGCTTCCCAGCCGTTCGTTTCTTCGATAGTCATACACGCCATTCATTAGTAAGTTGAACCATGGCTTTAAACGCCTACGTCCCTTCACTACCGAAACGTAGCAAAGGGACGCAGGATTTGAACACAAAGGAATTACTGTTGACCCTGTAATTCTTTAATCGTGAATGCTTTTTCGCGTTTCACCAGGCTTTTCCGTACCTGATCTACTTCGCCAGTCGTCACCCCTTCGGCATTGTTTTGCCAGGATTTCCGAATGAAACTCAGTAGCTCAGCCACATCCCCACTCGATAGCGAAGGATCATACCCAATACCGGGCATATCGGCATTGATTTCGGGGGCCGTGTATAGGTGATTGTTCACCGATACGGGGCCAGTCAGACCATACAGTACAATGGAAATCAGGTGATCTTTCCGACCCGTTACCCACTCCGATTTGTTGAGCGGGGGAGCCAGCGAAGCCACGCCGTTCCCGTCTTTTCCGTGACAGGTCTGGCAAATGGTATTGAAAAGGTTTGCTCCCTTCGGATACTGTCGGGCTAGCAGGGCCGGATCGCGGTTGGTACGGGTGCTGGCAGCATTCTTCAGGGCCACTTTCAGGCTTCGATACACGGCCAGATTGGAATCCGGTACACTCGCTCGGAGTCGATCCTGAAATTCCGCTTCGTTATTCGCCAACGTACTCACCACGGCCGCTGCCAGGTAACGATCGCGGGGCCGTTTTTGTAGTATTTTTTCCGCCAATGCATCGGCAGCCGGAGCGTTAAAGCGACGCAGGGAGCCGCTCAAAAAAGCCAGGTACGGGTAAGCCAGCGTATCGTTCGTTCTTTTTTCGAGTTCGGCCGCGTACAATTGCCAGTTGCTGGCTGATAGTTGCGAAGGAATCACGCCTAGCCCCTGCCGACGAATCGGCCAGGAAGAATCCCGCAGGCAAAGCAGTACGTCCTGCGTCGACAAGGCTCCTAAGCCTTCCAGCGTCCACAGGGCGTGCACCCGGGCCAGTTCCTGCGTGCCTTCCGTCAGGAGTTGTCGCAGCCGGGGGACCATTGTCGTGTATTTGCCATCAATCAGGGCTTGCTGAGCGTAATCCCGCAACCAGCCGTTCGGACTTTCCAATAAAGCTACCAGTTGCTCGGGTTGCTGCGGCAAGGGCCGTTGGGCGGCTGTGTACGGCTTTTGTTTGGAAACGATGCGATAAATCCGGCCGCAATTCAAGGGTTGCGTAAGTTGCCGTTTGGCAATTTGTCCTTTCAGATACGTAGTCAGGTAGGTTTTGTGCTGAATGATACCCCGGTACATGTCGATCAGATACAGGGCTCCGTCCGGACCGTTGTTCAAACTTACCGGCCGGAAGCGTTCGTCCGTACTGGCTAAAAATTCGCGTTTTTGATACGCCTGCTTGGCTACCAGCACATTCCCCTGCTCCTGCACCAGATTCCGTTTCACTAAATTGGCCGAAGGTTCAGCGACGAATACGTTGGAAGCATACGCGGCCGGAAACTGTTCGCCCCGGTACACGACGGGTCCGCAGGCCGCCGTGAAACTACGCAGCCGCAAACTATCGTCGAGCGTTTCTTTCATGTACCCCCGGTTTACGCCCGGCGTGGCGTGCAATGGGTACACGCGGTTATCCGTAGTAATATTGACGTTGAAGCCCGCTACGTCGTTGCGTTGATTGGCGTTTCCGGCTCCAAAACCCGGTAAGTAATAATCGGCGATAACATTCTGGGAGTTGTGATTATAGTACAAACGGCCCGCATTATCCTGAGCTATCCCCCACTGCCCCCGGTAATGCGTTTTTTCGATGAGCCATTTATCGCCGACTTTGCGATACCGTTTGTCCGATTTGGCATTGTAAATCCAGTTGTCCAACGCTCGTACCAGCCCATTGGCTTGGTGTTCGACGTTCCCCCCCTTGGCATACGTTGAATCCACCAGGGTTTTCTTCCCCGGTTTATCGTTTTTGATGTCGTAATGCCACAGGTACGGCGGCTCGGCTACGAGGATGCCGTTTTCGATGAAACAGATGGCCCGGGGCAGAATGAGCGAATCTATAAATACCTTTTTACGATCCATCAGGCCATCCTGATTGGTATCTTCGAGAATGACAATTTTACCGGTGGGAGCTTCTTCATTCGAACCTAGCGTATCATTCATATACCCCGGCATTTCCACCACCCAGATGCGTCCTTTGGCGTCGAAACTCAGGGCAACCGGAGCTTCAACGAGTGGTTCAGCCGCTACCAGCTGTACCTCAAAGCCATCCTCGATGGTCATGTATTTCAGGGCTTCCTGAGCGGGTACTACCGCTACCGCATCGGTACGGACGTTTTTTTCTTCAGCGGTCCGGGTTTGTGCCGCTGGGGGCTGACTGGTTTTGCAGTACCATAAGATGCTGGCCAGCAGGAGTAGTATGACGGGGACTTTTAATTTCATAGCAAGGTCTAGAGTATAGGCATATTCTAGATAATGACCCATAAAATTAACGCATTCCCGTATTTCTTTCCTAGGGAGTTTCAAGTATTCTCAGTAACAGCGGTGGATAATCCATTTTTTCACGGATAAAGCTGGTTTTGATTCATCCGTGAGGGTTCATTGCGTGAAGCTTGCTTGTCTGATACTTCCGGTTCTCTCCACCACCCCTCCATTATTAACCTAATGACTATTTGGAATCATTATAAATAAAACTCTATATTTGCCCCATCCTGTTCGGAAGCGAATCGATTGCCCTATGTCTACTCTGTCCCCGGCTTCAAGCCCTACGCGAATTACTGAAGATTCCTTCAAGGAAATCTATCAGTTGTATTGGCGAAAGGTCTATGCGGTCTGTTACCATTCCGTCGGCGATCCGGAACTGGTAAAGGAAATGGTGCAGGATATTTTCAAATCGCTTTGGGAGCGTAAAAACGAACTTGAGATTACACAGTCCGTTGAAAAATACCTGGTTCGCTCAGCCAAGCTGAAGGTGTTCGAACACTTTCGCAACGAAAAAATTCATGAGCAACATCTCCAGCACCTAGGTTCCCGGCAAGTGCAGGCCCAGAACTATACCGAGCACGAAGTATTGGCCCAGAGTTTATCGGAACGGCTCGCCGCCCTTATCGAACGGCTGCCCGCCCAGTGCCAGCGGGTATTCCGGATGAGCCGGGAACAGGGCCTTACCAACAAAGAAATTGCCTCTCATCTCCTGATCTCGGAACGGGCCGTGGAGCACCACATCTCCAAAGCCCTCTTTTCCCTGAAAACGAACTTACCCGAATACGCCCTCTGATTTTTTCATCCGACTGGTACTGCGGTAAGACCTCTGATATGCTACTTTTACCGAAAAGAACCCTGGCTTTCGCTAAAAGCTATCATGAAGGTTACGAAGGAACTCCTTGAAAAATACCACCGTGGACACTGTACGCCCGAGGAAAAGACAGCCGTAGAAAACTGGCTGCTGGATGACTCGGACGTGGATGATTCGTTCCCCGTTTTCGTGGACGAAGCAACCATCCAGCAGGAAATGTGGGCGGAAATTCAGCAGGAGTTGCCTTCGGCGAAACCGCGTCGGCTTTCCCGGTGGTCGCTGCCTGGCTCCGTCGCGGCCGCGTGCGTGGTGGTACTGGGTCTGGGCTGGTTGCTGTATCGCCCGCACACGCCAGCTACCCCTCAGTTACAGGAAATTTCGGGCCGGGACTATACCCTGGCGGCGGGTCCCGAAAGCAAGGTCCAGGTCACGAAGGCGGGCATTATTAACTTCTGCGGTCTCTTAGAGATTCAGCCGAAAAAAGACGTGCAGCTTTCGTTTATCGAGCAATCGCCCGAACATTTTTCTTTCCAGAAAGGGGAAACGTACTTTGCTTTTTACACCTGCCAGAGAGCCGATCACGAAAAGATACTGGTCATTAAAGAAAAATCGCTCCAGAGCCTTCCGCCCGTCGCCAAACGGCAACTGATGGATGAATGGGGTATTTGAAGTAGCTGTATGCACCTGAGGTTTTTACTTGTTTTCTGGAGTCTGCTTGGTCTGATCGGCTGCCACCAATCCCACCCGGAAGGAACGTACGGAATTTATGTCATGAGGTCCGGGGATGCCCGGGAATACATCGTCCGTACGGATCAGTTGGATTCCGGTCATATTGATCCCCTCAGCAAAGGCGTTCCGGTCCCGATTCCCCAGCTTTGGGCGGAGCTGATCGAGCGGGATGGCAATTACTACCACATGAACCGGAAGAGCGGCTATCTGGTCCGCCATCGGCTGATTGATCAGCACTTTACGGCTCAGGATTCTGTGGCACTGCCTGAGATGTCCTTCATTGAAAACTACAACTGGCTCACGCCGGATTCGCTTTTCCTGATTTCATATAATCGTAAAATTTCCAAATTGCAGTACGCCCGCGTCGATGTCCGTACGATGCAGGCCCAAACGGGGAAATTACCCCTATCCCTGCCTTTTGGGCCTTACATTCCATGTCGGTGGGATTCAGTCACTTTCGGGGTTCCGAGCTCTTCGTTGGCTATACGTATCACACGGTATCCGGTCGCCCCGGTCAGTATACCACCAGCGATACGCTTTACGTGAGTACGCTGGCGTATCCTTCGATGCGGCTCATCCGTACGCAGAAAGACACGAAATCGACGTATCCGGGAAGCATCAATACGGAGCAGCCCAGTACGTTCGCTGACGAAAAGGGAGACTTTTATTTTCTGGCCTGTCCGGGCTTTGCGTTAGGCAATCACCCCCAGAAACCAACGGCTATCTACCGAATCAAAGCGGGCGAAGCGAACCTCGACTCTACGTACTTTTTCAATATTTCAGCCTCCGCTATTCACAATCACGCGTATGGGCTCTGGTACATTGGAAAAGGTCAGGCGATTGTGCGGAGTGAACGCCAGGAGCTTTTCAAAACCATGGAAGACCATTATCAGGTACCGCATCTGGAATTTTACGTGGTAGACCTGAATCAAAAAACGACGCGTAAACTGGCTCTACCCCTGGACAAAGGCAGTGCCCGTAGCTGCGTACTCGTGGATCGGGGGTTGGTATACATTTCTGTCAATGCCGGACCTGACGACAATTACATCTGGGTCTATAATCCAAACGATCAGAGCCTGAAGAAAGGGCTGAAAATCGAAGGCCCCGTGGATTACCTCTTACGGCTCGAAAAACTGAAGGAAGCGTCCGGCCAAACGTCTGACTAAGGCTGCCGCGTTTCACGGACCGCATTTTATTTCTCTCCCAGCTTCGGTATAGTCGGGTTTATGCAACTAGGAGATGAGAAGGCGTTGTTTCCCCTTCTCGTTTCCCCATGCAAGCGTCTATCTCTACCTCTTTCTTCCTTCTTTTCTTCCTAACTCTCCGGTCGTTGGCCCAACCGACCGTTTCGGGTACGGTTCTTTCCGAAGACAAGCTGCCCCTCGTGGGGATCAGCATTCGCGTAAAAGGTTCTGCCCTCGGGACCACCACGGATACGACGGGGGCCTTTCAGCTTCGGGTAAACCGGACGGAATTGCTGACGATTACGGCTTCGGGGGTGGGTTTTCTTCCGCAATCCAAGGAAGTTCGGGCCGGACAATCCGTTGCGTTCATTCTCAAAGCCGATTCCCGCACGATGAACGAAGTCGTCGTAACGGGCAAAACCGAGAACCAGCAGGTCAAGGAACAGGCTTTCGCCGTCAACGCCATCGAAACCCGCCTGTTTGCCAATACCAACGTGGATATGAACCAGGTACTCAACCGCACAACGGGCGTTCGGGTACGCGAGCAGGGCGGTCTGGGTTCGGATTTCAACTTCTCCATCAATGGTTTATCGGGGAAGGCTGTCCGGTTTTTCATTGACGGTATTCCGCTGGAAGTCATGGGCAGTTCGCTCACGCTGAATACCATTCCCGTCAATCTGGCCGAGCGTATCGAAGTCTACAAAGGCGTCGTGCCGGTATCACTGGGCTCGGATGCGATGGGCGGAGCCGTGAACCTCATCACCAATCAGCAGATCCGTAACTACCTGGATGCCAGCTACAGTTACAGCTCCTTCAACACGCATCGGGCGGCTCTTACGGCCCAGTACATTCACCCCCAAACGGGCCTCACGCTACGGGCCAATGCCTTCTACAATTACTCCGACAACAATTACATCATGCGGGGCATCGAAATCTGGGATGCCGACCGGGAAGTCTACGTTAGGAAAGACCTGCGTCGTTTTCACGATACGTTTCAGTCGGCCATGGGACAACTGGAAGTCGGAGTGAACAATAAAAAGTGGGCCGACGTCTTCTTTGTGGGAGCTTCGTATAACACGTCGGCTCAGGATATTCAGACGGGAACCCGGCAGGAGGTTGTATACGGAGCAGCGACCCGCCACGGCGATGCCTGGAATACGTCGGTTCGGTACCGAAAAAACAACTTTCTGGTCCAGGGTTTGGACGTAAACGCCTTTCTGTCACGTTCCGTGGATAATTACGTAGTGGTCGATACGGCGGGTTATCAATACGCCTGGGACGGTTCGCGGGTGAAGACCAATCAGGCAGAAATTGGCTATGGCCGTTCCCTGAATCGGGTGATCCGACCCAAAACCTTCGGACGGGTCAATGCGAGTTATGCCCTGACGGATCAGCATTCGATCAACGTCAACTACACCTTCGATCACGTTAAAAACAAAATGTATAACGAGTTGGTGGAGGACGGAGACGCCAGTCCAGGTGTACTCGGAAAACACCTACTGGGACTCGCCTATCAGCAAAATCTGCTCGATCAGCGGTGGATGACGACGTATTTCGGCAAATATTATGGCATGTCCATTGCTCAAGATCGGGCATTGGATACATCCGGCGAAACGTCCAGCGTACAGGATTTCATTCACCGGTTGGGCTACGGTATTGCCTCGCGGTTCCGGATTTCGGAATCAATCGGCGTGAAAGCTTCGTACGAACGCTCGTACCGCCTGCAGGAAGTGGGTGAAATGTTCGGAAACGGTTACACGATCATTGCCAATCTGGATCTGAAGCCGGAGGCCAGTCATAACGTGAACGTGGGAGCTTTTCTGAATAAACGCGTGCAGAAGCATCACTTTTTTGCCGAAGCCTCCTGGTTTTTCCGCGATGCCAGCGATTTCATTTACGCCGTTGTCTATCAATCCAACCGGGCCGTAAGCCGCTACGCCAATACGTCCAAAGTACGCGTGAACGGACTGGAAGCCGAGTTTCGCTACGATTACGACCACCTGCTGAGTATCATGGTGAATGGCAGCTACCAGAACGCCATCAACACGACCAAATACGCACCGGGCTCCACGGGTACGCCCGAGGCTACGTACCTCAACAAAATTCCCAATCAACCCTGGGCCTTCGGTAATGCGGACATCAGCCTCGGGAAAAACAATTTACTGGGCAAAAACACCCGACTTCAACTGAACTGGGGGGCTCAGTACGTCCACTGGTTTTACCTGAGTTGGGAAGCCTTCGGTACCAAGGCCAGCCTCAACCGGATTCCGACCCAGTTCATCCAGAACGCCTCCCTCACCTACTCCCGCGAAAACGGGAAGTACAACATTTCCTTCGAGAGCCGGAATCTGGCAAACGCTCTGGCCTACGACAATTTCCGGCTGCAGAAACCGGGTCGGGCCTTTGGGGTGAAGCTCCGCTATTTCATTCAATAACTCCTTTCGTTCCTAATCCATTTTTACGTATGCGTTTGTTTCACAAAACTCTTTCGTCCCTTTTGCTGCTGACGGCCCTGGCGGGTTTCCAATCCTGTAGCAAAGACAGTCCCGCTGAAGAGCCCGCCAACGATCAGGCTCCCGACTACGCCGTGTGGCTTCAAGTGGGTAGCTGGCCCAATACCTTCCAGTACGTAGTCGGTACCAATTCCCTCCAAACGGGCGTGCTTAGCCTGTCCGGCAATGGCGTGGAAGTAACGGGCAAGGCCGATTACGGCATCATTCCCCACGGTGGCTTTTACTATTACCCCAGTACCAGTTCGAACAACGGAAAATTTTCGAAATTCAAGTTTGAAAACAACCAGCTGACGGCCGTGAAGGAAGTGCCCTTTACCTACCAAAAGAACGTCAGCAGCTACACCTGGGTGGATGACAATACGCTGGTGCTGATTGGCGTAAATGGCGACAGCAACAAGATTTTATACTCGGTGGTCAATGCCACGACGCTGGCGATCACGAACGGCGAACTGAGCGTACCCGCCAGCCCAACCGGGTTTCCCTACCTGAGCATTGGTACGACGGAGTATACGAAGGGCAAACTGTTTGTAGGATTTATGTATACAGGCAACTGGCCCGCGGCCTACCGCCAGGTTAATGTAGGCGTATTCGATTATCCGGCCATGACGCTTTCCAAAGTGGTACAGGATGACAAAACTACCGGAGCGGGCGGGATCAGCATGTGGGAACCGGCTTCGTTCGTAACCAGCAGCGGCGATCTGTATCACCTGGCTACGCCGGGTTCGTCGCGAAGCAGTATGAAACTGCCCTCGGTATTGTACCGTATCAAAAACGGCACGACCGAGTTTGATGCCAGCTTTAAAATCAATCTGAGTGATGCACTGGGCGGCTCGGTGTTTGCGATGTGGAATATCGGCAATGGCGAAGCCGTAGTGAAGTACGAAGATCCCAAGATCGCAGCCAGTGGTTCAAAATCCAGCCACATCTACGGTTTTGCCATCGTCAATCTGAGTACCGGAGCGGTTACGAAAAAGCTCAGCGACATTCCCTACGACAATTCCGAAACCCTCGAAAGCGTAACGATTGATAACGGCAAAGCCTATATCCTGTCCAACGCCGAAACGGGTAAGGATTACGTGTGGGAATACGATCCGGCCACGGGTAAAACCACGCCCGGTTTGGAACTACAGGGCGGGTACAACTACATGCTGCGGGTAGACAAACTCAAAAATTAAGTCTTCGCGACAGTCAGGATTAAATACCGAGAAGGTCCCGTATACGTGAGTTATACGGGACCTTCTCAGTTTCCATACGCTTCTATTTTAACTCCTTAAGCCAAACCTGGGCGAAATCCCGGACGGCCATTGCGGGTTCCTGTCCCATCCGGAATACCGTTTTCCAGGTGCTGGACTTACTACGATAGTCGGGATTTTCGAACTCCAGTCGGGAGCCCTTTTTGATGAGTCTGGCGTTAAAGTCCACACTTTCGATGAGGGTAATGCATTCCCGTAATCGTTCCTTCAGAGCAAGCTTCGGATTGGCATGGGCTTTGTATTCAGCAAGGCGTTTCTGATAATCGGCGGCTTTCTCCTTTGCTTCTTCCTCATCCTCCACCATTCGGGCATTTCCTTCCTTGATCTGCTGGTTCATCCATTGGGTATAGTAGGCCAGGTACTGTTTCTTGAATTCTGCGGGATTGGTAATCGCCTGTAACTTTTTAAGCTGGGTCAGCTCGGCAGCCCCTTTGGTTTTTGTCTCTCCTTCAGCTCCGTTCAATCCTTCTACCAGGCCTTCAATCTGGGTTTTCAGCACCATCCGTAACATCGAAGGTTCCATTTGAGCCATCGCCTGCGTCGATTGACGGACCATCTCATCGTACGATCCGCCCAGTGCCTCCGTCTGTTCGCTCATTTGCTGACGAGCGTTTTGATCCGACTGGAGCCGTTGCGTTTGATCCGTACTCACGTCATACTTTTCCTGCATGTACTGATCGTATCGCTTGCGGAAATCTTCCGTTTCGGTATAGGCCCTTACAATTCGGCCCAGAGCTTTAACCGCCTCCACCTTGGCGGGAGCCGACAGGGCTTTCGCCCACTGCTTGCCTTCGTAGGGCACGTAGGGTACACTCAGCCCATCGGACGTGACGGCATCCATACTGATTTCCTGAATATTTTCAGTTTTTAACCGCAGATCGGCGAGGATGTCGGCCGTACGGGCGGCTATCCAGAAGCCCGCCGTAGCGAGTAAAAGGGTTAAAGCAAAACGTTTTTGTATCATGGTTGATCGGTTGAAAATTCCTGATTGGGATGATACAAAGTTGTTCGCCTTTCAACCGTCTTCCCACCCAATCCGGCTGACTTGTGCTTTTGACTTCTTCGGTTGAGGAAAGTGCGTCGTGAACCGGCTTGGCTTCCTGCCATAAAAGATCCGGGTCTGCCCTTCATGAACGTTTCCATGAAGGGCAGACCCGGATTGCAGAAGCGTAAGAACTATCTAGAACTCACCCTGGCAAGGCTATACCGCCTTAGCCATTTTTGCGACTTAGTTTCTTATCGAGTTCCAGAGCGGCACTGATGAGGCCCAGGTGCGTGAAGGCCTGCGGGAAGTTACCCAGGTGTTCGCCTTTCTTGCTGATCTGTTCCGCGAACAATCCCAGGTGGTTGCCGTACCCCAGCATTTTTTCGAAATTCTCAACGGCTTCATCCAGTCGACCAGCCTTGGCCAGACATTCCACGTACCAGAATGAACACATGGTAAACGTACCTTCTTCGCCCTCTAAGCCATCGATTCCGGAAACCTCATTATCGTAGCGATACACCAGTACATCCAGTCGTAAATGCTGGTTGACGGCTTCCAGCGTGGAAATCCACCGGGGCTCATCGGGCGTGACGAAGTGCACCAGCGGCATCAGCAAGACACTGGCGTCCACGGTTTCGGCCACTTTGTCTCCGTCCTTGAACTGTACCCAGCACTGCAGTTTTTCATTCCAGAAGTTATGGTAAATGTCCTGGTAGATTTCATCACGTACCTGCACCCATTCCTGATGGGGAAAAGGAAATGACCGATGCACACCGATTTTAATGGCCCGGTCCATGGCCACCCAGCACATCAGTCGGGAGTGCAGAAATTCATGCTCTTCGTTCCGGATTTCCCAGATGCCGTGATCGGCTTCCCGCCAGCGTTCCATCACGATTTTGACTTCCTTGCAGATGATTTCCCACAATTCGTACGTAATCGGCTGGTGGTAATTATTGAAGATGTAGATCGTATCCAGGAGTTCGCCGTAGATGTCCAGCTGCAACTGACTGTTGGCTTCGTTTCCGATGCGAACGGGAGCCGACTGCTTATAGCCTTCCAGATGCGTCAGTTCGATTTCTTCCATGTCGGCCGTACCATCCACCTTGTACAGCAAGTGCAGATCGCGGTTTTTATCCTGTTCGATAATCCAACGCAGAAAATCAGCGGCTTCCTGTTTGAAGCCCAGTTTCAGAAAAGCGTACATGGTAAAGGCCGCGTCCCGGATCCAGGTAAAGCGGTAATCCCAGTTCCGATCGCCGCCCAGTTCCTCCGGTAAGCCAAAGGTTGCCGCCGCTACTACCGAGCCAAACTCCGTCGAAGTGAGCAATTTCAGCGTAATCGCCGACCGACAGATCATTTCCTTCCAGCGGCCTTTGTAGGTCGTTTGATTGACCCACTTACGCCAGAAATTGATCGTATCGAAATACGTTTTTTCCGCATAGAAAGCCAGATCGGCGAGGTCTTTTTCCTTCCCCGCATCAATGGATTCCAGGACGATCAACGCCCGTTCTGATTCCTTCAGTTCAAACTCGGCGTAGGCATCTCCATCGCGTACCTCCAATGGAAAACTGGCCTGTAAACGAAGTTCGGTTTTGGTACCGTCGTCCGCTTTAAAATACAACGCCTCCCCTTTGGGCTCAACGGAGTGCTTTTCGCGGGCATAATCAAACCGCGGCTGCATTTTCATTTTGAACTTGATGGTCCCCCGGACCGCCTTGATCTTACGAACCACGGCGTTGTAACTCCGTTCGGATTCATTTCGAACGGGCATATAATCCGTTATCTCAGCGATGCCTTCTTCCGAAAAAAAGCGGGTAATCAGCACGGCCGTCTCGGGCAGATACAGCTGTTTATGCTGTACCTCCTTCATCTGGGGCTCTACCGAAAAATGGCCTCCTTTCTGGTGATCCAGAATACGGGCAAAGACACTCGGGGAATCGAATCGGGGGAAGCATAAGAAATCAATCGAACCATCCATACCGACCAGGGCGGTCGTCTTCATATTGCCGATGATTCCGTAATTTTCAATGGGTTTATAGTTTTGGGGCGGTTGTCGCATAATATATCGGGTTAACTCTGGTTTTGTTTTTGACGTGATTTAAAGGGTGTTCTCGGTTTCCTGATTGACTTCCGTCAGGGGATAGCGGAACATGCCCGCGATCATGGAATCCGTCGCTGGCATTTCGTCTTTCTCAACCAGATACACCTTCCCACCATATGCGATGGTCTTTTGGGCGGCCTCGTTGAGCAAGGAATAATTGCTGCGGCTCGGCGACTCCTCCACAGTAAGGCTAAATTTCTCCGCGTCGTACGTTCCCCATACTTCTTCCTGAGCCTGAACGAATAGGGTATCGACACCACCACTAAGAGCGGTTAGGATCACCGTTTCCACGTCATCCCCTCCCTGCCCTTTCGCGGCAAAAAGGCCGTAATTCTCCTTTCGGTCGAGACGGTCCTGTACGAATTGAGGTTCCATCAGCTGCCAGGCTTCGGTTGCCAGTGTTAGGGTATCGTCTTCCGAATAACTGCCCGTTAGATACGGCTCGACCACGTGGGTATAGTTGCTGGCTTGTTTGTACAGCGGAATCAGGTAATCGACCCCCGCCAGTAGCAATGGCAATGGATTTTGGTTCAGAATCGCCTCAATGTCCGTACTCAGCCGATGGTAATACTGTAGAATCTCTGCTTTCCGGGCTTCGCTCGACCCGCTTCCCTGTCCATGAAACATGGCTCCCGCTTCGCCAATGCCACTGCGGTGTTGCAGGGCTTTCTGATTATCCGCGTCTTCGATTTCTTCGGTATAGGAAACCGAGACTGAATCGGGCAGAGGAATCTGATCAATGGTAGAACGGGTCATCTCAAACAGGCTCACCTGTTTCAGATTTAATACCAGCAGATAGAAGTGTCCGTCGTCGTTTAGCTCGGGAATGAGCGGTAACAGGTAGGGCCGCTGGTTTACCTGACAAATGGGTGATTCGATGGACAAGGGTAGTTTGTAAAACACACTTTCGCCATCAAAAATGAAATACGCCAGCATATCTGAACTATATTTCCAGAATTCCTGATCGTCCAGTAACTGAAAGCTTTCCGCCAAAAATGAATCGGCATCTGATTCTGACATTTCATGGACTTCCAGCAACTGGTTCCGGGCTTCAGTCAACGCGTTTTTGAAGTGAATTTTACTTGATTGGTGCCCATCGGTTGAAATCTTTTCGGTGGGGGTATAGAGGGAGACGCAAAGAGTTGCTTCTTTTTGAGCTAAGGCATTGAAATGATCTACATTAAATCGGGTCATAAGCTTTCTGTTTTGAAGAGTGTATTAGTGAGAAGTTTTATTTAGTGTACGCATAGGTCGTTCTCCGTCTGTTGAAAAACAGACGTTTGAATAGACCTCAAAGAAGTAAGCTTAGTCTACAAACTGGCGGCGAAGTTTTTCTCCCGCGTCCCGAAGACTACTGTACCACGAAGCCGAGTTCGCTTCCGCAAACAGATCTTTCCCTGGCACGCCCAGACGCCAGCGTACCACTTTATTGGTTTCCGGGTTGCGGCCATCTTCACTGAAGTAGAAGTCAGCGGCTACGATATCCTGCCGAAAACGCATGAGGCGTCGCAGTTCGTTTTCTACCTGGGTCACTAACTCGGGAGACTCCTTGAATCCCACCGTTTGCAAGTCAATTTTGATGCCATCCACACTGTGTTCCATGATTCTTTTGTTTTAGGGTTATTAGAAAATTCTAACGACCTGTACCTTAAAATCCGAGTGTACCAAACGGTCAAATCGGTACGTCGTTCAACATTAATCTACTGTTAATCAGCAACTTACCACATTATATTTACGGGTTACTGAGTAGATACTTATACTTAAAAAAACCATGCGGGGGATTTGCCTTAAAATCCATGAATCGGTAGAAGGTGATTATTGAGGTTATCGAAGCGATTGAGAAACGGACGGACGATTGATGGGAAAGCCAGACGTCCCCAAGCCCGGTACTAAACCTCATTCGTTACTTCGTCAGGACCAGATCAAAGCATCGGTGGATGAGATACCCAAAAACGGACGGTGTCAGGCTGGATAAGATTCCCAGCCTGACACCGTCCGTTTGTAGGAGATGCATTTATTTTTKGTAGTAAGCTTACCTTAGCGGCAACGCATGGAGATATTCATGCGAACGTTAGGGGTAGTGTTCGTACTTGATACGCCGAACGTCAGTACATCACCCATTACGTAAGAGACCGAACCCGTTGCCGAGCCCGCTGTTTTGGCATTCGACGTCGTAGCGGATACGACCCGAACTGCCAATCCGGTGGCTACCCCGTTTTTATATAATTCTGCTTTACATTCCGTGCTGGCCTGATTTGCCTGTGACACGTCCTCTAAATAGATCACATCGCAAGTACCCGAAGCCGGCATAATGAACGGTGGTTGCTGCCCGCTGGTAGCGGTAAGCATAATCGCCTTTTGCTCCACGATTTGCGTAATCGGATTGAACGTAGTGATGGCAAAAACCTGGCCGCCGCCCGTACTCGGGGTAACCCAGGTGGCATTTGATCCATCCGTTTGTAAAACCTTACCACTGTTCGAACTCTGGGTGGGTAATAAGGCATTCAGAGCTGCACTCTGGGTCGTTTGTCCCGTACCTCCATGATCCAGGGGAACGACTCCTGTTACGTTAACTGCTTTTCCCTCAATGTTACCGGCTATCTTGGACCCATCGATGCCTGCTGCATTGCTAATATCGGCGTTTACGATGGTTCCATTCGTGATTTCGTTACTCGACACGCTGTTCAAGGTAGCTAAGGTTCCCAGCCCCAGATTCGTCCGGGCACCCGAGGCCGTCGTTGCTCCGGTCCCACCGTCGGCCACTGCGACGACGCCACTACTGAGTTTAATCCAGCTCGGGGTAGCCGGCGTGCCCGCGTTGTAATAAAAGCCAGCCGTTCCATTGGTTTGATAAACAATCAGGCCCGTAGCAGGATTGGGAATCACGAGACGCTCGGAATCAAGCATGCGGGGGACGAGTACCCCCTTGTTCGTACTTACCACGTCGAGAACGGCAGAGGCATCCGGGCTTGCAGTACCAATCCCCATATTATTCTGAGCCTGTACCTGGATAGAAGTAAAGCCAATCAGAAAAAGAGAGGCGGTAGTAATCCTGCGAGTCGTTGCTTGCAAAAATGTTTTAGTAAGATGCGTTGGAGTGATTTGTAAAAAAGATTTCATACACGTAAAGCGGCTTGTTAAAAGTAGGGTTAAAACGTATAGTCACAAACGACTAGTAATGCCCACCAATTACGCATAAATTAGATAAATAATGTAGTTATGTTACTATAAAGAAGAATCATCTGACGGCAGCATTTCCGATCATTTAACGAAACCATAAAGATTCAACTAGCTTTCTAACTATTTTTTTAGTAGATACTACCTAATTTTCTATAAACTTCAATCTTCTCAAACAAATAAATTTTTACGGGTACTTTAGATTATATTTTGCTTCAACTGCCTATGATGCTGCTCTTTCTGTAACGAGTTGAATACCTAAACCAGGAATCTGAGTAGGTGGAATTATTGCTAAAATTGAACTAATTCGCCTTTGGTAAGACACAATGGGCTATTCAACTTTAGAAATTATTGAGCAACTTATGGGTTACAAAACTTTTCTGAGGAGCTTATTTCCTTAATAGATAACAGATGATAGAAGACGAAGCAGATACGCTGGCAGAAATTTGTGCGTAACTAAAAAGCCTGACTATCGATTCGATAATCAGGCTTTTCGCAGAGGGGAAGGGATTCGAACCCTCGATACCCTTGAGAGGTATACACACTTTCCAGGCGTGCTCCTTCAACCACTCGGACACCCCTCTGTTTGTTTGGGGTCGCAAGATACAAACAAAAAAGAGCCAAAAGCAAGTGTTTAGCTTAATTCTCCCCGTAAAGATTCCGTCAATTTTTGACGAATCATCGCAGAATCGTCGCCGTACTGCCCCAGCAGGAACATCAGTTTGGTCACTGCCGCCTCAGAGGTCAGGTCCGCTCCGCTGACTAAACCCATCTCGTTGAGGTACTTACTGGTTTGGTACCGCCCCTGCAGTACCCGTCCTCCCGTACATTGCGAAACGTTCAGTAAAATCAAACCGCGATCGGTCGCTTTTTCCAGCGTTTCTAAAAACCAGGGAGCCGTGGGGGCATTTCCCGCTCCGTAGGTTTCGAGCACCACTCCCTTTAATCCTTCAATCGAGAAAATACTGTGCATCACGGAAGGCGAAATTCCCGGAAAGAGTTTTAAAATCACCACGTTCGCATCCAGCGTTTCGTGTACAGCAAAGGGCTTTGTGGAGTCGTAGGCACGAATGTAAGGTCGATTGTAATCAATAGTCACGCCCGCTTCGGCCAGATACGGATAGTTTTCCGACTGAAACGCGTTGAACTGACTACTCTCCTGTTTCCGGGCTCGATTACCCCGTAGCAGGTACGAATGGAAATAAATGGCTACTTCGGGCACCATGGGTCGCTGCTGCTCATCGCGGGCGGCGGCAATTTCCAGGGCCGTAATGAAGTTTTCAACGGCATCGGTACGGGCAGCTCCAATGGGCAATTGAGCCCCGGTGAGAATCACAGGTTTATTCAGATTCTCGAACAAAAAGCTCAGTGCCGAAGCCGTATACGCCATGGTATCCGTTCCATGTACAATCACAAAGCTGTCGTACTGCTCGTAATGCTCACCAATGATCCGGCTGATTTCCAGCCAGTTATTGGGTACCATGTTCGAAGAATCGAGCAGTTCGTCCAGCACGAGTACGGAAATGGAAAACCGCAGGCGAGCCAATTCCGGAATGCGTTCCAGAATCTGTTCGAAGTTGAAGGGCACCAGCGTTTCCAGCCGACGGTCGTAGACCATACCAAAGGTTCCACCGGTGTAAATAACCAGTACGGAAAGCGGGGAGGAAGCCGAAGCTGCCGTATCTAATTTTATGATTTTCAAGGAAGTAATCGTTTTTGGGGGATACACAAAAAACCTTACTGAATCAATTGCAGAGCATTGGCGGTCGTCTGTTCGATAATGGTCTGGACGGGTACCTGCTTCAAATCTGCGATTCGCTGGGCAATCAGTGGCAGGTAACTGGGTTCGTTGCGTTTGCCCCGGTACGGTACCGGAGCCAGGTAGGGTGCATCCGTTTCCAGTACCAGATGTTCCAGACCTACTTCCGGAATCACTTTATCCAGTCCACCGTTTTTAAAGGTCACTACGCCACCGATGCCCAAGAGGAAGTTTAATTCCACAACTTTCCGGGCTTCTTCTACCCCACCCGAGAAACAATGGAAAATACCCCGCAGATTCGGGTCATTGTGCTTTTCAATGAGTTCAACGGTTTCCCAGAAGGCGTTCCGGCAATGAATAGCGATGGGTAATTGATACTGCTTCGCCCAGCCAAGCTGATGGGAAAAGGCCGCTTTCTGTTGTTCGGCGAAGGTGGTATCCCAATAGAAGTCCAGCCCGATTTCGCCAATGGCCACAAAGGCATCCGCACTTTTTTCCAGCCATTCCTGCATGATTTGTAATTCGTGCTCCACATTTTCCTTCACGTAGGTAGGGTGCAGTCCAATCATGGGTCGGCACTGGCCCGGATAGGTTTGAGCCAGCTCCATCATGCCGGGTATGGTTTCGGAATCACAATTGGGTAACCAGAATTCCGTTACACTAGCCGCCAATGCACGTTCAATCATGGCGGTGCGGTCGGTATCGTATTGCTCATCGTACAAATGAGCGTGTGTTTCAATGATTTTCATAGGGTACTAAATTCCCGCAAAAGTAACAAAACCCGAACCAACGGCCCGGGTTTTGCGGAGATAAAGGTTTGTATCGGTCCGAAACAAACGTTTTATAGCGTATCGTCCATTTTCCGTTTCCGACGTTCGTTCTCGATGGGCTGGTTCGTTTTGGCAAACGAGGGATTCAGGAAAAAAACATCCATCACCGCTCTCGGTCGGGCCAGATATTCCCGAACCAGCGTTTTCAGCGAATAGCCATTCGGGACATCCTGAGCCGCAAAAGCGACCGCATCTACCCCCAGTTGATCGGCTAAGAATAAGGCCCGGGCATTATGAAAAGGCTGTGAGATCACGGTAACGTTTTTGTGCTTAAACACTTCCCGGCAACGCACAATGCTATCGTAGGTGCGGCGTCCCGCAAAATCGTGCTGAATGATATTGGCCGGTACGCCCAAATTCACCAGAGCGTCCTCCATATCGCGGGGTTCGTTATAGTATTCCGAATCGTTATTACCGCTCAGAATCAACACTTTTACTTTACCCTCGTGATACAGCAGGGCCGCTGCTTCCATGCGATGCTTGAAAAACAGATTTTCGCGACCGTTGGCAATGTACTTGCTTGTCCCTAATACCAGCCCCACATCGTTGGTGGGAAGCTGTTTGATAAAGTAATAATTCTTTCCCTGCGTACTCAGGACGACCCAGGCATTACAGAGCAAAACCAGCATTAGAACCGCAAACGCTCCTTTCATCGCCCACTTGGTAATTCTGGCTACCCAGTAAGCGGTGGTATTCACGCGACGTGAAGCCCGGAAAAGAAGCGTTCGGTCTACCATACGAAAATTTGTCTAGCACCGGATCTGGCTGGCTTGGCTCCCCTAAGCTCGGAAGCTTTGCCTAACCAAACAAATCTAATTGATTAATCGGAGCCGTGTCATCCTGTTCTTCAGTAACTTTTTCTTCGGAGGAATGTTCAGGTTCCGTTTCGGTTTCAATCGGAATCTTTTTCACTTCCTGGGGCTTTTCCACCGGCTTTGAAGCCAGCGTTTTCACCTCTACCACTTTATGCGATGAGAGCTTATTACCCAGGGCTTTCCAGCCCCGTACTTCCACGAACTCATCCACGGCCACTTCCTCTTTCTCGACGGGTCCTTTGTCCTTTTCCTTCGTAGCTACCTCGATTCGCGGATGAGCGTCTACGCTCGCCATCAGCAACTTAGAACCTTTCGCCTCGCTGATAAACTGAAATTTCTTATCGATCGTAGTCGTTTCGATGTGGAAACGCTTCACAAAATGGTTTTTCTGGGCAGCGTCGTAATGAACTGCGGAGATCACCGTTTCCGGGGTGTATTTGGTCAGCACCAAGATCTGATCCTGCTCGTAACGATTCGTCAGTTCAAAGCTGGTCAACTCGTAATTGCCATCTTTGTACACCACCAGGATGGAATCTTTCGCTTCGAAATTGCCCAGGTACTGCCCCCGATTATCGCGGTTGAGGCGGCTGATGGTCGCATCGTACCAGATGTCTACGCCGCCCAGCGTGGATACTCCCGTACGTTTGAGTTCAACTTTACGAACCGGGAATTTCGTCACCTGATTCCCCAGTGCTTCGCGGTTTTTGATGGCGAGTTTAGCAAAATCCCATTCAAACTGCTTCACCTTGGCCGTACAGGAAGCCGTCAACTTGATCTCTACGGTCTCCGCTTCTCCGTTGTCGTTAGCCGTAAACCAGAGTAATTTAGACTTTGGATTACCCGCTGTCAGGTCATACTCCCGATCGCGGGTTACGGCCGTTACACAGAACCGTTTCGCGTAGGTAACTCCGGATTTGGAATCGCTGTAGATCAGGTTGTACACCCGGCGATCATCTCCTTTGCGGAATATACTGCAGAAAATAATGTCTTTCCCGACAAATACTTTTTCCTGAATTTTGGTCACCAGGCACTTGCCGTCGCGGCGGAAAACGATGATGTCGTCGATATCGGAACAGTCGCAGACGTACTCGTCTTTCTTCAATCCAAAACCGATGAATCCATCCTCACGGTTGACGTACAGCTTGGCATTCGTCGCCGCCACTACGGCCACGGATACGGTATTAAAGTTTTTGAGTTCGGTTTTACGTTCGCGACCTTTGCCAAATTTCTTCAGCAGATTTTTGTAATAATCGATCGCGTACCGGGTCAGGTGTGCCAGGTGATCGAGCACTTCCGTCAGCTCATCATTCAGGCGTTTCATTACTTCGTCGGCCTTGAAAGCGTCGTAGCGGGAAATACGTTTGATTCGGATTTCCAGCAGTCGTAACAAATCGTCCTCCACAATCTCCCGGTAGAAATTCTTTTTATAAGGCTTTAGCCCTTTGTCCACCGTGGCAATTACCGCTTCGAAGGTTTCGCATTCCTCGATTTTGCGGTAAATGCGGTTTTCGATGAAGATTTTTTCCAGCGAAGAAAAGAGAATTTTTTCCTGTAGTTCGTTCTTCCGGATTTCGAGTTCCTGCCGTAGCAAGTCCTTGGTCTGCTCGGTATTAATTCGCAGAATATCCGTTGCGTTAGAAAAAACGGGCTTATCGCCGATGATGATACAGGCATTGGGCGAAATGCTTACTTCGCATTCCGTAAAGGCGTAGAGGGCATCGATGGTAATATCCGGGGATACGCCCGGAGCCAGATGCACGTGAATTTCCACGTTTCTCGACGTCAGATCTTCTACTTTACGAATCTTGATTTTGCCTTCATCGTTGGCCTTGATGATCGAGTCCTTTACGGAAGTCGTCGTGGTGCCGTACGGAATTTCGTGGATCACGAGCGTCTTCTTATCCAGCTCGCGGATTTTCGCCCGTACCCGTACTTTGCCTCCGCGTTGCCCATCATTGTAGTTGCTGGCATCGATCATACCTCCCGTCGGAAAGTCCGGCAGTAAGGAAATCGAGTGCCCTTTCAGCACTTCAATGGAAGCTTCGCAAAGTTCAATGAAGTTATGGGGCAGAATTTTGGTGGAAAGCCCGACGGCAATCCCTTCCACGCCCTGGGCTAGTAGTAAAGGGAATTTAACGGGTAGCGTAACCGGCTCGCGTTTCCGTCCATCGTAGCTCAGTTGCCATTCGGTAGTATCTTCGTTGAAGACGACTTCCTTACCGAAAGCTGACAGACGTACTTCAATGTACCGGGCTGCGGCTGCACTATCGCCCGTATTGATATCGCCCCAGTTTCCCTGACAATCAAACAGCAGGGACTTCTGACCAATGTTTACAATGGCATCGTAAATCGAGGCATCGCCGTGCGGGTGATACTGCATGGCCGCCCCAACGACGTTGGCTACTTTATTAAAACGGCCATCATCCAGCTCGCGAAGGGCGTGCAGGATGCGACGTTGTACGGGCTTAAATCCGTCTTCAATAGCGGGGACAGCCCGCTCCAGAATCACATAGGAGGCATATTCCAGAAACCATTGCTCATACAGCCCATCGACGGACATTTGCTGATGCAAGGATTCTTCCTGTTCGAGTGCTTCGGACATGGGTAAAAAACGGGTTCAAATCGAATGGGAAGCAGACCCCATTCGTGGGGTAAAACACTTGGTATTTTGAAGGATCTGCCCTGTTAACTCCCTGATATTTAATGTATATATGGAAATTGTCAGTACTTCAGATGAATCGTACCTTTTTTGAAGCAGACTGCTCTGCTCATGGGTAAAGATAGTGAATTTTAATGAATATTTTACGCCACCTATCGCTTATTCCTTCAGAATTGTATATAAAATTTACTCATTTCCTTCTACTGGGCTTCATGCACGACTACCAATAATTCGGCAATCATCATGGCCGTAGCACCCCATACTTTATTCTCCTGCAACAGGTAATAGGGAGCGTCGAAAACGAAGCCTTTGGATTCGCGTTTTTCGGTACCGAGAATGCCTTCATTCATCATCTCCATTAATTCTACTTCGAAGATCATATCGACTTCTACGGGATCCGGATAAAAATCAGGGCGGTACGGCAGGGTTCCGACGACCGGTAACACCCAGAAGTTACTGGGTGGAATATACAATTTGGTGAGTGAACCCAGGATCTTTACGTCACTGGCTTTGATTCCAATTTCTTCCTGAGCTTCGCGTAAGGCCGTATGAATCAAACTTTTATCGGTTCGTTCCATGCGTCCACCAGGAAAAGCCATCTGACCGCCGTGCACCCCTTCGTACTTAGGCCGGAGAATCAGAGGCAGGTAGATATTACCCAGATACTGGTAAAATAAGATCAAAACGGCACTTTGCCGCGTGCGTTCGTTGGGCTGGATTTTGAAGCGAGTCCGGCTGCCGGAAGCCATTTTCTGATGGGCCAGTTCACCCGGCAGCGGCTCTTGCAATCGCTGGCTGAGTGACTGGGAAAATTCAGAGAAGGTTGCCGTAGTCAGATTCATATTGGTGAGGAAATTTCGGGGTGTGCCCTGCAAGATACGTCTTCCTGACTGAAATCAGCACATACTTTGCGGAACTCACCCGTGGTTTGGGTACATAAGTTACTGAAACTGTTCGGATTCGGGCACTCATTTTTTTATCTTGACTTTTGATTCCCGAAAACCATTCCCCGCCCGTTTTCCGGCTTAGCGGCGGTAACGATCGACCAGGGCTTCAGCACAACGTTCGCCATCTACTGCCGCCGAGACAATCCCTCCGGCGTATCCGGCCCCTTCTCCGCAAGGATACAGTCGTTTAACCTGTACGTGTTCATAACTTTCGCGATCCCGCGGAATCCGTACGGGTGAAGACGTTCGGCTTTCTACGCCAATGAGCTGACCTTCGTTGGAGGCATAGCCCCGCATGCGTTTGCCAAATTCCTGTAAGCCCAGCTTCAGGGGTTGAGCAATGGTTTCGGGTAACAGGCTCGATAAATCCAGAGCGACCAGTCCGGGCTGATACGAAGTCTCGTTCAGCGAGGACGATACCTTACCCGTCAGGAAATCCTGTACCCGCTGGGTAGGTGCCAATTGTGTTTGCCCCGCCGCCTGACAGGCTTGCTGCTCCACTTCCTGCTGATAGCGGAGTCCGGCCAAAGCCCCGTGTTTACTGTATTTTTTCCAATCGGGCTCGTTGACGGCTACCACCATGCCTGAATTGGCGAAGTAGGAATCGCGGCGGGAAGGCGACATGCCATTGACGACCAGCTCGCCGGGAGCCGTAGCCGCCGGAACGATAAAACCACCTGGACACATACAGAATGAAAATACGCCCCGTTCAACACCCTTGTACTGCGTTTGAGCGACCAGACTGTACGAGGCAGCGGGCAGAATGCCCCGATCGGGCCGGTGGTACTGCAACTGGTCAATCAGCGACTGCGGGTGTTCGATCCGCACGCCCATCGCAAAAGGCTTGGCTTGCTGCAGGATGCCCCGTTTCTCGCAGAGTTCGAAAATATCCCGGGCAGAATGTCCCGTTGCCAGAATGACGCCCAGCCCCGTATAGCTTTGCCCGTCAGCGGTAATAACGCCCCGCATTTCTCCTTTTTCCAGGATAAAATCGGTGACTTTCGTATCAAACTTGATTACTCCTCCGGATTGCAGAATTTGTTCGCGAAGGGCGGCCACGACATTGGGTAACTTGTTGGTGCCAATGTGCGGGTGGGCCTCCACCAGAATATCTTCGACAGCCCCGTGGTTGACCAGAATTTCGAGGATACGCCGAATGTCCCCGCGTTTTTTAGAACGGGTATAGAGCTTTCCATCGGAATACGTACCCGCCCCGCCTTCGCCAAAGCAGTAGTTGGATTCGGGATTGACCAGATGTTCTTTGTTGATTGCAGCCAGATCCCGACGACGGGCCCGCACGTCTTTCCCGCGTTCCAGTACAAGCGGACGAACGCCCAGTTCAATGAGCCGCAAAGCCGCGAACAGTCCCGCCGGGCCTGCTCCCACGACAATTGCCGCCGGAGCCTGGCTCACATTACCGTACGAGAATTCGTACTGCCGTTGCGGTTGGGGTGTTTCGTTGATGAAAACTTCGGCTTCGACGTTAATCTTTACCTGTCGACTTCGGGCATCGACGGACTGCCGGGTCTTGCGTACCTGCCAGTCGCTGGCCTCCAAGGGTAAGCTAAATTCATCGGCAATGAACTGCCGAAAACGGTCCGTATCCAGAGCAATTTCGGGCTCTAGTACGTAGGATACTGTTTTTTTCATGCGTTCGTAAGGTAGTTAACCTTAAAAGGGTTTTGGGTTTTGATTTAGCTTCCTTCGTTGTTTCTGTTCCCCGCTGTTCCAGATTTATAATCCGAAAGAGCAGACTTCGGAAAGAGCAGCCGTAACGCTACACACAAAACCCTAGACTCAAAACTCTACTAAATCAATTTTTCTATGCTTTGATACGCCTGATCGACCATTTCGTTGAGTCTGCGGGAAACGAGTCGGGCCGAGCGTTTTTTATCTTCAATCTCCGAATGGGTCAGTGAATCTAACACCTGTTTTACCTGAGAATCCAGCTCTTCATCGGTATTGATTAACCAGGCAGCATCCCGAAGAAGTTCCCAGGTATCCGCTTCTTTACTACCGCAAAAAAGAATGGGTGAACCCGAACAAATGGCACTCACGGCTTTGGATGGCACGGCAATGTGCGTCCACTGCGGCAGAAGGCTAACGAGCTGTATATCCAGCCAATGAAGTTGGGCCCGGGGAATGTTTTTTAGTATCGTAATCCCTGATTTTCCTTCGGCCAGTTTCAGTAGTCCTTCGGCTTTGGTGCCGTACAGGGCCAGTACTAATTGCTGTTGTTCTGGATTAAACTGACGAATAACACTTTCCAGAAATTCTGCTGAATGAGCCTCCCCTACATTACCAGCGTAGCCCAGGTAAATTTTGGTATCATCCGAATGCCAGTCGGGTCGGGTTTTATCCCTGGACTGATCCACGAGTACGCCACAGGGTAAGAGGATGGTGGGAATGGACTGCTGGTAGTTACGTCGCAACAGCTCCGCCTGATTTGGTCCCAGAGCAATCAGGGCTTTGGGAGCGTTTTCGTAGGTTTTCTTGAGAATCCAGCGGTACAGGCGGTTGGTTGGTTTGATTTTCCCGTCGGCGGCAAAACCTTCCGGAAATAAATCCATACTCCACAGGATCCAGTTTTTCCGCTTTAAAAACAGCGAAGCCCAGAACGGAAGTAAGGGCGGACTGGTCATAACCAGCAAAGGCCCTTTCTTTAGCTTCAATGCCTTCCGAATCAGCAGAAAGCCATCGAGCGGCCCCGCAATGAATCGGAAGAGTGGGTTTTTTCCCTCGTAAATCGTCGATACAGCGTGCGTATGACCGACGGGTTTGCGGACGGCTCCGCCCCCGTCGTACGTACGGTCAATATGAACAATGTGTACCTCAACGCCATGTTTTTCAATCAGTACCTGAGCTAAATCCCAGGCCGATTCGCCCGTAATACCGGGATTGGGCGGATAGTGGCGGTTGACAATGGTAAGTGACTTCATGCTGGGGAAAAACCATCGCTGCCGCGTTTGTTCGGCAGACGTATGATTTGCAAAAATAACAGCTTCCCCCGGTTTCAGCGGAGATTTTCCAGTCAAAGCCCGCAAAGGCGGTCAATTCCTGGTCTTATTTCGTAATACAATGAAGGGCAACTGCATATTCCAGTTAGGCTTATAGTCATCCTGATTATTGAAGCCACGGCTATAATTTCCCAGTACAATATCCAGATCGCCGTCACCATCCCAGTCCTGAGCGTCCATACAAATCCAGCGACCGTAGGCGTGAACGGGTACGGCGTGCGGCACGAAATGGCCATTGGCCTCCTGCTCAAAGTAGATGAAACTTTCTTCAGGCGTACGTTTGAAATCGGCGAAAAAGGCAATGGTGGCCAAATCCACGTCACCATCCTGATCGAAGTCGGCGGCCATCACCTTCGTACTTCCGTTAACGGGATAAAACCACTGCTGTTTAAACCTGAAGCTTCCCTGATTGATGAAGGTATATACCCCGTGGTAAGGCTTGAGTATCTTGGAGTAATCGCTGTTGTCGCCGCTGGTGTATACCAAATCCAGCTGACCGTCTTTGTTCAGATCAACCAACTGAAAACTGGTTGACCCCGCCAGGGGTAGAAATCGCTGTACGTTGCGGGCTTCAAACCCACCTTTTTGATCGTTTGTAAACAACCAGAGGCCTTCATCCCCGTGGGCAAACAGGGCCATACAGTCGGGCCAGCCATCTTTATTAAAATCATCTACAACGATCTGCGTAGCTCCGGCCTCCGCCCGAATCGGCTGGGTTTGGTACGAGCCATCGGCTTGTTGTACGGACAGATACAAACCTCCCTGATTGTGACCAAATCCGCAGATGATCCAATCCGTACGACCATCTTTATTGAAATCACCGGGTACCGATTGAATAGGTCGAATCAAGGCATTCGCGATGACCTTCGTCTTCTTCGTCCGCAAATCGACGTTCACCACCTCTCCCACGGGCTGATCTACCGCCAGTAAGGTACCAATTGTCGTAACGACTGCTTCCGTCGGACTCACAAAGGCCGCATTCACAACGGGAGAGTTCAGCGTCGCTGCTTCCGAACGACGCAGGGTCTTATCCCAGGCATACAGCGTTGGCTGCCCATTCTGCCCCGAGTAGATTTTTCCCTCGTGAAACTGCACCATAGTGGTCAGTGCCGATTCCGGAAATTCGCTGGGCTTTTCCAAAGCAAAGATGGACCAGTCCTGCTTTAACGCTTCTCTCGGAGCAGCCTTCAGACGATCAGGAGCATTTTTTTCGAAATAGGCCACCAGTTGCGTCCATTCGGTAAAAGACAATGCTGATTTCTGCTGGTTGTTGGCCACCTGATAGTACTCGCCGTTGGCCGTTGTGGGAATACCCAGTTTTGGAGCCATCGCGGGCAGGACGTGCTTCAGCCAGGTTTCCTTGTCCAGTTGTTCGGGTTTTACGGGCAAATGACAACCCGAGCAATGGGTTGCTACCAGTTCGGCTCCGTCGGGTTCTTTCTTCGTTTCCGAAGTCGGACCACAACCCATCAGCAAACTCAAGCCTATCACCCAGAAACGATGTACGTTGTTCATACGGAAAGAATAGCATTTGTATTCATTGAAAAATCCCGCCTACCCGAGAGGTTAGACGGGATTTCATAAACTAATGTATCTAAGCCAAAATCTTCGATAAATGCTCGTAACTGGTTTTAATACTATCCATCGATGGAGCCAGATCCTGCTCAACGAAGAAGTACTTCAATCCGGCGGTTTTGGCCGCGGCGAAGGCGTGTTTGAAATCCACGACACCATTTCCTACTTCGGTAATGGCGTTTAGATCTTTTTTGATGTCTTTGATGTGCCAGAGCGGAAAACGGCCCGGATGCTCCTTGAACAAAGCCACCGGATCTTTACCCGCTTTGGTCGCCCAGGCCAGGTCTAATTCCATTTTTACCAAATCCGGACTCGTCTGTTTCAAAATGACTTCGTAGGGGGTCTTCCCTCCTTCAACCGGATCGAATTCCGTCGCGTGGTTGTGATACGCAAATTGCAGACCCGCCTTTTTACTGGCTTCTCCCGCTTTTTGAAAGACCTCGATGGAGCTGTTGATCTCGTCCATCGTGGCCACGGGCGTACTTGCACACACCAGATACTTGAGGCCCGCTTCGGCGGCATCGTCGACGAGCTGCTGATAGTTGTCCCGCAGGTTTAGCATGGGCGGAATGGTCATGGGTTTACCATCCGAGCCCGTCGGTAGTTTCATCCCCGGACGCGGCTTGAAGGGTGCTCCTACGGCGTGGTGTGAACGCCACTTCATCCCCATATCTTCTACCAACGCTTTAAATTCTTTCGGTTTATATCCGTAATAACCGCCCCGACTACTAAACGCCGACTCGATCTCCTTATACCCGATGGCGGCGATTTGCTTGAGCGTCCCCTGCGGGTCTTTATTCATCGGTTCAAATACCGTAAAAAGCTGTATGCCGATAGGCTTGGCGGCTAGGTTATGCTCTTTTGCCTGCGACAGAAAGGGATAAACCGTACTACCAGCCAGCAAAAAGCCGGCCTGTTTCAAGAAGTTACGACGTGCCTGCATGAGTGTTTGGGGTTTAAAGGATTCTGTTACCAAGATCTATTCAAGTTAGACTTTTTGTTCTAATGAATACAGGTCTTTTCAGGATCACGGAAAGTTATTTCTAAATGAAACATCCCGAAAGTTTTGAGGCTTTCGGGATATTTATAGAGCAGGTCTGGGATGAGCAACTCAAAACTCCCCACCCTAAATTCAAAACCCGCTAGTATCCCTGATTCTGTTTCAGCGTGGCCTGTCCATTTACCGTGGAAAGGTCAATTTGTCGCTGGGGAATCGGGAAGTAGTTGTTCTTGGGAGCCGTAAATCGACCACCGGTCAGGTCCGTAGTGATTTTGCTTTCGTACTGGATGTAGTTGTTCAGGGTCTGCTCCGCAATGCCCCACCGGGAAAGGTCAAAGAAACGGTGTCCTTCCATGGCCAGCTCGAGTTTCCGCTCGAAATAAATGGCCTGTAAGGCTTTGTCTTTTCCGTAACCGGCGAACGTTCCAGCTGGGTAAACGGTCACTTTGTAGTTCGCGGCAGGCGTCGTTGAAAAACCGGCCATCGGACTGCTTTCATTCTGATAGTTGTACACCAGATTCACGGGTTTGGCGGCCCGGGCCCGTACCAGATTCACGTATTCCTGAGCCTTTGCCAGATTACCCAACTGAGCTTCGGTTTCAGCGGCCAGGAGCAGTACATCCGCAAAACGAATGATCAGTACGTTAATAGCCGTGCCGGGAGCCCAGGTACTTTGATCCGAGTATTTATCCTGCGTAGCCTGCCAGTACACGTTCTTTTCGGTGAATACGGACCGGCATAGGTTTGACTCCGAATCCAGGCCTGACCGGGGTG
>NZ_NJAG01000146.1 GCF_002872335.1 Siphonobacter sp. BAB-5405 | reverse complement strand
AAGTCAGTACTTTGTTAATCGTTAGCTGTACTGTTCAATCTTTACTTGGTCTCATTAGAAGCATCAAATGAGTTGAAGTACTTTCTGGCAATAGCCTTGAACCGACTTCTGGTAAGCTATCCGAACCACTTCTGCTCTACCTGTGTGCGTAATGTGGCTTGTGCCCAGTTAATTTATTGTAGAACCGTTCAGGGCGACGAAAACCAAACAGAACACCAATACCTTATTTGGTGCTCTGTTTGGTTTTCGTAAATAGTTTTGTAAATAGTATAGAAAGGGCCTGTTCTCCTTTCTTTCAACAATTTATGATCACCAGTTAATTATACTGTATGAAATTAAATGGTACGCTTCACCTTCTTTTGCTAAGCTTTACCCTGACAGCGGTTGGGCAAGTAAAAACAACTAAGCCTCAGCCTATAGCCCATGTTCATAGCCGGGCTCCTCTACACCAAAACCCTTATGTCGAATTACCGCTGGGTACCATTAAACCGCTGGGGCTGGTTGAAGGAAATGCTCATTCGCCAGAAAAACGGGGCAACCGGTCAGTTGGACGAGCTGTATCCACTCGTGATGAATCAGCGTAACGGCTGGCTGGGTGGTGATGGTGATCAGTGGGAGCGGGGCCCGTACTGGATTGATGGTCTTTTACCCCTCGCCTACATTCTGGACGATTCAGCGCTGATCGCCAAGACAAAACCATGGGTAGAATGGGCGCTTGCCAGTCAGCAACCCGACGGCTACTTTGGACCTGCCAAAGATTATAGTCCAGAACCCGGCATCCAGCGTGACAATAGCCGGGACTGGTGGCCTAAGATGGTCATGTTGAAGGTTTTGAAGCAATATTACTCGGCTACAGGGGACAAACGAGTCATCACATTGATGACCAATTATTTCAAGTATCAGCTCAAAGAACTACCCCAAAAACCACTTGATCACTGGACCTTCTGGGCACGTTATCGGGGTGGCGATAATCTGGCGGTGATCTATTGGCTCTACAACATCACTGGCGATAAATTTCTGCTCGACCTGGGTGATCTTGTTCATAAACAAACATTCAACTATACCAATGGCTTTTTGAATACTGATTTTCTGGCCAGACCGGGTAGCATTCACTGCGTAAATCTGGCACAGGGTATCAAAGAACCCATTATATACTATCAGCATCATCCTGACAAAAAATACCTCGATGCTACGAAAAAAGCCTTTTCCGATATTCGGCAATACAACGGCATGGCGCACGGTCTTTATGGTGGCGATGAAGCACTGCACGGCAACAACCCAACGCAGGGATCAGAGCTTTGCTCAGCGGTTGAGATGATGTTTCGCTGGAAAGTATTCTCGAAATCACGGGGGAGGTATCCTATGCTGATCAACTTGAAAAAATTGCCTTTAACGCCTTGCCGACGCAGGTATCTGACGATTATATGACTCATCAGTATTTTCAACAGGCCAATCAGGTGATGGCAACCCGGCATGTGCGCAACTTTGGCGATAATCACGGTGGCACCGATGTCTGCTTCGGCTTGCTGTCGGGCTATCCATGCTGTACGTCGAACATGCACCAGGGTTGGCCCAAATTTGTTCAAAATCTATGGTATGCTACAGCCGATCGAGGAATTGCAGCACTGGCTTATTCGCCTAGTGAAGCCACCATCGGCCTGTCCAATGGGCTTCACGTTTCGGTAAAAGAAGAAACGGGTTATCCCTTCGAGGAAATAATTCGGTTTGTTGTGAACCCATCGAGAAAGGCTTCGTTTCCGTTCCACCTGCGCATTCCAGCCTGGTGTAAGCAGGCGACAATCAGAATCAACGGAAACGTAGTACAGCAGTCAGCGGGGAATCAAGTAGTGAAAATCAACCGGGCATGGCAAGCGGGTGATGTGCTGGAACTGTACCTGCCAATGCACGTTTTCAACAACACCTGGTATGAAAACTCGGTGTCCA
>NZ_NJAG01000145.1 GCF_002872335.1 Siphonobacter sp. BAB-5405 | reverse complement strand
AATAATTAATTTTACTAATTAGATTAACAAGGTCTCTTTGCCATAGTGGATTTAAATGAGTATCAGGTTCATCTAATAAAAATAAACAATCGCTTTTTTCACTTATAAGTATGATACCTAAGACTGATATAATTTGCTGTTCTCCTTCACTTAGTTGAGCAAAGTCAAGTGTATAATCCCCCGTTGTTAGATTTAACCTTCAAAGCTATGTTCTCTATTGATTGAATATGTAATAGAGATTCCAAGGCATTAAAAAAATCCATTCCTCTTGGGAATAAATCTGCAATAATACTTTCCTCATCTATCAATATTTGATTTAACTCTAAACATTCTCTTTTTGGTAAATCATCACTTAGATAATATACAGGATATGGTAAATTATTATTGTAAAAGAAATTTAATAATTTATTTGCATTTCCTTTTATATTCCAAAATGGGAATTCGATGTTATTCATAAGATTTTCTTCTAGCTGATCTATACCTTTTCTTTTATGTATTTTAGATCTTTTATTATACCATATTGGATTTTTTAGCTTTAAATTTATTTCTGACAATTTACTTATACTGGTAAAAGTGTCAACAATAAATTTATATAAATTTTTATCATCTCCAGGGGTGAGTTTGTATAATAATAGTGTAATCAGTATTAATTTTGCGTGATTATTTTCAATAAATAATATTTTCCTCAAGTTGTCATTATTAGTTAGACTATATTTTAATTCTTGTACAATGATATCCTCATATGGCTTAATAAGTTCTCTAATTCGTTTGTTTTCACCAGAATAATATCCAATTACGTGATTTGGTATATATTTTTCCGATTTTTCCGAAATGAATGTATCAACATCTAATGGAATAAATGTATTTGAGTTATTACCTATAAACACTTCAAACCTACTTTCTTTGCTCACTATTTTTTATTAACGATAGTTTTGCATTCATAAACTATTTCATATTCAAAATATTGTTAACGGCCAATCTTCAAAAGATTCTATATCTCTTTGCAAATCTAAATCCCTAAATATAGYAGCTATTATCTCTATTATATTTGATTTACCTAAACCATTCTTACCAACTAATATAGATATTAAATTAGAATTGAAATTCTAATTTAATATCTTCTACATTTTTATATTTTGATACCCACAGATAATTAATTTTCATTATCGTAAATTAATTATGTATTATTTAATATTTTTAGATGATACTAGCTCACCCCGAAAGGCTTTCGCCAGTAAGGTCTGGGGTAAGCGATCAATATTTTCTTTAAATCGCTGGTAATGAGCTTCTATCAAATCGGCTTTGGCAAATAGTGCTTCTACCCGGGAGACAATTTCATGTTGTTCTAATAATTCTATTTTAGGAAATGGTAATGCCTTAATTATTTTTTGATTTAAATTTATCATTGTAGATCCTACGGAATTAGAGTTAAGGTAATTTACGCAGAATGGGCTTCTTAGAAAATAGACTAAAAAATCAGAAGACACACTTTCTGATTTTCTAAATATTACGGATCCTGTTCCACACAACATTAGCCCATCATTACTATTATAAGTTGCAGCTCTACCCATCTCGCCTCTTCTCCCCAATACAACATCTTTGTCATTCAAAGCCCAAACTCTAAGCTCGTTAAATTTTGATAGGCTAATGCAAACTGAACTATTAGGTTGAATTTTTCCGTCTTTAATATGACTTGGATTAATTACTGGTATTCCTCCCTCAACATAATCTTCCTGATGTAAAGAACTTCCAAATGGACCTGTTTGAATATCTATTCCTATCTCACCTAGTGTAGTAAATTCTTTTACACTTGTCAACTTTCCAGTAACCGCCTGCGTAAGCACCGTTTGCCTGAACTTCTTAAGTAATTCCGGGATACGGGCTAAGCTAGTTTTCAGCGTCTCCACATGAGCAAAGGCCGCATCTAATTTCGCTACAATCCGCTCCTGCTCGGCGAGGGGGGAAGCATGAATGGAACATTATTTAGTTCCTCAATACGAATTCCTTTAACAGT
>NZ_NJAG01000144.1 GCF_002872335.1 Siphonobacter sp. BAB-5405 | reverse complement strand
AAACGGACCCATTGAAAAGCTTTACATTACAGTTTCATCAAAGTGAGTTAGAAAGTATCCAGAAGATCGTCAAAGCAAAGAGTACCCGAATCGAAAAATTGTCCATTCGAAAATACCTTTTGAAAGCAATTTATAGTCAGTTTAGAGAAAGACCTGAAAGAGCTTTCAGAGAAATAGGTCAGACAAGAACGAACCATGAAAAGGGCATGTATTTACGTGCCTTTTTCATGGGAATAGTAAATAGTTCTTCTGAAACGTCGGCTTCGCACCTTGTGCTTAATAGCAAAACTATTACCACAAATTGCATGAGGTTTGAAAAAATGCCTCTCAGAAGCATAAACGCCTAAAAGAGTTAAAGATATTAATGAAAATAACCACAAAATGCATGAGCTTATTGCTTAGGTAAGACATATGATGTTTTAATAACTGACTGATAATCAGCATATCGTTACTTCAGCGGTTCAGTCAAATAACCACAAAATGCATGAGATTTTACAAAACTTCAGTAAAACATTGGGAAATAGCTGGAATTAGTAGGCTATATAGTGCTGATAATCAGACCAGTAATCTACTAATAGTGGGAAAAACCACAAATTGCATGAGGTTGACTTAGTTTCTTGATTATCAGCAGTTTGTAGGCCTGTAATAACCACAAAATGCATGAGATTTTCTAAGTTCATCATTCATCGGTACTAGGTCGAATGGCAAAAAATCTAGAAGTTGATAGAGTCAAAACTTTGCGATTGTTGTAGAAGGTTTTTGTATAATATGTAATTGATTGTTAGACAGACCGTTAAATATTCTACTACAATACAAAACGAGTTGAACTATTTAAAACTAAAAACATAGTTCACCGCTAATTTTTTTACTTTTTTGATTTCACTTTCCTTTCAAAAATGAGCGTGCGGCGGAGCCGACGCAGGCCGAAAAAGAAGCGGGGCCAATTGAATTGATAAAATTGATATTATATTAATTGATTGATTGCTGGAGTGTGGATAACTATGATAAAATATTGACAATCAGTTTATTATAAAATCGTATTACCACAAATTGCATGAGGTATTACCACAAATTGCATGAGGTATTAACCACAAATTGCATGAGATTTCCGGTAGCGTATTACCACAAATTGCATGAGGTATTACCACAAATTGCATGAGGTTGGTACTATTACCACAGTAAAAAGCAACATGTAGTTTTTTATTGTGGTAATTAGTTTTTAATTTTAGCTGATTGTTTAACCGTTCGTGCCTGTCTATGAAAAGTTTAATTCATATCAGTAACAGTCTTAACTTAACGAAACAGGAATTCACTACTGTAGAAAAGCATATTCTGTTGATTACCCTGCTGCATTTGAAAAATCGGCAAGGCTTTGGAGTGAATGTTGATGACAAGCTGGTTGTTACGTTTCCGGTCTACCGATATCAAGGAAACAAATCTGGTTAGGATTAAAGAATCTCTGGATAAAATTACATCGCGGAAAATCTTTTTCGACGAGTCTACCAAGAGCAAAGATTATTTCGGATACATTGTTCCATTCACTTACGCGAACTACGAAGCCAAAGTGGGAGCCCATTCAACGATTACGGTTGAGTTGAACAATCGATGCAATAAACTTTTCCTGGAGCTTGCCAACGGTTACACTACGA
>NZ_NJAG01000143.1 GCF_002872335.1 Siphonobacter sp. BAB-5405 | reverse complement strand
AACCATTCCCCGCTTGGTCACCACCCACAATACTCCGTTTCCTCCTTTCATGCCGAAAGCCGCCAGTGAGACCGGATCTTTCAGGACGGTAATACTCTCAATTTCGGAGGGAGACAGGTACTGAAAATAAGATGATGTCGTCAGGAATCCATCCACGCAGATGGTCAGATCCGAATTGTCATACGTACCCAGTCCCCGAATGTTCAGGGCGGCAGCATCATAACCCGGCTCGCCGGAACGCTGTTGAACGACCAGGCCCTGCAACCGGCCGTAGAGAGCGTTGGTTACGTTGGGCACGGGCGTCTGGAAAAGAGCGGCCCCTGATAGCGACGAAGAAGTAATTACTGATTCCAGGCGTGAACTACTGAAAAACGGAGTGGGGTAATGATCAACTGGTGTGACTTTCAGACTGTCCGTCTGTTGGGCATTTATCTGGAAACAGGAACTCCCGAGCAGTAATGCCAACAGCCAGGCGGTCCGTTTATAGACGTATAGGGGATTTTTCATCGAAAGTAAATACGTTACGTTGGTTAGGCCTTAATACCCTGGATTTTGAACAATGATGGCTTTGTTAACCTCGGTCTGGGGGAAGGGATTCAGAAACTGGCGGGGAGCCCAGAAACCCTGGTATTCGATCTTGCTCTGGTAATTGGTATTGCCCGTCAGCTTGGCACCGTTTCCATTATTGTAGGCAAAAGTCCGGATGGATCCACCAATGATGCCAGAGCCGATGTTTTCGAGTTTCCAGTGTTTGATATCCTGAAGGCGATAATTTTCCGAGAAAAATTCAGCCGCCCATTCGCGTTGGATGATTTTGCGTAAGGCCGTCTGACTGGTTACCGTAACGGCGGGCAGGCCGGCACGCTGGTGAACTTTATTGAGTCGTTCCAGGCTTTCGCCGTCTGACCGGATTCGTTATACGCTTCAGCCGCACTCAGATACAGGGAAGCAACCCGGAAAAGAGGAAACTCAAACCAGTTCCGGGAACCAGCCTTGTAGTAAAACTTGGTTGACCGGGCACAACCCGTCATTTCCCACTGAAACGTATTCTGGTTGCTCCACTGGTTATCACCCGGGTTGTTCCAGGCGTCCATCTGCCAGGGCTGAAAACAGGCCTTAAACCGGGCTTCCATGTCTTTCATCTTGCTCAGGTAGTCCGAGAAAGGTAATTGTTCGGTACCGGTAGGCCAGGTTTGGTCGGTACCATCCTGCTTGTAATAGGTTTCCAGCTGCGTGGTTAACAGGACGTTCCCGTAAGCCTGCCAGTTGTGCAGGTTGTAGAACATGTTCATTTGCCAGCTGTTGTTCGACTTGTACGCCAGAATCACCTCGGCATTCCCGGGCGTAGAAGTAGCCGTGCCGTAATCATCCAGGGGATTACCCGTATTGATCAGGCGAAAGCCCCCGTTGTTTTCTGCTTCAGTCAATGCCGCCTCGGCCGCCTGAGCAGCGGTGGTCCAGCGGGCAGGGTCGGTATTTCCCAGACAAATCAAAGCATTGTTGCTACCAAAATCCAGGTAAGGCGTTCCGGTATTAAACAACGGCCTGGCGGCGTACATCAGGGCTTTGGTTTTAATCGATAGAGCCGCCGCTTTGGTCATACGACCCGAAAACGTGTCCGGCCATTTCGCGGGCAACACTGCCGCGGCCTGATCACACCAGGCTACTACGGAATCGAGTACGGCTTTCACCGAATTTCGGGGAACAGCCAGTTCTTCCGTAGCCTGGAAGCTTCTGGAAACCAGGGGTACACCCCCCCAGATGGTCAGCATTTGTCCGTAACGGTACGCCAGCAAAGCCTTCATTTCGGCTTTCACCACCGCTTTGTCGGTAGTAGACATATCCCGAACCCGGTCAATGTTTTCTCTCACCAGACAGGCCTGACGAATGGCCGTATAGTTGTAGTTGAAGCCGTCCATGTCCTGGCTGCTGCCATTGGCGTTCATCCCGGT
>NZ_NJAG01000142.1 GCF_002872335.1 Siphonobacter sp. BAB-5405 | reverse complement strand
GGCAGAAGCTCCTTATGCCTATCCCTGGATGAACTCAACCGGGTATTCCATCGGACAGTATAAAGGGCTGCGGACGGATGGTTTCTACAACACACAGGAAGAACTCAGCAATCGCCCCTACAATACCTTCGGTGGCAATCAGGCTAAACTGGGCGACCTTAAATTCCGGGATATCAACGGAGACGGCATCCTCAACAATCAGGATCTGGTTCCCATCGGCTATTCCAACCTGCCACGCGTAGCCTATAACTTTTCAGTAGGTTTCTCTTACAAAGGATTCGATATCAATGCCCTGGTGATCGGTACCAGACAGGGATCGTTCCCGCAGTCGGGGTATATCCTCAGCACGCCCTTTGCCAAGAACGTAGGAGCCGTAATGCAGTACGCCTACGACGGCCGCTGGACGCCTGAGAAATACGCTGCCGGTCAACCCATTTCGTATCCTACCATTTCGTTCAGTGGCGGACAGGCGAACAACAACCAGTTAAGTGATTTCTGGCTCAAACCCAATGATTTCACCCGCCTGAAAAACCTGGAAGTGGGGTATACGTTCCAGCAGAATAATTCTTTCCTGAAAGCCACGCATTTGCAGGGGGTACGCTTGTACGTAAACGGCAACAACCTCTTCACTTGGGGTTCCCACCTGATTGATGGAATTGATCCCGAACAGGCCGATACGGGCAAAAACTCCATGGGCTATCTCTATCCCCTGACCCGTACGTTCAACATCGGGGCAAGTATCCAGTTCTAAGTTCATTTCAGAAGCATATGAAACTCAATATCATACTATTAGCCCTGTTTGGCTTGCTCTTCAGTGCCTGTCAGGACGAATTCTTACAGCTGCCTATTTCGAGTGCTACGACGGTCGATTCCGTATTTTCCACGACCATTCAAAGCACAGTCGGCTATTGCGGAAGCGTACCAGAAAAATCTTTCGCAGGGCTTACCGTATCAGGGTACCTGGAATTCCATGATTCACGAAAACCTGACGGGAGGGCTGAAC
>NZ_NJAG01000141.1 GCF_002872335.1 Siphonobacter sp. BAB-5405 | reverse complement strand
TAACTTTTCACCCGTGATCCAGCCCGCGTTCTCTGATGCCAGGAATGCAACTGCTGGGGCTATTTCTTCCGGTTTGCCAAATCTACCCATTGGTATAGCCGCAAGCATACCTTCTTCCATAGCACTGCCTACCAGTCCCAGTGTCCTTGATCCTTCAGTATCAGTTGGGCCCGGTGCCACCGTATTGACCCGAATGTGGCGGTTCACCAATTCTCTGGATAGAGAAACGGTTAAGGCGTTCAGGGCCGCCTTCGATGAGGTATAAAGACTGGTGTATGGTCCCGGATTCTGTCCGCCTACTGAACTAACGTTGACAATGCTGCCTCCTGTTTGGGGAAAATACTTTAACGACTCCTGGATCGTCAGTATGGGACCTAATACATTGACCCGGTACTGTTCCAGGAAATCATCCTCCGTAACCGCTTCGATGGGCCCGAATCGGGCGGTGGCAGCATTATTCACCAGCACATCTAACTTACCAAACTGCTCCTTGACCTGTTTGAACAAATTAATAATATCAGCATGTCGGGCCATATCAGCCTGAAGGGCAATGGCCTGTCCGCCTGCCTCGCGGATGGCACTAACTACGCCTTCTGCATCGCTTGCCGCCGAACGATAGTTACAATGACAATTGCCCCACAAGAGGCAAGTTCCTTGGCAATGGCAGCACCAATACCCTTAGAGCTACCAGTAACGACGGCCACTTTCTGCGTCAAATCTATTTTCATGAGCTTTCTTTTTTGACAAAGATAAATGAGCCAACTTTACCTGGGGTATGAGTTTCCCTTTAGAAAGTAGTTTCCTTTGAGAAACTAGGATGCACCAAGACAAATGAAAAAGAAAGTTTTTATT
>NZ_NJAG01000029.1 GCF_002872335.1 Siphonobacter sp. BAB-5405 | reverse complement strand
GCAATGCTAAACATCAACCAGCGAAAGGAACAGTAAAAAAAGGGAAAGGGAGTTGGTGGGATGATTACGAAGGATACACGCATAATCGTTTGATTAGAAAGGGCAAAGGTCTTGTCACGGGTGCCAAAGCTAAACGATCCATCCGAAGGAATAACCTATTCCATGTAATCACTATATTAAGATTCTTGAGCGTATAGCCATAGCCGGGTTCTGATGATGGTATGCCAATTCCCAACAATGGCGTAGACACACGAACGGCTCGCTTTCTGAAGCGAGCCGTTCGTGTGTCTACAAGAAATACTACTTATTTGCTAGCCACGGCTACTACACTTTTCAGACCCAGGGGAGCTTTGGGAGCTTCAAAATCGAAGATGGTCAAATACAGGGTCGTTTTCTTGGCTACATTTTTCGTATCCCGGTAGTTAATCTCCACGACATCGATGGTGCCTTTTCCGTTGGGAGCGTTACTGGAGGCATAGGGTAACGAACCCGTCTTCTTATACTCCACGGGTTTATTCTGGCCGTCGCGGAGTAGATCCAGGTACGTCGTCAGGTTTTCGTATTCGCCAGCCGGACTCGTTCCGACTTTAATGGGTGTAGCTTTGGTCGTACCGTATTTGGCATCCGTCGCCGTACCCGCCAGTTGTAACAAAGGCTTCCGGTTCGCCGGCGTAGGTAACGGATTATTACAGGTTTCCACTTTCAGCTCGGCGGGTTTCATCCCCTGGGCAAAGGCTGCTTTGTAATCGCTACAGGCTTTCTCCGTTTCGCCCAGTAATTCATAGACCAAAGCTCGGTTATAGTAAGCCTCAGCAAGTTTGCTATCGACTTTCAGGGCGGCCGAGAAATCGCTCAGGGCTCCGCGATAATCGGCTAATTTCTTACGGGCAATTCCCCGACTCACCATGGATTTTTTCGCATCCGGTTTAAAGGTAATCGCTTTGGTAAAATCCGTAACCGCATCCTCGTACCGCCGTAAGAGTGAGTAGGCCATTCCCCGGCTCTGGCGTACCGGATAGTCATCTTTAAGGGCAATGGATTGATCGAACGACGTAAGGGCTTCGCGGACCTGACCAGCCTGGGCTTTCTTCAGGCCATCATCGAGTAAGCTTTTGGCGTCCTGAGCGTGCAGGGCCGAAGAAATAAGTACTAAACTACCAATCAAAAAAGATTTCATACGGATCATAAAGAAGGCTCGTAACTACGGAGTCAAAGCTATAAACGGTGAGTAAAAAGGCTTTAGTGTGAACGATGCCGGGCTTCGCTTTCAGGATTTTTTCATAGGTTTGTTCTTCACGCACTTCCGTTGACTCTTGCCCTCTCCGTCAACGGTATAAAGAACTTATCCTTACCGCCAAAGTCAATGAAACCAGTTGGAAAAATCCTTGCCTACACGGCATTGGGAATCGTCATAGCCATAGGTGGGGGCCTTACCTACCTGAAAATGGCTCTGCCTGATGTAGGACCCCCGCCACAGTTAAAAGTGACAGTCAGTCCCGAGCGGGTCCGCCGGGGTGAATACCTGGCCAATCACGTGTCCGTTTGCATGGACTGTCACAGTACCCGCGATTTTCGCAAATTTTCGGGACCGATGGTCGAAGGTACGCTGGGCAAAGGCGGGGCCGTGTTTGGCGAGGACGAAGGTTTCCCCGGAACATTTTATGCGAGCAACATTACCCCGACTGCCTTGAAAAACTGGACCGACGGCGAAATCTTTCGGGCCATTACGACGGGGGTTAGCAAAGATGGGCACGCCTTGTTTCCGGTCATGCCCTATAGCTATTATGGCCGCATGGACCCCGAAGACGTGTACGACATCATCGCTTACCTGCGGAGTATCCCTGCCCAGGAAAATGCGGTACCCGAAAGTAAAGCTGACTTTCCGTTTAACTTTATTTTGAATACCATTCCTGAACCAGCGACGCCACAGCAACGACCCGGCGAGTCGGACGAAGTAGCCTATGGAGCTTACCTGGTGAACGCCGCGGGCTGTAAAGAATGCCACACCCGGGAAGAGAATGGACAAGTTATTGAAACAGAGGCCTTTGCCGGAGGGCGGGAGTTTGCTTCTGACATTGGGGTACTGGTATCGGCCAACCTGACGCCCGATCCGGAAACGGGTTTGGGCCGCTGGACCCGTCAGGACTTCATTGCCCGCTTTAAGTCTTTTGCCGATTCTACCTACGAACTTCGTTCGCTGAAACACGGCGACTTTCAGACGATCATGCCTTGGACCATGTATGGCGGTATGGCGGAGAAAGACCTGGGAGCCATGTATGCGTACCTGCAAACACTCAAACCCGTTTTGCGAGTTACCCAGCGATTTATTCCGTATTAAAACAAAACCCCACCCGGAGGAGGCTTCGGGGGTGGGGTTTTGTTATCAGGTAGTTCGGGTTTTGCGAACTTTCATGCCGCGGTTTTCGGCCCATTCTTTGGCTTTTTCGGTGGCAATCGCGATTGCGGAGTCTTCCGGTCGGCCATCGGCCAGAAGGGCGTTTGCAATCGCAATGGCTTTTTTTCGAACCGGAGCCATGAAGTTTTTCAGGGAATCCGGATAATTCGTGTGCGTCCAAGGCATTGCTTTAAAAGGTTGGTTAGGCAGCACAACAGAAAAAGTTATACCATTTCGGGCAGTAACGTATAGTTAAAGACTTCTTACCACCGAATAGATTTTTGTTCGCGTAGTTTAGGCCGTATATTCGAAGGTTAGAACGAGTAGCCCTTGACGAAAAGCCTGACATACACGGACGATACGGAACTTTGGATCGCCTTCAAGCAAGGCGACATCCAGGCGTTTGAGCAAATTTACCGCGACCATTTTACCATGCTGCTTTCCTACGGAAAACGCATTAGTAATGATCCCGAACTGGTAGAAGATGCCATTCAGGACGTATATGTGGAATTGTGGAAGCGACGGGAAAATTTGAAAAGCCTGCATACCATCAAATTTTACCTGTTTCGGGTTTTACGAAATCGCCTGTATAACCTGCGACAGGCGGACCTGCCCCTTGTGGCCGAAGATGACGAGGATAATCCGGAAGACAAATTTCAGGAACTGTATAGTCCTGCCATTGAAGCCAGCCTGATTGAAGAAGAAGTCACTTCCTTACAAAATGCCCGCTTGAAGAAAGCCCTGGAAGAACTGCCCGGCCGGCAGCGGGAGGCCATTATGCTTGCTTTCTACGATGAATTCAGCACGGAAGAAATTGCGGGTATTATGGGTATAAACCAGCAATCCGTCAACAATCATCTCAACCGGGCGTATGGACTGTTGCGTAAACTGCTGACAGACACACTTTTAGTGGTGATACTGTACTGGTTACGCTGATAAGTCATTGCATTTCTACGAGCTGAAGCTATCACCCGAAAGCTGCGAAGTCCAATTAATTAAAAAAATAATTTAAAAACTGAGTTGAGGGGTGTGATTCTGCACTATCTCTACTAGAAAAGTTCGTCTGCATGGATCAAAAGCCTGACTTGCTACAAGATTTTATTGGCAATCCTTCGTTTCGGAAGTGGGTAAATGACCCCGATGCGTCCACCGTGGCCCATTGGGAAAGCTATCGCCGGAAACACCCCGAACAGGAAGCCGTAATTCGGCAGGCTGCTACCGTAGTGCGTAGGCTCAAAAAAGCGAGTACGGAACTGGCTCAGGTTCAGCCAGACCCCCGGAAAGAAGAAGAAATCTGGCAATCCGTTCGCCAGCAATTATTCCCGGCACCCGTACGGCGTTCGTTTGCCTGGAGCTGGGTAGCAGCGGCAGTAGTGGTGCTGGGTATCGGTTTAAGCTGGACGATGCTCCAGCCTGCAGAAGCTCCGCAGCTCGCTCAGGTGACGCCGATCCCGCAACCCGATTCAGTCACCATTAGCAACGTCAACACCAAGCCTCGTCTGGTTTCCCTGCCCGACGGAAGCTCCGTTATTTTGCAAAAGGGAAGTAATCTTCGCTACGAAAATCCATTCCGGACTCAGAATCGTATGGTTTCTCTGTCTGGGGAAGCCTATTTCGAGGTAGTCCGCGACACCACCCGGCCCTTCCTGGTATACGCCAATGGACTGGTGGCTAAAGTATTAGGGACTAGTTTCAACATCAAGGCTTACAATCGCGATAATAATGTCATCCTGACCGTACGGACAGGGAAGGTTTCGGTTTCGTCTCATAAAGTCTTCGAGGATGCTTCAAAAGAAGCAGATGATCTGGTGCTGCAGCCCAATGAACAGGTCGTTTTCGCCCGGAAAGAATCCCGGTTATTCCGAAGCCCCGTGAATACGCTGGTGGAGGCGAAGACGCTGGTACTCCGGCCCGTCAATCTGGTGTATAACGCCGTTCCTGTCAGCGAAGTCATTGCTGAAATTGAGCGGACCTATGGTATTAAGGTCATTTTCCAAAATCCTTCGCTGAGCAATTGCCGCATTACGACCGATTTGAAAGAAGGAACGCTTTCACAGAAATTAGATATTATCTGCAAGACGATAGAAGCCAACTGGGCTGCTCAGGAAAATTTCGTAGCCGTGAGCGGTCGGGGCTGCCGACCTTAAACATTTGAACTAAACCCTGTACTATAACCCCTAACCCCCTTTTATGTCGTAACCCCTTTCTATAAGTGAAAAAAGCCAGTGATGTTCCTACCATCACTGACTTTTCAAACAATTCCCTCTGCATAGCTTGTGCTCATCCGCTTCTAACGGATGCAGGGATTCATTTGCGTTTTTCTGTTTAAAAAAACCATTTCAAATGTATGAAACAACCGTTATTCTCCAAAGAAATTGGGTGGAAGATCATGCGATTAACCGTACTCCAGCTTCTGATTGTTGCCTTCTTTACGAATGTCTCCGTCGCCCTTGATGGTAGAGCTCAGGAGTTCATGAATAAAAAGATCAGCATCGAGCTTCAAAATAAGAGTGTGAGTGAAGTACTATCCCAGCTGGAAAAAGCAGCGGGTGTTAAATTTTCGTATAGCCCTGACCTGATTCAATCGCAACGTTCGGTAACGCTGAACGCGTCGAATGAAAGCCTGAGTGTGGTACTGCAACGTTTGCTCCAACCCCTTCAGATTAAGTTTGAACTGGTCGGCAATCGCCTGATTCTCACGCGTGCCAACCGGCTGGAGCCTACGTTCATTGAGCGGTACATCACGCTGATGATGCCCAGCAAGATTCAGGGTGACAAGCCCCTGCTGACGGTTACGGGACAGGTAAAAGATGAAACGGGATCGGTAGTACCGAGTGTAACGATTTTGCTGAAAGGTACGCCGAACGTAGGTACGGTTACGAACGCCGAAGGTCGTTACTCCCTGAACGTACCCGATGGCAATGCCGTACTGGTATTTTCTTCGATTGGCTATGAGTCACAGGAAGTTCCCGTCAATAACCAGACGACGATTGATGTGACGATGAAATCGGACATCAAGTCCCTGAATGAAGTCGTAGTAGTCGGTTACGGTACGCAGCGTCGGCAGGAAGTAACTTCGGCGGTATCGACGATCAAAACCGAAGACTTCAACCAGGGTGGTACCCGGAATGCACTGGATTTGATTCAGGGTAAAGTAGCAGGTCTGCAGATTACGCGTACCCAGGGTAACAACCCGAACTCTAGCCCGGCTATTCAGCTGCGGGGTATTGTCTCCATCAATGGAGATCGTTCACCCCTGGTCGTTATCGATGGTATTCCCGGTGGTAATCTGGATCTGCTGCAACAGGATGATATTGAATCGTTTGACGTATTGAAAGACGGTTCAGCGGCGGCAATCTACGGTACACGGGGAAATGCCGGGGTAATTCTGGTGACGACGAAAAAAGGAAAAGGAGGCCCTCCAACGCTGACGTATTCTACCTATGCTCAGCACGAAGTCGTTGCTAAACGCCCTCAGTTTTTAACCGCTGCGGATTGGCGGGCAGCGATGCAGGATCCAACGAACCCCAAGGCTAGCCAAATGCGTGATTGGGGGGCGAATACGGATTTCTACGATCTGATGCTTGATAAAGGTAATTTAAGCCACTACCACAACATGGCTCTTTCAGGCGGTAGCGGTGCGAATAGTAATTACCGCGTTTCGATGTACTACAACGAAGCCAACCCCATTACGATTCAAAACTGGCGGAAGCAATTTGGTGGTCGTTTAAGCGTCTTTCAGAAATCATTAAATAACCTGCTTTCTACGTCGGCTAATCTGGCGACCAACTTCAATAAAGCGAACTTGCTAGGTGGTAATACGGGTGATTTTGAAGAGGCCCTGGGCCGTAACCCGACGCAACCGCTGTTTGACCCTAAGACGGGCCGCTACTACGAGGAAGGGTCGACCGTAAACCCCATTGGTCGCTTGAACCAAGAGAGGTTGACTCGGGATCAGCAAACGACTTCTGCCGATATCCGCTTTACGTTAGAACCCTTTAAAGGCTTTAAAGCGAGTGCCTTTGGAGCTGTTCAGCGGGATGTTTGGAATGATGATGAATACCGGAACCGGGATTCGCGTCGCTCGGTGCTGGATCAGTTAAACGGTACGCCCATCGCTGGAACAGGGTATGCACGTAAGTACAATGAGATCAGAAACTTGTCTACGTTCGAGTCTACATTGGAATACGAAACCAAGTTTCATCAGGATCATGGATTCAAAGCACTGGCTGGGTATAGTTATCAGTATAACGTGCGTTCCTGGTTTCAAGGAGCAAACAGTGGATTCTTAAACGATCAGTTCCAGGAAAATAACCTCGGTGCAGGTAACTTCATCGCTTTGGGTAAATCTTCCTTGGGCAGCTTTAAAGAAGACAATACGCTCGTTGCGTTTTTCGGCCGGTTGAACTACGATTACAAAGGCAAGTACATCGCTCAGTTCATTCTGCGTCGGGAAGGCTCTTCTCGCTTCGGTAAGAATAACAAGTTCGGTAACTTCCCCGCCGCTTCCGTAGGTTGGAATTTAGCTCAGGAAAATTTCATCAAGTCACTCAATGTCTTTGATGATTTGAAGTTCCGCGTAGGGTATGGGATCACGGGTAACCAGGGAATCCCAAACTACCGTTCACTGGTACGTTTAAGTACGGGTAACTTCTACTTGAACGACGATAACGTATGGCGTCAAACCTACGGACCGACTAATAACCCCAACCCGAATCTTCGTTGGGAGCGGAAGGCGGAATTAAACTTTGGTTTGGACTTTGCCCTCTTCAAAGGTCGTTTGAGTGGTACGTTTGACGTATACCGTCGCCGGACAAAAGACTTATTAGGTGATTTTAATACTCAATTGCCTCCTTACATCCAGGCTACGCTGTTTACGAACGTAGGTACGATTGATAACAACGGGGTAGAATTAAGCTTGAGCGGCTCGGTCATCAAGAAGAAGGATTTCTCCTGGAGTATGGACGTTGTGGGTAGCACGCAGAAAAACCGACTGGTTTCGCTGTCGAGTGATGTCTTCAAGGCTACATTCCTGAACTTCGGTGGTATCGGTGGTACCGGTGCTTTAGGAGATGCGATCCGTACCATCGAAGGTGGTTCACTGGGTAGCTTCTACGGAAAACGGTTTGCCGGTTTCACACCCGAAGGCAAATGGTTGTTCTACAAAGCCTCCGGTGAAGCCGTAACGGCGGATAAAATTGTGGCTAACGAAGATTACACCTACATCGGTAATGGTATTCCGAAAGTATACCTATCCTGGAACAACCGTCTGCAGTACAAAAACTTTGATCTGACGGTATTCTTCCGCAGCAAGCTGGGTTATGACATCCTGAATCTGCAACAGGTATTCTTCGGAAACAAAGTATACTTGCCCACGAACGTACTGAAAGATGCCCTGGGTCGTAACAACCAGATCAACGATGCTCTCCAGTATTCGGATTATTACCTAGAACCGGGTGGATTTGTAAAGCTGGACAACGTAACGCTAGGTTATAACTGGCGATTCAACTCACCCGTAATCAAGAATCTGCGGGTGTACGCTACGGGTCGTAACCTGTTGACCATTACCAAATACCGTGGTATGGATCCGGAAATCAATGATGTCGGACTGGATCCTGGTATCGATGGTCGTGGTTTCTACCCCCGTACGCAGTCGTACACGCTTGGTCTTAATGTTCAATTCTAATATTCGAACGCATTCATGAAACGTTACTATAAAGGGCTGGTGTACGCTGGCTTACTGGCGATTCTCACGGGTACGAATGCTTGTACCGATCTTGATGAGACGCTGTATAATGAAATTGACGCTTCCAAATTCTATAACAACCGTCAGGAAATTCTTTCAGCCGTACTGCGTCCGTATACGCACGCGAACGCCTGGACTGCTCCGACCGGACAAAACGGTCACTGGCGGATTACCGAACTTTCGGCGGATCAGTTAGCCTGGCCGCAGAAGGGTCGTCACGGGTACGATGATGCCCAGTGGATTCGTCTGCATGGTCACAGCTGGTCGTACACCGAAAACACCGTATGGAACCCCTATAACCTGATGTTTACGGGGGTAGGTTTCTGTAATAACGCCCTGGGCGATTTTAGCCGGGTGGATTTTGCGAAAGTAGGTGTCAGTGAAACGGACAAAAACGCGTTCATTGCTGAATTGCGAGTATTCCGGGCGTACCACTACATGAAACTGATGGACATGTACGGCAATATTCCCATCGTTACGACGGTAGGAACGCCAACGAGTCCCGAGACACGTCCCCGGGCGGAAGTATTCGCTTTCGTGGAAAAGGAATTGACCGAAAGCGTTGACTTACTGCCCAACCTCGAACAAAAGTATATCGGCCGGATCACGAAAGCGGCGGGTTACTCCATGCTGGCTGAGTTATACCTCAATGCCGAAGTATGGTCTGGAAAGGCCCGCTGGGATGAATGTATTGCCGCCTGCGACAAGATCATCAGCGGTCAGACGGGAGGTTTGAACGGAGCTCCTGTATTGGATGCGGATTTAGTATCTACTTACAGTAACACCAATAATAACTCGAAGGAAATCCTGTTCCAATTGGTGTACGATGCTCAGTTAACCTCCACGCGTTGTGGTTGGAATAGTGACTTCTACCACTTTAACCAGCGGTACATCTACGATGGTGATAATAATGGTAATAACGGGGTCGTTGTCATTCCTTCGGCTTACGATGCGTTTAAGGATACGGATCTTCGCAAGAAACAGTGGTTTTTGATTGGACCCCAATTCTACGCGGCTGATCCCACCCGTCCGGTACTGGGTACGGAAGAATACAAAGATCGCCAGCTGGTATTTGTGAAAGAAATCCGTCGGGCGAGTGAAAACGGAACCGCTTCTTCCATGATTACGGGTGAAGAAAACAGCGGTGCTCGTTTCAACAAGTACCGTCCGGGCCGCCAGTCGGAGCCGAAGTACTGGAGCAACGACTGGTCACTGTACCGTCTCTCAGAAATTTATTACAACAAGGCGGAAGCCCTCATGCGTAAAAGCGGTGGAACGGCTACGGCAGAGGCCGTGAAGTTGGTGAACGACGTTCGCAAGCGGGCATTCTCCGCCGCTGATTTCGAGAAAGAAGCCTACACGACGGCTACGCTGACGTTGGATGAAATGCTGGCCGAACGTGGTCGCGAATTCATCTTCGAAGGCAAACGCCGGACGGATCTGATTCGCTTTGGCAAATTCGTGACTGCCAGCTGGTGGGATCACACGCCGAGCGGTGATCAAAACAAAAACCTGTATCCGCTGCCCCAGCGTCAGTTGGCAGCCAACCCGAACCTGAAGCAAAACCCGGGTTATCCGGCTCAATAAGGGATTGATTGGAGGATTAACGGACGGAGCAACGTATGTTCCGAACGTTAATCCTCTTTTTTTCTACTTGCCGCCTTTTATTCAACATTTTACCATCATGCAATTGAAACAACCGTATAAACCTCTGCTCTGGGGGTTGATGGTCGGCTGCGTGCTTCACTCCGGTGTTTGGGCTCAGCAGACGCCCACGGGGCAGGCCCTGAAGCTGACCGATCTGAGTGCCTTCAAGAAACCGAATGGTTCGAACTGGCAGATTGTAGGGGACGCGTCAGCTCCCCTGTCGGCCACGCTCAGTACAAGCAAAGGCTCAGGCGTACTGGTCAATCTTCCCAACGAGAAAAATAAAGCCAACCTGCTTTCGAGCCTCGAACACGGAGACATCGATCTGGAGCTTGACTACCTGATGGCCAAAGGTTCCAACTCGGGCATTTACCTGCAAGGTCGTTACGAAATCCAGCTTATGGACAGCTGGGGCGTCAAAGGAGCTAAAATCGGTGATAACGGTTCCATCTACCAACGCTGGGATGACAAACGCGGAGCGGGTAAAGAAGGCTACGAAGGCCAGGCGGCCCGGCAAAATGCCAGCAAGGCTCCCGGTCTGTGGCAACACCTGCGGATCTCCTTTCAGGCTCCCCGTTTCGATGCCAAAGGCGTAAAGATTGAAAATGCCCGTATCGTTCGGCTGGAACTCAATGGCGTAGCCATCCACGAAAACGTAGAGCTTTCCGGTCCTACGCGGGGTCCGCTGGCGAATAATGAAGTAGCCCATGGCCCGATCCTGATTCAGGGCGATCACGGAGCCGTGGCTTTCCGTAATATTCAATACACTGCGTACGATACACCTCGTCCCGCTTTAACCTCTCTGACCTATCAAGTATACACCGGTGCTTACGACAAGGAACCCGATCTGAAGACGGCTACGCCAGCTTCGAAAGGAAATGCCAAATCCCTGTCGGCTGGTGTCGTTTCCACGCCAAGTAACTTCCTGATTCAGTACAAGGGCACGCTGCAAGTGAAAGAAGCGGGTTCGTACACGATGCAGGTCGTAGGCGTCAACGGTTTTACCGCGTTGAAAGTAAATGGCAAATCGGTCGGTGATTGGACCATGCGGAGTGCTCCCGTAACGGTAGAACTCCCCGCCGGAAATGTGCCGGTTGAACTGATGTATTCCAAACTCAACGGTCGCGGTGCACCTTCGCTCGGACTGATGATCTCGGGTACGGGTCTGCGTCCCTTTTACCTGGGCGATGGGAATGCGGAAGGCATGACGGGTAACGAAAATGGCCCCATCCTGATTGAAGCGAACAACCCAATTGTACACCGCAGTTTCATGGACGTGCCGAACGGCCGCGAGCGGGTACGCGTCACGCATGCCATTTCTGTCGGTAGTCCGGAAGAGGTTCATTATACCTACGATCTTGACAAGGGAGCCCTGGTGCAAGTCTGGAAAGGAGAATTTCTCGACGCTACGCCCATGTGGAACAGTCGGGGCGATGGCTCTTCACGGCCTACGGGTATGGTGCAACGGTTCGGTGTACCGGCTTTGAGCCTGAGTCGTCTGTCTTCGCCGCAGGCCGCCTGGGTTGCGGATACGGTGGGCAGTCAGTTCCGTCCGAAAGGCTATACGCTAAAGGAAAATCAGCCGACGTTTCGCTACCAGAGCTACGGTTCGCTGGTACAGGATGCCATTCAGGTATTGCCCGGTCGGGAAGGCGTGAAGCGTGAGATTACGGTAGAAAAACCCGCCGCTGATCTGTACGCCCGTCTGGCTCAGGCCGAGCGTATTCAAACGCTGAATGATCAGTTGTACCTGATCGGTGACAAAGCCTACTACATCCAGTTGGAAAGTGGTGTGAAACCCCTGATTCGTCAGGTGAATGGCCAGCAGGAACTGCTCGTGCCCATGCGTAGTGGAAAACTCAGTTACTCCCTTTTATTCTAAGCAATCGTTATGGCTTTATTCCATACTTCCTGGTTCCGTCGGGCGTCGATGCTGGCTTCGCTGGCACTGACGACTACGCTTGCCGTGGCTCAGGAATCACCTAAAGAAGAAGATTTTTTCCGCATCTTTCGCGTACCCGCTCCCGAAGGTACGCTACTGGAAGTGGGCGGAATGACCGTATTGCCCAACGGAGATCTGGGCGTATCCACCCGTCGGGGCGACATCTATATAGTTGAAAACCCGACGAGCCGTCGCCCGTTTTTCCGCAAGTTCGCGAGCGGCCTGCACGAAATACTGGGTCTGGTTTACAAAAACGGATCCTTCTACTGTGCCCAACGCGGCGAGTTGACCAAACTGACCGATACGGATAAGGACGGCAAAGCCGATGTACTGGAGACGGTATACGCCTGGCCTTTGTCCGGTCACTATCACGAGTACAGCTTCGGCCCTAAAATCGCTCCGGACGGTAGCTTCTTTGTTTCGGGCAACGTGGCTTTTGGTAACGAAGAATGGTGGGCGGGCGAAAGTCGCGTCCCTGGCGGGGTTGGGTGATGAACATTACCGAAGACGGGCAAATGAAACCCTGGGCCACGGGCGTACGCTCGCCCTGCGGTTTAGGGATCATCGACGGTGAATTATTCTACAGCGATAACCAGGGCGACTGGATTGGTTCGGGTGGCGTATGGCACCTGAAAAAAGGAGCCTGGGTGGGTCACCCAGCGGGTTTACGCTGGTCGGACCTGCCAAACTCCCCCGTGAAGATCAAGCAGGAGGACGTGTATGCGATTGTGGATTCCCGTCGTCGTCGCGATGCCAATGGTCGGGCCATCAAACCCGAGAACGTGGTCGACGAAACGCCGATTCCTTTATACACGCTGAAAGAGAAATTCCCGGCGTTGCAATTGCCCGCCGTTTGGTTACCCCACGGTATCCAGGGTATTTCCAACTCCGAGATTCTTGAAATTCCTCAGGGTAATTTCGGTCCGTTCGCCGGACAGGTACTGGTAGGCGATCAGGGACAATCGAAGATCATGCGGGTGTTCATGGAAAAAATTAACGATGAATACCAGGGAGCGTCCTTCGATTTCCGGGCTGGTTTCCAGTCAGGCGTACTGCGGATGGCCTGGGGTAAAGATGGCTCACTGTTCGTGGGTGAAACCAATCGGGGCTGGGGCTCCGCCGGTGAAGCCAGCGAAGGTCTCCAACGCCTGGTCTGGAATGAAAAAACGCCGTTCGAAATGAAGGCCGTACGGGCCATGCCCGATGGGTTTGAAATCGAATTTACGCAACCCGTGGATCGGAAGTCGGCCGAAGACTTGGCTTCGTATACGGTGGATAGCTTTGTTTATAAGTACCACCCGGTGTATGGTAGCCCTCCAATTCTACGGGAGAGCAATGCCATTAAAGGGGTTAAAGTATCGGAAGATGGACTGAAAGCTCGCCTGATTGTCGATAATCTGCGTCGCTATTACATCCACGAACTGCGTCTGGATGGCGTGCGGAGTACGGAAGGCTTTTACTCACTCGTACACCCGCAGGCGTTCTATACCCTGAACAATATTCCAACGGGTAAAAAACTGGCCATGAGTGAAGTCAGTACGCGGAGCACGGCCGTAGCCGCTGAAACGTCCGCTCCGGAAAAAGAAACGCCTGCTACGGGTAACGGAAAAACCACTCCTGCCAAAACCGGACCCAAAACCGTAAAGGTAAATGTACCGAGCTACGATGAAGTGAAGCCCTTACTCACCAAGCATACCTGCTTGGCCTGCCATCAGACCAGTAAGCGTCAGGTGGGTCCGGCGTATACGGAAGTAGCCAAGCGGGGATATACCAACGAAAAAATTGTTGAGCTGATTCACAATCCCAAGCCCGAGAACTGGCCGGATTACGCCACGGAAATGCCGCCCATGCCGCAGGTTCCGAAAGCAGATGCTCTGAAAATTGCAGCCTGGATTAATTCGTTGAAAAAGTAATCTCTTTTTGCATCGATTTTCGCTACGTCCGGTGGCTTACCCGTGGGGTGAGTTACCGGACGTACGATTTTTTATGGGTATCTTTCGTTATACAAACTAGAAATGACAATGGCAGAGGAAAGACCCATGCACGGACTGATGAATCACTTTAGCCAGCCCGGCACCCTGGAATGGATTGGCTTACGAACCGGTCCGCGTAAACCCGTAGAATCCGTACCCGAAACCTACGTACGCATCGGTACGGGACTGGATGGCGACCGTTATAAAGGTCAACCCGAAAGCAAACGACAGGTAACGCTGATTTCCCGCGAGCACCTGGATGCCGTTGCTTCTTTCGTCGGCCGCGAACAGGTAGACCCGGCTGACGTACGCAGAAATCTGGTCATTCGGGGCGTGAACCTACAGGCCTTAAAAGGTAAACAGTTTAAAATCGGTGAAGTCGTACTCGAATACACGGGTGAATGCCATCCCTGCAGTCGGATGGAAGAAGTGCTCGGTGTGGGTGGATACAACGCCATGCGGGGACACGGCGGCATTACGGCGAAAGTCTTACAGGAGGGAAACATTCAGGTCGGTGATTCGCTGGAAGTGCTGGACGAAGTACAAGCGTCTGAAAAAGAGTAGCCAAACGCAAGAATTTACCGGATCGGATCCATCAAATACGGGACTGCTTTACTTATATTTACGTAGCCATTATGAAAAGGTAAGTACGCTTTTCCGCCCGGTGTGTGATTCTTTTCAAAGGTAGGGGCCTGATCGCTTTTCAGGACCTATCGGGCTGCATGCCTACCTCTGTATCCGATCCGGCTCTGGAATGAAAACGTTTATCCACCGTTTATTTAGCTTACCGTTTATTCAACTATCCGGAGCGAATGTCTGGATGTTACTGGGCATTGTTTCCTGGACCGTACCCCTGGGCAACTTCGTATGGCTGGGCAAACCTTATGTTCAGAACGGAAAGATTTTTCTGGTGACCACCAGTGCCTCGTACCTGATTGTTTTTGGTGGATTGTTGATTCAGGCGGTACTCATCCGTCGAATCATCAGCCGATATCCGGGCATTGAACAAACGCCGAAACGGATTGCTCTGGAGTTGGGAGTGTTTGTTCTGATGAATACCGTAGTTACCGTTCTTATCTTCTGGGGCGTGTACAAACAGGTAGGGGTGTATGAACGAATGGCGACTTTTGCTCCAACCTTTTCTACGTATGTAACGATTGGTTGCATCAGTATTACGGCCAGTTTCTTAACGGTAGGCTTGTACGAGAGTTACTATACCTTCCAGAAATGGAAAGAAAAGACGCTCATGGCCGAGGCGTACAAACGCGAAGCTCTGGTCAATCAGCTGGAAATTCTCAAAAATCAGGTCAATCCGCATTTTCTCTTTAATAGTTTGAATGTGCTCTCAATGCTGATTACGGAGGAACCTCGTCAGGCGGAGCAATTCGTCGAACAACTGGCCCGCGTCTATCGGTATTTGCTGCAAACCAATGATCAGGATTTGGCCTGTCTTTCCCAGGAACTGGATTTCATCGAAGCCTACTATCATTTGCTCCGGACGCGGTACCAGCAGGGAGTTGAGTTGTCGATTGAGGTAGCCGCTTCGTATCGGGAGTGGTTATTACCTCCGCTAACCCTACAGTTACTGGTTGAAAACGCGGTGAAACACAATCGAATCCAGCCCCATCAGCCCTTACGTATCACCATCGGTGTTACCGAAGAGGGATGGTTACGGGTGGGCAATAACCTGCAACGCAAAACAACGCGGGTCGTATCGCATCAGGTAGGACTGGCGAACATTGCTTCGAAGTATCGCCTACTGGCTCAACCCGAGCCTGTTATCAGTGATACCGACGGTCATTTTGTGGTAACGATGCCTCTCTTAGCCCCGGCTCTGATCTAAAACCAAGGAAAGTAGTGTATACCAGTGTTTGAGCCTTATTTTTGTAGCTCAAGTAACGAGCCTTATGAAATATAAAAAGCATCTTTTCATCTGTACCAATCAAAAACCTGCCCCGAAGCGTTCCTGCGGCGAAGAACACGGACTGGCTCTGGTAGAAGCCTTTAAGGGAAGAATCAAGGAACTGGGTTTACAAGTCGATATTCGTGCTCAGAAGACGGGTTGTCTGGACGTATGTGCATTCGGACCTGCCATGGTCGTGTATCCGGAAGGCGTATTTTACGGAAATGTACAATTATCCGACGTAGAAGAAATCGTTCAGAGCCACCTCGTTGGAAATCAGGTCGTCGAACGCCTGAAGCTTAACGTATAGGATTTATTTGGTTTTTATTTTAGTACTGACGACTCTTTCCAGCCTTGGGAAGAGTCGTTTTTTTTTAGAGTATTTGTGGTTTGAGTAAATAATTTCCCATTTTTCATCGTTGCGGATTAATGGTGTGATCTTTAAGCATTAGGCTGAATATCAGTGACGTATAAATGATTTTAACGCTCTTTAACAAATCTCAAGATCATTTTTAAACTCCGGGCGACCTTTTTTTCGTAGGTACATTCGTAAACAATCTTTAGTAAAGCCATGAAACGCGTAATTGTAAAAGGCATGTGGATGATGGTTTTGGCTTCCACGCTTAGTGCCAGTTTTTTCTCGTGTAACCGAAACGCTCAGGAACCGAAAAAATCCAAGTTTAATAAAACGCAGAAAGGTACGGCCATTGGCGTAGGTGCCGGAGCCGTAGTCGGAGGCGTGATTGGTAGTGCTTCGAAGAACACCGCCATTGGAGCGATTCTGGGAGCTACTGTAGGGGGTGCCGCCGGAGCAATCATTGGTCGTAAGATGGATAAACAGGCCAAACAGATTGAGAAAGACATGGGCGAAGCCGCCAAGGTAGAACGCGTCGGTGAAGGGATTCGCGTAACGATGGATGGCCAGTTACTGTTTGCCTATAACTCGACGGAAATCAGTCCGCAAACCCGCGAAAATCTGGCTAAACTGGCTGAAACGCTGAAGAAAAATCCCGATACCAATTTGCTGATTGAAGGTCACGCCGATAACCGGGGTACGGCCGAATACAACCAGGATCTGTCCGAACGCCGGGCCGCTGCCGTATCCAGCTTTTTACGTCAGGAAGGCGTAGGAGCCAGTCGGATGACCATCAAAGGGTACGGCTTCAATCAACCGGTAGCCAGCAATGATACCGAAGACGGTCGTCGCCTGAACCGCCGGGTAGAAATCGCGATTCTGCGAACGAACAAATGAAACAGGACGCTCAGAAGGGGCAATAAGTAAGCCCTAGGAACACATTCATCGCTCAACCCTTTTAATCCATGAAAAAATTAGCAATCATTTTTGCCTTCTGTCTGGCTACGACCAGCGTTTTTGCCCAGTCTATTACGGCTCGTACCGGGATTCGGGGAGGATTCTCGGCCAGTAACCTTCGCATCAAGGAATACACGGACCGAAATCCCTTGTACGGTTTCCACGTCAGTGCCTTTACCCAGATTCCGGTGATTACCGATTTCCTGTATATCCAGCCGGAGGTAGGTTATACGAACAAAGGAACCCGGGCTACCTTTAATGTCGCTAATTTTGAAAATGAAAACAAGTTCAAATTGAATTATGTAGAAGTACCCGTGCTGGCTACGTTTAAGATTGGAGATTTTGTCGATATTCACGCCGGACCGTATGTTGGCTATCTGTTGAAAGCTGCCGCTGAAAACAATAATAGTTTAGGTGGAGCATCAACGGTATTGGATACCGATAACTTCAAACGGTTTGATTACGGTGTAGGAGCAGGACTAACCCTGTATTTTGGTAAATTCCTGATCAGTACGCGGTACAACCTGGGTCTGCAGAAAGTGGCGGATTCGTTTGTGGCTCAACAAGTGTTGGGTAATGCAAAAAATACATCTGCTCAACTTTCCGTTGGCGTAACGCTTTAATTAGCTTTCCTTTTCACCCATAAAAAGAGCGGCTTCTCCAGAAGTCGCTCTTTTTTTACGGATCACGAAGCCATCAGATTTCCAGATGTTCAGGACTGATGTGCAGGATTTCTTCCACGTATTCTCTTGAATTCGATAAGCGGGGTACTTTATGCTGACCGCCTAGTTTGCCTTTCACTTTCATCCATTCGTAGAAGGTGCCGTGCGGCACCATGTGAACGACGGGACGAATCAGAGCCAGATCAAAGCTGCGTTTGGCATCGTAATCAGAATTAACCTGCCGAAGCGTTTCGTCGAGCACATCTACAAACAAGTCTGGATTGCTGGGCGGCGTTGAAAATTCAATCACCCACTCGTGACCACCGCGATTGCCGTGCCGACTGCTGCCATTGCCCATGTAGACCGGAGCGGCGGTGTAGTCGGCAATGGTGGCTCCCGTCGCCTGGCAGGCCCGCGTCAGGGCTGTTTCAGCATTTTCAATGATAACTTCTTCACCGAATGCGTTGATGAAGTGTTTGGTACGACCAGAGATTTTAATACGGTACGGATACTTGGAAGTAAAGCGTACGGTATCACCGATCAGGTATCGCCACAAACCGGCATTCGTCGAAATAACTACGGCGTAATTGCGGTTCAATTCTACTTCGGGTAGCGTATAGGCTTTCGGATGCGTTTTACCGAGTTCTTCCAGCGGGACAAATTCGTAAAAAATGCCATAGTCCAGCATCAGTAGCAATTCATCTACCCGACTCAGGTCATCCTGTAGACCAAAGAAACCTTCGGAGGCATTATACGTTTCCAGGTACCGGACCGTATCCCCCTGAAAGACTTCTTTTCGGAAAAGCTCACGGTAAGGCTGAAAGGCCACGGCTCCGTGAATGAAGACTTCAAAATTTGGCCAAACCTCCAGAATATTCTTTTTGCCGGTCAGTTCCAGTACCTTCTGAATCAGAACGAGCGTCCAGGTGGGTACGCCCAGAGCACTCGTAACGTTGACCTGCGAAACTTCTTCGGCCATCCGTTGAATTTTCGATTCCCAACCGTCCATCAGGGCCGTTTGCAGGGAAGGCGTACGAATGAACTGAGCCCAGGAAGGCAGGTTTTTCATCACTACCGCCGAAATATCACCCGTTACGGTGCGTTCGTTAAGTTGATTCTGGGCTAAACTTCCCCCAATAGACAGACCTTTTCCTTCAAACACCCGGGTATCAGGCTTATGATCTACCCAGAGGGCCATCATGTCTTTACCCGCCCGGAAATGCCCTTCATCGAGGGCTTCGCGGGTGACGGGTATATACTTGCTACGGGCATTGGTCGTGCCCGAAGATTTCGAGAAAAAACGAATCGGTGAAGGCCATAGTACCCGATCTTCTCCTTTCATCACTCGCTCAATGTACGGAAACAGATCTTCGTACGTTGAGACAGGCACCTCGCGTTGGAAATCGGCGAGGCTACGGATGTGACGGTAGCCGTACTGTTTACCCCACACGGTTGACCGTCCCGAGCGAATAAGCCGCTGGAGCTGTCGTTCCTGAATAGGCCAGGGATCACGGCGAAAGGCTTCGATACGGGCTAGCCGACGTTGCAGAATCCAGACCAGCGTATCATTAAAAAGGGGTAGCATAGGCATGCTGAAGCTTAACGGACGAAGGGTTTTAGAACATTTCAGTGCGAATCACCACATTCACGAAAACCAGAGACTCAAATCTATCACTTTTTAAATCGATTTGGATAATCCGTAATCAATCCATCCACCCCGATCTGTTGCAGGTGCTGCATGGTTTGCAGCTCGTTAACGGTCCAGGGAATGACTCGAATGCCCAGATCGTGAGCTTTACGTACGGTTCGCCTGGAAATGAATCGGTATTGAGGACTAAAAATATCGGGCCGGAATCCTAATTCTTTCAAACTACGAGTCAGACCTTTCATAGTAACCAGCACGGAAAGCTTATTGTTGGAAAAGGTACCCTTCTCTTGCTGGGCTTTCCAGTAGCGTAACACGGCCAAATCAAAACTTTGAATACAAAAGCGTTCTGCGGGAATGGTTAACACCTGAGCTACCAGCGGACAAATGATCTCCGGAGTGGTATGTGCTTCCGTTTTGATTTCAATGTTGTACTGGGGCAGGGGCAGCTGGTGCTGCTGAGCATAGGCATCTGCCGTCGCAATTACTTCACTCAGGAGCGGCTTGTAGGCTGCCTGGGCTTTCTGCTCCGGGAAATCGGCGTGGCCGCGTTGCCCGACATCATAACGTTTGATTCGATCATACGGCATCTGATCCAAACGTAAGGTTTTCTCTTCGGCCCGGCGTACGGGCGTTCCATCGGGTTTCGTGCTAAAGCGGGCATTGAAGTACCAGTCGTGAGAAACGACTACCTGATGATCCTGCGAAAGCACCACGTCAAGCTCCAGCGTAACTATCCCCAGCTCCAGAGCTTTCAGAAAAGCCGGGATCGTATTTTCGGGTTCTAACCCCCGACAACCGCGGTGTCCCTGTACTTCAAACGATTGAGCAGTAGTTACGTAAGAAAGCATCATCAGCAGACCTTGGAAATAGAGTAACCGCATGGACGAACATTCGAGGCTGAAAAAGTAATACGAAAACTTCTAAAAAGATAATCCTGCATACATATTCATGACTAACGGGCCATGCGTTCGCCTAAACGTCAGCTCAGAACGAAGGTCCGTCATTCAGTACATATAGCTAAATGAAAACAAAAAAACCGCTTCGGCAGGAAGCGGTTTTTTTTAGTCAGGGAAGTTTATACGTTTTGCAACATCGTCAGGCGGCGGTATACGCCTTCTTCTACTTCGACGAGTTCTTCGTGGCTACCCCGTTCAACAATTTGTCCCTGATGTAAGATAAGGATTTCATCGACATCCTTGATCGTACTAAGCCGGTGGGCAATTACCAGCGTGGTTTTATCAACCATCAGATGATCCAGGGCTTCCTGAACGGATTTTTCCGATTCCGTATCCAACGCAGAGGTTGCTTCATCCAAAATCAGAATGGATGATTTTTTGAATACCGCCCGGGCAATGCTCAAGCGTTGACGCTGACCACCCGATAGCCGGATGCCCCGATCGCCAATAATAGTCTGGTAACCGTCTTCGGTTTGCGTAATAAAATCGTGGGCATTGGCTACTTTGGCCGCGTGAATGACTTCCTCCATCGTCGCGTTGGGCTGACCCAGGGCGATGTTATTGAAAATCGTATCGTTGAAGAGAATGATTTCCTGGGATACAAAACTCATCTGATTCCGTAGCGATTCCATCTTATAATCCCGTACATCCCGGCCATCAATCAAAATCTCACCGTCGGTTACGTCGTAGAAACGCGGGATAAGATCCGCAATGGTTGATTTACCTACACCCGAAGGTCCAACAAGAGCCATTTTCTTGCCTTTTTCAAGCGTAAAACTCATGTTTTGTAAAACTGCCGCATCGCCGTACTGGAAGGAAACATTCCGGAATTCAATTTTATCGTGGAAGTTCGTTAGCTCTACGGCATCGGGTTTATCCTGTACCAGAATGGGCTTGTCCAGAATTTCCAGGATACGCTCGCCCGCGGCCCGTCCCTGCTGAATGTTCGTAAGGGCTACCACAATAGCCTTCGCCGGGCGGATCACCTGCGAGAAAATGGCAATGAACGCGATGAAAGCACTCGCCTGCAAGCCTCCTTCCTGGCTCAGTACCAGACTACCCCCGTACACCAGAATACAGGCTACTACAAAAACACCCGACGCCTCCGAAAAGGCCGGAGCCAGTTCGCGACGTTTGAAACCCTGGGAGCTGGCTTTGCGGTAAAAGTCGTTTTCCTGACTAAAGCGTTTCAGGATAAACGGCGTAGCATTAAAGGACCGAATGATACGCATACCCATCAGCGATTCGTCCATCAGCGTCAGCAAACGGCCCATGGAAGCCTGTACATCCTGAGCTTCTTTGCGTAGACTCTTCGTAACGGCGGCAATTCCTATGGCCGATACCGGAATGATAACCAGTGTAAACAGGGTCAGCTTCGTAGAGATGGCAAACAGAGCAATGAAGTATCCAATGAACGTATAGGGCTCTTTGAAAATAACTTCGAGCGAACTGGAAGCTACGCTTTCGATCGCGTATACATCCCCGTTGAGTCGGGAGAGCAAATCGCCTTTGTGTTCTTTGGTGAAATAGCCCAGGTGCAGATGATTGATTTTTTCGAAAAGAGCTTCTCGCAGTCGTTTGACCAGCATGGTACGGGCATTGAGCAGACAACGCTGGGCGAAATACCGGAAGGTGTTCGACAATAATACCGAAGTCACGATCATGGCCGCTAAAAAGTACAGGGCATAAATGGGATCGCTGACTTTGAACTGGTAAATCAAGTGATAGAAATAGTCCTTAAAATAGCTACCTGAAAATGTAAATTCAGGTTCCCGGGCGTATTGGGCAGCCTCTTCAGCGATGTGTGAAGAGTCAAATAGAAAGTTCAGAAGGGGGATAATCAGAGCGAATTGAAAAACGCTAAAAAAGACCGACGCTAACGTAAACAGAAAAAACGGAACGATGAATTTTCTGAGTGGCGTTACGTACTTCAGAAGACGACTATAGATTTTCATTTACTTGCTAACTTCTAAATTTTTTAGGGAGTAAGAACGCTGACACGTTACTCGGAATTACAGGAAGATCAAACAACTTACCACCCTCGAATCAACGAACTGGAGATTGGTTTATGTATGGATAGAGGCTTTACCAGGGCAAAAATAAAGTCGGAATGGGGCGAATGACACCTTTGACTGGCTATTTTTCCGGCAATCCATGAAAGGTCTTTGCCTTAACAATACTCCCAAATGGCCTCTCAAAGACCCGATTTGAGGGGTAAAACGTTGGAAACAACAGAAAAAATAATGAAAAAATAAACGGTAGTGCGGCGGTAAGAAAAACAAAATGTCTTTTTAAAGCTTTTACCAGTGCTATAGGTATGAATCAGAAAAACAGGGCTTTAATAGGTATAAAAATCCCGAGCCATTCCTTTAAAAAAGAGACAGTAAATTCGGGTGTTTTCGAGCAATGAACAATAAGGCTTCCACTGAATCGGTTAATTATACACGCAACGAATACGCCCGTTTGCACATTATTTGTTGGAGGCAATCCAACTCCTGCTCTACAACTGGTGTCTGTACAAACAGGGTAGCTTTGCTGGAAAGCCTTTTTTAGGTCTTCCACAGGCGGGCCCGGAGGGTCTGAGCTAATCAGGTTCGTCAATTATTTCGTTCGTCTGTATTCGCAGGAGCAAGCCCATTTTGGGGTATGCTCCCTATCGTCAGAACCTGCTCTATCTAGGCAGCGAATACAGTCGTGTCCTTTAATATATAGAAATTTATGTCCTCAATAATCCTTGACTGCGGGTTAATGAAGTTTCCCAACTCAGGCTTGTATCACTATTGCTTAAACATGAGCGAACAGGTGAACAAGCTGTTGCGAAAACAGCAAATGCCGCCGATGATGATGTACGTCCCACCGGCAGAACGGCTTCAGCTTCGGCCGGAGAAGCATCATATCATCGAACGGAAATGGCATAAAATCTGGAAACCTTTTCTGGCAGGCTGTAAAGTCTGGCATGCTCCGTTTCAATCGGGCCGCATCATTCCCGAGCGGGATAGCGATACCCGTGTGGTACTCACGGTCCATGACTTAAATGCTCTGCACGAAGGCAAAGCCCGCGAGGAACAACTCCGCAGTCTGGCCCACACGCAAAACCTCATTGACCGAAGTGATGCCATTGTTTGCATCTCGGAATTCACTAAAAATGACGTACTCAATAATTGTGACGTAAATGGTAAGCCCATTCACGTCATTCACAATGGTCTTAATAAGCTGAGTGCACCCCACCTGGAATCTACTTCCTATCGGCCCCGTCGTCCCTTTCTGTTTGGTTTGGGCTACGTGAATACCAAAAAGAATTACCACGTACTACTGCCTTTATTACTGGCGAATCCCGATTTGGAGTTAGTCGTAGCCGGTCATCACGATGAACCCGAATACGCCTCCCGAATGCGGACCATGGCCGAAGACATGGGCGTGAGCGACCGGCTTTTCCTGGCGGGTCCGGTTTCGGAAAGCGAAAAGGCCTGGTACCTCAACCATTGTATGGCCTTTCTACATCCTTCACTGGCCGAAGGTTTTGGCTTTACGGTCGTAGAAGCCATGTCGTTTGGTAAACCCGTCTTTATTTCGAATCTGACCTCATTGCCCGAAATCGGCGGTGATGCCGCCTTCTATTTCTCCGATTTCGAAGCCGAGCACATGCAACGCGTGTTCCGGGAGGGCATGCATACTTATAATACCACGCCACTCGCTGAACAGTTGAAGAAAAGAGCCGAAAATTTCAGTATGGAACGCAGTGCCAGCCAGTACCTGGACGTATACCAGTCGTTACTCTAAAAAAATAAGCTCGCCACTGCTAGAGTGGCGAGCCATTACAAGGGTCAGAATAGACAATTATTGCTTGCTGGGTAGGGGCAGATGAAAGGTACCATTGGTTAGAACCAGCGAATCTTTTTTACTCTGCTGTTTGTACCCATTCCCTTCGGGATCGATGGAAGAATCAAAGCCCGTCGTTTTGGTGATCACTTTATCTTCCATTTTGTTCATGAGTCGGCCCATGCCGCCGAAAACTGTAGCACTCGATTTTTCTTTCCAGTACGAGCCTGCCAGTACGCCGCTAAACGTAGCTTCAAGCGAACCGTCGGCATTCTTCTTCACGACTACCGTTTCATCATTATTCTGGGATTTGCCCACGTGGTATTCCATGCGAGGCTCCCGAGTCTCTTTTACGTACTTAATCACCGCCAGCCCCTTGTAGCCGCTGCCTGCCTGAACCTTGGCTTTATTGGCCTTGCTATCGGCTTTATCGGCGTCTACCACCAGATATGTACCGGGCTCAATGCCGTCCGTATGATCGTAACTGCCCAGCCAGATACGCAAGGACTGATCAGGCTTGTTCGTGTTGGCGGTAATCCACCAGTACGCTCCAATGCGAATCCGGCGGGGCTGACTCTTGAATTCTTCCCCGTTAATGGTTGCTTTCAGGGTGTTGGCATTCGGAAGTTGGGCCAGAGCTGCAGTCGAAAACAGGAGGCCGACTAGGATGGAAAATAGTTTCATGGTGCGATCCATCAGAAAGGAGTGAGAAAAGCAATGCTACACGCTTAGTCGTGGTCGGGTTGCGGAAGAGAAACACCGCTCTCGATTTTTTACAATGAATAAAGAACGGACGCGTGGGTTGGCATAAACGTCCGTTCTCGTGCGACTTCTACTCTTTTAAAGACAAAACGATTTTGGTCGTGTAGCCCTCGGACTTTTCAGTGATGCTGATTTTGAGCGAGCTGCTGGAGACTTCATCCACTTTCCAGACAACGGCCTCATTGGGATTTCCTTCCTCGTACATCTTGAAGGTTTTATTCTGGGCATTGTAGCTCCAGAGGCTGTTTACCGGTACGGGAACTTCGGTATCCGGCTCTTCGTCGGGGGGGCATACGTTACTTCCTTCGCTGCCAGAGATTTTACCGCTTTTCTCGAAGCGGATGCGATCGTCCTTGGCACATTCAGGAAATTCATCGACTAAATCGCCGCCCGTTTCTTCACCGCTTTCATCCTCGGTTAGGGTAAAAATGAAGGATTGAATCTTTAAATCTTTCCCCGCACAGGGTAAGGACGACGTACCATTGTTGCCGCCACCGCCACCACCGGGCTGTTCTTGCCCTGGGTTATCGGGATCAAGGGGTTCGGGATCTTTTTTACAGGAACTAACCAGCAGAATTAGTCCGAACAAAAACATTTTAAGCGAAAGAGATACAGATAAACGTGACATGATTGAAGGTTGATTTGATAGAATACTGATACAAAGATTGAACAGGTACATGGAAGGCGGAGGGCTAATCCGAATCAACTGGTAAATGGAGGCACTGAATCCACAGAAAACCGACTTCGATTGAAAAGAAGATGAAGAACGCAATCGGATGCCGGACTTCGTGTGTTGATTTGGAGAGCCGACTAAGACCCCGTTAGGGTAAACTCCGGAAGTATTTATACAGAGCCACGAGTTCTTTTTCCTGATACTGAGCGGTCATTTTCCAGGGCATATCTTCATTCTTGAGGACACGTCCTTCGGGTGTATGGCCCGTTCGAAGCGTATGGATGAATTGCTGCTGCGTCCATTGGCCCACGTGTCCGCTGCGGGTCAGATTCGGTACGGGGGGCGAACCGGGAGCGGCTCCTTCGCCGCCTTTGAAATCAGGCTGATGGCAACCCGAGCAGGATACGGCCAGGTATTTTCCCTGAGCAATACCACCGCTGGTATCAGCCTGCGTCAGAAGGGCTCGGTGGTGATCAATTTTTTCAACCGACAGCAGGGGCATTTTATCCAAATATGAAAACACCTGAACGACGGGTCCCAGCTTGATCGGAGCCCACGCCTGGTCCACGGGGGGTAGTTGCCGGCAGTACGCAATCAGGGCGGCCATATCTTCCTGGGATAACAGGGTTGTTTCGTGCGAGGGCATAAAAATGAGTGGTCGTCCGTTACGCCCCACACCGTGTCGCAGGGCTCGTATCCAGTCTTCGGCGGCGTAGTCGTCGGGTAAGCCGCCTTTTCCACGCGTCAGGTTGGTGGCAACGAGTCGGCCCATGGGGGGCTCGTCGATCATTACTTTTCCGGCCAGGTTTTCACCGTGACATTCGATACAGCCTTTGATGAGAGCGACGTGTTTCCCGCGTTCAATACTGAGGGAGTCGTTTGGGATGGGAAAGCTTTCGCGGGCAAAGTCGTACGTTTTTTCGACGCGTTCCGTAATGTTCCGGGCAATGACGGCATAGGCGATGCCCAGCAGTAGGACGAGGGAGCCCAGTACCATGCCGGTTCCTTTTAGGATTTTTACCAACATAATTGAAAAGAGGAATAAGAAAGGTGAAGGTGAAAAACAAGAGAGATCCTACGCTTGGGTGTTACTCAAATCGCAGGAATCTCTCCAGACGTTGATTGGAAGGTTGAACGGTACTAACTCCTTAAATCCCTTAACCAAGTAGAAATCGGTTTGGTGATACAAAGATTTACGCCGCCCGGCTGCTTCCAAGGAGCGTTTCTACTCAAGTGAGGCTTCCAAAGGATGAATCGCCGAAAAAGCCCGATCAATTGTATCGGACTGACTGGGACATATGTAACGACTCTTAATTAGTAACGTGCAGATTATCAAAAGAGTAGATTGCTTGAATGATTGAGCTTTTCCGGATTATAGCACAAAAAAAACAGTTCATTCCTCGCTTTTTCCAGTTGAACCAGCGAAGCGTTTAAGCCCTTGCACGAAGGAGGTACGTTTGCCATAATCTTTATCCACCTAAACGATACCTGACTATGCATCCGAACGTTCGCCGGAATCCAGCGGCTCCGCTATACATCACCTCTCCAGCCCCAGTCTGTACGTTACTTCCTGCCGTACCGCAATTCATGTACGATTTTTAACAATTCAGTCAGAAATCTTTTCAGCTCGGGGAGGAGCAGTCTCAGGGGTTTACTAAATCCATTGTAGCTTTACCTACCCTGACCAAGCCCCCAAGAAATGCCATTTTCATTGCTGCTACGCAAAGTGGCAAGGGCCCTGAAAATCCGACCGAAGTTTGAAAATCAGGATCCGCTCATGCCCAGATTATTTCCTTTTCTGGAACAACGCAACTTGTTCAGGGGTGGCCTGCTCTGGTTATTGATTGTCGTGTACACGCCCGTATTCTGTTACCTCTTTTGGGGAAGTTTGTACTGGGCCAGCTGGACAAACATGCTGGGAATTTCCCTGATCATGTTTGTTTTCAATGCCATGGATGCCTTCTTCCTTCAGTGGCTCGCTCAGCAAATTGGCGTGTATTTCCCGCATCCCCACCAGTCCGCTCTGCGGCTCAGCAGTATGATCAGTCTGTTTGTGGGAATCAACTTTTTTCTGGGACAGCAGTTGATGTATGCGTTGGGTGCTACGCAGTGGTTCGGCTATTCCTACAAACCGGCACAGGCTCCGTGGGTGCTGGCAGCGATGACGTGTATGAACATTTTACTGGCCGGGATAAGCGAGGGCGTGTATGCCTTTACGCAGTGGCGGATTCATCAGGAAGAACTGGAGGCTCTGGAACATCAGCAGTTACAAATGCAGCTCGAAGAAGTAAAACAGCAGGTGAACCCGCATTTTCTGTTTAATAGCTTAAATTCTCTGTCCGTACTCATTGCCGACAATCCGCGTCAGGCGGAACGTTTTGTGGACGAGATGGCAACCGTATACCGTTATCTGTTGCAGGCTGGGCAAATGAGTATGCCGGGCGGTGGACTGGTCACGCTGGAAGCCGAACTACGTTTTTTGCAGGCCTATTCCTATTTGCTCGACACCCGGTATGGATCGGCCATTTCACTGGAAGTGAACGTCTGCGAGGCCGCCCGGACGCAGTACCTACCCGTGCTGACACTCCAGACGCTGGTCGATAATGCCATCAAACACAATGTCGTACTGGCCCAGCAGCCCTTATCCATTCAGATTCGGGCGAATTCACCAACGCTATTACGAGTAAGCAATTCCCTCCAGAAACGTTCCGTAACCATTCCGCTTAACCGGGCTGGCCTGTCGATGCTCATGGCCCGCTACCGCTTACTACAGGGTGAATCGGTGCAGGTGCTGGTTGAGGATCAGCGGTATATCGTCGAACTTCCTTTACTACAGGCGGTATGAAAGAGCTGATTCATCGCTGCTTCCCCACGGCCCGGAGTCGCTGGATGTACGCCTTCATCGCTCCCTGGATTATTCCCCTGATGGCGTATTTGCTGATTGGGCGTCCGTACCTGCAAAACTGGTCAAATTTCCTGGGCGGAACGCTGGTGGTAGGTATCCTGAGTACCGTTGCTTTTGTCGCTCATAACTACGCGGCTGACGTAATTACCCGTCGGTACCCCCACTTGCGGCAAACGGTCAAGCGGATTATCTGGATGACGCTGAGTTTCACGTTCCTGACCGCCTTTTTTCTGTATTTCTATCTGACGCTGTTTGCTCTGGGCGGGTTCTTTCACACGGAAATATCGCTCGAAGCCATGCAGGCCAATCATGGCATCATTCCCACGTGGAATCATCTGTTCAAGCGGCTTGCCGGAGCAGATGTCACGCCGCCCACGCTCGTGTTTTTGTACGCTGTCGATGTGTTTTCGCTGCTAGCCTTTGTCTTTATCTATGAAGTATTTTATTCTCTGGAACAATGGCAGGCGAGCCAGAAAAATAAGGAAACACTCAAGAAAGCCCGTTTGCAGGGTCAATTGCAGAGCTTGCGGAGTCAGATCAGTCCCCATTTCCTGTTCAACAGTTTAAACTCACTCTCGTCACTCATCGCCGACGAGCCGCAGAAAGCTGAGGACTTTGTCAATGAAATGGCGAAAGTCTATCGCTATCTGCTACAGACCAGCGAACGCGAACTAACGCCGCTCTCGGTAGAGCTGGCCTTTATTCATTCCTATTACCACTTGCTCAAAACCCGGTACGGAGCTGGTTTACACCTGGATGTAGTCGTCGATCCGGCATATCTCAAGTACCAGTTGCCACCCCTGACCCTTCAGATGCTGGTGGAAAATGCGGTGAAGCACAACGTCATTCTGGCTACCAAGCCCCTGCATATTCACATTGGTACGACAACGACGGGTGAATTGCTGGTAAGTAATAACCTGCAAACCAAAGCCAAACGTCCGGGCGTCGTTGAATCGACGAAGGTGGGGCTGTCTAACATTACCGCCCGTTACCGCTTACTCGATCAGCCGGAACCGCAGATTACCAACGGTCCCGATCACTTTAAAATTCTGTTGCCTTTATTCACTGAAAATGTATCGGATATATGAACGTTTTAATCGTTGAAGATGAAGAATTAGCCGTCCGCAAGCTGATTCGGTTGTTACAGGAAATCGAACCCAGTCTAACAGTACTGGCCTCGACGGCGAGTATCGAAGAAACCGTTGACTGGATTGAAAGCAACCGACAGCAGGGCCATGCCGAACCGGATCTGATTTTCATGGATATTGAACTGGCCGATGGACAAAGCTTTGCCATTTTCGAACAGGTCGATATTTTCAGTACCATCATTTTTACCACGTCCTACGACGAATACGCTCTGCAGGCCTTCAAAGTCAATAGTATCGACTACCTGCTCAAACCCGTACAGCGGGAAGAACTCGAACGCGGGCTTCGCAAGTACCATGATCTGTCAGCTCGGGCACAGCCTTCCTTACCCTTCAATCTGGATCAGGTGCTACAGGCCTGGCGAAATCAGATGCAGACCAAAGAATACCGCAAGCGGTTTCTGGTACGGCAGGGGCAGCGGCTGTTATCAGTAGAAGTAGCCGAAATTGCCTTTTTCTTTACCGACGAGCGATTCAGCTTTTTTAAAACCCATGCCGGTCAGAAGTTTCTGGTAGACTATACCCTCGATGAACTAACCGATATGCTTGATCCGGATTTGTTCTTCCGAATCAGTCGGGGCGTCATCGTTACGCACGCCAGTGTGGAACAGATTCAGCCGTATTTTGGTAATCGCCTGGCACTAGGGCTGAAGCCCGTCTTTGAAAAAGAAGCGTTGGTGAGTCGGGAAAAAGTAAGCGATTTTAAAAAATGGATGGGTAAGTAATGCGGTAAAAAGTACTACCTAAATCGAAATTACCAATCACTCTATCGAGCTGGTCGCGTACCGAATCACCGGGAAAATCTCTTTTTTCTTGCCGTTAGAACCCTTACGTTTGTATTCTTACATCACGTACAGTACATCGACATGAAGAAAGCGGTTCTTAGTCTGACCCTCACGGGTGGGTTGTTGTGGGCTCTGGGCACTTCATTTAGTCCCTTGCCCGCCCTGGGGGCCTTCTTAAGTCCATTTTCGGGTTTTTGGAGTAATGAGCGTCGCATTCAGATGCTCGACGCTGAAATACATCTGCCGGGCGTTGAATCGGAGGTCATTATTCGCTTCGACGACAACCGGGTTCCGCACATTTTCGCAAGCAATGATCACGATTTATACTACGCTCAAGGCTACGTAACGGCTCGGGATCGCCTGTTTCAAATGGATCTGACGATCCGTTCTGCCGCCGGACGTCTGAGTGAAGTAGTAGGGGAGCAGGCTCTGCCCCTGGATTTATACAAACGCCGGACGGGTTCGGTAAAAGCCGCCGAGGAAGCCTGGAAGTTTGTGCAACAGGACGCGAAAATTCGCCGTGTCATCGAAGCATACAGTGATGGGATCAATGCGTACCTGTCCAATCTGCGGCCTGCCGATTATCCCATTGAGTACAAAATGCTGGGCTTTACGCCCGAAGCCTGGACGCCGGAAAAGTCCATGTTACTCATGGTAGAAATGACTCATACCTTGGCGACCCCCCGCGACGGTGATGCGGCGTTGACCAATGTGCTGCAAAAGTTTGGTCTGGAAGTACTCCAGGATTTATACCCCGATTACGCCGATCGTGAAAGTCCGATCATCCCCAAAGGGACGAAATGGAATTTCAAACGCAGCCCCCTTCCCAAAGTACCGAAAGACTATACCGAAGGGACGGCTTCCGTCCGCGAGCCACTTTCCTGGCCCGAGCGGGTCGAAGGAATCGGGTCAAACAACTGGGCGATTGCGGGTGAGAAATCCGCTACGGGTTTACCCATTCTGGCGGGTGATCCGCACCTGGGCTTAACGCTTCCTTCCATCTGGTACCAAATTCAGCTCACCACGCCCGAAAGCAATGCCTACGGGGTATCGCTGCCGGGGGCTCCCTGCATCATTATTGGATTCAACCACGACATTGCCTGGAGCGAAACCAACGTAGGCTCCGACGTAGCTGATTTGTACACCATCGTATTTAAAGATTCTACGCGACGTGAATACCTGTACCGGCGGCAATGGCACAAAACCAGCTTCCGGGTGGAGGAAATCAAGGTCAAAGGCAAACCGTCCGTGATCGATACGGTGGTGTATACGCATCACGGGCCGGTGGCACTGCCCCGCTGGGGGAATGACCCTACGCCGAGTCTGGCCTTACGCTGGATTGCCCACGAGCCGGGTAATCCCGTCAAAACGTTCTATATGCTCAACCGCTCGAAAAATTACGACGATTACGTACGAGCCTTGAGTCATTACGTCGCTCCGGCACAAAACTTTGTCTTCGCCAGTAATGAAAACGACATTGCCATCTGGGTGAATGGAAAGTTTCCGTTAAAATGGAAAGAACAGGGTAAGTTCCTGCTGGACGGCTCTAAATCTGCTCACGACTGGCAGGGCTGGATTCCTCACGAACACAATCCCCATGTAAAAAATCCCAAACAAGGATACGTAAGTTCGGCCAACCAGGCCCCCGTCGATGAGTCGTATCCGTATTACCTGCACTGGCGTTTTGCGGAGGCTAACCGGGCTATTCGGATTAATGAACGACTTGAAGCCATGCAGCGGGCTACCATTGACAGCCTGCGATTATTACAAAACGACAACTACAACGTGCTGGCCCGGGACTTGCTCCCTACTTTACTGGAGCAGATCAAAGTAGGGGAACTTAATGCCTCCCAATACTCAACGTACACGGCTCTGCAGCAGTGGGATTATGAGTACACGACGCAGGCCGTAGCTCCGACCATTTTTGAAAAATGGGTGGAAAATCTTCCTTCTTTTGTCTGGGATGAATTCACGACGGACGCGAAGAAACCGTTACAGCGTCCGCAGAAAGACCGACTCTGGAAACTCATTCTAAAAGAACCGGATTCGAAATGGTTTGATCGCGTCGAAACGGCGGACGTAAAAGAGAATCAGACGGATATTATTCGGCTTAGCTTCAAGGCGACCGTCGATTCGCTCACCCGCCAGTACGGGACCTATTCCTCGAAAAACTGGGCTTGGGGAGCGGTGAAAGGATCGACGATTGCTCACTTGGTACCTCCCTTGAAATCCTTTGGTCGTACGAACGTAGTAGCGGGCGGCGGTGCCGATGTGCCGAATGCCTTCCGGGGTAAATGGGGACCGTCCTGGCGAATGGTGGTGGCTCTGGGAAAAGAGGGACCAACGGCCTATGGTGTATATCCCGGCGGACAGTCGGGCAATCCGGGTAGTCCGTACTATGATAACATGGTTAATACCTGGGCCGAGGGAAAACTGAATGAACTTTTGTATCTGAAAGCCATTGATGAAAACCATCCCAAGGTTTTAAGTACGCTGAAAATCAGTAAACGCTAAGGCCAGATACCCTTTACCTGTATTAAAACGTTCGTTATGCAATTCGTTTTGATGATTTTACTTTCCGCAATGGTCCAGTACTTTCTCCCCTGGTGGTCCGTTGTCATCATACCGTTCCTGATTTCAGCCTGGAAAGGCAAGAGTGGGAGTAAGGCTTTTTTAAATGGTTTTCTCGCCACCGCCCTGCTCTGGTTTGGCATGGCTTACTACGAACACCTTCGGTCAGGGGGTATTCTGACGGACCGGATCAGTGAGCTTTTTCGGGGGATTGGCACCATTGGTTTGCTGACGGCTACGACCTGGAGCGGAGCCCTACTGGGTGGAATGGCCTCCCTGAGTGGGTATTTGGTACGGCAGGCCGTTTTCCCCAAGAACCCTTCCCCCGCCGAAAAAGCACAAGCCTATTGGTAGTCTTGCGTAAATTCCTGAAATACTGCGTGCAACCGAGCTTGCCACTTCGGGGCAATTGGCTATTTTTGCCGACCTAATTGTTTAATCAAACCAGCTAGACTCAGTGAAAAACCTTTCGTTAGCCCTTAATGCCGTGTTGGTCGTGGCGGTGGCCGTTTTGTATTACCTGCATTTTAAAGGCGATAGTAGCTCTTCGAGTGGCAGTAGTGCCGCCGTGACCGCTGACGGTCGGGCCATCGTGTATGTAAATGCCGATTCCTTATTGAATAACTACGATTTCTTTAAAGATACTCAGAAAGCCTTCGAACAGAAGGGTACGCAACTCGACGTGGAACTCAACCAGAAAGGCGGAGCCATCCAGCGTGAAATTCAGATTTTCCAACAACGGGCCGGTGGCATGTTAGCCGCTGAAGCTCAGGCTAAACAACTGGAGTTACAGAAAAAGGCGTCTGACTTCGAAAACTACCGTCAGAAAGCCGCGAATGATCTGTCCGTAGAGCGGGCGGATCAAACCGAAAAGCTGTACGACAACATTTTCGAGTACATCAAAAAATACAACAACGATAATAAGTACCAATACGTACTGGGTTATCAGAAAGGCGGTGGCATTCTGTTTGCAGACTCAAAACTCGACATTACGCAAAAAATGATCGAAGGTCTGAACAAAGAATACAAGGCGACGCAGCCCAAAACCGAAGAGAAGAAAGAGGAAAAGAAATAAGCTCTTGAATCGGATTGCTCAAAAAGCCCTGACATCGTCGATGTCAGGGCTTTTTGTTGGACGATGGATGGGCCCCTACAGTTCATGTTCTCTTTTAAACAGTTCAGTCAGGCTGCCTGACTAGCCTGCCGGAAGGCGGTGTAGGTTTGCTGAATTGTTGACTTTCAGGAATGAATGCGAAGAAACTATTAGTAGCGACAACCCCCGACTCCGTAAGGCCGCTGACGGCTCTGGCAGTATATCTCCAATCCCAGGGGTATGAGGTGGGTTGGTATACGGGTCCGAGTTATCAGTCCCTCATTACCAAACTCGGTTTAGGCTTTTACCCTTTTCAGCGGGCTACGGAAGTGCATGCTACGGAAGTCAACCAAGTCTGGCCGCAACGTAAAAAGCTCACGCGTACGCTCACCCGCTTCCGTTTTGATCTGACCTACCGCTTCCTGGCTCCCATTCCTGATTTTCTGACCGATCTGAAAGCCGTTTATGCACAGTTTCCCTTCGATGCGGTGTTGTGCGACATGGCTTTTATGGCAGCTCCTTTTCTGAAAGCCGTTTTTAATGTTCCCGTGGGGGTAGTGGGTCTGGGGCCGCTGGGCGTTTCTTCAAGCGATGCCCCTTTGCATGGATTAGGCTGGCTACCCGCTCAGTCGCTCCTCGGCAAAAGTCGCCAGCGGTTGTTGCAGTACTGGGTTCGAAATTACTTCTTCAAGCCTTCTACGCATCTGTACAATACCTTGCGAAAGCAGCATGGATTACCCGTCAGTCGGGAATTTTGTCAGGATGCAGTCCTGCGGGAAGCAGATGTGTATCTGCAAAGCGGCGTACCGGGCTTCGAATACAAACGCCGGGATCTAAGTCCGAACGTTCAGTTTGTCGGGCCGCTCTTTCCGTACCGGGCGGCAATGCCGGGTTCATTGCCCCTCCGGGTTTGTCCGAAGCGATACCAGCGAGTCGTGCTGGTTTCCCAGGGCATGCATCAGCCCGATCCGAAAAAACTCCTGATTCCAACCCTGGAAGCCTTTAAATCCGACGCGTCTACGCTGGTGATTGCCACCACTGGCGGACACCAGACCCAGCAGCTGCGGCAACAGTTTCCGCAGACCCATTTTGTACTGGAAGATTACGTGGATTTCCAGGCTCTCATGCCGCAGGTACACGTATTCGTGACGAACGCGGGTTACGCGAGTACCCTGGCCGCCGTGCAACATGGCGTACCCATCGTCGCGACAGGATTGTACGAAGGGAAAAATGAGATTGCGGCCCGGGTGGCGTATTTTCGGCTGGGTATTCGCCTGAAAACGGAAATGGCGACAGCCCGTGAGATCAAAAAGGCCGTAGATCAGGTAATACAGGAGGGAAGCTATCGCCGGAATGTCAAACGACTGGCGAAGGAATGTGCCCGCTATCCGGTGCATGAACTTTGTCACCAGCATATTCAGCGTTTCTGGAGCGAATAAACGATTGTTTATTTCCGGCTACGGTCCAGCGTAGAAACCGGTCGGGCCCAGTAGAAACGCGTCAAGATGTCCATTCGAAAGCTATCTTTGAAACCAATTCACGCAGCGGGTCGATAGGTCCACTTTTTTTCGTGAAAAAGAACCGGCTAAACAAGTACCGGCCAGGTATTACAGGAACCGATATGGCAGAAAAAGAAAAAATACAAAAGCACGTCGAGATCAAAAATCGCCGGGCTTCGTTTGAATACCAGTTTTTAGAAACCTTCACGGCGGGCATCATCTTATCCGGAACCGAAATTAAATCCATTCGTCAGGGGAAAGCCAACCTTACCGATGCGTACTGTCTGCTGCTCAACGACGAGCTGTACGTGCGGAACATGAACATTTCCAAGTACGAAGAGGGCACGCACTACAACCACGAACCCATTCGTGATCGCAAGTTACTCCTCCAGAAAAAGGAAATCCGTCGCCTGGTGGGTAAGCTGAAAGACCAGGGCCTAACGATTGTCCCAACGCGTCTGTTCATCTCGGATCGCGGCTTTGCCAAGCTCAATATTGCTTTGGCAAAAGGGAAAAAACTGCACGATAAACGTCAGGACATCAAAGAAAAAGACGTCAAACGCGACATGGCCCGCGGCGAGTAACCCTTGAGCCCATAGCCCGGTACCGTTGAATTCGGAGCCGGGCTAAAGCCTTTCCCCATAAAAGCGTACCTTTGCGTTCTGATCCATTATAGCCTACCGTGTCGTCGATTAAATCCCAGTACGAGCTGGTCATTGGTCTGGAAGTCCATGCCCAGTTACTGACCGAAAGTAAAATTTTCGCGGCTGATGCCAACCAGTTCGGCTCACTGCCCAACCGGAATATCTCCGTTATCACGCTGGGGCATCCCGGCACCTTGCCCAAGCTGAATGCCAAAGCGGTAGAACTGGCCGTACGTTTCGGACTGGCGACCAATAGTCAGATTGCCCGCCGTACGGTATTCGACCGGAAAAACTACTTCTATCCCGATCTGCCAAAAGGCTATCAGATTTCACAGGACAAACATCCGATCTGTATCGGTGGTGAAATCTGGATTAAGGGAAAAGATGGGCAGGAAAAGGCCATTCCGATGCACCATACGCATTTGGAAGAAGACGCGGGCAAATCCATTCACGACGAACATTCCAGCGATACCCTGCTCGATTACAACCGGGCCGGAACTCCACTCATTGAAATTGTATCGGACCCCTCGATGCGTTCGGCTGAAGAAGCCGGAGCGTATTTGACGGAGGTACGGAAGCTGGTTCGCTACCTGGACATCTGCGATGGCAACATGGAGGAAGGCAGTTTGCGTTGCGACGCCAACATCTCTGTTCGCAAGTTCGGCGATCCGGTGCTGGGTACGAAGGTGGAAGTAAAGAACATGAACTCGGTTCGTTTTCTGCAAAAAGCCATCGAGTACGAATACGAGCGGCAGGTAGCCATGGTTGAAGCCGGCGAAACCATCATTCAGGAAACGCGGATGTTCGATCCCGAAACGGGTCGGACCTACGGCATGCGGGTGAAGGAAACGATGAACGATTATCGGTATTTCCCCGAGCCGGATCTGGTGCCCATTCTGATTACGGACGAACAGCTGGAAAGCATCCGTAGCCAGATGCCAACGCTGCCCCGCCAGCTGGTTCAAACCTACACGACGCAGTACGGACTCAACGAAGCCGATGCTTTGTCGCTGACTGAATCGAAAGCAACGGTTGCGTATCTGGAGGCTCTAATTGCCGCAGGGACGACTCCAAAAACGGCTGCAAACTGGTTGATGGGTTCCGTTCGTACCTGGATGAACGAAAGCAAGCAGGATCTGACGGACTTTCCGTTAGCCCCGCAGACGCTGGCGGCTCTGATTCAACTGGTGGAAGAAAACAAAGTCAGTCACTCGGCGGCCGCTCAGAAGCTGTTTCCGGCTCTGATTCAAACGCCTGATGTTTCGCCGCTGGCACTGGCCGAACGTTTGCAACTGCTGCAACAGGGCAATAGTGACGTACTTCAGGCGTTGATTGATGAAGTATTACAAGCCTGGCCCGATAAGGTCAAGGAATACAAAAAAGGCAAAAAAGGACTGATTGGATTATTCGTGGGCGAAGTCATGAAAAAGTCGAAAGGCCAGGCCGACCCGAAAGTAACCAATCAGCTCGTCGCCCAATCGTTAGACGCTAGTACGCTATGAAACTGATTTTTTCCACGATTCTTTTCCTGGGTACGCTGACGGGTTTCGCTCAGCAGGATACCTACCATATTCAGGGCCAGGTACGAAACCCGAATGTTAATGAAAAAGCATACCTGCAAATCGTCAATGATCGCGGCTTGCCCGTATCCATTGATTCGTCCGTGATTACGAGTCAGGGATTCGAAATGAAAGGGAAAGTACTCGATGGAGGTGGTTTTTACCGCTTGTTGCTTGGCGGAAGCAAACCGGTTATTCTGCTGCTGGAAGGCGGCGAAAATCTTCAGGTAGAGGCCGACGTAAAGGCTCCGCAGGCAACCAAGGTGACGGGCTCGAAAAACATGGCTTACTACGATCAGCTCAATGCCATGGCCGCCGCTTTCAAGAATCAGGTGGATCGACTGAATTTGTCGTACGAACAGGCTACCCAGAAAAAAGATAAAGCGGCTCAGCAGAAAATTCAGCAGCAGTTTGAACAGGGTCAGACCGACATGGTAACCAAGGTCAAGGCTTTACTGCCGGAAATGGGCTCTTCGCTGGCGGCTCTGTACGCTACCAATTTCCTGAACCAGGAACAGGATTTCGAAGTATTCGAACAACTGGCCGATCGGTTTGAAAAAGAAAAGCCTAATGTTAAGATTTACAAAGCGTTTATCGCTACGGTGCGTCGGGTACAAACCAGTCGGAAAGGCCTGAGCATTGGTAGTCCGGCTCCGGAAATCAACCTGCCCGATCCGCAGCAGAAGATTGTCTCGCTTTCTTCGTTACGCGGTAAATACGTACTCATCGATTTCTGGGCGGGCTGGTGCGGTCCCTGCCGTCGGGAGAACCCCAACGTGGTTCGCCTGTACAATCAGTACAAAGACAAAGGCTTTACGGTCTATGGTGTATCGCTGGATTCAGACCGGAAACTGTGGACGGACGCTATTCAGAAGGATGGCCTGACCTGGACGCAGGTATCCGACCTGAAATACTTCGATTCCGCCGCGGCCATTGATTACGGGATCCAGCACATTCCCTTCACGGTACTCATCGATCCGCAGGGAAAGGTCATCGCCAAAGAACTTCGCGGCGAGGCTTTAGAGGCCAAGTTGAAGGAGTTAATGCCCTAAGTAGATAAGTAGAGTAAAGAGGTGAGAGGATAGTGACTACGGTTAGGTCTGAGTATATTTACTCAAATTTAGCCTGCTTCTTGTATGAAAGAGAAAGTCGCTAACCAAAAATCTTATGCTTTTGCTCTGCGTATCATCAAACTGTATTCTTTTCTCAGGGACGAGCAGAAAGAATACGTCCTTTCAAAACAGGTACTGAGAAGTGGTACGGCCATTGGTGCTCTTATTCGCGAAGCTGAACAGGCTGAAAGTAGACCCGATTTTATTCATAAGCTGGCAATTGCTAATAAGGAGGCTAGTGAGACGCATTACTGGCTTTCCTTGCTCAGGGATAGTAAATTACTGGAAGATCGCTTGGCAAATTCCTTTTTAATGGATTGCGAAGAGATTCAAAAGCTTCTCATTGCCAGTATCAAAACCTCCAAAATGAAACGATAACGTCTTTCATCTATCATCTTTCCTCTGTTATGAAGCTTGCCATTATTGGGTGTGGGAATATGGGAATGGCTTTTGCCAAATCCTTTATTCAGTACGATCTGGTTCAAAAAGAAAACCTGTTTCTGATCGAGAAATCGGCCGAACGCGGCGAGGCACTCCGGGCCGAGCGGACGGGGGTCGTTGTGGATACCATCGGACCGCGAATCAGTGAAGCCGATTTGATTATTCTGGCGGTAAAACCCCAGGATTTTGCGGGCGTACACGCGGAACTGAAACCCGTTATTCGGTATAATCAGGTGGTTCTGAGTATCATGGCAGGCGTATCCATTCAGAAAATTCAGACCGTGCTGGATCACCCGCTGGTGGTACGGGCCATGCCCAATACCCCGGCCATGTTGGGAATGGGAATGACAGCTTTTGCGGCGGCGAAAGAAGTCGATATTCAAAATTTACGCCGGGTCGAAAACCTCATCAACGCCACGGGACGTTCAGTATTTCTGGAGGACGAAAGTCTGCTGGATGCCGTGACCGCCGTCAGTGGCTCCGGACCCGCGTACTTTTTCTATCTGGTAAAGGCGATGATTGAAGCCGGAAAGCAAATGGGTTTCCCCGAAAGTCTTTCGGCACAACTCGTCAAACAAACCATGTTAGGGTCATATCATTTAATTCAGACGGCCGATAAAAGTCTTGATGAGCTGATCAAAGCTGTAGCCTCCAAGGGCGGTACGACCGAAGCGGCCCTGAAAACCTTCGAAGAGAATCACCTGGCCGAATCGCTGATTGCGGGTTTACACGCCGCTCAGAAACGCTCCACAGAACTATCGAAGTAAGAGAAATTACGAACCATACATCCCTGTTCTCATTTCACCAGAACAGGGATTTTTTATGCTCAAAGGGAAAGGTTCAGCGTGAAAGCTACTGAGCCCTGAGCCGTGAAGGCCGCTTGCCAGCGAGGCCCTTGCTGTAACCAGAGCAGCACTTCCCGGCGGGAAACCCGACCCGGATTCTGCAGGAATCGTACGCGGCTAATCGAACCATTTTTCCGGAAATTAATTTCCAGTAGAGCTCCCTGCAGGCGTTGCTGGCTCTTTTCGAGCAGATACGCTTGCACCGCTTCCATACCGCCCTGGGGCTGCGGCGGTACGGTAGGAACTTCGGTTACTACAACCGAATCACGCGTCCGGGCGGCGTAATCAGCTTCGGTTTCCAGTTCCAGTTCGCCTGTACTATCGGAACGCTTGAGGCGGGATACGGAACCTGTTTCTACGGAAGCCGCCGGTTTTTTACGACGCATCATCAGCGAGGGTTGCCGGGACGTACCGTCCAGTTTGGTAGAACCCAGGGCAACGCTATGCTCTTTTGAGCTAGCGGCCAAGGAATCAACCTGGGCAGGCAGCGGCTCTCGCAGCATACGCGTGGCCATCATCGGAGCTTCAACCGCGAGCGGGGATAAATGGATAGCCGTATCCACCGACATTTCCTGCACCTGAGCGGGTACGTCGATTTTCTTGCGGGCCGACGGAGTGGGAGCCTCCATAGCCTGTAAGGCAGGGGCTGGCTGCTCGACCGCCGTATCCGCAGGGGCTGCTGGCAGAGTGGGCGAAGGTTGAGTCGCTACGCTTATCGCTGGTGGCGTTTGGGGAATGCTCGTTAGCAGTACGTAGGCCGTAGCAAGTACGCCAACCAGACTCGCCGCAACGGCGATTCTTCGTCCGTAAACGATAGAGAGAGGCCGGGGCGAAGTAATACGGGACGAGAGTTTTTGCGATAAATCAGTGGGTACGGGTGAAGGCAGGGTCTGAAATCCCTCCAAAGCATCCGCCACAAACGGATCTTCCAGAGCGGCCCGCTCGACGGCGTGCTGCTCGGCATCCGATGCCTGACCCGCCACGTAACGGCGGAGCAATTCTGCGGTGATTTGGGGTGCTGCCATGCTTGATTTAGGTACTAGGAAAATCGCTCTACCTGGGCTTCCATGCAAAGCTTGAGATTCCGCCGCCCGTTCTGTAAATAACTCTTCACCTGATTGAGTTCGTAACCCGTTTCCTCGACAATCTGTCGGTAACTTTTTTCCTGTAAAAAAAACAGCGATACCGTTTGTTGCTGTTCGCGATTGAGTTTTTTCAGACAATCGTCCAGCTCCTGCAAGGGCAACGGTTCTTCGGGGGCTTCTTCTACTAGATGCAAACGGTCTTCCGATTCCATACGTTCGGCGTCAACAAATTCTTTGCGGCTTCGCAATTGCATCAGACAGTAGTTCTTGGCTACGCTGTGCAGCCAGCTTTTCCAGTTACTAATCTCGTGCGTACGGGCTTTGTTTACCAGTTCTTCAAACACCTGCATAACGGCATCTTTGGCGGCGTCTTCGCTGGAAAGGTACTTGTAACAAACGGCGTACAGCATTTCCATGTGCGGTTCGTACAACTGCCCCAAAATCCGCAAATCACCCGTTTGCCGATACTGCTCAAGCAGTTCGGTTTCACTGGGGACGGCATCGGATTTGCGGAATAGTTTCAGAAACACAGTCAATAGGGCGTTGGTAGCCGCTGGCAAGATAGTAGGTAACAAAGGTTAATCCTCTGACGAATGCTTAATTTCCCGGAAGTAAGGTGTATACGTATACTCTATCTTTACAAGCATTGCCCATGGGTTGAACCTTATTTACACACCTTTTGTAAACACGCTTTACTTACGGCGGGCCTGCTGGCTGCCGCTCTTTCTTCGTAGGCTCAGGTGGGTATTGGTACTTCTTCTCCCAGGCTTTTTCATGTTGCCCCGGTAAAACTGTTCTGTTTGGTGTAGATAGTGCAGGATTGCAATCAAAGCACTCATCGAAGAGGTGAATCAGCTGAAAGCTGAAAATGCGAAACTTCGGGCGACCAACGAGAATCTTCGGAAAGAAACCGCTTCCCTGCAATCGGATATGGATTGGGTGAAAAGACAGCTTCGTGGTTATGCGAAGCAATAGGTGAAACGTTTTTAGTTTTCACAGGAAAAGCCCACTGACTAGCTGTCAGTGGGCTTTTCCTGTGATCGCCTGAAAATTAAAAAGAAAAAAAAATCAGTAGTCGTATGGAATTGAAGTTAAGCCTGCATCCAGAGGATGAATCTTAACCCTTTCCTTATGAAGCGGTATCTGCTTTTCTTACTCTTTAGCTCAGCCGTAGCCTGGGCGGAATCCACACCCGTACCTCTAACGTCCAAACTCGAAAAAGTAACGGTTTTCCTGAACGGAGCCCAGATTCAGCGAACGGCTCAAACCTCCTTGCCCGCCGGGCGAACGGAACTGTATTTCAAAGAGCTCTCGTCCAAAATTGACAAACAAAGTATTCAGCTCAGTGGAGAAGGGAACTTTACGGTTCTGTCCGTACAGGCTCAGCAGAGTTATGCCGAAGAGGGCTCGTCGCGGCTTGAGAAAACGCGGCAGTTCGAGAAACGTCGGGCTGAGATCGAAGCCAAAATCCAACTGGAACAAAAGCTGCTTCAGGTCTATAAGCAGGAAGAAAGTCTTTTACTGAAAAATCAGGAACTGGGTGGGAAAGTACAAACCCTCAAAGCCAGTGAGATTAAAGAAGCGGCGGATTTCCAGCGAACCCGCCTGACGGAAGTGCTGACCAAACAACTGGATCTGGAGCGAAAAATCAGCCAGTATGAGGAGGAGATCAAAGCTCTGAACAGTGAACGCACCCGAATAAACACGAATACGGATCAGCAGGTGGGGGAGGTATGGATTACTGTTTCCAGCACTCAGCCTATCCCAAAGGCTCAGTTTACGCTGACCTACTTTGTGGCTGATGCCGGCTGGATTCCCAGTTATGATGCTCGGGTTAATGACCTGACCAAACCACTGCAAATGGGATACAAAGCTCAGGTGTTTCAGTACACGGGCGAAAACTGGAATCAGGTACAGCTAAGCCTTTCCAACGCAGACCCCCGACAACGGGCAACGCAATCCATGCTACGACCCTGGGTGACGGGGCAAACGAACTATTACCCCGAACAGGATACACCCATCAGTCAAACGTACAATCCTACGGTTACCCAGGTTTCTGGTAAGGTAACAGACGTGTCGGGAATAGCCCTTGCCAATGCTTCCGTGACGTTATCGGGCACGAGTCTGGGCACGCTGACGGATGAGAATGGCTTATATCGCCTGAGCATTCCACCGAAACTACCTCAAAATGCGACCCAACTTGTCTTTGCTGGGATTGGCTTTCGATCCCAACGAAAACCCTTCTTCTCGGAAATACTGGATGTGCAACTGGAAGCAGACCAACAGGCTTTAAATGAAGTAGTAGCCATAGGATACGGCACGCCACGTAAACAGGATATAGTCGGAGCCGTAGCTACTGTGAAGGGAAAAGTAGCGGGTGTACCCCTGGAGCTGAATGAAAAAGAGGCACCCACCAGTTTCACCTACGACATTAAAATGCCCTATACCATTCCATCGGATGGAAAAGTATACGCCGTAGAAGTGAAACAGGTCGAATTACCGGCTCTGTACGAATACAGTGCCGTACCCAAACTCAATTCGGATGTATTCCTGACCGCTCAGATTCCCAACTGGGAGCAATACGGTTTGTTAAACGGCGATATTCAGTTGTTCCTGGAGGGCAATTACGTAGGGAAATCGACGCTGAATCTGGAACATACGGGCGATACGCTTCGCTTGTCACTCGGACGCGACAAAGCTGTGCAGGTACAGCGAATCAAGAAGAAGGAATTCACAAAGAAATCCTTCCTGGGCAGTACACAGTCCGAAGAACGCCGCTACGAAATCAGCGTACGCAATACCCGTCGCCAACCTATCTCGCTGGTGGTATACGATCAGTTTCCCATTTCGAAAATGAAAGAGATTGAAATCCTCGATCGTCAGGCCAGCGGAGCCGAAGTGAATCACGAGACGGGTATTTTCCACTGGCGATGGAATCTGAAACCCGGCGAAGCCCAAAGTGCACCGTTTTCGTATACCATTCGATCGCCTAAGGCAACGGCTTCCCTGTTGGAGTAAGGCCTGGTCGTAAAGCCCCCGTTCTCTTCAAAACATCAGAAAAAAAGTAGCGTTTCTCAGGAGCGGCAAAGAAGGACTCGCGAAAGCCCGTGACTGCAAAAAGCATACAATTCAGCCATGAAAAAGGCGACCTCGTAAAGTCGCCTTTTCTGGAAAACGTAGTTCGTTGGCTTATTTATCCCACCAAAGCGGCGTAGACAAAGGTACTTCCGTTGGAACGTTGGAAGTATTTTTGGCCTGTTCACCGTTGGGGTACGCTACCCGGCGAATGAACGTAGGCAGAGCTGCATTCAGGGGCAGGGTAAAGTTTTTGTATTTGTAATCGGATCGGCGGGCGTCATTCCAGGCTTCGGGATTGAGGTACGTGACCACGTACTTTTCTTTGAAAATCAGATCGAGCGTTAGATTTTGAGCTCCCACGGCTACGGTAGCGTTCGACAGATACGTCTGGCTGGCGGCTGAAGCCACGCCTAGTTTGTCCATGTTGGCCTGAATACCCGCCAGGTACGCCGCGTAGGCCCGGGTTTTATCCCCACTCCGGAAGGCCGCTTCGGCTTCAATGAATTTGAGTTCGGCGAAGGTCGCGATCAGCAGGGGCGAAGCATCACCCGTCAGGGGCGAATTCAGCGTAATGTAGCTTTCATCCTTGATTGTGTTGGCAGCTCCAATGTTTCCCTGTCCGTTGATAGTACCCTTATAGACGCCGTTTACCGTTTTATCCGTAATCTTCTCTACGCGGGGATCGAACAAACCGTACGTCGTACCATTCAACTGATCGACGAGTTGCTCCGACAACCAGCCGTCGAGCAGCAAGTTTGCGTTATCACGGGCTACCTGAGCCCAGGGGTTACGGAGCTGAAAGCTGGCCATCTGAGCATCATCGGCGTTCGACGTATACGACTTTTCCACCGCAGCCAATACATCAGCGGGCTTATAGGCACTCGTTTTAGAGACTTTAGTCAGCAGGCGAGCTTTGAGGGCGTAGGCCGTTTTAATCCAGGCGGCCGTATTGCCTTTGTGAATAAGATCGTTGGCCGCGGCCAGTTTTACGCGGGAATCGGTTTTACTCAGTTCCGCAATCCCTTCATTGACCAGACTTAGGGCGGAAGCATAAAGATCTTCCGCTTTGTCGTACTTCGGCGTAAGCGTAGTACCGGCGAACGCGTTCGAGAAGGGAGCATCCCCAAAAAGATCATGAATCAGAGTAAGGTGATAGGAAAGCATCACATCGGCGGCCCCTACGTATTCCGATGCCCCCTGTTCCTGAGCCAGTCGCTTGAGATCACTCAAATCGGCCATACCAAAATAGACCGCATCCCAGGTGCTGGTGTAATCGGTTACCTGATACGTGTCCGTGGGACTGGCCGTACTGGGACTGGCCAGGTACTGCACGAAATACGACGTAAGCCCACCCACCCGCTGGGAGTTCAGGCCCGTTTTCTGCGTCGTGGTCGAAAGCAGGGAGGCCAGCGGCGGATTGGAAATGAGGTTGGGGTTATTATTTAAATCAAAGTAATCCTTACAACCCGCGAGCGTTGTCAGGCCCAGGGTGGTGAGAGCTAAAAGGGTATATCGTTTCAACGTGTTTTTCATGTCCATCAAATCATTAAAAACCTACATTCAGAGAAAACAGGAAACTACGCACGGCTGGATAGCTAAAGCCTGAAAAGCCGTCTACGTTGCTACCGCTGTTGGTGGTTGAAGCCTCGGGGTCAAAACCCGTGTACTTGGTCCACAGCCACAGGTTATTGCCCGTTACGCTGAGGCGGGCGTTCTTCACGATGGACGATTTAATCCAGGAAGAAGGAATGGAATACGATAAACTCGCCGAACGCAGACGTACCCAGGAAGCATCCTCGATGAACAACTCTGAAACACCTCGGTGGACGTTCCGGTAGAAGCCATTTCCGTAGTTAACGCCATCCGGACCAACGCCCTGACCGAGCCAGACGGCCTTGGTGTTGGGTGTTCCGTTGGCCAGTACGCCTTCAAACACCTTGGTATCGTTGCGGTTTTCGGTGTATTTGGCGATTCCAAATGCCGAGAAGAAGTTACCCATTTGGTTGTACCGATCCTGACCGACGCGAGCATCGAACAAAGCCGTAAACGTGAAATTGCCGTAACGCAACGTGTTGTTCAAACCGCCCAGCCATTTGGGCTGCGTATTGCCCAGAAGCTTCTGAGCCGTACCAATCACCGGGAAACCATTGGCTCCGATCACAATGGGTCGATCCCGATCCAGTACCGCTGGTTGTTCTTCTCCGGTGTTGGGGTAGTACCGTTGGTAGGCTCTTCCGTAGAGGTTACCGTAGGCCAGACCGGGAACAAGTTTCATCGTTACGGTTGAGTTCGCGTACCCGAATTCGGAAGCGTAACTGATCTCAGTCAAATCCTGCCGAATGCTTTCAATCTTGTTCCGGTTGGCCGAGAAATTCAGGTTGATGTCCCAGTTGAACTTGCTGGTCTTGATCGGCGTAGCCCGTAAAATCAATTCAACGCCCCGATTCCGCATTTCTCCGGAGTTAATAGCCGCCCGTACATAACCCGTACCGGAGGAGACATTCACCTGAATAATCTGATCTTTACTCAGCGAGTTATAATACGTGAAATCCAGTCCCAGGCGGTTATTGAGGAAGCCCAGTTCCAGACCCGCTTCATAGGTATCCGTAAATTCCGGACGCAGGTTTGGGTTGCCCAGCAGAGCCCCGCGGGTAAAGCCCGTCAAGCCCGAAGGCAGGTTTTGGTACGACGAATAACCCGTAGCGGTCGAATACGGAGCGGCGTCTTTCCCAATCTGAGCGTACGAGGCCCGGAGTTTACCCATGCTCAGTACCTCCGGCAGGTTAAAGTGTTGGGAAAATACGTAACCCAGGCTGGCCGAAGGATAGAAAAACGAGTTGTTAGGCGATTGCAGGGAAGACGTCATGTCATTCCGGCCCGTAAGGGTTAAGAACAGATAATCCTTATAGTCGAATGTCAATTCACCGAAAAGACCCATTAAGCGGTAGTCTTCGGCCGATTGTACCGGAACGATGGTTTTGGCATTCCGCAAATCAAAGTAATCGTAAACGGTCAGTTCGCGGCCTTCGGCTCCAAAGCTGCGAATGCGACGGTCGTACAGATCGTGTCCTAAACGGAGCGTCGTATTCAGATCCCCAAATTTGTGGGTAGCACTGGCCGCAAACGTAGACGTAATGGCCCGGAAATTGGTATGGTACTGATAGACAAAGCCCAGCCCGTTATCTCCGGAAATGTATTCACCCGCAATGCCTTTGGGTCCCGGAGCCGTTTGCAGCCGGTCTTCCGAATAGGTATCCAGACCAGCCCGGTAGGTAAACGTCAACCAGGAAAGGGGAGCATACGTGAAATTTACCCCGCCAATGAGACGATTGACGTTGTCCCGGAATTTATTCGTCATCGCGTTGTACATCGGGTTGGCGTTATCACCGGAGTAGGCCTTCATGGTTCCGTCGGGCGTCAGATAGTCGCGTACGTCGTAGCGGGGTGACCAGTAACTCAAGGTTTCGTTGTACCGACCGGCATTGTAGCGGTCACCACCGGAGTTGATGAAATTCAGGTTCACACCCGTCGTAAACTTATCGCTGAATTTGATATTACTATTCAATCGCAGCGAAAGCTTTTCGTAATTGGTGAAGGGAATAACGCCCTGCTGATTCAGGTGCGAGATCGAGGAGAGGAAGTTGATTTTATCCGTACCTCCCGAAAATGAAAGGTTATTCTGAAACTGTTGACCCGTACGGTATGCATCCTTAAAGTGATTGTACAGCTTGGCCGGGTGCGTCGGATCAATTTTCCGGGCTTCCTCAACCGTCGGTCCCCAGGAAGGCCAGAAGCTGTTCGGATCGTACTGACCCTGCCAGCCAATGGTGTACTTATCCTGTACGTCTGGGTATTTGTTTACATTTTCAAAACCGTACGTACCGCTGTAGTTGGCCCGTAGGGCTCCGGCTTTGCCTGATTTCGTCGTAATGACGACCACACCGTTCGCTCCGCGTAAACCGTAGAGAGCCGTAGCCGCTCCCCCTTTCAGGATGTTGATCGTTTCAATGTCCTCGGGGTTGATGTCGGCGGCCCGGTTGCTCATGCCACGACCCGCGGCATCATTGCCCAGGGTAGAAGTGGAGTTGTCCAGCAGAACCCCATCAATCACGAACAAGGGTTGATTATCACGACTGACGTCAATGGAGTTAATCCCGCGAATCAAAATACGAGCCCCCTGACCGGGTGCACCGCCCGTACTCGAAATGGTAACCCCGGCCACTTTTCCCTGCAGGGCATTTACCAGGTTAGGCTGGTGGTTCTGTACGAGTTCCTCCGAACCGACACCCTGAGCAGCGTAGCCCAACGCCTTCTTATCCCGGCTGATTCCCAAAGCGGTGACAACAACTTCATTAAATTGCTTGTTGTCGGCCTTCAACGTCACATCTACGGTACTACGGCCGGTGGCGTCAACTTCCTGATTTACATAACCGATGTAACTGAAAACCAGCACCGTACGCCCAGAGGTAAGGTTAATGCTGTATTCTCCGTTCGCGTTCGTAACCGTACCACTGGAGGTACCTTTCAGGGAAACGTTAACACCGGGGAGCGGCGTATTATCTCCCTCTACAGTAACTTTTCCACGAATTTGCTGAGCCAGAGCCAGCGAACCCGAAAACAGGAAAAGCGTAAAAATGGAAAGTAGTAAGCGTTTCTGCATAAATGGTTTAATTGGTTAAAAAGCAGAGCTAAAGATCCAGCGGTGGCGGGTTGAGAGGTAGCAGCGTTCACAAATGAGCGTTGGGCCGGTACGATCCGCTTCCATCCTTGATCGGCTTCATGGAATGAAGATAAAGCAGTGAAATGTTTGAAATGAACATTATTCTGAGAAAAGCATCAAAGTAAAAATATTATTTTGACATTTGGGAAAGATGTACGTAAACTATTCAAGTGATTTTATTTTATGTAGGAAAAATGCTAGGTTCGACGTTTAATCATAAACTGACACTCGTTCAGGCGTTCGTTCCTATGAAAATGATCTTTTCCGGCTTTCCATCCCTAAGGCTTATCTGTAGTTTCATTCTTTTGCCGCTACTGGTTTCGGCACAATCTTCGTTAAAAACGACCGACCTCGCCACGCAGCGTTTACAACAGGAACTCGAACGTATGGCGAAGCTGGCCAAAGGCAAAGTAGGGGTCTGTGCCCTGCACCTGGAAAGTGGACGGGAAATTCGAATGAACGCGAAAGATCGTTTTCCGATGGCGAGTACAATGAAAGTGGCGGTAGCCGTAGAGTTACTCCGCAAGATCGAAACAGGAGAACTTTCGTACCTGACCATGACCGAGCTACAGCCTTCGGATCTGCATCCGGGCAGTGGTACGCTCGAAACGCTGTTTGCCAAGCCGGGCGTTCAGCTTTCGCTTCAGAACTTGATGGAACTGATGATGGTCATCAGTGATAACTCGGCCACGGATATACTCATTCGCCTGGCGGGTGGAACCCGGACGGTACAAAATCGGCTCAAGGCTTTAGGGATCGAAGGCATGTCCGTAGATCGGAACATCATTCAGCTCATTGCCGATTGGGAAGGCGTAACCTTACCCGATACGAGTCAGTGGAAAAATCCTGGTTTCTACACCCGTCTGGAAGATCAATTAACACCGGAAATACGTAAAACGGCCCAGGCTACCTTCGACAAAGATCCCCGGGATACGTCTACGCCGGAAGCGATGGTTCAGTTACTCACGCAGATTTATCAGGCCAGGGCGGTATCCGTTGCCAGTCGGGATACGCTGCTGGCGATCATGGAACGTTGCCGGGGCGGGCAGGGTCGTTTAAAAGGCTATTTGCCCCCCGAAACGGTGGTGGCTCATAAGACAGGTACCATGGGTGCATCGGCTACCGATGATGTTGGAATCATTACGTTGCCGGGTGATGCTGGCCACATTGCTATTGCGGTATTTGTCGGAGCTTCGCAGGCTCCATCCGAGCTGCGGGAGCAAACCATTGCCCAGATCAGTCGGAGTGTGTACGACTACTTTCTGTATCAGCCCTCCGTGCCAAAGTCAAACTAAGGTTTATTCTTCTACGGACTCGTACGTTTTCTGCGGTTTTGGAACGCGGACGGGTTTTCGTAGAAAGCTGAGGCGTTGGCCCAGGGTAACGGAGTTTTTCTCCACCACCAGATAAAGGCTGTACGAAAGGAACGTAATGAAAGCAAAGGCAACACTGGCATTCACAAATTTGAACCAGGGCCAGTGGCGGGCCATACCCAGCAAATCAATGGAGCTGTAAATCGTACCCAGAATTGGCTGGTGAATCAGGTAAATGCTGTAGCTGCACACGCCAATCAGGCTGAGGATTTTATAGGAAGGTGCCGTAAAATTCAGACGACTCACCAGCAGGTAATCCAGCAGCATGGCAAACAGAATGGCCGAACCGATGTATTGGAAAAAGACGTAAAACGTGGGGAAAAACTTGGTACTCAGGAAAACCAGAAACAAAGCGGCCAGGATCGGAGCAGATACGCGAAACGTACGTCTGCCGTAGTAATAGTTTTCGGCTACCAGTGCTCCCAACGCCCACATAATCCAGAAATGACCCACGAAAGTGATCTCACTAAACTTGAATCGCAGGTGATAAAAGCAGTAGGAAATCACGACGAGGTGAACCAGTAGCAAGCCCAGACAGACTTTAGATAACGAGTACCGCTTGCGAAGGACCAGCAGAAGCGGATACAAGGCGTATAGCTGCATCTCCAGGGCCAAACTCCAGAAAGAACCGTTGAAGCCAAAAAGAATATCGGCATCATCAAACAGGTTATGAATGAGGAACAGGTGAGTGATAAAGGAAAGCTGTCCGCGTTCTTCACGTAAAACGTACTGCGTGAGCTGCTGATTTTGAAAGGCGAAGAAGAGGAGTACCAACAAATACGTCGGGTAAATCCGCCAGAACCGCCTAAGCATAAACTGCCTGTAGTTAAGGGGTTCCTGTTTTCCCAGAAACGAATAGTGAATGAGAAACCCACTGATGATTAAAAACAGTTGCACGCCCAGATTACCGTAGGCCAGGGGTGAAAAAGTAGCGTATAGATTAGAGAGTGTAGCTTGCTGGAACGAAAGCACCGGACCATTAGTGGCGGTTAATGCCTGCGGGAAATAAGCCTGATGCCAATGATAGCCAAATACAAAAATAATCGCGATACCCCGTAATACGTCGAAAAGGGCAAGTTGCCGGGAGACTTCTTTACGCATGTATAAAATACTTCTGTTCACCAGGGCGGCCTGTGAGGTGAGATGAAATAAATTAAGTGAAAAGACAACAAGGGTAGGGTTTTCGAAGATAAAACCTTGAACGGACTTTACTGAACGAAGCCGCATTTATTTTTAAGAATGGCAGGAAACCTTCCGACGATAGATTGTCTTTTATTAACAAATTGCTCAGTAATACTTAATCCACTACGACTTGCCCGCTTGGTGTAAAAGAGTAACTTTGTAATCTTTCACCTCTATACTGCTATGATTGCTGCCGCCCTTGTGTTTCTCGTAGTAGCCCTATACGCAGGCCTACTACTTAGCATTCGACTCCGTACCGCTCATGAGTGGGTTTGTCCCAAGTGTAACCGCACGGCCCATCTGGAACGTCTGGGTCGTCCGGAGTGGATGAAGAAATTAGCCGGATTTCTACCGCTTAAATATATACGTTGCCGCTTTTGTCAGCATACTTTCTTTCTGCCATTGGATATAAACAATCCACTTTCGAACGAAATGCTGGAAAAAGGAAACTACTAAAGCTGAGCTCGTTGCTGCTTTTAGCATGTATAAAAAAACTCCCCGAAATTGCTTCCGGGGAGTGAATATGTATGGAATTCCTAGAACTTGTAACCAAGGTTCAGTCGGAAATTCCGGGGGAATTCGTAGATGTACGTGTAGTAACCGGTTCGGGGGTTAGCCGGGGCACTTCCCGACGTATACATGCGTCTGTCAGCCAGGTTGTTCACCAGTAACGAAACGTTAATCTTTCGGGCCTGGTACGAAACGCCAGCATCGAGACGGAAGAAGTCCGGGAAGTTGGAGTCCTTCAAACCGGCTCCGGCAAAACGCTCACCCTGGTATTGATACCCTCCGGAGAAGCCTAGTCCCCGCAGGGCCGAACGCTCACTTTTGATGCGGTAGGTTAACCAGCCGTTGGTAATATGTCTGGCTGTTCCGGCCAGGTAGGTACCTTTGCGATTGTTGACGGGATTAGCCGTTTCATCTTTCGTTACTTTCGGATCGGTATAGGCGTAGTTCAGGGTAGCATTCAGGCCCGGAACAATTTCGCCCGTCAGGTCAAACTCTACGCCTTTCGACAGAATCTGGCCCAGTTGTACCTGCCAGTTCTGCGGGTTGTTGATACCGAAACGGGGGTCAGGGGTCAGGACGTTGTTTTTGGTAATCTGATAAATGGTGAAGGTAGAATTCCACTTTCCACCAAACCAGTCTTTCTTGATACCAAATTCCGTGTTGGTGCCATATACGGGTTTGAAGACGTTTCCATCGAAATCGGCCCCGGCCTGGGGCAGATAGCTTTGGTCGTACAGACCATAGATGCTCATCTCGCGATTTACGGAATAGCTAAAGCCAAAACGCGGCGTTACCACGTTATCCTTGATGTCAGTGGCTTTCGTTTTACCTACCGTCCGGGACTGCGTATACCGGGCAGCTACGGTCAGGCGTAGTTTGTCGTTGAACAAATGAACTTCGTCCTGTAAGTAAATACCCGAATAGGTCAGGTTCGTTGCGTATACGTTAGAACCCGAACGTTCCCGGATGCTATGCGAACGGTCGAACTGCGGAATGTTCGCCAACGGAATACCGTACGTAGGATTATAGATGTTAAACGGAGCATTACCAGCCAGTTGCAGGTCACCCAGCGTCGTACTGCTGAAATCACCCCAGGTTTTCAGGTTACCCATGTCAATGCCACCCAGAATGCGGTGCAATACGGAGCCGGTTCGCTCTTCGCCCTGTAAGGTAAGTTGACCCGTTTTGTTAATCGCCAGCTCGTCACCGATGTTATAGTTCCGACGCATATTGCCCAGACTGTCGATGGACGTTACCCATACCGTACCGCCACCACCGAGGGAATAATTGAAGTACGCAATCTGAGCATTCAGCTTCCAGCGGTCGTTGATTCGGTGGGAGAAGTACAGGAATACGTTGTGATCTCTGATGATTCGGGGATTGAGAGCCGGATCACCCAGAAAGAATTCCGGACCTACTTCACCAAAACCTTTTTTCGAGAAAGTATAATTACCCAAAGCCAGGGCCTCTACGTGCTGGTGGGTATACTCGGCCGTAATAACGGTGTTGGAATCAATCTGGTAGCTGACGACCGGTGCAATGACATAGCGGTCATTGTAGTTGAATTTGTTGTAAGTATCCCGCGTCTGGTAAGCCGTATTGAATCGATACAGCAGTTTTCCGTTTTTGGAAAGTTTGCCATCGAGGTCAATGGCGGCTCGTACGGTGTTGTAACTACCCGTGGTGAAGGAGACGGAGCTTTGGTTCGTGCCCGTTGGTTTTTTCGTTACTACGTTGTACATCCCGCCCGGTTCGCCGTTGGCCATCATAAAACCGGCGGGGCCTTTCACAAACTCAATGCGTTCCACCGTCGACATATCGTCGGCCAGTGGACCCCAGGGCATTTTTACGTTCATGCCATTACGAAACGCCGGAATGGACGTACCCCGCATCGAAATATTGGCATACTGATTATCCCAGTGGCCGGAACGGATCGCTCCGCTGACGTTACGCGTCACGCCATCAACCATATCAAATACCTGCTGATCGGCCAGCAATTCTTTCGTGATGACTTTGATATTTTGCGGAACTTCCAGTAACGGCGTTTGTAAACGTAGCGAAGGCGAAACCTTGTCCGCCTTGAAACGATTACGACTGGCGGCTACGACGACTTCCCGTAATTGAGCCAAGTCTTCGATGAGGGAGAAATCAACGATGATACTAGATTTAGGCTCTACATCGATGGTTTTGTCCTGCGTTTTCAAGCCAACTGCCGATACGACAAGGACGTGTGTGCCGGAGCTTACTTTGTTGATTCGGTATTCGCCAAATTCGTCGGTCAGGGAGCCGTGCGTGGTGCCCTGAATGCCTACCGAAACCCCTTCGGCAGGTTTACCATCTTTGGTCGTGATGCGTCCACGGATTGAACCCGTGTGCTGTGCATAAAGCTGAGGAATAGTAAGGAGGGAAAAAAGAAAGAGGAGTCGAAATGCTCTCATAATTTGGAATTTTTCTAAATAGCCCGCAAAACAAAGCATGCTCTCAGTAATTCCCAAACTATTTTAAATTAGATTAATTAAAACGAGATTAAAAATAATTCGCTGGTTAAACCTTTCAAGAGGTGGACAACAAAAAAGCGTGGAAGGATCACTTCCACGCTTTTTCAATTGTATCTATGCTATGTAAGTTTACAAATTCTTCTTTTTGAGTTCTTTCACAGCGAAGTCAACGGCACGGGCGGTAAAGGCCATGTACGTCAGCGAGGGATTTTGGCACCCCGCTGAAGCCATGAAAGCACCGTCGGTAACGAATACGTTTTTGGCATCCCAGACCTGGTTATTACCGTTCAGTACGCTCGTTTTGGGATCGCGTCCCATGCGGGCGGTACCCATTTCGTGAATAGCCATACCGAGATAAGAGCCGTTATCAAACGTACGGACATTCTTCACGCCCGCTGCTTCAAGCATTTCGGCAGCATCGTTCATCATGTCCTTCCGCATTTTCTTTTCGTTTTCGCGTAAGTCTGCGTCGAAAACAACCGTGGGCAGACCCCATTTGTCCTTTTTGTCTTTATCCAGGAACATCCGGTTTTCGTAGGCAGGCAGTGTCTCACCGAAGCCACCGAGGTTCATACTCCAGGGACCGGGTTTCGTAGCCTTTTCTTTCAGCTCTGCTCCAAAGCCCATTTCGGCAACGAGGCCATTCCAGCCCTGACGGCTACCACCGCCCTGATAACCGAAACCGCGAACGTAATCACGTTTGTCGTTGCCCACATTCCGGTAGCGGGGAATGTAGATACCATTTGCCCGGCGACCGAAGTAATATTTATCGTCCAGACCTTCCACGATACCACTGGCTCCCGTACGGAAGTGGTGGTCCATGAGGTTGTGACCTAACTGACCCGAATCGTTACCAAAACCATTGGGGAAACGGTCAGACGTAGAATTCAGTAACAAAGCAGTCGTACCGATGGCTCCACCGCAGACGAAGATCACTTTGGCGAAAAACTCCATCACTTCGTTGGTTTCTGAATCAACGATCCGAACGCCTTTGGCTTTTTTAGCCGCTGGGTCATAAATGATTTCAGAAGCAATACTGTTGGGGCGGATCGTCAGTCGCTTGGTAGCCATAGCCGCAGGGATGGTCGCCGAAGGGCTGCTGAAATAGCCGCCGTACGGACAGCCCAGGGAACACAGGTTCCGGTACTGACAGGGACCGCGACCTACTTTCTGCTGGGCGGGACCGGCCTGGGTGAGGTTGGCTACCCGACCAATCGTCATCACCCGGTTGGGGAATTTACCTTCAATACCTTTTTTAACAGCCTGCTCCGCACAGTTCATTTGCATGGGCGGCAGAAACTCGCCGTCGGGCAATTGAGGTAGACCATCTTTACTACCCGATACGCCCACGAATTTCTCCACGTAGCTGTACCAAGGTGCAATTTCAGCGTAGCGAACGGGCCAATCCGTACCGATTCCTTCTTTCAGGTTTGCTTCAAAGTCCAGATCCGACAGGCGGTAGCTCTGACGACCCCACATGATGGATTTACCACCAACAATGTTAGGACGGTACCAGTCGAAACGCTTGAGCTCGCTGTACGGAGCATCCGAATCGTTAAACCAGTAAGTTTTGTTTGCTTCACCGTAGGGATAATCGCGGCTGAGGAAGGGGTGACTTGCCCGCTCTTCGTTCGTAATTCGACCCCGGTGGGTCAATTCCCAGGGTTTCTTTAATGCATTTTCGTAATCGGTTACGTGTTCGAATTTACGACCACGCTCAAGCACCAGCGTTTTCAGGCCTTTTTCGGTCAACTCCTTGGCAGCCCAGCCGCCGGAGATTCCCGAACCTACCACGATGGCATCATACGTATTTTGTTCGTTTGCTCGAAGAATATTCATTTCCTTAAGGGTTCAATGTTTGATGGTTAGCAGACCTATGGAAGGCCCGATAACAAAAGGGGTGTACAAACCTCCAGGGTAATCAACTACGTAGCCCAGGTTTTTTGTCCGGGTTTCAAAGGCGTACAACCTTCGTAACGACCCGGTACATATTCATAACTGAGGGCCTGCGTAGCTCCGATTTCCGAAGTGAAGTAGCCAAACATGCTCAACTCCTTAATCGTAAACCAGAAGGGAGCCTCTTTGACACCTGCTTTGCGGTCAGCGTAGGCATTGGCTTCTTCGAGCTTCAGAATATTGGTTTTCTGCTCCAGAGAGGCATCCTTAAACGATTTTCCGTATACAGCTTTGGTTTCGCGGTCTACGCGAGCCAGGCCATTTTGCAGGCGTTCCTGGTATTCCTTGGGGTAACAATCGGAAACCAGTACGTTCAGGAAAGGGCCTACTCCGGCAGCCTTGGCTCCGGGTGAGTCTGCTGTCGTTGGAATAATCACGTCAGCAATTTCAGCGATGAGATCTTCGGTAGGCTGGTCAAACACCAGTTTAGCGGATGTCGTGGGAAGGGCCCGGCGACCCTCTACGATGTCGGCCAATGCTGGCGTTACCAGCAGACCTCCCATCATAACCCCTACCATTTGTAGTGCTTCTCTGCGTTTCATGCGGAAAGTAAGAGTGTTAAGTACGTAAAACGTTAGGTCATTCAGAACCCAATAGCAAGAGGCTGAATAAGCATGGAAAATTACAAAATTAACATTGATAGACAAAATTCAATCGCTGAAATGTCCTATTGTCGGGGTTAAATTTTCTTAAACGAGGAAGCTCTCCAGAGCTTAGGGTTGAGTGAAGACGGCTTGTGGCCTGAAAATGAGCCAGCCAGCAGCTGAAGCGTTCATTCTTGTAAATATTTTGCTTCCGGTGGGTGAAGCATTCGGTGGAAAGTTGATGAAAAAACACTCAGGTATTTCTACGTTAATGCTAAGCATATGAGAAGTACCTAAGTAAAGAGAGCAAAAGCGGACTGTACAGGGAAGACCATAAAAAAACACTCGCTGTCCGCCAACAGCGAGTGTTCAAGGCACCTTGGGCACTTACTCTCCGTATACGTTAAGAGCAATTGAAGGTACGTACATAAATTGTGAATGTCAATGATGGCCATAAGTCAACAGGTGGCCTTGGCAAGCATGGATTCGCTGATAAAACCTTGGGTCTTGAAAAGCAGAGCTATTTAAAACAGAAAGTTTAGGAGATAAGTGAAGGTTCCGCAAGGAATTTTCTAGTAAAAGAGCAGATAAGTGATAAAAAATGCATGTAGAGTATAAAAGAGAATCGTTGTAAAGAATCCAGAAAGAACAAGACGACCCCTAAATATAGGGGGTATTAATTGGCTATAATTAGGGTGCATTTTTGCATGAATAACCATTGATATAGTTTTAGATGATACCATTACAGGGGGAGGAAGCCTACGTAGCATTCCATGAGTAAATCAATCAACTGATGCTAAACAAGGTTTGAATAGGTACTTGGCTTGACGGTTTTGTTAAACCAAGTGTGAGCTTTGGAAAAAGTAGATAGAAGCCAATGGCTTATTAAACGACTAAGGTAGAGGGAAATAAAACGAAATGATAAATTACATAAATTGAGTAATAATCTTCATTTTAAGTTAATGGTAGGATATTATAATATTTTTTGGTAAACAGCTTTGAGGTGAAAAGATACTAATAACGCTACGGCTGGAGACTCGACTTGATTTCAACCAGGCGTGTAAATACCGCAAGATTCAAAAGAGTATTTAATTGTATTATTAAAATATTTTATAATATAAATAAGTGTAATAACATATATACGTAAATGCTCTGTTCGTCTACAAATACTGAAAATTTTCTCATTGATATTTGGCAATAAGGCTCTAACGTATATAACTTGGCGGTCAGTAAAATTCTTCGCTCATTCTTGTTATTTTAATCTTGGCGGGTTAAAAAACACTTAAACGGATAAAGCCTAATCAGTCTCTGATTAGGCTTTTTTATTGTTGGTTTTAAAAATGAAAATCCAAATTTATTATTCAGATTCAGGATTCATTAAAATATCCAATTTTAAACCAACGAAAATATTATCAATGCCGTAGTTAGGCATAACTAAACCAGCGTTGGAAAGGTGTCGAATGCCCATTCTCACTTCAGCGTTAAAGTTTCTGGTAATGGGGTAATGAAAACCGAACCGAATATTATTGCAAAAGATAAAACCTGAGGCTTGTCTTACGGGTGTATCATCGATAAAATGAGGTCCGGAACTACCCGAAATGGTAATGTATGTTCGGGTCGAAGATTCGTCTAAATAGGCGTGGAAGACCACGCCTGCGTTAATGCCAGCTTCCCAGGTATCTTGGTACTGTTCAACTTTCCAGTCACGATACGTAGCCCAGTTGAACTGAGGTTGGATGAGAAGATTAACGGCTATATTGTTTTTCACGATACTGCTGATCGGCTTTTCGTAGTTCAGTTCAAACAGTGTAGCGTGGTAATCGTAATCCTGATCAAGCTTGTAGCCGCTTTTGAGGCTTCGTTCAATGGTCAGGCCCACATACTTGTGTGTATTGGTAAGAGGCTGATTTTGCCCCATAGCGGAGCCGGCCCAGACGAAAGCTGGGCAGAGTAAACTGCGTAGAAGTGTTTTCATAAAAGTTCATACTGTGAATTGGCGGAAAACCAGTACGTAGGTTACAAGGCATAACCTGGATCAAATGGGATTAAGGAATTACGGGGCTATGCGTCCATTAACGATAGCCTTACGTTTGGTTTGAATAGTTTTGAATGAGAATAAGGATTGACGTTTGCAGCTATACGCCTGATAAGACTGATTAACTAGCCAAGCCAATGACTGCACCTCTGATGGCGTTTAAAAACTTGTACCAAAGGTGATTTTTGGTAAGAAATGCGGCACGCAATGGGAAAAAAGAAAAAACTTACTTTTATTTAAACATCCGTTGAGCTTTTAAGGTTTAGCATGTATTGATTTGACAAAGTAAGACCAGAAACTGATTTGATAGAAGTCTTTAGCGTATCACTTTAGCTTAACCGTCGATTACTTTTGTTTTTAACGTTATAACTCATACCGCCAAATGATTTATTACGTATTCTTTTTTTGAATACTAAGCGGCCCATGAGTGGTTGATAGACCATCCTACCGCCAAGGACAGGTTTATACACTCCCGGTTATCCTCTGGATGCCGGGTTTTGTGTTTTAGAAGGAAACAAGAAACCTTGATCTGTTATTACAGGGTCTTTAACGGAAACGCGGGTGGCAGCGTTTGACTCCGGCCATCGCTAAGATAGATGCGATGCGTTTTTTCATCAAAATTCTTGATGTTTCGCATGTTGGCCAGAATGTGCGGTAGCTCCGGACTTAAATCACTGAAGTCATAGCTATCCTGTAAAGCCTGACTTACCTTATCTAATATCGTATCGGACTCGATGCGATGACCGCTAATTAAATGGATTGTATAGGGTTTGGCTAGGAACGAAATATTGTCCACGGCAATGTACTCGCGAACGCCCTTGCGAACATCCACTCGTACCCGATCGCGTACAATGAGTTCGTCTTCTTCTTCGGCGGAGCCCAGCTGATTGGATAGTTCCCACGTACGAATCGTCTTCGTCATGAGTTCATTTTCTACCAGAAATCCATCATGTCCATACAGCGAGTCAATCTCGGTGAGTTCAGCATTGGGAATATAACGGGCCAGGAATCGCTGTTCTTCTACCGGGAAAAGTACATCCGACTGAATACCAATAATTAAGGTCTGAGCTTTAATCTGGTTGAGAGCGGTCATGGCTCCATCCCGATTCCTGCCAACGTCATGTGAATCCATCATACGCGAGAGTGTATAATAGGAAAAGGCATTGAAACGACTGCCAATCTTCTCCCCCTGATACCGTTGATACGAACTTGCCCGGTAATGTTCAAGGGCGGATTCTTCCCGAGCCTGAGTGAATTCATACATAACCGCACTGCGGTAACTGAGTAATGCGGTTGCCCGGGCCGCTTTCATTCCGGCGGTACCCGCGTCAGGACGGCGTTCCTGCCACGTCTGGTCGGCTTCAATGGCCATCCGCTGGGATTCGTTAAAGGCAATACCCCAGGGCGACATCCGAGCATTGGTAGCAATTAAAATTAGCTGCTCAAAAAGATCAGGCTTTTGAATGGCCCATTCCAGAGCCTGCTGACCTCCCAGCGAACCGCCAACGAGCATACGGATCTGCTGGAGGTTCAGGTGTTCCCGTAACAGGTCCAGACTCTTGACCACATCACGAATGGTAATCAATGGAAAATCCTGATAATAGGGTTCCTGCGTGAGCGGATCGATCGAGAGGGCCGACGTAGAACCGTACGCTGAACCCGGCACATTGGCACAAACGATAAAGTACTGACGCGTATCCAAAAGTTTTCCTTCTCCCACCAGACCGCTCCACCAATCCGTTACATCTGAATTGCCCGTTAAGGCATGGCAAATCCACACCACATTACTAGCAGTAGCATTCAGGGTTCCAAACGTATGATAGGCCAGCTCAATCTCTGGCAGCACCCGCCCACATTCCAGTGCAAACTCCTGCGGGTAATGAAATTTTTGTAACGCAGACAACTCAGTAAACTCGTTTAAAAGACTCGTATGTATGCTTTAGATTTGGGAGTACAGTCATACGGCTGCACTCCCGAAGTACTATTACAGATTCAGGGCAGCCCCGAAAGCCTGTTCAAAGTCAGCTTTGATATCTTCGATGTGCTCATATCCCAGCGAAACGCGTAGTAAGCCGGGGGCTACGCCCGCACTGGTTTGTTCCGCTTCCGAAAGCTGCGAATGCGTAGTCGTGGCCGGATGAATAATGAGCGTTTTCGCATCGCCTACGTTGGCCAGGTGACTCACCAGTTTCAAACCGTTGACTACCCGGTCGGCGGCTTCTTTGCCCGCCCGTAGTTTGAATGTCAGTACGCCGCCAAAACCCCGATTCAGGTATTTCTTGGCCAGCTCATGGTAAGGACTGCTCGGTAATCCGGGATAATTGACGTATTCGACGGCTGAATGTCCCTGTAACCACTGAGCCAGGGCCAGAGCATTTTCGTTCGTACGTTCAACGCGTAACGACAGCGTCTCCAGTCCCTGTAATAAAAGGAAGCTGTTGAAGGGAGCTTGCGACGGACCCCAGTCCCGAAGCCCTTCTACCCGGGCCCGAATGATAAACTGAATGTTGCCGAAAGGACCGCTAAAGCCAAAGACGTCATTCAACACCAGTCCATGATAGCTTGGCGAGGGTTGTGTAAACTGCGGATACTTTCCATTACTCCAGTTGTAGGTTCCGCCATCTACAATAACACCACCCATAGTCGTACCGTGTCCACCAATCCATTTGGTTGCCGAACTAACCACAATGTGAGCCCCATGTTTGAGTGGCTGAGCTATCGCTCCACCGGCTCCGAAGGTATTATCTACGATCAGAGGTAGGTCGTATTTTTGAGCCAGGGCCGCGAAGGCATCAAAATCAGGAACGTTGAAGCCGGGATTACCAATGGTTTCCAGGTACAAGAACTTGGTTTTCTCGTCAATGAGGCGTTCAAACGATTCTACCTTATCGCCCTCGGCAAAACGGGCCTCGACACCGATATTCTTGAAGGAGTTCTTGAACTGATTATAACTTCCTCCATATAAATAGGAAGTAGTAACAAAGTTGTCTCCTACGGTTGTGATATTATTGATGGCAATAAACTGAGCGGCGTGGCCCGATGCTACTGACAAAGCGGCTACGCCTCCTTCCAGAGCGGCAATGCGTTTTTCGAACACATCGTGCGTTGGATTCATGATCCGCGTATAAATGTTTCCGAATTCCTGAAGGCCAAAAAGCCGGGCTCCGTGGGCCGAATCATTGAACTGGTACGCGGTGGTCTGATAAATAGGGACGGCTCGTGCATTAGTAGCCGGATCAATCTGTTGCCCCGCATGTAGCTGGAGCGTTTCAAAACGTAATTCAGACATGTTGTTGCAGAATTAATGCGTTAAAAGAAAATAGGCTTCAAGGTAAGTGTGGGAAAGCAGAGAGCTGCTTTCCAGAATGCAACCAACAACAAGAACAGAGGCCACCTGCGGAGGTGGTATAAAAAGACGCGAAACGTAGGGATAAAAGTGGGGGCAGAGCTGCCGCCCCAAAAGAAGGGGTAGTCCGTAGCATGAATCGTGTTTATCCTTATCTCTCCCGGAAGACCTTCTTCAGGGCAGGAATTAGCACCTTGTTCCCAGTTGGAATAGGTTGCCAGCGGTTCATAGAGCCCGTCTCTCCCCGCTTCTCGATAAGCCAACGCGTAGTACGGCTGACTTTTCATTCGCAAACTTACTAAGGAATGTGGAATGTCACTGGTAGCCTGGGCATTTTTTTACCAGGAGTCTTTTGAAGAAGTGGGAAGAGTACCCTTTCCGGGTCGGGTGTATGCAGATCGAACGCGGATGAACTATTTTTGTCCGAAACAAGCTTACACGATACGGATCATTGTTGCATACGAAGATGGAAAACCCCGTTATTATTTTTGGAGCAAAGGCTCTCGGCAAAACGGCCCTGGATATTTTTAACCGAAATGAAGTGCTCGTTTACGGTTTTCTGGATGACGATGAAAACATCCACGGCACCGAAATTGGCGATATTTCCGTAGTTGGTGCCACGGACAATGAAGGATTCACCAAGCTGATTGGCCACAAGTGCGAAGTCTTTGTGGCTGTGGAAGATCGTACCGAGCGAAAGAGCCTCGTGGATTTTCTACATGAAGTACGGAACGTTCAACCCGTAAATGCGGTACACCCTTCTGCAACTATCTCGGAAGAAGCTCACGTCGGACACGGCAACCTGATTGCCGCCGGAGTAATCCTGCAACCTTTTTCCAAAGTAAATAATCACTGTCTGCTTCACGCCGGAGCCATCATCGACACGGAAGCCGAGCTGGCTGACTTTGTGCAGGTGGGAGCGGGTAGCGTAGTAGGAGCCGGAGCGAAAGTGGGTGAAAGTACGTTTATAGGAGCAGGTGTAACGATCGTTGGAGGAGTGGAGATTGGCAAAAATGCCCGGATCGGTGCGGGTTCAGTCGTCATCGAGAGTATTCCGGCCGGAGCAACCGTCTTCGGAAACCCCGCCAAGAAAATGTAGAGATGCCTTACTTTTAAAGCATAAAACCCTCTTGTTCGTAGAATGAGAGGGTTTTTTATGGTGTATCCAACGAAATTAACCTGTCTGGTTTAAGAGGGCATCCAGTCTTTCACATCGCTTCATTAACGAAAACGTATAGTCTTACTAAAATCCTGCCTATTTATTAAACATTCTTGAATTATTTGAAGAAAATAAATAAATATAAGATTTACCAAAAATACGGATTGAGTAGTATTAATCTGATTATCAATAATTTAAAGAATGGTACTTAGCTAATCCTTGTTTACCAATACTAAATCTGGTATGATGTTTTTTGTCTTTTTTTTGCCTGAATTGACTAATTATTGTGTAAAGTTTATTTGAACTTAAAACAGACCTTTTTTTCTAAAAATACATTTTAAAACATCCAAGCTTTTTAATCTACGTAGTTTTAATAGACAGGTC
>NZ_NJAG01000140.1 GCF_002872335.1 Siphonobacter sp. BAB-5405 | reverse complement strand
GCTACGTCAGGCTCAGCGGACAGGAATCCAGTCAATTTTACGTGGAACCGGGTAAAATCAAGATAGAAAGTCCTGATTCCCTGGAGCACATCAAGGTTACCGGCACGAAAACGAATCTGGAAAATCAGGCGTTACAGCACTTACTGGAATCAACGAATAAAGAAATTGCTATAGTGCTGCAGGAGTATCAGGAAGGTACACCTGAACAACAAAAAGATAGCGTATATAGCAAACCGTTCATCAAGCGATACAATACACTTGCTGAGAAGCAAAAGAAAATATCTCTGGCTTTTGCTAGACAGCACCCGAACAGCTTTGTAAGCCTAAATGCCATCATTCAAAGTTCAGGAGCTTTTCCGGATTATGCATCCAATTATGAGTTAATGCAGGGTTTATCCCCGGAAATTCGAAATTCTGCCTTGGGAAAGACGTTTAGTAATCAACTGGAAGCCAATCAAGGCAACAGCCATTGGTGCCATGGCTCCCGAGTTTACCCAACCGGATGTAAACGGTAAGCCGGTATCACTAAAAGATTTTCGGGGTAAGTACGTGCTCGTGGATTTCTGGGCTAGCTGGTGCGGGCCCTGCCGGGCCGAAAACCCAAACGTAGTGAAAAGCTACCTGGCCTACAAAGACAAAAACTTTACCGTTTTGGGTGTATCCCTTGATCAGCCCAGCGGTAAAAATGCCTGGCTGAAAGCGATTGAAAAAGACGGACTGACCTGGACGCAGGTTTCGGATTTGACCGGATGGAAGAATACGGCAGCTCAGGCCTATGCCGTGCGGGCCATTCCCCAGAACTTCCTTCTTGATCCCCAGGGTAAAATCATTGCCAAAAATATTCGGGGTGAAGAGTTGAGCAAAAAGCTTGCGGAGTTGATTAAATAAAGAGTAAAATCCGGAAGGGCTTATCAAGCCCTTCCGAAAATGAAAAGTAGTTATCCCATTTCAATAGCTTCGTAGTACACTTCATCAACACTCTATTGAAATCTATTTATCTCATGCATACGGACCTTACATCAGCTACCTTAGAGCCCGGCGTACGCAATAATTCAATCACCTCTGGCATCTGGTCGGGAATACGCCCATGCTGGAAATCTTTTACTCCTATCAGGGCCAGGAGCGTTCGATCTACGTCAAATGCGAGCATTACAACCTGACCGGTAGCATCAAAGACCGCATGGCTCTTCACGTGTTACATCAATCC
>NZ_NJAG01000139.1 GCF_002872335.1 Siphonobacter sp. BAB-5405 | reverse complement strand
ATATCATCTACTTTAATGGTACTAATCGAGACGCTGGATGTAAGCTTGGAAACCGGATTCGCCACCCCCGTGACCACAACGGCGGATAATTCCAGCGGGTCATCCTGCAGAACCACCACCAGATCCGGGGCCGTTCCCGAACTTAAATCCACTACGCGTTCCGTAGCGGTATAGCCGGAATATGAAAACTTAAGCCGTACCTCCCTCGCGGCAGGGAGACCTTCCAGCGTAAAGTTTCCGTCCTGATCGGTAATGAAGTATTTGTTATCCGGTAATAAGGCAATGGAGGCCCCCAGAAGGGGTTCATTTTTGGAACCTACTACTCGTCCCTTCAAGGTTGCTACTACTGATTGTGCGAAGCTGGTATATCCCCCTAGAAGCAACAAAGCAAATAATAATTTTTTTCATCTTTTATTTCATTTGTCTAAGGGGAGCAAATAGAATAAAAAGAAAAATGTAATTAAAACACGTTTTAGTTAAACTTTTATGCAAACGTTTGCGACATCATTACCGCAAACGTTTGCGGGCTGAAAATTTTTTCAATGTCAGTGAGGAAGATGAACAGGAGCTGAAGTACAAAGAACAGAAAGCAGGTTATGCTGACTCCAATCCGTAAGAAACTAGGTTTTCAGGTATCCCCAGCCGAACAGCGTAGGTTGGGGAAGAGGTCGTTCTGCAGGAGCCATTTCATGAATGTTTGCTTCACAAACGGAGTTACAGGTTTAATCCGGTGATTGAGGAAATAACCGGGTTGATTCAGCTTCAACGGATCAGTGAGCCTCCGTATAAGACCAGCGATTCGGCCCTGTTAAACCCATTCGCTTCGTTTTTACCATATGGTAAATGAACTGCTAACGATTGGCGTTAATTTTTGCCGATGGAAATACTAACTGATTATATCCTGCAATTTGGTGATCTGAACAAACAGCAAACCGATCTTATTGCCAGCAAAGCCAAAAAACTTGACCTGCACAAGGACGACTATTTTTCCGAAGCCGGGAAAATTCCGAAGCAGGTGGGTTTTATTCTGGAGGGTGTCTTTCGTTTTTGCTACTACAATAACAAAGGCGAAGAAATTACCAACTACTTTGTGGAGGAGGGAAACTTCGTGGTCGATTATCAAAAATTCCACACGCAGGTAATCGCCTCGGAGTACATACAGGCAGTAACTGACTGCAAAATACTGGCATTTTCAAGAAAAGATTGGGAAGATATTCTGAATACCATTGTAGGTTGGGATAAGATCGAGGCCAAAATTTATCAGAAATGCATGACTCAGGCGATTGAACGCAGAAGCCCGCTGGTTTCTGAAGATGCCACCACCCGCTATCTATCGTTTATGGAAGAATTCCCGAAGCTTATCAACCGCATCCCGCTTTCGTATGTGGCTTCCTATCTGGGTATTACGCAGCAATCCTTGAGCAGAGTTCGAAAAAACATTCGTTAAAT
>NZ_NJAG01000138.1 GCF_002872335.1 Siphonobacter sp. BAB-5405 | reverse complement strand
CGATGTCGGTGAAGCTCTGGAGTACTTCTCCTTTTGACGCGACGAAACGTTCGACTGCCTGTCGCTGGGCCTCGAGCCCCAGCCCCGATCTTCCCTGCTTAACGGTAGAGACCCGATAATAAGCGACAAAACATTGACTCATGAATAGACCGTACTAATGAAAGTATACAACTACAAAATAAGTTAATACTTACAAAGCTTAAAGGATTTAATGTATAAATACTATATCAGATGTATTGATGGTGCTAATGTTTATATAATAAAATCTGATGATTGAGTTCAAATTACAAAACTTAAAGGGTCGTTTGTAAAATGTTATAGATGTAGCTATGGCTTCTTCCTATTGGGCTATTGCTATTGTATGGAAGTTTATTGAATCTTGAATCACTTCAAAAATGACACGGTAAAAAGTAGGCTCCCAAGAAATGTGCAGAGCAGATGACTAATAAAAGATATTTTGAAGACGTATTTGGGTTCAGACCAGTCTTTTTGTTTGCTAAGCTTTACTATCACACAACTCACTAACATAAATCCTACAGAGAAAAGGCATCCGGATAATGAATATCCAGCAAATCGCCTTATAAAAATGAGCAGCAAGCCATCTTCTTGGGTCATCCTTTGAACAGTTTCCTTAGAACCAAGAAAAAATACTCCTGCAGAAAAGAAGTGAAATACGCAGCTCAAGGAAATATAGGTCATATAAAATGAATCAAAAAGAACCGCTTTTGAATTCCATTTAGGTTTAATATTCTGATTCATTGATTGTTGCATAAGTGCTTATATGTTGAATTGATTCAAACCTAAGTTAGTTATTGCAATTAAACGATCGTTTTCTGTATTCTGCCAAACATTTCATTTTTATCGATACCCGATGGGTGAAATCATTACAAATTGGCTTTTACGAAATCAAATTACAATTAATTAAACTTGAGCTGATTTTTTTTGTAAAGCTGAAAGGTTTTATCTCCAGTTGATAGGCGTTAAGTAAAACCCTTAATAATTTATTGACATTAGATTGTTTAACTTGTATTTATTATAACTACAACAAAATGTGCAGTTTGTGAAAGATTATAAACCGGGATAACGTATCTTTTTCTTCATACTATTGATTCAACGGCCTTTAGTCTCGTATGAAAAAAGTAAGTAAGCTCGTATGAAGATAATCTCAAACTGGAAAGGACCATGTCATTGTAGTTTTCCTGTAAAAGGTAATGACAGAGAGAAACCAGGAACTAACCTCAATAATTGATAAACTATAAGAAGGGAAGTTCTACATAAAACGTACTGCCCACTCCCGGACTGCTCTCTGCCCAGATTTTACCACCGTGTGCCTCTACAATCTGTTTGCAAATTGATAAACCGAGGCCAAAAGTCTGTTCTCCCGCAGTACCCACTCGCTTGGCGGTTGTGAAATCATTGAAAATAGTCGTTCGTATATCTGCTGGAATTCCTATGCCCTGGTCCATGATGGATAAACCGTACTATATTTTTTTATGCTGGATGTTGATACGAATAGATTGGTTAGTGTACGAAAATTTTATAGCATTGGTTACTAAATTACTGACTACCCGCCAAATTTTTTCGCGATCTAATGAGATTAAAACAGGTTCGAAAGTAAATGCAATGGTTTGACTCTTTTCTGCTGCTTTATGGCTCAACATATCCACGCAGGACTGAACGACTTCTTCAAATGAAACAGATTCTTTTTTAAGGGATATACCTCCGGAATTGTTATATAAAATTTCAGAAATCAAGGAAAGTGCTTTGCTAGATGATTCCTGAATAATGGTTAGAATTTGCTTTTGATGATCAGAAGGTTGTTGTTCTACAAATAATAATTGAGAAGCTGAACTCATCGCTCCGATGGGATTCCTTAGATCGTGGGCAATTAATTTTAGAAATTTTTGATTTTGCTCCTGAGCTCTTTCCAAAGCCTGTACGGTATCTTCTAAAACAATATTTTTTTGTGCAATTACCTGATTGAAGGAAATCAATGTTGCGATATTTTTACGGGTATTACGTGCGTTTTTCCAAACCAGGAGCGTGATAATGGCTAAGGATAAAGCTACCAAAATGGTTAAGCCCAGAATTACATTTTGTTGCTTTTGTTTTTCTTCGGATTAAACGTATCTTGGTGCTGCTGTTCTATTTGGGCTAATATTTGACCAACGTTCGGTTTTGTTTTCCGCTCTGGCTGCTAAGGTATGTTTGTATTGCATTTCTGCATATTCCAGAAGTTGTTCACTGGCTTCCCTGTAACGTTGCTTTCCAGATAAAACTCTACTGTAAAAGCGTTGCCAATAACTGAAAATTTCCGGATTAGGCTTGTGTTTCAGACCTTTTTTAATAATAGCCAATTCATGCGAAGCTTTATCGTATTGCTTTGTGTTTATGTATAATTTACTTAGGGCAATTCGTGTAGCTTGAGAATTATCAAAAGCATATGCCGTTTTGTCGCCCTCGGTTAGGCATTGTTTAAAAATAAGCTCAGCCTTTGCCGAATTATTGGCTAAAGCGTACGCTTCCGCCTGATTACTCATCACTACAATGCGGGAATAATCTATAAAATCTTTGTGTTCAGGAAAATACTTCTGACTGGAGTTGATAAAATCTAACGCTTTCTGATAGTAAAATTGGGCACTGTCTAACTTATTGAGATACATATAACTTACACCAATGTTATCTAAGCAACCTTGCTTTTCGATAAACATTAATTCAAAATCAGCAGAGTCCTGACAGTAGGAAAGTTCTTCATACTCTTTTTTCCAAAAATCAAATGGCCTGATAATAATTGCCTTCCTTGTAAGATACATTCGCAATACGACTGGAATAACGACTGTATTCACAAACTTCATTCAACTCGGTTAGGACAAGTTTTCCATCGTAGTAACTTCGGTAGGCATTCGAGTAATCTCGCTTGGCTAGTAAATCATCTCCTTTCAAAAGTAAAGCCTTCGCATATTCTTTCGGATACTTTTTTTGTAAAGTAGTGGGAGAAAGTAAGTGGATAATACTATCCGTATAAAAACTCGAAATAGTTGCGTGTACAGAATCTCGTTGACTCAACGAACGCATGTGCGAATAGTAGGTGGTTTGATCAATAGTACTTACAAAAGGAAGGGTATGGAAAAGAGAATCATATGTATGTACAGCCTTATTAAAACCTATGGTATTGAACTGATGATCAATCGAGTAATACCATGTATGCATTTGTTTGGAATGATCTCCTTCGTTAGAAAAAGTACAGCTACAGGTAATGAAAGTCAAAAAGAAGAACGCAGGGGTAAAATTAGTTAACAGTTTACGTAGTATATGCAAAATAATATAAGGAATCATGCTATAAATAACAAATAATATTGGATAGTTTTTTACAAAGTAATCAAATTACCTTATAGCTGACTCATGTTTGATTAATAATATTGAATCATAGGTATTTATGCTTATTTTAATATTAGTATTTGTGCTTAATTTTCGATACTTGCTTTAATTTAGAAGGTTTTAGAGTAGCATCGATGAATTCAATACTCAAAAAATGTAAAAATAACTATGGCACGTTTTATTACCTTACAAGCTATTTTATATAAATGTCTTTACTTTAACTATTTACTGAAATAGAATCCTATAAATAGTTAACTTATTAAATCACTAATAAGCTATAAATCCAATAAAAGAATACAGGTTTTAAAAACAGTGTATCGAGGACTTATTCCTGATAGTATTTTGCAAATAAAATGGGAAGTATAGAATAAGAAAGGCCATATCCAAGTCAATACCTAGTGAAGCTTAGGTAAACAAAAGTGAGACTGATCGTTTGGATCCGTTGACCAGAATTGTTGTCAGAATAACTTTTTTAGGCAAATAGGACTTATATAGTCAAACAGTCTTGTACTCAAAAATCCCTGTATTCTCAAAACACCGGGTTATTGGATTATTTAGTTAACGATGAATCTTACTCAGCAAACCATTCTCATTACCGGAGCTACCTCTGGCATCGGCCTACACCTGGCTGGCAGACTCCACCAAATGGGCAACCAGGTGATTGCCTGCGGCCGTAACCAGCAACAACTTGATCAGTTAGCGGCTGAACACGCGGGAATAAGTACCTACTTAGGCGATATCACGACGAACAGCAGCGTCAGGAGCTGGCGGATTGGGCAACGACTCATTATCCAACGCTGAATATCGTGATCAATAATGCGGGGATCATGCAGCAAGTGGATCTTACGCAGCCGATCGATCCAGCGAAAGTCATGACCGAGCTGGTAACCAATCTTTTAGCTCCCATTCACCTGGGTGGGCTGTTCGTTAAGCACCTCCAGGAGCAGTCAGTAGCTGCTCTGGTCAACGTAAGCTCTGGGTTGGCGTTTACGCCTCTGGCAAGCGTGCCGGTGTACTGTGCCACGAAAGCTGCGATGCATTCATTTAGTGTTTCGCAGCGTCACCAGCTACGGGATACATCCGTACGGGTATTCGAAATCATTCCCCCAGCCGTAGGTACTAATCTGGGGCACCAGGACAATTATGACAACAGCAAGGACCAGTTGATGCCCATGGACGACTTCATTAACGCTGTAATAGATGCCCTACAGACGGATACCTACGAAGCCGCCATTGGTGCAGCGGAGTACCTGCGTCAGCAACGGGACGCTGTATTCAGCCAGATCAATCCGTAGGTAATCAGGGGACAAGGATTGTAAAGAGACCGTATTCAGAAGAGGTTGTAACAGATCTGTGTCACCATAGAGCCTGTTCTATGGGGACATAATTTCCTGATATTTAGAATACTCGATGACTTTGTTAGTGGGGCAGTAGTTTGATGCGGTAAGGTTCTACCCGACTCTACGATCAGATCACACGAATCCTGGTTAATAACGTCTACTCTGGCCTGTACTCGAAATTTCCCGGTAGAAACGAGTCGGGTAGTGGCAGCCATTATACTTTGTACACAAAAAGGTCTTAAAGGTATGGCTCTGTAAAATCGTTAGATTTTCCAGCTCAACATTCTGGTTTCAAGAAGATAAGGCACGGTATAAATAGAATATTTCCGCTGAGCTGATTATTCTTTTCTAATGGAAAATCGATAACTTTTTCATTCCAAACGGGTTATCCGATTAACGCCTAAGTATTCTTGCTCTGTTGATGTTATCTGCTAATATCCCCCCCTCCATCCTTTTAGCTTTGAACGCTGCCAAACTAGGAACATGGCATTGGGATTCGAGTACTAAAATCTTGCATGCTGATGCGTATGCTCAGCAGTTATTGGGTATTTCAGCCCAAGCCGATGGTCAGATGTTCCTTAAATGCTTCCAGCCCAGTTCTCAGAATCAGGTGTACTCGCTCTTCGAGCAGGCTTCACGGGAGGCGTTGGAAGTTGACTTTACTGTTCAAAGGAGTGGGGAGGCCGGTCAGTGGGTTCGTTTGTGGGGAAGCTCCGGGCGGGAGGACGAAAGCGTAGTACTTCGGGGCGTCGCTCAGGCCGTTGCTCCACCGGCTGATCTGACTCGTCCGGATCCGTTACAGTCATTCTTTGAACTGTTCGATGATTCTTTGGTGGGCCTGGCTTTGCTCGATGGAAAAGAGCTTACGTACCTTCGGGTCAATGCCTGCTATGCGGCATTGAAAGGCAAGACGGCGGAAGAACTTCTGGGGAAGTCATTCCCGAGAACCCTGCCCCAGGGGGAAGACCTTGAGAAAAGCTTACGGCAGGGCCTTTCTTCCGGGGTGGCTCTGCGGGTCAAGGAAGT
>NZ_NJAG01000137.1 GCF_002872335.1 Siphonobacter sp. BAB-5405 | reverse complement strand
CGCATCCGCCAGTACCTGTGCAGTGGTTGCTTCGAAAAGGGTGGCATTGCCCCGTGGCCCACCGTGCACAAATACTACGGAAGGATCCGTTTGGTTGCCATACGTTTTTTACGTAAAGTTGCTGAGCCTGGGCAGCCCAGGAAAAGGATACCAGTAACAGACTGGCAATCAGGGTTTGAATAGGGGGCATTATCGTACTTTTACAGGCAATATAGCCCGGAAGAAGCAGGAAAGTCAAAAAACAGCCGTTCTAATGACTAGCATCAACATCCGATTACGTAGACATTTTGATTCCATCCACGTTGCTTGCGTATCCCTTCATCCACTATACTCAATGCGACCTGAACCACACCAGAGGAAGCCCCGAAAATCGAATTCCGGGTTGGCTCCTTCTGAATTGCCGGTTAATCTGGTTCCGGTATCACTTGCCCAGGATCAGCCAGGATGCCCTACGATTGCCTACAAGCTTTGCAGAAAATCGTAAAATTCCTGCTTATTTCCCAGCTTCAGCTTCGCGTTAATGTTTTTGCGGTGCGTTTCTACCGTCAAATAGCTCAGACCCAACTCCTGAGCAATTTGCTCCGTTGTATTTCCGGCTTTCAGAGCCAGTACAATTTCATACTCCCGTTTGGTGAGTTGGTGCCGGAGGGCAAAAAAGTCTTTCACTGAACCTTCCTTACCGGGCTGATCGACCCGAAGGATGCGGTCGCCCGCCATAATTTTTTGCAGACTGAAAATCAATTCGGCAGCGGGTGTTGTCTTGGTTAAGTAGCCATCGACCTGGGCCGCCGCAAAGCGATTGATTTCCCTTTTCTGAGCGTACATACTGATGATGACAATACGCGGCTTAGGGAGTAAGGATTTTAGCTGGACCACGACCTCCAGCCCGTTCAGTTGGGGCATGTTGTAATCAACGAGTACTAAATCGGGCACTAGGGCCTGACAGGTATGCAGGGCCTGCCGACTATCATATACTTGCCCAATGACTTCAAATAGTCCTGATTCTTTCAAAATCAGGGCCAGTCCATCGTTGAACAGGTGATGATCGTCTACAATTATTGTTCGTATATTCATGGCTTGTATAGGTTTGGATTCTAGGTTCCCGATTCGTAAGGACGATTTCCGTAAGTTAATCTTTCATCGCCGTTTCCAGACTAACCAGCGTACCTCCCGAGCCCCCATCCAGCGTCAGTATTAACCCGGCCAGTTCGGCTCGTTTATACATATTGCGGATACCAATCCCGTTCGTTTTTTCATTTAACGTATATCCAATTCCGTCATCTTCGACTGTAATCCGTACGAGTTTTTTGTTCAGAAAGACCTGTACGACTGCCTCCGTAGCCTGGGAATGCTTGACTATGTTCGTTAACACCTCCTGTATAATCCGGTAGATCCCTTCCTGTTTCAGGGTTGACAACTGCCCGAGTTGACCTTCCGTGAAATCGTTATACACGAAGCAATAGCCGAGAAATCATTGAACCGCTCGATGAGATCTTCCAGCTTTTCATCCAGGGGCCGAAGATCATCCCTGACTAGATTATGGCTGAGCACGCGGGTTTCGCCGATGGCCTCCCGGATCAGCTCCTGAGCAGTAGTTACGTTAGGCTCCCTGAGATTCAGATACCCTAGAGCGGAAGCCAGCGTGTTGCCTAACTGGTCGTGCAGGTTACGTCCAATCTGCTCAATTTCCGTTTTCCGCAGGGTTTCCAAAGCCTGGTGGACGGACTGGATTTGTTGATTGGTCATCTGACGGCTCACGAGTTCTCTACGAAACAGAGCCAGAATTAAATACCCAAATAAAAACAGGTAGTAGATGGGCTGAACAACGCTGTAGTTCAGGATCGGCGTGTTGCCGAGATAGGTTTTGTAAAGCACCGGAACAAAAATCAGCGTGGAAGTAATGAACAGATATTTTTCCCGCTTTTCGATAAAACCCAGTACTGAGATGTAAAAGAGCCAGAGAATATTCAGGGTAGTAAGTAGTAAACTGGCCGCCGTAACGAATGCCTGAAGCGGTGGCCTAAGGGGAACTAGAAGCAGCCCCATGGGAATCAGATTAGCCACCACCAGCGTACGTATTGCGTAGCGATGCCCGGTCTGATAGATTCCCAGACTTCGGATGTATTCCGTACCGAAGCTATGAAACAGGGCGTTTGCCATGAAAATAATAAAAAGTCCAATTGAATTGGCCGTCAGGCTTAGCCGTGCGGGGAACGGAAAGGCATCAAAGAAATAGTTATAATTCAGCTGGCCCAGGGCAATGGGAAACATGTATACACCGAAGCAAATCAGCAATCGATGCCTGAAAATCACGCCGAGCGAAAAAACGGTAAACATGAAAAAGAAAACACTCGCCAGGGCCAGGAGCCGGATAACTTCCTCTTTTCATGGTTGATCATAAACGCTTTTTCCGTGGAAACGACCGGATTCAATTCATGGACGCCGGTGGTACGCCGGCTCCGCAAGAGCAATAGTAGACTATCGTGGGGAGCCAGTTCGAAAGGCAGGGCAAAATCCCGGAGCGGAATGGCTCGCTGTCCGAGCGGCATACCCCGGTCCAGTTTCCCCACGTATCGCAGCGAAAGCGAGTCCTTTCGCCCTACCCAGGCTTCGAGGGTATCGCAGCGATTGTGATCCAGATTCATCACCATTTTCTGGAGTTCATCCGTCGTATTCACCAGCGGTATGCAGATCCAGGCCTCCGGGCAACGATAGGCGGGTTCACTCATCGCTTCGCCCGTTTTTTATTTCGCCTGATGGAACCTTCAACGCTGCCAAAAAAGCGTAGGGAGTAGCGATAGTACCTGTATATACTACCATTCGCTCCTGAGCCACCAGGGTAGTCAACGGACGGTCGACCACTAGCGGTTCAGGCAAAGGGATGGCCTGCCCCCAGGCCGTATGAATCAGCCCGATCGCCAGGATCAGCCAGGCGACTCGACTCAGGATTGCTTTAGTAAAAGCGGATTGACAGGCGTACATGCTGTGGCAAAGATTACATAAACGAAAACGCCCGGCCATACCTGCCAGCAGGTAGAAGCCCGAAACAAAGAAACTTGACTTTTGATAGAAAAAGTAAGTTTCTACCTGTTAGCAGGTATGTTTTTGAGAAAAGAGCTGCTGTAGGTTTGTACCATAAAGATTAAAACGATACCAGTCCGGACCAGCTCCGGCTTACCGCTCACACATCCTAACAATTCCTACCTTTTACATCCCCTTTCTTTGATGAAACATCTGTACTTTTTTGGTCTGACTTTTCTGGGCCTGAGTGTGAGTAGTATGGGCCAGCAGCTTACTCAATCGGATAAGCTGCGAGTGCTGGAACTAAGTAAAGAATTCAGAACGGCGGAAGATCGCCGGATTCTGGAAATCAAGACCTATTTGCGAAGTCATCCCCATGTTCGTCAGTCGTACGTAGATGCTACGGGGGCTTACGTGTACCTTCATTCTGTCGATGCGGCGGGAAACCCACTGTATTACAAGACCCGCAGCAACATTGGATTGGCGAAATCCATCAAAACCGATAA
>NZ_NJAG01000028.1 GCF_002872335.1 Siphonobacter sp. BAB-5405 | reverse complement strand
AACATGCTACAAAAAAGCACAGAAACAAGTAGGCAAAAACTTAATGATTCATTCAGACCAGGGGTGGCAATATCAGATGCAAGCGTATCAGGCTTGGTTGAAACAGCAGGGGATCACCCAGAGTATGTCCAGAAAGGGTAACTGCCTAGATAATGCCGTCATGGAAAACTTTTTTGGCACCTTAAAGTCCGAACTTTTTTATCTCAATACCTATGAATCTATCCAAGAGCTTAAGAAAGATATTGCAAACTATATTACCTATTATAATACCGACCGAATTAAGCTTAATTTAAAAGCAATGAGCCCGATCGAATATCGAGCTCATTACTTTCCAAACAAATTCTAAATCCGTCCAACTTTTGGGGGCTAGTCCAGAATGATCTTTCGGGGCTTTTTTATTGATTACACCTGAATGGAGTCCTTACAGTTTTGCCAGCAATTCCGCTTTTTTAGCCGTGAATTCCTCTTCCGTTAAAATACCTGCGGCTTTCAGGTCGCCCAGTTGTTTGAGTAAGCCCATAATGTCTTCCTTCGACTGAGCCGGTTGGGCAGGCTGTGAAGCAGGAGCTACTGCTCCGGCCATCATACCGCCCAGATTCATGCCCACGATACTGGCCGCCGTTCCCGAGTTTTCCGCCGCCTTTTCGATGGACATCCCCGCCTGAAACTGCTGGAAACGGGCCATATCCCCGACCATATTCATTTGTGTGGTCTTGTCGAGGAAGGCTTCTACTTCAGGTGGTAAAGACGTGTTTTCGATGTAGAACTTGACAATCTGGAGACCGTACTGATCGAAATCATTCCCCAGTAAGGGTAGTAGCTTTTCACCGAGTTCGGTATAGTTACGGGCTAGATCCAATACCGAAACATTGGCTTCGGCAATGGCATCGGAGAATTTGGAGAAGATCGCTGAACGCAACTGTTCTTCAATATCGCCGACCCGTACCTGCGGATTGGTCCCGGAAAATTCCTTGAGAAACTTTTTCGCTTCATTGACCCGGAACGTATACGTACCAAAAGCCCGAATCCGCACCTGCTTGAATTCAGCATCACGAACGATGATCGGGTTGGCCGTACCCCACTTCAGGTTAGTAAACTGTTTCGTGTTCACAAAGTATACGTCCACCTTAAAGGGCGATTCGAAGCCGTATTTCCAGGAACGCAGTGTCGTCAGAATGGGCATGTTGGCCGTCGTCAGCTCGTGTCGTCCGGGTTGGAACACGTCGGCAATCTGACCCTCATTCATGAAAATGGCTACCTGACTTTCGCGTACGGTCAGTTGAGCCCCATATTTAATGTCATTGCCCTTGTCAGGAAATTTCCAGATGATGGTGTCTGACGTATCGTCGACCCATTCAATGACATTGATAAATTCATTTCGGATGAAATCAAAAATACCCATAGTGCACAAAAGAAGGTTTAAACTCAGTGAATCAAAGCTATTAAAAGTTGAGGCTTTCCACCAGCCCGGGAAGTGATTTCTGCGGATTTTTTAATTTCGTAAAATCCTTCCCTCATGGATTTATTTTCTTTTCTTTCTAAAACTTCATTAACGAAGTCCCGGCCTTGTATAAAGAATTTAATGCGAATACATATCGCTGATTTTCAGTATTTTACTAGTATTTTTTGCAATTTTCCAAGAAATAAAATAAGGTTTTCCATTGGAAGATTTGTCAATATTGTCAATCTGACACATCTTGCATTATATTTCTCTGCTAACACATGCTTCTTCTAGGAATTGACGTAGGTACCTCTTCAATTAAAGTCTCGGTTGTAGACGCCGATAGTCAGCAGGTTGTGGCTTCGGCTTCGTACCCGGATCTCGAAAATCCCATCTCTACGCCCCAGCCGGGCTTTGCTGAACAGGATCCGGCCATGTGGTGGAATTGCGTTCAACAGGCGATTCTGAAAGCCAATGCTACGGGAGCTTATAACCCGAAAGACATCGGGGCCATCGGTATTGCCTATCAGATGCACGGGCTGGTTGTGGTAGATCGTAACGAACAGGTACTCCGGCCTTCCATCATCTGGTGCGATAGCCGGGCCGTTTCCTACGGAGAAGCCGCCTTCCAAAAAATAGGCTCGGAAAAAGCCCTGAGTCATTTGCTCAACTCGCCCGGGAATTTTACGGCGGCCAAGCTGGCCTGGGTGAAAGCTAATGAACCCAAAATCTACGGTAGTATTTACCAGATTATGCTGCCCGGCGATTACATCGCGATGATGTTGACGGGTTCCATTACAACCTCTAACTCAGCGTTATCGGAAGGTATTTTCTGGGATTTCCAGTCGAATCAGGTTTCCGAAGATGTACTGGATGCCTTTGGTTTTCCCAAAACGATCTTGCCCGAATTACATCCTTTGTTTTCCGTACACGGGGAAGTAAAAAGCTCCATTGCCGATTTACTGGGACTGAAAGCAGGTATTCCGGTTACGTACAAATCAGGGGATCAGCCGAACAATGCCCTTTCACTAAACGTGCTCGATCCCGGTGAATTTGCCGCGACGGCGGGTACTTCCGGCGTGGTATACGCCGTAACCGATCAGGTCAAATACGATCCCCAGAACCGCGTTAATACCTTCGCTCACGTCAACCACCAGCGGGATGAGCAGACGCGATTGGGTATTCTGCTGTGTATCAACGGTACGGGCATTCTGAATCGCTGGGTACGCGATCAGTTTGGCTCCGGTCTAACCTACAGCCAGCTTAACGAACTGGCCGCTACCGTTCCGGCGGGTAGTCAGGGCGTACGGGTGCTTCCGTTTGGCAACGGAGCCGAACGCGTACTGGAAAACCGTACGGTTTCAAGCACGATTTCCGGACTGGATTTCAATACCCATACCCGGAGTCACGTATTCCGGGCGGCACAGGAAGGTATTGCTTTTTCGTTGAAATACGGTATGGACATTATGTCGACCATGGGTAGCCCGGCCAAGGTAGTACGGGCGGGTAAAGCCAACATGTTCCTGAGTGATGTCTTCACGGAATCGTTCGTGAACGTTACGCAAACCCCCGTGGAATTGTACGATACTGATGGTTCTAAAGGTGCGGCTCTCGGAGCAGGCGTTGGTCTGGGCTATTTCCAGGCTCCCAAAGAAGCCTTCAGTCGCTTAACGAAAGTCGCCACAGTAGAACCGGACGCCTCGCAGGCAGACCAGTATCAGGAATATTACGCGAACTGGCTTTCGCTATTGAAAAAATATTTGCAGTAGTTATTGGCGAATGATTCGCCGCATTGAAACCATACACTCATTCATTACTCACTTTTAAACGCTTTTACAATGGCCGTTTTACTAGGCGAAAAGGAATATTTCCCGGGCATCGGGGAAATCAAGTACGAAGGTCCGGAATCCATGAATCCACTGGCATTCCGTTGGTACGATGAAAACCGCGTTGTGGCGGGAAAAACGCTGAAAGAACATTTCAAGTTTGGCATGGCGTACTGGCATACCCTCAGTGGCGACGGTTCTGATCCCTTCGGCTCGGCTACGCACCTGCACCCCTGGGATCAGGCAGCAGACCCCATCCAACGCCTGAAAGATAAAGCGGATGCTGCTTTTGAATTTCTTACCAAACTGGGTCTGCCCTACTTCTGCTTCCACGACGTAGACGTAGCGGATTACACCCCCAATGTTGAAGAATTCGAAGCTCGCCTGCAAGCCTGGGTGGATTATGTGAAACCCAAAATGGAGCAGTCAGGTGCGAAGTTGCTTTGGGGTACGGCCAACCTGTTCTCACACGTTCGGTATATGAACGGTGCCGCTACTAACCCTGATTTTGCGGTATTGGCTCACGGTGGTGCTCAGGTGAAAGCAGCGATCGACGCAACGATTGCTCTGGGTGGTGAAAACTACGTATTCTGGGGTGGTCGTGAAGGATACATGACCCTGCTCAATACGGACATGAAACGCGAGCAGGAACACCTGGCTCGTTTCCTGCACGTAGCGAAAGATTATGCTCGTAGCAAAGGCTTTAAAGGAACGTTCTTCATCGAGCCAAAGCCGATGGAACCCACCAAGCACCAGTACGATTACGATGCGGCTACGGTGATCGGATTCCTGCGTCAGTACGGTCTGATGGACGATTTCAAACTGAACCTGGAAGTAAACCACGCTACGCTGGCCGGTCATACCTTCGCTCACGAATTGCAGGTGGCTGTAGACGCCGGTCTGCTGGGTAGCATCGATGCCAACCGGGGTGATTACCAAAACGGCTGGGATACGGATCAATTCCCGAACGATATTTACGAACTGACGGAATCTTTGCTGGTGATTCTGGAAGGCGGCGGATTACAGGGTGGTGGTGTGAACTTCGATGCCAAGCGTCGTCGGAACTCTACGGACCCCGCTGATCTGTTCTACGCTCACATCGGAGCCATGGACGTATTTGCCAAAGCCATGATCATTGCTGATCAGATCCTGACTTCGTCGGAGTACAAGCAGATTCGTGCGGATCGCTACGCTAGCTTCGACTCTGGCAAAGGCAAGGAATTCGAAAACGGTACACTCGGTCTGGCGGATCTGCGTGATCTGGCGATCGAACTGGGCGAGCCCGAAGTTCGTTCAGGCCGTCAGGAATACTTGGAGAACCTGATTAATCGTTACATCCTGTAAGGATCGATCTTCTATACGAAAAAAGCCACCTTTGCGGGTGGCTTTTTTCGTATAGGTTAATTCATTCTACGGTTTATACCTGATCGGACTGGCGGCTTTGTTCCCGGTCCCGATTTTGATCTTGATTTTGTCCCTGGCGACGGGTCATGTCATCTTGTTGCAGGTTTTCCTGGTCCATGCCTTGTTGACGGCCCCCGGATTGTCCAGACTGTTGCGATTGTTGGTTGCCTTGGTTGCGATCCTGTTGCTGCTGGCCGCCTTGTTGGTTGCCCTGCTGCGAGTTTGATTGATTCATCATGATTTAAATAATTGAGGTTTTGTTGCATAGTAGACGATTACTCGTCAATAGTAACTGTCAAACATTCATGCCACAGCATTTTTCCATGAAAAAATGTATCTTTTCATGGAACTAAGACCTCAATCTTTCCAGATTCTGTTGGGCACTACTCAATTTTCCTCAGGTCACTGTGCAAAAAAAGAGCCCGAGTGATTCGGGCTCTTTTCTATAATCGGATTATACTAAAGGAATGTCACGTTCGGGGCGAGCTTGGTCGCCAGCGAGTTCGTCGTCTTCTGGATAACGTTCTTCCAGATCCTTGTATCTCCGATCATGGGTTGCATTCGCATCGTTTAAGAAAGCTTGCGTTTTATTAGCATCTTCGCCGTAGGCAGGCTCTTCAGTAGTTTCTTCTGTATTCCGTTCAATGGTGTCGGCATCCTGTTCTGGATCATATGGGCCACCCACTGGTTTCTCGATGGGTTGGGTAATCGTACTATTACGACCTGCTTCGGCTGAAGAACCTTGGTTGTTTACTAAGTTTGTATCTCTAGTCGCTGAGCCCAGGCTGGTACCCGCGTGTTTTTCATTATGGCGATTAAACATGATTGTATTGTTTAGTGGTTATGGATATGACTGGTAAATTAAAAAAAGCAGTGCCACCCCTTTTCAGTAGCCGTATTTTTACCGCATGTTATACGAATTAGTAGTTGCTCATTACCAGGAAAATCTTAACTGGTTGCGAAAAATCCCGCCCGCCATTCACCGAACGCTGTATCACAAAGATTCAGCTCATCCGGAGCCTGCCGGGGTTCTTTTGCCTAATGAAGGCCGAGAGGCTCACACCTACCTGCATCATATCGTTGAACGATACGATTCTTTGGCTGAAATCACGGTTTTTAGCCAGGGAAAGCCCTTTGACCACGCCTACGACTTTCACGCGACCCTCCGAAAACTGGCCAGTAATTCAGAACCCATCCGACCTTTCGAATGGTTGGGACACCTGATTGATACGGATGATTGGGAGGGCCGGCGACTCTTTCAAACCTGGAGTAAAAACGAGGATGGTCGCGGGCTGGACTTAAAAGGATTTCACCAAAAAGTATTAGGTACGGATGGTCCGGAACGATACACCTTCGTACTGGGGGCTCAGTTCATCATTCATCGGGAAATTATTCAACAAAAGCCGAAAAGTTTTTACCAGAATGCCCTGGAAGTATCCATTCATTTCCCGGATGCGGCCCATTGTTACGAGCGAAGCTGGGGCAAAGTCTTTGACGTTCAGGGAATTCCCGAAGATGTACTCCAGGGAAGGGAGACGGTTTATCTGAAACCGATGAAAAATCAAGGCTTCATTTCATAAATAAACCCCGGCAGTACCCGGGTCTGTCGGGGTTTGTTTTTACTTCTTCGGAAAAGATTCCAGTACTTTCTTTATAAATCCATCCAGGGCTTTCTGATCAATCCAGCGGGCAACTACCACTAGTTCGTGTTCGGGATCAACGTAAATAATATTTGTTCCGTTACCCACATGCGTGAACGCCGAAACCGGAGCACTGGGCAGATACTTACCCGCCGTATTCAGAAACCAGTTCATGTAACCGTAGGTAGGCTGAGCAGTCGTAGGCGTGCGGGCTTGACTTACCCAGTTTTCCGAGAGGAGCTGCCGATCCTTCCAGCGGCCCTTATGCAGGGTCAGTAAGCCGAAGCGGGCCATATCGTAGGCGTTGATGAACATGCCCCCACCCCAGTGACCGCCACCGCTTACGGACTGTACGGGCTGACCGTCGAGTACGATCCAGGCGTTTCGGTAGCCCGTCCACCGCCAGGTATTGGATGCACCAATGGGATCCATGATCTCCGTCTTTAGTACCTGCGGCAGGGGCTTACGCCACACACTCGTCGCTGCCAGAGCCAATGCATTGACCCGAACATCATTGTATTCGTAGACACTGCCCGGCGTGTGTCGTTTCCGATTAAGCCACTCGGAGGCCTGAGCGGCCGGACGGTCTGCCCATTCGGGTTTGCCCCAGAGGGTACCTTCCCAATCACTTGTTTGCCGAAGCAGATGGTCCCAGGTAATCGTACGGTTATGAGGCGTATCAAAGGGCCGCAGTAATTCCGGTTGACCCAGTTCGTCCGCGGGCCGTAACAGAGGTTGTCCATACACTTCAATGGGAGGTACGTAAGGAGCTACGGTGTCATGTACACTACGAATCAGCCCCTGATCAACGGCCAAACCAACGACGGTAGAAAGGAAGCTTTTCGTAACGCTGTGCGTCATATCGCACCGCAACGGCTCGCCCCAGTTTCCAATCAGGTATCCTTTATAGATAATCAGTCCGGTAGGTTCGCCCCGTTCGGCAAAGGGTCCAATCGCAAAGCCGTAGGGTTCTTTCCCGAAACTTTGGTAATGGGATTGCTCCATACTCCGGGGATTTTTGCTCTCGTTGGCTTTCGCAAATGCCACGGCTTCCTGAATACGGGCTGCATCCAGACCCAGTTCCTGGGGCGTTCGCTGTTCCCAAAGTTGAGCCGTCGGAAAATAGGGTCCTTCGGAGGGTTTCTTTTTCTGGGCAAAAACAGAACCCAGGCTCAGGCAGAATAAAGCGGATAGAAGTCGAAGCATACGCTTGGTTATGTTTTCCAGGCAAAACTACCCATCTTTCTTTCGGTGTTAGTAGCTTTAAGATTAACGTTGGAAAAGCGTAGATCAATCCGTTCACTGAGGAGTTAATCCTCTTTTTAGGAGTTTTTATCCAGCCAAAGAAGGGCGTTAAAAAACCTGATTTGCAAGCATTGCGTAATTTTTTTCTGGTTGCCTTACTGTAGAACCAGAAAAAAGCTCTATACTTGAAACATATTAAGCGTTCCGCCATACGCTTCACGATTGACCGCCACTACTCGTGAGAAAAGGCATGTAGCTTTGGGCTACTTGCTCCCGATATCGTAAGGTATTGGGAGTTTTCTTTCCAAACATTTTCCTCTCTCTTTTTGCTCTGTATTCTGCTCACCCCAAGCGGTGTTCTTGCTTACTTTATTCGAAGGATGGTCTTTCGTTTCTATAAATGTTATCCCCTTTTATTGCCAGTATGTGTTTAATCTAAATCCTCCCGTCAACGTAGCGACCGAAGGCAAAACAAGGCTTTTGCCATGGCTGTAAAGAAAGCCTTATTGGGATACATATAGGTAGGTGGATAAGAAAAACTCGTACTAAACAAACACACTACTTACTCACATTGTCCCCTCGGACAGGAACTCCATTAGTCATTTTAACAATCTCCTTCATCAGCCTGACTCATGGAGAAAGCTCTAGCTATGAACTTTACCTGCCTGAGGATTAGAGATTGCCCTGAAGGCTTTCTGTAATTGAAACAGCACAAAATTAACGATTATTACTATACGAAAAGTAGGTTTAATTTGATCCGAAATGAACCTTAATTTTTAGGAGAGTCGTCACTGTGTACTTCAAAAGCTCCTACTTATTCAAAGCAGGCCCACAAAAGTAGACAGGTCACAGTTCAGGCCTGAGTTTATCACTTACACTGAAGTATGGCACAGGATTTAAACGATAAAATCCGTTTATATTCGTGTTTAAATTCCGTCTGATATATCCTTGAATTTATATGTTTCCGCCCTTACGAACCGTCAGTAAAGCGTCGCTTTATTCTCTACTTTTTGCCCTTTTGCTAGTGGCAGATTCCTGTAGCAGAAAGCCTCTGGTTGCACCCACGAGTGACCAGACCCTTCCGTTACAAGCTTATCTGGGGCTTCCGTCGCGACAGTCAGGGAATTTATCTAATGATAGTTCGGAGTATCTTCTGTACAAACCGGCATTTGTTGTTTGTTACCAGTCTGCCAAAGGAATAGCCCGGTGGGTAAGCTGGCATCTACAAAAGAGTGATTTAGGTACGGCCGATCGTCAGGATGATTTCAGACCCGACGAGGATTTACCCCGTAACTTTCCCCTGATCAAACCTACCGATTACACCAATAGTGGATTCGACCGTGGCCACCTGTGTCCATCAGGCGATCGAACGGCTACGCAAACCGCTAACTCCGCTACGTTTGTTATGTCGAACATGATTCCTCAGGCCCCCAGTTTGAACCGGGGGGTCTGGAATGATTTAGAGGAATATTGTCGGAGCAAAGTAAAATTAGGTTACGAGGCTTACCTCTACGCAGGTGGCTATGGAGCAGGTGGTAAAGGCTCGAACGGATCAGCCACTACGATTGCCAAAGGGAAAGTAAGCGTGCCTGGTCGCTGCTGGAAAGTGATTCTGATTATGCCCGAAGGCGAAAATGATTACGGTCGCCTGGAAAAGGAGTCGGTCGAAGTGATTGCCGTTGATATGCCCAATTCTCAGGACGTTGCCGGTACGGGTTGGCGACGCTGGCAGCTATCGGTTCGGCAACTGGAAGGACTAACGGGCCTTGATTTCTTTTCGGCTCTGCCCCGTTCCACCCAGGACCGAATTGAAAATCATACGCCAACCTTTTGAATTTAAGGTTAACGTATCATTTCATTCAAATTCATTGGTATTACGCAGGTAGGGTAACTTCGCTTCGTAATACCAGTGGGCATTACCCTTTCAGTGAAGAAGCAAAAATCCCTCTTAACCACCTGACGAGCAAGCAACTAAGAGGGATGACCAGTACCCAGAGCCGGAGTCGAACCGGCATGTCCGTGAAGACAATGGTGTTTGAGACCATCGCGTCTACCGATTCCGCCATCTGGGCAACTCGCGTATTCGCGTTTGGGAGTGCAAGTATACACCTTGAAAAGGCCCTTTGGCAAGTTTTCCAGAGAAAACTTTTTGCTTTTTTTGGAACCAACTGACGTCCAAACGTTTAAAATGGCTTACAGCTTCGGCCTTATTCGTATCGCAGGGCTTCAATCGGGTCGAGGCGGGAGGCTTTCCAGGCGGGATAAAATCCGGAGAGTAAACCGACGATCACACAGACGATAATGCCAATGATCATCCAGCCCCAGGGCACAATGAAACTGGCGGTACCCTGACTGATCAGCTGCGAAACCACGTTACCAAAGACCAGAGCCAGTACCAGTCCGGCCAGTCCACCCAGTACGCAGATGACAATGGCTTCAATCAGAAACTGCTGACGAATGCGTTTGGGCGTCGCTCCCAGCGATTTGCGTATACCAATTTCCTGCGTACGTTCGGTAACCGACACCAGCATAATGTTCATCAGGGCAATACTGGCACCCAGCAAAGTAATAAAGCCAATCCCAAGACCGCCCAGGGTCAGTTGCTCGTTAATTTCCTTGAAATTCTGGGATACGGCATCGGCTCGTTCAACCTGAAAGGATTCCTCCTGTGTAATGGCATCTTTCCGGATGAGTCGCATCAGGCCTCGGGCTTCGTCCATGAGCAGTTCCACCCGGTTCAGGCCGGGTACACTGGTGGTGATGCCGAACGACAAACTGCGATTACCCGCCAGCTGACGAGCCGTTTCAATAGGAATGAACACCTGACGATCGTCCCCGCCACCCGTAAGATTACCCTTTCGCTCCAGCAAACCGACAATCCTGAATTTCGAACCCAGCACACTGATTTCCTTCCCGACCGGCTTGGCCGTCCCAAATAAATTCGTGGCAATCTCTGCTCCCAGAATGGCTACATTGGTTGAATTGGAAATATCGTTAGCCGAAAAATTACGCCCGTCCTGAATCTTGTAACTTTTCACCGCAAAGAAATTTTCATCCACGCCCGTAACCGACACGTTTGGATTACTCTTCTTGCTCTCGTACTTGATCTGGGCGGTTCCCGTAACCATGGTTGACAGGGATACCGTGGCACCAAAACCAAAGCGTTGTTTGTATTCCTGAGCTTCCCGGTATAGGATGGGGCCAAACACTTTCCGACGGCGTCCACCGATCCGAATGCCCATTTCTTCGCCCTCCGTTATATCAAACGTGTTCGCTCCCAAACCGGCAAAGCTGTTATCAATACTACTCTGGATGCCATCAATCGCCGTCAGGATTCCTACCAGACTACTGATTCCAACGGCAATGATGAGCGAGGTCAGTACGGTCCGGAGCAAATTAGTCCGGATCGAACGCAGGCCTTCGCGTATGTTCTCAAGAAAATCCATGCATTAAGGGTACTAATCGCGTTGAAGCTCCTCGTACTGGTCCACAATTTTAGCGACTTTGATTCTGAAAAAATTGATTAAATTGAGGATTCAACTGTTCATGCATCATCCTAGACTGGACGATTAAAATTTCACTAAACAGATCAATACGGCTGATCCTAACGTTACTTTCAAACTACTGATCAAAGTTCGTGGCTGTTTTTGAAAATTACTGCACCAATGAAACGACTAATCCTTCCGTTTATCCTTTTCCTGCTGGTTTGCGGTTCAGTACGGGCCTCTCAAATCCTGATTCCGATGGACGAGTCCCAGAAAAATCACCTGAAAGCCTATGGACTGACCTATTGGGTTCTGAAAAACTACGAAACGGAAGTAGAGTGGCTTCTAAACTACCGGGGCGGCAGTTTCCTATTTCCCGAAAATCAGAAATTTCAGAATGAACTGGTCATTCGGGGCATTTCCTACGAAGTCATTTCGGACGGACAAGCCCAGCAGATCCGGCAGGAATTGCAGCAACCCGACGTCAATATGGACGTGGTGAAGCTCCAGAAAGCCCCAAAAATTGCCGTATATAGTCCAAAGGTTAGTCAGCCCTGGGACGACGCCGTAACACTGGTACTGACGTATGCCGAAATTCCTTACGAGACGGTCTACGACGACGAGGTCATGAGCGGAAAATTGCCGACCTACGACTGGCTACACCTGCACCACGAAGACTTTACGGGCCAGATGGGCAAATTCTGGCAACACCGAAACTATCCTTACTACCAAACCCAGAAACGGGAAGGTCAGCAAACCGCCAGCAAATACGGCTTACAAACGATTCCTCAACTAAAGTTTAACGTTGCCAAAAAGATTCAGGAATTTGTATCCGGTGGGGGCTATATGTTTGCCATGTGTAACGCTACGGATACCTACGATGTGGCTCTGGCTGCTAATGGAGTCGATTTTGTGGATGCATTTTATGATGGTACGCCCGCGGATCCGAACATCAACCAGAAACTGGATTTTTCTCAAACGTTCGCATTTAAGGATTTTAAAGTGATCCTGGACCCGTACCAGATTGAGTTTTCGACCATTGACAGTCAGCCCGATGAACGGCGTTTGATGGAATCGAACGATTACTTCCAGTTGTTTCAATTCTCCGCCAAATGGGACGCCGTACCTACCATGCTTACGCAAAACCACGAAACGACCATCAAAGGATTCATGGGCCAGACGACGGCTTTCAAGAAAGAATTCATCAAACCCGAAGTACAGGTCCTGGGTGAAAATCGTTCGGTTGGCGAAGCTCGCTACATTCACGGTACATACGGCAAGGGTTTCTGGACCTTTTACGGCGGTCACGATCCGGAAGATTACCGGCACGAAGTGGGCGAAGAACCCACGGACCTGAACCTCCATCCGACTTCACCCGGCTATCGCCTCATTTTGAATAATATTCTGTTCCCGGCAGCCAAGAAGAAAAAGATGAAAACCTAGTCGCCTGACACAAAAAAAGGTACGGATGCGAGTCCGTACCTTTTTTTGTTCCATTCCTTCCCTCCTATTTTTCCCGACCAAACCAGGCTTTCACATCGTGCTGGGCTTCGAATTTGGCCTGTTGTGCCTTGGGTAATTTTGCGAAGAAATCGATCCCCGTTTTCTTTTCCACTTCATCAATAGAGGTGGTAAAATCCTGCATATTAACATTTACCCAACCTTTATTCCCGATCAGAAACGCAATAGCTTCCTGTCGATTGGGGTCATAAATGAGCTTGTAGTAATATTCGGGTACGGCGATGTCGGTACTCTTGCCAATAGTCGGCAATCCTTTGCGTAGTACGGGTCCCGTTACAATGACCAGATCTCCGCGTTTTTTGGTCCAGCTGCGTACCCGTTGCTCGATATGGCTCCAGATGCCCGTATTGAAATCATGGGCCTGCGGCGACATATTACTCATGTAGAAGCTTTCATTTTTCAGCTTTTGATCGTAGTTGAAATCACCCGCCGGAGCCAGGTGCCCGCGATCGTAACCCGTATTGGTGTAATCGTTTGGTAAAGCCGTTTTCGTTTCTACCAGCGGATCGGGCTGAAAACTATCCGCCCGGCGGGCATTTCCTTTCTTATTCAACAGAAAATGAACCACCCACGCCGCTTGCTCGTATGGTTCCTCGTAGTCAAGAATGTATCCTCTCCGGCGAATGATCTGGGCGTTTTTGTCGTAAGCGGGCAGGTAATCCTCCAGGCTTCCCAAAGAAGTAGAAGCCGAACCCGTATTCTCCTGACTGTCGCTGGCTTCTGAATCATACGACTCATCCGACGAGCGTTTCCGACGATCGGCTCTTTCTTCGTTTGACTCAGCCGTAGAAGAACGTCTGGGTTTCTTGATACCGACCAGCTCGTATAAATCCGCCTTGATCATTTCCAGCGGATGCGGCTTATTACAATACCTCAGAACCAGACCGATTCCGATTAAAAACAAAAGAAAAACAAGGCGATTATTACGCATCCCTCTGGTACGTGGCATCATGAATGGGTAAAAAGTGTAATTAAAAACGACGCAAAGATGAGTTGATTTTATGGGGTTCGAGTAAAAATAAGAGATAAAATGCGGGCAAGTTTTTTTAGTCAGGCCTCGTACTATCTTCGCAGAAACCCTTTACTCCATTCTATGACGCTCGAAGCCATTCAGGAGGCCAGTCAGGCCATCCGCAATCAATTCCCTGATTTTCAACCTACGATAGGAATCATTTTAGGCACGGGTCTGGGTCATTTGGCCAGTGAAGTACAGATTCTGGGAGCGATCCCTTATGATCAGATTCCGCACTTTCCTTTATCCACTGTCGAGTCGCATTCGGGTAAGCTTTTATTGGGTACGCTGGCGGGCCAGTCAGTCATTTGTTTACAGGGACGCTTTCACTACTACGAAGGATATTCCATGCAGCAGGTGACCTTTCCAGTTCGGGTAATGCACGCCCTGGGCATTCGGCATTTGTTCGTTTCCAATGCGGCGGGTGGCTTGAACCCGGCCTTCCGTACCAGCGATCTGATGATCATCGACGACCACGTTGCTCTGTTTCTACCCGAGAGTCCGTTGCGGGGCTTCAACCCACCGGAGTTCGGTCCCCGTTTCCCGGATATGAGTGCTCCTTACGATGCCGCGTGGATTCAGCAGGCGAAAACGATTCTCGAAGAACTGGGTCTGCCGCCGCATACGGGCGTCTACACCAGCGTACAGGGACCGCAACTCGAAAGCAAAGCCGAGTATCGTCTGTTGCGTCAACTGGGGTCGGACGCCGTGGGCATGAGTACCGTACCCGAAGTACTGGTGGCCCGGCAGATGGGCCTGCGGGTATTCGCCTGCTCGTAATTACGKATTTGTGTATTCCGGAAACGTTGAAAGAAGCTAAACTCTCCGAAATACTG
>NZ_NJAG01000136.1 GCF_002872335.1 Siphonobacter sp. BAB-5405 | reverse complement strand
AACCAAACCGATTGATGTTGAGACCTTACTCAAAGTACTATCAGTGCCAGATAAACGAAATTAATGATTCCGTAGGATGTGCCTAACACATCCTGGAACCTTTCCTAAGCTTTTGGCACGTGTTTGCGTTTGCTGAAAAAGACCCTGTAATTCTAAAGTCTGGTATCGATTGATTGTTCCTATTCACATTTTTCAAGCTCCAGCCTTTCTCTCCGCGAACTAGGTAAGGATTAAATGAGTAGCATTGAATGAGAGAACGGACCACCGGATTTGAGTGGGTGTCCAGCTAGCGGATGGTCCGGCAAATGTGGTTACAATAGCTCTTCTCTCGGCAGTGTACGTCCAAAGAATGGCGTGTCCCTGTTGAACGGGTTGGCAATTCGCCAGGGAATCATTAGAGACATACAGATCTGTCTCGTGGAAGGTCCAACGGTTCCAGGACCTGCCTTCAGGAGAGGTGGCTTTCCAGGTACCTATCAATTGATTGGGTGTACGAATGATGTCTGATTGATCACGGCAACCCATTGCCATCACCAGGCTTACCCCAAATGAATCTTTTCATAGTCTATACGGAACGTTGGTATTTTATTGAAGAAGACCCCATCGTAAGCTATTTCGTTGGAAACGCTGTTCTATAAGTATCTGTACGTTAGAGAGAAGAAATACAGCTATGTCCACCCGTATGCCTTTCTGTCTAATCGTTACCATTCGATCATACATACGATGCCCCCTAGCAAGTATCCTTCTTCTTGATGCCTTGCTTGTTTCCAAAGATTGGCCTGTAGTTATAGCTCTATCATCCATTCTCAGCAATGATCCGGATCGTTTGCTTTACTATCTGTCAGACCAACTGATTCTTCCAAAAGCGAGCCTTATCTGTTAAAGATCAACCTACTTCGCACGGACAATTGTCAGTAACTAACCGGGGCCATTCACTACAAGACCGGCCCTGGTTAGTTACCTGACTTTTAATGTAAAAAGCTGCATTTACTGATTTCTGATGTTCTGAATGGAGACGATACGATAGATCAGTATTGCGTTTTAGTACCTGACATGCGTTACCTCACCTGCCCAAACGTACGCTTTACCGGGGGCTTGCATAGTTTTTATAGGGATAACCAGACTATCCACTATAAATTATTGCCTATAATGGCTCAATCCTTTTCTTTTGATACGCACCCTTTGGTGATTCTGGAAGACGATGAAGATGATCGTCATCTTTATGAAAACCTTTTACGCGAAATTGCTCCACATCTTCAGCTTCGGTTCTTTATAAGCGGCGAAGACTTATTAGCCGCTTTACAAAGCAAAAGTCTGCAACCCTTTTTAATTATCTCGGAAGTGCACTTAAGTGGCATGACGGGCATGGAGCTTAGAAAAAAGCTTGATGAAGATCAGTCGATTAGGACCAAAGCGATTCCTTTTGTTTTCTTTTCTCACCCCATCTTTAAAAGAGAACTGGAAGAAGCGTATCACTTAACGATTCAGGGTTTTTTTCGAAAAAGATCCGGATTTAGCAGAATTTGGCCGTCAGCTTGATTCGGTCGTTCGCTACTGGTCTGATTGTAAACATCCCAATCGATCAGACATTGAGTCTTGAGGAAAAGCATCCTGTAAATACCTTAGTATCAGCTTCTAAAAAAGAGCTATTGCCAGATTTGGTGGAAAACTATTCCGTCTATCCTACTGATTGTGATTGGCAGGAGGGCAAGAAATGCCTCTTTTTACTACTGCCGTGGGAAATGATTTCAGGCTTCTGAAGTCTGAAAACGGTTATACATACTAGAATCTCTCACCCAAATAAATTATCCACACTCCTAATACGTTCGTTAATGAATCAAAATGTTGAACAGGACCGGCTATCCAAGCAATGGTCCAATGAAGAAAACTGGTATGAATGGGGCCCTTATTTAAGTGAGCGTCAATGGGGAACAGTTCGGGAAGACTACTCGGCCGATGGCGAGGCCTGGGATTCTTTTCCCCATGCTCACGCCCGAATGCGGGTGTACCGCTGGGGTGAGGATGGACTGGCGGGCATTTCTGACGAAACTCAGACGCTATGTTTTGCTTTGTCGCTCTGGAATGGAAAAGATCCGTATTTAAAAGACGTTTGTTTGGCCTTTCCAATGAGCAGGGTAATCACGGGGAGGATGTCAAGGAACTGTATTATTACCTGGACAATACACCGACGCACAGTCACATGCGGATGCTGTATAAATATCCCCAAGCGGCCTTTCCCTACGAAGCGTTAGTACAGGAAAACGCCAGTCGGAGTCCGCATGATCCTGAGTTTGAGTTACTGGACACGGGTATTTTCCAGAACCAGTCTTACTTTGATGTAGAGGTTTTCTATGCTAAACATGAGACTCAGGACATCCTCATCCGGGTCATCGTGCATAATCGAGGTACGGAGGAAGCTACCCTGCAGGTGTTACCAACGCTCTGGTTCCGCAATCGCTGGGCTTTTCATGTGGAAGCTGAAAAACCAGTGATTGAGCGGGTGAATGACCAGCAGCTTCGGGCTTCGCATCACCGTCTGGGTACGTATCACTTGACCTTTGAGCCCGCTCAGCACGTATTGATCACCGAAAACGAAACCAATACCGAGCGGGTTTTTAATCAGCCCAATACTTCGCCGTTCGTAAAAGACGCCTTTCACGATGCGGTTACGACGGGCAACTACGAACCCTTTTCCGAGCAACCTGCGGGAACCAAGGCCGCTCCCGTGTATGCTCTTACCTTAGGAGCTGGCGAGTCCCGGGAAATCCGGCTGCGGCTCAGTAAACATGAACAGGGAGATTTAGGGGAAGACTTCGAGAACATTTTTCATCAGCGAGCCGAGGAAGCCAATGCCTTTTATGCTCCCTTAACGGAAGGGCTTACCGAAGACGATACCCGCATCAAGCGGCAGGCCTGGGCCGGACTTTTATGGTCGAAACAATACTATCACTACGATGTGCGTCGCTGGCTGGAAGGGGATGTCGGACAGCCCATTCCGCCGAGTGAACGCTGGCATGGCCGCAACTCAGACTGGCAGCACCTCAATGCCGAGCACATCATGATTATGCCTGACAAATGGGAATATCCGTGGTTTGCGGCCTGGGATCAGGCGTTCCAGTCCATCGCCATGGAAAGCATTGATCTGGAGTTTGCCAAGCAACAGCTTTACCTGCATGCCGACCCTCGTTACCAGGCTCCCGATGGGCGTCTACCCGCGTACGAATGGAATTTCTCGGATAATAACCCGCACTTCGGGCCGCCATTAGCTGGGTTTTTTACAAGCAGGAACTGGAGTTTACGGGTCGGAAAGACTACGAATTTTTATCCGTCATGTTCGATCGCCTGCGGCCCAATTATGAGTGGTGGATCAATCATGCCAGCGGCGTGGA
>NZ_NJAG01000135.1 GCF_002872335.1 Siphonobacter sp. BAB-5405 | reverse complement strand
GGGGGATTTTGCCCGGCTTCGCAACGTTCGTCTGGGGTATTCCCTGCCCCGTCCAGTGCTGTCCCGCCTGAAGATGCAAAACCTGACCGTTTTTGTATCGGGTGATAATCTGCTCACACTCACTCGATTTACGGGTATTGATCCGGAAGAGAACGGCTCCTTCGGCGAAGAGAACGCCGGCAAATATCCCTTTGCCCGCAAATACCTGGCGGGTCTGCAATTGTCCTTTTAATGATTTCGAACATCTCTACTATGCGATACTCCTTTTCTTTACTGCTCGCTACGACAGGGCTCCTGTTGGGAGGTTGCCAGGAAATTCTGGACGTTAAACCAGAAACGCAGGTCGAATCCTCCACCTTTCTTTCGAATTCGGCTAATCTGCAAACGGCTACCTACGGTAATTATTCGATGCTGCTGAATAATTCTCTCGTCGCCCGTTTTCATCGGTTTACGGAACTGTCCAGTGACAATGTACAGGTACTACTGGCCGGAGATAATGCCACTACTACCTACCTCCATAGGGATTTACACGTACCAACATACCAGTACCCTGCTAGGG
>NZ_NJAG01000134.1 GCF_002872335.1 Siphonobacter sp. BAB-5405 | reverse complement strand
TCGGGATTCCCGCTTTGATCTCACCGTATTCTATAATGGCAAACGCTGGCTCCAGCGGGCGGTGGAAACTTTTGATGGCGGTCGGGACCGGCCGGGTGGAAACCTCGTGCAAACGCAGACGGGCTATTACTTACGCAAGTTCATGGCGGACTTTGCCAATAACACCAGCTATACCAATCAGAGCCATAACTTCATTTACTTCCGTTACGCAGAAACGCTGCTCAACCAGGCGGAAATTCTCAATGAACTGGGGCGTACGCAGGAAGCCGTAGATGCACTGATGCTGATTCGTAAACGAGCCGCCATTAAACCCGGCACCAACAGTCGTTATGGAATCAAGGCAGGAATCAGTAAGGATGAATTGCGGGCCCTGATTCAGAACGAACGCCGCATCGAACTGGCGTTTGAAGAACACCGCTTCTGGGACGTTCGCCGCTGGAAACTAGCGGAGACGTTGTTCAATCAGCCCTTGCGAGGCATGCGAATTACTCAGGTGTCCTCCGGACGTTTCAGCTACACTCCTACACAGGTGACGACCATTTCTTTCCAGCCCAGGCTCTATCTGATGCCGCTTCCTTACGAGGAAATTACCAAAAATCTCAATCTGCTTCAAAACCCTGGCTGGTAAGCTTTTCAACTGTACTTCTATGAAAAAGATCTATTGGCTTTTATTGCCGCTTTTACTTTTGAGTCTACCGGGCTTTTGCCAGGATAGAATCATTAAGGGCACAGTTTCTGACAAAAATGAAGCACTCCCCGGAGTTTCCATTTACGAGAAAGGTGTACCTACCAACGGAACCACGACCGACGCTAACGGAAATTTCCGTCTGACTATCAAAGGGAGTGCCAGCATACTCGTCATTCGCTCCATCGGCTACAAGCTCGCGGAAGAACAGGTAGGTAGCCGGACCACGATCAACGTTACCCTTGAATCGGAAGAGCAGGGGCTTAATGAAGTAATCGTCGTTGGTTTTGGCGAACAAAAGAAAATTACCCTGACCGGAGCCGTGAGTATGGTAAGTGGAAAGGAAATCCGGGAAAATCCCTCGGCCAGTCTCCAGAATACGCTGGCAGGACGTCTGCCGGGCTTTTTCTCCCAACAACCTTCCGGCCGACCCGGAGCGGATGGAGCCGACTTCTATATTCGCGGAGTTAGCTCATACAACGGAAATAACCGACCACTGATCATCGTGGACGACATTGAATATTCCTACGAACAGTTTGCCCGCCTCGACCCCAATGAGATCGAAAACCTGTCTATTCTGAAAGATGCCTCTACCACGGCCATTTACGGGGTACGGGGAGCCAATGGGGTCGTCGTCGTCTCCACCCGGCGGGGGAAAGAAGGACCAGCGAAGATTTCCGTCCGGATCGAAAGCAGTTTAACGCAGCCCACAAAAATCCCGCAGTATCTGGATGCCTATGAATCGGCCCGGCTGTATAATCAGGCTCAGATCAACGACAACAATGCCAACCCAAATCCGAATTTCAGGCCCCGTTTTTCGCAGGAAGATCTGGAGCTATTCCGCAACGGCAATGATCCCTATGGCCACCCGAATATCAACTGGAAGGATGTCCTGTTCAAGAAATTCAGCGAGCAGTACCGGGGCAACCTGGATCTTTCCGGTGGTACCGAGCGGGTTCAAGTATTTTGTATCGCTGGGGTATCTCTATCAGAATGGAATGCTAAAAGATTTCGGAGCGGGCCAGGGGGTCAATAATAATTACTACCAGCAGCGGTATAACTATCGGTCGAACCTGGACATGAAAGTGACGAAAACGCTGGACATCCGGATGAACCTGTTCGGCAACTTTGCCCAGGTAAACGTGCCCCGTGTCGGGAGTCCGTTTGGTTACAATGACCTCTTTTACGACTACAGCAGTTTTGCGACGTTGGCTCCTTTTGCGTATCCACTCTATAACCCCGATGGTTCGTACGGCTATAGTACCTGGATTCGAAACGAAAACCCCAACTACAACGTCAACAACGTCATTGGCCGGCTGAATTATTACGGGTATGACCGGAATAATGAAAGCAATATGAACGTAGTAGCCGAAGCCACGCAAAAGCTCGATTTCATCACCAAAGGGTTGAGCATTCGCGGCCGGGTGGCCTATACCAGCAACTACTACTACACGCGTAGTATGACGCGGGATCAGTTTCCGTCGTTCATTTACGATCCGGTCAATGATTCCTACGAACCTCGCGACCCCA
>NZ_NJAG01000133.1 GCF_002872335.1 Siphonobacter sp. BAB-5405 | reverse complement strand
TGAAAATTACTTCTTTAATCATTTTATTGGGCCTGTTTTCCTGGGTAGCCTCCGCTCAGATACCTGGGTCATTTGTTACAAGTCCCGATAAACACCTTTCAGTTCAGCTGACGTTGAAAGATGGATTAGCTGGTTATCAGGTATTTAAAAACAATCAGCCTTTGTTAGCACCTTCGGCTTTAGGCCTGGTACTGACGGATGTAGACTTGAGCAAAAACTTAAAAGAGGTAAGCAAAAGTCCGGAGAAGACCATCACGCAGACTTATGCGATGTGTAATGCGAAAAAAGCCAACCTTCGCTACCAGGCCAAGCAACGCAGCTGGACATTGGCAACGCCTACGGGACAATCACTCGAAATAATTTTTCAGGTTAGCAATGATGCTGTGGCTTTCCGCTATCGGGTCAAGCGACCGAAAGAGGCGATTTCCAAGGTCGAATCCGAACCGACCAGTTTTGCTTTTCTTGCCGAAAGCCGGGCCTGGCTGCAACCCATGGCCGTTGCCAAATCGGGCTGGGAGGCCACGAATCCGTCCTACGAAGAAACGTATGAGCAAGATATAGCCGTCGGGACGCCTTCCACCAAGGGAGCAGGCTGGGTGTATCCGGCCCTTTTTAAAACAAAGGATACCTGGATTTTACTTACGGAAGCTGGCCTGGACAGTACCTATTGTGCCACGCGTTTGCAGGATCAATCCCCCGGGGGCGAATATTTCATTGGCTTTCCGGATGCCCGAGAAGTCATTAAAGACAAAAATTTAAAACCCAGAGCCCGGGGTACTTTCCAGTCTCCCTGGCGAGTACTGACGATTGGGAATCTGGCTACGCTGATTGAATCTACGGCTGGAACCGATCTGGCCCTGCCCGCTCAGAAAGTCGATGCGGATTTTATCAA
>NZ_NJAG01000132.1 GCF_002872335.1 Siphonobacter sp. BAB-5405 | reverse complement strand
GGGACCCGATTTGTAGTACTCAGTCGTAAAAAAGATAGCCAAGTCTATTTAAAGGAAGGAAGTGTTGAACTAGAATCGGGCAGTCGCCGGGTGCTCCTTAAACCCGGTCAGTTAGCCAAAGCCTCAAAACCCGGTAATCTGGCCCCCATCGAAGCCGTTTCACGGCCCGCTCATTTAACCGCCTGGCAGCAACAGCGTTTCTTATTCGATCACACCCCTGTATCAGTCGTGATTGAACAAATTAATGATCGTTTCAATACCAAGATTGGTATTGAACCCAGCTTGAAAGATCGCCAGCTTTCCGGCGATTTTGTTGCTCCTCATTCTCAGGATATTATCCATACCTTAACCTACATGCTTAATGCCGAACTCGTAGCAAAATCAGATTCCCTGGTACTTACCCCCCGCTAATTCCCCTTCATTCATCGTACCTTAACTAAACGTTATTTATGAGCGTAGATGTACCACGTTTCGCCTTCACGGCGGGGCTATGCTTCCTATTGGCCCAACCTACTTTGGAAGCTCGTAGTCGGATTCCTGTCACAGAGGCTATCTTTAGTCAGCAAACTGCTCAGAATCAGCAAACGCTCCGCCAGCGGCTGAATGCGATTCGGCAGCGATTTGGGGTAAGCATTCTCATGGAAGAAATACCCGAATTGAATCAATGGGCACCCGCTCCCAAAGGACGTACGGCCGATGAACAGCTTCGCAATTTACTGAGTCCCTTTCCAATTGAAATAAAAGAAGTGCGGGCAAAGACCTATGTCTTATCGCAAAAACAAAAAGACAGTTCCCGTCCGGTGAATGCTTCATCAAGTAATGCAGTACCAACGGCAGAGAGCAGAGTCATTCAAAACATTTCAGGAAAAGTTTTAACGGACGAGACGGGAGAACCGCTGGCTGGAGTTAGCATCTTAATTAAGGGCACGCTCCTGGGTACGATGACCAACGATAAAGGCGAATTCCGCCTGGATTTGCCCGAAAATGGTTCTACGCTAGTCTTTTCTTTCGTGGGCTATAAAACCCAGGAAGTGATCGTTAGAAGCCAGCGGATTCTTGACATTCGGCTCCAAATTGAAGCCGCCCGGCTGGACGAAGTAGTGGTTACCGGATATGGCAATAAAAGTATTCGTGAATTAACGGGAGCCGCCGTACAGATACAGGCCGAAGATTTACAAAACGTGACCAGTTCGACGCTTCTGCAAAATCTACAGGGCAAATTAGCAGGAGTCAATATTGCTAATGCGGGCGGAGGTCCTGCGGGTTTCATGAGCATCATGATTCGCGGAGCAGGCTCGCTGGGCGGTGCTTTTGGGAGTGCCTATCAACCTTTAATCGTAGTGGATGGCATCATTCAGGCCTCTTCTGAAACGCAGAATGCCCTGGCTTATCTAGCTCCGCAGGCATTGCTTCGGTCACTGTTCTGAAAGATGCGGCTTCTACCGCCCTGTACGGATCAAGAGCCGCTAATGGCGTGATTGTTATTACGACCAAGCAAGGGAAAAACGGACCTACCCGCATTACGGCCAATGTAACGATGGGTATCAATGAGCCCACCTTAGGAAAGGTACGCATGATGAATTCGGCGGAACGGTACGATCTCATGCGTCAGTCTTTCGGTAACTCTTTCCGTAGAAGCAATCCTACGGCCAGCGATGAGAGCGTAGCGGCTTACGTTAATCAGCAGGCTCCTGCCAGCCTGCTGACCCATAACACCAACTGGACGAACCTTATTTATAATACGGGTGTAACCCGTAACTACGAAATTGGTATTTCCGGCGGGAATGATAAAATCAAAAACTACACCGGATTTAACCTTTACTCGGAAGACCCGGTAAAAATTACGGACTTATACCGACGACTTAATTTTCGCACCAATACCGAGTTTACGCTCAACAAACGGATGGTGTTATCGACGGCTCTCAACGGTTTATACAACACGGTGCAATCAGACGGCGTACTCAACATTGCCAGTGCGGGTTATTACCTGCTTCCGTTTGATTCCCCGACTCGGGCCGATGGATCGTACCGAGTCGGAGGCAGTGCTGACCCAGGCTGGCGTTCGGGAGGTTCGTTTAACCCGCTCTACAGCGTAGGAAAAAACTGGAGTAAAGCCAAAACCTTTCAGGTAAATGCCGATCTTACC
>NZ_NJAG01000027.1 GCF_002872335.1 Siphonobacter sp. BAB-5405 | reverse complement strand
GCAAAGATACAAGACTCAATTTCAATTGTCAAGAAAAAGTTGAAATTTATTTTTTCAAGCTTTCCGTTGAAAACCAAACCCCTCATCCAACTTCTCACTTCCTTTCTCTCTTCGCTTTTACTGCCGACCCTACTTTCAAAACCGGACTGCAAAGGTAAGTCATTTCTAAGCCGCTTGTCAAGAAAAAAGTGAAAATTTATTTTCAGCTTCTTCGCTTCTTTCCACCGCCTCATCCCTCGCTTAACTGCCTTTGCCTCAAGTGTTTACACCGTCTTTCCAGTGCCTTTCCCGTCGTTTGGGAGTGCAAAGATAGGACAAGAAAAACACCCTTGTCAAGCCTACTTTGAAAATATTTACTGACCTTTTTGAAGACCTGCTGATTTACAGTGACTTAATGCTGTAAAATTCTCAAAACTTTTTTACAGCCCCTCAGTTACCTCCTTTTACCCCCTAAAACCATACTACTGCCCACTTCTTTGGCACTTGCTCCACTTCCTTCACCTTTATACGGTCACTCCTCAGCTTAATCTATTCTTTCTTTCGCAATACCTATAAATACCATCGCATAATGCTTTCCGAGATGGTTTGGTAGATACGGGCTAACTCGGGTTGATCTTCCAATAACTGTAGATGGCGAGCCATCGTAGTTTGATCACCTCTTCGGGCGGGACCGGTTTGAACTTCAGCTGGATGATCTGCGTCCAATGCTTTACGCAGAGTTTCCTTTAGAATAGGCTTCATTAATTCGAAGTCCAGATTATGCTCGGCTAGTAAGTCTTTGGTGAGAGCCCAGAGATGATTGGGAAAGTTATTCGCTAATACGGCCGCCAAATGTAACTGTAGTCGCTCTTCGGAATTGACCAGGTATACTTCATCACTAATGGTTCGGGCGATTTCGATCAACTGGTGTTCAATTTCCTCATCCGCTCCCTCAATACAGATGGGCACTTCCTTCCAGTTCAGCGGTATCTTCTTATTAATACTTTGCAGGGGATAGAAAACGCCCGTGCGTAAGGGAACATCGCTGTGTACCCGCAGCAAGTTTTGCAAAACGGTTAATGATTTTGCTCCGGCTGTATGTACCACCAACGCCTCCTCCGGCCATACGATCTGTGGGATGATCTTTTCCAGAGCGTCGTCACTCGTTGTGAGTAAGAAGAGTTCGGCTTCGCTTTCGGCAAAGTTTAGTTCGTTCGTTGCTACGGCTATGGATAGTCGGTCGCTCAGTGCCTCAGCGTTCGGCAACTTTCGACTATAGACGGTGATGATGTCGTGTCCGGCCCCCTCTAATTCTACCGCAAGATGATGAGCTACGTTTCCGGCTCCAATCAGTGCGATTTTCATAGGTGTATATATATAGGTTAGAAAAGCGTTGGTATTGCCTAAGCACTTAGTAGGGTTTTCAGTGACTGATACGCCCGTCCACTTTCCAGCGACTCCTTAGCCTGATCCAAGGCTTCCTCCAGTGAAATATCCTGAGCGGCGTACAAAGCAGTCGCTGCATTAGCCAGTACTACCTGAGTTTGGGCTGGCGTTCCGCGATTCTCTAGAATGCGAACCAGTAGGTCGGCGGATTCCTGCAAATTGTTTCCACCCGCCAGACTTTCCTGCGACCATTGGCTCAATCCCATTTCTTCGGGACTCACCTGACGGGTTTCATGGTTGTTCATCAACAGAAAATTTCCCGTAAGCGATACTTCATCATAGCCATCATAAGCATGCACAATCGCAAACCGTACACCAGCGGATCGCAGTACCCCCGCATACAATTCGGCTACATCGGGATTGTACACGCCCGATAGCTGTCGCTGTACAAAAGCCGGATTCATCAAAGGACCCAATAAATTAAAGAAAGTCTTGAATCCAAGCTCCCGACGGACATTCCCTACGTGCTTCATGGCCGGGTGAAACAAGGGAGCATGCAGGTAGCAAATACCCGCCGATTCGAGTTGCCGCCGCAAGTGATCGTAATCATTCGTAAACTGATAGCCCAATCGTTCAATCACTGTTGAAGAACCGACCGAAGACGAAACGCCGTGATTGCCGTGCTTGGCAACCGTCTGCCCTGCCCCGGCGACCACAAAAGCTGAAGTCGTGGAAATATTGAAGGTGTTTTTCCCATCGCCACCCGTACCGCATACGTCCATGGGTTCGAATTCCCGGAAATCGACGGCAACGCAAAGCTCCAGCATGGCCCGCCGGAATCCATTGAGTTCAGGAACGCTGAGTCCCTTAATCGCATAGGCCGTTAGAAAAGCAGCCGTTTGGGAAGGATTTACTTCACCCTGACCAATGGAGAGCAGAGCCTGATAGGCCTGTTCGGTAGTTAGGGCTTGTTGGTTTAACAAGTGGGAAAGAAGCTCTTTCATGCGTAAGTTTTGGCTTATATATATAGAAGGAAAACGGAGTGAATGATTTATTTCAACCAGTTACTCAACATTTCTTTTCCATATTCAGTCAGATACGCTTCGGGGTGAAACTGCACGCCACGAACATCGTATGTTGTATGAGCCTCGGCCAGTACAAAGCCATTTTCATCAACGGCAGTTACTTTCAATTCTTCGGGCATAGACTCGGGTACTACCGTCCAGGAATGGTACCGACATACTTCAATGGATTCGGGCAAACCCTGGAATAACTTCTCGGTAGTATCGGTAATGACGCACTTGGTCGTTACGCCGTGCAGAACATCGCCCATGTTATGCAATTTCGCTCCAAAGGCTTCGCCGATGGCCTGATGGCCCAGACAAACGCCAAAGATGGATTTGGTGGGTGCGTATTCCCGAATCAAATCCAGCATAATCCCCGCTTCCTCAGGAATACCCGGACCAGGCGACAACAGGATCTTATCGTACTGGGCTACTTCTTCGAGGGTAATCTTATCATTGCGAAAGACATCCACCTCGTGACCCATTTCCTTTAATAGATACACCAGGTTGTACACGAACGAATCGTAATTATCGAGTACTAATATTTTGTAAGGCATTTTTTGTTGTTCGTTGTTGGTTGATTGTTGCTAGTCATCAACAATCAGCTGGTTTTATAAGCATTTGGCCCGATTAGCGTTCCCTTCACGCTAAACTCATAGCTCTTCCGCCATTTCCATCGCTTTGCGTAAAGCGGCCAGTTTACTGTGAATTTCCTGTAATTCGCTCTCTACGTTCGACTTCGCTACGACGCCCATACCGGCCTGATAAAACAGCGTATTGTTTTTACTAAGGAAGGTACGAATGGCGATGGCGTGGTTGAAATCTCCATTGAAGTTCAAATGACCAATGGCTCCCCCGTAGATACTCCGGTTGGTCGTTTCGTAACGGTTAATGATCGTCATGGCGTTGTGCTTGGGAGCACCGGACAGCGTACCCGCCGGAAAAGTGTCTGCCACGAGTTGCAGGGGATTGGTACCCGCCGTCATCTTACCCACCACTTTCGAAACCAGGTGAATGACGTGACTATAGTATTGCACCTCCTTGAATGTTTCTACCTGTACGGAATCACTGCTCCGACTTAAATCGTTTCGGGCTAAATCCACCAGCATCACGTGTTCGGCGGATTCCTTCGGATCGGCCAGTAACTCACGGGCCAGTTCAGCGTCGCGTTCATCATCGCCTGTCCGACGGAAGGTACCCGCGATAGGGTGTATTTCGGCCAGTCCGTTTTTGATGAAAATCTGTTTTTCGGGCGAAGAGCCGAAAATATGGTACGTGCCGAAGTCGAAGTAAAATAGATACGGCGAAGGATTGATGGAACGCAGAGCCCGGTATACCTGAAAATCGTCGCCTTCAAACGTACGCGAAAAACGGCGGGACGGTACAATCTGAAACACATCGCCGCGTAAGCAATGGCCAATGCATTTGTTGACGACTTCCCGCATTTCCTCATCCGTCCGATTGGTTTCCTCTTCGCCTTCCAGCTTAAACTTCCCGGAAGACGTTTTAGGCGTCTGAATCAGAAACTCCAGTTGACTTAACCCTTCCGTATTCTTGTTTTGCGTATTGCCGTACTGATGTTCAAAGAGGTACACTTCGTTTTTAAAGTGGTTGAACACGATGACGTACCGATAGACATAGTAGACAATCTGCGGAATGGCTGACTCGGGGCTTTTGGGCTGAATTTCGATGTCTTCGAAGTATTCCACCGAATCATAGGTCATGTGGCCAAAGAGTCCGCCCGTAGGAAAGGGAAAGCCCGCGTTTTTTTCTTCGAAACAACCCGCAAAATTCCGCAGAGCAGCTACGGCGTCTTTCCGGCGTTCGAGGGTAAACTGCTCGGTAGTACCGTCAGGAAATTTTTGCGTTACAACGTCTTCGTCCAGGATAAAGCTGGCGACGGGATCGCAGCCAATAAAACTCATACTGTTCTGCATGGCGTGGTAATCGGCACTTTCCAGCAAAACGGTGTTCGGAAACTGACGCCGTAAGCGTTGATAGGCACTCACGGGCGTCAGCATATCGGCCAGCAAGCGGCGGTGATGGGTCGTAATTGAAAAGTTTTTCACAGTACGTTGATTCGTTATTCGCACGGGTGGGCAGACCGCCGCTTTACCAGCTAAACTACCTCCGTGTGAAGGTTACTAAGGGATTTAAACGCACAACGCCCGACTGTTCGGCTGAACAGCGCGTTGTGGCTTGTGCTTATTGATTCGCTTACATGACGCAAAAAGAGGCTGTTCAACGGAGAGATCCCAGTTGCCACCACCAAGCTTTTGCGAATGAAACGTTCATAGTCAGATGTATTAATTTCGACAAACTTAAAAACTATTTCAGAGTTTGGCTAAAGTATGGACATTTTTTTTGTAGTTCCGGCCAGCAAGCTGAATTTTGATTTTTACAACACCGATTTATATGCGTAGTCTCCTCTTTTTTTCCTGCTTTTTGCTATTGCTCACAGCCTGTAAACCTAAACCCGACCTACAGGGATTCCCGGTAGATAAGTGGAAAGCCGACAAAGGCGGCTGTCAGGGTGTACGGCAAACCTTAGTACCGGATTTCAAAAAAATCCGGCAAATCCTGAAAGGCACTACTTCCAATGATTTCGTGGAAATTTTCGGTAAACCCGATATTAATCAAATTGCGGACCGCAATGAGGAGTACTACGTGTACTTCCTCGAAACAGGCCCGCATTGTGAAGACATTACGAAACGATCAGAGGCGGCTTCCGTAGCGATCCGGTTTTCTTCCGTAGGTCTGGCCTCGGAGATTACGTTTCAGCAGGGTACGCCAGTGAAATAATTTGAAAGAGTGGATGATAGAAGGAGTGAAAACTAAATTCCTTCTATCATCCACTCTTTCTATCATTCAATATTCATTACGATCCCAGTGACCAGCCGGAGCGGTACTCGCGTTTGACAAACTGGTTGGCATCTTCGAAGTTGGTAATTCGCATGGATGGTCCATCCCAAAGTAATTTCTTACGACCGGGGTAAGCGAAACCTTTACCATCGGCGTTCGGCTTGCGAACGTTGTAACTACGAATAGCCAGGTTACCCATCAGTACCGTTTCCGTCAGCGGACCTGAGTAGTCAAACGAGGACGTTAACTTCTTGTGGGTTTCTGAGCCAAATCCTTCTTTACAGGCCCGTACCCAGGACGTCTGGTGACCACTTTCAGGCATTTTCTGGATTTCCGTTTCCGTCCACTTGTACTTGGCCAGATCCTGCTCGCTCATCTTCTTTTTATTGAAGTAGAGCTTCGGTGCGTGTCCGTAGGTTCCGCAGGTCATAATACCTTTTGACCCCATCAGGATTACACCATTCGCACTGTCGGCATCCCCCAGGGGCTCATCGGCAGGGATCAGATCCGGGTGGAAGGCCCGAATACCACCATCCGACCAGTACATGGTTACTGCTGACTTATTCTTCTTCGTTTCGGGGAATTTCAACTGTACGGAGCTTGAGGGAGGACAACCTTCGGGAATGTATTCCGGCGTCCAGTCCTTCGTGAATACAGCACCCGCCGAACATTCTACTTCCGTCGGGTAACCCAGACCCAGTACCCGGAAAGCCGGGTCAATCAAGTGGCAACCCATATCGCCCAGTGCTCCCGTACCGAAGTTCCACCAGCCCCGCCACTTGAAGGGGTGATACGCTGGCGTGTAATCTACGTACTGAGCCGGACCAATAAACTGATCCCAGGCCAAACCCTCGGGCATCTCGTGCTTGCCCGTAGGTACCGGAATACCTTGCGGCCATACCGGACGATTCGTCCAGATGTGTACTTCATTCACCGTACCGATCAAACCGGCGTTAAACCAGTTGACCATCTGCCAGCTACCCACGCTGGAAGCACCCTGATTACCCATCTGCGACACGATTTTGTACTTACGAGCCGCTTCGGTCATCATACGGGCTTCGTAAATATCGTGCGACAAGGGCTTCTGCACGTAGACGTGTTTCCCCGCCTGCATGGCAGCCATAGCAATTACGGCGTGGGTGTTATCGGGCGTTGAGATGGTGATGGCATCAATGTTCTTGCCTTCTTTGTCCAGCATTTCCCGGTAATTCTGGTAACGTTTGGCATTCGGGAAGCGTTTGACGGATTGAGCGGCTACATTCCAGTCTACATCGCAAAGAGCTACTACGTTTTCAGCCCCATTGTTGTAAGCATTCCAGATATCACTGGCTCCTTTACCACCTGCTCCAATGGAAGCCAGATTCAGTTTATCCGAAGGAGCGATAAATCCTTTTCCCAGCACGTGCCGGGGAACAATGTAAAATGCGGCTGCCGACAGGGCTCCCTTTTTGAGAAACTCGCGGCGAGAGGGAGATTTTTTTTCCATAGTATGTGTACTGCGTAAGGTCCAGGACCCAAAACTGTTTAAAAGTTAAGCTAATGTAGACCACTTTTCGAGCAGAACTTTCGACTTGCGAATGCCCTCTTCTTCCGAAAGTTTATCGCCTTCGTACTCAATGCCGACAATACCCCGGAAGCCCGATTTTTTTACGATGTTCATGATTCGACTGTAATCCGTCTCCACGCAATCTCCTTTTTCGTCAAAATTGTAGACTTTCGCGGATACGCCTTTGGCAAAGGGCATGAGTTCTTCCGTACCCTTGTAGCGGTCGTACTCTTCTTCGCACTCGAAGTAATTACCCGCCTTGTGTTTCATACAGAAGTTACCGAAGTCCGGAAGGGTACCACAATTTTTCAGGTTTACACCCTTCATGACGTCGCTCAGCCACTGACCGTTGGAAGAGTACCCGCCGTGATTTTCGACAATGACGTTGATGCCCGTTTTAGCAGCAAACTCGCTGAGTTGGTGTAACCCTTCAATAGCGTTTTTCTTCACCTCTTCGGCCGTACCTTCACCCGCGGCGTTTACGCGAATGGTCTTACAGCCCAGAAACTTGGCGGCGTCCACCCACTTGTAGTGATTTTCGACGGCCTTTTTGCGTTTGGCAGCGTCTTTATCACCCAGGTTTCCTTCGCCATCGCACATGATCAGGTGGTTCTTTACCCCATTGTCTTTACAACGTTGCAGTAATTCCTTTAGATAAGCGGTGTCATTGGCTTTATCCATAAAAAACTGATTGACGTATTCGACGATGCTGATGCCAAACTCCTTTTTGGCCATGACCGGAAAATCAAGATTGGTCATTTTTTTAGAGCGTAAGGCCCGGTGCAGGGACCACTCCGCCAGGGAGATTTCAAAGAAGGGCTTTTTGGCCGCCGTTTCGGCCCACGCATCCATCGTTGAGGAAGCGGCAGTAGTAGCTACAGCTGCGAAGCCCAGGTTCCGTAAGAAGGAACGTCGGTTTTGATGCATATAGAAAAGGTTTAGAGCAAACGGCTTATTCGGGATGAAAAATAAAGAAGTTTTCCGGAATTGTAATGCGTTGGCGATAAAACGGAAAGAAATGCCGACCACTGGATTGCGTCTGAAAGCTTGCGTTGGCCCATTCTCCTCCGAATTTCTAAATTTCCGTTTCGCAAGCCCGCCGAACCAATCAAATTATACTTATTTTTGAAGGCTGAATCTAGGTATAAAATATTCATTTTCAGATTCTTGGATCATTTTGTATTTATCCGGGAAAAGGAATTTTTACAGTCTTTAGGAGGTTTTATCAAAACATAAAGCAAGTTCTGAAAACTGTTTATTCACAAACTTGTTCTTACTAGAGAAATGAGCAGTACCGCTAGTACGCTGCCGCCACGGGCAACGAAATTCAAGAAAATGAAGTCGTTTCAAATCCCCGATACATTTAAGAGTCCTATCATTGGTGCGATTAAGGAATTCCGTCGCAAACAGGATAAGATGAAGAAAGACTTCACACCGACGCTGATCGATTTCGGCCCGGTGCGGTTTCTTATTGCCCGTCACTTTGGATTCTGCTATGGCGTTGAAAATGCCGTAGAAACGGCGTACCAGATTATCGCGAACTATCCTTCCAAGCATATTTATCTCCTGAGCGAAATGATTCATAACCCGGAAGTGAACCGGGATTTACAGAGTCAAGGCGTTCAATTTATCATGGATACATCCGGTCGGCAGCTGATTCCCTGGGAATCGCTTACCGCTGACGATATTGTGATCATTCCGGCCTTTGGTACTACGCTGGAGATTCAGGCAAAACTTGCCGCGATTGGTATTCAGACCGAACAATACGATACGACCTGTCCTTTTGTGGAGAAAGTCTGGAAGCGGGCTTCCTCCATCGGTCAAAGCGATTATACGGTAGTCATTCACGGGAAACCAGCCCACGAAGAAACCCGGGCTACGTTTTCACACGCTCGTCAGAATGCTCCGACGGTTGTGGTAAAAGATATGAAGGAAGCGGAGCAACTGGCTTTGTACATTCGTCAGCAAAAACCAGCCGAGCTTTTTTACGAAGAATTTAAGGATCAGTACTCGGAAGGATTTGATGTTCGTCGCGACTTACAACGCATTGGTGTAGTGAATCAGACGACGATGCTGGCTTCCGATACGCAGGCCATTGCCGATTACCTGCGACAGGTAATGATGGAAATGTATCCCAGTGATGATACCACCGCTCACTTCGCCGATACACGAGATACCCTTTGTTACGCAACGAATGATAACCAGTCGGCTACCTATGGCTTACTGGCAGAGCAGGCTGATTTGTGCGTAGTCGCGGGGGGATACAATTCCTCGAATACCTCGCACCTGGTGGAATTGTGCGAGCAAAAGCTACCGACGTATTTTATTGAAAATGCAGCGAAGCTTCTAAATACGACGCTCATTCGTCATTACGATCTGCACGAAAAAACGGAGAAAGTTTCTGAAAATTATTTACCGATGCATTCGCCGGTTACGATTATGCTCACCTGCGGAGCTTCGTGTCCGGATAAGGTAGTAGAAGATATTCTGTTGCGGCTGCTTTCCTTTTTTCCGGAAGCCCGGACGATCGATGCAGCCATGGAAGCATTTGCATAGATTTTTTATCGTACTCTATTTTGATTATCCTTCTGAGTACAAAAAAAACGAGCCGGTTATTCGACTCGTTTTTTTGTGGGTACTATTTCATTAACGTACTGCTTTTCAGTTTTATATCGGTCAGTTTTCGTTTGGTATCCAGTGTAAAGTCACCCTGCATCATCCAGTCGTAGTAGCTGGGCTCCCGCTTAAATACTTCGAGTACGGGTTTGCCGGTATGCTTACCAAAGTTGAAAACGACGACGCCTTCATTGTTATACTTCATTCGCTGGGCGAAGTCGACGAATTGTCCGGATGTCAACTCGTGCAGAGCATCCATGTCGTTCTTGACCGGAATCCAGGTTTCGTCTTTATTCTTTTCCACTTCTACCCCTTCGTAGCGTTTGATCATGCAGTCGAGTACTTCCAGCGTAGCCAGTGTATCTGCCTCGGCAGAGTGAGCATGTTCAAGTTTCTTGCCACAGTAGAACTTATAAGCTGCTGACAGGTTACGCGGTTCCATCATGTGATAGATGCGTTGAGCGTCAATCAGGCGACGGTTTTTCGTATCAAAATCAATACCCACCCGCAAAAACTCTTCGACCAGCATGGGTACGTCAAACTTATTGGAGTTAAATCCCGCCAGGTCACACCCTTCCAGAAATTGAGCCAGTGATTTGGCCAGTTGCTTGAATTGAGGTTTATCCGCGACATCTTCATCGTAAATTCCGTGAATCAGGCTCGTCTCCAGCGGAATAGGCATGCCCGGATTGACCTTTTCGGTACGTACCTGTACTGATCCATCAGGCATGGCTTTGGCAATGGAAATTTCTACAATACGATCCCGTATCAGATTGATGCCGGTAGTTTCCAGATCAAAAAAAGCGAGCGGCTTACGGAGTTTCAGACTATGTTGCACGGTGTTCCTCAATTACTGACAAATACAAAAATACATTAATTTCCCGGGATATAGACTTTTGCCCCCTTTATGAACATCCCTGAGAATGAAAACGTCAGCTCCGGACGTCTGTTAATTTTGTATTAAATAATTTGCAGTTTTTCTAGTCACGAAAAAAAATAGTATCTTCGTCCGGCAAATAAGAATAGCACCGTTATTTGCCATGTTGGACTCCTCCAAGTTTCTTTTTGAAGCACTTACCTACGATGATGTGCTTCTGCTGCCCGCTTATTCGGAAGTTCTCCCCCGCGAAACTCGCACCGAATCATACCTCACGAAAAACATACGCCTGAACGTTCCCTTAGTTTCCGCTGCCATGGACACGGTTACTGAATCGGAAATGGCCATTGCGATGGCTCAGGAAGGTGGTCTTGGCATTATTCACAAGAACATGTCCATTGATCGTCAGGCGGAAGAAGTGCGGAAGGTGAAACGTTCTGAATCCGGAATGATCCTGGACCCGGTAACGCTTTCCGAAGGCGATACGCTGGCGGATGCTCACCGCCTGATGCGGGAAAATAAAATCGGCGGGATTCCCGTCGTTGATACCGAAGGTAAACTGATCGGTATTCTTACTAATCGCGATATTCGTTTCCAAACCAAATTAAGCCAGCCCGTTACCGAGATCATGACGAAGGATAAACTCGTCACGGCTCGTGAAGGTATTGATCTGCAGGCAGCGGAAGCCGTATTGCAGGAACACCGGATTGAAAAACTTCCCATTGTTGATGATTCGAATAAACTCGTAGGGCTGATTACCTACAAGGATATTCTCAAGAAGAAAAATCACCCCAATGCCTGCAAAGATTCCCGTGGACGTCTGCGGGTGGGTGCGGCCGTTGGCGTAACCCCCGATTTGCTGGATCGCGTAGCCGCTCTGGTCAAAGCAGGTGTAGACGTGATTAGTATTGATACGGCTCACGGTCACTCACTGGGTGTAATCAACGCGTTGAAATCAGTAAAAGCGTCGTTCCCCAATCTGGATGTGATTGTGGGTAACGTGGCTACTGGCGAAGGTGCCAAAGCCCTGGCCGATGCCGGAGCAGATGCCGTGAAGGTAGGCGTTGGCCCTGGATCGATCTGTACGACTCGCGTGATTGCGGGCGTAGGTATGCCTCAGCTTTCTGCCGTATATGAAGCAGCGAAAGCCGTAGCTGGTACGGGTGTCCCCATCATTGCCGATGGCGGTATTCGTTACTCTGGTGATATTGTAAAAGCCATTGCCGGTGGAGCCAGCTCAATCATGATGGGTTCCTTACTGGCAGGTACGGACGAAGCTCCGGGTGAAATCATCATTGCTGAAGGTCGTCGTTTCAAGAGTTATCGTGGTATGGGTTCCGTAGAAGCCATGGAAGAAGGTTCGAAAGACCGCTATTTCCAGGATGCGGAAGATGACATCAAGAAGCTGGTACCCGAAGGTATCGTAGGCCGTATTTCGTACAAAGGCCGCGTAGGTGATATTCTGTACCAAATGGTCGGTGGACTGAAAGCAGGTATGGGTTACTGCGGTTCCCGCGATATTGAAGCACTACAAGCAGCTAAATTCGTGAAGATTACGGCAGCTGGTGTTCGCGAAAGCCACCCGCACGATGTAGTGATCTCGAAAGAAGCTCCGAACTATAGCGTGAAATAGATTTGGTTGTGGGTTGGTCGTTAATCGTTGTTGGTTGATCGTCCGTTCCAATACCATTAGTTCCAAAGAAAAAGGTCGCCTGTTGAGCGACCTTTTTCTTTATTCTTCTAATTGAGTAAAAATCAATGGTGTGGTTTATAGGTAAATCTTCTAACAATAACCAACCATCAACTAACAACTACATTTATTTTTTCCGGAAGAACATCGTTAACGGTACGCCCTCGAAGCCGAAGTGAGCCCGGAATTTGTTTTCCAGGAAGCGTTCGTAACTCTCTTTGATATACTGGGGATAATTACAGAAGAGTACAAACGTCGGACTTGGCGTCGGTAACTGCGTCAGATACTTAATCTTCACGTACTTACCGTTGATTGCTGGTGGTGGATACGCTTCGATTTCGGGCAGAATTACATCGTTGAGTTGTGAGGTAGCAATCCGGCGACGACGTTCTTCATATACCTCCCTCACTTTCTCCACTACTTTGAAAATCCGTAGTTTATCTACTACCGAAGTAAAGACAATGGGAGCATAATCAATAGGAGCCAATCGCTGACGAAGTTCTTTTTCCCAGGCAGGAGCCGTTTTCGAATCCTTTTCGATCAAATCCCACTTATTGATCATCAGTACGATACCCTTCTTCGCCCGGTGTGCCATCCCGATGATGTTCATATCCTGAGCTTCCAGTCCCCGTTCCGCATCCAGAATAATGATGGCAACGTCGCACTCATCCAGAGCCCGCATGGAACGCAGCGTTGAGTAAAACTCAATGTTATCGTTGACGCGAGCTTTCCGCCGCATCCCTGCCGTATCCGTAATGATAAAGTCATTTCCGTACAGGGAATAGCGGGTGTGGATCGCATCACGCGTTGTACCGGCAATGTCGGTTACAATACTCCGTTCCCGGCCCAGAATGGCATTGAGAAACGATGATTTTCCTACGTTCGGACGACCCAAAATGGCAACCCGGGGAATACCTGCTTCCGGATCTTCTACGCCTTCATCTTCAAAGTGAGCAACGATGGCGTCCATTAGGTCACCCGTGTTGTTACCGTTTTCTGCCGAAATCGGATACGGATCGCCTAAGCCTAACGCATAAAACTCAGCCGCTGCGTGCATTTTATCCGTTGTATCGGCCTTGTTGGCGACTAGAACAACGGGTTTTTTAGAACGACGTAATACATTAGCGAAATCTTCATCCAGACCCGTCAATCCCGTAATACAATCTACCACGAATACTACCACGGTAGCTTCGTCCATGGCGATCTGTACCTGTTCGCGAATGGCTTCCTCGAAAATATCTTCCGAACCAACCACATAACCGCCCGTATCAATCACGGTGAAGTACTTCCCCGTCCAATCGCCATACCCATAATGGCGGTCGCGGGTTACCCCCGAGACGTTGTCCATGATGGCTTTCTTCTGCTCAATGATCCGGTTAAAAAGTGTGGATTTACCCACATTGGGACGCCCCACAATGGCTACAATATTTGACATGATGTGTTAGGAGCTTTCACCTCTCACAGGCTACGACTCCGTTAAGAGACCAGCCGTTTCTCGGCTGCGTCGGTTTACGGATGGAGCAATGGTTTCCACGAACGGCTCACGACAAACGGTTTCCCGCCTACCCTCGCTCACCCAACGAATCCGGTATAAAAGGAGTCGTTCGCAGCCATTACTCTTGAATGTACCCAAACTCGCGGAGCTTGTTGGCTTTACTTCGCCAGTCGGGCTCCACACGAATGTAGGTTTCCAGGTGAATTTGTTTTCCAAAAAAGGCTTCCATTTCCTGCCGGGATTCAATCCCCACTTTCTTGATGGAAGCTCCCTTATGCCCTAGCAGAATAGCCCGCTGGCTGCTTCGCTCTACGTAGATTTCAGCCAGAATGCGGATGATGTTTTCTTCTTCTTTAAAGGAAGTAATCACCACTTCGGTACTATAGGGAATCTCTTTTTTGTAATTCAGAAAAATCTTCTCGCGAACGATCTCAGCCGCAAAAAAGCGTTCGGGCCGGTCCGTCAGCGATTCCTTGTCAAAGAAGGGCGGATGCACCGGAATCGCCTTGATGATGAGGCTAAACAATTCCTCCAGGCCCGTCTTATGCAAAGCAGAGATGGGTAGAATGGTCTGCGTGGCGAAACGGTTCCGCCAATGGGCGATTTTTTCCTCGACCTGTTCCTGCGTTGCCAGATCTACTTTATTGATTAGCAGAATCACGGGCGTATCCTGAATACGCGTCAGTTTGTCGATGACATCGTCTTCGTCGTACTGCTCAAAAATATCCGTCACAAAAAGAATCACATCCGCGTCTTCCAGCGAGCCGCGTACGAAATTCATCATCGACTGGTGTAATTGATACTGAGGCTTGATGATCCCCGGCGTATCGGAGTACACCAGTTGAAAAGGCACCTCATCGTGTACACCATTCACAATCCCCATGATCCGGTGACGGGTCGTTTGGGCCTTCGAAGTAATGATCGAAAGCCGCTCTCCTACCAGAGCATTCATCAGGGTTGATTTACCCACGTTGGGTTTCCCGACAATGCTGACGTATCCCGTTTTATGATTATCCATGTAACAAAATCAAAACTATAAAAATATTTTTCAGCTTAGCTGACTGACAATCAGTTAAACTAAAAAAATAAATGGGTACTCCAATCTGTTTTTTTTACAAAGGTATTGATTTTAACGGAAAGTGCCGTATATTTGCAGTCCAATAACACACCGCGGGATGGAGCAGTTGGCAGCTCGTTGGGCTCATAACCCAAAGGTCACAGGTTCGAGTCCTGTTCCCGCTACAAAAAGCCGTTCGCATCTGGGCGGCTTTCTTTTTAGGGTCTCGTCGTACAACGGATAGTATGTAAGCCTCCGGAGCTTGAGATTTAGGTTCGATTCCTAACGAGACCACACCAAAATACTTAAAGCCCTGAATTTCAGGGCTTTTTTCTTGCCCCATAGTTAACCCATCAGTAACCAAAACCAGTAGTTCGTTTTGTGTTACTTGGCTAAACATCCGTATCGAGTTGTCATTCATCGCGGAAATGTTCTATTAGTTATGTTTTTCTGATTTTTAAAAGTGTGTTTTTTTTTGAAAAGTTTTGGAAAACATCTTACTACACTACTACAAGCCCTTAACCAATTCACTTACAGACATTTAAGTGTAGTAACTTCTTCTTTTTATCTTACTACAATTCAAGTTTCACCCTACTACAAAGTCACTCTTTTCTTAATTTGTAGTAAGATGTAGTAGGATGTAGTAACTTTCTGTTTCGTTATCTTACTACAACTATTATTCTCATAATCAGAGATATACAGTTATTTTGTAGTAAGTAGTAACTTGAATGTCTAATTATTTCTAAAAGTGTACTGCCTTACCCAATAGCCTTTTCTAGGAAAAATACTATTTGTACGATCTGTCGTTTGCGGAAACCTCAAAAACGCTAAAGCCCGGCCAAAGGTTACCGGGTTGAGTTTGTGCGAATGAGCGGAGAGATAGGATACTCTTTCCATCATTTCCGATGAAGTAAGGAACTCTGCCTCCGTATGGTCTTTCTCTTCCGGAACGAAGTATCGACTGATTAGCTCGGTTTCAGGGTTCGACCGCTGGAAGCCTCGATTGATCTTTTCCGACCGTTCTATTTCTTCCCGATTCATCTCATACGTAAAGCCACTATTAAGCAATCCGTACGCCTGCGACCAGACCTGATCCATATCGATGTCCTGCTGATAGCCCCCCGGCCCCCCGTTATTGTGGATAAAGCCCTGTACTTCGAAGATCAACCACCGTACGTTACCCGTGGTATCGGTCAGGAACTCACTTTCGTTCGTTGAAGCCACAAAAGAGGCTCGCCGGATGCCATCTGATTCCCGCTTGGCATACGGCAGCCGTACCCGGATGATATGATCCGTGAAAAAGGACTTGGCTTTGTTGATATCCGTTTTGGAAAGTGTCGCCAGTTCGTCCAGGTTGATTAGGAAGTTCCGGCATAGGGCAATGCGGCCATCCTTATTCTCAAAGTCTACGTTCTCTTTATAGTAGGCTTTGAGCGGGCCAGAAGCCAGAAACCGTAAAAACGACGTTTTACCGTCGTTCTGAGACCCTACCAATGTAAGGCACTGTTTATTAAAAGGACTAGCTCCGATACCACAGGCAACGGCTCTCACCAGCCATTTACGAAACATGGCCGTAAACCATTCCGGATCGGGCGTTTTGACGTATTCACAGAGCTTGGCGATGTAATCCGGATCTTCCTTCGTCCAGGCCGGTAGCGATTTGAAGTAATGAGCAATGGGATCGTAGCGTTCTACCTGACTGGAAAGCAACAGTGCCTCGAGTCTTTTCTCGAAGCCGTTGAAATTCTTATCGTACAGTTCGCACTTGAGGTCGTTATCATTCAAAGCACTGTACACCTCTTTACTGTCCTTAGGCCGGACTTCTAAATCATTGGAAATAACATTGAGACGGATTTCGTATCGATCAAACAGGTATTGCTTCAGCCGTTGATAGGAGTTTTGTTCCCCTTCCGGCTTATCAGTATTTCGTGCCATTAACGACAGGTTTGCAGGTATATAGGATTATGAACGAGGGGTACGAGGCGTGAAGGGTTTGCCCGAGGGTAAAGGTCTGGTTCGCTTACGTCCCTCTCTCCGGCCACCCTTCCAGGGGAAAACCAATTGTTTGTACAGGGTTGACAGAAACGCATCACCGCTACCGTCGATGGCCGCGTAAAGCTGGCTTTTTCGCTGGTCTGCGAGTTCAAATTTGGCTTGACCTGGTTGCCTTTCAATGGATGGGCGGGACAGTGGCGGTTCTGCTTCGAAACGGGCAATCAGACGGGTAAGATCATTAACAGGAAAAGATCGTTGGTAGCAGTCCAGATCGGGGGTGCTGCCGTACGATAAGGAAGGATCGACACTTGCAGAAGTGCTGATTACGTGTAATTTTGCCATTGAGCTTTAGATAATTAAGGTTCATTTGGTGGGCTATCAACTCCACTGAACTTCATTATATTGGGTTGGATATTCTTGAGGGGTTACATGGCCTTTTAAAAGAATGGGAAGCCTGACGTAACCACACGTCAGGCTTCTTTATGAATTCGCTTTTTTCTTCCGGGCTTCAGCTACCGCTTTGGCTACGGTCTCCGGTTTCAGACGAGCATAGAGGCTCAGCGTCGTTTTACTGCTGGTATGGCCGAGACTGGCAGCTACCACGTCCGGAGCAATGCCGTATTCATTGAGCATCAGATCAGCGTGACTGTCCCGAGCCGTTTTAGTTGTCAAGGAGAACCCTAAATCGATACTCCGGGCTAAATACTTCAGCACCCGGTTTCGATGCTGATTTTCGTTGATGGGCAACAGTCGTCCGGTGCGGCGTACTTTAGGGTGCTGCTTATACCGTTCAATCGTTTCCAGACACTCATCATCCAGTATCGGGAATGCCTGTACCCCCGATTTCTGCCGCCGTACGTCCAGATAATACAGACCCTCTGGCGTTTTCTTTACCTTCTCAGGCGTGAGATTGGCCAGATCCACATGACTAAGTCCGGTGATAATCTGGAAAAGAAAGATGTCACGCTCCAGCCGTTCCGATTCATCAAGGCCTTTCAGGTGGCGTAACTTTTCCAGATCTGCTAAGGTGAGATACTCTTTAGGCTTGGGTTTGCTGGTATGGGTGAAGGTTTCCAGCGGATTACGTTCGATGTGTCCATCGAGTAGCGACAGTTGCAGTACGGCACGTAGCTCTTTGATGTGCCTTGCCATCACGTCCGGAGCAAACGCCCGAATCTTGCCGAAGTAGTGCTCCAGATCGTGTATGATGCTGGGTTTTATGTCGGTGACTTTCAAATTAGGCTGTTTCCACTCGACGAAATCAATCAAATTACCGAGCCGTTTACGTACGGCTCGGTCAGTACTAGGTCGGATTACTTTTGCCATGAATGCTTAGTTTTACCTTCGATAAACGGAGCGTAGCGAACCTGATAATGCCGTTCGATGGCTTCCAGAAGCGTTGGCGGCTGGGCTCGATCTCTCCCACTCACTTCGTTCCGGACCTGTTTCAGGTCAACGGGTAACCCGGCTACTTCAAGGCGGGTAACTATAGCAATGATCTGCCCTCTGATCTGCCGGAGCCGTTCGGTCTTAAGCCGATCCCCGTCTACTTCGAAGCGATCCGGAATGAGCTGCCCGGCTTCTACCTCAATACCCGTTGCGAGTTGTATCGTCTCCTGTTCCGGGTACTTTATCTTTAAATATATACTGCCTTTTTGTCCCCGATTGTAAGCCGAAATGCTTACGCCCATCCTTCGACGTTTATCCTCATTCGGTAGCGAAGACTGGGCTTCTTGCAGTTTGGTCTCAAACTTTCGGTCTGTAGTCCCTTTGGAAGGCTTTCTCATTCCTTGGATTCATTATTAATGTATTGATCTTCAATATTTTTATATAAGATATTCACCCGATCCGCAATGGGGATGCCCTGAATTTTCATCCAGTCCAGCCCGTGCAGAAACCGTAGCCAGTCATTTTCATTTACTCCGGATATGATGGTGAGCTGCTTCCGGATTTCTTCCATCTTTCGCTGAAGGATCATATTTTCCCGAAGCAAACCCGAAAGCTGAGCAGCCGTTTCGTAGGAGCAGGTATGAATGACGTGGCCCACTAATGCCGATGCCCGCACACAGCGTTGTAGGATGGCCTCCGGCATTAGATCGTTAAAATTTGTTACAGGGCTTTCGTAGCCATCAATAGACTTGAAATCGTCTTCTGGGTTGTTTACTTTTGTGGTGTCCATAATTGTTTAAGTTTTAAACAGTTAGTCCCCCGGCTGGTCTCGACTCCCACCGGGGGATTTTTTTTGATTAGCTATTAAAATGGGTCAGTTTGTTTCGACGCTCTCTCGTCCATAATCGTCTGATTATTGCTTATTTACGGTCTCAACTACCGTTTCAATCAAACTAGATCAAATCCTTTATTTCACATTCTAAAAAGGCACTAAGAGCCTTTAACTCGCTGGGCCGGGGCTGAACCCTACCCGTACGGAGCTTCCAGAAACGTAGCTGTGCAATACCTAGTTGGTTGTGAAAGCGATCATCCAGCTTGATCGTCAGACCTTTCTTGGTCTGGAACTGGTCAAAGGCCTTTTGGATGGGTGTTGTGCCAGTGAGAGTGGCTATTTGCTGATTCATATGCTATACTTCTTATTTTGACTACACAAATATCTAAAAAAGAACTTTTCAATTCCAAATTTGGAAGTGAAAAGTTCCAAAATAGTTGTTAAACGCTTACTAATTATGTGAGAACTTTGTATAAATATGAAAATGATGGAGCTTACAAATAGAATAAAACTGGCCAGGGGAGAAAAGCGACTAACTCAAGCTGACATGGCGGAGAAACTGGGAATCACTCCTAGTTTTTACCATAAGATGGAGTCTAGAGGGCATAAGCTTAGCATTGAGCAGGTAGAGAAGATAGCTGGTGCTCTGGGAATGAGTTACATTGAATTACTGACCTACGGAGAAACGCCAAAAGGTTCTACTGATCAGGGAGAAGTAGCAAAGCTGGTTGAAGAAAATCAGCGGCTTAACCAATGGTTGAATGAAAGAGGCGAACTGCTGGATACTTACAAGAACAAGTATATGCAAGCAATTGAAGCTATACAAGCAGCTATAGACTTGCATTATTTTGAAGTATTAATACGTCATCCTCTCAAAAACGAAGTAGATATATATATAAAAGACGAGAATGGTAATAAAATAAAAACTGCTGGAAAGACATATGAACCCTCTAGAGAAACAGAGTTAGAAATATATAGAGCAGTAGTAAACAATAATATTGTAAGAAGTTTACTTAAATCAAATTTAATTCAAAAAGAAGAGCATTATATAGAATATTATAATGCATTAGAAAAATTTGATCAGGAACAATATGATCAAACTGCCAAAGAAATAGGCTTTGAATCTGGAGAAGCCTTGAAAAAGCATTTGGAAGATATAAATAAAATTGCAATAGAAGAAGGATATGAAGATTGGTATGACAGAAAAATAAAGCTCGAGAGCAACTCTAAACAAGTTTAATATGAAAATTAGCGAAATTTTCAACCTTAGGAAAACTCAACCAGAACTTGTTATTTGAAACAGGAAATTAAATAATGCATTACATAGATTATCAAAAGATTTTCTCAAATAAGTTGGATGCAAGTAAATTTGAATTTCGTTTTTCTAAACCTCTATTTAATTTATATAGATAAACAGAAAATAATGAGCATGGGATTATTATATGCTTAATCACTATTCGAAAAACTACAAAGAAATGAGTAATATATGTATATTTTGTGATAATGAAAATGAAGCTAAATCTGTAGAGCATATTGTTCCAGAATCACTAGGTAATACTAAATATATCATGCCTAGAAATTCGGTATGCGACAATTGCAACAAGAGATTTTCAAAATTTGAAGAAAAGGTTTTAACAAAAACTGTTTTTGCCTTCGAAAGAGCTCGCTTTGCTATTAAGACGAAAAAAGGTAATGCATCTATAGGAAAATTAAATAAGTTAGAATTTTCAGGAGATAAAAATTTTAGAAAGAATATAGTAAGTATAAGGGGAATATCCTTAGATGACTTTAAAGAATTTGACCCTAATACTGGTTCAGGTCAACTAGTAATACCAGGGTTTGTTGGAAGTGAAAATGCCACTTCCAAATTCTTATTAAAAGTAGCACTCGAAAGTTTATACAAATCTCAAAAAAGCACTTTCAAAAGTCATAATTTTAATCAACTAAAAGAATTCCTAAATACTAAAAGTAATATTGACTGGCCTTTCATTACAACTTCTATTATTATGCCAGAATTTAAAAGCATTCCTCGGTTCGAGGATAAGCATCATTTAAACGAAATAAAATGTTCTATTTCATTTTGTAAATTAGATGATAAAAATCTATTGTTTAAATTCAAATATGGAGGTGTCACTGCTATAATAAATATGTTAGACCGTAATCTAGACTGGATAAAAAAATACAGAACACTCGATGAAACATTAACTGTTCTGCCTGAACATTATAGGAAAAAATTATCAGATTCAACAGAAAATAAAGAATAAAACTATATTTCTATTCTTTTTGGAAAGTAACTTTAGGATCTCCATATAGATGGATACAAGCCCAAGCTGCTGGGGTAGGATAAATATCTCTAACAACTTTATTATATTATAGACATAAGAATGTTCTTTCTTTAAATTGCTTAAATGATTCTTTATCTAAATCTTTCAATTTAATTTTTGACAATCCTTATAGAATAAATGGATAAGATTTCAAAATGATGATATTCTAACTTTCTTTTATAAAGTTTTAGCTAACAATTATGCAATGGACTTTATAGAATACATTCAAGGAGAAAAACCCAATATCCTTGACCTAAATGTTTGGGAATTAATGGCCTTTAAACCATATATAGCTAATCTAAGAATTTATAGAAACTTATGTTACTAATGTCAGAACAGGTCACAACTGATATAGTTTAATTAACTTATTATTCTATTTTAAATTATCAAAGTAATATTTCTTAATGGACTTAACTTATATTATCAACTATTTTCATAATATCATCTACAATCTTTTTAGCACGTTCACTAGATATTTCTTTGAGGCTATGAGCTAAAATATTTCTTTCACGAGATACTTGTAAAATTGTATGAAAATCTTCTTGACTTATAATATCTTTTTCTAAAGCTTTGTACAATATCTCTTTGCTTGATACACTACGACTATAATTTTCAGATTCCAATTTCTTCCTCAAAACGCTATCAATAAGTGTAAAAGCTGAGATTACTGCAGAACGAAATTCTTCCTTGTTAAGTAACCTTATAGGTTCATCATAAAATGAGCTTAAATATATTTCAGATTTATTTTTAAACCATGAGCTTATTTTATCTAGAAAATTGTCTTTTTCCTCATATATATCATCTGGCCGCTCTATATTAGCAAGATCTAAAATAAGTATAAAGTCCTTGTTATACGATGAAAATATTTCATCATTTTTATCTTTAATAATTAATAAGTTTTTTTTCTTTCTTAAAAGAGCTATCGACAATTCGTTTACAATGTTATTATCTTCAGAGGATAAATCAAAGACCAGAAACTCTGCCTTTTGAATGAGTGCTGTAACTTTAGCTATATTATTATTATCTACCGTGATAAATTCATCTAATGTAATGGGTACCAATCCATACTTTTCAACTATAGGAAATACATTTTTTTTATAAAAACTTAAATCGCTTTTAGGAAGTCCAAAATAGCATAATCTATTAAGATTATCATCTTGAATAATAACTTCAGATAGAGTATTTTCATGAGTAAACGTACCAGAGCTAATTAACTGCTTGTTCCAAAATGTATCTAGTTGCTCAAATATATTTTGAAATAAATCTGAATAAGTAATATTCTCTAAAACGTTTATAACTTTTATACCACGACGTTCAAATTTAGAAATTTCATGTTGTGGTGAATTAAGCTTGATCGTATAAGCAGGTCTTCGGTAATTACCTAATCTACTACTTACAATCTTGAAAATCTGTCTAAAATCAGGATCGTCTATACTATATCCGATAAATAAAGGAGTTTTTACTATTAATTGATTAGCTATAAAAGTAGCGAAAAGGGGATTATTCTCTAAAAATAAATCATAATCTTCTTCTGTAGCGACTACTTTATTAGGGTGATTAAAATCTCCATGAAACTTTAATATTGATACAACATCTTTATGGAAAGAGATAGATAATTGACTTTCATCTAATATAGGTCTGCAAAAAGGATAACTTTGTTCTAGTAAGTAATCAAAATTTGTAGTGCAAATAAGTTTAAACGGTAATTTTGAAAATGCTGCATGAGCCTTCCCAGGCTTTATTTGATCTACTAGTAATAATTCTGTAAGTTTTTCTATTAATTTAATCCTAGTGAACTCATGTGAGTATGCAGAAATAATATCTAGTGCATTTGAAGATGCAAAATCAGGTAAATATTCACTTATTTTTTTTCCTAATCCATCCCAAGTTAACATTTGTTCTCCCTCAGGAATTATTGCATTTAAGGAGAAGCCTGACCCAATAATTGGTAGGCAGTTGCCCTTAACAATATCTTCTAATAATGGTTTCGGAAAATATTTTGTAAGAAGGTCTTGCATAACAAAATAGTTACTAAGGAAAAAAATACTTTAATATTCTATTTATATTAAGTCAACTAAGCCTTTATCTAAATCTTGAGTTTCATCGATATATGATACACAAGATTTAATACTATTGTCTATATAGTCACTCAATTCTCGTATTGCCTCAATTATTTCTTGACACTGCATAATTTCATCCATGAAGTCTCTAGGAACTTCTCCATTAATATCTATATATTTAACAACTGATTTTCCTCTTTTATTTTTAGAGGTAAAGCTATTTAATTTTGACTTGCTACTACACTTATTGAAGTATCCGCTATATACTTTTCGAGTCAGTAATGAATGTATTTTCTGTGTGTAATCAATGTGAAAATATATGGATCTATATACTAATGTGGCATTCAAATTCAAAATCGTCGCATAAGTAACTTCATTATCACCTTCTACAAGATTTGGTAAATTTATTTCACAGACAAAAAACATTAAAAAACTTTTAACCAATTCATAATCACTATTTGTATTCAATAAACCCCTTAATTCTTTAAACAAAGGCAATTTATAATATTTATTATAATTTAATGTATCAATTTCTTCACACAATGATATAAAATTCTCTGTTTCATTGACACTTTTTGGAACAGAGAACTTTTGTATTACTTTAGTATAAACTCTTTCCTTTTCCAATACATTCAAATTTGAAACGAATAGTGCTGCAAAGTATTCTTGTAGCGACCTATGTGCAAATGACACTAAGCCATTATCATCTATCCAAAGAGCTATAGCTGATTTTAAATCTTCAACAAACAGCATATTTTCGAATTTAATAGAATTTATTCTCTTCTTTATTTCATTAAGTTTAGACATCAAATAATCACTTTCCCAATCAAATTGGTTTTCAAAATAAGATAGGAAACAAAAGGCTCTTAATACTTCTTCAAATTGTTCTTGTGTTAGACCACTCCTTTTTTGTCTAACAAAACCTAACTTTGTTTTACTATCATGTTCTGAGAACAACGAATTTATAACTCTCCTATAAAATATATATTTTTGCCGGGAATAGATGCATTATTCTGAAACGTTAATATGTATAAAGAAAGTAATAACGGATTAGTGAGAAAACTTTGAATATGAACACTTCTATTATTAGTTATAGAAGTAACTATTTTATCAGCTAATTCTTTTTCAGTGAACAATTGCTTATATATAAATCCTTCTATATCACCATTTTTTAAACCTAATTTACTCATATTGTAATTATAAAATAAGGGCATATGTTCTATTCCAGAATACGGTCTTGATGTTAATATGAAGTAATTATTACCATACTTATTTATAAAAGAACTTAACCCGGTTATAACTTTTTGCTTAAGTTCATTATTTAACTCATCATAACCGTCTAAAAAAAAGATAAATTTACCTTTCTCTAATAATCTTTCCAAAATAATTTGATTTTGGCTTAATTTATTCTCAAATATTCTTTCATAAATATATTCTTCTATTGAATTTTTATAATCATTAAGATACCTTAATTCTACCAATATAGGAATTCCAAAACTAGTATAGATAGAATTCAAGAAAAGGTGCTTCATTAAAGTTGTTTTTCCACTACCAGCATCTCCAATAATCGTTACATATTTACCACTTTTGAAAATTGATCTTATGTTATCAGTTTTAATATCTTGTTTATCATTATTTATTTTTAAATTATAATATATATCATATAAAAAAACAGGTGTATTTCCTCTCAGTAAAGTTTTAACATATGAATATTTATTTTTTTGCTTTTCTAAATAGTTACTAATTTCATTTTTAATTAGTTGTACAAATTCATCTTCTAAACCTTTGAATAATTCTTTAGATTGTTTAATGAATTCACTTATGAAAGTTGTAATAAGGGTGGCAATTATTTTTTCTTCCATTTTATTAAATGATAATGGGATTTAATAGTTAATAATAGTACGTATAGATACCTATACAACCCACGTATACCTCGTTCTTAAATTTGAACATTTAATACTAATTTTCAAATTATTAGTATTTTCTTCCAATAATATGTTTAAATCGACGTATAAGCAACTAAATAATTGTACTTCTCTTGTTTTTAGTTGATTGTGTTGATATATTCTACTTTAATATCATTTATAATGATCTCTTTTTCCTGCCATTGCCACCCGGTACATGACGTTCTTAAGGATGAGAATGATCGCCTTTACCATCCACTCATATTACTCCAGGTCGGGTCTGGAGCTATACGAGCTGTCTAATCTGAAATTCGAGGTCGATGCTTAGCTGAGTCATCTTCGTTGGGGGTTTGAGTGGGGGTGTCTTGCTTTACTGGCTCCTCTGGCTTTACGGCAGCGGGCTTTACTTCCCGCAGGGCCGAAAGCTCCGACAGCATGGGACAGCAACGGTTTTTTGGTAAATGACGTTTTAGAAGGATGTGCTATAATTATGAATACTGACCAGCAGATACTAAAATACCCTTATAAATACAAAAAATGAGTCACTTAGTAAGTGACTCATTTTCAACAATTTATACCATAAGATAATTAATTCTATAAATCATGTTTTTAGTCTTAAGACTGCTTCTAGTCAGGCTTTAACTGGTAAATCAAATAAATTCATATAATTTTAGAGTTAGATGTTTTTTTTGACATTTTTTTTTATTATAAAACATATTTCTTTACTTTTGTAAAGCTCTGTAGCTATCGAAGACCCAAGTTCCACTTGGGGGATTTATGTAGATAGAACGGAGCTATTTTTTTGTCTTTATCTGAGAGTTATCCTTCTCGTGTTCCTTGGGGATGAAAAGCCAGTGTCGATAAGGATCTTCCCATAGGCTAGTCATTCCATTATTCATACCTGTATTAGCTCCGACATTGAATCCCGTATGTAAATCTCTGATTCTCAGATTTATATACTTATATAGTTTTTCTTTTGCAATAGTTCTTTTTCCTCGCTTCCAACTTCCAACAGGCTTCTCTAAATGCTTATCGTTTAAGCGGAAAGCCATTGCCCCTAGTATCACATCCATGAACTGAAGGGGTCTATGGGCTTTGGAATCGATCTCAGCAATATCAGATTTTCTAATCTTTATTTGAGCTGCCTTAAAATCACGGGTTTTCTCTAAACCTTTAATGAATTCTTTAAACTGTTTCGTTCTTTCTATTTTATCTGGCAAATAGTCGAAATAGGCTCTGATATAAATAGGCTCCCCTGTTTTATTGGAATAGGGCAGTCCGAATGCATGTTTGAAGAAGTGGTAATAAAGAATAAAAAACTCTTCTTCTATCTGTCTGTGAGTCAAATTAAGAGGTTTATAAAAATTCTGAGTAAACATTACTCTCATTTTAACCTTCCCTTCTTTCATTAAATCAAAAAAAACACCTACGATAGCCTTATATTTATCTAAGTAGTGTTCTGTAACCTTTTGCCACTTGATTTCGCTATACAATGCCTGTTCTTCACATACTTGCTTCAATCGTAGCTCCACTTCTGACAAGTGAGTCGATTCGACTAATACTCCTCCATAAAAATTAGAAAAATGCTTTCCTTTTTTCTCCGATTCATCACACCAAATAAAATACTCCATGGCTATTATCCAGTATTCAAGTTCATTTACCTAGCTTCAATTGCAAGTTATGAACGGTATATTAAAATATACAACTAACAATTTAGAAGGAAATATTTAAGAAAGAAAAAATTACGTTTTACACAGTTAGAATCTCTAATTTTCAATTGAAGATTTTTTTTGATCTGTAAAAATCTCAAACCCATAATGCTCACTCTCCTCCCCCGCCATCGCCACCCGGTACATGATGTTCTTGGGGATGAGAATGATCGCCGTTATCATCCGCTCGTGCTGCTCGGGATCGGTCTTTAACCACACGGGCTGTCCAATCTGATATTCGAGTTCAACGCTTAGCTGAGTCATCGTCGTTAGGGGTTTGAGTAGGGGTTTCCTGTTTAACTGGCTCCTCTGGCTTCAAGGAAGCGGGCTTTATTTCCAATAGGGCTGAAAGCTCCGGCAGCGTGGGCAAAAGCGGCTCCCCTGCGACCGGCGTTTCTTCTTCCGGCTTACTAAGTTTCAGATAAGCCCAGATGCCGTATAAGAGTAGTAAAAAGCCTATGATGAATAACCACCCGCCGCCTGCACTGTCGTCATCGTCACTGGGCTGTTGAGCTGGATAGTAGCTAAAGGAGCTACCCCTTGGAATAAACTGAATCTTTGCCATCGTTTAGCTGTGTTGCACCTGAAACGCCTGAATGAGTCCTAAGACCACCTCCGGCATATCCTGAATCGTTACTTCTCTGATCTGTCCGCCCACCCTTAGATCAAGCTCATGGCCTTTGACCTGGGCGAATAACCCTTGCAGTTCGCTAGTCTCGTACTGAGCCAGCCGGGCTTTAAGCTGCTGCACCCGATCGGACTCACTGCCTTGACTATTGTGCTGGGCTTTATACTCTTCCACGGCTTTACGAGCGGCCTCCTGTCGGGCTTTCTCCTGATTCTGGCCTGCCAGCTCCTGAGCCTTTTCTAACGCCTGCTGAAAGGTCGTTTTCTCCTGTCCGCTTTGCCACTGAAGGTTGTGCAGGTTCTCTTCCAGCACGGCTACCCGCTCGGTGATCTGCTGGTAATCTTCCAGCCGGGCAAGGATCAGTTCAGACAGGGAAGTACCTAATGCCTGAGCTTCTCTGAGCAGGCTTGATTTTCGGTCCGGACTCACCCGGACGCTAACGGTAGTAGTGAGGGCTTGACTCATGGGTGTATCGGGATTGCCCGGCATTTACCGGGAAAGGTGGAATTTGTCACACGCGGTCACACGGCGTAAGACGGATGAGTAGATGTTGTTTACCGGGGTTTACCGGAGCTGTAAACAGCGTCACACAAAGGCCGTTTTACCGGGCCTTTCCCGGTGTTTTCCCGGTGAAAACGGCCTTTTTTGATGGGATTCATCTGCACCGGGAAATACCGGGAATGTGCGACGGTGTCATACGGCGTAACACAGCGTCATACGCGGTCACACCTTCCCGGAGATTTCCGGACGTTTACCGGGAAGGGTCTTCTTTGCTCTCTTCACTACTGAGCGTATAGCCTACCATCAGCCCCGCCAGAAAGAAGCCCGGACCGCCCAGCAGACACGGCAGCAGGGGCAGCGTGATCTTTAAAGCTTTTTTGAGGTAAGGGTTGATCTGATCGAAGACGGGTTCTTTAGGTACATCAGCAAAAGGAAACGGGCCGACAGGGGACGTTTGTTTCGGAGCCGCTGAGACATCAAGCGAAGGAAAAGGAAGTTTGGCGGCAGGCTTGGGCTGCTCTTGCCAGGGAAACAGGGGTGTCGGGTGTTGGTTCATATCAGGGGGTTGGATAAAAAGAGTGTTTACCGACCGTATGACACGGGTGTTACAATACGGGTTTTATGTCACACAATCGGTAAACCCTGGCAAGTTCTCCCCTTTTACTGAACGCCTTTGAACGCTTTTGTACCGAGCTGAACGTTTACGACAGAGTTCGTAGAAACGTCTGTATCTCATCTTCGGGAAAGTCATGGTAATCACAGAAGTCCTTGAGTCTAACCTTCCCGTGCAGGTGAGCCGACGCCGGATACAGGGTTTTAATCAGGCGGCTGGTCACAAAGGCCGACGTGCGGCCACACCGCAGGACAAGCTGGATCTCTTCGAGGGTGATTAAAAAACGGGGCGGGTGCTGCATGGGATCAAATCAGGGGAACGTACCGAGTGGTGGGATGAGCCATCAGTAATTCATTGAAATCCTTATGACCCTTGTAAAGCGTTGAACAGTCGTGGACTGTAAAGCCCAGCTCTTTGAAGCGAAGCAGTGCCCGTTGCCCTTCCCGGTCGTCATCAAGAAAACAGTTGAGCTGCGTGCAGTTCCAGCTATCCAGCACGGGCAACGCGGCCCGAAGGTGCGAAGTGGAATTGAGTACAATGGTATGATAGCGGGGCATGTCCAGATCGTAGTAAGCCAGAGCGGAAAGGAAGTCGAAAAAGCCCTCGAACACGCATACTTTCCCGGGTAGGCTTCCTTCGAAGGTGGTGATGCCTGCGGGTCGGGTCTGAAACTTGAATCCCGTTCCATTGCGAAGGGCAAAGCCTCCCGCGTCATTGGGAAAGCCCAGAGCAAAGTATCGTTTGCCGAGCCGCTGGTAATGGACCTCTTTGACGTAATCACTGGCGAGTCCCACCGGAATACCCCGGCTCTCCACGTAACGAACGAGTACGGGATGCTTGAGGGGCAATGTCTCCAGCACCTGTAAAGGGCTTGGGGAATCCGGCTCTGAGCCGCTAAAAGAAAAAGCAGGGGTAAAGGGAGTACCCTCGAAACTGGACAGGCGTTCGACCGCCGTTCTGAAATTGATTTTTTCTAAGAGCTGACACAGCCGGATCACGTCACCCTTGTCTCCTTCCCCGCCAAAATCAGCGAACACGTTTTTGCTCAGATTCACGAAAAAAGAAGGGGTGGATTCTTGTCTAAGAGGTGAACAGTACACGAGTTCATTCCCGGACTGGTAGGCAGGTGAAATACCCCGTTTTTGTAGATATTCGGCGATTAAAACGCGTTTGGCCTGCTCGATTAAGTCTGTTGATAGTCTTTCCATCTTCTTCCTTTTAGCGGCCTAACATTGGATTAAAAATGAAAGCGGTAACCTGCCAAAGTTGGTAACCTTGTCTTTGGTAGTAAGTGAACGCTGGTAAAAAGACTTTTAGAAGGAAAACAGAGCAGCTATTGAATAAGATCGCAGTAACCTTATTCGTCAATGGAAGTAAAAAGAAGAGATTTTGCTTCTGGTTATGAAGCAGTTGTAAACCTAGTTCGGTCCCTAACGAGACCACCACATACAACACCTGCTCAATTCGAAATTGAGCAGGTGTTTTTCTTTTAAGCCTTTTATCCAACGAAAAGCCCTGACAGAGCAATCTGTCAGGGCTTTTCGTTATCATTCATTTATATCTACTTCAAAAACGGCAACTTCACGACTACCGCCTTCAAATACTTATTGCGAATGTTAATATAGATTTCGGTGCCTACTTTGCTGTATTCTGTTTGTACGTAGCCCATACCGATTCCTTTGTTCAGACTGGGCGATTGCGTACCAGACGTTACTTCACCGATGATCTGACCGGCGGCTGTCATGATTTCGTAGTGCTGCCGTGGAATACCCCGATCAATCATCTCGAAACCGACCAGCTTACGAGTAACACCGTTTTCTTTCAGCTTCTTGTGAAAATCGCTGTACGTAAATTCTTTGTTGAATTTTGTAATCCAGCCCAGGCCTGCTTCAATGGGTGAAGTACTGTCGTCGATGTCGTGACCGTACAGACAATAGCCCATTTCGGTACGTAGCGTATCACGGGCTCCCAATCCAACGGGTACGATGTCGAATTCGGCACCGGCTTCCATGATGGCATTCCACATGGCTACTGCCTGGTCGTTAGGCACGTATACTTCCATGCCGCCCGCTCCGGTGTAACCCGTAGTTGCGATGAGAATGTTTTCAATTCCCGCGACCGTACCTTCCTTGAAGGAGTAATAAGGCATTTCTTCCAAATTCAGCTCCGTCAGTTTCTGCATCGTTGCTACGCCCTTGGGGCCTTGTACAGCAAACAGGCTGTATTCATCCGATACATTTTCAAGCTCAGCTCCTTCGGTATTATGTTGCTGAAACCAGTTCCAGTCTTTTTCGATATTCGAAGCGTTCACTACCACAAAGTAGTCGTCTTCTTTCCGACGGTAGATCAACAAATCATCTACGATACCACCCATGTTGTTGGTAAGACAGGAGTACTGGACTTTACCATCATACAAAGCGGCTACATCATTGGTGGTAATCCGTTGCAGTAAATCCAGAGCTTTGGCTCCTCGTACCCGGAATTCACCCATGTGCGAAACGTCGAAAATCCCGACGGAATTTCGTACCGCCAGGTGTTCCTGAATTAAACCGGAATAGGAAACGGGCATTTCAAACCCGGCAAAGGGTACGATTTTGGCTCCTAAAGCTACGTGTACGTCGTGTAACGGAATTTGACGAAGTGAATCTGACATTAGAAAGAATACATTAGTATGAGCAAAAATAGTGGAAATTGAAACGCTCCCCACCTTTTTTGTTCTCAAAAGAAAATATATCCTCTTTAGCCTACCAACAGAGCCGAAGCTTCCCAAAGATTGGTTCGTAAGGCCTCTGCTTTGGATTGGGTATCCGGGTCAGCAATACGGATTGTTCGTACGCCTGCTTTATGACCCGCCTGAATGTCACGTTCCTGATCACCGATCATCCAGGACTGTGTAGGATCAATGTGATATTTGGCGATGGCTTTTTCAAGCATCAGCGAATCGGGCTTCCGTAGTAACGAATTACTGCTATAATCCGGGTGATGAGGACAGAAATAGAGGGCATCAATCAAGTGCCCGCATTTTTCCTGTAAGTGTTCGTGACACTTCATTACGTCTTCCCGCTTGTATAGCCCTTTCGCGATACCTGCCTGATTCGTAACTACAATGAGTAGATAGCCGGCACGCTTTAATCGTTCCAGTGCTTTAATGGTATCGTCCGTTATAATGAGTTCATCCACGCAGTATAGATAGCTCGGGCTATCCTGGTTTAATACACCATCCCGATCTAAAAAGACGCACTTATTCATAGGTTGATTAATGTTTTTATGTCAGCGAAACCGATAAATAGAACTATGCTTATATATTATTGTACAAATAAGCAAAAAAACCATCAGTTTGTTCGTCTGGTCGAGGTATTTTTAAAATTATTACAAAAAAAACCTGCCAACTTAAACGGCTGGCAGGTTGGTATTGTTGCTGGTTTATTTCACTAGAATCGGAATAAGGGTCGCGTACTGAAGGGAATACGACTGAGCATCAGCACTAAAGCGATACCGAAGAAAATAAGGGAGGATTTATGCTTGACCAGATCCGAACTTGCTTTCTTGGCCTTGCTGTACCCAATGTGCACTAAAGCCAGAGCAACAATCATGATAGCGATGTGTTCTACAGCAAAATAGCGAATATCCGCATTTTTCATAGCATTAATTCCTGGCGTCTGGAATGCGGCTAAGCCGTAAACTGGACTCAATACAAAATAAAGTACTAAGCCTACCAGTAATTGGACGTCGCAGGAGATCATAAAAAACAAACCTGCTTTGCGATCCGCGTCGGTATACAGACTTCGGGAGGAGACACCCCGAGCTGACCGGGCCAGGGTTAATACGGCCAGAATCAGCACCACCCAGCGAAGCCAGGAGTGAATAGATAAAAAGACAGTGTAAGCAGCTTCCATTTCGTATGCGTCGTTTATAGTTTGTCAGTGTTGGGCGACCCCACGCAGGGCGATCCATTGGACAGGCAAACAAACAGCCCAGGCGGCAAATCACCAAACGATACGGACTTAATCAGATTGAAAAATCGCAATTTCCGGGCATCTAGCCCATTTATGTTCCGTTACCGTTCATTCCAGAAAACGCTAAGTCCATCTTTCCCGGCTGTAATGAGTTCTGGATAACCATCTTTATTCAAATCCTGTACGACCATATAGATGCCCGTTCCTTTCGTTTCCCCAAAAGGTCCGAACGTGATGATATTCTTCTCGAATTTGCTACCGTTCCACGTGAAGTAGTACATGCCGTATGGATCGGCAGCTCCTGGATCATTCTCATTATGAGCCCGGTATCGTTTACCCGTAATCAGCTCGGGCTTACTATCGCCGGTAATATCCCGCCAGTGCATTTCGTGAAACTGTGAATGTTCTGAATCAATCGAGCGTTTTTCCCAAATGTGGCGGTCACCATCCATCTTGTGTTCGTACCAGTCGAGCCCATAGTCATGAGCCTGCCCCACAATGAGGTCGTTCCGCCCATCGCCATTTACATCTACTACCAGAATGGGTACACTGGCCGACCCCAGCTTGAAATCGGGGTGAAAGGTCCAGGCTTGCTCAAAGGGTTTGGCGGGAGCTTCCAGCCAGCCGTCGGATAAAATAAAATCCCCTCTCCCATCGCCGTTCACATCACCGAAACCCAATCCATGGCCCTGCACTTCGTAAATTATGTGACGAGTGAAGGTTTTTTTATCCCGGTTGAAACGGTATACCTTCAATGCCTGACTCGGATTGTTCGGAACGATTTCCAGCGTACCATCCCCATCAATGTCCCAGGCTCGGGTCGTTTCTACATTACCACAACTATCAATCACATGTTCGGGCCACTGTTTATCCGACTTACCGGGGTTTTCCCGCCAGCGAATTGACTTGCCCCACCAGCCGCCGGTAATAAAGTCCATACGGCCGTCTCCGTTGATGTCGTACGGTATGGTTGAGAAATCATCGTAGTATTCGCCTTCGGTTTTTACCTCGCCGATGAAATGACGCTTTTTGAACTCCGGACCTTCGTACCACCACGCTCCCGAGACCAAATCAGGCTTCTTATCGCCATTGACGTCGAAAACACCGACCGACTCATAGCGTTCTGGGGCAATTTTCTGTTCACGAAATTTTCCTTTATCGGGATAAAAAATCATGACGACCAGGATGAACATTCCTCCAATAACCGTTCTCATAGGCAGTTGTATGATGAATGAATCTAGCCTTTAAAAATCTGTACTACGCCTCTTAGTTGATCTCCAAAGCGTTCTTATCCGGCAGTCGGGGAAATGCCGCATGTGGTTCGGTCTGGTACCAGAAAATGGTGCTTGCCACATCGGAATTTTGCTGGAGATACCGACCCTCACTCCGCCAGCCCAAATCCTGAATCGTTACTTTCAGGTCTTTCTCGAAACGAATAGGGTCCGTCAGATGCCAGCGATACAACCCGAACCGTTGCTGGGATTTATAGGTCCCATCGGGGCGAATTACCTGCGGAAGACCCGCGTACGCCGTTGAGAACTCGACGTATTTCCCCGCCCGGTCGAAGTTGTAACTTCCACAGAAATAATCCTCCGTACCCGTACCGGCAATGGTGGGAAACGCTTTGTCTCCGTCCATGTAGAACTTGATTTCTCCTTCACCCCACCAGCCGGTATTACGCACACCCCAGGCCAGATACGTGCCTACGTACTGCCCTTTTCCCCTGATACCATCGACAAGCGTAATGACTTGCTCCGTTGGGTGACCATTCGCCCGGCGGAACTGAGCGTGGAAATACGCCGCATCGTCGGGTACGTCCGTCAATGTATAATCGACCTGATAGTAGAGTCGCATCTCACGCTCATCAAGATTTTCCATCGTAATCCGGCATTTCTTTCGAAAAGGCATGGGCCAGTAACAGTTAAAGGCACTGCCCGGATTAACCGTAACGGCCAATGAATTCAGCGGAGCATACTCGCCCCAGCCCATGCCGAAGAAATCACCCACGGGTACTTCCACGGAGGGCGTCGTTTCATCATCCCAATACAAACGAAGGATACTGAATCGCCAGTTGCCCGTAGGCGTCATCCAAATGTGCTGAATTTGACCCGAACCCGTAATTTCGGCTAGTGTAAACACCTGCTTCGATGGAATGATAACAAAGGGATTGACTTTCCAGCCCCGGCCCAAATCGCGGGCTTCACGACGGGCATTGGCCTGATTAGGCCGTCGGTCAGAGGTATCCGCCATGGCACCTTTGCCGCGTTCACCCGTAAAGTTTTCGGGACTGATGGATCGGGTTTGAGCGTTGGAAAGGCGATACAGATTAGATAGACCGACGTCCAGACCATTCCAGGGTTTTGTTTGAGCCTGCGTCAGGGTACAGGTCAGGGAGACCATTAGTAGAAGCCAGTACTTTTTCATAGTAAGAAGAGGTTATAGTCGAAAGGTCGTGAATCCTCCCCTTACTCGCAATGATGGATTACTGTAAGCAGCAAAAAGGCCTGCCGTGAGTACGGCAGGCCTTTTCTTTATTTTCCGAACTGGTACAGGGCTCGAATTCGTAAGCCTGCGGGGGTCTGTTCCTTTCGATACGAACAATTTTCCAGGGATGGAGCCAGATACGCTTCAGTTTGTACGACCAGATGATTCCAGCGTTTTTCAATGCCTACGCCCACATTAACATTGTTTAGCACGGGTTCCTTGGGCTTGAAATCGATCTGACTTTTCGCAAAAGGAAATTCGTTCTTGACTACATCGAATTGCAGTTGTTGCGTCACGTTCAGATCCAGCGTACTGCCAGCCATTGCCAATAAAGTCCAGTCCTGTTTCAGCGGAACCCGGTAATTCAGTTCAATGGGCATGCGTACGACCGAAGCCTGCGTTTGAATATTTTTGATTTTAAATAGCTGCGGCGGCAGGATAATCTTATGCTCTTTTCTGAAATTCCGGGGAGGCTGATTTTTCTTATGATCCCATTCGACTTCATCCCGGTATCGCGGTCCTTCTACCGTTCCCCAGCTTAAGCCTAGTGAAAGGCCCCAGTGTTTGCCAACGATTACGCCCGCGGCCAGTGATTTCCCAAGAAAGTTCTTTTCCAGGTCCACGCCCGCTCCGGCTCGCAGAGCTACCGTATTTTCCCGGGGAAGTCGTAGTTTGGGTGCTTTCGCTACCTTTTCGGTTTTCTCCGTAATCGGTACGTAATTCGTCCATTTGTAATTTTTCCTCGTTGCAACAGGTGAATGCAGCGGAGGTAAGGTAACGTCAAAGGTTAACCGGGGCCGCAGTCGGGCAGCTTCCACCAAATTTTGACGATTTTCAGGTATGCTTTCAACGGGTTGTTTTAATCCTTTTTTCTCAGTACCCGTTAATTCATTTTCGTAATCACCTGGAAATGTTTCCCGAATCGAGCTTCGTTTCGCTTTTCCGGACGAGTTTGGTGTACGAACAAAGGACGGATACTCGATACCCGAGGACGTAACATCCGCCCGAGCACCTTCTGTCTGGTTACGCAGAGGTTGATTAGAACGGATGATTTTACCGGAAGCGGTACGCATCGACTCCGTAGTACGAACGTCAGTGGCAACCGCTTCACGCTGCTGCCGATTTTCTTCAAACGGAGTAGGATCTAAACTGGTCGTTTCCTTCTCCTGCGATCCAGAAGCCGGTCGGACTTGGGAATGAGTTATCGTAGCCTCATTTGCTTTCTTCCTACTGTTGGGTTCTACCTCTTTTTCAGAGTAATCAGAAAGAGCTGGATTAGCGGGTGTCTTGACAGAAGGTACAGGTGAGTCATAGGCTGGGGTCTGAACAGCCGCCGATTCTGACCGCTGTATTTCTTTCGTTTGCTGAACTTCTTTTCTTAATTCGGCTACCGTCTGGGTAAGCTTTTGGTTTTCCTGATACTGAATGAGATTGGTCACAACGAGCAGCGTAGCTACTAAACCAGAAGCTCCGTAGCCAATCCACTTAGCTCCGCTCCGGACCCACCAGGAGGCAGGCATCTGTTGTTTCGTAAACGTTTGAAACTTCGCCCATTCCTGTTCCTGGAATGGCGGTTCGATTCCCTCCAACTTTCGTCGGATGGCTTCATTGAAACGATCCGTTTTCATTGTAAAGATGTATTTCCCCAGTTTCGCTGAGCGACGTGGGGATACGATTCAATAACCAGTTGCTGAAGAATCACGCGAGCCCGGGCAAAATGCGAGCGTACGGTTCCTTCCTTTAAATTCAGTTGATCCGCGATTTCACGAAGCTGGTACCCATCCACCACGTGCATGAGAAAAATAGAGCGATAAATGGGTCGGAGCTGTTGAACCAGTTCTAAAATTTCCTCCGCCGCGATCTGTTCAACCACATCATCGTCCAGAGCCGGTTCCGGAAAAGATTCAAAGCCAATTTCGCTGTGGAATTTCTGATGTTTTCGGAAATAGCTAATGGCCGAATTGACCATGATGGTCCGTAACCAGGCTTTAAAAGGCAATTGCAAATCGTAATGATGCAGGTTTTTAAAACCTTGAAAACCCTTCGTTTAAAATTTCCTCTGCTTCTTCTACGCTTGATGAGTACCGTAAACAAATGCTCTTGGCATAACTGAAATACTGTTGGAAAAGCACCCGCTGGGCCCGCTTGTCTTCTAACAAACAGGCCTGAATAACCCCTTCGAGGTCATCATCAGTGAAGGATGATTTTTTCCGGAAAACAAAATCAGTTAATAGTTAAGGTTCTTCAATGGATCTGTACGCGAAGGATTGTCTGGCCGTTGCAACCAACCGATAAAATTCTGCTAAAAAATAACCCGGCCTCTTTCTACGCTACAAATTTTACTGATTTTCAATAAGTTGTTCTTAATGTATCCTTAAAATAATGTAATCCTTTTTCCTGACTGCAACGCAGCATAGGGCTTCGGCGTATTAAGTAGATACTGGAACCATGCACACCCTAAAACTTACGGTACAGAACTGATTAGTAAAACGCTGGCTTTTGAGTAGTCATCAGTACCTTCTAATTTTCAACCAAACGTACACCAGTATGGAAATGTTCTCACCTGACGCATCTAAGTCTAAACATAAATCTTTGATCGAATTAGATACTCCTCAACGTCAGCATTCGCTGGCAGAATGGATACTTGAAGCTCTAGTTATCAGTATGAGCATTTTTATTGCCTCTCTAGTATTCTAAAAATCAATAGCTTATACAAAGAAAAGCCCCTCGTTCCCAGCAGGATCGAGGGGTCTGTATAGTCAATGTGACTCCACCGCCTTGGTGTCACGTTACTGAATTTGTATCAACAATAAAGCTTCAGGTCGCCACCTCCGCCTTATTGTTGATACAAAGTTGAACGTTAACCACGACTAATTTTTAGAACTTCGATGGATAGTAACATTTACAGTTTTTTTGGATAGAATTAAGCCTTTACTGGTATTAACTACTAATAGCCTACGGTAAAGCGTTTTTGGGAAAACTGTTGGTTTTCAAGTTCATCTACAATCGCTACGGCTAAATCAGCCACCGTAATGCGGCTCTCCCCTTTTTCATCCGCAACGGGTGTATCCAGTTCCGTGCGGTACTGACCCGTCCGTTCGCCGGGAACCAGCTGAATCGCCGGACTCAGGAAAGTCCAGTCCAAGGCTTCCTCTTTTTTAATGACATTCAGAAAATCGCGGGCAGCTGTTGCTCCGGCTTTCCAGTCAGCTGGAAACTGAGGCGTATCTACCAGTTGAAGGCCCGGAGCGGCGTATAAACTTCCGGCTCCACCAACTACGAGTAAACGGGGTACGCCGGCAGCTTTTGTACCGTCGAGAATGGCCTGTGATCCTTTTAGAAAGTCATCGTATAGATTAGGGTTTGTCCAGCCCGCGTTAAAGGCACTTACTACGGCGTCGGTTCCGGCCACGAGTTGCTGTACTTCTGCTGAATCCATTACATCCCCCGTCTTGAGGATGAGAGCCTCCGAAGTATTCGTAATTTTTTCCAGGTTACGAGCAATCGCCGTTACCTGGTGTCCCCGGTTCAAAGCTTCCGACAATACGGCTGTTCCTACAAAACCGCTTGCTCCAATCAGTGCAATTTTCATAGCAATTAGTTATTTTTGTTTCCTTAGTTACTTTTAATAACTCAAAAGTAAATCAAGGTTTTAATTCCGACAAGAAGGTATTTTCAGATAACCAAGGCACATGACAGTAACTATTATTGATAGTCAGGCAACTCCTGTTCAGGAAAAGATAGAAAAAATTTTCAGCAAGACCGACGATTTAGGAGTATGCCCCGTTCGCGGTATTCTGGATCGCATTGGGGACAAGTGGTCTTACCTAACCATCCTACACTTAGGCAATTCGGGTAAGCTTCGTTTTAATGAATTGAAAGCTCAGATTGGTGATATTTCGCAGCGAATGTTAACGGTTACGCTACGAAGTCTGGAGGAAGATGGACTGGTTCAGCGGCACATCTACGCCGAAGTTCCGCCCCGGGTGGAATATCAGCTTACGGCTTTGGGCGAAAGCTTACTCCAACGCATGATTGATCTGGCCGAATGGGCTAATATGTATAAGGCAGAAATTGTGAAGGCCCGCAGTCGGTACTCAACGAATTAGGGGCTTATTTAAAACAAGATCCCGGAAATCTCAAATTCCCGGGATCTTGTTCAGGTTTACTGAAACCGACTTTTAACTTCCTGGATTTCCTTGAAGTACTCTTCTCTTTTGAAATATTTAGGAGCTGCTGGATGAGCCCAGTAGCAGAAATGAATGTCTGGAAAAGATCTTTCTTTTAATGCATCCTGTACGTACCAACTAAGTTCTTTGCCTAATACAATGACGATTTGAGGAGCTAACTGATCTAATGTAGAAAAGAAGGATTCTTTGGCCTGATGCCACATTGTTTCACTCGGCCGGATTCTTGAACCTGCTCCAACTAATTCCTGGACATAATTGTAAAAAACTACACTGTGCCAGAACTCCTGACGCTTTTCATCGTCCATCCAGCCTGAGTGACCAGTAATGGTATTAGCAATGGTCGTAAAAAATCGTAATCTCTTTTCAGGATCAATAGCGTATTCTTTAACTACCCATTGCGTAAAATCTTCCGAGTACTCCTCTGGCTTCCCATAATGCGATTCACCTAAGATTAGAATACGTGGTGTACTTTCCTTATACTTTTCCCCTACCCAGGGAAGAAAACCCGTTTGTGACATAAGATGTAGGTTATAAAAAATCCGCTGGTGAGATCGTCGCCAGCGGATTCAAAACTAACCGATTATTGGGATTTATAACATCTTCTTCAAACTCATCATTTCATCCCGAAGTTTGGCAGCGTTGAGGAAGTCCAGCTCCTTGGCGGCCTGCTCCATTTCTTTCTGTACCTGCTTGATACGTTCGTTGATGGCATCTTTATCCATGTACGCCATGACCGGGTCAGCGGCCAGCGAAAGTTCCTGGGGTTCCACGTAGTATTTCTTCGTTGGTTTACCCATCACGTCCGCTACGCTGGTTTGCTCCATAATTGACTCTTTCGACTTACGAACCGTACGCGGCGTAATCCCGTGGTCGGCATTGTACTCCATTTGCAGGGCCCGGCGTCGCGAGGTTTCATTGATGGCTTTTTCCATGGAGCCCGTAATACGATCGGCGTACATGAGCACCTTACCGCGGTCATTCCGGGCGGCCCGGCCAATGGTCTGGATCAGCGAACGAATGTCCCGTAAGAATCCTTCCTTATCCGCATCCATAATGGCTACTAGGGATACTTCCGGTAAATCCAGACCTTCGCGAAGTAAGTTTACGCCGACCAGTACGTCGAAGATTCCCAGCCGTAGTTCGCGAAGAATTTCTACCCGCTCGAGGGTTTTAACTTCCGAGTGAATATACCGGCATCTTACGCCAACCCGATCCAGATACTTGGAAAGTTCTTCGGCCATCCGCTTCGTAAGCGTCGTAACCAGTACGCGTTCTTCCCGGCGAATACGGTCGTGAATCTCGTCCAGCAAATCATCAATCTGATTAATACTGGGCCGTACTTCAATTTCAGGATCCAATAATCCCGTCGGACGAATGATCTGCTCGACGACGACCCCTTCACTTCGCCGCAACTCATAATCAGCCGGCGTTGCGGATACGTAAATCGTTTGAGGAGCCATGCCTTCAAACTCCTGAAAAGTCAGCGGTCGGTTATCCAGGGCACTGGGCAAACGGAAGCCGTAATCCACCAGGGCTTCTTTTCGGGAGCGGTCACCGCCCCACATCGCCCGAATCTGCGGTACGGTTACGTGACTTTCATCAATTACCATCAAATAATCTTCCGGGAAGAAGTCCAGCAAACAGAAGGGTCGCTGGCCGGGCAGGCGGCGGTCGAAATACCGCGAGTAGTTCTCAATTCCCGAACAGTACCCCAATTCCCGCATCATTTCCATATCAAACTCCGTACGTTGCTTGATTCGGTCGGCTTCCTGCAGGCGAAATTCTTTCTCGAAGAATTTGATTTGCTCGACCATATCGTCCTGGATTTCGTGCATGGCCCGGGCCAGCGTGTCTTTTCCGGTTACGTAACAGGTTAGCAGGGAAAATAGAAACCCGGTTTTCTTCCCCGATTTTTTTTCCGGTTTGCGGATTAATCCGGTGAATGGCTTCAATTTCATCCCCGAAGAACACAAAGCGATACCCAAATTCTGCGTACGGCAGGTGTACATCTACCGTATCTCCTTTTACGCGGAAGGTTCCTCGGGTAAATTCGGCCTCCGTTCGTGAGTACAGAATTTCTACCAGTCGGTACAGAAACTGATTCCGGGAATAGATTTCACCGACGCCCACCCGCATAATGCTTCTACGAAACTCTTCGGGGTTTCCCATCCCATAAATACAGGAAACGGAAGCCACTACAATTACATCCCGTCGTCCGGACATCAGGGCCGAGGTTGCCGAAAGTCGTAGCTTATCAATTTCCTGGTTGATTGCCAGATCTTTCTCGATGTACGTATTGGTCGTAGCGATGTAGGCTTCGGGCTGGTAGTAGTCGTAATAACTAATGAAGTACTCGACGGAGTTATTTGGGAAGAATTGCTTGAACTCCCCGTACAGCTGAGCCGCCAGCGTTTTATTGTGACTGAGAATTAAGGTAGGACGATTAATCTCCTTGATCACATTGGCTACCGTGAAGGTCTTTCCCGATCCCGTAACCCCGAGGAGTACCTGAGCCGGTTCATCCCGATAGATGCCTTCAAGGAGTTGCTGAATGGCTTTGGGTTGGTCGCCCGTGGGCTGGTATTCAGAGGTTAATTCAAAATTCATGGCGTTCGGAGCGGCTTTGTTAAGCGAATGAACCGAAGGGACGCGGGTCCGTTTCGAATCAGTGAAACTACTAAAAAATGACCAGAAACCGAAGGTTGGGGCCATCCAGACAGTAACGTCTAAAAAATGCTTTCCATTCCAACGATTTTGAAATTTTCAGGGTCTTTCGTGTAGTTTTGTCCTCTAATCCTATCCTGCATCTATCATGACTTATTTCTGCCGAATTACTCTATTCTGTGGCATCATTGCTGGCTTAGCCAGTTGTGCAACCGTGTACAATTACCGTCTGGGAGCAGGACTTCACGCCCATGATTTAATCTATCAGCCTAAACCGATGGCTTCACGGGATAGTGGCCTCAATACGGCAACCTATGTAGGCGGCGTAGTACTTTGGGGGAACGGCTACAAGGAAGGATTAAAAGGCGGTCAAACAGAAGATCAGCACCGACTTGGACTTTTACAATTCAATAGGGCTCATAGCTGGAATGCAGCTACATTGTCCTATGGAACCTTTGGCTATCTGGGGCAGTATACCATTAGTCCTAATTCATTTAGCAAATACGACACGAGTACGGTTGGAGGGATTCGCCAAGTCAACCGATTACCCAGTGCCTATGCAGGTACCTACAACTTTTACGGATTTGGTTTCCGCGGCAGTGCCCAGTTAAACGCCATCTTAGGAAAAAATACAAATTGGCGGTTTATTGGAGTAGACATGGTATATAGCCGGGAATACGGTGAGTTATCCCGACTACGTCAAATCATTCCGCAGCAAAGTGTTCCTAATGGATTAGGTAGTTATTCTAATGGTAAGGATAACTGGTACATTGCCCGACAACCCAGTCTGTTTACCATTGCGGCCACTACTGAAATGGTATTCAGCTCTGATCCAGCGAGAGACCGCTCTTTTAGTTTGAAATATAGTATCGGAACCTCTTCACACCCTTATGACAACTCCCAGTGGTTCACGATCCGGAGTTTTGTGGCTGCCTATCAGTATCGACAACACATCGCTTCGCTAACTTTCGGCAATGAATTGCGTAAACCTGCTACCCATCTTTCCTATCATTACCGTTTAGACTACAAGCAAAAAAAGAAAGCGAACCGGTACTAATCGGCTCGCCTTCTTTGGTAGGATTGCCCAGGGTTTTACCCTGGGCTATTGCTATTAAACGCTTTTAACGTTTGAAATCTGATTATACTAATTCATTCGTATTCAGGTACTCAGCGATCTGAACGGCGTTCGTTGCCGCACCTTTCCGCAGGTTGTCAGCAACAATCCACAGGTTGAGCGTATTGGCTTGTGACTCGTCCCGACGGATACGACCCACGAAGGTATCGTCTTTTCCGTGAGCGGTGAGCGGCATGGGGTACACCTGGTTTTTCGGATCGTCCTGCACGACTACACCCGGAGCTTTTTCCAGGATAGCCCGTACTTCTTCCAGATCGAAATCGTTTTCGAACTCGATGTTTACGGCTTCCGAGTGACCACCAATCGTGGGAATACGTACCGTCGTAGCCGTTACTGCGATGGCATCATCTCCCATGATTTTCTTGGTTTCATTTACCATCTTCATCTCCTCTTTCGTATAGCCGTTATCCAGGAATACGTCGATGTGCGGCAGTACGTTCAGGTCGATGGGGTGCGGATATACTTTTTTCACGCTGTCATCGCCTTTACGCTCGGCAAACAACTGATCTACCGCAGCTTTACCCGTACCCGTAACAGACTGGTACGTCGAAACGACTACCCGTTTGATTTTGTACTGCTGGTGCAGGGGGTTCAATACCACCACCATCTGAATCGTTGAGCAGTTGGGGTTGGCAATGATTTTATCTTCTTTCGTCAGCGTGTGAGCGTTGATTTCCGGTACTACCAGTTTCTTGGTAGGGTCCATCCGCCAGGCTGAAGAGTTGTCAATGACGAAAATACCGGCTTCAGCAAACTTGGGAGCCAGTTCCAGTGACGTACTACCACCCGCCGAGAAAATAGCAATCGCAGGTTTGGCAGCGATGGCGTCCTCGAAACTTACTACGGTATATTCCTGTCCCTTGAAGGTCACCTTTTTACCAACAGACCGCTCGGAAGCGACCGGAATGAGTTCGGTGATGGGGAAGTTACGTTCTTCCAGTACTTTCAGCATCTCACCACCTACAAGACCGGTGGCTCCAACAACAGCGACTTTCATTGTTTTGTAAAAAAGAAATTAGGGTGAAAAATGAATTCTATTTCTGTAATACGCTCATCCTCAACAACCATTTTCGTGCCAGCGTTGAGGTAGGGGCATAAAAAAATTCGTCACCGTGAAGGAGAGAAAACCGACAAAACAATTCTGGCAAACGAGGGTCGAGGCCCCGCTCACTCCGAATGTTCTATTTAATTTTCTTAGTGTTCACTGTGACGAATTGTCGAATTGGCCGCAAAGTAAGGGGTTTCTTACGGACTGGAAAAATAGAAGCCTTATTTTTTTATTTTTCTTTTAGTAAATCCCAACTTATAAATGTGGTCTACTTTCTTCAAACCTCCAAATACTCTTTGGCGTAACGCAAGCCGTGAGGGGAATATCAAAGTTATCCACATCGCTAATGCTTTCCACCGGTTCAAAGAAAGAAAGGCCAATTTTCAGTACATCCGGTCGGCACTGGGCCAGAAAACGGTCGTAAAAACCCATCCCATACCCTACCCGATACCCCCGACGATCAAAAGCCAGGAGCGGTACTAATACTGCATCCAGTTCTTCAGGAGCTATCTGTAACCCTAATTGTGGTACGGGCTCCGGAATACCCCACTCATTTTCAAGGATTTCGGTCTGATCCGTGTACCGATAGTGTACCATCTCGCGAGCCTGAGCATCCGACCGGGAAATAGCGATGTGGACATGTGGATAACTTTGACGCAAATTGTGGATAACTATATAGTTGTCCACTTCCTTTTGTCGTCGAATGGGTAAAAAGGCATGTACGGTCTTACTATCTTTCAGTAAATCAGCTTCAATTAATTGATTGGACAATGCTTGGGTGTGGATAAGTACATCTGTATCGTCCAGGTTTCGCCGACGTTGCCGGAATTCCCGTCGTATCTCTGCTTTGGTCATACGTATATTTTCAAAATTCATCCGCTCCTTCTACCCTTCTTCTGGAAAAATACCTTTCATACGGGTTTTCGTCACCTTCTCCTTGCGGCGTTCATCTGTTTTTTGAATTCGAAAATACGGATTCCATTCCAACAACTGACGAACCTCTTAATTCTCGTATAGCCATGAAACGTTCATTGATTGCCTTCGCTACTGTCGTTTTATCCACTGCTGCTTTATCCGCCTTTGCTCAAATCAGTACGGATACCTTACCCGTCTCGACAACGACCAAACCCTGGATGCCTGCCCACAAGAGCGACTTAGAAATTTCACTGGGCCTCAACACCTTTGCCGGAAAAAATGCTCAAATGACCAATGGTTACGAACTTCGTCCCTTAGGTAGCCGCTTTGTTTCGCTGGGTGCCATGCACCGTTTCCGGATTGTAAGTGGACAAAAGTCTGCCTTTGCCTTGAAAACGGGTCTGGAAGTAAGCTGGAATAACTTTATGCTCGAAGGAAACCGGGTCATTAGCACTACGGGTGGACAAGTGGCTTTCACGGACTCTGACGTACCCCTGGCTAAAAGTAAACTTACCGTCGCGTATCTGAATATTCCCGTTATGCCTACAGTCGTTTTCCGCAAAGGAGCCGTGAGCCACATCAGTTTAGGCGGCTACGCAGGTATGCGACTCGATAGCTATACGAAAACCAAAACGCAGTCGGGTAGCAAAGACCGCGATCATGGTCGCTACTATGTGAATAACTTCCGTTACGGCGTAGGCATGAGTGTAGGCTTCCGTTGCGTAGGTACGGTATTCGCCGAATATGATTTGAATAAGGTATTTGAAGCGGGCAAAGGGCCTCAGGTAAGTGCCGTAAATTTTGGTATTCGCCTGTAAAGCTTTTACGTTTTTCCATCAAAAAAGGCTCGCGATGATTGTCGCGAGCCTTTTTTTGGACCCTGAACCTATCTTATGCCTCTTTCCACTGAATGGCACAACCCACGGGTTTGGTCACGTTCAGCATAACAGGCTTTCCCTGTAGCAGGTTATTAACGGCATCTTCGACGTAACGTCTGGTTACACTACCGGGATCCTGAGAACTATCATCAATGGTACCAATGTATTGAACCGTAAATTTGTCTCCCTGCCGCTGGAGTACAAACACCTGTGGCGTACGGGTGGCTCCGAAGGCTTTAGCCGTTTTCTGCGTATCGTCGAGCAGGTACGGAAAGGTATATCCTTTCGTTGAAGCACGGGCTTTCATATTATCAAAGGAATCTTCTTCGTACGCCGCCGGATCGTTGGGATTGATGGCCACTACCGGAAACCCCTGCGAGCGGTATTTCATATCCAGGGCAATGATACGTTCTTCGTACGCTTTGGCAAACGGACAATGGTTCGTTGTAAAAACTACAATTACGCCTTTATTTCCTTTCAAATCTGAAAGGCGTATCGTGTTTCCATCTACATTTCGTAGCTGAAAATCTCCCACCGCCTCGCCAATATTATACCCTCGTTGCTCCAGAGGTTTATCGGCTGCTCCGGCAGGGCTCCAGGCCCAAACCAGGGCCCAAAGCAGCCAAATTGATTGCATACGTAACATAGTATTCATAGTGGTCAGATACATAAAATAGAATGCCGAAGCATACAGTGGCGGATGTTTTGCTGTACAAGATTGTGTTTGTACGGATGAATAACGAATGGTCAGCAAAATTTATTTGTGTAACGGGCCTGAACAATTGATTTTCAGTCGTATAACAAAAGAGCGACGCAGAATGATCTGCGTCGCCCAAATTTATTTTTTGTTCGGATGAAACGGTTCGCTTTCCGGTTTCAGTCCTGTTTATTTGCGTTGCAGTTTACTGCGACGAACACTGTACCCGAAGTAGATGACCAAACCGATACCCATCCAAACAATCAGACGCATCCAGTTTTCGTGACCTAAACCGTAGATCATCAGCAGACAGGTCAGAGCACCCAAAATGGGAACTACGGGTGAGAAAGGTGTTTTGAAAGGACGTTCGATATTCGGATCCGTTTTACGCATGATAACCACCCCAATCGATACCAGAACGAAGGCAAACAACGTACCGATACTGGTCATATCGCCTACGACATCACCCGGTACGAAAGCCGCGAAGATGCCTACGAATACGAAGAAAAGGAGGTTTGAGCGGTACGGCGTGCGGAATTTCGGGTGCAGTTGGCTAAATACTTTCGGCACCAGACCGTCATTAGCCATTGAGTAAAATACCCGTGACTGACCCAGCAACATCACCAGAATTACGGAAGAGAAACCGGCCAGAATGGCTACCGTAATCATCGTACCCAACCACTGATAATCGTGCATGTATTTCTGGATGGCGTATACAACCGAGGCTTCTTTACCAGCCGTCCGGAATTCGCTGTAATGAGCAACACCGGTCAGTACGTGACCAAACAGAATATACAGAATCGTACAAACCACCAGGGAAACCAGAATACCGATGGGCATATCCCGACTCGGATTTTTTGCTTCCTGAGCGGCCGTTGACACGGCATCAAAACCAATGAAAGCGAAGAATACGGTACCGGCCCCTCCGACAATCCCCCAGAAACCACCAAAGTCATGGGACACACCGGCTCCGTCCACTACCTTGGTTTCTTCAGGAATGTAAGGCATGTGGTTGGCCGGATTGATGTACTGCCAGCCTAAAGCGATAAACAGGATCACAATTGCCACTTTCAATACGACAATAACGGCATTAACCGTAGCCGATTCCTGTACGCCGCGAATGAGCAGCAAGGTTAAACAGAACAGGATGAATACGGCAGGAATATTCATGATTCCCTGCGTACCCAGTTCCGATACCTGAAAGGGAGAATGGCACCACTGATAGGGTATTTCGGTGCCAAATAAAGTCGCTAAGAGCTTATTCAGGTATTCCGACCAGGCAATGGAAACCGTGGCGGCTCCCAACGCATACTCAAGTACTAAATCCCAGCCAATCGTCCAGGCCACAAATTCACCCATGGTTGCGTACGAATACGTATAGGCAGATCCCGCAATGGGGATCATGGAAGCAAATTCAGCGTAACATAAACCGGCCAGAGCACAGCCCACGGCGGCTAAAATAAATGAAATCGTAACCGATGGACCTGCACTTTCGGCCGCCGCTGCTGCCGTACGTACGAAGAGTCCAGCTCCAATAATTGCACCAATCCCTAAAGCCACGAGGTTTCCAGCCGAGAGGGTCCGCTTGAGCGAGCCTTCGCCTGAGGCTTCGGCCTCGTTCAACAGTTGTTTCAGGGGTTTTTTTACCCAAATATTAGCCATACAAATGTTCCGTTAGGAGTAAATTTTAGAATGATGTTTGGTTTGTGAATGAAGCGGCAAATATTATTTGTCAAATATGCAAAAAAACAGAGCTTGGCCGCAAACGATCGCTCAATTTTTAAAGGATGCTTTTTTGCGTATAATCTGGGTTGAAGTCACGAAAATAGGTTGCAGAACATTACTCATCTGCTACCGTATGTCGTTTGGGAAAATTGAATAACCAGGAGGTCAGAATGGGTACCAAAAATAAAACGACCGTAGCAATGGATACGTACAAATCCGCTTCTTCGCTTTCCATAAAGTGACAAATGGCTGTTTCCTTGAAAAAGTGACAGGCCGCCGAAGACATCAGTTTCATACCCAGTAAACCGATGACCAGAAAGGCAATGCCTTCCAGAAACGGAAAACGCTCCATGAGTCGCACGAAAGACTGAGCCACAAACCGCATGGCCAGAATGCCGATGAAAACGCCCGTACAAATCAGGTAGATGTTGTCGGTAAAGGCTACCGCCGCGAAGACGTTGTCGATTGAAAAAGCCAGGTCCATCACTTCTACCAACGCTACTGTTGCCCAGAATTTACCCAGTAAGCCAATGGTATTGCGATACAACCAGGAATCCTTCTTCTCGATGTGTTCTTCTTCGTGGGGCTTGTCACGACTCAGGAAATAATTGAAGCACAGATACAGCAAATAGAGCCCGCCAATGGGTTTTAGCCACCATACTTTCACCAGCCAGGTAGCGGCAACTAAACAAATTCCCCGGAAGATATAGGCACCAATGATTCCGTACTTGAGGGCTTTCTTCCGCTGGTCCGGCGAAAGATCCATGACCATCGTGGCGAGTACAGCAGCGTTGTCTACGGAAAGTAAACTTTCAATCAGGATCAAATTTAAAATTACAAACCCGGCCGCTTCCAGATCATTGCCGAATAACTGGTGTAGAAAATCCATTATGGTTTTTGTAAGAGAAAATTGCGAGAGTTGCCCCTTACGCAAGGCAAATTTACGGCATCGAGCCCGAAAAGCTTCTTTCTTAAGCGATCCACCGGCAATTATTTGCTACCAATTGCGTCATATGCCTGATTAGAGCATACCTAAAACTAAACTATACTGACTTATTTTGCGTTGCCGAATCATTCAGGTACCATCAGACCCGATACGAATACTGAAGAGCCCCCACTCTATTCCTTCGTATTCGTACCATTATACGCTTTTAAGCTTCTTCATGAAAAAATTAGTAGTTCTCAGTCTTTGGATATGGACGGCCGTGGCCGCTCAGGCTCAGGTTGTCAAACCCTATAGCCTGAAATTTTCCCTGTCGAAAAATGAAGTAAAAGTGGGTGAAACCGTCGATATTCTCGTCGAAGCCGACGTGAATGAGGGCTGGCATATCTTCTCGCCCGATCAGGATCCGGACGTAGGCCCTTTACCCACGATACTCAAGCTCAAGAAAAATGACGCCTACGAAGCCGTGGGTAAACTTCGGACGACGAGCAAGCCCAAGGAAAAAATGGACGAGATTTTCGATGGAAAAGTCCGTTTTTTTGAAGGGAAGGCCACCTTTCGCCAGAGTGTCAAAATTTTAAAGGAAGGAGCCAAACTCGAAGGGAACATTGGTGGACAGGTTTGCCAGGACGATGGTTTGTGTATCCCCATCAATGATGGTGACTTTAATTTGAGCAAACTCAAGGTAATTGCCGCCGCTAACACAGCCGTACCGACCGAGACGGTCACTGCTACTCCAGCAACGACACCCCCAACGACTGCTTCGGCTCAGGATACGACGACGGCGGTCCCCGCTACCACGGCTGTAGCAACGGATACGAATACCACTACGGTTGAAAGTGCCGCTCCTGCGGTTGCTCCTACTAGCGAACCCGCCCCTGACAAACCTGCCAAAGGCGTTTCGTTTGGCGATTTAGTACTGGCCTTTCTAGCCGGACTAGCGGCAGTAGCCATGCCCTGCGTATACCCCATGATCCCGATGACGGTAGCCATGTTTACCAAACGCGTGGATTCGCGGGCGGAAGGAATTACGAAAGCCCTTTTCTACGGCTTATCGATCATTCTCATTTTTGCCTTCTTTGGTACGCTGATTTCCGCTTTGTTTGGAAGTGGTTTTACCAACTTCATCAGTACGCACTGGTTACCCAACGTATTCATTTTTACGATTTTCGTTCTGTTCTCACTTTCGTTCTTGGGAGCGTTTGAACTGACCTTACCGAGTGCTTTTGTGAATAAAGTAGACGCTCAGGCCGACAAAGGTGGCTGGGGTGGTATTTTCTTTATGGCCTTTGCTCAGGCTCTGGTTTCGTTCTCCTGTACCGCTCCGATCGTAGGTACGGCGGCCATTCTGGCGGCCAGCGGTAGTATCTGGGATTCGGCCTTACTGAACATCAGCTTCGGCACGGCCTTCGCTTTACCTTTCGTGGTGGCTGCGTTTATTCCCAGCTTCCTGAAAACCATGCCTAAATCCGGCGGCTGGCTGAACACGCTGAAAGTGCAGTTAGGTTTTCTGGAATTAGCCATTGCCCTGAAATTCCTGAGCGTACCCGATCAGACCTACCACTGGGGCCTGTTGAACCGGGAAGTATACCTTTCGCTCTGGATTGTCATTTTCACGTTGATGGGATTGAACCTGATTGGCAAAGTATTGATGTCGCACGATAGTCCAGTGGATCGGGTGTCGATTCCCCGGGTGTTGTTTGCGATTGTTATTTTCTCGTTTGCGGTTTATCTGGTCCCCGGCCTGTTTGGGGCTCCGCTCAAACCACTTTCGGGCCTGTTGCCTCCCGAAACTTCTCAGGAGTTTAACCTCCACCATAATACGCCGACCAGCAGTACACCAGCTTCGTCGGGTATACTTCCGGCTGATCGGAAATACGTGAGCTTCTTTAAATTGCCCCACGGCCTGGAAGGCTTTTTCGATTACCAGGAAGGCCTCGCCTACGCCAAGCAGGTGGGCAAACCCATCTTTATTGACTTTACGGGTCACGGTTGCGTGAACTGCCGGAAGATGGAGGAAACCGTCTGGAGTCAGCCGGAAGTACTGAAACGACTTCGGGAAGATTACATCATTGTTTCGCTGTACGTGGATGACAAAACGGAACTGCCCGAAAGCGAGCATTACACGTCGAAAGTAGATGGCAAGCAGAAAACGACCATCGGCGATCAGAACCTGGACTTTGAGATTGCCAAGTACAATTTCAACGCTCAGCCCCTCTACGTACTCATTGATCCAAACAATGATGCAAAGCCCCTGGTAAAAGCCGTCGCTTACGAACCCAATGTGGAAACGTTTGTGAAGTACCTGGATGAAGGGAAAGCGAAATTTCAGAAATAATATACGGGCCATTCGTCACTAGCGAATGGCCTTTTTCTTGTGTATTGCATGCAAAGACTCGTCTTTCTCCTACTGATCTGGAGCATCACCGGACAGGCCCAAACGCTAGATACGCAGCAATTGCTCGTTGTGACGACGCCTACGTTGACCAGCGTAACCGGAACATTGCGTACTTACGAATGGAATCAGATTCAGCAGCAATGGAAGCAAGCACGACCACCTCAGACTGTCGTCGTAGGAAAAAATGGACTAGCCTGGGATCGTAAACACCCGCTGGCTTCGCCCCCGTATAAACAGGAAGGCGATGGAAAAGCCCCCGCCGGTGTCTTCCGACTGGGTACAGCTTTTGGTACAGAACCCAAACCCGCTTCTCTCCACTGGCCGTATGTGCAAACCAATCGTTCCTGTTTCTGCGTGGACGATGCCCGTTCCCGGCATTACAATCAACTTGTCCATACCGATTCCGTACGTAAAGACTGGACATCGGCGGAACGCATGTTTATCCCTGATTACAAGTACGGCCTGGTACTTGCTTATAATACCGATTCACCGCAAGTGGGTGCAGGTTCCTGTATTTTTATGCACCTTTGGGAAAACCCTACGCACGGTACGGCGGGCTGTACAGCCATGACCGAGACGGATATGCTATCCCTTTTACGCTGGCTTGACCCGGTAAAAAAACCGTTATTGATTCAGATGCCGGAGCCGGATTACGACCGCTTAAAACGTTTATACGCTTTACCCGAATGACTGAAATGAAATTAGTAGTTGCTACCAACAACCGTCATAAGCTCGAAGAAATACAGGCTTTTCTCTCTCCCTCCATTCAGCTCTTAACCCTGGCTGACATTGGCTGTACCGAGGAATTACCCGAAACCGGTCGTACGCTGGAGGCTAATTCGCTGCAAAAAACCAAGTATCTGGCCGATTATTACCAGGTCGATTGCTTCGGCGATGATACCGGACTGGAGATCACAGCCCTTCAAGGCGAACCCGGCGTTGACTCGGCTTTTTACTCCGGTTCGCGGGATGCCCAAGCCAATATGCAGAAAGTGTTGACCCAACTACAGGGCATTACTGATCGCTCGGCTCGTTTCCGTACGGTGATTACACTCATCATTCAGGAAGAAATCTATCAGTTTGAAGGAATTGTGGAAGGAACCATTCTGGAAGCTCCGCAGGGGGAACAGGGATTTGGCTACGATCCTATTTTCGTACCCGAAGGCTACGATCGCAGTTTCGCCCAAATGAGTGTTGCCGAGAAAAATGCCATCAATCACCGGACCCGGGCGGTTGCGAAGATGGTGGAGTTTTTGAATCAGTAGCGATTTCCAGTAGTCGATCATCCTTAGGTTAACTCATAAAAAAGGCGGCAAGAATAGATTCTTGCCGCCTTTTTTAATACGGATGAAAGGGATAAGCCCTATTGCTCTGCTTACTTCTCTCCATTGCCCAGCGTATCACCTGCGGCTTTATTCTTCTTTTTACCCCCTCCAAATACCGAGAAGTGTACGTACCGTTTGGGTTGTTGGCGTAAGTCTACCAGCAGTTTATCCAGATCTTTGATAGACTGGTTCATGTTGGTATACAACTGATCGTCTTTCAACAGTTTTCCTGCCGTACCCTGACCATTTTGCAAACTCTGTAACATGGCCTGCAATTCGGCTACGGTCTGGTTGGCCTTGGCTACCGTCTGACCCAAGCGTAACGCATTGAGTGAATCGGCAAACGTATTGGCTTTAGCCATAATGGGCTGAATACTTTTCTCCGTTTCAACCAGCTGAGCCGAAAGGCGATTCAAATTTCCGGTAATGGAAGAAAGATTTTTCCGGTTCTCGTTGAGTGTCGCCCGTAATGCTAAACCCGTCTGATCCACATTGGAAAGCAGTTGATTCAGTACATCGCCCGTTTGTTTAAAGCGGGAAACGACTACGTTCAGGTTACGAATCAGCGAATCCGCATCCGTCATGATGGGCAAGGCTTTATCCTGTAAAGCCGCCGTCAGACCTGCCTGTTTGGATGACTTCAGGGTATCGCCGGGCACAATCGCCGTACCCTTGCCGATTTGGAGCTGAATGACTTTTCCACCGATCAATCCATTATCCCCCAACGCGGCTACGGTATTGTTCGTCAGCGGAATTTCCTGATCCAGGGTCAGTACCACCAGAATCTTATTATTGCGATCGGTAAGAATGCGGGTTTCCTTTACTCGCCCTACGGCTACCCCATTCAGCATCACCTGATTAGAGGCCGTCAGACCGTCTACACTATCATAGAGAGCGTAAAAATCGCGGGAAGAAGAAAACAAATCGGAACCCTTTAGAAAGTTAAATCCGAAATATAAAATGACGCCCGAGACGAGGGTCATCAATCCAACCTTAATTTCTTTAGACATGGCTTTTTTCAATGTTCAGTAAACAATAGTCAGGCGTTGTTGAAGGTTCGAACGCTATAGGGCTGACTATTCCGACAGAAAACTCCCAAAAGTAGCCGATAAGCGGGAAATTGCAGAACGTGTTTATAAAAACACTGAGCCAGCCGCAAGAAACCCACGCGTATTTGGCAAGCTTAGCTTTCCGGTGTACCTTTGTGTTTCGCTATCCTTCTTGGTCCTTGGGAAGGACAATTAGCTGACTTTCAGCTAATTTTTTAGCTAATCGACTCATCTTTTTACAACCAGCTTTTTTGCCCATGTCAACGGTCACCGCTTCCCGCATTGAACGCGACACCCAACTTTTCGATCTCATTGAGAAAGAAGCTCATCGCCAGGAATACGGCATCGAACTGATTGCTTCCGAAAACTTTACCTCTAAGCAGGTGATGGAAGCTCAGGGAAGTGTTCTGACGAATAAATACGCTGAAGGTTTGCCTGGTAAACGTTACTACGGCGGATGCGAAGTCGTTGATCAGGTTGAACAACTCGCTATTGATCGGGCGAAAGAATTGTTCGGAGCTAGCTGGGCGAACGTACAACCGCACTCCGGAGCACAGGCGAACGCTGCCGTTTTCCTTTCGTTCCTGAATCCCGGTGATAAAATTTTAGGCTTTAGCCTAGCCCACGGTGGTCACCTTTCGCACGGTTCGCCGGTCAACTTTTCCGGAAAATATTTCCAGCCCTTCTTCTACGGTGTAGAACAGGAGACGGGTTTGATTGACTGGGATAAAGTAGAAGAAATTGCATTGCGGGAACGTCCCCGTCTGTTGATTTGCGGAGCTTCGGCGTACTCACGTGATTGGGATTACGTTCGTCTGCGGGCCATTGCCGATCAGATTGGTGCTTTATTGCTGGCTGATATTTCGCACCCTTCAGCCCTGATTGCCAAAGGCTTGCTGAACAATCCAATGGAACATTGCCACATTGTAACCACGACGACGCACAAAACGCTGCGTGGTCCTCGCGGTGGTCTGATTCTGGTTGGAAAAGACTTCGAAAATCCCTTCGGTATTAAGTCGCCCAAAGGTGAACTCCGTACGATGACGAGTCTGCTGGATTCAGCCGTATTCCCCGGTACGCAGGGTGGTCCGCTGGAACACGTAATCGCAGCAAAAGCCGTAGCCTTTGGTGAAGCTTTGACGGAAGAATTCGGCGAATACGCTCTCCAAGTAAAGAAAAACGCTCAGGTGATGGCTCAGGCTTTCATCGATAAAGGATACCAGATCAGCTCCGGCGGTACAGACAATCACCTCATGCTGATTGACCTGCGTCCGAAAGGCTGGACGGGTAAACTGGCCGAAAATACGCTGATTAAAGCTGACATTACGGTTAACAAAAACATGGTACCCTTCGACGACAAGTCACCCTTCGTAACTTCCGGTATGCGGGTAGGTACGGCGGCTATGACGACGCGTGGATTGAAAGAAAATGATATGCTGCAAATTGTGGAGTGGATCGACGACGTACTCACCCACAACGATAACGACAGCTACCTGGCTGAAGTGAAGAAAAAGGTAAACGCTTGGACGGAAAACTTCCCGCTATACCGTTAAAATAAGCTTACGTGTGAAGATCGTTTGAAACAGTTGAGAAGGCTTTGAAGTTTCTTCAAACAAACTGCTTCAAACGATCTTTACGTTTATAGAGGTGGTTCGTTTTGCGTAACATACGAACCTGTTTACATTTGATCATTACACCTACTAACTGAGATACAATGCCTCTGGATCAACACTGGGACGAACAAGAGGAAGAAGGCGGCGGCGAAATGACCTTCATTGAACATTTGGAGGAACTTCGCTGGCACATCATCCGGGCACTCGCAGCAATTATCATTTTTACCGTTTTAGCTTTCGTTTTTAAAACCGAACTGTGGAATGGCGTTATTCTAGCTCCCAGTCGCCCCGATTTCTGGACTTACCGTAAACTTTGTGAATTCGCCGAAGTGGTAAGTGCTCCCGATTTGTGCGTTAAAAAAATTGACTTCATCCTGATTAACCGGGAGATGACAGGTCAGTTTATGATGGCCATTACGTATTCCTTTTTCATTGGTCTATCGCTGGCTTTTCCGTACGCTTTTTGGGAACTCTGGCGATTCATCAGGCCCGGCTTACGCGACGTCGAAGTCAGTGCCTCCCGTGGAGCGGTATTCTGGGTAACCTTCCTGTTTTTCTGCGGTGTACTTTTCGGCTATTACGTGGTAAGTCCGCTGGCGATCAACTTCCTGGCTGACTTTAAAATCGATGAATCCATTGAAAACCAAGTGGATATTTCCTCGTACGTAAGTTTGCTGGTGATGATGGTACTGGCCTGCGGACTCACGTTCCAGTTACCCATGATCATCTTCGTACTCTCGCAAGTAGGCGTAATGACGCCCAAATTCATGCGGGAATACCGGAAGCACGCGTTCATCGTGATTCTGATTATTGCGGCAATCATTACGCCTTCGCCGGATATCTTTAGCCAGTTGCTGGTAACGGCTCCGCTGCTCCTGCTCTACGAAATCAGTATTTTCGTTTCGGCTCGGGTCAATAACAAGCGGGAAAAAGCTCGGTTAGCCAGCGAAATTGCCGAAGAAAACGAGATGCGTTTCCGTAATAATCAATAAGGTATTTTTATATGCTAAAAAGCCTTCGATGTAGGTCGAAGGCTTTTTTTATGTCTTTTATTGGATGTGTTTTTTATGATGGTTTAATTTATAGAATAAGAAGTCCGATTTTAATAGACTGTTTTTCGTGCCGCGGAGACGGCTGGTTTTTTAGTTCTATCGCGAACGCCCCTGACTTCCTCTTGCTCTAGGCCACCGCATTGCCGAGGAAGTAGGCGGCTTTTCGCGATAGAACGGGGATCGGGTTTATGTCGTCCATCAAGGTGTTCGACTATAGTTAAACAACTGAAAATCATCAACCAATAACTATTGTCAGAAGATGAAAACCTCTCCTGCCCCTGAGCAACGGAGTAACCTGTCTTGCCCATTCCATGGGGGCCATCCTATGGGGGAAACAATGCGTTGGCCCTGAGCTAAGCTAGACAGTTACGGAGAGGTCCAGCCTGGAAGGCTCAGGGGCTACCGAACAGACAGTAAGAAGTATCCAAACTCCGTCTAAGTGAATAACAAAGTTCCAAAAGAGTAAAACGCTGTGGAATGGAAAGAGGCTACTAGCCAACCATGCTTGCCGGACCAAACTTAATTTGTTCAAGTTGCCACAAATAAACCACCTCTAAACGATAACCCTTTACCCCACTTTACCTTTTTCCACCCACGAGTCTTATCCACATTCGCTTACTCATCACCTTACGCAACGCCCGCTGATTGAACGGCGTATTCCTAATAGAACCGCTTCCTGCCCGGACATGAAAAAACTTGTATTACTTGGCTTAAGCTTCTTTGCCTTACCCTGGGTATGGGCTCAGAAACCGATTTCTTTATATACGAATACTACCACCAAACAACTCGAAAAATCCGCTCGTCAGGTAGCGGATGCGGAACAACAGTCGTACACCAGAGCCTTAAGCTTAGCTCAGAAACGAGGCTGGTTCATTGAAAAGATGTACGCCAACGGTCGCCGCGTGAAATTGCAGGGACTGGATGCTCTGGGAGAACCCATCTACCTCAGTACCTTTTCAAACGTGGTAGCCGCCGCCACTACGCGTACCAATACCCTGCAAACGGGCGGAAGTCTGGGCCTCAACCTGACCGGGGGTAGTAGTCGGATGAGTGGACGTCTGGGTATCTGGGATGGTGGTGCCGTGCGTCTGGATCACGTAGAACTGACCGGGAGAGTAACCCAGGTAGATAACGCAACGACGGCCAATGCTCACGCTACTCACGTATCGGGTACGATGATCGCCACGGGTGTGAATCCGGCGGCGAAGGGAATGGCGACGGGGGCTTCGCTACGAGCCTGGGACTTTACCAATGATCTTTCAGAAATTACGGGGGCCGCCTCGGGTCTACTTATCTCCAACCACTCCTACGGACAACTGGCCGGCTGGGATCTGGATGAAGATGGTACGACCTGGCGTTGGTACGGCAGCGATGCCGTCAGCGAAACGGAAGATTATAAGTTCGGTTACTACGATTCGAAAGCTCAATCGCTCGACAGGCTGGCCGTTAACACGCCGAATTACCTGATCTGTTTTTCAGCCGGAAATTCAAGGGATGCCGCAGGCACGAACAAACCCGCCGATGGAGCTTCGTATAACCTGGGTTCGGGTTCGACCACCAGTACGAAAGTCCGTAAAAGCAATGGAGCTTTTGATAATATCCCGACCTATAGTACGGCTAAGAATATTCTCACCGTCGGAGCCGTAGGTGGCCTTCCCAATGGAATCAATCAGGCTTCTGATATTCAACAGGCTTCGTTTAGTAGCTCCGGTCCTACCGATGATGGCCGTATCAAACCCGATATTATGGGCGATGGCGTGGGTCTGCTCTCGTCTACTTCCACGGCAACGGATGCGTATACAACCTTATCCGGTACGTCGATGGCTTCGCCCAACGTATCGGGTAGTTTGTTTTTATTACAGGAATTATACGGGCAACTGAATGATAACCAGTTTATGCGTTCCTCGACGCTAAAAGGGCTGGTTATTCATACGGCTGAAGACGCCGGAAATCCTGGTCCGGATTATAGTTTCGGTTGGGGATTACTCAATGCAGAAAAGGCCGCTACGGTGCTGTTAAACACGGATAAAAGCCATTCGGTGACGGAACGTCAGCTCACTTCCGGCCAAACGTATACGCAGCAGGTAATCGCCTCGGGTCGTGGTCCACTAACCGTTACCATTACCTGGATTGACCCCGAAGCTACGCCAGTCGCCATCGGTCCATCGGCTTTAAATAGCCGTACACCCCGGCTGGTCAATGATTTAGATATTCGGATTTCCGATGGTACGACGACTTACCAGCCCTATATACTCGATCCCAATAACCCTACGCAGGCGGCTACTACGGGCGACAACATTCTGGATAATGTGGAGAAAATCTACATCGCCAATCCCATTCCTGGTCGGACCTATACCGTAACAGTCACGCATAAGAACAATTTGCAGGGCGGTACTCAGGCCTATAGCCTCCTGATGAGTGGCGTGGGTGGTACCGCCTATTGTTCTGCTCTGGCAACTACTACCAACGTTAGTAAAATCAGTAAGGTCGTTTTCGGAAACTTCAGCCGTACCCTGCCCGATGGCTGCGGTAGTAATCAGGTATATACGGATCAGGTCGCTGAAATTTCAGTGGGACAAACTCTTTCGTATGAAATTTCAGTAGCCAACTGCAATGGCCAGAACACGCAGAAAACGGTTCGGATGTTTGCAGACTGGAACCTCGACGGCGATTTTGACGATAGCAATGAAACACTGGCGACGTCCGGTACCCTGACGAGTGGAGGCGTGTTCAACGGTTCCCTCATCATTCCGTCTACGGTTCGTGTAGGACAACTTATTCCACTACGCATCATTAGCCGGGAAGGCACCACCGCCCCTACGGCCTGCGGTAACTACACGGCTGGGCAAACGCAGGAATACCAGCTCAAAGTAGTAAAACCCGCCCGGGACGCGGGCGTAACGGCATTGCTTTCCCCCGAAAATAACTTTTGTCCAAATGGCGGTATCGCTCTTCAGGTCGCGGTGCAGAACTTTGGTACCGAAGCTCAAGTGAACGTACCCGTTACGGCACAGATCAGTGATGGCACTACGGTCGTTGCTACGTTGCGGGGACAGGTGAGCCTCAATGCTTTTCAGCAGAAAAATGTCTGGCTTACCAGCGATTTCACGGCTACAGCCAATAAAAGCTATACGATTACGGTACGTACGGAATTGGAAGGGGATCAGCTGAGTACGAACAATGCCCTTACCCAAATCCGTACGACCGCTGCCGTCATTGCTCCACAAGCGACGGCTCAAACCTGCGGTACCGATGGGAAAGTGACGCTTCGGAATACGGCCACGGGTACGGCCTTCTGGTATGATGCTCCCAGCGGTGGTAATCTGATTGCTATTGGAAATGCTACTTCACTGGAACAGAAACCTGCGTCCGGAACCGTGTACGTAAGCCTGAACGAATTCAGCAGCACGGTAGGACCCGCGACTAAATCGGTTTTTGCGGGAGGTGGATATAACCAGTTTTCACCCGCCCTGACGGTACGGGCGGAGGTTCCGGTTGTACTGGAAAGTGCCCGGCTGTACATTGGCAACTCCGGGAAAATTACGTTTACGGCCGTGAATGCAGCCGGAAGGAATGTCTCCAGCGTAACCCTGGACGTTACCGCTACTAGAAACCCCGCCGCCGCCGGAGCCAGTACTGACGATCCCAACGATACCGGAGCGGTCTACCCCTTGAACCTGACTCTGCCCGAAGCGGGTAATTACCAGATCCAGATTTCGTATGCGAATGGGGCTACAATTTACCGGAACCTGAGCAGCAGTACAAAACCTTATCCCTTCTCCCTGCCTAACGTCTTTTCAATTACCGGAAATACGGCCGGTTCGGCTGCCAACACCTATTACTACTACCTGTATGAGTTGAAAGTACGGGCGAACGGATGTACGAGTAGTCGTCTGGCCGTTCCCATTACTTCGGGTGCCGTGACTTCACCCGCCCGAATTACAGCCGGAGCGAATGCCATTCTTTGTCAGAACAGTTCATTGACCTTACAAGCCAACACGGGTACGGGTTTCGTCTACCAGTGGTACCGCGAGAATCAGCCTATTTCGGGAGCTACCGGAGCTACGGTTACGGTCACACAGGCCGGTAACTACACCGTTCGCGTATCCGAAGCTTCGGGTTGTGAAACTACGTCTTCGCCGACCAGCGTTCAGGTACAGGCCGTTTCCGTCCCAACTATTGCCCGGGAAGAACTCAAACTTACTTCCTCTCAGGCAACGGGTTATCAATGGTACCGCAACGGAACCTTGATTGCGGGAGCCACTAATCAGAATTATCTGGTGGGGCAGTCCGGGTCGTACACCGTGCAAACCACAAATGCTGCAGGATGTACGGCCATCTCCGAACCCACTACCGTAACCATTACCGCCCTTGCTGAGCAAACGCAGTTCCTCTTTACGTTACAACCTAATCCCGCTCAGGAACGCATTCGCATTACCTATCAGGCCGTTGGTCTTCAACAGGCAACAGCCCGAATTTACAGCAGTGACGGAAAGCTGCTTTCTACACAAAGCATAACCGTTGAGGGAAATCTTTATCAGACCGATGTGGAGGTAACGCACTGGGCTCCGGGCCTGTATCTGGTGCAGCTTTCGGATGGGAATCGAGTCGTCAGCAAGCGATTTATTAAAAACTAAATACATAACCACAAAAAA
>NZ_NJAG01000131.1 GCF_002872335.1 Siphonobacter sp. BAB-5405 | reverse complement strand
CGTTGAAGTCTGGGCTTTCCTTCGTAGGCATCTTGACCTGGATTTTTGCCTTTGCCATGCTTATACTTGTTTAGAGTTCTGAACCCGTTCCATTAACTTYTGCAGAAAATCCGTAAACTCCCGAATCGCAGTCGCATCTTTTGGCTTGTATTCATTGATTCCCATACCGCGGATAGCCGCATGACTGTATACGACCCGATCGCCTAACTGAGCGTCTAAAAATTCAATATCTTCCGATGCTTTGAGGTACTCCATCCATGACTCTACGTACTGGCTCCGGGCCTCTACCCGATTAAGCACTGAAAAAGATTTTAGTTTCGGGTTGATTAATCGTACTTCCTTGACCAGCTTCTCAACCTTGGCAAGGGTCCACATTTCAAAACTACGCGGAACAAAAGGGACCAGGTATACGTCTGAGACTGTCAGCGAAGCCCGCTGGGAGATCGTATCCCTGCCACCCGTATCAATGACCACATCAGAAAATACCTCTCCCAGATCGCGAATTGACGTATAAATTTTATCCCCATTAAGCTTTACCAACGTATAGCCTACGAAGCCTTCAAAGGTATCATGCCTGAATTCCGTGAAATCCGCTGAGGTTTCCTGCTCATCCGCATCAACCAAAAGTACCTTTCTGCCCTGTTCGGCAAGAAAAATAGCCACGTTCGTAGCTACCGTAGTCTTTCCACTTCCTCCCTTTGTACCCCCTACTGTGATGATCATACGTTCTGTTATAGGTTGTTATATAGATTCCTAAAATAGTTCCTGATTCAGTTCTTAGTAAGGAACCATACAAACCTATTGAAATTTTTCTGACCTTCATAAAAGATTCTTTAAAAAGAACTAAAACAGGAACCATAAATAGAACTTATTCCAGTTCTATTCACAAAGAGCTACTTCGAGTAATTTTTTAAAATGAGCATGTACTTTATAGTTTAAACAGGTTCTTATTTAAGGACCTGTTTAAATTCTTATTTAAGAACTTTGTTTATATAAAAATCTGGTAATCAGTTCAATTTTACAATAACGCTGGCGGGCAGCTGAGAGGCTGAATCTTGAAGCTTTCTACTTTCGATTTCTATTGCTTTGGTCTTCCACATAAACTGTTTCGTTTTTACTGCGAAGGCAAAGAGCAGGTTTCCTCCCGACGCCTTCCGGAAATCAGCCCATTTTCCGAAACTATGTTTGCCAAAATTTCTGATAGTTACCTTCAGGGATTCGTCGTAGTACTAGATTGTCTTTGAAATGCGTTCGGTCAGAGCCACTCCCTTGTACCGCACCGACGGCTCAATAGTTCAAACGAACCGTTCAGGCTTCAACTTTAATAATCTTGCCACTTTCCCACTAAAATTCTGGACGGCGTTTCAGTTTAAGAATATAGCAGTCGTTTCGTGACTTCGATAGAATTGCATGGCTAGTACCTGACCATTCAGAATGAACTTGCAGTGACGGCCCTTCGTGTGGTAATCCTGCTCGGCTCCCTTCTTTTGAAACCGACGCCGTAACATTCTGGCCATTGCTAAGTAGAAAGTGTTTTGTAAAGAATACGACCTTCAAAATTTTGGGCAAAGTAATGAAAGCCTAAACGCAGTAAGACAACTCATTTTTCATGTATACTGTCAAGGAATTTAGGAAACTGGATCATTCATAAGGCCATCAGCAAATGACCTTTCATCTGCCAGTCAATACTTCCAGTTCACTTTACAAGCACACGGGAATTCCTCGTCCTTTTTGAGTAAGTTCTCTACTTGCTTCTTTAGAACTTGATCAAGTTCTAAAATTAAACCATTTTAAGTTCCAGATTAAGAACTGACCAATAGTTGGTTTTAATGAGAAAACTTTTCCATCAGGAATCTAATTAAGAACTTTTTTAAGTTCTTAATTAGATTCCTGATGGAAAACTAAATCCCTGATGATTAAGTAAATACAAAAACAGTATAACTTATAGTAATCTTTTAGCTGGTAGAAAGTCCTAAACCGATGGCCCAAGGAAACTAATTATGTTCCAGAGCCCGCCTTTATCGTTCACATACCTATTCATTTTTGAACAATTGAAGGCAGATAAAGCTAATTTTGATTAGTGAATAGGTAAGCCGTCAGGATAGGTACAGAGCTTGCTCACGACGCGGTGAGATCCTGCGTTGGTCTTACTTTAAAGATGGGTGAAACAACTTCCTAGAGCATATACAACTAGCGTTAATGTCTCCATGGAACGAATGTATGCTTCTGTCGGAGGGTAAATAGTAGTACATCGCTAGAGTTGCTAGTGATTTGGACAGAAAGCAGGCTTCATATTACTGCCGTGGCCTTGTAGTAACTGACCTAATCTGAATCAGTTTTGCGGTACGTTTTCATGATTACACCATACTAACTCTGCCGAAAATACTGGACCCACACGCTATAGTAATTGCCAAAATTTAGGGTCAATACTTTTAACCGGCAGTTTGGCTTTTCTCAAGTGAAAGGGTCACAGTATCTATCTTTTGCAATACTTCACATCAATTTTTTGATAAAAAGAGGTACTACTAAAATCAAATTCAGACCCTGAACAAGCACTTATTTAAGGTCCA
>NZ_NJAG01000130.1 GCF_002872335.1 Siphonobacter sp. BAB-5405 | reverse complement strand
TCGTTGACAACAGCAGGCCTCCGCCGTGAGCATTGATGATTTCGCCGTGGTTATCCAGCCAACGCTCGCCCGGCTTAATGACCGACGGACCCGTTTGTGCCTTTGCTACCGGAGCAGCCAGACCGAATAGCATGGCCAGTACAAGCAATCTCTTGTGTCGCATCATATTACAAGTGTTTAGGGTACGAATAAAGGTGTACAGCTTTCGTTTTGAATCCCTGCTGATCCTGCACATAGTTGACCACAACGCCCACCGTTACCTGCGTGGTAGCGGTCAGTTTGAACGTAACCCTTGGCTTATCGAAAGTGGCCGATAAGACCGATGTGCTGCTGGCGATATTGGCATAGTCCGGCAAAGTACTGGCGTTAGGTGCTACGACCACGTACGACACATCTTTCGTTCCCTGCCAGATCCAGGGCGAAGGATCGAACGCATAGGTACCGGCGGGCAGGGTGATGGTCTGGTAAATCTTTCCATTCTTAATAGCTGGCGAGCCCCAACCGGACTCCATATTCATGGAAGGACCATCCCCATCCTTAGAGAAGCCGCCTATGCCGTTGTGACTCATGGCCCCACTGTTGGCTACCCAATCGGCCAGCGTACCCCAGCGTCCTCCCGCATCCATGGTTGACGCGACAAAGGGATTACCCGAGTTCTTAAGGTATTTGCTGGTGATTTCAATGGCTGGTCCAATCACCAGTGCATCGACGTCCACAATCACAATCGTTTTACTGGCCGTTGCACTTAGCCCGTAGGGCGAAGGATTCGCCAGACCGACCGCCAGAGCCAGCTTTTTACCCGCATACTCTGCCTTTTTTAACTCATTGATGTTCAGCGTCAGGTAAAAAGTCTTGGACACACTATCTGCCGCCACCCGGATGTTTTTCGGTAGGGTGTACATGGAAGCGGGCATGAGCATCGTGTTGGCATCCAGCGTCTTGTTGGCAATGAGTCGCTGAATGGTATCCGTATCGACCTGCAGGTCAACCGAATAGCTTGCAGGTTCATGCCTGAGAGACTGACTCCGAGAATGACATTGAGTCGCTGCCGCTCAATCTCCAGGGTGTAGTTGAAGGTGGAGGAATCCGTTCCAACCGGAACCGTGTAATTGATATTGACACCACCGGATTGATTTACGGCCTGAGGCATGTWAAATTTTGAAATCCCATAGTCATACAGGTTCTCTTTTTCACAGGAGCAGAGCATGCTCATCAGAAAGAGAAGCACCCCGAGGCGAATGGAGGAGAGTAGTTTCATACGTTATTGAATGAATGGCTTCCGGCGTCTTACCAGCCCGGATTTTGATTCAAAACACCATTAGATTTATTGATCTCGACTTGCGGGATGGGATACAGATACATTTTGCTGGCATCGAATACCCGGTTTTCAACGGTGATGGGCGTGTAGATAAAGCTTCCACCCGTTTTACTCACCGCTATGCCCTTTACGGGACTATTGAGCACCGTAGCAGCCTGTTTCCAGCGGAGCAAGTCCCAGTAGCGGTGGTTTTCAAAAGCTAATTCCACCCGACGCTCCCGCCGAACAGCGGCACGAAAATCGGCCGGGCTGGTTACGGTCACGTCAGGCATGCCCACACCGGAACGACTTCGCACCCGATTCAGAGCCTGGCGGGCGGTGAGCGTATAGCCATTGGCATTGTCCGGCCCGTAGGCCTCGTTCATGGCTTCCGCGTACATCAGCAATACATCGGCAAACCTGAATACCGGCCAGTTATGTACAACCGTCTGGTTTTGTACCAGATTCAGCCCATCGGCCAGAAACTTTTTGAGGTAGTAGCCCGTCCGGCTCGCGTTGGTTTTTCGCCGATCATCGGTTCCGCCAGCCGACTGATCGATGGTTCGACCATTCCAGCTACTGTTGTTGGTGACGATACTAAGTCCCAGCCGGGGATCCCGGTTAGCGTACGGATTGAGGGAGTCGGGCTTGCCTTTGTATTCATAGGCCTCTACCAGATCCTGCGTAGGCGTAAGGCCACTGGCACCTCCGGCAGTGGCAATCGGATAGTTTCTGCGTTCCGGATCACTGCTTGCCGGATAACGAATCGCCCAAATTGTCTCGCCACTGGTCAGGGTGTTGTTTCTCAGGAAGTAATCGCGGTAGTTATTATCCAAGGTGTACTGCCCCGCTCCGGCGGCAAACACCAGCACCTCGTTGGCCGCTGCTGCCGCTGCTCTCCACCGGGCCACGTCACCCGACGGATTGTTCAGCGGGCTGGCGGCGTAGAGTAACGTACGGGCTTTGAGTGCCAGAGCCATCCCTTTGCTGACCCGGCCATCGTTGTTAGTAAACGAAGACGTTTTCCAGTTTACCTGCAGACTGTCTTTGTAGCGGTCCAGGTCACCGACGATGAATGAAACGACTTCATCATAACTGGCTCGGGGCAGGTTGATATTGTCCTGCAGACCCAGCGTACGCGTCACCAGCGGCACACCTCCGTAGCGTTTAATCAGCTCTGCGTAATACCAGGCTCTGAGCACGCGGGCTTCGGCCCGGTACCAGCCAATATTCAGCACGTCGTTTCGGTAATTGGTTTTGCCACTCACCGAAATGGTATCGCGGTTGATTGCCAGCTGGGCTCTGTAATTGGCGGAGTTTTCCAGAAAGAAATTAGCTGCCCGGATGCCCGAGTAACTAGCCCGCGTAGTAATTATCCGGATTCGAGATCGCATTCCAGCTCCCGTTATTGAAGAACAGGACATTCGAGTTTCCTGGAGTAGTCTGCACGGTTTCATCGGAAACCGGTGAAAACAGATTGTTATCCAGCATGGTAAACTCGTTTCTCAAAAAAGTATACGGAGCATTGGCGTAGGAAAACAGCGTAGCGTAGTTAGACGAAAGCGTTTCCTCGGTCTGGTTCGTATCGATGCGGGTGTCGAGAAATTCTTTCTGACAACCCGTCAATAGCCCCAGTACTCCCATTGAAAGAAGGATAGATAAGATCTTCATGCGTTCCTTAAAAGCTTAATGTAAGGCCAGTATTGTACGTTTTCAGGCCCGGATAACCATTGATCGTTTCGGGGTCCATGTTATAGTGTTTGCTCAGCTGAGACCACGTAAAGGGGTTCGTCGCGTTTACGAACACGCGTACGTTTTCCAGGTGGATCTTCCGCAGCAGGGTATTTGGTAGCGTATAGCCGATCTCGATGTTACGAACCCGGAGGAAATCCCCGTTTTTCATCCAGAATGTTGAATTCTGGTAGTTGTTCGGTATTGGCGTCGCGTGGTGAGTCGGGGATACGTAGCGGTAGCTCTCGTGTCAATACCCTGATCCGGGTAATAAGCCCAGGCCTCTCCGGCGATGGGATATACGTTCGTATTGTTAACGAAAGCAATGGACTGAGCGGAAGCCGAAAGTAAATTGATCGTACGATGAGCCGCTCCCTGAAACAGAATGAAAAAGTCGAGGTTTTTATACGAAAGTCCGGCTTCAAACGCGTAGGTCCATTCCGGAAGAGCGGTAAACCCGATCGGTGCAGCATCGTTCTGATCGACCCGACCATTGCCGTCCCGATCCTGATAACGCAAATCGCCGGGTTGCACGTTGCCAAAGGCGGGCTGAGCAATGCCTGATTTTAACGTACCATCGGCATTGAAATCCGTTACATCGTAAAACCATCGGCCTTTAATCCAAAGGGCGTTCCGATCTGCTGCCCCGTTCTCGATGAGGCATTCAAGGGAGGAACTTCTCCCATTTCCCTGATTCGGTTGCGGGCGTACAGGGCCATCGCCTTAACGTTGTATTTCACTTCGCCAGCCTGATCAGCGAAACCGAGTGAAAGTTCAATACCCCGATTGGAAACTTTGCCCAGGTTACGGTAGGGAGAACTGGCTCCGAACAACGCCGGTAAGGTATTGTCCTGCGTAACGATTCCGCTTCGGTTGTTGATAAATCCATCTACGGTAAAGGAAAGCTTATTCCATACTTGCAGATCCACTCCCAGGTTATACCCCGTGTTGCGTTCGGCACCGATCATGGCATTGGCGGCATACGAAGGAACCAGCCCACCATTGCCGTTCAGGCCATTGTTGCCCGTATAGTAGGTTCCGCTACCCGTAAAGTATTGTTGATACAGGAAGCGACCCTGGTTGGAATCGTCGAAACCCGACTGTCCTGCCGAAGCCCGAACTTTGAGAAAGGAAATGTTCTTGTTTTCGGCCAGGAATGATTCCTTCGATACCACCCAGCCCAAGGCAATGGCTGGGTACAGAGCCCAGCGATTACCGGGAGCGTAGTTATCCGAACCACTGTATCCCGCCGCCAAAGCCAGCAGGTATTTGGAATCGTACGCGTACTGGAATTGAGCCCCTACGTTCTTGAAGTGATAGAAAATGTTATTGCCCGTATTGGGTCCACTTTGATTCAAATTCCAGTCTACGATATAGTCGCTCAGGAAATAATTGAGGGAGCCATTCAGGGCGTGTTTACCAAAGGACCGTTTGTAGCCAGCCGTCAGATTGATCTGCTGCCAGCTGTACTGATTGGTTGGCGACGAGCCAATCGACACAATATCCGTTGCTACGTCCGTTGTGGTTCGCTCACCGTTGAAAAAGCGGGCG
>NZ_NJAG01000129.1 GCF_002872335.1 Siphonobacter sp. BAB-5405 | reverse complement strand
AGTAAATATTTCCACGAGCGATGACATTTTCTCTATCCCGGGTATTCAGCGTGGCAATGGCAAGGGGATTGGAAAAGCCCAGGTTATTGGCATCGAATTCGGAAGTTGGACCTCCGAACGTTCCATCCGCATTATAAACGGGTATGGCTGGCGTTTGAAAAAGAGCATTGCCCAATACACTCCATGACGAAACAGCTGTATTCTGCTTGTCCTGCGAAACGTTGATGGTGGCTCCCATACGTAACTGACTACCAATGGAATTATCCACACTCAGACGCACGGTAGTACGCTTATAGCCAGAGCCATAGATGATCCCATTCTGATTCAAGTGACCTACCGACAAGGAATAATTTGAATTCTGCATTCCTCCTCGTAAGGATAGGTCATACGTTTGCATGGGGGCTACCCGAAACATCGTTTTCTGCCAATCGGTACCCTCCCCCAGAGCCTCAGGACGACTGAAGTCTAAACGTCTGCCATAGCCAAGTACATCCGAGTAATCATTGTGATGCTGTGCATATTCCCGGAGATTCATTACGTCCACACGTCTGGGTAATTCCTGTAAACCAACCTTTGTATTGAAATTGATAACGGGTTTACCAACTTTACCCTTCTTCATAGTGATCAGGATGACTCCGTTGGCCCCCTGAGCTCCATAAATGGCAGCCGCAGAAGCATCTTTTAATACTTCAATACTTTCAATATCATTAGGATTAATACTGGCTATTGCATTACGGTCATTATCACCCGTTCTACCATTTATAATTACCCCATCCACGACATAAATAGGTTCATTACTACTGTTGATGGAGTTCACTCCTCTGATCTGAATCGAACTACCACCGCCCGGGACACCGGAATTTTGAGTAATTGACATTCCGGCAACTCGACCCTGTAAGGCCTGATCTAACGTGGTAGGTACCGAATTTTCAAAAGCATCGGCTTTAACGGATGATACCGAACCGGTAAGATCACTTTTACGCATGGTACTATAGCCAACGTTGACTACAACTTCCTGAAGATTTTTAGGATCTTCTTTTAATTCAATATCGATCGTTGTTCGGTTGTTAACCAAAGCATTGGCTTTCGTAAAACCGATGTATGAAAAAACAAGTACTGCATTGTTTGGAACTGAAACTTTGTATTTACCCTCCGCATT
>NZ_NJAG01000128.1 GCF_002872335.1 Siphonobacter sp. BAB-5405 | reverse complement strand
AATTTTAGCATCGGTCAGCGTAGCACTGGCATTGATACTAAAGGCTGTAGACAGCTTGACGATGGTTTCAATCTCCAGACCAAACGAGCGGTAGTGGTTGGCAATTACTCGCTGGGTAGTGGCTTCAAAACCACCCTGTTCGTTCACGCGGGAGTAGAAAGCCGTTACGAATAAGCCCCCGAAGCCCAGATTTCCCTTGTAGCCCAGCTCCGCCTGATCAATCTGATCTTTGACACCCCGGATGCTACCGTCCGCTAATACGTTGTTGGTGAAAAGAATGCGGTCTGCTTTCGTCGTGGCACCGCTGCTGTAGCGGGCAAATACGGACTGATTATCCTGAAGCTTGTAATTGGCTCCGAGCGAGAACGAACCGTAGTTGTATCGATAGTTGACGGGCTTGGTGCTGGCGTAGTCAATGGCGGCTACTTTTTCTTCCGAGGCAAGAATGACGCCATCATTGTTCATATCCTTGCGTACGGTGGTTCCGCCGCTATAGGTACCGTTAACCCGGCCAAAATCCCAGCGTACACTGGCATCCACGTTGAGGGCTGGCGTAACTTCCCAGGAGGTACTTACGTAAGGAGCGGACATATTGTAAGCCGTATTATAATCTCGCTGAAGATTGCCCCACAACGGAACACCGTAGGCAAACTGGCCGTTTTGCGTCAGTCTCGTACCGCTGGCATTCGTAATATCCAGTGGCCGTAATCCCTTGCCTGATAAAGTCGTCAGATAAGAATTCCAGAGCCAGGACATGGCGATATTCTGGTACGCTTTGTAGAAACCAAACGTTACCGAACCCGCTCCAAAATCCTTCTTGAGTTTAAAGTCGTTAACGAAATTATTGAAGTTGTTCAGCTCCACGTCAAACATGTGAATAAGCATCGCCTGGCTACCCGTAAAAGCAGCTCCCGTGGCGGCATCCGTGAGGCGTGCATTCGTCAGATTCCAGCCCTGAGCACCGGCAATCGCACTCAACATCGCCGAGGTACTACCCGCTGTAGCCGGAAAGGGAGAAATGAAACGACCCTTGTTGAGTGAATAACGGGCCCGGTTTTCGATGGACCAGTTTTCTCCCAAATCAAAGTTAAATTCCGCACCAATGGAAGAAGAAACCGGGTGCATCCCATCGGCTACGTTGGCCTGACGTAAAGCTCCGTTAACGCCCAAACCCAGATCGTGCAGCAGGTAAGGGCTTTGCAGGGCTCCGTGCTTGGGATCGAACCCTTCTACGGCAGAATAAGTAGGGCGGCTGTTCGTTCCGGTTACCTGGAGGGGCGTGGGCATGTACGAAGCCGCCCGGTCATTAAGATACTTGGCGTACAGACGAACGTACCCATCGCGAAGTTTTAGTACTAGGTTCAAGTTTAATGACTGACCGCCGTTGTTCGCGGTGAAACCCGCCGTCCGTGGACCTTCACCGAGTCGGTAAAAACCACCCACGTTGAAATTGAAACCCATTGCCGATGGGTGCTCCATAGTTGAAATCC
>NZ_NJAG01000127.1 GCF_002872335.1 Siphonobacter sp. BAB-5405 | reverse complement strand
TCGATTCTACGAAAATCCATCAGCTCACTGACTAATCTAAGCAAACGGTTCGAGTGATTTTTTTACGTGCTGAAGTTGCCGGGAAGCGGAAGGATCTTCTCGCAAAGCATCGATGAGGGTATCAATGGGTCCGAGGATTAACGTCAAATGCGTACGAATCTCGTGGGAGATGTTGGTAAAAAAATTCAGTTTTAACTGGTGAAGTTCCTGGTTTCGCCGGAGCGAAGCCCGCAGCCAGAAAAAACGGATAAGTATGAAAAGTAATCCGCTGAAACTGCAGGCGTACAGTAAATAAGCCCAGCCGGTAGCCCACCACGGAGGAAGGATTCGAATGCGAAGCGAAAGAGGCTCGGGGGTCCAGATGCCATCGTTGTTGGCCGCCTTTACCCGCAAGGTGTACTCCCCTGGAGCAAGATTGGTATAGGTAGCGGAAGGAATCCTGACGTAGTTCCAGTTTTTTTCGAATCCCTGCAACTGATACGCATATTGATTTTTGCCCGGTTTGATGTAATTGAGCAGGGCGAAATCCAGTGAAAAAACATTTTGATCGTGCGTAAACGTAAGGCTTTGGGTGGAGCTAATGTCTTGGGTCAAAAGTCCCTGGGCATCTCCAACCTGAACGGGCTGGTTAAATAATTTAAGGGAAGTGAATGTCAGCGGTGGTAAAAACTGATTCAGAACGATGCGGCTGGGGTCAAAACTTACCAGGCCACTATTGGTGCCAAATACAGTAAACCCTCCAGGGCTTTGGTAGTAAGCCCGGGGACTGAATTCATTGCTGGGCAATCCGTCACTCGTCGTGGTAGGTCTTAAACGTTTGTTGTGAGGGGTTGAAGCGGCACAGTCCGTTTTCCGTACTGAGCCAGAGGTAGTGCTGGCGATCTTCAAGGATACCCAGCACGTTATCATTGGGCAGTCCGTCTTTCTCGGTAAAGGTTGTGACGGATTTTTCATCCGGATTCAACCGGCACAGACCCCCGTAATACGTACCTATCCAGATCTGACCCTGAGCATCTTCCGATACGCAATTGATGTCCTGCGATTTTAAATTCAAAGTATTTTCTGAAGTAAACCAAGTCATCTTTTTTCCCGTGGAGTCGAGCCGATTAAGTCCCGCACCAGTAGCAATCCACAGGTTTTTTTTAGAATCCAGAAAGAAACTGCGGATGCCATTCGCACTGATTTTAAGGGGAGAAGAATGCGTGTGTATGCTCTGAAAGAGACCGGTGTGTGGATCAAATACGCTAATGCCGTTCCGATCGGTTCCCACCCAAATGTTCCCTTTGGCATCTTCGGCTACGGCAATGACGTTATCAGAGGCCAGAGAATGGGGATTACTGGGATCGTGCCTGAAATGCTCGAATCGTTGACTTTGCGGATGATACGCGTTGAGACCACCCAAGTGGGTACACACCCACAGGATGCCTCTTTTGTCCCAGTGAATACTCTTGATTAAATTGGAGCTAATATTGTATGGATCAGAGGGTTGATGTTTAAACGCCTGAAAAGACCCTTTTGCAGTATTGAAGGTGTTAAGCCCTCCGCCTTCGGTGCCAATCCAGAGCTGAGATCGGTTGTCGGCCGTAATGTAGCTAATGACATCGTTACTCAGACTACGGGTGGAGGGGTGATTCTGATAGATGGTAAAGGGTGTCAGGGACGAATAAATAATATCAACACCGCGGTAATACGTGCCGACCCAAATCGACCCGTTCGTGTCTTCAAAAAGCGAATAGATGGAATTCTGACTCAGGCTTTTGCGATTTTCCGGATCATGTCGGTACGTTTGGAGCTGCTGTACGTCTGGATCATACCTGTATAAGCCCTCCAGCGAAGCAATCCAGAGTTTCCCCCTTTTATCCGGCATGATCTTACGAATATTCGGATCAATCTTTGCGGGCAGCAAGGCGGAGAAGTGTCGCTGTCGGTACAGATTTACGCCACCATACTTGGTGCCAATCCACAGGTTCTTATCCTTATCCTTGGCCAGACTCGTAATGAAGTCGTCGGTTAAGCCGTCTTTTTTGGTAAACCAGTGGAAAGTCCCGTTTTGTGGGTGAATTCGAATCAGACCTTTAGACGTGCCCATCCAGACGTAGCCTTCCGGGTCTTCAACCAGGCTTCGTACTTCCAGGGAAGGCAGGGAACGCAACCGCCTTCAGCAAAGCCCGAGAACTGGGTTTGCGGGGGGTGGTTAAAACACGGACGCCCGCCGAAGTACCGACCCAAATGCTTCCTTTTGAATCTTCAAAGAGACAATGAATAGCCAGGGTCGCAAGGCCCTGCTGTTTTTCAAGGGGGCTATTCAGGCGATGAAAGACATTGTTCCGGGAATCATAGTAGTTAAGCCCCTGCGTGGTGCCTACCCATAGCTTACCCCGGGAATCGGACAACAGGGAAAGAATGTAATTATCGGAAAGGGTAGTGGAGTCAGAAGGATCGTTTTTAAATACGCTAAAATTCCGGGTGATCGTAGCGATTGAGTCCGTACCGGGTGCCCATCCAGATAAAGCCACGGCTATCCTGAGCAATGGCTAGAACCGAGTTCTGGGACAGTCCGTTCTCCGAACCCAGGTGATTAAAAGCAATGTTCTGGCCCTGGCAGAAGCTCCCCCCTAACAGGCCAAGTAGGCCCAGAATGATTCGAAATAAAGAGGGGTTCATGCGTACCTATCGAATATACCAGAGTCAGGCAAATTTTAGAAGGGGCATTCGGCGGAGGGGCATAGATTATTTTATGTGAGCCGTTATTCGCTAAGTCTTATTCCTAAGCTAAAAAGCCTCTTTTGCTGTTGATTTAAGATTTTCTACCCATTCTTTAAGGATTTTCTCCGCCCTTGCTCATGTCCTTGTCTGAGCTTTGTCTGCTCAAATCATCAAGCCTTTTCTATTACCTAACACTACTTCAATGATTCATTTAAGGAAACATAAAGCAGAGCCATGGTCGCTCCAGAATATTCCTTTTTCCCGGGCCTGGCTTCAATGGATGCTTACCTGGATATTACATGTTACTCCCCTTTGACGTCGGTATTTCTTAATACGAGTCAACAACCTAACCGGAGCTTATGGTTTTGCAGCTGCATGGARGTCTCAATGAGCTTTTTTAACTGCCCCGCGTTTAATCCTGGCTCTGCTGCTGTCGCTTGCCCATTTTACCTGAGTAGATGAATTTGCCATCTTCCTATTGTAGACGGCAGCTACAGGGATTGGTCTGTGCAATCGACTGCACGTAAGTAGTGAACTGAGCCCAAGTTGCCCCGGGCCTTCGCAGGTACCCGTAACCATTGCTGAATGCTGGCTAACCCATCCGGATTCGCCTACAGGTGCTGGTAGCCGGCTCAAGTAGCGGGCGAAGCAGGCGTGCGTCGGGGGGGTAAGGGCCCGTGCCTGACGGCTTTCCCGCAGGACGTTGTGGCGATTAACCAACTCGTTGTACTTCTCAATGCGGGCCTGCCACTTTTTGGCCATCTAACCACTCCTGCTCCAAGGTCAGCTCGAGTTGACTCAGCCGGACCGCTTGTGCCTCGTACGGCTGCCGTAGGCTCATTAGCGTATTAACCAGATCGGTTCGTAAGGCGATTGTTCCCGGCATGGAATCAAAAAGTAGGCTCATAAGCGTATTGACCAGATCGGATACGTTG
>NZ_NJAG01000126.1 GCF_002872335.1 Siphonobacter sp. BAB-5405 | reverse complement strand
TGGATTTACTGACTTGCCGGAGCGGATCATACGTGAATACGTCCAGGGTCGCATCCTTTAAATAAATATAATTGACCGTTAAAAGTCGGGTGTTGTTTACTACATAGTTGAATTCTGCGATTTGAGCTAAAGCAGGTTTCAAGGCGGGATTTCCGGCTTGAAGGGTATAAGAATCGGTGTAGTAGGAGAAGGGATTTAGATTCGTATAAACTGGTCGGATGATACTCTTTCGATAGGAAAAGGTAAGCTGATGGGTTCCTGGCCGGACCATCAGAGAAGCGGATGGGAATAAGTATCCATACTGGCGATGAACGAGTTGACGCGTGTCGTCAAAGCCCTGGGTGTGCTCATACCGAACACCCACCTTTAGATCCAGAGGCCCGAATGGTTTCTGAAGGGATACATAGAAGGCTTGAATGTGTTCCCGATACGTAAAGGCATTGGCATATCCAACGATAGGTCGCTGATCGGATCCTAACAGGGAATCCTGGTTAACGACGTTTGTATTGGTAACCTGGCCAGTCTTTACTCCCGATTCTAACGTGGCAAAGGCCGTTTTTTTGATCCAGTCTGCTTTAAAAGCGTAAAGGGTGGAGGAACGAAGCAGATTCTGCCTGGAATCAAAACGAAACTCAGGTGCAGAGCCCATGGTGTAGAAATTGCTAAACCAGTCCTTCTGATCTGATTTGATGTGGTAGTAGTCGCCGTCAAGGGTGAGGGTGGAACCCAGCGTATCCAGCGTTCGCTTATAAAATGCATGGAGAGCCCCACTCTGAGCCTGAGACTGATGGTTATCTTGCCGGTTTACATATACTGGGTTTATGGGCCCTTCTTGCGATAGCTGACTCTCCGTTTGTCGCGTAGTCCACTGTTGCATGAGCTTACCATCCAGGCCTAAGACTTCGTGCGGAGAGCGTTGATAACTCAGACCCATGAGGCTTGAAAAACCCTTGGGCCGGGTGAGTTGCTGACTTATCTGATCCATGCGATGGTTCTGGGTTTGTCGGTTCGTCGTTTCTATCTCGAAAGAAGGACTATAATCCGCTCCCCATTGACCATATCCCTGCCATCGGCCTTTCCGGATCGTAGTCATGGTAGATAGCCCGGATCGGGTTCTGGCCAGTGGTGTGATGGAAAGCGAGGTGTTTACGGAATAGCCATCTTCACTACGCTGGTTGAGGTGAATGTCTATCACCCCTCCCGAGCCCGCTGCATCGTAGGATGACGGTGGCGTGGGCAAAAAGTCAATGGATGCAATGTCACCCGCCGGTAAGCTTTTTAGATAGCTCAGCAGGGCACTTCCCGCCAGGTAGCTTTGCTTCCCATTGATATAGACTAGGACATTCATTTTTCCCTGTAAACTTAAGTCACCCGATTGTTCCAGCTTGACGCCCGGAATGCGTTGCAAAAGATCAAGAGCCTGATCGCCCCGGGTATGCATGGCCTGAACGTCCACCCGGAACCGATCGGACTCATAATAAATCACCGGCTTTTTGGTCCGGATTACTACTTCATTCAAGGTCTGTGAGTAAGCCAGTAAACTCAGCTTTCCTAAATCCATTCGCGAAGAGTAACAACGGATTGAATCCGTAACCAGGGTTTGATAGCCTACATGCGACAGGCTTAGTCGGTAAAGTCCTTCGTTTATTTTCTCGAAGGAAAATCGCCCGTCACTCTGCGAAACGGCATCGTGGGAACGAACAGGGCTGGAATAAGACTCCAGAATCACCTGTACCCCTGCCAACGGCTGGCTGTCCGTGGAACTTCTGACTTGACCACTCAGGGCGAAAGACTGGCTATAGGCAGCATTCAAAGGAAATAGAGTCAAATTGCTTAACAGGGTAAGACAATAGAGAGAGAAAATGAATCGGGGCATAACCGGTAGGAGGGGAGGTGTACGGAGAGCAAAGATTCCATGGCCCTCGAACCGATCCTAGTTTATTATCCCGATGCCCTGAACCGGTATGTGAAAGCGGGTAAACAGCATTTACATAATAGATCAGGCCACTAACATAATGTTCAGCCATTCGCTGGATTAAGCTGTATTTTTGAAGGATGAAGCGAAGTCAGTTGCCCTTGATTTTTGTGCTGGTCTGGTTTATATCTACCCTGTATTTACTAACCGGGGCTATTGTATTTAACCGGGTATCCCTGCAAAGCATCCTGCTGATTGTAAGCTCACAGCTACTGCAAATGGGCGTGATTCTGGCCAGTGCTCTCTACATCTTTCCCCGGTACTTGAAGGGGCAAACGCTGGGTAAGCTATTCGGAAGCATTGGGGCTGTTCTGACCGGATTTGTCCTGACCCGCTATGGGCTGGAAGAAATCCTGCTTGTTGACTGGCTGGGTCTGTCCACCCGGGAACGAATCGATTTACCYTTTTCATCTATGAAACATGTATTACTCGTTCCCGGGCGTGTTTATTGGCTTTATCATTTATCTGTTAACCAGATCGTACGCGACCCAGACTCACAATCAGCAGTTAGC
>NZ_NJAG01000026.1 GCF_002872335.1 Siphonobacter sp. BAB-5405 | reverse complement strand
CGAACGTTAACGAATCGTAAAACGGAAAACGGAAAACGGAAAACGGAAAACGGAAAACGGAAAACCCAAAACCCAAAACCGCACACTCCGGAAACTCAAATGCCCGCTTTTGCGTTACCCTAACACCTATACATTAGAAACTCCCAGCATTATGCTCCGACCGCAGGTACTTATTTATACGGAAACCACTCCGAACCCAAATTCAATGAAGTTTGTTATCAACTTCGAATTGGTACCCGAAGGTGTTTCATTTGATTTTGCTTCTCCTTCTGAGGCTATTTCACCGGAGAAAAATTCTCCATTGGCCGTTGAGCTGTTCGGATATGACTGGGTACAACGCGTGTTCATTTCCTACAATTTTGTTACCGTCACCAAGCACGACGAAACGGAATGGGAAGAAGTACTGTTCGATACCAAACAATTGATTAAACGGTACATGGATAGTGGTAAACCGGTGCTGACGAAGGCTGCTGCCGAGACGCAGCACGAAGCCATCAATGCTGAGCAGGACAGTGATACGATTATCAAGATTAAAGCGGTACTCGATCAATACGTGAAGCCTGCCGTAGAAATGGACGGTGGAGCCATTACGTTCTCTTCGTTTCAGGAAGATACCGGTATCGTTAAGCTTTTATTACAGGGCTCCTGTAGCGGATGTCCTTCTTCTACCATGACGCTGAAAGCAGGCATTGAAAATCTGCTGACCCGCATGGTTCCGGAAGTAAAACTGGTTGAAGCCGAAGGCGTATAATATCAATCAGTCTTTTCAGACTTTCCTTTTCCCCAAGAAAGCAAAAGCCCGAACGCTGTAAAGCATTCGGGCTTTTTATTGATTACGCCGCTCACCAATTAATGGCGAGGGCTTCATTGCATTTTCGTACCGTAGCCGCGATTTCAGGTAATAAATCCGGATTCTTTTCGATTCCATTCCCCACCACAATTACATCGGCTCCGGCCTGTAAAGCCATTTTTGCTTTTTGCGTTGAATCAATACCGCCGCCTACAATAATCGGCGTATCTACGCTCTGGCGTACGGCGGCAATCATTTCGGGCGTGATACTTTTCAGTGCTCCACTACCCGCATCCAGATACGTCAGTCGCAAGCCCAGCATTTCTCCTGCCATCGCCGTACACGCCGCTACGGCTGGTTTATTGTTGGGAATAGGGGTGGTGTGCGACATGTACGAAGCCGTGGTTTGCTGCCCCGCATCGATCAGTAAATAGCCGGTCGGTAGAATTTCCAGACCTGATTTTTTCAGCATTGGAGCCGCGACTACCTGTTGTCCAATCAGATATTCTGGGTTTCTACCCGAAATCAGAGATAAAAACAGAACTGCATCCGCAGCCGGATGCACGTGCATATTGCTTCCTAAAAACAATACGACCGGAATCGTTGTGTATTCTCGAATGAGAGCAATGATGTCACCCATCTGAAATTGAGTGATCAGACTACCTCCGAGAAAGAAAAAATCCACTTGCTCCTGTTGAGCCCGCTGTAATAATAAAGGAAATTCATCCAAACGTACATCGTCCGGATCAATCAAAACCGCAAATGCCTTTCGACCTTGTTCCCGATACGTAATGAACTGATTAAGAATCGGTTTTATCATGAGAATTTTATTCGGTTAAAGCAGAAACGGCCCTTAAGATAGCCGGCTATTCCCCTTGCACATTCCATTGGTACGAACCACAAACATGGCAGTAGTGTTTGTTGATCCTATGCCAAAAGTACAAACTTTGAGTGGAAAAAGGGTTTTAGGTTTGAAAATGCTAGTATCCGGCCTTTAGTTCCAACAAAATACAGACCGAAGTAACCTATTTTTTCACCCGTTCGACGACTTGAGCTACGCGTGCCCAATCCGTATAGGCAATGTCGTATTCCGGTACGGCGGCTACGCCTCCCAAAGCAATCCCTTCTTTTCGGTACTCCATTCGGCTATCCCGGCTCACTTTGCCCGTCAGGTGCAACGCGTGTACGCCCGTTTCCAGTAAGGCATCGGCATTTGCCGCATTGACTCCACTACCCGCCATGATCTCGATCCGACGAGCAGCCTGCTGTACCATTCGCTTTAATTCTGCTGTACCGTCCGGAGCTTTATCGGCTCCGCCCGAGGTAAGAATAATCCGACAACCCGTCGCAATGACGTCTTCAACCGCCTCAGCAAGGTCCTGGGCAAAATCGATGGCCCGGTGAAACGTAACGGGCAGGGGGGCAGCCACTTGTACGAGTTCACGGGTACGCTCGACGTCTACGCGTCCATCAGGTAACAAAATACCCAGCACAATACCCTGTACGCCCGCTGCTTTGAATGTTTCAATTTCGGCTTTCATTACCTCAAACTCAAGATCATCGTAGCAAAAATCACCTCCTCGAGGCCGTACCATGACGTTAATCGGTAAGGAAACATGCTTCAAAGAAGCCTGTACTACGCCCAAAGATGGGGTCGTTCCGCCCTCAAAAGGGGAAGCACATAACTCAATTCGGTCAGCTCCGGCTTTTTCAGCCGCCAAACATGATTCCAGTGAATACGAACAAACTTCAACCTTTCTCAAAACACGTTCCATTCCACCTTCCAATACGTTCATAGTCAGATTATTACGGGTAAAAATTAAAATCAATTATATTTTTTTTCGAAAGAACGATCTTTTTTGGAACGTTTTTTATTTTATTCAAGCGAAAAATAGCGGTAAGTCTCCAAGCAATGCAAAAAAGACTTACTTTTGCAGTCATTTTTCTGAACCCATTATTCCATAGGAGGGAAAACGCATGTACTGGACCCTTGAACTTGCTTCCTATCTGGAGGATGCTCCGTGGCCTGCAACGAAAGACGAGCTTATTGACTATGCCATTCGGACGGGTGCTCCGCTGGAAGTAGTTGAGAACCTTCAAGAACTCGAAGACGACGGTCAACCTTACGAAAGCATTGAAGAAATCTGGCCGGATTATCCGACAAAAGATGATTTCTTCTTCAACGAAGACGAATATTGATTCTTTGTTGAACCATAGGTATTACTAGGCCCGATTGATTCGGGCCTTTTTTATTGCAATAACCGCTCGACCAATGGGTACACGCGTTGGGTAGCTTCCGCATCGATTAAACCCAGCCCCAGGCGACGGTACAACAGATCTTCGGGCGTACAGGCCATTTCCTGTCTGCGGGCGAAGATTACCTCGGCCTGAATAAACGGGTGCGGAGCCGCCAGCGGTTGTTTCCAATCCGGATTTTCCTGCGTTAAGGCCAGTACATCCATTGCTTCCGTTCCGTAGGTACGGGCCAGATGCCGGGACACTTCTTCCGTTAAACCATACGTTTGCTGGAGTTTCAGAAATAAATCGGGTGTATAGGCTTCACCACCCGCCAGCCGGTACTGTTCGGTGGAACAGTCCTTCTTCACCTTCAATTGCTCACAAACCGCGTCGATCGTATCGCTGGCCATGAGGCGATAGGTCGTCCATTTGCCGCCCAAAATACTGATAAGCTTGGTTTTATCATCTACCTCTACCTCATGATCGCGTACCAGCGATTTCGTATCCTTGGCAAAAATGGCTTCAATCAAGGGGCGTTGCCCCGTGAAACCCGCCCGAATATCCGCTTCCGTAATGGGTGTCTTCAGATACCGATTAACGTAACTCATCAGGTATTTCTCCTCCGCCAGTGTTGGACGTGGTGTATCGCTCAGTTCATCTTCCAGATCGGTAGTACCTACCAAAACCTGATCCTTCCAGGGAATGAGAAATAGTACCCGCCCATCGTCGGTTTTAGGTACCAGAATAGCCGTATTCCCCGGCAGATGGCTTTTTTCCAGTACAATATGGGAACCCCGACTCACGCGGATACGCGGTCGTGACTTCGCATTGGCCATGGTACGGATCTGATCCGAAAAAGGGCCCGTTGCATTCACGAATACCTTCGCCTGAATGTCGTAGGTATGGCCATTAAGGGTATCCTTGACTTCCAGCTTCCGCACTTTACCGGATTTTGAATAGCCAAAGGCCAGAGCTTCCGTATGGTTAAGTACGACCGCTCCTTCTTTTGCCGCCGATTTGATGAGAGCCAGTGCAAAACGGGCATCGTCCAGCTGACCATCGTAGTACAAGACGGCACTGTGTAAACGTTCGGTTTGAAGTTGGGGCACGTGTTCGAGTACCTGTGTTTTGGATAACCAGCGGCTCGGCTGAATATTTCGCGAGCCCGCCATCCAATCGTATATTTTCAGCCCGATGCTGTAATACATGCCTTCCAGCCAGCTTCGGCAGGGCGTTAGTAACGGCAGAGATCGGGTCAGGTGTGGAGCATTCTGCAGGAGGGTACGCCGCTCGTGCAGGGCTTTACGAACCATTCGAAACTGATCCGGACTCAATTGCTTGACGGCCTGTTCGAGATACCGAACGCCGCCGTGAATCAGCTTTGTAGATTTGGAAGACGTTTGAGCCGCGAAATCTTCTTTTTCAATCAGACACACGCTGAGGCCCCGTAAAGCAGCGTCAAGAGCACAGCCCGCTCCGGTGGCTCCTCCGCCAATGATACAAACATCAAAGGTTTGCGTAGTTAACTGATTGAAAAATGCGGTACGATTCATAACGGGCTAGAGCAAAGGAACCATTGGCGATATAGAAGTTTTTCCGCAGTAAACCGATTCTACATCAAAGATTTTTTAATTGCTTAACGTTTGATTCTAAAAAGTCTTGTACATCCTATGTGGTTCGCCTGCCATCGTCGCCCTGATCGTTCCTTTTTCTGGAAAGGTCGTCCTTTTCCCGTATGTGCCCGTTGTACAGGATTATATGTGGGTTACGGAATAGGCCTCCTCTTGAGCCTCTGGCTGGGACCGCTCGCTTCCTTCTGGTCGGTAGTACTGATCATTCCCCTGCTCATCGATAGCTTCACGCAATACTGGCAGTGGCGGGAAAGCAATAATCCGCTTCGGCTGGTTACGGGCCTGCTGGCGGGTACGGGCATCGTACTGCTCACCATTGGCTTTGCGTATACGGCGGCCTTGGCCTTAACCGTTGTGGATGGGTACTAGCTGGCTACGCGTGATTCGTCGTTAACTCCAGCATGACGGGACAATGGTCGGAGTGTTTAATGTCTGACCAGATGGCTGCGTCTTTCAATCGTTCGCGTAACGATTCCGTAGCCAGTTGGTAGTCAATCCGCCAGCCCAGATTTTTGCTACGGGCTCCGGCCCGAAAGCTCCACCAGGTATACTGATGCGGCTCGGGATGAAAGTGCCGGAAGGTATCAATGAATCCACTTTCCAGAAAACGACCCATCCAGGCCCGCTCTTCGGGCAGAAAGCCGGACGAATTGGCGTTGGACTTCGGGTTATGAATATCAATCGGCTGGTGGCAAATGTTGTAATCCCCCGAAATAATCAGGTTAGGTACCACCTTTTTCAGGTCATCAATGTAATCCTGAAAATCAGACAAGAACTCCATTTTGAACGCCTGCCGCATGTCTCCACTTGATCCCGAAGGCAGGTACAGACTCATAAACGAGAAATCATCAAAATCCGCCCGCAGGATGCGGCCTTCGTCGTCATAGATCGCGTTTCCACAACCGTATGCCACGTGTTTGGGCGTGTGCTTGGATAGAATGGCAACGCCGGAGTACCCTTTTTTCACCGCCGGATACCAGTACAGCTGATAACCCAGGTCTTCGAAGATGGTGCGATCAAACTGATGAATCTCCGATTTTACTTCCTGCAGAGCTACCACATCGGCGTTAGTACTCTGTAGCCATTCCGCAAAACCTTTCGTCAGGGCTGAACGAATGCCGTTGACGTTGTACGTAAGTAATTTCATAGGGGGAAAAATGGAAAACGGAAGAGATTTCTCTCTTCCGTAGCTATATAATGCCTTCGCGTTCGAAGTATTCCAGTACGTGCTGTTTGAGCAGGGTTTCCTGATTAAGCAAGTCGACAAAGGGCAGGGGTTGTACCAGCTTCCAGTGCGGCCAGCCATCCGCATCCAGCCCTTCGAGTTCGTAATAGCCACTGTAGCTCAATACCTTACAAACCGCGATGTGCATCAAATCCTGTTTTTGTTCTTTCGTAAAGAACTGATGGCCTTTGCCCAGTTCCTGTACGCCAATCAAAAACAGGACGCCATTCAAATCCGCCGGACGCTTGCCGATCATGCCTTCCAGCTGATCCAGCAACTGTTCCCAATCCTGATCTTCTAATTCTTGTTTCATACCCTTGCTAACAGTAAAAACGGCTCGAAACGTTCGGAAAAACGTTACTCGGTACCTTTCTGCAATTCGTCCCAATATTCAACGGCTCGCCGCAGGTGCGGAATGACGATCGTACCACCAATGATTGTAGCGATGGAGAATACTTCCTGCATTTCGGCCTCGGTAACTCCTAGTTCGTGACACTTGCCCAGGTGGTACTTTACGCAATCATCGCAACGCAGTACCATCGAGCAGGCCAGGCCAATCAGTTCTTTGGTCTTACTGTTTAAAGCTCCTTCGGCGTAGGTATTCGTATCGAGGTTAAATAAGCGTTTGATAATCAGATTGTCCGAGCCCAAAATGCGTTCGTTCATCCGGCTGCGGTATTCGTCGAATTGTTCAACTAATGCCATGTCTGTTGATTGATTGTGAAGCGTGATGGTCAGAAGGTTACCCGTTTCATTTACTGAACGGTACGGCTTCTCCTGATTTTCCCGGCGAAGTTAGCCGAAAAACTCACCCCAATTATGAAAAGCTACTGGCAGGCGTTCTGGACGCTGTTATTTCCACGCATTTGTCTGGGCTGTCAGCAAACGCTGGCCGAAGGTGAAGACCTGCTCTGTACCACCTGCCGCTTTGATTTGCCCGTTACCCGTAGCTGGCAAACGGGCGATTCGGTCGTAGCTGACAAGTTCGCCGGAAGAATCCCCGTGGCCAGTGCTCATGCCTACCTCAAGTTTCGCAAGGGAGGGAAAGTCCAGCATCTATTACACCAGCTCAAGTACAACAACGAACCCGAAGTTGGGGCCTTGCTGGGCCGTCTGTTCGCGGTGGAATTGAAAGCAGCGGGCCTAACTGCGGACTTGTTACTGCCTGTTCCACTGCACGAAAGTCGCCAGCGACAACGGGGCTACAACCAGAGCGACAGCATTGCCGAAGGACTTTCCCAGGTACTGGAAATTCCCTGGTCGAATCAACTGTTGAAGAAAGAAACGGCTACGGCCAGCCAAACCCGAAAAACCCGCTGGGAACGCGTTCAGAACGTCGCCAATGTCTTTACCGTCACGCAGCCTGAATTCATACAAAATCAGCGAATCGCCCTGATTGATGATGTCGTGACGACGGGCTCTACGCTGGAAGCCTGTGCTCAGGTTCTGCTTGAAAAGGGTTGCCGGGAAGTACACATCTGGACGCTGGCGACTGCTCTTTGAAACGGATTCAATCTAAAAAATTCGTAATTTTAAAAGCTAAATCCTTTGAATACCAATACCTATGCTTCGCTTCCTAGCCATTTTGCTCGCTACAACGTTCCTACTGTTCAGCAGCTTTTCAAGTGATGCCCAGCGTACGTACTGTAATCCGATGGACATTGGTTATCGCTACAATTTCGAACAGCTCAACGAACAGATTTCGTACCGCTCGGGAGCCGACCCGGTGATTGTCAATCATAAAAGTGAGTACTATCTGTTCGTAACCATTTCGGGCGGATACTGGCATTCCAAAGATTTGTCACACTGGGACTTTGTAACGCCCGACAAGTGGCCTTTTGAGGATATGTGTGCTCCGGCGGCCCTGTCGGTCCGGGATACGCTTTTTCTCTTTCAGTCTACGTTTGAACAACGGCCTATTCTGTATTCCGTAGCCCCCGAAAAAGGGAAACTCCAATTCTATAACCGCTGGTTACCGCGTTTACCCAAAGACATTGGTCCCTGGGACCCGGCCCTTTTTCACGATGAAGATACCGACAAGTGGTTCATGTACTGGGGTTCGTCGAATGTGTATCCCATTTTCGGAGCCGAACTCGATCCCAAGCGGCGGTTGACTTACGCAGGTCCCTACCAATCCATGTTCTGGCTTGATCCCTGGAAGCACGGCTGGGAACGTTTCGGTCCGAATCACGCCGATCTAATGAAGCCTTTTGTGGAAGGAGCCTGGATGACCAAGTATAATAAAAAGTATTATTTACAGTACGGAGCACCCGGCACCGAGTACAACGTATATGCTACCGGTACTTACGTGGGCAACGATCCGCTAGGCCCCTGGGAGTACGCTCCCTACAATCCGATTTCGTACAAGCCCGGCGGTTTCATGAACGGAGCGGGTCACGGAAATACGTTTCAGGATAACTACGGCAATTACTGGAATACCGGAACACCCTGGATTGGCGTAAACTGGCCCATGGAACGCCGGCTGGCTATGTTTCCGGCGGGCTTTGATGCCGACGACCAGATGTACGCCAATACACGTTTCGGCGATTTCCCTCACTATTTGCCTACCAGGAAATGGCAGCGTAAAGACGAGCTATTTACGGGCTGGATGCTGCTTTCGTACCGCAAACCCGTAACAGCCTCTTCGGTAAAGGATACGCTACGAGCCGAATACGTTACGGATGAAAACCCGCGTACCTACTGGGTGGCTCGCCAGAACCGGGCCGGTGAGTGGCTAACGATTGACTTACAGCAACCCTCGGAAGTACAGGCGGTACAGATCAATTATACTGACTATAAAAATAACGTCTATAACAGCGATTCGACCGTTTATACGCAGTTTAAATTGCTCCATTCACTCGACGGAAAGAACTGGCAGTTGCTCACGGATTTAGCAAAAGAAAAGAAACGGGATCGGGCTTGTGCGTACGTTGAATTGCCCCAGGCCATTCGCACACGGCACATTCGGTACGAACACGGCTATACGGCTGGCCCCAATCTGGCCATTAGCGATATGCGGGTGTTTGGAAAAGGAAGCGGAAAACAACCGGCTACTCCGGGAAACTTGCGGGTTGTACGGCAAAAAGATGAGCGAAATGCCGATATCCGCTGGGAAAAAGTACCCGGAGCCGTGGGATACAACATTCGCTGGGGCATTACACCAGACAAATTATACCAAACGTACCAGATCTGGCATGACCAACCGAATGCCCTGGAACTACGAGCTTTAAACGTGGGCGTATCGTATAGTTTTGCCATTGAGGCTTTTAATGAAACTGGAGTATCTTCCTTAAGTTCAGTAGTTTTAATTAAGTAGAATTTTATATCTTGCAGAGGCTTTCCTTCTATTTACTGGCCGCCACTCAGTTGTAGCATTCAGGGCCTTCAACGGGACGATCTTCGCCTCGTTCATCACATTGGTATCTTCATTTGGGGTTCGACGTTTCACGTAGCTTTTCCATTGGAAGGCGTTTTCTTACGTTTTCCGTGGAAAATGGTGATTCATCGAAAGCAATTTTCGGTACCTGAAAAACGCTGTAACATTGATCTACGAAGCTGGTTTTCTCACGTTTTAACTTTGCTCTGCCATGGTAACGGCACCTACCTACATCGACCTTAAAAACAATCAATCGGTTAGTATTCCAATGAAAAAAGCAAGAAAAAAGCCTCGCCCGTACAATTGGCTTAATGTTGTTGTTTGGATCGTTGGTGTACCGCTGGTTACTTTCTTGTGGCTGGCCCTGATGACCTACCTGATTTACATTATTTTCTAATTTTCTGGATTAAAAAATCCCTTTTACATACGTTCTTTGAGGCTCAACTACACGGTGGTTATGAGCCTCTTTGCCTTTACAAACGTCCGTATCTTCACGGGCTCTGCCTTTATTGAGCATCAACATCTGCTGGTCGAAGACCAGACCATTCTTGGTTTAAGCGATTCCATTCCTGAAACGGCTACCGTAATCGACGGTCAGCAGGCTGTACTCGCTCCGGGTTTTGTCGAACTTCAGGTGTACGGCGGGCAAGGCACTTTATTCACAACCGAACCTACGCCCGAAGCCATTCAAAAGAACTATGAAGAACATCTGGCTGGCGGAACCACTCATTTCCAGATTACTTACCATACCGGCCCTTTAACGGGCATGCTGGCCGCCATTGCCGCCTGTCGTACGTATCGGCAACAGGGTGGTCAGGGCTTGATAGGGCTTCATCTCGAAGGTCCTTACTTCAATCCAGTCAAACGCGGGGCCCATTTACTTTCCTACATCCGGAAAGCGACCATTGCTGAACTCGAACAACTCGTCGAAGCGGCGGGTGATCTACCTCTCTTTCTGACGCTGGCTCCCGAAGAAGCAGACCCGGAAGTACTGGACTGGCTCTTGCAAAGTCCAATCATACTTTCCGCAGGGCATTCCAGTGCTACGTATCCACAGGCAATGCAGGCTTTTCAACAGGGGATAGGACTTGTAACGCACCTGTTCAATGCGATGTCGCCCTTCAACAGTCGCGAACCCGGTCTACTCGGAGCGGCTTTCGATTCATCCGTACGGGCTAGTATCATTGTCGATGGTATTCACGTCGATTTTGCCAGCGTACGCATTGCTCACAAGATCATGGGTGATCGGCTGTTTTTCATTACGGACGCAGTTACGGAAGATACGCGGGGCGAGTACAAGTTTAGTTTCAACCCGACTACACGGCGGTTTGAGGATGAAAGCGGCACCCTTTCCGGTTCGTCACTTACGCTGATGCAGGCCGTTGCCAACGCCGTTGAACACGTGGGTATTCCGCTGGAGGAAGCCTTACGGATGGCTTCTCTGTATCCGGCCCAGATTATTGGCAAGGACCATCAATTGGGGCGTATCGCGGCCGGGTACGAGGCCAGTTTTGTTTTGTTTGATCCCCATTTTGTTTTGCAGGGCGTATATACCCAGGGAGCATACCGGCCCTTCGTATAGCCTTATCCCTGGCTGAACGGACACGCACGAAAAAGATATTTTTACGTTTATGGAAAGAAACGGCAATAGTAATTCCCACACCCTTTGGGCCTTGCGAAAAGGTTCCCGAAAATGCATTTTTCTTCTTTAAAAAATTCCTTGTATCCCCCGCTGAAAGCCCTAATTTTGTTGACAGTTCAGCACCGGTGCTGAACCCTGACGGCCTGAATGAGGCCGTTTTTAATGGCTACAGTCCAACTTTGATTATCAGCGTTTTACTTGCCGCCATAGTGTAACACGTCTGATAAAAACTTCTTAAACATTTAATTGAACTGCTATGGCTCAGGAGCATATTGGTAATGAACCGCTACTGGTAGAAGATCCCATGCGATTTGTACTGTTTCCCATCAAACATCATGACATCTGGGAGATGTACAAAAAGCACGAAGCCTCTTTCTGGACAGCCGAGGAAATTGACCTGGGCCAGGACCTGAAGGACTGGGAAAACCTGAACGACGGTGAACGTCACTTCATCTCACACGTACTGGCCTTCTTCGCGGCTTCCGACGGGATTGTCAACGAAAACCTGGCCGTTAACTTCCTTAGCGAAGTGCAATACGCAGAAGCCAAGTGCTTCTACGGTTTTCAGGTCATGATGGAAAACATCCACTCAGAAACTTATTCGTTACTGATTGATACCTACATCAAGAACCCCACTGAAAAAGATAAGATGCTGCGGGCGATCGATACGATTGAATGCGTGCAGAAAAAAGCGGAATGGGCACTCAAGTGGATCAACAGTGACAATTTTACGGAACGTCTGATTGCCTTTGCGGCCGTAGAAGGGATTTTCTTCTCGGGTTCGTTCTGTTCCATTTTCTGGTTGAAGAAACGGGGTTTGATGCCGGGTCTTTCCTTCTCCAACGAGCTGATTTCCCGGGATGAGGGATTGCATTGTGATTTCGCCTGTATGCTTTACACGAATCACATTATTAACAAGCTGCCGAAAGAACGCGTTTACGACATCATTCTGGACGCCGTAGCGATTGAAAAAGAGTTCGTAACCGACGCTCTGCCCGTATCGCTGATCGGTATGAACGCAGTCTTGATGAATCAATACATTGAGTTCGTAGCGGATCGTTTGCTGTTAGCCTTAGGACTTGAGAAGCAGTTTAACGCAACGAATCCCTTTGATTTCATGGAAATGATTTCACTGCAGGGCAAAACCAACTTCTTCGAAAAACGCGTAGGTGAGTACCAGAAGGCTGGCGTCATGGCAAACCAGCAGGAAAAAGATGCGAACAAATTCGCTCTGGACGAAGATTTCTAAGCGTATATCCTGTTTGATTGTATATAAAGACCCGCAGCCCAGCGTTGCGGGTTTTTTATGTCTGACCTTTGAAGCTTCGCTTCAAGAAATTTTTTTTTGAAATGGACTTAGATTTTTATCAGGACGAAATTTTTGAAAAACGCAGCTTTTCGGGGCAGGAGATACGCAATAAAGAATTTGAAAATTGTGTTTTTCAGCAATGTGATTTCTCGGAAAGTAATTTTTCGGGTAATCGCTTTACGGATTGTACCTTTACAGGTTGTAATATGGCCTTAGTACCGCTGAATCGTTCGGTATTAAATGGGGTTACGTTTCGGGATTGTAAGCTGATTGGTATAAACTTTAGTGCCTGCGAAAGTAGTATGTTTAATGTAAGCTTTCAAGCGTGTAAACTAGACTTCGCTTTGTTCAGTAACAAAAAGATAATCAAGACGTTATTCAGCAGATGTTCTTTAAAAGGTGTTGATTTTTCGGGGAGTGTACTAACCGGTAGTCATTTTCAGGATTGCGATCTGGAGAATGCTATTTTTTCACAAACTAAACTCGATCAGGTCAATTTTGTAACGGCGTATAACTTCACGATTGATCCCGAACAGAACGTGGTTAAAAAAGCTAGATTTTCATCCGAAAGTTTAGCCGGATTGCTGCGTAAATATGACTTAAAGATTGAGTAAAATTCTTACGCTAAATCTCAAATTACTAGCGATCCGAACATCAATACTTTTAGTATATATAACACTTGTTATATAGCTAGTTTATTTCTTTTGCAATACCTGCTTTTGCCGTTTAAATTTGGCTTATTTCCTTTTTGTTTATCAGAAATTTACGGGCTGGGGGACTAATGCTGTATACGGTTCGGGTTGTTCTGTAGTTGACCTTCCTTGGCTCGTTCTATCATATGAGTAAGGTGAGGACTGAAAAAACCGGTCTTTGCTATAAACAGAAACTAAGTTATGGCTTTCATACAAACCATGCGGTGGTTCGGGCCGCAGGATCCCGTTTCGCTCATGGACATCCGGCAGGCGGGTTGCACGGGCATTGTCACCGCTCTGCATCAGATTCCGGTAGGTGAAGTCTGGCCGGTGGAGGCGATTCTGGAGCGGAAACAACGCATTGAAGCGGATAATGACCGATATACCCCGCTGCATTGGGCCGTTGTCGAAAGTTTGCCCGTACACGAAGACATCAAGAAAGGCTTACCTTCCCGTCATGCGTATCTTGAAAACTACAAGACTTCGTTGCGAAACCTGGCTACTTGTGGGATTTCGACCGTTTGTTACAACTTCATGCCCGTACTTGACTGGTCTCGAACGGATGTTGATTACCAGATGCCCGACGGCTCGCGAGCTTTACGCTTCGTGTGGGAAGATTTTGCCTTGTTCGATCTGTATATTCTTCAACGACCGGGTGCCGAAAACTACTATGAACCTGACGTCCGGCAACGTGCTTACGAACGATTCCAGCGTTTGTCGGTCGAAGAACGCACCCGATTGACCAATACGGTTTTGCTCGGTTTACCTGGTTCTGAAGAAGCCTTCGAACTGGCAACTTTCCAAAGCAAACTTGATGCATATAAAAACATTGGTGACCCCGAGCTACGGGCGAATCTCTACGAATTCATTCGGAAAGTAGCTCCGGTTGCCGAAGAAGTAGGCATCAGGCTCTGTATTCACCCTGACGATCCGCCAAAACCCTTGTTGGGCTTACCTCGAGTCGTGAGTACCGAAGATGATTTAGTACAACTTTGCCAGGCCTACGATTCCGTAGCCAATGGCATTACTTTCTGTACGGGTTCGCTGGGCGTACGCCCCGATAATGATCTGGCGGGAATCGTTCAGCGGCTGGGTTCACGGATTCATTTCGTGCATTTACGGGCCACGAAACGCGAAGATAATCCTTTGAATTTTCACGAAGCCGATCATTTGTCGGGTGATGTCGACATGGTAGCGGTCATTCGGGCCTTAACGCTGGAACAAAAGCGGCGTCAGAAAACGGGACAGGGAGAAACCGCTCTGCCCATGCGACCGGATCACGGCCATCAGATGCTGGATGATCTCAATAAACGAACGTATCCGGGCTATTCGGCCATTGGCCGATTACGTGGACTGGCTGAATTACGCGGCGTTGAGTACGCCATTCTCCAGTCGCTGCTCGCGTAAATGACTTTTATTTTATCCTCTAATTTCTATTCGTTCTGAAGTATGCAGGTTTTCTCATTAAGCAATAAAATTGCCCTCATTACGGGCGGCGGCAGTGGCATCGGACTGGAAATTACGCGTTGTCTGAAAGAAGCCGGGGCCACGGTAGTCATCACCGGACGGCGGGAAGAAGTACTCCGCCAGACCGTACAGGAGCTGGGCGAAGGAGCGTATTACTTTGTGAATGACGTAACCGACCTGAGCAACCTTCCTCAATTAGTAGAGGACATTGAGGCCCAGGTGGGTCCGATTGATATTCTGGTCAATAACGCGGGTATCAACATGAAAAAACCGGCGTTGGAGGTTACGGATGAGGAATTTCAGCGAATCATTCAAACCAACCTGAATGCCGTTTTTTCGCTTACCCGCGAATGTGCCCGCCGAATGATTGCCCGCGAAAGCGGTAGCATCATCATGATCACGTCGATGGCCGCGTATTACGGCATTGATCGTGTGGCGGCCTATGGAGCTTCCAAGACGGCCGTATCGGGACTGATTAAAATTCTGGCTTCGGAGTTTTCGCCGCATAACGTACGGATCAACGCCATTGCTCCCGGTTTCATTGAAACGGCCATGATGAAAACGGCCATGAGTGGCGATCCGGATCGGATGAACCGGGCTTTACGTCGTACCCCTATGAATCGTTTCGGTAAGCCCAGTGATATTGGTTACGCCGCCGTTTTTCTGGCTTCCGAAGCGGCTGCGTACATCACGGGTGTATCGCTCCCGGTAGATGGGGGAAATTCGATTGGGTTCTAAGTAGGTTGCGGGTGTTGTGATGCCTGTGGGATGGTAGATACAGGTTCGATTCTCCGTATTGCATACGGGGCTAAGTAGGTTGAACTCCTTCGGAGTTAGGATATACAATTGAAGCAGAGAACACTGGTGCAGGTTTGGAAATCTGCACCAGTAATGCATGGGTTTACTTTTCTAATCCGGACGTGATCCTTTGCGTCCGGATCCGTTACGAAATGCTACTGATACACTCGCACGTAATCCACTTCAAAGCGGGCGGGGAAGGTCGTCTGGGAAGGATCTCCGCCATTTTGTCCACCAATAGCCAGGTTCAGCAGCAGGTAATGCGGCTGATCAAAGGGGTGGGAGCCGTCGGGGTTAACGGTTTTCTGCGAGTCGGACGTCAGTAGCAAGCGATCGTCTACGTACAGTTTGATCGTTTTCTCATCCCAGTCCATTCGCCAGATGTGAAACTGATTGGCCCAGTTTTTCTTGAAATCACTGATCGGCACTTTCGTTGAATTCCAGTTGGCTTTGTACCGCGTTGGCGTGGCCCAGGCGACATTGGCCAGTAACGTATTGCGGTAATATTCCATAATATCGATTTCACCGTTGGAAGGCCATTCGCCCTTGACGCCCAGCGTCCAGAACGCAGGCCACATTCCCGGCTCTACATTAATTTTTCCCCGCATTTCAAAACGCCCGTACTGCCATTGATGCAGACCTTTGGTAATCAGACAGGCGGCGGTATAGTCAATCGTCTTGCGACTTTTTCGCCATTCGGTACTACCTGCTTCGTAGTTCGGATTGGGCTTATTTTCTTTCCGGGCTTCAATAATCAGTAATCCTTTTTTGCAATAAGCATTATCGGGTTGATACCACTGCAACTCTTCATTCCGAACAAAGCCCTGTTCAAACGTCCAGTTTTTAGGGTTCGGGGCTCCGTCGGTATTAAATTCATCAGCCCATACCAGTTTTCGGGACGGCATAAAAGAGGTACTGATGATAACCAGTAGCAGAAAAGAAAGAATACGCTTCATCGGTTTAGCAGGAGTAAATGATCCACTCAAAAATAAAAACGGCCAGCGAAAAAGCTGACCGTTTCTAAAAGACTTTCTAACTTATTTAGCCAATAGCACCGCTCCCCGCTGGGTACTGATGCCTCGCTCGGGGTAGTAGGTACTGCGATATTGCACTACCCATGCATAACTCTGCGGCGGATAGGTGCGGCCTTTGTAGGTTCCGTCCCAGGTTTCCTTGCGGTCCGTCGTACGGAATATCATCTCGCCCCAGCGGTCGTACACCCGAAATTCATAATCCTGATCCGAAATATGATTGGTAATGACTTGCAGGCGATCATTCTGCCCATCGCCATTGGGAGAGAAGGCATCCGGTACCAGAATCTGCGGGTCGCACAGGTCGATGACTTCAATGTTGTGAACCTCTGCACATCCTTCTGGTGTAGTCACTTCTACGGTGTAGGTGCCTATTCGATTTACGGAAATCGTACGAGTCGTTTCCCGATTAGGTAACCATCGATACAAAAACCGGTCATTTGTACCAGCGGCAAGCGTAATGGTCTGGTTATTGGGCTGACATAACGACGTTTTGGGAATCACATTCACATTCGGCAGGGGCAACAGGTTCACCCGCACGGTATCCGATACTTCACAGCTAATCGCATTCGTTCGCGGAATCGTAACGACCACCGAGTAATTGCCCGCCTGATCAACCGTAATCTGCTGTGTATTGGCTCCGGTATTCCACAGGTACGACGTACCGCCCGGCAGAGCATCCAGTTGAAGCGTACTTCCGGTACAGAGCTTCTGATCCGGCCCCAGGCTGTAGTTGGGCGGCGTTTCCAGGGTTACCTGAATAGTATCGGAGCTAAAACAATCGCCCACGAGCACGATCACTACATACTGTCCTGAAGAATCCACCCGAATGCTGGAAGCAGTGCTATCTACGGTTAGAATCCGGCCATTGCGTTGCCAGATGTACTGACTGTTGGGGAAATTGTTTTTGGAATCCAGTACGACACTTTTAGCACACACATTCAAATCCTGTCCCAGATTAGCAATGGGCGTTGGATTTACCGTTACCTGCTGGCTCATCGTCGTGTCTTTACAGGCGTTGTATTGCCGTAGCGTAATCGTATACGTACCCGCGGCGGCGTAGGTATATTGACCCGATTGCTGGGTCGATTTTCCTTTTCCATCACCAAAATCCCATTCGTATTTATCTTCGAGCGGGTCGCAAATGGGACTGGTACCAAATTCAATAGGCTCACCAAAGCAGACATCCGCCACGTTGATACCCGGCCCCGAAGGTGGTTCAATGATACTTTGTACGAAGTTGGGTAAACCCAGCTGACTTAATTTTCCCCCGAGGTTAAAGCCGTCCAACTCAAACTCTACGTCGGTCGAATCGGCCGAAGGCGGCGTAATCACGCCCAGGTACTGACTGCCTTTGACGGCCATGTAGATTTTACCATCGGGAGCATATTGTAAGGCACCAAATTCTTTTTCGGAACGAGCTACTTCAATACGGGTTGAAGCGATGATGGTTGAATCCGTATTACTAATGTCATACTGATACAGAATGGATTCGGTACTGTCATTGCCCCGCAGGGAAACGTAGACCTGCTTCCCATCGGGTGAAAACTCAATCCCGTATGCGGAGGGTGGGGCAGGGCCTAAATCCAGCGTAATTGGCGGTGGCGTGATAGCACCCGTAGAATCATTGAAAGTATAGATTTCAGCGTAGTTGCGGTGCTTTTCACCCCCCGGAATCACTACACCCATTTTACCACCCGAGCTGGCAAATTTGATTTGGCCTTCGCCCTGATACTTTGATTCATGCGGAATACCAATTTCCGGCGAATCCGCATCTTCCAGACCACTTTTGGTCAGACGTTTTAGAATGAATTTATTATTGCCCACCCCGTGGGAAAGTACCCAATACGTAGAATCCTTCGGATTTTCGATCGAGGTTAGACGTTCACTTACGTTACATTCTCCCGTCTGTATATTCTTGTCCAGAATCACCCCTTTTCCGCCGTTGCCCCGCATATCGACTCGCGTGTATTCCAGACATCGGGTTGAATCGTTTACGTCTCGGGTAGTAAAAACGTAGTAAATAGTCTCACAACCCCGACAACTCGGCTGCGGAACGATTAAGGCCGCCTGCGTCGAATTCGGACTACCGCTCAAACTCGTGGTATCGCTGGCATCACGGGACGTCATGACGTTACCGTCTTTGTCGTAAATTTTTCGTCCGTCGGTATAAAAGAGCAGGTTGCCTTTCCGGTCGGAAATCGATGAACTTCCTTCGGGCGTATTAATCTTTCCGTCCGTAATGACCGTCGGCTGCCCTCCTTCAAAGCTAATCCCGGCGTTCGAACCAAAGTACCATTTGGAAGCCTGCTGGTCGGATTCCCCACAAATCTTGACGTTGATGCGATCCGTTACGGTGCAACTATCGCCGTTCATTACTTCCACTGAATAACAGCCCTTTTCCGTCACCGTTATCGTACGAGTAGTATCACCGGTAGGATACCATAAATACTTGACGGAACCTTCGGCCGGAGGCGTACCCTGAAAAAAACGCGAGTCGTAAGGATCGAGTACTAACTCGCTGCCCTTACAGATCGTTGTATCTTCTTTGCCCTGAAAAAACTCAAAAGCGGGGGGAAGGGTAGAGATTTTAATGGTTGTATCCGTTGCGTAGTCGGCTCCGGAAGCTAGTTTTCCCCGTACCGAAACCCGGTACGAACCCTGCTGTAAATACAGGTGGGCGGGTTTGGCTTTCGTTGAACTCTTCGCCTGCGGATCAGAAGTATTGGGATCCTCAAAGGTCCACTGCCAGCTGGTAGCCGTCACGCCCGTTACTTCAAAGCGAGTGGAGTCCCCACCGCAGCCCTGTTCGGGCTCGCACTTGCGACCGGTTACCCGAATCGACGGCTTGACCGTCTGAGCCTGGGCGACCAGAAAGCAGGTAATCCATAGAAGCACCGTAAAATATATCTTTCGAATCATACCCGATGTGGCTTTATTTACGTTTTAAACGACGTAGATCGGGAAAGGTCTTTGCGGTGGCGGTAGCAAGAGACGAATCACGAGATGAGTACGTTGAAATTTTCGACGTTGGTTTCTTAACCTTCGATGAAGAAGACACGCTCGGTGAGAGGTTGGTTCGAACGGCTACTTTTTCGTGGATCAATTCCCTGGAAATTAACGGAAACTTCTGCTACAAATTTTGTGAAGGTTTATGCAACTTGCTGAACTTTTGAAATTTTTTCGCTAGATCGGATTTTTTAGGAAACCGATTTCCCGCACGCTCCAACTTTCTACCGAACCTGAATGACCCCTTAATCTGAGTGAGTCTGGTTTTTGGTTGTACGCCATGATAAAACATCTCCTTATAGTCGCCGTTGTGCTGTTGAGTATACTGCAAACGCAGGCCCAGGATCCGCAGCTGTCGCAGTTCTACGCGGCTCCGCTGTATCTGAATCCGGCATTTGCGGGCTCGGCCCTGGCTCCGCGTGCTACCCTCAATTACCGTAATCAGTGGCCTGCCCTCAACGCCAACTACGTAACGACCATTGCCAGTGTGGATACATATCTGGACAAGATCAATTCCGGCGTAGGTCTGATGGTCATGAACGACGCTCAGTTTAGTAACCTGCGTACCCTGGATGTAGGCTTACAATACGCGTACCAGGCTCGCCTGAGTGAATTTGTACGGTTACGGGCGGGTATTCAGGCTTCGTACGTGAACCGGAGCGTCAATTATTACAACCTGGTTTTTAACTACGATCTGAATGGTACCGGCGGTGTTACGCCCATCTACAATGATCCCGTAGCCGATACGGGTCCCCGGATCAACTACCTGGATTTTTCGGGTGGTTTACTAACCTATTCCGATCAGTTCTGGGCGGGTATATCGGTTCACCATCTTAACCGTCCGAATCAGTCCTTCTCGGCTTCACCCGAGCGGTTACCCATGAAAATCAGTTTGCAGGGTGGCTTTAAAATTCCGCTGATGGGCTGGGAGCTGGGTAATGGACTCGGAGCCGACATGGGACGTGAACGCAGCCTTTCCCCCGCCATTTTGTACAAAAAACAGGGTAAATTCGATCAGCTGGATTTAGGGTTGTATATGACCTACGATCCGCTGACGCTGGGTGTCTGGTACCGGGGTATTCCCATCAAGCAGTATGATCTCGGCCTGAACAATCACGATGCCCTGGTCTTTCTGGTAGGTTACCGACAAGACAATTTTTCCATTGGCTACAGTTACGACGCCACCATTTCTACTCTCAGTATGGCTTCGGGTGGAGCCCACGAGTTGTCCATTTCGTATACGCTCGACGCCTTCTTCGATCCCAAGCCCTATCCGCGTAAACGCAAGCGGGAACTGGCCTGTCCCAAGTTCTAACGATTTACCTAAGTCGATGGTTTTCAGCACGGATCGCCCTACCTTGTACGGGTGAGTGAAGGAAACCTTTTTACCTACTTTTGCTGTTAAAAGGAAAGGTATTTTCTAGGGGTTTGTCGCTGAAAAAACGCCTTTATACCATATCTCTGATTTTCCTCTCCTGGGAAACTTCCAATAGGAAGTCTCTTTCCAGCGGGTTTTCTTCTATTTTTGTGTGGCTTCGGCCCAAACCTTTTAAAAAGATTTCGCAACAATGGCTCAACAGTATGATTTGATCGTAGTAGGAAGTGGCCCTGGCGGTTATCCTACTGCCATACGTGCTTCCCAACTGGGCATGAAAGTCGCAATTGTAGAGAAAGAAAGCCTCGGAGGGATCTGCCTCAACTGGGGTTGTATTCCGACAAAAGCTCTTTTAAAGTCTGCTCAGGTTTTTGAATATATTAAACACGCCAAAGATTACGGCATTACGATTCAGGACGGATCTTACAACGCTGATTTCAGTGCTGTTATTAGCCGTTCACGGGGTGTTGCTACTTCCATGAGCAAAGGCGTAGCTTTCCTGATGAAGAAGAATAAAATCGACGTCATCATGGGTTACGGCAAAGTAAAAGCCAACAAAACGGTTGAAGTAACGGCCGCTGACGGAGCAAAAACGGACTATACGGCTACGAAAGGCGTGGTAATCGCTACGGGTGGCCGGGCTCGTGAATTGCCTAACATCAAAATTGACGGCGAAAAGGTAATTGAATACCGCAAGGCCATGTCCCTCGAAAATCAACCTAAATCAATGCTGGTTATTGGTTCAGGGGCTATCGGTGTGGAGTTTGCTTACGTATACGCCAGCATGGGTACGAAAGTAACCATCGTAGAGTTTCTGCCGAGCGTTGTTCCCGTGGAGGACGAAGACGTATCGAAAGAACTCGCCAAGCAATACAAAAAACTTGGTATCGACATCTATACCAACTCGGCCGTTGAATCAGTGGATACGAGTGGTGAAGGTTGCAAAGTGAAAGTAAAAACGCCGGATGGAGAGAAATCCTTCGACGTAGACGTGGTACTTTCTGCAGCTGGTGTCGTAGCTAATATTGAAAACATTGGTCTGGAAGACGTAGGTATCGCTACGGATAAAGGTAAAATCACGGTTAATCAGTGGTATGAAACCAATGTTCCGGGTTTCTTCGCGATTGGCGACTGTGTACCCGGTCAGGCTTTGGCTCACGTAGCTACTGCTGAAGGCATCATCTGTGCCGAGCACATTGCCGGTCACCATACCGAAGCGTTGGACTACGGTAACATTCCGGGCTGTACCTACTGCTCACCCGAGATTGCTTCCGTTGGTTTAACCGAGAAGAAAGCCCGTGAACTGGGTTACGACGTGAAAGTGGGTAAATTCCCCTTCGCAGCTTCTGGTAAGGCAACCGCAGCGGGTGCCCGCGATGGTTTCGTAAAAGTTATTTACGATGCCAAATACGGCGAGTGGCTGGGTGCTCACATGATCGGTACCAACGTTACGGAAATGATCGCTGAAGTAGTAGCGGCTCGTAAACTTGAAACAACGGCTCACGAAATCCTGCGTACGGTTCACCCGCACCCGACGATGTCAGAAGCGGTGAAAGGTGCTACCGAAGCAGCCTACGGCGAAGCCATCGACTTATAAGATTGGTTTTGCATTCCATACTGAACTCCCTTTCAAAGCGATTTGGAAGGGAGTTTTTTTGTTTCAGGTTTAAATTCACCCTTGATCCCCGCATTGCATACGGGGCTAATCCTATTGAACCCCTTCGGGTTTGGGTAATACGATACAACTGAGCATGCTAACCCCAGAGGGGTTCAATAGGATTAGCCATGGGTTACACCCATGGTACAATCGGTAAGCTCTGAACTAACAACTCAAAACTCCTCTTTTTTTCCAGGGTTTCCCGGAACTTTCAACGTCTACAATTTGTGATAATCAGGTGCTTGGGAGTAAGAATCCACGGCTACCAACAGGAAGCTGGTATGTATTTATTAGCGTTTTCGAAAACTCTTCCTTATCAAGGAAAGTTGAATACTTGGTTTTTCTTTTGACGCGTGTATACGTCTAATTTAAACCGTATTCAAGAAGGTCTACAAGCCTTTTTTCAGGAGAAACTATAACAAAATACCAACATCCTGCGGTAAAAGGAGTAAAATTTTGTGGATAACCGATATTTTTGAAAGCTCATTTCAAATGCTTTCTGCCTGAGGAATCGTTAGCAGGGATAAAACCTGGCACGAACTTCTTTACTTGATTGATTACAAACTTGTTAGCATAACGGAAAGGCTCCGATTCATTCCATTGAAAGTAACCGTATTTCCCTATGAATACCAGTAAAAAATCTGTAAATAATGACCCTGACGTCGTATTGATTGGTGCCGGGATTATGAGTGCCACCCTGGGGATGATGCTCAAAGAATTGCAACCCGACCTGACGATTGAAATCTTTGAACGCCTGGATGTAGTGACTGCGGAGAGTTCCGATGCCTGGAACAACGCGGGTACGGGTCACTCGGCCTTCTGCGAATTGAACTATACGCCGCAAAAACCCGACGGCTCCGTTGAAATTAACAAAGCCATTAAAATTGCCGAGTCGTTTGAATTATCTCGCGAATTCTGGGCGTATTTGGTGGAAAAAAATATTGTTACATCACCGCAGGACTTCATTGTCAATACACCGCACATGAGCTTTGTCTGGGGGAATGACAATGTGGATTACCTGAAGAAGCGGTATCAGGCCCTGACGAAGAATCACCTCTTCAAGGGCATGCTCTACTCCGAAGATCCTGCGGAGATTGGCGAGTGGGCCCCGCTTATTACGGAAGGGCGTGACCCGAATGAAAAAATCGCCGCTACCCGAATGGACATTGGTACCGATGTCAATTTCGGTGAACTTACCCGCCGTATCTTTAACTATTTGAAGGGTTTGCCCGGCGTATCGCTTTCACTCAATCATGAAGTTCGGGATATTGATCGCCAACGCGACGGTCGCTGGAAAATTGAAGTAAAAAACCGTAAAGGCGGTAAAAAGCGTGACTTACTAACGCCTTTCGTATTCATCGGAGCGGGTGGCGGTTCGCTGCATCTACTCGAAAAATCAGGAATCAAGGAGGGAAAAGGCTTCGGTGGATTCCCCGTAAGCGGTCAGTGGCTGGTTTGTACGGATCCGGCTATCATCGAACGTCACCAGGCTAAAGTATACGGCAAAGCAGCCGTAGGTTCGCCTCCGATGTCGGTGCCTCACCTGGATACGCGGGTAATTGATGGGAAGAAAGCATTGCTTTTCGGACCTTACGCCGGTTTCTCGACGAAGTTTTTGAAAAACGGGTCGTACCTCGATTTACCCAAATCAATCAAGCTGAATAACATTGGTCCTATGATGGCGGCAGGTATTCAAAATATTCCGCTGACCAAATATCTGATTGATCAGGTACGTCAGTCACCGGAAGATCGTCTGAACGCTCTCAAAGATTATATGCCCTCGGCCCGTCTGGAAGACTGGAAACTCGAAGTGGCTGGTCAACGGGTACAGGTGATCAAAAAAGACCCCAAGAAAGGCGGAATTCTGGAATTCGGCACGGAGGTCGTTAGTGCCGCTGATGGCTCCATTGCGGCCCTTTTGGGAGCTTCTCCGGGGGCTTCTACTTCCGTAGCCATTATGCTCGACTTGCTCAAGCGTTGTTTTGCGGAAAAATCAAACTCCGAAGCTTGGCAGAAGAAGCTACAGGAAATGATTCCTTCTTACGGAAAATCACTAGCTAAAGATGCAGCTCTATTGGAAAAATCCCGCGATCGCACGGCTCGTGCTTTGGGATTAAATGGGGTAGAAGTATAGAAAGACGCTTCTAATGCAGTACATATACCAGGCTGTCAGCTTCTCGCTGACAGCTTTTTTATTGCACCCAGGAGAGGGGCCTAACAAACAAAAAGCCCGCTTGGAGCGGGCTTCTCGTAAAGTGGTACCGAAGGCGGGACTCGAACCCGCATGTCCGTAAAGACACACGCCCCTGAAACGTGCGTGTCTACCAATTCCACCACTTCGGTATCTTTGGCTTTGGGATTGCAAAAGTAGCACAAAGAGGTCCCCTCGTCAAGGTTTTGCTTACTTTTTTTGAAAATTTATTTTTGAGAATCCCGTTCAATCCTCTGTATAAGCTAGTTGTAATGTTTATTTTTGTTCATCCATGGAAGCAAACGAGCGAACTTTCCTATCCGCAAGCACGGTTTTTGTCACAAGCTTAATCTTATTCTTTAACGATTGAACGGTATACCCACAATGAAATCCCCTTTCTACCGCTACGCTTGGGTCGCAGTGGTGCTGGTTTGTCTGACATCAACCCTTATTCCTGATGAGCTTGGTAGTGTATTTAGTCGAATTAACACGGAAGTAGAAACCCGTTCTCAAGCGTACGAAAAACTAGGTGAGGCGACTCGCCTGATTGGACATCGTCTTACGGGTAGTTCCAACGGGCAAAAAGCGGAAACTTATGCGTACGATCTGCTCAGAAGTTACGGCTTTCGTGACGTATCGTACCAGCCTTTTGATCTCGAAGCCTGGAGTCGTGATACCGTAACCCTGGCCATTGCCCCCCGCAAAAGCGACAATTTTCAGGACATTCCCGTCGTAGCTCTGGCTCATTCACCCCTGGAGGCGAATGTAAGTGCGGATCTGGTTGACGTTGGCAATGGTCTGGAAGCCGATTTTGAAGCTCAGAAAGCCCGCATCTCGGGTCGGGTGGTACTGGCTAACCTTGGATTACTGGGAGCTGCTCCAGGAACGAAAAATCTGCACCGCTCGGAAAAAACGGCTCTGGCCAGCCGGTATGGGGCCGCGGGCATTGTAATGGTAAACACGGTTCCGGGAAATGTACTGCTAACGGGTACTGCTTCCGTAACCGGTTCGCTGATTACCATTCCTGCTGTTTGTATTTCACTGGAAAGCGGACAACGAATTCGGGAATGGATGGCGGAAGAAAAGCTTATGGCTCTGGTTGATATGCGAAACAACAGCCGGAAAGTACAGGCCCGAAATATTGTCGCGACGCTCAAGGGAAGAAGTAAAGATAAAATTGTGATCGGAGCCCACCTCGACAGCTGGGATCTGGCTACGGGAGCTATTGACAACGGCCTGGGATCGTTTGCGATTATGGACATTGCCCGTACGCTGAAAAAACTCAACCTGAAGCCTCGTCGAACGATTGAATTCGTCTTATTTATGGGTGAAGAACAGGGATTACTGGGTTCAAAAGCGTACGTGAAAGCTGCCAAACAGGCCAACACGCTGGACCGTATTCAGTACATGATTAATCTGGATATGACCAATCAGCCTTCCGGGATGAATATTTCTGGCTGGGATGCCATGGAAGCTTTTTGCAACCAGGTTGGCAGTCAGATTCAGGCTGTAGAGCCCAATTACAAAAATGAAATCATGAACCGGGCCGGTTTGCATTCCGATCATCAGCCCTTTATGCTGGAAGGTATTCCCACGCTAACACCGCTGGGCCACTTACCGCCAACGGTAGGTCGTACGTACCATACCAATCTGGATACGTTTGATAAAGTGGATAAAGAAGGCTTGCGGAATACGGTTCGCTACACGGCCATGATGTTGTACGCCCTGGCGAATGCTCCCGAACTTCCGACTCGTAAACTCACTTCCGAACAAACGAAAGCGTTTCTGGAAAAACAGGGTTTGAAGGACGAACTTATGCTCGGCAAAGAATGGCGTTGGTAAGCAATACAAAACCCGGAGCAAAGACTCCGGGCTTGTTCGCCTTAACACCAAATAAAAAGTCAACAGGAGCCGGTTTATGCCGGCTCTTTTTTATTCAAAAGCTCATCCCCATTCGCATCGAAAAGCGATTATAAGCATAGTCGTAATATACTCCTTCGCCGTAGCCGTTTTCAATACCGCTGGATAACAACTGACGTTTGTACCCTACACTCCAGCTCAAACTCGAACCGCCTCCGGTAGCAAAGCGTAAGCCCAGAGCCGGATTCAGGTGAAGACCGCCTCGCTTGTACGAAAGCGTATTGTTTTTGATCAGCCCGGTCATGCCTTTTCCCACGTCGAGTGCATAAAAAGGCGTTACTTTTTGATTTTTCAGGAAATCGCCCCGTAAGCCGAGCGATAGCGGCACAATCATTTGCGTTCGATACGCGTCAACGCCCACGGTAAGTCCTACGGCCAAAGCGGGAATAAATCGGTATCCGTTAAAAGTCAGTGCTGAAAAACTGGCCTTGCTTATGGCCGGCTGGTTGTTGAACGCTACCCGGCCCAGTAATATACCCATCTCCGTATGGTTCGTATACCCTCGGCGTTGGTTCACCTGAGCATACACGGAGCTACTCAGCAGGATAAAGAATAGAATTTGCTTCATAAGGGTAGGTAGTAAAGGACAGAGGCCTGAAAGGATTCCATACGACCCCGTTGCTTTCCGGTCATGTTGGGACTAACCACGTTTAACAAACCAGTCTGGTACCGAATTTCCAAGCCCACCTGCTGACCAAACCATTCGCCCTGCGTACCCAGGCCCAGAAGGCCGCCAAAATCCGTCTGTCGGTAGGTTTCATTCCGGTTATACATGTATTCGTAAAATGTAGGCAGACTGGACCTCCAGGGTTCGTCAATTCTTCCTTTTTCCAAAGCCTTTAATTGATACGCTATTTGTAGTCCTGCGAATCCATACAGCCGCCAGCGGGAACTCAGGGGCTGATTGTATTCGGCCAGTAGGGGTAGGCTGATGAGATCCCGCATGAAACGGATCGGTGGGCCGTAGGCGATCTGTTTCGTTGGCGTATTCCGCAATTGATCAATTCTTCCTCCGGCTTGTTCGTAATTCAGCTCCGTACGAAAGGCCCAGTGCGTACTCAACCGATGCCGCCAGCCCAGGCCGCCCGTAAATCCGGATTTAAACCTATTCCCTAAAAAGTTGCTTGCACGGGTCATTTGAGCAGGCCAAATACCGGGGTAATTTATTTCATTACTCGTCCAGAGTTGCGTTTTTGAAGAAGCACTTTCTCCCGTAAAGTGCGATCGGCTCAATCCGCCGCGTAGGTACAACTGATTCGTCTGCCCCTGAGCAAACCCAGTAGTTAGCAGTACTAGCCACACTAAATGTTTCATAAGGCTAATTAGAGGTCTTTACGTCGTACGGGAATTTTGCTTATCAGTTTGGGATTGTTCCGATTACTGTAATCGTATTGATAGAAACCATCCTTTCCAATCAGCATCAGCACTTTGCTATTGAGCGGAATCACATCGTACGCATCCATGCCCTTGAAGTGGTTGAGCAATTTTTTATCCAGTTGTAAAGGATCGCTCACATCATAGCTTTTCAGGCCGTACTTGCCTTCGCAAACGAACAGGGTTGGGTGATCCACGCCCAGCCCGTAAGGCTCCTGCATGGGAAAGCTTTTCAGTAGTTTCGGGCTATACATGTTCGAGACGTCGATCACATCCAGTTGGTTATTCTGGGCCGGTCCACACGTCGCACTGCCCTGTTGAGCCCGTAGAGTCACAAAAGCATACGTATCGTGTACTACGACCGGATCGCAGGCTCGCACGTGGCTTAGCGTAGATACGCGAACGGGATTATTCGGATCGGCATTGGAAAGAATGTGCATACCCGTCGTAGAACCTACGTACAGGCGGTCTTTATACGGATAAATGGTTTCAATGCCCCAGCCTAGCGTAACGACATTGCCTTTTTGCGGATTTTTAGGTTGCGTAATGTCGAAAAGCTGCATATTCTGGTTCGTAACGGCGTACAGAATATTATTCACAATGGCAAAACGAGCCATCGAGCCACCCGTACCGCTTCCCTGACCTCCTCCGGAACTTTTACTATCGGAATACATGGAAGACGAAGCGAAATTCATCCAGCCGCCCCAACCCCCTGGATTCGTTGTATTGCCTTCGCAGTCCGTTTCCGTCACCTGAGTGATGAGGTTAGGGGTGTAATCGATAATCGTCGTAGCCTCCTGCTGGCTATTTCCCCAATTCACTGCGTTTGTAGACCAGCTAATCCCTTCTACCATACCGCTCTGAAAAGCATTCGTAATCCGTTGCAATTGAAGCGGTTGCCGGGGGTTGGAAATATCAAAAACCAAGAAATCCGTATAACTGTCGGCATACAACGTGTTGCCTTTCACCGCCATATCGGCATTACCCAAAATACTAATAAAGGATACATTGACGGGGTTGGCCGGGTCCGTATTGTCAATGATGTGAATACCCTTTTTTACTTCATTGATGAAGAGAAAGTTATCCTTGGCGTAGATTTTACCAGGATTTTCTAAACCCGTAGCTTCCTTAATGGCTACCCCATTCTGGCGTAATTCACTCAAGGAAACCTGAAAGGGGGAAAGCTGGCGGTATACACGGGTTTGCTGACACTGGTCTTCGCAGGAGCTAAGACCAAATGCCGCCAGAAAGAATACGAGTAGAGGCTTTTTCATCGAGTAGTCGTAGGATATAAGGTGAATGAAGGGTTAAAGACGCGAAGATCCGGGTTGCTCCAGCAGGAACAGCCGATTACTACTTCTTTATTGGATGATTTCCGGTTTACCTTACCTACCTGTCACTCAGTCCTTTACTGTATAAGGCAGGCATTGCCCATCAATGCAGTCTACCGTTACCGGAGTTACCTGTACGCAATCCGAGATTTTTCCTTCCCGGATATTTACTTCCTTTTCTAACTCATTGTAACTCTGTACTTTCTCTTCCAGTCGGGCCACGTCGGCGGTTTTCAATGAATACACCAGATATTTCCAGGGGCCACCGCAGGGTTTGCTACCAAAGGCAATACTACCGCACACTCGCTCGCTCTGACAGGCTTTGTCCTGAATAAAGGCAAGAATCTCCTGCTCCATTCCACGAAGTCGCTCGCTGTCATCCCGGTAAATTTTCTCTTTTTCACAGGATACTAAAATCAGCAAAAGCCCTCCCAGAGCGAGTATGCGTTTCATAACTATTCATTTTAAAAATTGGCTTTTACAGGAAAGGTATGGTAAAGACCCTCTTGAAGACCAGAAAGTTGGAAAGGCAAAAAAGTTTTTTCAAAAAAGTTTACTTAAAAAACGTTAAGACCCCGACTTTTCAGGCATAAGCACAAAAAAAGAGCAGCCTAAAGCTGCTCTTTAGAGGAATATATGAAAAGCGAAACTAGGCTAGCTCGGCAATTACCGTTTGACCAGACACGGGTTTATCGCCTAGTTTAACCAGAATCTTAGCGTCTAAGGGGAGAAAAATATCCACCCGGCTACCGAACTTGATGAAGCCAAATTCTTCGCCCTGCGTGACCGCGTCGCCTTCTTTTACGTACCAGCAAATGCGGCGGGCCAAAGCTCCGGCAATCTGACGAAACATGACTTCCACGCCAGATTCATGCCGTACCACGATGGTCGTACGTTCGTTTTCCGTCGAGGACTTGGGATGCCAAGCTACCAGGTATTTTCCGGGATGATACTTGAAAAAAGAAACCATGCCGGAAAGCGGGCTACGATTCACGTGCACATTAATCGGCGACATAAAGATACTCACCTGCCGGCGGGGACCGTTGAAGTACTCCGTTTCAACCGTTTCTTCAATCACTACTACTTTTCCGTCCGCCGGGGCAATGATATGCTTGGAATCCTGAACCGTTTTACGGCGGGGACTTCTGAAAAACTGTAGAATGATTAAGTAGACAATAATACTCACCACGATCACGACCTGACGGGTCAAAGTCTGGGTCGGAAATAAGTAGGCAATCGTAGCATTAATGGCCAGCAAGATGGCCAGAGCCAGGGACAACGTAGCAATACCTTCTCGGTGGATGGTCATAGGGCTAAATCTTGAGAAACAATCGACTGTCCGGGCTTTCGTACGCCCTTTAACAGCGAATCAGCTTTTTTTCTTAGGTGTACCCGAGCCAAAGCGGCTTCGGTTGGGGCCGCAAGGTACGAAAAATAGCACGATTCCTTAGTGTACGGTAATCAGATAATGAACCGTACGAGCGGGCTTTTGCGTAGGGTCGGAGGGGACATAGTTAAGAATCCACAGTGTCGTTCCTTTTCGTAAGCCCTTGACCCTATAGATCTGTTCACCGCCAGCACCGGGGCGAGGCGGCTTATTGGCCTGATACTTACTGGTAATCTTCACTACGCTTGAGTCGCTCAACGCGTAGGTCCATTGATGACCCATCTCAGGATTACTTCCCAGACGAATTTCACGGCTGTTTCCTACCCCCAACGTCAATCTACCCGGTCCCTGAGCCCAGGCTCCTACACTCAGGAGCAGTAAGGCTCCCATCAGGCTCCATTGTTTCATCAGCTATAGCGGTCGTTACGCCAGGGATAAGCCGTATTGGAATACCCCCGCTCTTCCCAAAAACCTAATTTATTCTGCGGTAAAAACTGAATCCGTTTGATCCATTTCGATCCTTTCCAGGCGTACAGCTGGGGCGTAATCATCCGGACCGGACCGCCATGTTCGAGGGCGAGCGGTTCGTCGTATACGGTATGTGCCAGCAATACGTCGGGTTTCAGGGCTTCCTCCAACGAAACGTTCGTGGTGTAAGTGTCGTAGCCGTAGCACAACAGATGCGTAGCCGTTTCCCTGGGTTGTACCAGAGCCGCCAAATCCATGAGCCGAACGCCTTTCCAGACCATGTCCAGCTTCGACCAGGTCGTTACACAGTGAAAATCGGAGGTATCTTCCGTTTGCGGCAACGCCATGAAATCGTCCCATTTCAGTACAACGGGATGTTCCACTTCACCGTCGATGGTCAATCGCCAGCGATCCAGTGAAATATCGGGGTGGTAACCTAAATCCAGTACGGGCCACTTTTGCGTAATGGTTTGTCCAACAGGGGCTTGCGGCATTCCGTGGCGATTCGTCGGGCCCTTTCCCTGCGGCCGTTCGTCAGCGATGGACGGTGTATTGTTCATGCGTTCTTCGAACCGGGCTTTAAGCTTCATCCGGGCTTCGATGATACGCTCCAGTTTTTCGTCGGGTGACTGTTCCATGGCAATTGAGCTTCTTCTACTTCAAATGTATTAAATACCAAGTAAAAAGCCCATTCCTAAGGAACGGGCTTTCACAGCATTCTACTAATTTCTTATCGATTAGACTAAAGTCAAAACCGCCAGTTCGCGTACGGCTCGGGCGATTCCCTCGGGATCAAACCCACATTCCCGGTGCAATTCAAGCTGCTCGCCGTGTTCAACGATGCGATCCGGAATGCCCAGTCGTTTTACTTTAGCCGTATACCCATGTTCTGTCATAAATTCCACTACGGCTGAACCCATACCTCCCATCAGACAGCCATCTTCTACCGTAATGACTTTATCAAACTTCTGGAACACTTCGTGTAACAGAGCTTCGTCTAACGGCTTCACAAAACGCAGATCGTAATGAGCGGGGGTCAAGCCCTCTTTTTCGAGTAGCTGACAGGCACTAGATACGTAATTACCAATCGGACCGATGGTCAGAATCGCAACTTCTTCGCCATCCTGTACCTTACGACCTTTACCGATTTCGATCAGTTCGAAGGGCGTACGCCAGTCGGGCATCACGCCTTCGCCCCGGGGATACCGGATTGTGATGGATTGAGTACCGGATTGTACGCTGTCACTTTGAGCGGTATACATCAGGTTCCGTAGCTCCTGTTCGTTCATCGGAGAGGCTACGATCATATTGGGAATGCAACGCATAAAAGCGATGTCGTACGCTCCGTGGTGCGTCGGTCCGTCGGCTCCGGCAAAACCAGCCCGGTCCAGACAGAAAACGACGGGTAACTCCTGAATACAAACGTCGTGTACGACCTGATCGTAGGCCCGTTGCATGAAGGTACTATAGATGTTACAGAATACCGTCAGGCCCTGCGTGGCCATACCCGCTGAAAACGTAACCGCATGCTGTTCCGCAATGCCCACATCGAACGCCCGTTCCGGCATGGCCTTCATCATGATATTCATGGAAGAACCACTCGGCATGGCGGGGGTTACGCCTACGATTTTAGCATTCTGTTCCGCCAGTTCCACCAAAGTATTACCAAAGACTTCCTGATATTTCGGTGGTTGAGGTTTCTCGTATACTTTCTTGAAAATCTCTCCGGTAATCTTGTCGAATTTTCCGGGAGCGTGCCATTTAGTCTGATCCTTCTCGGCCGGACCGTATCCTTTGCCCTTGACGGTTACGCAGTGCAGGATTTTGGGCCCCGGAATGGCTTTCAGATCCGAGAAAATTTCGGTCAGATGATCGACATCATGCCCGTCTACGGGACCGAAATACCGTAAATTCAGGGATTCGAAAAGATTACTCTGATGCAGTAGCGTCGCTTTAAGACCGTTTTCGATTTTCGAAACGATCTCTTGAGCCGTCCGTCCGAAGTTACTCATTTTACCGAGCAGGTTCCAGACTTCATCTTTGACCCGATTGTAGGTATGAGACGTGGTAATATCGGTTAGATAATCCTTCAGAGCTCCTACGTTCGGATCGATACTCATGCAATTGTCATTGAGGACAATCAGCAAATTCGTGTCCTTCAGCGAACCTGCGTGGTTCATGGCCTCGAAGGCCATACCTCCCGTCAGAGCCCCATCGCCAATAATGGCTACATGCTGCTGTTGGGTATTGCCGTTGTGCAAGGCTCCTACCGACATGCCCAAGGCCGCTGAAATCGACGTAGAAGAGTGTCCCACACCAAAGGCATCATAGTGGCTTTCCTTGCGTTTGGGAAAACCCGAAAGCCCCCCGTAGAAACGGTTGGTATGAAAGCGATTACGGCGACCGGTAAGAATTTTATGGCCGTAAGCCTGGTGCCCCACGTCAAAAACAATCTGATCTTCGGGCGTATGCAGGGCGTAGTGCAGGGCTACCGTGAGCTCTACGACTCCTAAGCTAGCTCCAAAGTGTCCGCCGTAGACGGAGACATTATCAACAATGAATTGACGTAACTCCTGGCAGACCTGAACCAACTGCGATTTATCCAACTTCCGCAATTCCTCAGGGGTGTCAATTTGAGCTAGCAAAGGACCAGGCGTAATAAGCATTGCATAAGGGGATTCAGGAACTGAATGAGTTACTCGTTAGCACTCGCTCATTCCATGATTCATAGATGAACTGTGAGTCTTAAACCCTTGAAAGTCACGAAATGTTTCGTAGGCTAACGTGGGTTTTGGTAAAAACGAGGACAAAGGTACGGTAAAAACCGGTTAGGTACCGTATAATCCTTCGTATCCCGCATTGAAAAACCCCTCGTTAGGCGAGGGGTGCTTCCTTTAATTCTTCTGACTGGCTTTGTAAAGCTTCTGCTTTTCTTCCCGCGTAAGACTTTCGTAGCCGGATTTCGAGATCTTGTCCAGAATCGCGTCTATTTCTTCATCGCCGGGATAATCCTCCGTAGTGGTACTATACGTTGTGAAGCTCGTCCGCGTTTGTGATCGGTACTTGACCTGCATCGTGGGGCGAGGTTCGCGGGCAAACAGGCGTTTGAAAAAATCCAGTACGGCTTCGACAGGCTGACCCAGATCAATGCCCCGACGTAGCATTCGGATGTACAAATAACCAAATAAAGCTCCGCTCAGGTGAGCAATGTTTCCGCCCGCATTCGTACCCGGAATCTGGGCAAACGAAACAATGACGCAGAAAGCTGCAATGTATTTGATCCGAACGGGACCAATAATCAATACGTGAAAGGTATAGTTTGGTAACAGTGTGGCCGCTCCGAGCATTACGGCGTATACCGCTCCCGAAGCTCCAATGTTCAGTTCTTCCAGATTGGCCTGAAAATAAGGAACTACATTGTATAAGGTCAGATAGATCAAGCCACCAAAAATGCCGCCCAGCAGGTAAATACTCACCAGCCGACGGCTTCCCAGATACTCCTGCACCAGTTGACCAAACCAGAAGAGAAACAGCATATTGAATAAAATATGCAGTACCTGCTGATGGACGAAGCAGTACGTCAGTAGGGTCCAGGGTTTATAGAGAATGTGGCCTAGATTAGGTTTCATCGCTATCTGGTCGAGAATCATCCCGTAGATACCCGGTTTTCCGGCCAGACTAAAGCTTACCTGAATTACTAACAAAACCAAGAATACAAAAACGTTGATCAGAATCAACTGAATCAACCCATTGTCTCTTCTGGAAAAAGCCTCCTTGATATCGTCGACAAAGCCGCTCATAGCTAAAAAATAGCGTTAATAGTTCCCATGGTTACCCTATAGTTAGTCATGAAAGCTAACGCATACGGCTCCTGTAAATCTTGAAAAAAATAATGCCTGATCAATAGAAATTTTTCCGTTGCCCGGCCCAGTACCGAATTAAAATAAAAGCAAAAAGCATTCCGCCGATGTGAGCAAAGTGTGCCACGTTATCGCCGGGAGTGCGGTGTAAACCAGAGTATAACTCAAATATTCCATATAAAGCTACAAAATATTTAGCCTTGATTGGAAAGGGAATGAATAACAAAAACAACGTAGTATTTGGGAACAACATCCCAAAGGCCATTAGTAATCCGAAAATAGCTCCGGAAGCCCCCACCATCGGAGCATTTAACGCTAAGCTCACGTACTGCTTCGTCAAATAAATACACTGATTTTGGTACAGAGCTACGTCCGGATTTTCCAGGTACCGTCGCACTTCAGGTATTGAATTGAGCTGAGGGGCGTAATCGTTCACAAAACCTACGAAGTTTGTGGGATCGGGGTCTTGAATGAACAACAGAGCCGCTTCTTTCAACTGGCTTATCTCATAGTAGTTGATTCCCGAATACAGTAGGCCTGCTCCAATTCCCGTAAATAGATAAAAAAAGGTAAATCGTTTGGTACCCCACAATTGCTCCAGTCCTGGACCAAACATAATCAGGGCGAACATATTACTGAAAATATGCCCTAGATTGCCATGCAGGAACATGTGCGAAACCATCTGAATCGGATTGAAAAGCGGAGAACTGAAATTGTGCAGTCCCAGCAATTCATCCAGATTGGGTACTAACAGGTTCTGAGCAGCAAATACCGCTACATTAAGAATCAGGATAATTCGTACGGCCGGTGTAAGATTAAACATAGGATGTATGCGTACGCTTGTAGATAAATCGGACTTCGGCAAAAGTGCACAAAAAACCGTTCTCCTTCAGCAATTATTCGTTTAACTTCCTTCCGCCAGGTACCAGGAGATTTTTCTGAAAGTACTGACAAAATTCCGTCAGCGGGCATTCCAGGCACTTGGGCGAACGGGCTACGCAAACGTATCGCCCGTGCAAAATCAGCCAGTGATGAGCCCTCGGGACCAGCTCCTTGGCAATGTACTTCATCAGCTCTTTTTCAACGGCTAAAGGCGTCGTAGCCGTTTTGCTAACCAACCCTATCCGGTGCGATACCCGAAACACGTGGGTGTCGACCGCCATGGTTGGCTGGTTATAAATAACCGAGGCAATCACATTTGCTGTCTTCCGACCCACGCCCGGCATTTTCTGTAAATCTTCAATCCGGACGGGCACTTCCGCTCCAAACTCTTCGACCAGTATCCTTGCCATTCCAACCAAATGTTTGGCCTTATTGTTTGGATACGAAATGGATCGAATGTACGTAAAGACCTCATCGGCCGAAGCCAGAGCCAGCAATTCGGGCGTTGGAAACTGCTCGAACAGAGCAGGCGTCACCAAATTGACGCGTTTGTCGGTACACTGGGCTGACAAGATTACGGATACGAGCAGCTCGTAAGGATTTCGGTAATTCAGCTCGGTTTCGGGCTGGGGAAAATGTTCGGTAAAGTACGCCAGTACACCAGCGTAACGTTCTTTCTTGGTCATAAGCAAAAAAACCCCGACTCCCGAAGAGAGAGGGGGTACGCGAAGATAATAAAAAACCAATCCCGCTGAATCAGTACGATTGCTGACGGGATTGGTTCTTCTGGCGACTCACTCGCGAGTATTCCAGAATAGTATCAGTAACGCGGGTGGATGGCTGCAGCTCTACTTTATTTAAGCCGGCTTTCAGATCCATGATATCCAGATAGAAGAGCAGTAACTCATGGTCGTGCATGAGCAGTTCTTCGATCTGCTGGTTTTCTTCCGTGCTGGTTTCTTCGTATGCGTACCGAAGAATGTCATTTTGTGTAAAGGTTTGTATCATACGTCCGAACGTGTTTACTCATCATTTTCCGTAAGTTAATGAGAGCATAACGCATACGGCCTAAGGCGGTGTTAATACTAACGCCCGTGGCGTCAGCAATTTCCTGAAAACTCATGTCTTCGTAATGCCGCATCACCAGCACTTCACGTTGCGGCTCGGGAAGCCGCGTAATGAGTTCTTTCAGGTGTTCATACGTTTCTTTTCGAATCGTGGCCGACTCGATTGAATCGTCCGCAAATTCCAGCGTATTGAACACATTGCTGCCGTCCTCGAACACCACTTCAGGGTAGCGTTTCTCCCGGCGGAAGTAATCAATAGCGAGGTTATGGGCGATTCGGACGATCCAGGGAAGAAATTTACCTTCTTCGTTGTATTTACCCGATTGCAGCGTATCCACAGCCTTAATAAAGGTATCCTGTGTCAGATCTTCTGCAACGAATGAATCCTTAACGATGAGGTAAATAGTCGTGTAAACCTTCGATTTATAGCGATTGACTAAATGCTCAAAGGCACGCTCATTTCCACGGATGTACAGCGAAACCAGCTCACTGTCGCTAAATTGGACTTTTGCCATTTACTTTCCAGTTTAGTTAACGTAAAGCTGTGCTTCATGTAGTATCTCCTATCCGTGTTTTTTTTTTATTGTAGCATTCAAAATTAATCTCTTCCAGCAAAATACCAAAAACGTTAAGCCGTGCCGGAGCCCTTCTGACGCGGTTTTAACAGATTTTAACAATACTTTCAAAAAATAGAGCTGAAAACCCCTCCTTCACCAAATCTAATTTGGAAGATAAGCCTTAAATCTTTGTATTATTTTTTTGTGAAGAATCACAAAAATAGTACAATAAATCCATTATTTAGACTTTTACCCATTTTTAGCGGGTAAAAACTTTAATTTTTTCCGGATGGTGGGTGGTAACGCATTTTGCTCGACAACCAGTATACCCACCAGAAAGCCTACCACTAACAGGCCATGCACCAGGGCAGAAACGAAGAGATTAGAGAACGTATATAAGGAAGAGAGTCCAATTAATAATCCACCTGCCCCGATATACCCCACGGCTGAAGCGACGTGATACGGAATGGGATAATATTTGTCGCCCAACACATAACAGGTTACCATCATCACCAGGCAGGAAAGAGCAAAAGCAATCGCACAACCTAAATAGCCAAGCCAGGGAATCAGCACAAAGTTCGCAACCAGGGTAACCGCCGCTCCAATGAACGTTAGTAGGGTACCGTATTGCGTTTTATCCGAAAGTTTGAACCAGACCGTTAAGTTGTAGTACACGCCCAGAAACAGGTTCGCCAGCAATAAAACGGGTACGACGGGCAAACCTTCCCAGTATTCTTTCCGCCGCAGGAACAAATGAGCCACCAGATCCAGATTCAGCGAAACAACTACCCAGATTACTACCGAGACGATCACAAACCATTTCATGACATCCGCAAATACACTCGGAGCATTTTTATCTTCCGCTTTGGAAAAAAAGAAGGGTTCAGCCGCGTAACGGAATGACTGAATCACCAGACTCATAAAAATGGAAAGCTTGTATACATTGCCGTAAATTCCTAAAGCTTCCTTCGAAGTGCGCCCCGGATAGAATCCTGAGGGCAACCAGCGTTCGAGCACCAGTCGGTCAAAAAGCTGATTGAAATTACCCGCCAGGCCCAGAATAAGGATAGGGTACGCGTAGATCCACATGGGCTTGAAGGCATTCCAGTCCCAGCGAAATCGAAAATCCCGAAGCTCTCCCCATAACATGGGAATCGTGGCCAGATTGGCAATAAGATTCGCGAAAACGATATAACCTACCCCTAACGCAGGATTGTAATTAAACAACCAGGTGCCTTTCAGAAAAGGCAGAAAATTACCTTCGTGAATGTTTCGACAAAACCAGAGAAAATAGAAATTCAGCCCCACGTTGAGGACGATATTGGAAACGCGAATGGCGACGAACTTCCGGGGACGTTTTCCGAGTCGGATCCGGGCGTAGGGGATGGCGACCAGAGCATCGATGACCATAATAATGGCTAGCCAGGAAACCAGCTGCCCCCGGCCCGGATACCCAAATTCATTGGCAATGGATGAAGAAAGCAGAATGATCATCCCCGAGCCAATGCAGCTGATCGTCAGAATGGCCGTAATCGACAGGTTGTAGAATTCCTGAAAACGTTCCTTCTCCCGGGAAGCAAAACGGAAAAAGGTAGTCTCCATCCCGAAAACGTAAATGACATTGAGTAAGGCCACCCAAAGAAAGTACGTTACCTGTTCAGCCAAAGGTCCGGGACCAAATACGGCCGTGTGCAGAGGTACCAGCAGATAGCCAATCACCCGACCCAGAATACTGCTGACACCATACAGAGCCGTGTCACTGGCTAGTTTCTTCAAAACACCCATACAAGTCTTTCCGTACCTGGCAGAATATTCTCGTGTACGTTCCGCAAAGGTAGGCAAGGCAAGAGCCAAATTCCCAAATCCCTAGCTAATGAGGACCAGAGAATCGTACTTTTGATAAAACGTTCACGTATGAAATTTCTTTACCTGGTGAGTGGACTGCTGCTGACGTCGGCTTTTCAGTCGCTGTGTGCTCAGGTCGTAGTCGGCTATTATCCCTTTAACAGTGTATTGACGGTCAGTAGTAATCCCCGTCATCGGATCTGGGGGGAAGCTCGTTTTCAGACAAATTCCATTTTTTCTTCCCTCAACACCGAACTGGCTCCAATGGTAACGTTTGTTCGTAAGCCCCAGCATTTGTTTTATGCCGGTGTAGGGGCAAATATGGGAATTGTAGGCAAGCTGGTCGATTCCAAAACGCGGTTGGTGCAGGGTTATTTTCTCAGCGTTGGTACGCGGGTTACGCCACTGGTTAAAGTCCCTCAGCTGGGTATCTCCTTTGAGCTGACGCCGTATTCACGTCAGGATTTCAAAACGGGTAATTTCCGTAGCTGGCTGGGGGTAACCTGGCAACTACGGAAAACAGAACCCGTCGTTACGGAATAATCACAAAAAAGGAGGAGCGTCCTGCTCCTCCTTTTTTGTAAAATGCACCTGAGAAAATTGCGTTCCCCGTTACTGCTTGGCCGCCATTTGATCTGCCTGCGGGAAATACATTAACGCTTTTTTATACAAGGCATCGTTCGCGTTCAGAACCTGATACAATTCATTCCGCAGCCCCGCCGTACTCGAACGCTTTTCCCAGATATAACTCGCTACCAAAGCTTTCACCTGATCCTGAATGTAGCGTTTAGAACGGCTCAGGTCGGCCTCGTTTCGCTTGATTCCTGAGGCGGCAGCCATCGTGGCTACTTCGTTGATCATCGCATCGCTTACCGTAAATTTCTGTAAGTAGTCCTTAAACGTTTGTTCGCTCAATTTGGCCCGATTGTCCAGAGCATACCGGAAGGCGTACTCCGCAATAACGTTACGAGCGGCTAGCTGATACAGATATTTGGTACGATAACTCGTATCCACCGAAACAAAAATATCGGGAATAATACCGCCACCGCCGTAGACTGCCCGACCGTTATCCGTTTTAAACGCCTGATTTTTGTCGAATTTGATACTATCTGCTACGAATAGCTCGCCGTCTTTGTACCGATCATCTGACTCGTAAATGGCGTAAGGTTTCTGAATGCAACGGCCACTGGGCGTGTAATACCGCGAAACCGTGATTCGAATCTGTGAACCATCCGACAAATCGATGGGCGTCTGTACCAGTCCTTTTCCAAACGTACGACGGCCTACGAGTAATGCCCGGTCATGATCCTGCAAGGCTCCGGCTACGATTTCAGATGCCGACGCCGAGTTTTCGTCAATCAATAAGACGACGGCTCCTTTTTCAAAGAGACCTTCCTTGCGGGCGTACGTTTCATCGTCGAACTGCGTACCCTTGCCGTCCGTTTTGACAATGAGCTTATTACCACCCAGTAATTCGTCCACAATATCCGTCGCCCGATCCTTGAAGCCGCCCCCGTTGCCGCGTAAGTCCAGTACCAGCCGACTCATTCCCTGCTTTTTAAGCGAAGCCAGCTGACTACGGAATTCATTGTAAGTCGATTCCGCGAAACGATCAATTTTGATATAGCCCGTATTGCCGTCAATAAGATAGCTGGCCGAAACGGAATAGGAAGGAATCCGGCCCCGGGTTACGTTAAAATTCAGCAGGTTTTTTTCGCCCCGCCGCTGAATCTCCAGCTTCACCGCCGAACCACCCGGCCCCCGGAGTTTACTAAAGATCAGCTGGTTATCCACTTTTTTACCGGTCAACGGCGTACCATCCGCCCGAATCAACCGATCCCCCGAACGCATGCCTGCCGTAGCCGCCGGTCCGCCGGGAATGGCATTGATCACAAAAACTGTATCGTTAAAAATATTGAACTCAACGCCAATGCCGTCAAAGCCTGATTCGAGCTGAGCTTTGGCCGCCGCTACCTCCTTCTTGGGAATATAGACGCTGTGGGGGTCCAGGTGCGTCATCATTTTTTCCAGGGAGTAGTCTACCAGTGTATCCGTATTTACGGAATCGACGTAGGCGTTATCAATGTAAGTCAGTACTTCCCGAAACTTATTGAGGTTGCGTACCAGATCGCCTGAATAGCGGGTACGGCCCCCAAAAAAGGTCGCTCCAATTAGGATACCTCCGGCCAGCGTAGCCGCCAGTAACATCGGCAAGCGAATCATCGACGTACTGTTGCGGATGTTTTTATCAGAATGATTTTCCATGAAGGATAAGCTAAATAATGCCGTTATGGTATCAAAAAAACGTTTCCAGCATTAGAAACGTTTTTTCAGGTAGAGGCGATGCAAGGTCTTACAATTTACCTTTTTCCAGCGTTTTTGGATCAATTCGCCGTACAATTTCTTTCCGACTTAAATGAACCGCCCACAAACCCAGCAATTCCTTTTCTCTTTGCGGTTGAAGACCAGGAAGCTGCTTTTGGTTAAATGCTGTTGTCAATTCCGGCGTCATGACTACTGGAATCGTATACAGCCATTCGCTGCCATCGCCAATTTTCTGGATGTTATTTTCCTGCGGCAATTGTTTTTCGGCATTGTACTGATACGCCGCGAAGACTTCTTTCGTCTTGGCATCAAAGCGGGGCTGATTCCATTGAGAAACCGGTACAAATTCAATACGGGCTCCGTACGCCTGAGCGAGCGAATCCACCAAAGCTTTGGTCATTAAAGCCCGTACAGGTTGACGCTCCATGACCCGGCCTATGGCATCCCCCTGCTCAGTAGCCAGGGTAGAAACCTGAGCACTGGTCACGTGCTTAATCTTCTGATTTTGTATTTCCTGCTGCATTTTAGCAGTATCCAGGCGTTTGAATTCGCAGGACGTAATCAGGAGCGTACTTACTACAAGTACACTTGCTACTCGTTTCATAATCGGTGTGCTTCGTTAACGGGCAGCCAGCTGGGGGAATTTCTTTGAAAGAGCCGGCGTGGAAAAAGAGGTAAAGTCGGGGACTTCGTTCGGGGCCGGAGTGAGCACTCGAAGATACGAGGGAGGGGCAAAGACCCGATCCGCCCGTAAGAAGGGTAAATTCACAAATTCGCTCAGCTTGTCAAATTGCCGACGACCCCAGGGTGTATTAAAAGCAGTGATCCGTACGTCCGGACTCACTTTCAAAATGACGTTTGCTCGCCGTACCCGCACCACCTGTCCATTGATGACAACTTTTCGGGTTTTTCCGAACAAAGGAATATCGATGGCCCAAGCGGAATGCACGCTCAGTACCAGCAAACAAAAAACTCCTATGCTTTTGAAGAATTTCACGCAGTAAATGTAAGAAGTTCTCAAAAAAGAATTAGAAATCAGCGGTACTTATCTTACTCAACACGAAGCCTTTGCTTTAGGTTCTGTCGTTGGTACATCTTATTATAGTTATCTTTGTGGAAAATTTGTCCTTGTTTAAAAGCAACGTTTTCCGTTAGTAGGGAAAACCTATTCATAGTATCCTTATGCTTGAGCAATTAGAAGCCATACGCGAACGCTTCCACGAAGTATCCCAGCAGATCGTTCAGCCCGAAGTGGCCAGCGATGTGAAACGATATAAAACCCTGAGTAAAGAGTACAAAGATCTGGAAAAAATCGTCAAGAAATACGAAGAGTACCAATTGCTGCTGGGACAAATCGCCTCGGCTAAAGAAGTACTGACGACAGAAAAAGACGAAGAGTTTCGGGAAATGGCCAAGATGGAACTCGATGAACTCGAGCCCAATCAGGAAGTACTCGAACAGGAGCTGAAAGAATTACTGATTCCGAAAGACCCTAACGACAGCCGGAACATCATCCTCGAAGTTCGCGGCGGTACGGGTGGTGACGAAGCGGCCATTTTTGCCGGAGACATTTTCCGGATGTACCAGCGTTTTGCCCAGAATCAGGGCTGGCAGTTCCAGATCATGGACCAGACCGAAGGTAGCTCGGGTGGTTTCAAGGAAATCATCGTTTCGGTACAGGGGGAAGACGTATACGGAAAACTCAAATTCGAGTCGGGCGTACACCGCGTTCAACGCGTACCCGCGACCGAAACGCAGGGCCGTATTCACACCTCAGCCGCATCCGTAGCGGTACTGCCCGAAGCGGAAGAAGTGGACGTACAGATCAACATGAACGATATTCGGAAGGATACCTTCTGTTCGTCGGGTGCGGGTGGACAGTCTGTAAACACCACGTACTCGGCCGTTCGGGTGACGCACTTGCCCACGGGACTGGTCGTGCAGTGTCAGGACGAACGTTCGCAGATCAAGAACTTTGAGAAAGCCATGACCGTACTGCGGTCACGCCTCTACGAAATGGAACTGGCCAAGCAACAGGCCGAGATTTCGGGTGCCCGTAAGAGCATGGTAGGCTCCGGCGACCGTTCCGACAAAATCCGGACGTATAATTATCCACAATCCCGCGTGACGGATCACCGCATTGGCTATACCGTGTATAACCTTCCGGCCGTTATGGACGGAGAGATTGGTGATTTCATCGAACAATTGCGAATCGCCGAAAACGCCGAACGTTTGAAAGAAGGAGCGGTGTAAAGGTTGGTTGATGGGTTTGAGAAAGTTTGAGGGTTTAAAGTACAAGGTTTGAAAGTTTAAAGTTTGAGTTTTTGTGAACTGATTTGTAAGGGTTTAAGGTTTCATACGTTTGGAATGGGTGGGCTGCCATCAAACTTCAAACGAATTCAAACCTTAAACTCAGCTCAAACCTGAATGATTGTCGAATATTAGTTGAAGTGCGATCAAACCTCAAACCCATCAAACGTTAAACGAGAAGCGTGAAGTCATGAAAATTACAATTGATATCCCCGAAGATCAGGCTGTTTTTATGAAGCAGTTACTGGATCATTTGCCTTTTGTTACCATTACGGAAACCGTTGAAGCCAGCCAACCAGTGGCTCCGGCGGAGTTGATTGAGGCTTTCCCCCTGTTACAGCAGGAAGCTAATGTTCGTGTGTCGAACATACTGAAACCCCATTTGAATTAAGTTTTTAATCGGCTGATTCTTGAGCGATTTTCTCTTTCTTTTTCTCGGGCTGGCGATTGGAGCCGTGGCTGCGTGGCTGGTTGCCAAAGGGCAAAGTGGTTCGCAGGTACGGGTGGCGGAAGCTTCGCTGAAAACCGCTCGTGACGAGAACGGCCAGCTCCGAACCGCTCTGGAAAAAGAACGCGGTAGTACGCTGGATCTGAACCGTCAACTGGCGGCTCTGGAAGCTGATTACCGCAATCTGGAAGATAAACTTCACTTCCAGCAGGAAGAACTCTCCGCCCAATTCCGGCTCTTGGCCAACGACTTACTCGAAGAAAAATCGCGTCGCTTTACGGAACAGAATCAGGTTAATCTGCACCAGATTCTGCATCCGCTGGGCGAGAAGATTCAGGCGTTCGAACGGAAAATCGAAGAAAATTACAAGGAGGAACTACGGGATAAAGTCAGTTTGCTCGCCGAAGTACGCAAGTTGCACGACTTAAGCCAGCGACTCAGTCAGGACGCTGATAACCTTGCCAAAGCCCTCAAGGGCGATACGAAACAGCAGGGTAACTGGGGCGAAGTGATTCTGGAAAAAGTACTGGAACGTTCCGGTCTGGTCAAAGGCAAGGAGTACCTGACGCAGGTACTGACCCAGAATGTGGATAACAGCATCATCCGGCCCGATGTAGTCATCTGTTTACCCGATAACAAGCACCTGATCGTGGATGCCAAAGTTTCGCTGGTCGCCTACGAACGCTGCATTGGCTGTGATGACGAAACCGAGCGGCATAAGTACCTCTCGGCTCACTTGACTTCCGTTCGCAGTCACATCCGGATTCTGGCCGAAAAACGTTACGAAACGGCTCAGGGCCTGATTTCCCCCGATTTTGTATTGCTCTTCATGCCGATTGAGCCGGCCTTCAGTCTGGCCATTCAGTCGGATGCCGAATTGTTTAACTTTGCCTGGGAACGGCGGATTGTACTCGTCAGTCCTACTACCTTGCTGGCTACCTTGCGTACAGTATCAAGCCTCTGGAAATTCGAAAAACAGAGTAAGAATTCACTGGAAATTGCCCGCTTGAGTGGTGAACTGTACGACAAATTTGAAGGCTTTATCCGCGACTTACAGAAGGTAGGTGATACGCTAAAATCTTCTCAATCCGCTTACGACGAGGCCGTCAAGAAACTCTACGAAGGCAAGGGCAATCTGATTCGCACAGCCGAAAAAATCCGTACACTCGGAGCCCGGGCTACCAAGGAGTTACCGAAATCGTGGCTGGATCAGGCAGAAGAGTAAGAGATTGGTTGTTGGTTTTTAGTTGTTGGTTGTTGATAATTTGCTCAGTAACGAACAACTAAAAACCCATAACGATCAACTAAAAACTAATAACAACATGAACATTGGTCTCTTTTTCGGTTCGTTTAATCCCATTCATATCGGCCATTTGATTGTAGCGAATGTTATGGCCGAGACGACCGATCTGGATCAGGTTTGGTTTGTGGTTTCTCCCCAGAATCCCTTCAAAAAAAATAAGCAACTCCTGCACGAGGAAGATCGGTACAAACTGGTTTCGCTGGCCATTCAGAACAATTCCAAGTTCAAAGTCAGTGATGTGGAGTTTACCATGCCGCGTCCGAGTTATACCATCGATACGCTGCTGAAGCTACAGGAGAAGTTTCCCCAGCATACCTTTCGACTCATCATCGGTGGCGATAACCTGGGCCAGTTTCCAAATTGGAAAGAACACGAGCAAATTCTGAGTGAATTTGGCCTATACGTCTATCCCCGGCCCAATGCCGAGCCGAGCGATCTGGTGGATCATCCCAACGTCCGGCTGGTGGAATCACCCCTGTTGGATATTTCGGCTACATTCATCCGGGCACAAATCAAGGCCGAACGAACCATTCGGTATATGGTCCCCGAAGAAGTAGAAGCCTATATTCGCTGGAAAAAATTTTACGTCTAAAGGAATGAACGTTAGTATTCTGGGTTGCGGCTGGCTGGGCTTACCGCTGGGCAAAGCACTGGCCGAACAAGGGCATACGGTGATCGGAACGACCACTTCGGAAGCAAAACTTACATTGCTGGCTCAGGCGGGCATTCAGCCCGTGCTTCTGAATTTCAATCCCGAACCAACAGGGGATTTAGCTGCTTTGCTAAATGCAGAGGTACTGATCATTAGTATTCCACCCCGGGCCAGCTCGCAGGGCGACGATTTTCATCCGCAACAGATTCGCCAGTTACTGCACCAGATGACCGATTTCCGGGGAAAACTGATCTACATTTCCTCGACTTCCGTGTATCCCGAAACCAGTACGGAACTCGATGAATACGGACCAACGCTGGAAAATCATCCTTTGGTTACCGTTGAACATCTGCTACAGGAAAGCACGTTTCCGCTGACCGTACTCCGCTGCGGCGGCCTAATGGGCTATGACCGGATTGCCGGGAAGTACTTCATCGGGAAAACGGTAGATACCGGAGATGTACCCGTCAACTTTGTGCACCGTGACGACGTCATTGGCATTATTGAGACCCTCTTACAACAAGACGTCTGGAATGAAACCTTCAACGTAGTAGCTCCCGAGCATCCGGTACGGCGGGCCATTTACGAACGAAACGCGGAACAACACGGCTGGGCTCCGCCCATATTCAAGACACCGGAAGCACCCGTCCCGTTTAAGGTAATTTCTTCGGAAAAACTGATCACTCAACTGGCGTACACGTTCCAGTACCCCGATCCGCTGGCGTTTCCGTAAGGCTCACCAGCCGTTCGACTGACTGATCAGTTCGGCCAGATCCAGGACTTTGATCTGGTCTTCTTTTTCTTTGGCTTTGACGCCATCCGTCATCATCACCATACAGAAGGGACAGGCGACGGCAATGGTTTTCGCTCCAGTACCCAGGGCTTCTTCCGTTCGTTCGATGTTGATGTCTTTTCTACCGGGTTCGGGTTCCTTGAACATCTGGGCACCACCCGCCCCGCAGCAGAGGCCGTTTTTCCGGGAACGCTTCATTTCCACTAAATCAGCATCCAGAGCCTGAATAAGGGTTCGTGGAGCTTCGTATACGCCATTTGCCCGCCCCAGGTAACAGGAATCGTGATACGTGATTCGCTGGCCACGAAAGGCTCCGCCCTGTACGGTCAGGCGGCCTTCATCGAGCAACTGCTGGAGAAAGGTAGAATGATGAATGACTTCGTATGTGCCGCCCAGAGCCGGATATTCGTTTTTCAGCGTATTGAAGCAGTGGGGACAGGCCGTCACGATTTTCTGTACGCCGTAGCCGTTTAGCACTTCAATATTGGTTAAGGCCTGCATCTGAAACAGAAACTCATTTCCGGCCCGACGAGCCGGATCACCCGTACAGCTTTCTTCCGTACCCAGCACCGCAAATTTGATTCCCGCCTGATTGAGAATCTTGGCGAAAGCAACGGTTACGCGTTTGTAGCGATCGTCGAAACTGCCCGCACAACCCACCCAGAACAATACCTCGGGCGTATCTCCATGAGCCATCAGTTCGGCCATGGTAGGTACTTTATAGTCCATACTCATACACGAATTGCTTTGAAATGGTTACAACTGCTCGGCCCAGTTAAAGCGGTCGCCGGGCGAGAATTTCCACGGAGCCTGATTGTTTTCCACATTCTGGAACATGGCATTCCAGGCGGCCGGAGCGTTGGATTCCTCCATGGCCTGATACCGACGCAATTGCAGAATAATGTCAAGCGGATTGATCAGAATAGGGCAGGCCTGTACGCAAGCCTGACAGGTTGTACAGGCTCGTAATTCTTCCGTCTGGATATAGTCGCCCAGTAGAGATTTTCCATCGTCCTTCAGCTCGCCGCCGTTGGTTTGCAGGTTTCTTCCCAGGTCTTCCAGCCGATCCCGGGTATCCATCATGATTTTCCGGGGCGAAAGTTTTTTCCCGGTCAGGTTTGCCGGACAAGCTGCCGTACATCGTCCGCACTCGGTACAGGAATAGGCGTCTAGGAGGTTTTTCCAGGAAAGATCCATGACGTCTTTAGCTCCAAATCTGCCCGCTTCCGGCGGCGTTCCCGTATCCGTTTCGGTACCGAGCATTAGTTTTACTTCCCGCGTGACGGCAGGCATAGCATCCATGGTTCCCTGCGGCTGAATTCGGGTAAAATAGGTATTGGGAAAAGCCAGAAAGATGTGCAGGTGTTTGGAATAGGTAACGTATACGGCAAAGGCAAAAATGCCCAGAATATGAAACCACCAGGAGACCCGTTCGATGACGAGCAAAGCTTCCGTACTAAAACCCGCAAAAATAGGCTTCAAAAACTGGCTGATGACAAAATCACCCACAAGCGGATAATGGGCCTGTCCGCGTTCCTGTAACAAGCTATCAGCAGCATTCATACTCAGAATGGCCACCATCAGTACGATCTCGGTAATCAGAATAACGTTGGCATCCAGCACGGGCCAGCCCTTCAATTCCCGGTGCTGACGGGCTTGCAAACGGGGAATCAGCCGGGCATCCCGGCGAATCAGAAAAAGGATACAGGCTACGAGTACGCCCAGTGCCAATACCTCAAAAAAATCAATCAGGAACGGATAAAAACCGCCCAGTACCGGAGCAAAAATTCGGTGCGTGCCGAGTAAGCCATCCAGTACAATCTCCAGCACTTCAATGTTGATCAACAGAAAACCCGCGTACACCAGCAGGTGCAGTATACCCACCAGCGGTCGATCGAACATGCGTTGCTGCCCAAACGCGATCCGGAGCATGGTACGCCAGCGAAGACCCGGCTGATCCGTCAAATCCTCGGCCCGGCCAAGTTGAATCGTTTGCTGAATGTTTCGAATCCGTCGAACCATCATCCAGCCAACCAATCCTACTACTAATGCAAAGACTACTTGCGGTAGGAGTTGCATATCTTCTTTGTTTTGCTCGAAAAAATCAATTTACTCTAGCAAAGATACCATTATCAAAATAGTATGCAAGCATAATAACTAGTTTCCTGAACAGGGTTGAAATCAGAAAAACAAGGGAATATTTTCTACATCAAAGGGCTTTAGATTCGGGGGAAATTCATGAAGGCACTCTTTTTTATCCTATTTCATGCTCAAAATAATAGCCAACAGCCATGAATACCGAACCGAAAGAAAACAGTGGACTGAGAGAAAACACGGAGAAGCAGGAGCCGGAAAAGTTATATCTGGGCCTGAACCCCTCTGAACTGAAGGCTCTGGAAAGTGAAGGGGTTGAGAATTACGAACAATCCTTTGAGAACGAAAAGGGCGAGTTTGATCCAACTGATATGGAAACAGAAGTAAATATTCGCGAACGGGGAAGTGTTGACCGGGCCGACCGCCACCAGCAGGACGCCGATCGCCATAGCCAGCATGACGAAGCTCCGATTAAGGAAGACGATCCGCTGCTGTAATTGATATTTGTTGGGAAGGTGATACCTTCTCTGAAACCCACAACCCTTTAACTTTATGAGTGCTGTTGCACTACCTCCTTCGAAAGCCACCCGTCGCCGCCGTACCCGTCTTTGGTCAAAAGATCCAAAGCGGTCGGCCAAGGTGGCAGGGTTGGTCTACACGACCGACGATCAACCGGGTATTCATCGCTTACGCCATAATAAATCGTTTCGGTATGTCGACGCTGATAAAAAGCCGATACGCGATCTGGATACGCTACGGCGAATCCGTTCACTGGTTATACCGCCGGCTTGGGAAAAAGTGTGGATAAGTCCGTTATCTAATGGTCACTTACAGGCTACAGGTTTCGATACGAAGGGTCGTAAGCAGTATCGGTATCATCCGGACTGGAATGCCATTCGCAATGAAACCAAGTTTTACCGGCTGGTAGAGTTCGCTGAAGTACTACCTAAGATTCGGGAGCAGGTTGAAAAAGACTTACGTCGCCCGGGACTACCGTACGAGAAAGTACTGGCACTCATTGTTCGGCTTATGGAAAAGACTAGCATTCGGGTGGGTAACGAAGAGTATAAGAAGCAAAATGGCTCGTATGGTCTTACCACCATGCAGGACGAACACGCTGACATCGAAGGATCAAAAGTTACCTTTCGTTTCAAAGGGAAGAAGGGTGTTTTCCACGAAATCAGCCTGAAAGATAAACGGCTGGCTAAACTGATTCAGCGGTGTAAGGATGTACCCGGCGAGGAGCTTTTCCAGTATGTAGACAACGAAGGTAACCACCGTAGTGTCGGCTCTGGTGACGTCAATACGTATCTACGTGAGATTACGGGTGAAGAATTTACGGCTAAGGACTTTCGTACCTGGCGAGGTACACTGGGAGCTTTCGAGGCTTTCCAGTCTTTGGGATTATTCGATACGCCTACGGCCTGTAAACGTAATATCAACCGCTGTTATGATCTGGTAGCTGAGGCTTTGGGTAATACTCGGGCCGTCAGCAAGAAATACTACGTACATCCCAAAGTAATTACGGCTTATGAATCCGAAAAACTTTGGGGCTATTGCGAAGGACTGGATACGGCTCCCAGTGAAACGGCAGATCCTTCGTCTTTGTCTCCGCTGGAAATGAAAGTGAAGCAATTGCTGGAGGCAACGGTCTAGTACCGTTCCCTAAATATGTATTCGACATTAGTTAGCATGTACACGAAGAACGCGTTGGTAATCAATTGATTACCAACGCGTTCTTGCTTTTTTATGGCTTTGGTTCTGGTTAAATACCGGGCCCTATCCGCTATAACTCCTAAACCGCTTAAGTTTGCTACCTGATTTTAGGTAAGAAAACTATGTTGGCAAAGACTTACGGAGCGGCCATTTTCGGCGTGAATGCAACCCTCGTTACCGTTGAAGTAACGGTAGGACAGGGTACAGGTACTTTTTTGGTGGGATTACCCGACAGTGCAGTGAAAGAGAGCGTGCAACGCGTGGAAGCCGCCATCAAATATCACGATTACTTTTATCCCCGAACAAAGACCGTAATCAACCTGGCTCCGGCAGATGTACGTAAAGAAGGCTCCGCGTATGATTTGCCCATTGCCTTGTGTGTATTACACGCTTCGGAACAGGCGAACCTGAAAAAGCTGGAAGAATACCTAATCATGGGTGAGCTTTCACTTGACGGCAAATTGCGACCCATCAAAGGAGTACTGCCCATTGCCATCGAAGCTCGCAAAAACCAGTTCAAAGGATTCATTTTACCGAAAGAAAATGCTTCGGAGGCTTCCATTGTCAATAATATCGACGTGATTGGCGTCGATACGCTCAGCGAGGCAGTGGATTTTCTGAGGGGGACGCTAGATATTGAACCTACCACATCCGACACACGGGACATTTTTCTGACCACCCTCAACGAATACGAAACCGATTTTGCTGACGTACAGGGCCAGGAAAATATCAAACGCTCGCTGGAAATTGCCGCCGCCGGTGGGCATAACGTGATCATGATCGGACCACCGGGGGCGGGAAAGACCATGCTGGCCAAACGCCTTCCCAGTATACTTCCGCCCTTGTCTTTACACGAGGCTCTTGAAACAACGAAGATTCACTCCGTGGCGGGCAAGCTGGGCAGTCGGGCCACCCTCATTGCCCGTCGCCCCTTCCGGAATCCGCACCATACGATTTCGGATGCCGCCCTGGTGGGTGGCGGTGGTATGCCGCAACCCGGCGAGATTTCACTGGCTCACAATGGTGTCCTGTTTCTGGACGAACTCCCTGAGTTTAAGCGGTCGGCTCTGGAAGTCATGCGGCAACCGCTGGAAGAGCGGACCGTCAGTATTTCGAGGGCTCGGTGGGCGGTGGAATTTCCGGCTAATTTCATGCTCATTGCCAGTATGAACCCTTGTCCATGTGGATACTACAATCATCCCGAAAAGGAATGCACCTGCCCGCCCGGTAGCGTCAGCAAGTACCTGAGCCGCATATCCGGCCCTTTACTGGATCGGATTGATTTACACGTGGAAGTGACCCCGGTCAATTTTGAGCAATTATCTTCTACCCGCAAGTCGGAAGCGAGTGCCGCCATTCGTGAGCGGGTGATTAAGGCTCGGGAAATACAGACGGAACGGTTCACTGAACATGCGGGCGTTTATTGCAATGCGATGATGCCGTCGGAGTTGGTACGGAAAGTGTGTGACCTCAGTGAAGCGGGTAAGATGTTACTGAAGACAGCCATGAATAAATTGCAACTTTCGGCCCGAGCGTACGACCGGATTCTGCGGGTAGCTCGTACCATCGCCGATTTGGCAGGCTCTCCCGAAATCAAAATTGAGCATTTGGCTGAGGCCATTCAGTACCGAAGTCTGGACCGGGAGAGCTGGGGAACGTAGATTTGGGTACCCTTCTTTCCGGTTACTGGTGTTTCCCGGTACTCTATTTTTACATTTGTACGCATACGACGACCATTCAATCTGTATTTTGAACGTATTCTTACTTTTAGGAGCCAACTTAGGCGATCGGCTAGCCACGTTTCAACAAGCCCGGAAACGTATTGAAGACACGATCGGACCCATCCGCGTCGAGTCGAGTTTGTGGGAAACGGCCGCCTGGGGCTTGACGGATCAACCCGCCTTTTTGAATCAGGTAATCGAAGTAGATACCGAATGGGAGCCTTTAGAGCTGCTCCGGCGTACGCAGGCCATTGAAATGGAATTGGGTCGGGTACGAAAAGAAAAATGGGGAGCCCGTCTGATCGATATTGATTTGTTGTACTACGGTACGGAAGTCATTAACGAACCAGAACTGAGTATTCCTCACCCTTATCTGGCGGAACGACGTTTTACGCTGGTACCGCTGGCCGAGATTGCCCCCGATTTCATCCATCCCGTGTTACAGCTAACCCAGCAACGATTACTGGACGTATGCACCGATAATTCAAGCGTGTTACGTCTGGAAGTGTAAAGACAGCACCCGGTTTCTTTCGTATTTATAGGAATTTCAAAAATTCAATTTAGTCATAAATCATTCATTATCAACCTTTTTTATTCACCTTATCATTTCCAATTTATCTTTAACTTTCATTAACACCTTCTCCGTATGGAATTTTTGGATCGATCGCATCTACTGGGTGTAAACGATTCAAAAACTAATTCTTACAAAGCCATGAAAAACATTCTTTTGCTTGCCGCTTCTTTCATTTTCAGCACTGCCGCATTCGCTCAAACCGTGGAAAAAGAACCCGTTCGTAAAATTGAAGTAACCGGAACTTCCGAAGTAGAAGTCGATCCGGATGAATTTTACCTGACCATTAGCCTTAAAGAGTTTTATAAAGACGAGAAAAACCAGAAAGATAAAGTCACCATCGATATTCTGGAAAAACAATTGATTCAGTCGGTACAGGGAGCGGGTTTGCCCAAAGACGCCCTGACCATTCAGGGAATCACGGGTTACCAGAACAGCATTGGCAAAAAGAAAAACCCGGCTCAGTTTCTGGAAAGCAAACAATACCAGCTCAAATTAGCCAAGTTGTACGATGTGGATAACTTGCTTTCAAAAGTGGATTCCCGTGGCGTTGCCAATACCCACATTAGCCGGGTGGATTATTCCAAAAAAGAGCAGTTACGCAAAGAGGTAAAAATTAAGGCTTTGCAAAATGCGAAGGAAAAAGCCGGGTATTTGGTCGAATCGCTGGGTAACAAATTAGGAGAAGTGCTGGAAATCAGTGAAACTGAAGACAGTTATAATACGCCAACGTATCAAATGATGCAAATGCCAATGGCTCGTATGGTAAAAGCTGATACAGAGGAGGTAGGTCAAAGTGATCTGGAATTCCAGAAAGTAAAGTTCACCTCCCGCATTCAGGTTACTTTCCGAATCAAATAATCGCTATTTCTTTTCAGTCATTCGCTGCCAGCCCCAAGCTGGCAGCTTTGTTTTGTACCTAAGTCAACCGTATTTTTGTCGGAAAGCCTACTCTGTGAACGGCAACAAAAGACTGAAAATTAAGAAGAATGATTGGTACGGATATACAGCAAGCAAAGGCCTTTTTGGAACAGAGAGAACTCGTCGCCATTCCCACCGAAACGGTGTACGGTCTAGCGGGTAATGCCCTCGACCCGGCGGCTGTACTATCTATTTTCCGGGTAAAAAACCGTCCAGCCTTCGATCCGCTCATTGTGCATACGAACGCTTTTGAACGTTTGCGGGAGTTTGTGCGGGAAATCCCCGAGAAGGCTTTGGTACTGGCGGAACACTTAACGCCGGGTCCGATTACATTTTTGTTACCCAAAGCCGAATCCGTACCTGATCTGGTGACCAGCGGTCTGGATACCGTCGCCGTACGCATTCCCCGACACGAGCTAAGCCTTTCGCTGTTGAGTCAACTAGACTTTCCGCTGGCGGCTCCGAGTGCAAATCCGTTTGGATACATCAGTCCTACCACCGCTCAGCACGTCGAACAGCAACTGGGGGAGCAGATTGCTTATATTCTGGATGGGGGAGCCTGCGAGGTAGGCGTGGAGTCAACCATTGTGGGTTTTGAAGGCGATCAGGTCATTGTGTACCGCAAGGGAGGTACGCCCATCGAACGCATTGAACAACTGGTAGGCCCTGTCGAGGTACGGGCTCATTCCAGCTCGAATCCACAGGCTCCGGGCATGTTGAAAAGTCATTACGCCCCCCGTACGCCACTGACCTTGATAAACGATTCTGCCTCGGTACCAAACTCAGATCGAGTAGGAGTGCTTAGTTTCCAGAATGATTACGGCCGGTTGCATCAGGAAATTCTCTCCGTAACGGGTGATTTTGCCGAAGCAGCCCATAATCTTTTTGCCGCCATGCGACGATTAGATGCTTTGGGCCTCGACCGGATCTACGCCGAATTAGTACCCGAACGGGATTTGGGAACTGCAATCAACGACCGGATCAGAAGAGCCGCGGCCGAGTAAAAATACTCGCTTTTTACTTTCTACTGACGGCATGAAAACGCTTTTGAGTACACTCGCTTGCCTGTGGATTTTTCTTCAGCCAACCACCGCTCAGGTCCCGTTTGGGGAAGCCTGCGTAGGTACGTGGACGGGCCGGATGGAAATCTTTGCTCGTGGAAAACTACGCGATACGGTTACCGTTCGGCTGACGGTGGGAAAAACTACCGAGCTGGAAAGCTGGTCCTGGAAAACCGAGTACCTTTCCGCAAAACAGCCAGCCGTCAAAGATTACCGGTTACGATTGAAAGATGCCGCTACGGGCCTGTACCTCGTGGACGAACGCGACGGAACGGAGTTAACGAGCTATCGCTTTGGAAATAAGCTGTATAGCGTATTTGAAACAGAAGGAATTGTGCTCACCTCCACGTATGAACTGCGGGAAAATGAGTTAATTTTTGAGGTTACTTCCGGGAAAAAAGGTTCGCCGCAATCCGTCGTCAACTACTCCGTCGATCATCTGCAACGTGTCGTATTGCGGCGAAACTAAATTTCTTAATTCCAGATTTCGTTCATCGCCGTAAGGATCAGCGGCTGATCATCCGTAACGACAATGGTATGCTCGTGCTGAGCCACAAATCCGCCCCGGTTGCCAATCAGCGTCCAGCCATCGTTGGTTTCGTTAGCGTACATGGAGTCCGTGGCGATAAACGTTTCAATGGCTACCACCGAGTTTTTCTTGAAACGAGCCTTGTTAAAACGGTCGTAGCAATTCAGAATACTGCTCGGTTCCTCGTGTAATTTGCGGCCAATACCGTGACCAGCCAGGTTTTTAATCACCCGGTACCCCGCTTTTTTTGCTTCCGTTTCGATCAGTAAACCAACATCCGCAATGCGTACGCCCGTTTTGATGTGGTGAATCGCCTTATGTAAAATCTCTTTAGACGTATTGACCAGCGGCTGGTGCTTCCGGGTATCCTGTCCCAGTACGAATGAACCGCCATTATCCGCCCAAAAGCCGTTCAGCTCGGCGGATACGTCGATATTAATCAGGTCACCTTCGCGAAGTACTTTTTTGGCGGTAGGAATGCCGTGGGCTACTTCGTGATTCACGCTGATGCAGGTCCAGCCGGGAAAACCGTAACTCAGGCGAGGAGCCGAGCGGGCTCCCAGTTTCTTAAGAATCTTTCCACCAAAATTATCCAGGTCTTTCGTCGTGAGACCGGGGCGGGCGTACGCTCGCATTTCCTTGAGGGTCAGCCCGACGGCTTCGCTCACCTGTTGCATTCCCGCTAATTCGGCCTGTGAGGTAATCGACATATGTTTCCTAATTTGTGAATAAAGGTATTGCTTGTGGATAACTGTGGATAACTCGAATTAGTTTACCCGACAATTTCCATTTCACTGAATCCGCTGGCCTGTTTCCGAAGCCGGATTTGGGTAGTGATTCGTTCTTTCAGGGCTTCCACGTGGGAAATAATCCCGATCATGCGGTTAGATTCGGCCTGTAATTTTTCCAGCGTTCCCAGAGCAATTTCCAGCGTATCGGGATCAAGGGTACCGAAACCTTCATCGATGAACAGACTTTCAATCCGGACGTTTTTCGATACCATATCACTGAGACCCAAGGCCAAAGCCAAGCTTACCAGAAAGGTTTCTCCGCCCGAGAGCGTAGCTACCGCCCGGCGTTCGTCAAAATTCCGGTCAAGTACCCACAGGTTTTCCTCATCGCCTTCGGGTGGCAGGAGCAGGTACCGATCCGACAAATCCTTCAAACGACTATTCGCCGAACGGGCCAGATTCGCCAGGGTTAATTTCTGAGCAAACTGGTTGAATTTCTTTCCTTCGCGGTCACCCAGCCCTTCGGCCAGTAGTCGCCATTTTTTATAGCGTTGTTCGAGATCCGCGATTTCCGCAATCCGGCGGGCATTTTCGGCCCGGCTCGTTTCATTATCCTTCAATGATTGCTTCCAGCCACCAATTTTCTGTAGATACTCCCGTTCAGAATTGCGGTAATCCTCCATTCGACTTTTCAACACATCAATCGACAAATCCGAATCGTCGGCCTGAATCAGACTTTCTACTTCCTTCGTCAGATTCTCCATCTGGGTTTCCAGTTGGGTTCTCCGGCGAATGAGCTGGTCTTTACGCTCAACCAGGGTGCGGTATAACTCAGTAGACAACAAAGCTGACCGAGCTTCTTCCACACTGGCAAAGCCCGATGTGGATAACTCTGTGGATAACTTTGTCTGCAACTGGTGGAAAACTCCTTGCGTATCCAGAAGGAGCCTTTTGTTTTCCACAAGCTCTGGTTCATACTGCTGCGGCGAAAAGGTTTTTTGTACCAATTTGCGAAGCAGTTCGTCACACTCAGCGTTTAGATATTTCGGGTCTTTTGGATAGCGTTTCTGTAGCTCTGCGGTGAATTCCTGCTGTTTCTGGAAGAATTCGAGGCCATTTTTCAGGTGTTTCCCAAAATGAGCCAGACTATCGCTCCGTTCCTGTAGCTGAATAAGTTCTTCGAGCAACTGGAATCGTTCGACCTCCGCCTGTACCCAGCCTTTTATTTCTTCTGACTTACCAATCTTTTCAATGGCTAACTGAGTTTTCCACATTCCCACCGCTTCCGCAATGGGCTGGAGTTCCATCTGGGCCTGGGTTTTCTCCCGCTCCAGGGTTTGAATCGTTGCTTCCGCAGCTTTGGTCACAAGTTCGACCTGCCGCAGTTGCTGCTCCGTCGTACTCAGCGAGCGTTCACGAGCTTCAAAACGGGCTTTTAAACTGGCTAATTCCTGCAAGTAACGTTCGATGCTAAAATGATCATCGCTACTATTTTCAGCGGGATGATCCATAGAGCCACAAACGGGACAGGGTTCATCCGGACGTAACTCCGTACGCAACCGGGGAATAGAGGTTTCCCGAATAAAGGTAAGTTGCTCTTCCTGAGCGATCTGTACTAAATTCTTAGCTTCTGTAACGGCCTGCTGAGCCGTTTGTAAAGCGGGTTCATTAGCCCGTATCAGCTTTCGTTGTTCGTCTACCTGACGATCGTAGTCAGCCAATCGTCGGCGAACGGTTTCGTACTGACGAACCTGTGTTTCCAGTTGTTGTAAAGCATCGCGGCGAGCCTGCGATTGCTGGCGAATTTCGGGCAGATTGGCCTGCGTATCCCAGTTATACAGCGTTCGTATGTCCGTTTGACGCCGTTGCGTTTCTTTCCACAATTCCCGCGAACTGCCCAGACAATCGCCGTACGATTCCCGTTTCCAGAGGGATTGTAATTCCCCCGAACCCGTTTTATCGAGCCAGTACGTCCCTTGTTCTTTCGCCGATTGCCACTGCTGAGCCACTTCCTGACGAGCGGTAATCAGTCCCGAAACCGTTTCCCGAAACCGTTCCAGTCCACTTTGAGCCGATTGATCCGTTACCAGTTCACCCGTCAGTTTGGCAATATCTCCCAGCAGCTGCGTACGGTTTTGCTGGGCCCGCTGATATTCGTTGGCCAGTCGTTCCGCCTGGATCTGAGCATTTTTTACGTTTTGCTCCTGGATCTGATATTCCGTTAACTGGGCTGAAAACTGCTGTACCCGTTCGTGCCGACTCAGGGCGGGGGTATGCTGTTCGTCGAACTGCCGTTGCTCGCGGTCCCAGGTGGGCCACTCCGTTTGCCGGATGGCTTCCAGCGATTTCCAGATTTCACTAATCCGTACTTTTCGCTGCAATTGAATTTCCAAGCCTTTGCGTCCAGCTTCGGCCTGTCGGCAAAGCTCGTCGTACTCTTTAATGAACGTTTCGTATTCGGTAACGTCTTCATCGGATAAAAGCTTCTGTAAATCAAGCGATTGCTGTTTCTGCTCAATTTCCCTTTTGTAGCCATCATGCCAGCGGGCATACGCTTCCATCCCGAGCTTTCGGTAGATTTCCGTGCCCGTAATCCGTTCCAGCAACTCGGCTCGTTCTTCCCGTTTCGCTTTTAGAAAAGCCGCAAAATCACCCTGCGAAAGCAAAATGGCCTTGACGAACTGTTCGTAATCCAGTCCAATTCGTTTTTTGATTTCTTCCTGTACTTCTTTTTTCTTCTTGGATGCCAGTATAACATTGTTATCCACATCGGCAATTTCGAAGTACTCTTCTAACTTATACTGCCCTTTCTTAATCCCTTTACTAATAGTATCTCTTTCTAAACTCCACTTGGCCCGATACGTACCGCCGGGTGTGGAAAACGTCACTTCGGCCTGAGCCACGTGTGTATCACGGGTGAGTATACCGCCGAGTTTTTCCAGCAAATTGGTATTGACTTCGCCTAATCGGGGGGTACGGTGGTATAGAGCCAGCGTAATCACATCCAGAATCGTGGTCTTTCCCGCTCCCGTTGGCCCGGTAATCGCAAACAGGTTGGACGTACGAAAGGCCGTTTCGTTCTGAAAATCAATGGTATGCTGTCCCCGTAGTGAATTTATATTTTCGAAAGATACTTTTAGAATACGCATGCGATCTTATCAACCCCCCGCTGTAAAATGTGGATAACTTATGTGGATAACTCTTACAGACTATGTAGTAATTCTTGAAAGGCTTCGGTAAGTAAGGTTTTGGATTCTTCCGTCTCCGCATTTTCCTGGAGCCATTGTTCAAATACCTCCGTTGGAGCCAGTTCGGGCAGGGCCATCGTCTCACCAAACAATTCATCCGTCGTTTTTAACTGTTGTTGAAAACGGAACCGCCAGTTGAGTACGGATAGGTAGGGATGGTTGAGTTTGAGAAAATAGCTCTTGGCCACGTCAATCAGCATCGGATCGCGGTGTTCTTCCAGAATCTCAATTTCAGCCAGCGTCCGTAACACATCAGAATGTTGGTAGGCATGAACGGCTGCTTCAATTTCGGTAAACGAACCGCTAAACCGCCGCAATTGTCGAAACTTCGGCACTTTAAGTTCTTGAATATCAACAACCTTCTGGTTTTTGATTTCCAGTTGAATAATTAGCTTTTCATCCAGCCGCTCGCTGAAACTCAGGGCCGTTGGTGAGCCTGAGTACCGAACGTATTCCATTTTACCCAGCATCTGGGGTCGGTGGATATGTCCGAGAGCGAGATAATCGAAGGCTGGAAACAAGTTGACTTCGAATAAATCCAGCGTACCGATGCTGTGCAGTTTTTCGTCGTTGTCCGATGTAGCCGAGCCGTTGACAAACAAATGCCCCATTCCCAACACAGGTACGCTTGCGTACGTTTTCCGACCGTGGGCGTGCACCTGCTCATACCGACGCTGAATACCCGCTCGCACGGCCATCCGGCGATCTTCAAAACTTTCTCCCTCAACTGAACGCTTCAGATCTCGATCCCGCAGAAAAGGTACAGCCGCTACGGCCGCCTGTAGATTACCCCGGCGGTCGAGTAGGGGCAGTACCTCCTCGCAACAATCGTCACAGGCACCACCAATAACGTGAACGTCGAGTAATCGCAGAATTTCACGGGGAGCGTTCAGGACCGCCGCCGAATCGTGATTGCCACCCGTAATGACTAGGCGACACTTGGAAGCGATGAGTCCTTTTAGAAAATCATAGTATACCTGCATGGCTTCCACCGATGGGTGAGCCGTATCGAAAATATCGCCCGCCACCAGCAGCACATCAATCTGTCGTTCTTCAATCGTTGCCAGCAGCCACTCTACAAAGCGGCGACTGTCTTCCAGCAAATCCGTTTGATACAGGCGTTTTCCCAAATGCCAGTCCGCCGTGTGTAAAATCTTCATTCTTCAAAAATAAAACATTCGCCACGAAAAAACCCCGGCGGGCCTGAATGACCGACCGGGGCTCTCGCCAAAATTTTGTTAACGGCTCTACAAAATGGCTTTTTGAGGTCGCTGAGAATGATTTATAGCTGCACAAAAGTACAGCTCCATTTTTCTATCAAAATCTCAGTGGCTAACTCCAAGCGATTTTCAGTCGATTAAAAATTGATTGTCAACAAGTTATCCACAGTTTTTTCCACATTCAAATCCCTTGTCCACAAATCGAATGAAACGCTCTTTTTAGCCTTATTCCATTACACCGAGGTAATTAAACGGCGAAATAGCCCGTAATTCGGCTTTGATAACCTCTGCTACGTCCAGCGTCTCGATAAACTCGGCAATGGTCTTCGCCGTGATTGCTTCGTTCTTTCGGGTAAGAGCCTTCAATGCTTCGTACGGTTGTGGATAACTTTCGCGACGTAATACCGTTTGAATCGCTTCAGCTACTACGGCCCAGTTGGCTTCAAGGTCCGCGTGGATAGCGGCTTCGTTCAACTCCAGTTTGTCCATACCCCGTACCAGCGATTTCAAAGCGATAAGCGTATGAGCCAGGGGCATTCCCAGATTCCGCAGTACGGTTGAATCCGTAAGATCCCGTTGCAAACGAGAGATGGGTAACTTGGCCGACAGGTGTTCGTACAGGGCATTCGCTACACCCAGGTTTCCTTCCGCATTTTCGAAATCGATGGGGTTGACCTTATGCGGCATGGCGGAAGAACCAACTTCCCCCGCTTTGATTTTCTGCTTGAAGTAATTGGTGGATACGTAGCTCCACACATCCCGTGAGAAATCGATGAGAATCGTATTCAGACGTTTGAGCGTATCCAGCATCGCTGCTAAATGATCGTAATGTTCGATCTGCGTGGTATACCGACTCCGCGATAATCCCAAACTACTTACGAAATCATTTCCGAATTCCGGCCAGTCGAAGCCGGGATAGGCTACGTGGTGAGCGTTAAAATTACCCGTCGCTCCACCAAATTTTGCTGCATAGGGAATCTGAACGAGCAGGTTTCGCTGTTGCTGCAAGCGTTCGACGAATACCTGTAGTTCTTTTCCCAAGCGGGTCGGTGACGCGGGCTGACCGTGCGTACGGGCTAGTAATGGAATATCTTTCCACAAAGCCGCTAGTGAACTCAGCTTATAGATAACCTCCTCGAAAGCTGGATTGATGACGGCATCCATCGCTTCTTTGAGCGAAAGGGGAATAGCGGTGTTATTCACATCCTGCGAAGTGAGTCCGAAATGGATGAACTCCAGGTACTGCTCAATGGACAGATCGGCGAGTTTTTCTTTGATAAAGTACTCAACCGCCTTTACATCGTGGTTGGTCGTCTTCTCAATTTCTTTAATTCGCAGGGCGTCTGCTTCGGAAAACTCGGTGTAAATAGACCGTAGCTGATCGAACAGCGAGGTGTCAAAACCAGCGAGTTGGGGCAGGGGAAGCTCACAAAGAGCGATAAAATATTCGATTTCTATCCGAACCCGATAGTGTATTAACCCAAATTCAGAGAAAAAGGGGGCCAGCGATTCCGTAGTCCGACGATAGCGGCCATCTACGGGCGAAATAGCCGTAAGGGTAGTAAGAGCCATACTGATTTGCTTCGTAAAAGACAAAGTTACATAGAGAATCGGGTTTAGGGTTGCGGGTTGGGTTTTGAGTTTAGGGTTTTGAGTTATCCACTGTTGCAGGCTTCCAAACCTGTACCTACTATGAAGCAGTTTCCAACTGCTTTTGCAACCAAGCGGTTAATCACAAGTAACCTCAGAAGCATAGTATAGGTATGGTGTACACTTGTCTATCACTCAGTAAGAAACCGGGTAGTCAGCTAGGCTACACGAAAACTCTAAACCGAAAACTATACCAACTTCGCCATTTTTTTCCGAATTTGCTTTTTCATCTAACCGCTTTTCCCAACTAAAATTTGCTTGTATGCCTGAATCTCAGGGTCACCTTCGGCGTTCGATTGGTCTGGTCTCCGGAATTGTTTTCGTGATTAGTGCCGTTATTGGAACGGGCGTGTTTAAGAAAGTCGCCCCCATGTCGGCGGAATTGCAGTCACCAGGACTGGTACTGGCGGCCTGGTTACTGGCCGGAATGATTAGTCTGGCCGGAACGCTCAGTAACGCTGAAGTAGCCAGTATGCTGGTGGATTCAGGGGGTGAATACGTTTATTTTCGTACGATCTACAATCGATTTTTTGCTTTTTTACTAGGCTGGACCAACTTCGCAGTTATTCGAACGGCCTCTATTGCTTCCATTTCCTACGTTTTTGCTCAGTCGTTAGGCTCGCTTATTACGTTGCCCGCTACCCCTGAATCACTCGCTGCCATACACGTATTTGGTTTACAACCACTGGATAACCTGAGTGTCAAACTGGTAGCCATCGGACTGGTACTGATTCTAACGCTTCTCAATGCCCGGGGGTTGAAAATGGGCGAAACCATTAGCCGAATTCTGACGGTAGCCATGATTTCCACCATGCTGGTCATTATCGTTCTAGGTCTGTTCTCCGCTACGGGCAGTTGGGCGAATATTGAACAGCCTTCGGTGAATTTCGACGCCGATAAAATGTCAGGTGGTACACTGGCGAGTGCATTAGCCTTGGCGTGTTTAAGTGCTTTCTGGGCGTACGAAGGATGGAATAACCTTGGCTACATTGGCGGTGAAATTCGTAACCCGCAGCGAAACTTGCCCTGGGCGTTGACCATTGGCACGCTCATCATCATGACGATTTATCTCTTGATGAACTTTGTTTACTTCTACGTTTTACCAATTGACGACATTATTGCGGTCCATCAATCCAAGAATGGTATTGCTGCGGTAGTGGCTGTGAAGCACTTTTTGGGGAATGGCGGAGGTTTAGCCATCTCATTACTAATCCTGGTCACAACGTTCAACTGTACAAGCAGTACCATTCTCATGGCTTCCCGTCTGTTTTATGCCATGGCCAAAGACGGCTTATTCTTTAAAACAGCTAACTACATTCACCCAGTTTTCAACACACCCTCCAAGGCATTGTGGATTCAGGGCTTCTGGTCTTCGGTGCTGATTTTATCCGGTACTTTCGATCAATTAACCGATATGCTCATTTTTGCCTCCTTCATTTTCTACGGAGCTACCACTTTAGGGGTATTCATTCTTCGTAGAAAAATGCCGGACGTCAACCGTCCGTATAAGGTTATTGGGTATCCAATTGTACCCGGCTTATTCCTGATCTTCTGTGCCTTTCTAGTGGTCAATACTCTGTTCACCCGTACCACGGAAGCCATGATTGGACTTTTGTTGATGGCTACCGGATTACCTTTTTATTGGATCTGGCGAAAAAGAGCTACTGTATAAACTCATTTTCTAGTGATAAAAGGGCTTAGCACTGATGTTGCTAAGCCCTTTTAGTTTAAACCTATTATTCAATTACTCATAAATACTATCGATAACAGCCTGATGATTCTTATAAATTACTTTCCGTTTCAATTTTAGGGTAGGCGTCAATTCACCAGCTTCCAGCGTAAACGGCTTAGCTAGCATTTTAAACTTTTTCACCCGCTCATACTGAGCAAAGCTCTCATTCAACCGCTCCACCTCCTGATGCATTTTCTCCAAAACCTTCTCATTTTTTACCATCTCCTCCGGCGTAGTGAATTCAATCTGGTTAAGATTGAAGTATACTTTTAATGCTCCAAACTCAGGTACGATCAGAGCCGCCGGAAATTTCTGCCCTTCACCTACGACGAGTACCTGCTCGATATACTTGGATTCTTTGAGTTTGTTCTCTACCAACTGCGGAGCCACATACTTACCTCCTGAGGTTTTGAACATCTCTTTTTTACGGTCGGTAATTTTAAGAAAACGACCTTCTACCATTTCTCCAATGTCGCCGGTATGAAACCAGCCTTCTGCGTCAATAGCCTGAGCTGTTAGTTCCGGTTGGTTATAATAGCCCTGCATGATGTTGGGACCTTTCACCAGAATTTCTCCATCCTCAGCAATTTTCACTTCAACTTCCGGTATGATTGTACCCACACAACCTACGCGTAGATCCGGCGGGTCAACCCGGCCTACCGATACTACCGGCGAAGTTTCCGTTAATCCATACCCTTCAGCAATGGGTATTCCAGCCGCCCAGAACACCCGGGATAAGCGAGGTTGTAAAGCCGCTGAACCCGTCGCTACTATGCGGATTTTACCTCCTAAAGCTTCTTGCCACTTACTGAAGATTAATTTACGAGCAATTTTCAACTGCGTATTGTACCAGAATCCCATGTCCTGTACGGGATCGTATCGGAGGCCCAGATTCAATGCCCAGAAGAAAAGTTGCTTTTTAATGCCTTTCAGTTCATATCCCTTTGCTACGATTTTGTCGTATACTTTTTCCAGCAGACGGGGTACGGTGGTAAAAACAGTGGGTTTTACTTCCCGTAAATTTTCCGCGATGGTTTCCATACTCTCCGCGTAAAAGATGGAAACGCCGTACCGCATATGAACGTACAGGATGGTACGCTCGTAAACGTGACTTAAGGGAAGAAAGCTTAAGGCTCGTTCGTGGGGCTTCATGGGCATGTATGGATTTACCCCTTCAATGTTCGAAACGATATTCCGATGCGTCAACATTACCCCTTTAGGCGTACCTGTCGTCCCTGATGTGTAAATTAAGGTCAATAAATCAGACGTGCGGATACTGTCTTTAATGCGTTCCAGTTCTTCCTGATTATCTGGATTGGCTAGTTTAGTAAGTTCTGACCAGTGCGTAGCTCCGTCAATAGCATCGAAGGTGTAAATGGCTTGTACCGTTGGTACTTCCTGAACCGCTTGCTGTACTTTCACCAGTAAGTCTTTGCTGGATACAAAAACTACTTTTGCTCCAGCATCGCGTAGAATATAGCGGTAATCCTCAATCGTAATGGTCGGGTACATAGGTACCGATACGGCTCCTACTTGCTGAATGCCAAAGTCAACAATATTCCACTCCGGACGATTATTCGAAATGATCGCCACTTTGTCATTCTTTCCAATACCAATTTTCAATAAACCCAGGCTTACCTGATTCGCTTGCTCAGTAAATTGCTGAGCTGTTATCTTTTTCCAGGTTCCATTAATCTTGGAGGCCAGGGCTTCGTCGCTATTGGTTTGCAGTACATACTGCGGCAGTATATCGAAAACCCTGTCGTAGGGATAGTGCGTTTCACGCATGGGAGGGCGGGGTGTTAGGGTCTGCGTTTCCATAGTGGTACAGGTCCAATCTATTCCTTTTCGAAGTTCAAGTTAAAACATTTTGATATTGAACGTCAAAAGTCGCTGGATTATGCACAAAAAAAGGCCGGAATCCGGCCTTGTCTCTGTAAATACTATACCATTATTTTTCGGGTTGCCGCTTATCGTTCAAATAATACAGCACTTCCTCGTATCCACTAGCATAAATATATTTACCTTTTCCATGGCGGTAGCCATTTTTAAAATCACCCAGGTAGCGATCGCCGTTAGCGTACCGTAACATCCCTTTACCATGGCATTGGCCCGCGGAGAAATCACCGGCGTAAATAGCCCCGTTGGTGTACCACAAGGTACCTTTGCCATCGAAGCGTCCGTTGAGGAAGGTTCCTTCGTATTTCTTTTTGCCCGTTGAATAATACTGCGTTCCAAAACCGTTGGGACGACTTTCCTTCCAGTCACCTTCGTATTTTTCCAGCGTTTTCCGGTTTACGTAGAGCCCTGTACCATTGTCGCAATTGCCCGCCAAACATCCCGTCTGAGCAATCTCCGGAGCTTTAGTATCCACCTTGTTCACGGGTGGTGCGGACGGAAGCTTGGCAACGGAAGTCGATGGGGTAGGGGAGGAAGCCGGTTCCTTACTGGCTATACGTGGGTAAAAATTATCCGCTTCTCGCCATCCTTTCTCAATTGCGGATAATCGATCACGCTTGGGTGGATGGGTGTAATCTCCTTCGTCGTTTTGTAAGAGCTTGATGGCAATCTGAGCATTCTCTAAACTTCCACCCAGATTGTGTAACACGAAGCCCGAGAAATAGTCGGCCTGAAGTTCTTTATCAGGACGGCTACCGGTACCATCGGACGTATGACCCAGAATATGATGCCCGATTTCATGAGCCATGATACTTACCGCCGACCAGTCAGTTTGGGTTCGGTTTTCCACCAGCTTCAGAAAAGCGTTATCATAAACAACGTAGCGGGTGCCATTGATGATAGTCGCGTAACAGTTATCAGTATTAGGGCATTCGACTACCTGGAAATTACGTTTACCAAAGCCCATACCCGCCGATTTCAAAATGTTATCCACAACCGTCTCGGCGTGTTGATTCGACTTGAATAGGTATACGTCACAAGGACCTTTTTGCAATTTCTGCGATCCGTAGCTCCAGGTAGGAAAGCGATCTTCTTGATTATCAGTGGAATCTTGAGCCATTACGGGTCCACTTACCGCTAATAAACCCCATAGAAGGCCTTGCTTGAAAAAGCTGTTCATAGGTGTGTAAATGTGGATAACTTGTCTGAGTTATTAACAATGAGGGGTACTTGTCCACAAAACTAAAGAAAAGCCCGTGGCTTATTTCACTGCGGCCCTGTACATATCGTATCACAAGCCACGGACTTTATTGTACAAATGGTATTTCGCCTTAATTTATTGCGTCTCCCCGCAGATTTCTGAAACGTTTCCGGGCTTCGGCGGTATAAATACTTCCAGGATACTTCTGAAGAATTTCCTGATACAGCTTCATGGCAGTGTCTTTATCATTCATATTTTCCTGCTGAATCTTAGCCGATAGAAACAGGGCATCGTCTCCCAGAATATCCACCGAATAGTTTTTAAGGATTTTATCCAGATCCGCCAGAGCCTCGGCGGGACGGTTTTGCTTCACCAGGGTATTCGCCCGACGCCACAAAATTTCATCCGCCAGCGGGTGTTCCTTGTACTGTTCATAGAGGGTATTCAGCGAAGCTAAGGCTTCCTCCGTCCGGTTCTGGAAGAGCAACAGATCTACCGCAGCGTAAGCTTTCATCGCCGTTTCGGTTGTATCCATGCCCGTATTGTCCTGAATGAGCAGGCTCAACTCGATCGCATCGTTCGAAATTTCGCGGGTGGTGGCTTTTTTGAGAATGTCGAGCACTTCCTTCGCTAGTTCAAAATCGCCTTTGTAGTAGGAGAGTTTCGCATTCTTCAGCTTGGCGTCATAGCCTAAGGGGCTTTCCTTGGCTGACTTTTCCACCTGCGAATACAGGAGCGTTGCTTCCCATGGTTCACTTTTCAACAAGTACACATCGCCTAAATCCAGCTTGCACTTGTCGATGAAATCCTGATCCATTCCCGCACTCCTGATCGCTTTTTGCAAAATAACGGCGGCCGTGTCCTTTTCGTTCAGGTAAAACGCGTACAGATGGGCTGTATTTCGCAAAGCTTCCAGCGTACGCGGGTTTTCTCCGACTTCGGCAAAGAATCGCTGGTATTCGTTAATCAAAAGCCGGATATCGTCTAATTTGACGGGGTAGGTAGTTTTGACCACTTCCTCTTTAGCGTTGATCAACAGTCGGCGGTAGACGGGGTAGTTGGGACTTTTGGGGTATTCCTTCACCAAATATTCAAAAACTTTCCCCGCTGCCTCGTAATCTTTGTTCTGCATGGCCATGAAGCCAATCTCGGTTACTTTCTGACCTTCCTGCTTTAAGCGACGATCCAGAGCCCGGGCCTGAATAAAGGCTTTTCCAAACTCTTTTTGCTGAATGAGGTACCAGACCAGCATTTCGCCGTAGTACTTTTCATTGGGTACTTCCTGCACTTTTCTGTACAGCAGTTTTTCCAGAAGCAGGGTCATTTTCTCATCCTTCATCTCATCCTGAAGAATGCCCTGAACTAAATCCGTATTGCCTTCCTGCGATCCAAACCGGAGGTATTCTTCCATCATCGCTTCATTTTGCTGCAGAATGCGATAGAGCCGTGCAATCTGGATGGAGTAGCGTAGGGGATCATTTTGCGTTTTGCGAGCCTCCTGGAAGAGTTTTACAGCTAAATCGGCCTGATCCTTGTCGGCCAGGTTCTTTCCAAGGCGATAGGTCAGCTCTTCTTTCTTCTGGGCTTTGAGCAGAGCTTCGGCGTAAAGCTTATCCGATTCCTTCATCTTGCCCTGACTTTCCTGCAGGCGGGCATAGTCGAGCAAATAAAAGGGGTTGTCCCCATCACTCTTGATCTGACGCTTCAAAAACTTTTCAGCTTCGCCCAGTTCTTTCAGACGCATCAAACTTTCCAGATAGGGCTCGTACACTTCACCCACCGTTTCCTTGTTCCGCGTCAATTTCTCAAGGGTAGCACGGGCTTTTTCATATTCCCCATTACGAAGGTATTCCCGCCCCAACTGTACTTCGGGCATTTCCACTTGAGCGGGCTGGAGCTGAGCCTGTACATTCAGCGTGAGCAATAGAGCCCCAACGAAAATCAGTTTACACAGATCGTTTACCATTACATTTATTAACAATATCTTTCTTTTAAATCTTTTTTAATGGTTGTAATAAGGGCGGTGGAAAAGTGGGAAAGTTTTTCTTTTCAAATCCTTGCCTGATACTTCGTTGATTATTTACCTACTTCTCCACAACTATCCACACGCTTCTCCACATCTAATATACTGATTTACAATCAAACCGTAGTTATGCACAAAATAGTGTTTTATCCACGGTGGAAAAGTTTGTTTTTCGAAGGGTGTGAATTACGGTTAATAACTCGTGTATGAAACGGGGGATTTCTCCTGAGTTTTCAACGGGATCTTCCTCTTCAGGGGTTGTGCAGTAAGGAATGTGTATAGGTCCAGAAATCATCCACAGGGCTTATCCCCCGTTTCCACAGAAAAAGGCCCAGTTATCCACGGACTTATCCACGTAATCTTTGGACATTTTTTATTTTGAATGTAGCTTTTCCGTAGTAGCGATTTTAGGGCTCATTTCGCCACTTGTCCACAGAAGTTTTCCACATCAGAAAAGACACTGATAAAGGCACAAAAAAGCCCCGCCCAGATAGGCGAGGCTTGAAACCAATGTATCGCTTCGTTCAACTATTGTAAGGTGAAATCATTCCCCAATAATTCGAAGTTCGCTTTCAGTTTGATTTCACCGGGGAAAAGAATGATGGCTTCGGGTGGGATAAAGGCATCCGGATTTCCGGCATCCCAGCGTCCATTTTTATTAACATCTAAAACGAGTCGCAAACGGTAGGTTCCGGCCGGTACCGATTTAAACGTATACGGGGTTTGATTACGTATGCTTCGAACGACTTTGTAATCGGCAGCACTCAGGAGTTCGACAATAAAATCAGATTGTACATTTCGTACTTCCCCACTAATGGTACCATACTTCTCGGGATCACGAAGAGGATTGAGTAAGCGTATTGCCTGTGCCGTATCGCCTTCAATGGAAATGAATGTACCCTTGGGGAAGATGCTCCGAACATCCCGGCGAAACTTTAATTCCTTTTCAATTTTCAATTGTGTTCGGTACGGATTCCATTGGTAGTCGTTGGCTGAGAACATAACCCGACGAATGGTGTCTTCCTGAATTTCTACCCGTAGCGGATTGAACTGCGTAATGGGTTTGGAAAAATCGATGGTCAATTTGAAAAGCTGCTCCTGGTCCTCTCCCGTTTTTGGATTAACTTTTACCTCCATGGCTTCTCGCGTATCGGCATCACGTTTGCCCCGTTCCCGAAATCGGATTTTTTGTGTATGAGTGAAATCCCGGTTCAGCGAATCCTGTACGGTAATGGTAGCCCGTACCGTATCCGTCGTATTTAGAATATTGTAAAACCGTAACTGATTCGTCTCGATGAGTGCATAAGTCAAACTATCTTCCTTGCGTTCGAACCGCACTTGTACGGCTTGCAAACCCCGCGGATAAACCAGCGAAAAACTGCGGGCGGTAGCCACAGTTTTGGGCGTACGCTGGGGCGAATGATCCGCTGCCGTAATTTTCAGTTCGGGCGATTCTGTAAAACCCGGAAGTGTAATCGGGTTCGGGTGGAAGCCAATTTGTTCCTTTTCGGTATTGTAAAAAAGGTTGTTGTTAACATCCTTCAGAGCCGCCAGACGATACTGACCCGGTGCCATATTTTCCAGATCAAAGCGACCCGAGCTATCCGTTTTCGTTAAATAATAGGGCTTGTTTTTGGAGAACTTGAGCGTATCGCTCTGTTGGTACAAACCGACGAGTGCATCGAAAACCGGTTTTTCTGTAAGCAGTTCTTTGACGGTTCCCTGGAGTCGGAGTGAGTCCAGTTGCGATCCAGTACTAAAGACCAGCTTAACGTTACGGGCCGGGTTTCGCTCGGTTACGTCCTTGAAGGCATTCCGGAAATTCAGCGTGTACGTGGTGTTAGCCCGGAAGTCCTGATCGAAAGTAATGCGTACGCCTTTGGGATACGTTTTAAAGTCAAACGTCCCTTCGATGGCCGGGGTAATCAGTAATTGCTGGTTGAGATTATCGATGTTGATGTACTCGTCGAACTCAAGTTCAACGACTCTTCCTTTGAAATTGACCGTCTGATTCTGCGGCACCATTCGTGTCACTTTGGGTGGAACCAGATCCTTTTGACCTCCCGTCGGCGAGCTTTGCTGAGCACATCCCCACAACAGAATTCCGGCCAGACTTACCAGCACAGCTAGCCGGCTGCTCTTAGATTTTCTTAAAGACATAGATCAGACTTGAGTAATTATTCTTGTTGTGTTTGGCCCACTGATTCGATTGAAAACCCTTCTGTACCGCTTCCAGGTAATTAGTTTTTCCATCCCGGTATTTCGTACTGAGCATACTGACGTAAAACGAATCGAAGGGCATAGGTAGCGTCTGTTCGAGTCGGAATCCTTTCTGGCCGAGCAGAGCCCGCATGGTTTGCTGGGAGAAATGATACAGGTGGCGTGGAACGTCATAAGCCGCCCAGTACTTGCCATATTCCTGGGCATCGTAGGACTGGAAGTTAGGAACAGCAATAATCAAATGACCCGCCACGCGTTGCCGCAGCCAGTCCAGTGTTGCATCGAGCTGATGAATATGTTCGAGTACGTGCCAGAGCGTCACTACGTCAAAGGTCTCATTGGTATAGCTTTCCAGAATCGAAGACTGGATGATTTCGCCCGTTTCTTTCATGGCTAACGACCGTGCTCCGGGGTCGGGCTCGATGCCCGAAACCTTCCAACCGTCGGCTTTGCCTACCGACAGAAACATGCCCGTACCGCAGCCGACGTCGAGGAGTTTTCCTTTCGAGGGGCTCAGTTCGTTGATCAGTTTAAGCTTATTGCGAAGGGTGATTTTTCGTACCTGGTGGTAAGCCTGAGCAATGATTCCCTGTCGGGTATTACTATGGGAAATATATTCGGTGGACTGGTAGTAGGCACCAATCGCGGCTTCGGTGGGTCGGGGATTGGTAAAGACAAAGCCACAGGAGGGACATTGGACCAGCGTAAATTCTTCCTGACTTACGGTGTAATCTTTACAAACCAAATAGGGGGAATGGTGTTCACTTCCGCAGACGGGGCAACGACCAAGGGTTTCCATTTTCATACTTCAAAAATAGCCGAAGTCTTTTGAATCAACGCGTGTCTGTTTCGACAAGCTCGGTATGCTTGGTTAAATATCCTTAATACCTGGGCAAGGCTACGAAAAAACCCCTTCGATCCGAAGGGGTTTTTTTCGATAAGCAGTTGTATCAACTAGCGGCCCAGGTGTACCATTAATATAGAAATATCCGAGGGCGATACGCCGCTGATGCGGGAAGCCTGACCCAGGGTTTGCGGACGCATCCGCCCGAGTTTCTGACGACTCTCTTTGGAAAGGGCCGTAATTTTTTCGTAGTCGAAGTTGGGATGGATCACCAGGTTTTCCAGCCGACTCAGTTTCTCGACCTGAATCCGCTCCCGTTCCATATAGTCTTCGTACTTGATATTAATCTCGGCCTGCTCCTGAATTTCCTCCGAATATTCGCTCCGTAGTTCCTCTACAGCGGTGCTCAGCCGACCCAGACTCCGTACATCCAATTCTGGACGCTTTAAAAGTTGGTATAAAGTACCCTTTTCCCGGAGTAAAGCCGAGTTCTGAGCTTCCAGAGCGGGGTTCACTTCTTCGGGAGCCACCTTGAATTTTTTGAGTCGATCAATCAATTCAGCCGTCAATTGTTGTTTGGCTTGTACCCGTTGGTAGCGTTCTTCCGAAGCCAGACCCAATTGATAGCCTTTTTCAGTCAAACGTAAATCGGCATTGTCCTGACGTAACAAGGTTCGGTATTCAGCCCGCGAGGTGAACATGCGGTAGGGTTCTTCCGTACCCTTATTAATCAGATCGTCGATGAGTACACCGATGTACGCTTCCGAGCGATGGAGTACAAAAGACTCTTTTCCGTGTACCTGATTATGGGCGTTGATCCCGGCCATGAGTCCCTGACAGGCGGCTTCTTCATAACCCGTCGTTCCGTTGATTTGTCCGGCGAAGTACAGACCTTCAATGAGCTTCGTTTCCAGCGTTTGCTTGAGTTGCGTAGGAGGGAAGAAGTCATACTCGATGGCGTACCCCGGACGGAACATACGAACATTTTCAAATCCTGGAATTTTTCGCAAAGCCTGGTATTGTACATCTTCGGGTAAAGAAGTCGAGAAGCCATTGACGTAAACCTCTACCGTATTCCAGCCTTCAGGTTCTACGAAAATCTGGTGGCGATCTTTATCCGCAAAGCGATTGATTTTGTCTTCGACCGAAGGACAGTAACGAGGTCCCAGTCCTTTGATACGTCCGGCAAACATGGGTGATTTTTCAAATCCCGTCCGCAGAATTTCGTGTACATCCTGATTGGTGTAGGTAATCCAGCAGCTGCGTTGCTCAGTCAGTCGGGGCGTATCCAGGTAAGAAAATTTCTCAGGATTTTCATCGCCGAGTTGTTCTTCCATTTTTGAATAGTCCAAACTACGGGCATCTACCCGAGGAGGCGTACCCGTTTTCATCCGCCCTGCTTCGAAGCCTAGCTGTACGAGCTGTTCCGTAATTCCGGTCGCTGCCCGCTCCGCCGTCCGACCACCGCCGAATTGTTTTTCACCAATGTGAATGATGCCGTTCAGGAAAGTACCGTTGGTAAGTACCACTGCTTTCCCACGGATCTCAATACCGAGTTGCGTCTTCACTCCGACCGCCTTGCCTTCTTCCACGATCAAACCCGATACCATCTCCTGCCAGAAATCCACGTTAGGATTTTGCTCCAGAGCCAGTCGCCATTCTTCAGCGAACCGCATCCGGTCCGACTGACAACGCGGCGACCACATGGCGGGTCCCTTCGAGCGATTAAGCATCCGGAACTGGATCATGGTCTTGTCCGAGATGATCCCCGACATGCCCCCCAAGGCATCCACCTCCCGGACGATCTGGCCCTTGGCTACACCCCCCATGGCGGGGTTGCAGGACATCTGGGCGATGGTGTTCATGTTCATCGTAATGAGCATCACCTTCGACCCCATCTGGGCAGCGGCATGAGCGGCTTCGCATCCGGCGTGTCCGGCCCCTACTACAATTACATCGTACTCACTAAACATAGCTTGCTTCTAGTTGACTCATTTTCAGAAGCTAACTCCTTGAAAATTAGCTCAGTTTCGTCGGGTAAGAAATTGCTGGATTTTGATGTTTCACGTGAAAACTTTTAAAAATTTCAGAAATATGTTCCACGTGAAAACTTTTTAAATTCTGGTAAGAAGGTAGTGGCTCTCCAAACGTCTCATATTTTCCTCCTCTTCATCCGTCTCGTCCAGGTAGCCAGCCAAGTGTAGAACACCGTGTACCATTACCCGAGCGAGTTCATCCTGGAAAATGACGTTGAGAGAACGGGCATTGTCCTCAACTCGTTCCACGCTGACAAAAATATCTCCACTGATGATCTTCTCTTCTTCGGAGTTGTCAAACGTGATGATGTCTGTATACGTATCATGTTCCAGATACTCCACATTGATTTTATGGAGGTACTCATCGGAACAAAAAATATAGTTAAGCTCGGCAATCTGAAATCCTTCAGCCAAAGCAACGGTATTTAGCCAGCGGCGAGTCTTCTGAGGAAAGGGGACCTGAAATTCGACGTCCTCTACAAAATAACGGATCATGGGTAAATGAATTGATAATCACAAAGGTACAAGGAAAAAGAGTAGGGGCTTCGCTCTTTTGGGTCCAGAATACGTGTGTGGATAACTATGTGGATAAGTCAGTACATAAACCTCAATTCTTTTAAATTCACTGATAAATGACTGATTATGAGTAAGTATTAAACAAAAAAAGCTGAGACGTATGCCTCAGCTTTTTTTGTTGATTTTAAAATTATTTTAACTTTTTAAAATAGTTATCTACTTCTTTCTTGTAAAAAGGGGCCAACGAAGGCGGAACCGTTCGAAGCAACTCCGTCTGTTTCTGCTTCTCTTTTACGTACTGTTCGAAGGCAGGTGGTACCTTCGGTGGAACGGGTTTAGCCGTTTCAGACTTACGCTTCTCGTCTTCTTCCTGTTCCCGAATCGCTTTTTCCGATTCCAGTAAGCGGGTAAGAATGTCCTTGTTCCGATTGATCGTATTCGGCGTAATGCGTTTGTTAACCAGGTCTTCTTCCGTCTGATCCATTTTCTTCATCAGATCATTTACTTCACCCTGTAGTTTTTTCCCGGCTTCCGTACCTTTCAGCTTCTCCATCGCTTCCTGCAGTTGCTTGCGAATAGCGGCCTGTTGAGCGGCCATCTGAGCGAGCTGTTCTGAAAAAGCCTTGCCGCTCTTATTACCCTGCTGGGTTTGCTGCATTTGCTGATTCATCTTCTCCTGCTGTTTGCCCATACTCGGCATACTGCTTTTCTGCTTCTGCGGCTTGCCTTTGCCCATTGCCATCATATTCATGGCGTTTTCCTGCATTTGTTTGAGTACATCCGAAAGCATCAGGGCTAGATTATTCATGTTCGTCATGGCGAACTGCTGGCGAGCAGTGGCTTGCGATACCCGACGTTCACGAATAGATTTGGCCGCATCATCCATATTCTTCTTCATATCGCCGACTTCACGGGTGACGAACGACTGAATTTGCAGTACCCGTTTCGCCAGGGAATAAAGACTGTCTTCCACAATTTTCGCGTCTTCCTGAAGCTTGATCTGCTCCTGAGCCAGTTTCACGAAGCGGGGATCGGCGAGTTGAATACCACGAAAATCTTTCATCAGCCGTTCCTGAGCAAAACTCAGGTGGACAAGGTTTTCTAGAATGTCGCGGAGATCATCCATATTTTCCTGATTCTCCTTCATCTCCGCTTCCTGCTTCATCTCTGAGAGCTTCTGGGCCAGACTTTTCATTTGCTGAGCCGCCTTTTTCTGACGCTGGGAGGAGGACTTATTATTCCCACTCTTCATGTCCTGCATACTCTGCTGCTGCTGCTCGGAAATTTCCTGCTGCTCCTGCTTGCCCATGTCTTTCTCTTCTTCCTTCAGCTCCTTATTCAGTTCCTCCACGTCTTTCAGCTCTTTCTTCACATTTTCCATTTCCTCCTTCAGTTTCTGTTGCTCCTGCTGAAGAGCATTTTCACCGCTCTTGTTTTGGTCTTTTCCGCTTTGATCTTTAGTACTTTGATCCTTACTATTCTGATCTTTCTGATCTGATTTAGTATTCTGATCGGAGGGGTTTTCTTTAGAGTTCTGGTTTTTCAACGAATCAGATTCGTTCTTGCTGTTTTTATCGTTTTTGTTCTTTTGATCCTGCGAAGCCCCATCTTTTTGATCCTTCTGATCTTTCGCTTTTTCTGTTTCCTGAGCTAATTTCTCCTGATTTTCAGCTAGTTTCTTTAATTCTTCAATACTCTTGTCGAGCTTTTGTTCGCGTTGCAGACGTTTAAACAACTGCATGGCCCGGTCCAGATCTTTCTCGGAATTACGCTCTTTAGCTTTCAGACGATCCAGCATATCCAGCATCCGTTCGTCCTGATTCTTTTCGAGCATTTGTTTGAGTTGCTCGTACAGCTTGTCCGTATCGCTTTTCAGCAATTCGTTCATCAGCTTCTGTAACTGCTCGAATTTCTGAGCCAGTTCGGGTTTCTGTTCGTTGAAGCGTTGCTGCTTTTGCGTAAGTGACTGATTCAGTTCCTGTAATTGGCGAAGCTCGTTCTGGAGTTCTTCCTTCTTCTTCAGAAGTTCCTCGATCTGTTTTTTGTCCTGGAAATCCAGGTCTCGCTTGTTGCGAAGACGAGTTTCCAGAGCTGCCAGTTCCTTCCGTAATTGCTGGGCTTTACTGAGGGATTTATCAATCTGACTTTCCGTCTTCTCTACCGCCTGATCAATTTCCTTTTCAATGGATCGCTTGGAAGGAATGGAATAGTTGAGGACACCCGTCTTAGCTGACTTAGCTCCGTTAACACCGTCGTTATCCCATACCTGCACGAAATACTCGATTTTATCACCCGGAGCCAGTTTTAAACTATCCGTGGACCACTGATAGTAGAAACTCTGAATGGTTTGTCCTTTCGAGAAGGGGATACCTACCGAAGCATAGACTTTCTGGTCCTTACCACCTTCACGAACTACCTTATAGAAAAGCCGCAGGTTGGACACGCCGTAATCGTCGCCAATATTTCCGCCCAGTACGAGGTAATTATAAAGCGTAGAATCCCGGTACTGCTCCAGCGAAATAGTTGGGTATTTATCAGGAATTACGTTTAAAAAGAAGCTGACGGGCTCGCGGTTGGTCGCGTACTTATTCTTTAGAAAAACCTGATACTCGCCCGATTTTTTTGCCCGTTTTTCGAACGTAAATCCACTAATCATGGACTTTTCAGCCGTACTTTTTTCCTGATCGCCTTCAAAACTTAGCTCGACGGCCTCGGTCTCTGTGGCGGCAAACTGCCATTCGATCTGCGTACCTTCGGGAACGGTGAGATTACCCGTATTCTTTACCGCTTCGTTAGGCTTATTGAGATACGAAGGATAATTCAACTGCACTTCAAAGCCCGTCAGATTAGGCCGGGCGATAATATCGACTTCGTAGGTGGGAGAGGAGTAACCCGCCGCTTCGAACGTAAACGAAATATCCTGCTGTACTTTTCGGAAAGTGTACTCGTAATGCCGCTGATCAGTCGTTTCCATTTTAAACCGACGGCCCTCGAAGGTCAGATACACGCCCTCCGGGATGGCTTCACCCTGTAGATTGAGCTTAACCGTGTAATCTTCATTTTTAAATGCTTTGAGATTTTTGTTTTCCAATTGAAACGTAAAAGGAGCTTCCTCGGCGTATTCATTCGTAAAATGAACAATCCGGGTCGTTGATTTTGTGAAAAACTGCGGCCATACCAGCAGAATACCGGCAATGACCAAGGCCGGAACGAGGACAAATTTGAGGTAACGTTTATTCTCATTCAGCTTAACAGCATCGGCGAATTTCACGAAGGCGAGTTGCTGCGATTTCTGTTCAATGGAAGCCCGCAGTAATTCATTCTGATTGGGATTGAGACTCACCAGTTGAAGCGTATTCAGGAGACGATCGCCGACTTCCGGAAAGAACCTTCCAATCTGCTGGGCGGCTTCTTCGTTCGACAGCGGCTTTTGCTTTCCGTAGAGATACACGATGGGTTTGATTACCCAGAAGACCAGTGAAAACAGAAAAACGCCCAGAAAACCAAAGAATAGGAGTGTACGAAAGGTCGTACCAAAATGCCCGAAATATTCGAGTGTATTCAGGAACAGGTACGCGGAGAGTACGACCGCTGCTGAAAAAATGACGCCCTTCAGCAGGAGATTCGTATAGTATTTTCGCTTGTACTCATCTAGCTGAACCAGCAAGGTAGTGATCGAAGAATGTTGCATACGGAGCAGAGGCCTGACGATAAACCAGGTATAAAAGCTATACCCGAACTCGTCTAGTTAAAGTCTATTACTAGAACGAATTAAGGTACAAAAAATTTGCTGGAAAGCGGGCAGGATAGCGACGAAAAAAGAAAAGACATACTACCCAGGGCAGTATGTCTTTCGAACGGTGATGGATACACTATTAGCGTCGCTTGCGACCTTTGGATTCCGACTTCCCACTATTACTACTCTTCCGGCTACTTTCATTCCCGCCATTACCGCGGGAAGAGGACTTTCTTCCACCACTGCCTCGGCTTTCGTTACGTCCGGGGCGACCCGTGGATCGGGGTAGGGGTTTCATCCGGGGAGCTTCCCCTGTGCTCATAATACCCAGCAATTCCAGATCAATCGTACGGCGGCTCAGATTCGCTTCCTTCACTTTCACCTGTACCATATCTCCAAAGTTGATGATCCGGCCTGATCGCTGTCCGATGAGTCGGTAGTTGGCTTCGTCGAGTTCGTAATAATCGTCTTTCAGTTCGCTCAGGCGTACCATGCCTTCGCTGGCCGTTTCCTTGATCTCCACAAATACACCAAACTCCGTTACGCCGGAAACCATACCCGTGAATACTTCGCCTTCACGCGTCTGCATGAATTCGACCTGTTTGTATTTGATACTGGCCCGTTCGGCTTCAGCCGCCATTTTCTCCCGCTCGGAACTGTGCTTGCAGCGACCTTCAAATTCATTCTTATTAGGCGACTCCTTGCCATCCAGATAATGCTGGAGCAGCCGGTGAGCCATCATATCCGGGTAACGGCGAATCGGCGAAGTAAAGTGCGAGTAATGCGAAAACGCTAATCCAAAGTGACCAATCTCCTCCGTGGAATACCGGGCTTTGGCCATCGTCCGAATCGCCAGATTTTCCATCAGGTTTTGTTCGGGCTTGCCTTCTACGGCCGTCATCATGTTATTGAGCGAACTGGAAATATTACCCTCTACATTCACCTGATACCCAAAACGCAGGGCAAAATCCGCAAAGGTTTTCAGCCGGTCTTTGTCGGGAGCTTCGTGAATGCGGTAGACCATCGTATTCCGGGGTTCTTCTTTTCGCAGGTTGAAAACAAATTCAGCCACGCGTTTATTCGCCAGCAGCATGAACTCTTCAATCAGCTTGTGAGCATCTTTCCGGACTTTCTGATAGACTTCCAGCGGCTTGCCATTTTCGTCTAAGCGAAATTTAACTTCAACCGTTTCAAAATTAACCGCACCTTTCCGAAAACGTTCGTCCCGTAGTTTCTTCGCCAGATCGTTCAGCACGTGCAGGTGCTGGGTGAAATTTGTACTGGGTGGAAGGGCAGTTGTCTTTTTCTTCCGTCCTTTCGCCGGCTCTTGGGGTTGCACTTCTGCCTCCGTATCGGGCGTCAGTTCTGATTCCAGTAACTCCTGAGCTTCTTCGTAGCTGAAGCGGCGGTCGGAGTGGATAATGGTGCGACCAAACCATTCTTCTTTGATCCGGGCCTGCTCGTCCAGTTCAAATACCGCTGAGAACGTCAGCTTATCTTCATTCGGACGCAGCGAGCATAGATTATTCGAAAGCTTTTCAGGAAGCATCGGTACCGTACGATCCACTAAATACACCGAAGTCGCCCGCATGTACGCTTCTTTTTCCAGCTCCGTATTCGGCTGGATATAGTGGGTTACGTCAGCGATGTGTACCCCAACGCGGATATTCCCGTTATCCAGATACTCGATAGAGAGAGCATCATCAAAATCCTTGGCATCGGCAGGGTCAATCGTAAACGTCGTAATAGGACGGAAGTCGCGACGCTTCTTGATTTCTTTAACCTGAATCTTCTCTGAGATCGCATTCGCTTCGGCATCTACCTGAGCGGGGAATTCATTGGGCAAGCCGAATTCCGCCAGAATCGCGTGCATTTCCGTATCGTTATCTCCCGCATCGCCTAATACGATTTTAACCTTACCTTCCGCTCTCTGGCCTTCGGCTGCGAATTTCGTAATCTCCAGGATCACTTTCTGTCCGTCCTGAACGCCGTTGAAGTCTTCGCTACGCACAAAGAAGCTATTGTAAACGCGACGATTATCCGGGTAAACAAAGCCGTACTTCGGACTCATCTGTTCGAAGCTACCCACCAGTTCCTTACGGATTCGCTGGACGACTTCAATCACTTCACCTTCCGGACGATAGTTCGAACGGCGGCTTCCTTTCCAGATGGAAATCTTTACCTGGTCTCCATCCAGAGCCGTATTTAAATTTTCAGTAGGCACGTACACATCGGCTTCGCCTTCCTGAGCGTTATCTAAAACAACAAATCCAAAATTTTTATTGACGTGCTCAAGCCGTCCTGTACGGAATTTTAAGCCCGTATCTATCTGATACTTACCGTTTTCAAGTAGCAGCTTTCCGTCCTCGTGCAACTCCTCGATCATCAGGCGATAAATCTCCCGAAGGGATTTTCCCCGTACATCCATTCGATCGCACAACTCAGAAATTGTAAAAGACTCGTTGTAATTAATATCAAAAAAAGAGTGAATTTCGGCCTTTAGTTGAGTGATAAAGCGTTCTTCTTTCGAGGCAGTATGTTTTTCTTTGGAATTCTTTTTCATGTAAAAATATTGTTACGTATTGATTAACAGATGGTTGAGTGAATTGGTTCTGCGTTGAAAATAAAGCACATACGGCTTGGAAATACCTATACACGTAGCAAAGAACAACTAATTACGTTGTACGATTTAAAAAATCTTTCGCGGGCTATTCTGCGATAGATTCTCTAATTTTGCACATTCCTAAGAATTGAAACCAAAAAACTGACGCTCAGAGGCTTCCAATGGCATTATTCGATTTTCTAACCAGCGACATAGCGATCGATTTGGGCACGGCCAATACGCTCATTATTCATAAAGGCAGAATAGTAGTAGATGAACCTTCTATTATCGCCCTCGATAAAACTAGTGGTAAAGTACTTGCCATTGGCCACCGGGCCATGCAAATGCACGAAAAAACCAACGAAAACATCAAAACGATTCGGCCATTAAAGGACGGCGTTATCGCTGACTTCACGGCCGCCGAGTTGATGATTCGGGGGATGATTAAAATGATCGACGAACGTAAGGGACTACGTTTCTTCACGCCTTCACACCGCATGGTGGTTTGTATTCCTTCCGGTATTACCGAAGTGGAAAAACGAGCTGTAAAAGATTCGTGCGAGCACGCCGGTGCCAAGGAAGTATACATGGTGCATGAGCCTATTGCGGCGGCTCTGGGTATCGGCATTGATATTCAGCAACCCAATGGTTCCATGATTGTGGATATTGGAGGAGGTACGACCGAGATCGCCGTGATTGCTCTTTCCGGTATCGTCTGCGAGGCGTCGGTACGGATTGCCGGTGACGTATTCACCCGTGATATTGTGGATTACATGCGTCGTGAACACAACCTGCTGATTGGGGAACGTTCGGCCGAGCTGATCAAGATCGAGGTAGGTGCGGCATTACCCGAACTCGAAAACCCACCCGCCGATTTCGAAATCCGCGGTCGGGATTTGATGACGGGTATTCCGAAAGAGATCAAGGTAACGTATTCGGAGATTGCCTACGCACTCGACAAATCGATTTCCAAAATCGAAGAAGCAACGATGAAAGCTTTGGAAACGTCACCTCCGGAGCTTTCGGCGGATATTTATCACAACGGTATTCACCTGACGGGTGGCGGTGCCCTGCTGCACGGTCTGGATAAACGTTTGGGTGGGAAAACGAAACTTCCCATTCACATCGCCGATGATCCACTGCGGGCCGTCGTACGCGGTACGGGCGAAGTGCTGAAAGATCTGGATAAGTACAAAGCGGTGCTTATCAGCTAGAAAAGCGATTAACGTATCAGGCGAATAGATGATGGAGAGTAGACGTTAGCATAGCTAGTGTTCTGGGCTCCGTCATCTATTCGCTGTTGTCTATCGTTTGCCTGTAATCCGCTGTCCTATTCTATGAATTCGCTATTTGCCTTTATCGCCCGGCAGCGGGCCTTTATCGTATTCGTCTTGCTGGAAGTGTTGAGCCTGTGGTTTTACTTCAAGTTCAATAATTACCCGAGTGCTATTTATTTTCATACCTCGAATTATTACGTAGCCAAAGGACTTCAGTTGCAGGCTTCCATTACCCAGTACCTGAACCTGGGCCAGGTGAATGCCGGACTGGCGATGGAAAACGCCCGTTTAAACGCCGAACTGACGAAATTGCAAAGCAAACAGATACCTACGGCAATTAATTACAAGGCCGATTCGACCGTAGCTTCCCGCTTTCAGCCTATTGTAGCCAAGGTGGTGAAAAACTCTATTGTGGTTGCTCAGAATAATTACCTGACGCTCGATAAAGGTACGGCCGATGGCGTTTTGCCGGGTATGGGGGTTATTTCACCTACGGGCGTGGTGGGTATCATCAGAGGCTGTTCGGAACACTTTTCGCTGGTTACATCTTTATTACACCTGGATCCACCGATGCGGATTTCTTCGCAGGTTCGAAGAAGTGGAGAAATTGGTTCGAGTCGCTGGGAGGGTGGAAATACAGAAATCGTTAAACTTTTTGATGTATCGCGGTACAAGTCGGTGAAAATGGGCGATACCGTCGTAACCTCGCAACTGAACTCGGTATTCCCCGGCGGTATCATGGTAGGAACAGTGAAGAAACTGGGAGTAAGCTCAGATCAGACCTTCTGGGACATTGATCTGAAATTAGCCACGGACTTCCGTAATTTGTCTTACGTGTACATCATCAACAACCGCCTTCAGAAAGAGCAGGAGCAGTTGGAAAAAACAATCCAGGCGAAATAAGACTTTCAAACGAAAGGATTTTCGTTGAATGAACCCATCACTAGCTAAAAGCCTCCAGCTGATAGCTAACAGCCAGTGATCAATGAATCGGAATTTTTTTAGTAGTGCTCTTTGGGTACTTGTTTATTTACTGCTTCAGGTCTTCTTTTTCCGCAGCATGATTCTCTTCGATCATGCCTTTTGCTTTGTATACATTGCCAGTACGCTTTCGCTGCCCTTCGATACGCCTCAAACGCGGGTGCTGTTCTTAGCCTTTGTAACGGGATTCTTCGTGGATTTCTTCTACAATACGCTGGGACTACACGCGGCCTGTACGGTGTTTCTGGCTTTCATACGACCAGCGATTTTGCGTTTGCTGACACCAGCCCGGGGATACGAAGAACGGAACGAACCTACACTCGCAGTCATGAATCTCTGGTGGGTGATTCGATATACGTTTATTGCCGCTCTGATTCATCATACGCTTTTATTTGGTCTGGAATCACTAAGCCTGGCCCTGCTGATTCCCACATTACTCAAGATCATCACTAGTACGGTTTATTCAACGTTTGTGATGGTGACCTTACAGTTTTTTCGCGGAGAATAATAGTACGTAACCACAAAAAAACTCCCTGTATTCG
>NZ_NJAG01000125.1 GCF_002872335.1 Siphonobacter sp. BAB-5405 | reverse complement strand
ACTGGAAATACAGGTAATAATTTTAGGGATCCAATTTTTATTTCGCTGCTCTATGGGAATGAAATCAAAATCGCTAGAGTGCTCCATCGGGGTAGGTTCATGATCCAGTTGATAATCAAATTTCATTTGCCGATAATAGAGCCGAGCCTGATCGGCATCGTCTAACCCATAGACATTCCAGTGGGGCTTATCGCTATTTTCAATGTACTTCAGCGAACGGGAGAGATAGGCTTTTGCGTAATCTATCGTTGTTGAATCAAAAGCAGTAAAAGGAACACGGTCCAGACGATCCACTTGCTTGCCTTTGGACTCATAAAGTTTGAATAAATCCAGATCCATGAATTGAGTAATGCCATCCGGTTTTGAAGATGAGGCCAGGAGTACGGTTAGAATCGCCGTTTCCATTTCGGGTACGGTCATGGCTTCGGCTTCTGTATTGTGTTTGATGCCTTCGCCTACCCGGGCCACAAAGAAAGAATCTAGTGTGTTATACTGAGAAGGGGTCAATAAGGGTAGTGCCTTAAGCAAAGATGCTTTAACGGAAGGTTGGTTGGATTGAGTCGTAAACGCTTCGGTAAGCAGGTGTTCGGTATGATCTAGTACGTTTAAAATTTCAGAGTGCTTGTAGAGCCATTCCACCTCCATTAAATGCATCGTTCCCAGCAGATAAGAAGGCTGAGATAGGGTTTTTCCTGAAATTTTCCAAAGAACCGTGGCAGGACTTGAGGGGGAAGGATGCTCGCAGGGGAATTGTGCCCAGTTGGAGAATGACATTCCTGTCCACATCCACATCACTGCGATCAAGTGAACGAGTGCTTTCATAAGCTAGAGGTTAAACGATAGAAGGTAGTCAACGTATAAGGTTGACGGTACTTCTGACCTGGATGAAGTTAATGCAGCAGCTTCATTTTCCATTCAACTCCTGGTGTGGAATCGTGATTGGAGACTCTTCGTAAATGATAGGCCTGGTTTAAAAAACCTGCTTATGCCTGCTTGCCGGTACATCAGAGTGAAATAAAAGCCCAAAAGAGTAATGAATGAACCAATAATCACGTAAGACAGACTAGTCAGATTTTTCTCTATTTTACGGTTATGCTCATCAATGGTATACTGCATGAATCTGGTTTTGACCCGGGCTTTTCCACTGCGAAAGTAAGTACCAGAAAGGTATTCCGGTTCGGCAATGATTCTTCCCTGACGGGTAACATAGCCGATGCGTTCGTTTTTAATTAGTAGAGCTATGCCCTCGTGAAATATAGAAACGTTATCATAGGAAACCGGAACGATAAGCCGGCCTACAGAATCTACTATTCCTTTTTTCTGCTTTTCCTGAATGATCGTATATCCATCTTTGATACTAACGATGGAGTCTACACGAAAGGGATAGGCTACCTGTTGACGGGCTTGAAGCAATCCCCATTTCTATTCTTCTTCGCCCAGAGGCTGCTAAAAGAAGCGGGCCTAAGATCCTCAAAAACAGGCTTCATGATTTCAACTCCCGTCTCTGCGTCCACATACCCATATCCCTGATTCCGCCTGGTTTGATACCAGCCCCGCCACTGGTTCTTTCGGGTCGTGTCAATCAGATCATAAGTCAGAGGTAGTTGTGACTGGGTATTCGCTCCTAATAACCCGTATTTGCCGCTTTTAGCCACTACTCGCAGCGGACGAGAATAAGCCACGTCTTCAATAAAATCAAACACCCGGGGCATGAGTAACTCGCACTGATGAGTGAGGTAATTGGGCTGGTGATTCCGGTCAACCACCAAGCAGATGCCGTTGTGAAATTGAGTGGTGATGAAAGGACTAAATTTCTCTTTGAAGACGACCCGGTTGTGTCGGTCAATGAAAAATCCATATCGCTCCAGTGAATCGCCCACAAAAGCCACTCCTTCATGGAAATTACTAATCCAGGTATAGATCAGAGGAATCACTACTTCTCCTTTTGTATTGATAAATCCTGTTCGTCCTTTTCCATGAATGCCCACAAAGTTTCCATCGTGAAGGGGCTTTTTGATCACTACTGGAGCCAGTCCTTCGGTGAAGGCTCCAATGTCATCGTAAGGCTGAGAGGAGAGTCGTTTGCCTTCAGTGGAATACAGATAAGTCTTGAAACTTCGCCGGTATGAAATCGTATCGTTCTGGTAGAGATTGGGGGTATGTATGTATTTATGACAAATAAAAACGCCTTCGCTATACCCAACTTCATCAAATTCCCGGGCCCAATGGGGTTTGCGACTGGTGTAATCAATCATTCCCTGGAACACTTTACTTTCAATAGTATGGAGTGGATCGAGGCTCTGAGCAAAGCCCGGGAAAGGCAGGCAAATCAGTAGCATAGACAGCAACCGTTTCATAAGCTTTTCAGGAGTAAGGATAGATAGAGGTCAGAGGAACGTCCCTGGGTAAATAGACAAACTTAGGTACGCTGAGTAGGTAAAGGTAGAAAGTTAATGTTGTATGATAGATGTATGATCTGTTTATACTTAAACGGATACGTTCTAAACGTTTGGATTCCTACCACCACTGATGCCTTCTAACGAATATAAGACCATTTACATGCTTCAAACGTACCTCGATAAAAGGTTAACCTTGATACGGATAGCTGGAACCGATGAGCTTGATCCAGAACGTATATAAGCCAATTAGGACTACCATCCGGATTATATTTATATTGGTCAGCATAGTAGCTTAATGTTTTAATCTGGTCCCGGTGGCTGTAAATTAAACTTGGGCTTGTGATACCGAGTTGACTCAATACCACAAGCCCGTTAAAACACCGCTTATTTTCGCACCATCGGGAATTGAGAAATACGCAGATTGGTACACCCGTAAGGAATTAGCGTAATATCTTCCAGATCGTTGGCTGTCTCCAGTTGATAAGTCAGACTGTACGGAACTGGTCCAGCCATTTCATTGTAGATACCCCATGAAGGAATCCGCCGACCTTTCGTTTTAATTTGCAACGGCGTGATTTCTGGGTTCCATGGATAAATAGAAACTGGTTTCACTTTTTCTACTCTATACTGATCTGCCAGCTTAGTTTCCGGCACCTGAATTAGGGCATAATTCCAGGGTGTGGTCGGGCGAAGTTCGTTATACGTAGCTCCGTATTCGATCGGGTCTTTGTCGTTTT
>NZ_NJAG01000124.1 GCF_002872335.1 Siphonobacter sp. BAB-5405 | reverse complement strand
GCCAGAAACACATCCGCCGCTTCCGTGACCTGTACCGTTGCGGCTTCGTTCCGCTTCCGTTTTAGCCAGGTGGCTCCGTACAAATGAGGGGGTAACGAAACGGCCTGAATGGATTCGTCCGCGAATAACCCATCCCCCGTGTCCAGCCAGGATTCAACCGTCCCATTGGTACTCTTCAGAATGGAACTCGATTGCTGCGTAACAACAGATTTGGTATCCAGAGCCGCAATGGCAATGGCCGAAATAACCGCCTGAGCGGATGGTACGTGGGGAAAAGAAACCTTCAATTGCCCGCCTCGCACCCGTACGCGTAGCGTTTTTTCAGCAGAGCATCGTGGCCCACTTCCTTCCAGATGTCCAGGTTTTYGAGGCGTACCTCATCGTTAATGGCGACGTCAAACAATCGCCAGCCCGTGGCATCGAGTCCACCGCCGGTGCCGTACCAGGGTTCGATAAAGTACAGTTCCCATCAATGGAGATCGTTCACCCCTGGTCGTTATCGATGGTATTCCCGGTGGTAATCTGGATCTGCTGCAACAGGATGATATTGAATCGTTTGACGTATTGAAAAGACGGTTCAGCGGCGGCAATCTACGGTACAC
>NZ_NJAG01000123.1 GCF_002872335.1 Siphonobacter sp. BAB-5405 | reverse complement strand
CCACCGGGGCTATTTGCTTGATAAAGACATTGAYGAAGAAGGCTTAAATTTTAAAAACCAGCTGGATTATGTTAGCAAGTACCGCATGGTGCTGGATTATTTTGATGCCTACGCCATTGCTTTAACTGCGACTCCAGCTCTACACACTACGGATATTTTTGGAAAACCCATTTATACCTATTCCTACCGGGAAGCGGTGATTGATGGGTATCTCATTGACCACGATCCACCGTTGATCATCCGAACGACACTCAATGAAGAAGGTATTGCCTGGCAAGCCGGTGAAAGGCCCAAAGTATTTGATGCGGAAAGTAATACGGTCATTGAACTTGATGAGCTGGAAGACGAACTGCAAATTGATATTGCGGGCTTTAACCGTCAGGTACTTACGGAGAATTTCAACCGGACAGTTGTCAAACAGTTAGTACAGGTGCTGGATCCGGATGGGGACGAAAAAACGCTGATTTTTGCCGCTACCGATGAGCACGCCGATCGGATTGTGCAATATTTAAAAGAAGAGTTTCGAGCCGAAGGGATTTTGGTGGCTGATGATGCCATTCAAAAAATTACGGGCAAATCTTATAATCCGCAAGAACAGCTTACCCGCTTTAAAAACGAAAAGTATCCTACAATCGCCGTTACCGTTGATCTCCTGACGACGGGTATAGATGTTCCTGCCATTTGCAATATCGTCTTTATGCGTCGGGTAAAATCACGCATTTTGTACGAGCAAATGCTGGGCCGGGCTACCCGTCGTTGTGATACGATCAAGAAAGAGGTCTTCCGGATTTATGATGCCGTGCGTCTTTACGAGGCTTTAGAAGAGTATACCTCGATGAAACCCGTCGTAGCGAATCCGAACCTGAATTTTAGTAAGCTGGTGGAAGAATTACCGCTGATTGAGTCCAATGAGCGGGCTTCCCAGCAGATTGAACAGCTGGTAGCGAAACTGCAACGCAAGAAACATCGCATGCGGACGGAGCATCTACAGGATTTTCAGTTGTATTCGGGCGGAGAAACGGTAGAATCTCTGCTGGCTTCTCTGCTGGAACGCCCCGTTGCAGATTCCATTCAACGTATCACGGCTTTACCTCGCTTGTGGGCGTTTCTAGATACCCTTAAGATTTCAACCGATCGTGTCTACGTTTCAGAACACGAAGACACCCTGATTGCCATGGAGCCTGGTTACGGACTGGCTTCCCGGCCGGAGGATTACCTCAACAACTTTACTACGTTTCTCAAAGAGAATCAAAATAGGATTACGGCTCTGAACCTGGTGGTTACCCGCCCGGCAGAATTAACCCGGCTGGCATTGAAGGATTTGTTGATGACGCTGGCTCAGGCGGGTTATGAGGCTCGGAACGTAAAGACCGCTCTTAAAGCCGTTCGAAATGAAGACATCGGAGCGGACATTATTTCCATTATCCGGACGCTGGCGATTGGTAGTACGCTGGAAAGCCACGAGGTACGAATCAAACGGGCCGTGAATAAGGTGCGAGCACTAACCAATTGGAACAAAGTACAGCAGAAATGGATTGATCGTTTTGAAAAACAGCTATTGGCCGAATGCGTTTTACAACTGGAAGACTTGAATCAATCTCCTTTTTCGGATGCAGGTGGAGTAGAGGTATTAAATAAAGTTTTCGATGATAAGCTTCCATTGATTATTCAGGCGATTAACCAGCAGTTGTATCAGGCTTAATAAAGTAAGTGTCCATTTAAATGAATAGCTTCAGCGTATAATTCATAAGAACTGAGAAATAAAAGCTTTTTACAGAAATGATGCCGTAATTCGCAGCCTAAAAAAGTTAAAGTGTTTTAGGGATACATTTTGTTTCAAAGGCACCAAATGGCACGATGAAGCCTGATGTTTAGCAAAAATGACGCGATAAGTAACGTTTTTACGCTACTATCGCCCTAAAAACGAAGAAATGTAAACAAAGAAAGAAGTGACTGCAGAAAACATTGCCAACAAACTCTGGAGCCTTTGTAACGTCTTACGCGACGACGGAGTAACCTACCACCAATACCTGAACGAGCTGACCTATATCCTTTTTCTGCGATTATCAGAAGTAAAGAAGTTTGAGGACGTTATTCCCGAAGAATACCGCTGGTCGAAACTCAAGGCCATTACTGATAACAAAGATCTCTTTGACACCTACCGCGAGCTGCTGGCGACGATCTCGACCAAAACCAGTAATCCGGCCGTAAAAGAGATTTATACCAACGCCTCTACTACCCTGCGGAAACCCGTGAACCTGAAAACGCTGATTACGAGCATTGACGGCATCAACTGGTACGACGAGCACGAGCAGGATAAAATTGCCACCATTTACGAGGAATTACTGGAGAAAAACGCCGGTGAGAAGAAAAGCGGAGCGGGCCAGTACTTCACGCCCCGCCCGCTGATTAACGTGATGGTAGAGCTGATGGCTCCCAGACTGGGTGAACGCTGGAACGACCCCGCCGCCGGTACTTTCGGTTTCATGATTGCGGCCAACGAGTACCTGAAAAACAAGCACGACGATTACTTTGATCTAAATACGCAGGAGCGGGAATTTCAGGTGAAAGAAGCCTTTACGGGCTGCGAGCTGGTGCAGGATGCTCACCGGCTGGCTTTGATGAACGCCAAACTGCACGGGCTGGAAAGTGAGATTTACATGGGCGATACGCTCTCGGAAGTGGGCAAGGGCTTTCGGGATTACGATGGCGTACTAGCCAACCCGCCCTTTGGTACGAAACAGGGCGGTGAACGACCTTCGCGGGATGATTTGACATACCTGAGCAGTAACAAACAGCTCAACTTCCTCCAGCACAYTTATCGCTCACTACACAAACGCGGCGGAGCCGGGCGGCCGTAGTACTGCCCGATA
>NZ_NJAG01000122.1 GCF_002872335.1 Siphonobacter sp. BAB-5405 | reverse complement strand
AGAACGAGCAGTTGACCCGTTCCAGCCGTCATCAGCTCAATGCAGCCTTCAGTGAGCCGCTTTCGGAAAAGAACCGACTTGAATTTCACTATCAGTTCCAGAGCAACCCGGGTTATTCCAACCGGGAAGTACGCGATTTCAACGAAACGACTCAGCAGTATGACCGTCGGAATGATTCGCTTTCCAACCGCTTTCGGTCCAGCTATCCCAGCCAGGCAGCAGGTTTACTCTTCCAGCGAAATCAGGGGAAAAATTTGTTTAATCTTGGGATGGACGTACAGCAGGCCCGATTGAAGAGTGTTTCCCAGAACCGGACGATTACCAGGGATTTCATTAGCCTGTTACCAGTAGCCATGATGAGCATAAGTCTGAAAAACGACCGTTATTTCCGGGTCAATTATCAGGGTCAGACCCAGGCTCCGAGTGTGGATCAGCTACAGCCCGTTGCTAACAATACCAATCCTTTATTAATCCAAAAGGGTAATCCTAATCTGCGGCAGGAGTTTACTCATTCACTTAACTTCAATTACAACTCCTTTAATCCCAGCACCTTCGAAAATTTCTTTGTGAACGTCAACGCCAGTCAGGTGACGAATAAGATTGTAGAATCCGTTCGTTTTGATGAACGGGGCGTGCAGACGACCTTACCCGTCAACACAAATGGTCATTATTTGGTGTCAGGCAATGCAAACTATGGTCGGCAACTGCAGGGACTCAAACTACACCTGAGTACAGGCTCATCGATTACTTACAATCGCAGCCTGACACTGGTTAACGATCAGATCAATCAGTTGAATAACGTACTGATTAGTCCGGAATTTCAACTCAGCTCATCGTACGAGAAGCAACTCGGCTACAATCTCCGAACGACGCTTACGTATCAGTCAGCCYGGTATTCCCTCCAAAGTCAGCGAAATACGGCCTTCGTGAATACATCCATCTCGGGTACTTTCTATTATGAGTGGGATTTTCACCTGCGACTTAGTACCGATGCACCTATCAGAGTTACGGTGGGAATACGGCTGGCCCGGCTCAGCGATATACGCTTTGGAACGTTGTGCTAAGTCAGAAGTTTCTGAAAAAGCAGCAGGCAGAAATTCAGTTATTCGTTTTTGACTTGCTCAGGCAGAATACAAACGTCAGCCGAAACGTTACGGAGCTGTATACCGAAGAACGACAGAATCGGGTCTTATCCCGGTACTTTCTGGTAAGCTTCATTTATCATTTCCGCGATTTTGGCGGAACTACGCCCTGAAATCGACGCTCTGCTCGTTAGGATGAAGAAAGAGTTAAGCGTTAAAATCTTCCTCGAAAATTAGAGTACCGCCGATCTGAGAGAGCCGTCACTTCCTGAAAGCACTTATGGCTTTGTACGTGTTGCTGGATGAGCAATCAGTAAACGATAGGGGAAGACTGCCCAGCGGGACTTCATTGTACTTTCTAAATATGAACAAC
>NZ_NJAG01000121.1 GCF_002872335.1 Siphonobacter sp. BAB-5405 | reverse complement strand
CTGTATGAAATCCCCACACCCTGCTTCTTGCCTTTTCTTTGGTTTACTAATGGCGTTCTGCCTCTATTTCGAATGCTTCGGCCCAGTACCAGTCCACGGACGTGTCTGGCTCCCGTTCGGCTAACGCCTCATACTTGCACGACTGATCAAAGAACATGCCTTCTTTACCGGGGGAGTCATGGGCTTCAGGTATGATACGCATGTCAATGCCACCCAGGGCCTCAAACTCTACGTCAGTGAACAAATGAAAATCTACGGTAGCTGGAGTACTCCTGACCTGTATTACATTGATTTCGAGCAACCGATTAAAACTGATGAGTTAAAATTGCATCGAGGCAAAAAGGGATACTTTACACTCGAGGCCTCCAAACGAATTACCAGGAAAGTAAAACGACGCGTCAGAAACGGTCAGGTCAAAGAACGGGAGCGAAACGCTCGTTTGTACATCGTTTTCGCCGCTAAAACGAAAGAACGTACGGTTGATTATGAACAATTACATAATCAAATCGCTGATCTAATTAGCCAGTTGACTGAGAACTAATGCATCTAAGCAATAAAAGAGTATTGAATGTAGATTACATGTCTGGTAACGATTGTAATCTTTGAACAATGTTCAGGTACTATTCTATAATTTTTACCAAAAAAACAGAGTAAAAGCTAATAAATTATCAAAATATAGTCACTATTCGTCAATACACCGCTGGCCCTGTTACCCTGAAACCAGGTACTTTGCAGGCATCTATTTCACACGATTGCCCTGAATAAAGCCTCTCTGGTAGTTGAATCTTCAGCATACGAAACGTTTCGCTAATTGGGTGAAACGGCACCATTCTATCGTAGGTGGTCGAATGTATTTGCCATGATTCAGTACTGAGGGTCCTGGTTATTTCTTCAAACCCTTCTGAAAATTCGTTCAATGAAATTCTGGTTTGCTACCCTTGCTTTAAGCCTGATCCTTAGTTTTCAGGGTCTATTCGCTCAAGTCATTACAGCTGAAAGTCCTGACAAGTCCCTCGTAGTCAGCCTCTCTTTACAGGCGGAAAAGCTCACGTATAAAGTGACATACAAAGGCACGCCAATGCTTGAAGAATCTCCGTTGGGGCTAGTAACGAATGAAGCCGATTTCTCCACTGGGCTAACGTTTCTGAGCAAAGAGGAATCCAACGTAGACAAGCAGTATACGCAGGATCGAATTAAGAAGTCAGCCATTCATTACACGGCGAATAAACTCGTTTGTCACTTCGAGAATGCCCAGAAAAATAAAATCAGCATCGTTTTTCAGGTCAGTGACCACGATGTGGCTTTTCGGTATGAACTGCCACGCTGGAAGGACCGTACGGTTTGTGTCGTTGAGAAAGAACTAACGGGCTACCGGTTTCCATCGGTCACAACCACCTTTCTTTCTCCCAACATGAAGCCCATGGCGGGTTTTGCCCGTACTACCCCTAGTTACGAAAGTGGATACAGTATCGACGCAACTATGACCGGTCAGCCTTCACGGCCCGAAGGATATGTGTTTCCTGGTTTGTTTCGCATGGGAACCAAGGGCTGGGTATTGTTGTCTGAAACCGGAGTAAGCAGTCAGTTTTGTGCTTCGCATTTGAGTCAGTATCAGGATGGACTATACACCATTGCGTATCCGAGTATGGCCCAGAACAACGGTTTTGGTAGTTCCGGGGCGGCCGTCGCCCTGCCCGGTGCTACCCCCTGGCGAACCATTACCGTGGGTCAGAACCTGCAACCGATTGTAGAAACCACGATTCCTTTTGATCTGGTAGAACCCCTGTATCAGGCTTCCAAGCCTTACAAATATGGAAAAGCAACCTGGAGCTGGATTGTGTGGCAGGATGCCAGTATGAACTACGAGGATCAGGTAAAATTTATCGATCTGGCCAGTACGCTTGGCTACGAGTATATCCTGATGGATGCCCTATGGGACACGAAGATTGGCAAAGAACGCATGGCTCAACTGCTCGACTATGCTCGCTCCAAGAACGTTGAAGCCTTTTTATGGTACAATTCCAACGGATCCGCTAATGATGCACCCCAAGGACCCCACAATAAAATGAGTACGGCCATTGAACGAAAAAAAGAAATGAAGTGGCTGCAACAGGTAGGGGTAAAAGGGATCAAAGTAGATTTTTTTGGCGGAGATAAGCAGGAAACCATGCGTTTGTACGAGGACATTCTTTCCGATGCGAATGATTATCACATCATGGTTGATTTTCACGGTACTACCTTGCCCCGAGGCTGGGAACGCATGTACCCAAACTATGTGGGTAGCGAAGCAGTACTGGCTTCGGAGATGCTGATTTTCTCGCAGGATACTCGCAACAATGAGGCTATCTACGCTTCTTTACATCCTTTCATTCGGAATACCGTGGGCAGTATGGAATTTGGTGGTGTATTGCTTAATAAATACCTCACCAAGAGTAACAAAGAGCGTAACAAGCGTTTAACGACGGACGCTTTCCAATTGGCCACGGCTGTGCTTTTCCAGAACCCGGTTCAGATGTTTGGACTTACGCCCAATAACTTAACCGATGTACCTGCCTTTGAACTCGACTTCCTGAAGAAAGTACCTACCGTTTGGGACGAGACGGTTTACGTAGATGGTTATCCGGGCCAATACGCCGTGATTGCCCGCCGCCACAGAACCCAGTGGTACATCGCGGGCGTCAATGCCCAAAAAGACCCTTTGACCCTGAAAATCCAGCTACCCATGTTGGCGGGGAAAAAGGCTCAGCTATGCAATGACAACGCCTCTAAAGAAACCTACACAAAAGAAGTTCAGATCAAGCAGAATGGTGAATTAACGGTTGAGATACAGCCTAATGGCGGGTTTGTAATCCATTAATCTTCCTTTTTCTTATTGATACTTTCCAAACAGTCCATCGTTTGTGATGCGAGGTAGTGTTTAGCTTGAATTTCAATTTAAAACTTTTATAATCCTTACCCTGGGTTTACTCTGGTTGAGCAAAGTATCCGTATAGCTGTATTCAGTTTATGAAGAGCATTACTACCGGCCCAGGGGGCTGGCCAGGTAGCAGAACGGTTTACTGGAAACAGTAGACCGTTTTTGTATTGCCCGAACAAGTATCGGCTCGTATGAACTAGCTTCTTTATACTCATCCTAATCTACGTTGCCCGTCAGGCAAGCGTATACACTGGAGATTGCTGCCAGAGTGAATTCGTCCACGGTCGCGGACCCGGCATGGAAGCCCGTAAATCCAGAACTCAAGGGTTTTCGCTTAGGCCTGAACCCACGCTGCTTCAATCAACCTATTTACGCTTACCAGCCAATGAAAAGGCTCTTCAGGTCGTGTCTGAAGAGCCTTTATTGACATATCGTGTTTTACTTAACTAGGTTTTTGTGGCAAGTGAGTGGTTTGTAACCAGAACTTTTGTACACTATCCCAAAAATCTTTCAACTCTACGTAATGACTGGGTTTCACTACATATCCGTTTACGCCGAGTCGGTAAGCGGTCTGAATCACTTTTGAATCCTCAGAAGTCGTCAGAATTAAAACGGGTAAGGTTTTCAGCTGTTCATCTTTTCTAATTCGCTCCAGTAAGGACAAACCCGTCAAACCGGGCATGTTAATGTCGAGCAGCAACAAAGAAGGCCAGGTACCCGCCTGCGTCAGGAGTTGCCAGGCTTCTTCGCCGTTATTCACAAATTCCAAAACAAAGTTTCGGGGAGCTTCATTAAAAGATTCCCTAAGTAAGAAACGATCATCTTCGTCATCTTCCGCGGATACTATTAAAAATGATGTTTCTGCCATATACTAAAGCAATTAGGAACTTATGGAGCGGGGCTGTCGAGACCCTTAGTATCTGCTGATGAATTTTATACGAAATTGTTTTACTCGAAAAAGCTTAACTCGTTCAATCAAAAGCTTTTTCAAGATCATAGTTAGTTGCACGGTATACACCGGGGAACGCTCAGACTCTCTCTCCGAAGCTGCTTTTTGTGAACGAAGCAGAAAAGGGTAAGCTGTTCCTTTTTTCAGGCGAAAAACAAAGGTCTGCTTTCGTATAGAAAGGGCGGTGAACAGGGAATGTGTTGCTAAACGTAGTAATTCAACGAATCGTCTCTCATTAAAACTATCGCAAATAACTCATGGATTTGACTACGGACATTCCATTTACCCTTAGAACCAGTCAAAGGTAGGAGAATAATCAACGATTATCAAATAACAAGGAGATCACTCAAACTGGGTTAGTCATTAACAGTTGGTATTTGAGCACCGCGGGACCAAAACATCGTCAGTGAAGACCAGAAGTGAAGCATCTCACTCAGATCCTCGGGTTTGCTTAAATAGGCATTCACGCCCCGCTCGTAGGCCTGATTTTTCAGCTCTTCAGAAGTAAACATAGAAAACATCAACACGGGTACATGATGATACCGGGGCGATTCTTTCAGTTCAGTGAGCAACTCAAGACCATTAATTCCGGGCAGGTCGTAATCCAGTAAAATCAACAAAGGCCGGTAGATCGGTTGTTGCAAGTATTGCTGGGCCTGTTCCGCAGAAGAACACACTTCAAACTGAAAGGCTGCCTGACTTCGCTCGTAACCTATTTTCAGCAACTCCTGATAATCAGGATTATCTTCAACAATTAAAACGGTAGGGTTTGGCATAACGGACACGAATAAAAAGGCACCAGAACTGGTGCCTGCTAAAAAATCATGCAAGAAAACGCTTTCATCAAAAACAAACAAAAATCACCCCAGGTTCGGAACGTGAAAACGGGGTGATTTTAGCAACGTATAGCTTACCTAACAGACTGATTGCAAAAAAACTCGCTTAGTTCCGTATTATTACAAACTTACGATTAGCCAAAAGTTCTATTTTTCACTAAAGCTTCCAGAAAAGAGCCAGTGAAATTAACAGCACCAGCCAATTTGCAGGGCGGTTAAGACATAAATGTAGTTCGACTGACCATTGGATTGGTTCAGCAATTCCTGACCAACTTTCACTTGTAAAGCCGATAAATCCGTCAGTGTCTGGATGACCTGACTGAAGGCCGTATTGCCCCTTCCGACGAAGAGAATCTGTTGGGCTTGCGGCGAGTCCGTCAGGTTCCTGGTCAGGTCTCCCTCTAATTGGTTGTAAACTTCCAGCCGTTGCTTGAGTAAGTCAAACTGCTCGGCCTCTTTATGGGTCAGATTGGTTGCAACGAACTCTGTCATTAGTGAATCGATCTGGCGATTGGAACGATCCAGAGCATAGGTTACGGCGTTGGGTTCCGGCTTGGTTTTGCCAAGCATATAGGACTCGAGCAGGAGCCGCTTGCTATACACCTGTGAGGTTAGTTTAGCAATAATAGCCGTTGGAACCAAGCGATCTTTATAAATGGAGACCGAGGCTTGCTGAATCTGATTAACACTACGTCGACTGAGAAAGATACTGGTCAGGATTAAGCCCAATAAGCTGGCAATCAATAGAGAATTTCTTAGGATTGGGTTATTACGAGGTTTTTCCATACTATAAACGAAGCTAACGATGGTAGTTGAGCAAATCTAAAGCTGATCATAATGGATCTGCCCGGCCATCGGGACGGGATAAAATTAGTGTTGCAATTCTGTAAGCTTGATGCCCAAGATAAGCAATAGCGACTGAAATGACGACCATTTACGAGCATGATGTTTACTTTTTAGATCGTTTTATAGGAAATACAAAAGACCACTTGGCAAATCCTGTCAGATACAGATTACCTTTCTGTAAACCGCCCCAAAGAATACTTTTACCAGAAAAATCAACTAGTTAGGCGTTTGAAAACAATTATGAAAAAGCGAATTTTGATTTAAAATTCTTTTACAGTACGTCGTTTATAGATTGGTCCGTTGCCGTAATTAAAGCTATTTTTAGCTTTGTTACGCATTTCACTTCAACGATTGCTTTATAAATTTTTGGCGGATTTTTTACCAGATTAGATTCAAAATTCAGTGAATTTCTGTTTTTAACTGGGTCAATCTGAACCATAGTAAGCCTTTCCATCTTTCTACTGTCTGACTTACCTAACGGTTGGTGTACTTTTCCTTCAGCTATGGCACGAACGGATTTACAACAAAAC
>NZ_NJAG01000120.1 GCF_002872335.1 Siphonobacter sp. BAB-5405 | reverse complement strand
GTTATTATATTTATAATAGGTATTGTATATGCAGTTTACCTGAGCAAATGATGTATAAAAATTAGATAGTACTATCCTGAATTATCAAAATAAATTTAAAGGATACTAAGTTTAGTATACCCTTCTGAATTGATTCCTTAAAGAGTTTGAATAATCCAGAATTTTATACTTAATTTTTTGATATAAAAATAGTTGTATTTCGAGCGAACAGAAAAATAACTTGTTGATATTATGTATCGAAAATTTTGAATTCAGTACGAGAGCTAGTAATTCAATATTTGCGAAGAGAAAGCCTGGTAGAGATCATGGATTGTTTTTCGATCGCCGCAGCTTGGCTTTAGGTCCATAAAGCTGCTCCCGTCTAAGTGATTCGATACGGTTAGACTCGTCACTATGGTTTTGAGGTAGAAAAATTTGGGAACTATCAGGTTTAACAGTGACTGGTCCATGCATGGTCGAATGTGTACCGTCAGCATTAACAATGACCGAATTATGCACGGTTGAATGTGTACCATCAGGATTCACAATGACTGATCCATGCACCGTTGAATGTGTACCATCAGGATTCACAATGACTTGATCCATGTACCGTTGAATGTGTACCATCAGGATTCACAATAACTGATCCATGTACGGTCGGATACGTACTCGTAAGAGTAGAAGAAGTTTTCGACTTAACAGTGACTAAAGATCCCTGAGTGATAGTAGTTACAACGGTTTTATCATTAGTGGTAGTAGTTATAACGGTTTTAACCCCATTGTGTCCACTTTGAGCCGATAAATCTAAACTAGTAGCTAACTAAAAGAGCGATTAAATTCTATCCGTCACTCAAGCGTGCCTGCTGGCTGTAACCTCTTCCAAGGGTTCATTGGTAAACGCCCTGAAATCATCTTCGTTGGTTACCTAAGTCCATCATCAATCATGCGATTGGCACGCTATGGACTATAAATGGGATCGCCTGAAATACTAAAATCAACCCGATAAAGTAGCAAACGGGAGAAGAGTAACCCGCTGAGTGTTCCAGACCGGAATAGTTGGTACGCTTCAGATATCTTTTCTTCTCATGGCTAGCGATCAAAGCTTTGCCCCTTTTGATTGATAGATTTGTAATCTTTAGAATCTGACGGTCGTATTCCTATGCAATTTGAATCACTCATTCATTCACTTGAATCACTACATCAACAGCTAAGTCAGCAGGCCGCCCGGCAAGCGGATCAGTTAATGACCATTCGTAACTGGCTGATTGGTTTATACGTCGTTGAGTTTGAGCAGCATGGGGAAGACCGGGCCCGCTATGGACAAAACCTGATTCCATCCATTGCTACTACGCTGAGTAAACGCGGCCATAAGGGGTTTGCCAAAAGTAACCTCTATAATTACAAGAACTTCTATTTGGCCTATCCGCAGAWTTTCCAGACGCTGTCTGGAAAATTAGATTTGTCCAATCACCCTACCATTTTACAGGTAGGAGCTGAAAAACAGACTGCTCATACGAATGACTTGCCGTTCGTCGATATCAATCTGATGTTAAATAGGCTGACGTTCTCTCACTTTCTGGAATTGATACGCGTAGAAGACCCTTTGAAACGACGATTCTATGAAGTCGAATGCCTGAAAAACAACTGGACGGTAAGGGAGCTCACCCGGGCCATAACTACGCTACTGGCGGAACGAACCGGATTGTCTACCGATAAAGCAGCGGTAATCGGCAGGATGAAGGAAAACCAGCCGGCGGGCTTATCCGATCTGATCCGAAATCCTTACTTACTGGAATTTCTGGGGTTG
>NZ_NJAG01000119.1 GCF_002872335.1 Siphonobacter sp. BAB-5405 | reverse complement strand
GTCTTTTGCCTTCAGCGATTTTTCATTCATGAGCGAGGTAAGTAGTTCGATCGGGTCGGCATCCGAAAAGGAAGTATGTTCGTGGTCCCACTTCTCGATCAGATACGTGAGCAGCTCCATTTCATCCTGCGTGGCAGGGCCCTGATCGGGACTAGTCACCAATACTTCCAACGCCTGGCAATACGCCTGATACTGCTGTTCTGTTTTAATTACTTTATATTTCAACGCTTCCATTCTAGTAAAGATTTACGGTATACTGTTCATTATGCTTACAAAGCTTATCGTACGCTGCGTGCGTACCAATCCAGCATACAAAGAGATGAACCTGCTTTTCTCCAAAAGCGTACTTACAGATCATCCGGTAGTTATTGCCGCCGATGTCAAAAACAACCCGATTGCTTCCGTTTCCCAGTAGATCAGCCGCACCAAACGTATCCTGAATGTCTTCCGGAGCCTGCCAGTCCGCAAACCTGATGGCAGTGAGCCAGAGCCTGAAGGAACTTTTGCTCCGGGCGTTTTTTAGAGTATACGCCTGAATGGTTTCCTTTCTTATCAAGTGAACTTTCATAAGTAACGTAAAGATACCGCATAAGTTCACCATTTGTGAACTTATGCGGTATCTTTCATTCCACTCTTTTAGCCGAAACTTACTTTGGTATCGGTAAGAAGGTGAGCAGAAGACCAGAAACCACGGTGCTGTTTGCTCACCAGGCGTTTGTTGTTACAAAACCGCGTTCGGTAGTACGTTTAAGGGCAGTTATGCATCTTCAAATTCCTCACTTGGGGCCTGCGAGCGATGAAGTTTGGCGTATTCCAGCGGCGACATGCCATAGGTTTGATGAAAGGCTTTCCGGAAATATTTCGGGCTTTCGAATCCAACCTCGGTCATGACTTCTCCGACTCTCATATCGTCACCCTGCAACAACTGAGCTGCTTTTTTCAGACGAATATCCCGAACAAATTCAACGGCAGTTTTTCCAGTAATCGTCTTGATTTGACGGTAAAACGAGGACTGGCTCATTCCCATCTGACGAACCAGAACCGGAATCGTGAAATCCATTTCGGTCAGGTGAGCTTCAACGATGGCAATCGCTTTTTCCAGCAGACATTTCTGTTCATTAGGAATGATCAAATCCGTTGGCTTGAGTAAAAGCTGGCGATGATAGTACTCTTTCAGCAGAAAACGATTCCGTAACAGAACCGCTACTTTGGTACGTAGCAGGGTCAGGTTAAAGGGTTTCGTCATGTATTCATCCGCTCCGGTTTCCAGACCTTCCAGCTGATGCATGGCCGTTGCACGGGCGGTCAACAGAAATACGGGTATATGCAGCGTTTTGGGGTGCTTTTTGATTTTCTGACACAAGTCCAGACCACTACTATGGGGTATCATCACGTCGCTAATTACCAGATCGGGCAGGAGTTCCAGGGTTTTCGCCCAGCCTTCTACGCCATCCGTTGCGGTACTGACCTGATAGGTTTTGGCAAACGAATCGTACAGATACTGCCGCAGTTCGTCATTGTCTTCGATAATCAGCAAATGAG
>NZ_NJAG01000025.1 GCF_002872335.1 Siphonobacter sp. BAB-5405 | reverse complement strand
TGTTCAGGTTGAAGAGAAACGGTAAGGGTAAGATTTAACAGAATCCCGGAGTAAGCACTTTCTAAGTTTCGCTCCGATGCATTCACACCTCTAAGAAAACGATCAACGCCTTGCGTACATGAAGCCTCTATTTCACAAAGTCCCCGTTAAACTGGAGAGTTCTTTCAGCATTCGTCACGACATTAAACCTAATTTCGGTACCATCTGGCATTATCACCCGGAAATCGAACTTCATTACGTCATTCAGGGCGAAGGCGTCCGATTCATCGGTGATAACATCAGCAACTTTTCGAAAGGCGAAATTGTACTGTTAGGTGAAAATTTACCGCATACCTGGCGTTGTAAAGAAGAATACTATCAGCCCGATTCAGACCTGAACGTGGAAGCGATTGTGATTCATTTTTTGCCCGATTGCCTGGGCGATTACTTGTTAAAGTTACCAGAAGCCTACTTAATTCCCAAGTTATACGAGAAAGCAAAACGCGGCATGGTGATGACCGGATCAGTAAAAGAAAAACTGATCGAATTAATGTACGCCGCTACTACCGCAACGGATCTGGATAAAATTATTCTTCTGTTAAAGATTCTGAAAACGTTAGCGGAGACGGACGAATATACCCCTATCGTAAGCAGTCAAAGTGCGTTTTATCAGTCGAATGATATGGATACGCAACGCTTGAATAAAGTTTGTGCGTATACACTGACGAATTACAAAAAAGACATTACGCTGGAAGAAATTTCATCCATCAGTAACTTGAGTGTCACTTCCTTTTGTCGGTACTTTAAACTATTAACCAATAAGACCTACTATGACTTTTTAATCGAAATACGAATTAGTCATGCCTGCCGGGCTTTGGTCGAGAATAAAGTACCGACGGAAGTCATTTGTTTTGACTGCGGATTCAATAACGTTTCCAACTTTTACCGGCACTTCAAAAAAGTAACGGGCGTTACGCCGTTAGAGTATAAACGCAAGTATTTGCACCGCGTCAACTAAGCATTTTTTTAGTAGACGGCTTTCAGATCCAGTTCTTCCTTCAACTGACTATACTTTGAATACAGACTTTCGACTTCCTTGTAAATCTGAGGCGTTAGTACACCTACGTTTCGCCGCGTAAACGTGGAGATATCAAACCCGCGTTTTTGCAGAAAATACTTGGAAACGATGGGGTATACGTTGTGCATCACATCCATGTTATCAATCAGAAACTGCTGGACTTTCTGTACTTCATCTTCGGAAGAATTGTAATTTTCGCAAAGCCAGACGATCAGTTCCGGCGAAAAGTTTCCCTGAATACAGGACAGTCCGGCGGAACCGGCCCGGAGCGAATCCACTGCATGAACCATGTAGGCGTCGTATAAACCAAACTGGGGGTTGTCGGTAACGCTCAGTTTCTCCCTGATCTGATTGAGATCCAGGCAGGTATCCTTGTGGTAGATGATCCGTCCCGTGGCAACGAAACTCCTGAGTTGTTCCGGGGAAATCAGACGTTTATACGGTACCGGACATTCGTAAAAACCCAGTGGAATGTGATCCGTCAGATTCAGTAATTCAGCTACGCGGTCGTTGAACACCTCATCCGAATCCTGTTCATCGGCCAGTAAACCCGAAATCAGAATCACGGCATCGGTACCCAGGTCGTGTACCCGTCTCACAAACTCGGCCTGCTGCGGAATGGGTCCGCCAAAGGTACCCGTGGCTACCACCGGAACGGATCCCTGGGTTACTTCCAGCACGTGAGCGATGACCGCCAGCCGTTCTTCGTCGTTCAGCTCGAACATTTCGCTGGACAGGCAGTTGGCGAACAAGCCGGAGGCTCCGGCTTCCAGGTAGAAATTCGTCAGTTTGGTCAGGGCCGGAAAGTCGATCGAACCGTCGTTTTTAAAGGGCGTAAGCATCACGGGGATGAATCCCTTCGTAGTAGTTTTCATGTTTTGGAGAAATGTTTAAATCTTTAGAGCAACAGGCACAGAGCCGCCAGCAAGGAGACGACTACGGGTTTTTTAGAAATTTTCGTGGGTATAAATCGGGTCAATAGCAGTCCGGTCAGGAAAATTGCCAGCGTACCAATCACGATGATCATATTCTGATGCAGGGGACTGCGAAGAAATTCGTATTCTTCGGGGAAATGCGGCGAAAAGGTCATCCAGATAATAACGAGTATACCGATCAGCGTAGCCGTAATGGCCTCATGGTTACGGGTTTGCCGACTGATAATTCCCAGTAGAAACAGCCCCAGCATACCCGCCGCGAAAATACCCGAGAGCGTCCACCAGATGTCGAGAATACTCTTTACACCAATCATGGCGATCCCCGCTCCCAGTCCCAGCATACCCGCCACTACCGTTGCCAGATGCAGCAACCGCAGGCTTTGTTTGCTGCTGACATTCGGGTTGATATACCGTTTGTAAATGTCCTCGGAAAATACCGTTGCCGACGCATTCATTCCCGAACTGATGGTGCTCATCGCGGCAGAAAGGATCGCCGAAACGATCAATCCGACCAGTCCCGTTGGAATTTTAGTTACCATGAAATGAGGCATTACTTTGTCGCCGTAGTCCGAAGGTTTCAGGTTAGCCAGAGCCTGTGACACGCTCGTACCGCCCGTTGCCTGCTCCTGAGCTACCTGCATTTTGACGGCTAGTAACAATTCCGGATGAGCTTCGTAGTACGCAAACAGACAGGAACCAATTACAAAAAACAGCAGCGAAGCCGGAATATACAGCACCACGCAAAGCCACAGAGAGCGGGAAGCTTCCCGGGCTGATGAAGTGGTATGGTATCGCTGGATGTAATTCTGGTCCATCCCGAAGTTGTTCAGGTTGATGAAAAATCCGTACAGCAAAACGACCCAAAAAGAAGACTGTGTGAAATCAAGCGAGAAAGTCCCCAGACTGAATTTATTGTAGGATTTTCCAATTTCGACGATTTTAGGCACGCCACCCGGCATTTCCCGGATAATGAGGTACAGAATAATCAGGGCACCGAGGGTCTTGATGACGGCCTGCACCACTTCCGTCCAGATAACCGCTTCGATTCCTCCCATCACCGTATAAATGATGATACTGATCCCCATGACGATCATGATCATTTCCATGGAATACCCCGTCAGGGCCTGTAAACTCAGGGCAATTCCGAAAAAGATGGAACCCATTCGGGCCAGTTGCGTCAGCAGAAAACAGACCACGGCATAGGTACGGGCCCAACTGCCGAACCGATGTTCGAGGTGGGTGTAGGCCGAGATTTCGCCCGTTCGCCGGTAAAAAGGAACAAAGTAACGCGAGGCCGTATACGCCGCCAGTGGCATAGACAAACTAAAGACGAAAGCATTCCAGTTGCCGCCAAAGGCCTTACCGGGTACGCCCAGAAAGGTATTACTACTCAAAAAGGTCGCGTAGATCGACATCCCAATAGCCCAGCCGGGAATCATGCCGGAGGCTTTGGTGAACTGTTCCGCGTTTTTGTTTTTCCGTGAAAAATAGAATCCTACCGCAATCATGGCTCCCAGATAGAGAGCGATAACCGTAAGATCAATCAGAGGCAAATTTTTCATAACAATCGGTAGAGGTCTGTACCTGATAAAGTCTGCTTTTCTGCCGCCCGTACCGTACGCAGCTTCCCAATTTTTTGCCTTTCGCCGGTAAAAAGCCCTCAAATTGAGACGAAAAGGCTATATATTTCGAAGCACTCCCGGTTTTACCCTATTCTTTCTGACAAAGTTACCATGGTACTTTCCGAATTATTTATATGATTCTTACATCAAATTATAGCATCTTATCCTTACTGAACATCCAGTGCATCCAGGTATAAACGCTCGGCATCCAGCGTTTTCAGACGCAGCGTGTAGGTACCCGCATTGATCATCGTACCCGTATTCGTAGTGGCGTAGGTCCATTTGCCGGGTTTGGAAGGCTCCAGCTCCAGCGTTTCGGCGGGCTTCACCACTGTACCATCTTTGAGAATTAACTCGACACTTACTTTTAGTGCTTTCTGAGCCGGATTATGGTATTTGAGGGTGAGGGAATACGTATCGGCCACCCCTACGGCAAGGGTCCATTCCAACGCATCACCACTGGCTTTTTTGAAGACCATCCGCTCTTTGTCGAGGAAGACCTCCTTACCTACGCCCTCGCCTACGGGTTGGGCCTGCGTGGCTTTGTAACTCGTGGCCGCTTTCAGATCGTAGGCGGGTTCAAGGGTGTAGATGGGAAGTGCGGCCAGCCAGGAACCCGCCGCCACCGTCAGCTTTTCATTCTCCTGCACTCGTTTGCGTACGACCGAATACTGCCGGGGTTCATCGGTCGTCAGGAACGTACCCGTGGTTTCGAAACCGGGAAGTGACGATGTCGATGCGGGTACAGCCAGAAACACATCCGCCGCTTCCGTGACCTGTACCGTTGCGGCTTCGTTCCGCTTCCGTTTTAGCCAGGTGGCTCCGTACAAATGAGGGGGTAACGAAACGGCCTGAATGGATTCGTCCGCGAATAACCCATCCCCCGTGTCCAGCCAGGATTCAACCGTCCCATTGGTACTCTTCAGAATGGAACTCGATTGCTGCGTAACAACAGATTTGGTATCCAGAGCCGCAATGGCAATGGCCGAAATAACCGCCTGAGCGGATGGTACGTGGGGAAAAGAAACCTTCAATTGCCCGCCTCGCACCCGTACGCGTAGCGTTTTTTTCAGCAGAGCATCGTGGCCCACTTCCTTCCAGATGTCCAGGTTTTTGAGGCGTACCTCATCGTTAATGGCGACGTCAAACAATCGCCAGCCCGTGGCATCGAGTCCACCGCCGGTGCCGTACCAGGGTTCGATAAAGTACAGTTCCACCTGATAGTCGCCGTCGGGTACGTTGAAATGATAGGCCAGTTGGTCACGTCCGTAACGAAAAGTCTGAAAGAGGTTGGGGTCGGGCGTACCGCGAATGGGATCAAACGTTCGCCGCTGACTGGCAAAGAAGGCGGGCATGCCCGGATAGTGTTCAGTCCAGGAAGCAGAACCCCAGGCGTTTGTCTTCGTTTTCCGCTGATCGGCGTACCAGACGTTCTTCTGGGCATCAATGTAAGTCGGTCCGCCGCAATTGACCCGGTACAGGTAACGAAGTGCAGACGTGGAGACAGGCGATACCTTTCCGGTTACTTCCGAAAGATGCGGAGCTTCGGGCAAATGATTCAAGACCACCACGTCCGTAGCCACCGCTTTCCCATTGACGTATCCAACGGCATACAGGGTATTCGTCTGAATGTCGGCTCCGTCCCACTGAAAATGCGTCCCTACCCCCTGCCGTGTTTTCCGTCCCAGCGAACGGTGGTTCACGTCATTGAAGAGTTCCACTTCATCGCAATTGGAGTAGACGATGATGCTGTCTTTTTTCCCCGGCGTAGTCCAGCGGTTCGGCCAGGTATGCGACACGATGTAGACCATCGGCTGGGTTTCTTTAGGAGCGTAGTTGGACCGGAACAGGTAAAAGGCGTCCGTCGGTTCTTCCCAGGCGGTAAAGAGTCCTTTGTAATTCACGGGGCCGATGCGATCCAGCTCCCGCAGTCCTTCCCCACCCTGCACGCGACCGGGATTGTCGTGCGAATTGAGCAACCAGAAAAAATGCCCGGCCGTGCGATCCCGTACCGATTCGGCCAGCCGGATTTTGGTTTCCATCAGGTCCGTCATGCGGTTTTCGCTAAATACGCCACGGCCTTCCGTATGCTGGTCGATGGTTCGCCAGGCTCCGTATTCACCCACCAGAATCTGCCGTTTCAGGTCTTCGCCGTACTGGTGCGGATCGCCGCCGTAGGTACCCGTCCAGTTCTGCGGCACGTCCCAGTCGGTACCTTTCCCACCGTTACAGGTCGTGATTTTTCGCTGGGAAGAAGCCGTCGGATCGAGTTGCCGGATCAGCTCGCTACATTCCCGGGCGAAATCCTCGGGAAGCGTACTTTCATTTTCGAGTCCCCAGAGAATGATCGACGGACTGTTTCGCCGCTCTTTCACCCAGTCGATCAGTAATCGTTTGAAATTTCGGCGAAAGGCGGGCGTATCGTACCAGATGTGAGCGGCCATTTGCGGCCACCAGAGAATACCGGCTTCGTCCCAGTACGGATGATAGCGAAGGTTATGGGGCTGATGAGCGTCACGAAAGGCATTGAATCCGGCGGCTTTGACCTGACGTACCCGCGTGCGAATTTGTTCTTCACTGAACGCGTGACTGCTGCCCAGCAAATGTTCGTACTCGGCTACGCCATTGATGAAGACCCGCTGGCCGTTGATGCGTAAGCGGGTTTTCGCGTTGGGACTCAAATCCCAGTTCACCCGTCGGATGCCGTAGGGCGTGGTTAGTTGATCCATTCGCTGGCCCTGTTCCAGCACCTGCGTCACGAGTCGATAGAGGTACGGCTGCTCGGGTGACCAGAGCTGCGGACGCGAAACGGAAAGATCTGGTGACGCAAGCGTTACCGTTTCTCCGGCTTTTAAATTCAGTTTTTGCTCAACTTTGGTTACGGTTTTTCCCGAACGATCCAGCAGTTGCTGCACGACCGTCAGGGTACGGGGCCGGGTACCGTAGTTTTTGATTTCACTCGTAACGTGCAGTTTCGCCGCCGTGGCCGAAACGCTCGTATCATTCCAGACGTGTACACCAAAAGGTTCAATTCGTACGTCACGGGTTACGATGAGCTGCACCGGACGAAAGATGCCCATTGGCTGGGAGCCTTCCGAGAAACCCCGCTCGCTGGAACTCCCGCCGCTCACCCAAGGTAAATCCTGAATCTGATCGGGGTGATCGGCCCGTACGGCCAGCAGATTGGTTTGATTGTTGAGACGAACAACGTCCGTAATATCCAAAGTGAACGAAGTCCGTCCCCCCGCGTGATAGCCTATCTTTTTTCCGTTGAGCCAGATGGTGGCGTACGAACCTACGCCTTCAAAAAACAGAAAGAATCGTTTTCCCGCCGCGGCTTCCTGCACCGTGAAGGTTTTGCGATACCAGGCTACGCCGTAGCGATTGCCGTTGACTTTCCGGCGATAGCCACCGTACTGATCCCAGTTGTGGGGCACCTGCACGGTTTTCCAGGACTGAGGCTTGAAGTCACTTCGATAAAAATCCGGGTGTGCCGTGGTATCGTCCGTGGCGGTAGACTGCCAGTTTGCCTGCAAGGAAATTTCTTTTCGCGACTGTCCCCAGGCCGTGAAGGTCAGAAACAGACTCAACAGGATCAGTTTTAAATGCATTGATTCTAAAGGGAATTACGTCCGGTCCACGCGGGCCGGACGTATGGGTATGAACGGCTGGCTGAAACGCTTTACTTCTGCTTTTCCAGCTTGCCGTTGAAGGTGTAGGATTGGCCCTTTTCCGTCGTGAACTTCACTTCTTTCGAGCCATACCGCAGAACGCAGGGCTCTCCGGCCAGCGAACGGACCGTTACCGTCGTCAGCTTACCCTGTTTCCAGGAAAAATCCAGCTCAAAACCACCCCTGGCCCGGATTCCCCGCAGGTTTCCCTCGGCCAGTACTGCGGGCAAAGCGGGCAACAGATCAATACCAGAACTATGGCTTTGCAGCAGCATTTCAGCCATTCCCGCCGAGCCACCAAAGTTTCCATCGATCTGAAACGGCGGGTGAGCATCGAAGAGATTAACGTACGAACCACCGGCTCCCGACACCGGACGCAGCAGCATTTTGACGAGTTGCAGAGCGTGTTCGCCCTCGCGGAAACGAGCCCAGAAATTGATTTTCCAGGCCAGACTCCAGCCCGTTCCTTCGTCACCCCGGTACAACAGCGACTGCCGGGCGGCCTTCATTACGTCGGGCGTTTTCCCCCAGGTAATGTCATCGCCCGGATGTACGCCCCAAAGGTGCGACACGTGACGGTGGTGATTGGTCGTATCGTCCTGGTCTTCCAGCCACTCCTGCAATTGTCCGTACCGCCCGATCTGATTGGGGGCCAGTTGCTGGAGTTGGGTTTGCAGGGTTTTGCGGAAGGTTTCGTCCGTACGCAGGCGTTCGCTGGCCTGAATGCAGTTTCGAAACAGGGTTCGAATGATCTGATGATCCATCGTGGGTCCGGCGACTAACCCACCATTCTCGGGCGAGTTGGAGGGCGTACTGATCAGCCAGCCCGTTTTAGGATCTTTTACCAGGAAATCCGTAAAAAACAGAGCGGCCTGTTTCATCAGCGGATACGCCCGCTTTTTCAGGAAATCCAGATCCTGGGTATACTGAAAATGTTCCCATACGTGCTGACTCAGCCAGCCCGCTCCCGTTACCCAGATGCCGTGGTTGGCGGCATTGATGGGAGCCGTTCCCCGCCACAAGTCCGTATTGTGGTGCAAAACCCAGCCCCGAGCGTTGTAATGGAGCTTCGCCGTTTGCGTACCCGTCTGAGCGAGTTCATCCATCATCCGAAACAGCGGCTCGTGCTGGGCCGACAGGTTGAGTACCTCGGCGAGCCAGTAGTTCATTTCGAGGTTGATGTTGGTCGTGTACTTGCTGCCCCAGGGGGGAGCCAGCAGGTCGTTCCAGAGGCCCTGCAAATTGGCGGGTTGTCCGCCCGGTCGGGAGCTGGAAATCAGCAGATACCGTCCATATTGCATGTACAAAGCCATAAACGACGGATCGGGTGCGGCCGAAAAGCGAGCCAATCGCTGATCGGTCGGCAGTTTCTGGTCGGTGTTAGGCCCTAGTTCCACCGAAAACTTCTGGTAATACGGCTGGTATTCCCGCAGGTGTTCCTGCCGAACCTGAGCGTAGGTTTGTCCGGTCACCCGCTGTATGATTTTCTCACAGACGGCCACCGGATTCCCCGAAACATTCTGGTAATCAACGAAATTCGTAGCCGCCGTCAGATACAGCGTCACTTCGTCGGCTCCCTCGATCACCAGTTGATTCGACTCCATGCGACTTATCCCTTTTTTCGTTTCCACCCGCAGGTAACTTTCCCCACGAAGGGCTCCGTTTCGTACCTGTACGGCCAGAGCCAGTGTTTGTTCGTCGATTTTCCGTACGCTATGCCTGGCATGTGGACTGCTCAGGGCGGCCGTCAAACTGATGCGTCCCGGCTGACTGGCCGTCAGGTGAATCGCCAGTACGCCTTTCGGCTGACTCGTCAGGTATTCGCGGGTATAAGTCACGTCGCCTGCCTTGAACTGCGTCCGGGCTACAGCCTCATTCAGGTTCAGTTCGCGACGGTAATCCGTTGAGTTCGTTAGGTTTTTGAAGCTCAGGTTGAGATTTCCAAACGGCTGATAATCGGCCTGATATCGGGGTACGGCGGGCGGTTCGCTGTTCTGGATAAAATACTTCCAGTTACCATTCAGGGAAAGCTTCTCGGAGCTATTAGCCGGATATAGGGCCAAATGACGAGTCGTATCCTTGTACCCCGCAATCCCGCCTTTATCGAAGTAATTGATCACCTGAATGGCCAGTACATTCTTGCCGGGTTTCAGTATATGGGCGGGAATCTGATACTTACGAGGTTCGGTACTGTTCGTCGTTCCTATGAGTTTGCCATTGACGTAGGTAAAATCATGATCGCGAACGCGGTTCAGGTCAAGCGTGAGGGCTTTACCATTCCAGTTTTCGGGTAAAGTAAACGTGGTTCGAAACCAGACGGCTCCGTCCAGCCCTTCGAAGCCTACCGTTTCCCAACCCTCGTAGGCGGGTACGGGCATGGTTTTCCAGTCCGAATCGTCATAGGCCGCTTCTGCCGGATTTCCTGGTACGCCCTTGCCCATCTTCACCGACGCCAGCCATTCTTCCTTGCGACCTTCGTTACTTTTCAGGCCCATGAAATGGGCTTCGGCTAATTGCTCGGCTTCTTTCTGCTTGCCTTCGGCCAGTAGTTTGCGGATTTCGGGTAAATAGGCCGCCGCTCCGGGCCGAGCGTGGGCACGCGGCTCACCCGTCCATAGCGTGGACTCATTGAACTGAATCCGGTCATTCTCGACTCCTCCGAAGACCATGGCTCCCAGTCGCCCATTCCCCAGCGGCAAGGCGTCCGTCCACTTGACGGCGGGCTTGGTGTACCACAACTGATACGACTGAGCCTGAGCCGTGTATCCCAGCAACAACAGTAAAAAAATGCGTAATTTCATGCGTATGCCCGACCCATTTAGTTCCGTACCACGTCTTCCTTCACTTCATTCGACTTCCAGACGGGCGTTTTTACGCCTTTGAACTGGTTGCCTTCCAGGGTGATGTTGCGGCTATCGGCTCCCTTGATTTTCAAATACACTTCGGTACCCGCCGCCGGAAAGGCATTTGTAATGAAGGCATCGCGAATGTTGGTCAGGTCCAGCACGGGTGTATCAGCGTGTGGTGTGTAGGTCTTCACCGCATTGACTTCCAGCGTCTGTACATTTTCAGCCTCAATGGCGGGACCGGTTTGAGTACTGACCTTGACGTTATGAAAGGATACGTCTTTGGCTGCTTTGATCAGAAATCCGGTTTTGGCCCGAATCTGGAGGTCCGTGAAACTGACGTTTTCAATGGGCATTTCCTGCAATCCGTTCAGATAACCCGCCCGGTTCACCTCGGCGGTGATGTTACTGAAGTGAATATTCCGGAAGGCGGGCGTCCGTTCGGAAACGGGTTCGGGGTTGGTTTTGGCGTACTGCATATCGAGTACAATGGCCTGATCCCGAATGTTTTTCATGATGATATTGTCCACGCGAATGTCTTCCACCACGCCACCCCGACCGCGAGCGGTTTTGATCCGGATGCCGCGATCCGTACCGTCGAATACGCAGTTGGAGATCGCTATTTTCTTCACGCCACCCGACATTTCGCTGCCGATCACCACACCGCCGTGTCCCGACAGCATGGTACAGTTGGTGATGGTATGATTTTCGGCCGGAACGTTCATCTTGCGGCCCGCCCGATCTTTACCCGATTTAATGGTGATGCAATCGTCGCCCACGCTAATGTGGCAATTGGAAATGTGCACGTAGCGGCAGGATTCGGGGTTAATGCCGTCGGTATTGGGGGAAGGCGGGTTGTTAATCGTAACGCCCGTGATGGTTACGTTTTCGCAGAATTCCGGGTTGACCGTCCAGAACGGCGAGTTCCGAATGGTGATCCCTTCGATTAGCACGTTTTTGCAGTGCATGAACTGAATGAACGGAGGCCGCAGAAAACCCCGCTCAACCCAGCCCGGCAGATCGGGCCGCAGAATGTCTTTATTGAGGCGGTGAAACTCGTCCTGCCACTTTGAACCCGGCGAGTTTTTGACGTGTATTTCCGAATATGCCCACCACTTTTTACCGTGCCCGTCAATCAGTCCGCGACCCGTAATGGCAATGTTTTCGGCCCGGTTGGCGTAAAAGAGCGGCGAGAAGTTCGTTACGTCCGATCCTTCCCAACGCGATTCGACCATGGGCAAATAGGCGTCGAAATTATCCGTAAAGTGGATTTCGGCACCCGCATCGATGTGAATCGTGATGTTACTTTTCAGGTGAATGGGTCCCGTTTTGTACTTGCCCGGTGGGAAGTATACGGTGCCGCCTCCCCCCTTCACGGCGGCGGCAATGGCTTTCTGAATGGCCTGCGTCGCCAGGGCACTGCTGTCTTTTTTAGCTCCGTAGGCTGTGACGTTGAAGTACTGCTGGGCCTGCGTCGTTCCGGCGATCAGTATGCAGGTCAATAAAGTGAAAAGTGTTCGCATGATTGCTTTGTATTAGCATTAAAGCCGGGTCTGAATGGCTTTCAACTGTTTTCCGTGGTAGACTTCCTTACCATCGGCCCATACCCGGAAACCTTTGCCTTTGCCGTATTTTTTCCCGGTTTTATCCCAGAGAATCGTCAGCGTTTTTCCGTGGTAGGGCACCCGATCCAGGCAAAACCAGTCCCATCGTTTTTCTTCGAGGAGCGGTTTGATTTCCAGCGTATCGTCCGAACGGGGTTTCAGTCCAATCAAATCGTTAATGATCAAATCCGCGAATCCGGAATGATTGTAGAACTTACTGCGGGGATCGTCTCCCTTCAGCCATTCCCCGTTCTTTTCATCCTGATATTCACCGAGGTATAGCTTGCCGTTCATGACGTGCGAATCCGCGTATCGGCGTAATTCATCGAAGAACTGGGCCCGGCTGACGGTTTTATTGTGCTGGTAATCCGTCAGAAAATGCGACAGGGCTTTCAGGGTTTGCGTGGTGGCGAAGGGCCAGAGCGGACCGTCCCACTCGCAACCGTGTCCCGAACCGTGCGTCCGGAACCCGGGATGCCGGCGTTCGGCGGTGGTCAGGCCCCAGGGAGCCTGAAATCCGGTCGTATCGCCGAGTTGTTTCCAGGCGGCGGCGTACTTGGGACTATCGTCGGGCAGGTTGAAGTACCAGGGAATGAATCCGATGGCTTCGCGGGCGTTGGCAAAGGTTCCGTTTTCCAGTTTCACCTCGAAAAACTGATCGCCCTCATTCCACAAGGTCTGCTGCGTCAATTGCTTCAGTTGCAGGGCTTTTTGCAGATAGGTTTCCCGGAGGGTATCGTTTTTCAGCAGTTGCCCCAGAGCGGCCAGGGCTTTGGCGTTGCCGTACATGTAACTGTTGATGGTGGGCCGCACGTTTCTCACTTTCCGCCCCCCACTAATGGATTCCTCCATGGCATCTTTTACGTCGTGCTGCCAGAAAAGCTGATTGGGCAATTGCCGCTCCGACTCCCAGCGGCGGTAGTCGGCGGCCAGAGCGGGGGTAATTTTCCGCACAAAAGACTCGTCTGTATTGACCAGATACCGCTGATACACGGCGTCGGCGAGCCAGCTGCTGAAGGAATGGAACCGCTGTACGGTATGCCTGGGATCGACGTACAGCCAGAAGGAAATGTACTCGTCGACGTACTGCGGATTGCGGAGCCAGCGGCCTTCGTACACGTGATGACCCAGAGCACTGCTAATGGCATTGTGCTTCCCGGCGTGTTTCACCGGTGTAATGAATTCGGTGAAAATGAATCCGTCGGGCGTTTGCTTGAGGTGTTTACGGAACGCCCACCAGCGATAGTAATACAACTGCGTAAGTACGGAATCGGGACTATCGAAGTACGGAATGTTTTGGGAAAGCCAGGCCTGCGACTGGGCGTTGGGGACGTAGTTTTTCACGGCCTCTTCGTCAGCCGCGTTGAAGGCCGTTACGTATTTCTGAAGGGGCTGATCCGTTAATACGTGTTGAGCGAAGGTGCTTAGACTCAGACAAGCGAGCATTCCGCTAAGGAGGTACTGACGCATAGAGAGGCTTTTTTTTTGCTGGAATGTGCCAGAGGATGTAGCCCTGGTTACTTTTGTTGATTCCTTCGAATCTCGATTCCAGGGGTTGCACCCCTAGCTAATCGGGTTGAACTCCTTCGGAGTTGGTATCTGCTCGATTAAGCATTTCCCGATTCCAGGGATCGTACCCCTGACTAGTTGGGTTAATCGGTTTATTCGAATAACCAGTCGATGTTTTTTTGATTACCGGCCAGTCCGCCGTCGAATACCGGAATTTCCTGAGCCCCTTCCACAAAACCCAGCAGTACGCACTGGCCCCGACCCAGGTGTAAGGTATGATTACCGGGAGCAAACGTGAACGCATGCACGTGTACGGGCGGGAAGCCTTCGATCTGGATAGCGTTGGAAATCTTGATTTCCGCCTGCCCGTAATCGTTGGCACTGGCGTCGGTTTCCAGCTCGGGTGCCCGCAGGTACGCCGCATTCTTTTCGTTGTAAAAACCCACCAGCAGTTTCACGGGCTTATCGGTATGGAACGTCAGCGTGGTACGCTCCGACTGCTGTTGCTTCTTACGCATTTTCAAGCCTTTCAAGTCTTTCAGTTCGGGCGTCAGAGCGACGATTTTTGCCAGCGTATCGGCGTAAATGCTTTCGCCCGCTTGTACGGGGAAGTAGCTGGCGTTCGTCAGTTGGACCGTCGCGGGTTTAAAAGCCATTCGTTGCAGAGCGGTGGCTCCCGTATGAGCTTTGAGCGAGTCAATCTTCCGTTCGAACGTGCGGAGTTCCTTTTCAAAAACGGGCAGCATTTCGTACCAGTTTTTGTACGTCGCATTGACGCCCCGCATCGGAATTTTTCGCTGGGCCGTTTGCATACTGTTGGCGTAGAGATAGGTATCTTTCGTCAGCTTCGTTAGCTCCGCGTAGTGAGCCACGCTCGATTTCAGCAGCGGTAAGGCTTTTTCCAGATCCTCGACTTTGCCGGAATACTTGTAGCGTAGCACCGCCACAGCCGCCCGGGCTTTGTCGGCGTAAAACTGAGCCATAGCGTTCTGAGCGTAGACATCGTTTCGTAACCGCTTGAATTCTTCCCGATCTTTGGTGACGGCGGGCGTCGCTTCGTCAATGGCTTGGACGGCTTTCTTTCCGTGTTCAACCACTTCCTCCGCTACCCGAATCGGTGTTTCTCCGATGTGCTTCTCCTGCTTCGCTTCTTTTTCCGCGTACTCAATGATCATCTCGCCCTCGGGAGCTTCCGATTCGTACAACAGCGTGAAGAGGCCGTACCGCCAGGGGTTAATGAGTTGCGTCATCAGCATACCCAGCGTGAGCGTCTGGCGGTTGCCGTCGGTGATACCGTACCGCCGTAATAATTTCGGTGAAATCTCGCCCGTTTGTTCATAGGCTTCCAGTACAGCCTTGCCTTTTTCCAGCGGCAATCCGTATTTCTGAGCCAGCTCATGGCCCCAATACGTAACCTCTCCCGCCCGATCGCGATTGGCTTTCCAGGCGTAACGAGCCAGGTCTGGTACCAGATCCAGTCGCGATCGACCTGTAGCAAACGTTTGGGTGCGGCATCAGCGGCGTAGGGCCAGTCCCAGTACGAAGCCTGCGGGTACAGGTGCAAGCCATTGGCTCCGTAAACGTTGTGCATGGCCTGTACGGACTTTTGCACAAAGTCCGCCGAACCGTAGCGGAAAGGCTCCAGATTGGCCAGAATGTGGACGTTTTCGATGTGTACCGTGCCGATATTGCTCAACGTGCGATGCAGCTCGGCCCACTTTCCCCGGGGGGTATACGTCGTCAAGGCCTCGCCGTTAAATTTTGCCATCGTGTACAGATTCTTGTACAAAGGCAACGCTGATTTCATGACGCGGGGAGCATCCGTATCGTGAGCCCGCAGTACAATGGGCGGTTCGGTTTTCTGCCCAATCGTTTTTAAACCGTCCTGTACACCGGGAATGATGGTCTTCGTAAACCAGTCCACATCGTCCTGCCCTACGCCTTCCATGGCTTCGCCCAGCGTGATGAGCAAACCAACGTTGGGATACTTAGCCACGAAAGCGGCGATGGATTTCCGCGTGTAATCGGACATGAGCGGCGTGATGGGCCGCTCCCGGTCCTGCGTTTTCAGGTTATGTTTTTCGGCGAATGGCTTCGACAACAGAATGTTATAAAACATCTGAATCACCCAGATACCGCGTTTGTCGGCTTCCTGCGTCAGGAAACGGAACATTTCTTCATTTTTTTTGAACGTCGCATCGTCCACCTCTACGGCGTACGGGTATTCCTTGAGTTTAACCAAAGAAGCAAAGGGGTGGCCGTTCCAGAGATACAGGGAGTTATAGCGGTTTTCCACCATCATATCCAAATACTGAATCCATAGCTCTTTGTCGTAAAACCAGGGGAACGTTTCGGGCGTGTACGGATACTCATACACCGTACGTCCCGGCAGATAGTACGGTTTCTGGATGCCAATGCAGGTACCCCGCAACACCATTTCGGGCTGGTCAGTCAGATGCAGGGTTTCGGGTAGCTTGGGGTGCAGACGGGAGGCCAGTTCCAGACACCCGTACAGGGCTCCGGAAGCGTCACTGCCTTTGATGAGCCAGGGCTGCCCTTTTTCTTTATGCAGGACGAATCCTTCCTTGCCGCTTTTTTCGGTAAGCGACTGAACCAGAGCGTCACCGACAATTCCGATACGAATTTGTGAAGGGTCGGCTTTTACCTGATCCTTTCGGACCAGGGTGACCTCATAGCCCGCCGATCGTAATTTCTGCTGTAGTTTTTCGGCTCCAAAGCTGACCCGTTCCGGGCTTTTCGACGGCAATACCAGAGTCAGTTTTTGCTGAGCCTGCCCCTGGATGTGGAAAGCAAAAAGCAGGGAAAGGAATAGAAAGAATCGATGCATAGTAAATGTTCAGAGCGAATGAATTACAAAACTACCAGCGTAAGCCAGCCTGATTATCTAACATTTTCTCTTTTAATTGTACCATCTTAGCCAGAGCCTTGCGGACATTTTGCGTGTAATGGTCGGCGTATGTTTCTTTGGTCTTTTCTAAAGTATCGCCAGGCTTCCTCACTTATTACTACCATATTTCGGGGATACTGGCTTTATTTTTCCAGAGATTCCGCTGGCTATTCAATTCATTGCATGATGGGTATATTCAGACTTTCGTTAGTTGCTGCACTTCTGTGGTCTTTGTCCGGAGTTCGTGCTCAAACGCCTTCGCTAACATCCTATAATGTAGTTTGGGACACGCCCAGTCGGAACGCTTCGGAGTCCATGCCCTGCGGCGGTGGTGACGTAGGTTTGAACGTCTGGGTAGAACAGGGCGAGCTGCTTTTGTACGTAGCTCGCAGCGGCACCTTCGATCACAACAATACGCTACTAAAACTAGGACGCGTTCGGGTGCGACTTTCCCCCAATCCTTTCGAATCTGGAACCCGTTTTCGCCAGGAACTTCGGCTGCAGGAAGGGCACGTACGCATCACGGGTAGCAAGGGTACACACACGGCTCAGATCGATGTTTGGGTGGACGTTTTTCGACCCGTCGTTCACGTAGATATAAGCAGTAATCGGGCCGTTCAAACCCAGGCAACGTACGAAAGCTGGCGGTACGCCGACCGTCCCGTGAAAGGCAAAGCCAACCATGCGAACTCGTATAAATTTGCTCCGCAGGGTGAAATCGTCACACGAAAAGACGACGTACAGGCTCAGGAAAATGAAATTCTCTTTTACCATGCCAACGGTTCCGGCCCTTCGGTATTCGACGTAACGGTACGCCAACAGCAACTCGATTCGGTCAAGAATCAACTGTACAATCCGCTAAAAAACCTGACGTTTGGGGGCGTCCTTTCGGGACCAGGGCTGAAAGCGGCGGGTACGGTTGAGGGGAAGTACCAGGATACGGATTTTCGGGGCTACCAGCTTGTCAGCCTTCGCCCCCAGCGGCAACAGTCGCTCACGCTGCATTTACATACGGCTCAACATGAGTCGTTTCACGAATGGAAAAAAGGTTTAACGGCCCTTCGGAACGAATCCGCCCAAACGGCCCGTTCGGCCCGAAAAGCGACGCTGGACTGGTGGAAAGCCTTCTGGGAACGCAGCTTCATTACCATCGGAGCGGCGAATACGCCCCAATGGAAAGTCGGTCGCAACTACCAGTTATTTCGCTACCTGTTGGGTTGCAACGCCAGTGGTCAATGGCCAACCAAATTCAACGGTGGCCTCTTTACCTATGATCCCGCTCTGACGGATTCTTCGATGAAATTTACGCCCGATTTCCGGAACTGGGGGGGTGGTACGCATACGGCCCAGAACCAGCGACTGGTGTATTGGCCAATGCTGAAAAGCGGCGACTGGGCCTTGATGAAGCCCCAGTTTGCCTTTTACCAGCGTGCATTGGCCAACGCCGAATTACGGACGCGGGTGTACTGGAAACACGCCGGGGCGAGCTTCACGGAACAACTCGAAAACTTTGGCTTACCCAACCCGGCAGAGTATAGCTGGAAGCGTCCGGCAGACTATGATCCGGGCATGGAACATAATGCCTGGCTGGAGTACGAATGGGATACGGTACTGGAATTTTGCCTGATGATGCTGGAAACCGAGCGGTACGCCGGGGACGCCATTCATGCCTACGTACCGTTCATTGAAAGCTGCCTGACGTTCTTCCATGAGCATTACCAGTATCTGGCGAAAAAACGCGGCAGTAAGACGTTTGATGGAGCTGGAAAGCTGATTTTGTATCCCGGATCGGCGGCAGAAACGTACAAGATGACGTATAACGCCACCTCCACGATTTCAGCTCTGAAAACGGTACTAACCCGACTGCTCGAATTGCCCGATTCGTACCTGAATCTGGAAAAACGACAACACTGGCAATTGATGCTGAGTCGAATTCCTAGTATCAGTTTTCGTAGTTTCGACGGTCATCCGACACTGGCACCCGCTCAGCTTTGGGAACGCATTAACAATACCGAAACGCCGCAACTGTATCCGGTTTTTCCCTGGGGTACGTACGGCATAGGTCGGGCCAATCTGGATACGGCGATCAATACCTATCGTTACGATCCCGACGCCCTGCGGTTTCGGAGTCACGTGGGCTGGAAGCAGGATAACATCTTCGCCGCCCGACTCGGCCTTCGAGATGAAGCCGCTCGCCTCACCTTACTGAAGCTCCAGGATTCAGGCCGCCGCTTTCCCGCCTTCTGGGGTCCCGGCTACGACTGGACACCCGACCACAACTGGGGCGGCTCGGGGATGATTGGATTACAAGAAATGCTCCTACAGGCCGATGGCCGGAAGCTGTACCTTTTTCCCGCCTGGCCCCAAAACTGGGACGTACATTTCAAACTCCACGCTCCTTACCAAACGACGGTGGAAGGGATACTAAAAAATGGAAAATTGGAACAACTGAAGGTATGGCCCGAGGAACGGCGGAAGGATGTGGTGGTGTTATTGCCGGAGTAGGTTGGTTTCTAAGTTTCCCGCATTACAACATAGCCCGGCAGTTAGAAACTGCCGGATCGTAGGTACAGGTTTGGAAACCTGCACCAGTTACCTCTTCTATTATACGCCCCAACCCCGAAGGGGGTTTAACAACAATAGCCCCGTATGCAATGCGGGGGAAAAGGTCAGGTACCACATCCACATCACGAAAAACCTCACCGCACCACCGGCAACCATACCGCCATTTCCGAATGCCCCCGGTTACTCCAGGCGTAGTACGGAATGAGGCGAACGGTGGTGGATGTAGGCTTGGGCGTTTGGAGCGGTCGGTAGAGTTGCTGGTTCCAGTTCTTGGGCGTTAATGGGCGAGCTTTCCCTTCCAGCACCATCACCTGTGTACCTTCCACCCCCAGCGGCTTCGTTTTCCAGGTCGTTTCGGTTAATAAAGCCACCTGATCCGTGGGTACGGAAGGGTTATCTACGGATTCCAGGCAGTACACCAGTGGTCCGCGTTTCACGGCCACCTGATTGCGGGTTTCTTCCACCAGCGGGTTGGATTCCATCAATTGTACAGGCATGGGCAATTTGATTTCTACCACATCGCCTGCTTTCCAGGTTCGGCGGATTTCGGCGTACGTGCCGGATGTCGCGGACTGCGTTTTCCCGTTTACGCTCAGTGTGGCTCCCGTACACCAGCCCGGAATCCGTACAAAAAGCGAATAGACCCGAGTCGGCACTTTCTCCATGCGTACTTTGATCGTACCCTGCCAGGGATAGTCCGTTTCCTGCGAGACGACCAGCGGCGACCCATCGGGTAGCTTCGTATTTAACCGATTACTACCGTATAAATTCAGCCATAAACCCTGATCTGACGTACTATACAGATAATTACTGACCTCGGCAATCGTCCGGACGGTATTCGGCGGACAGCAGTTGGACAAGGCGATGTACGGCGAACGGCCCCCCATCCAACGCATCTGGTACGGGTACGCATCCGAAGCCCGCAACGGGTTGGTGTAGAAGAACTTCGTTCCGCCCAGATCAATGCCCGAAAGAATGCTATTGTACAAAGCCAGCTCCATCACATCCGCGTATTTGGAATCGCCCGTAATTTGTAGCATCCGGTAATTCCAGAGCAAGTTTCCAATATTCGCACAGGTTTCATTATGGGCCGACAGGTTGGGCAACTGGTAGGCTTTCCCGTAGGCCTGATGAATTTTCTGAACGGTATCCGGCTGGTACGAAGTGCCCTCGGGCGATACGCCATCGTACAAAGCTCCGCAACCACCCGTGATGTACATCTTGCGGTTGACGACATCGTCCCACACCAGATCGAGTGTAGACAGCAGCGTACTATCGCCCGTTTCGGCGAATACGTCAGCGGCTCCGGCAAAGAGGTAATTGGCTCGTACGGCGTGCCCAATCACTTTCTTCATCTCGCGAAACGGTACGCGGTCGGAGTTGTCGTCCGTACCTTCACTCATCCCCCGAATATTGATGAGCTTCTGGGCCAGAGCCAGGTATTTCGGCTCGTGCGTAGTCCGGTACATTTCCGTAATGCCCATGTAGTGCGAAGGACAGATGGCGTTACGGGCCTGCTCAGGACTGGCTTTGGTATAGAAATCAATCAAAAAATCAGTGGCTTTTCGGGCAATGTCGAGAAAGCTCGTCTGCCCCGTAGCCCGGTAATGAATGCAGGCGGCAGTCATCAGGTGGCCGAAGTTGTAGGCTTCAAAACTGAGTTTGTCGTCAAACATCTGCTTCTTACCCGTTTTCTTCTGCTCGATGATCGCTTTCGTATAAATGTATCCGTCGGGCGTTTGAGCCTTGCCGATGACGGCAATCGCCTCGTCCATGTGCTTATTCAGCTTCGGATCTTTGGTCAGGGCGTACATACTCGCCACCGATTCGAGCGTCTTGTAGAAATCACCATCGTGAAAGGACGGTCCTTTGAAAGCTCCGGGCTGTAGCCCGGCGGCCACTTCAAAATTGCGGTAGGCGTGACTGACGTCCGCATCGGTATAGGTTTTCCAGAGCTGAGGTACCATGGAATCCCGGCATACCCGGAAGCGGTCGGCCCAGAAGCCCGTCGTCCACTGTACGGCATCTAAATCCAGACTCTGGAGGCGGGAAAATTTACTTTGGGAAGTATTGACCAGACTGTTGGTCTGGGCCAGACTGAGGGTACTACAACCCACCAGTCCGGCGATGGAAATACGGCGAATGAGGTTAAGCATGGTAAGCAGGCACTTTAGTACGAACAAACGCGGATACAGGGCGTAGATCAAAAGTAGACGATTACCGACTGGCAAAGCTCCGGGAATTTTACCAGAGGCTGTAGGATGTTAGCCTGTTTGCCGGGAACCGTTTATTTTTGAAGGCAATCAGCGGCACCGTACGCCGCCTGTCTTTTACTCGCATGTAGTTATGAATCAACGACGGCCCATTCGCGAACAGGAAGTAGCACTCATTCACCATATGTTGCAACACGTACAGCTCAACCCGGCAGACTATCCCATTGATGAACTGGTGGAAGAATACGAAGGTGGAAAAATGGGTAGCATTTCGCTCGGCGGTAATCCCGAAGCCTACGCGGGTGACGTGGTACAGGTCAATTACATCGACTCCGATCAGACGCCCGTCGTTATTACGCTTACGAAGGACGAACACAATCGCCTGCTGGATCTGGATTTCTGGAAAGTGGATTTTTCGAAATTACTAGAGTATCCTACACCGGAGAAGGTGGTGTTTCAGTAATTTGCTTAGACGTGGAAATTGGGACATCCGACCTTAGCCAAAATCCCTTCAGAACATTAAAAAGCCTGGGTTGAGAAATCAACCCAGGCCTTTGGGATCATGATTATTAGTTAGCTGACGAACCCAACCTGTTCATCGAAGCTTTGAAGTTCTTCAGCATTTCATCCAGGTCAAATTCTGAGGGCTCCATGGTTGCCAGGTATTTATTATTCGTCTCCATATTCTTTTGAATCTCAGCGTATAACTCTTTCGGCATCCCCTTCTTAACAAACGCTTCTTCACTCATTTTAAATACCAGCTGATTCTGCTCAACGACCATATGATCCGCTACGGTTTTGCTTAATTGGATGAGCATTGTCTGCTGTTCCGGCGTTCGTAAATGATCCGGGGCTTTGCGGGCCAGGTTATAGTCAGAAAAGGTATACCCTACTTTCTGACTTGTTTTTACACCAGAATTACGTCCGCTCCTGCACGCAACAAAGCCTACCGCAATAGCCAGGATCAAGGTTATTTTTCTCATAGACTTCCAGTGAAAAGGGTTACGTATTTGCTGTGCGTGAGCCTTCATCAATTAAATACTGGCATGGCTGCAATACGAATAGTCCCGTTTTGGTAAAGAATTCCTCTCAGCAAGCGTGCCTGAGTAGCGTCTACTATTTTTATTACAATTATAACTATTCACACTTTAAATATAACTAAATACACTAGTATTTTATAGGCCTTCACATAACCATTAGCGATACATTCATGTAAAGAAAGTTTTTAATCATCTCCATTCGTCTTTATAGTAAACGAAGAATTAATTCTTTTACTAATTGGCTGTTTTACGTTAATAATCAGAGCAATGCGAGTAATTAATCTATATAGTTTCAAATAATATTTTACAAAATTTAACCCTAAATCCTGGGTAATTGACGGAAAGGAATTTTACTGAAATGGGCTTCTAAAACATCTCCGAAATTTTAAAATTTATTATCATTTAATAATCAATTAAGCAAATTCCTACAAGCTCTGCACGGAAAGGAATTATTTTCAGCATTTCACTCGGTTTATTTGGTATCTAATTCATAACGCAATAATTTCCTGACAGGTTGACTTTTTGAAATCAGCCATGTCCCTTAAAATGTATTGACTATAAGCAAATTATACGTTTAATAAATACCAGAAAGATTTGCTTTCGGAGTCATGAAAGAAGTAAAGTTTAAGCACCTACACTTAAAAAATTATCATTTCATGATTGCCGCTTCATACATATACGGATATAGAGCCGAACAGTCGTCGCCAGACTGTACCTTATCAAGACAACCTCAGTGCTAAATATGATCCATGATGACGGCCTTCACTCCTGAATAGCTCAGGATAAAGACCTGATCCAATTAAATCGCCAAGTCCAAGGAGCTTATTATTCACCCATGCAAACCTTTATTAATGTCACGATGCTAGCCGCATCCGGTGAAGGAAAAACTACGTTTTTATCTTCAATGGATGATAACATCCGCCGCGATTTGGCCAGTAGTATTGGTTTAAACCTGACCCTGGATTCCCAGTTAGCTGCCCAGTTAGATCAAAATAGGGAGAAGCTCATTGCCTCGCTGGGCAAGGGCACCATTACTTATTTCGATGGAATTCAGTCAACGGATGCTGTATCCACCTATCCGTTAGAAATTTCTCACAAAAACTCAGAGCCTTTTCTGGTCGTTTCGTTCCGTGATATTCCGGGAAACTGGATTACGGATGATACGGAAAAAGTCGTCAATTTTATTCAGGATTCTTCCGTCATTGTCATTCCCATCGATTCGTCAGCCGTCATGAACGACATGGAAGAATGTAAAAACAATGTCCAGAATCTATTGGATGTATTGAAGCTGGGGCTAGAAAAAAATCCGGATACAAAACTGGTTCTGTTCATTCCAACCAAATGCGAAACGTATCTGGTCAATGATACGCTGACCAAGGACTTAACGCTGAAAATTCATGAAGTGTACCAGAAAATTTTTGACTTTCTGGGTCTTCAGGATAACCTTAAATCAGCGATCATTCCCATTCAAACGTTGGGTAATGCTTCATTCATGTATCACAAAAAGGTACAAATCCTGAATACGGAAGTATGGAAGCCTGTATTTAGTGTTACGCAACGCAATCAGTTTAATCCCCAGAATATTGAATATCCTTACCTCTACTTATTTTCCTTCATTTTCGAGCAGTATTATTTGAAAAGAAAGAAAGGCCTGATGGGCTTTTTCAGAAACCTGTTTAAAGAACTTAACTACCTGAAATCTACGAACGAACGATTGCACTCGCGGTGCCTGAACTACAGTAATCTGAAAGTACTCAGGTAGCCGCTTTTTTGTTTCGTTCAGAAATCACACGGACGGCTAATTTCCAGAGCCAGCTCAGGCAGGGTTACTGGCGACGGAGCGTCGTCAGGTAATCTTACTGGATTGTTTTGTGCCTGATCAAAAGGATGACTGGATTTTCGGATTCTCGCTGTGTTTTTCTTACACTTTTCTTATTGAATTGACTCCATGCCTAATTTCATAGTATCCAATATCCAGCAGATCATCCAGAAGCGGGGGCAGTTTGCGGATAAAATCACGCAGGACATGCAGCGGCTCGCTTTGATGAGCCACTCGATGTCAGTGTTGGAAAATGTTAAACTAAAAATATCGGATCATGCGTCTGACCAGGTCATCCAGGCCATTGATCGGGCTAATTTGCCCACGCTTCTCAAGCGAATTGAAGAAGAACAACAGTATCTGGTTCAGCTCAGTCAGCGATTTTCCCGCAAAAGCATCAGCATTGGAGTCATTGGCAGAGCCCGCCAGGGAAAAAGCAGACTGCTGCAAAGCCTGTCCGGACTGAATTCCCAGGTCATTCCCGACGGCAATGGCCCGCACTGCACGGGCGTCATGAGTGTCATTGCCAACGATAGTCACAAAGCCCGGGCTCTGGTAGAATTTCACAGCCGGACGAGCTTTTTCCAGTCAACGGTATCTCCTTATTTTCAGGAACTGGACTTGCAGTATAGTCCGGCCAACCTGGCTGAGTTCGTTTCGCAGGCCTTACCGGATCAGCCCGAGGATACCAGTCCGGTTACCGTAGCCCGTTACCAGAAGCTCCAGGAAATTCACCGTAACTTTTCCTCGTTCAATCACTTACTGACGGGCCTTACGCAGGAAGTTCCCCTGCATCAGGTGCGGCAGTACATTGCCCAGGTGAACGAAAACCGCGAGGCCAGTTACGCCTATCTGGCCGTTAAACAGGTGCATATTGACACGCCTTTCCCCCTGGCGGAAGCAGGCCCGATTACGCTGATTGACATGCCGGGACTGGGTGATACGGGACTGGTCAATGAGCAGAAATTGATTCGGTCGCTGGCCAGTGATATTGATTTTATTCTTTTTGTCCGCAAACCTGATGCGTTGGGGGCCGTCTGGGAACCCGCCGATCTGGACCTGTATCAGTTCTGTGAAAACTCCCTTGAACAGATGGCGATTCCGGGCATCAGCCTGCCCGCCTGCTCCTTTCTGCTCCTGAATCATACCAAGACCTTGACGGACAATGCCCGGAACTGCCAGGATTTAAAAGACAGTACGGATCGCAACGGTTTGTTCTTTAGCAAGATCGTTACGGTAGACTGTGCCAGTGCCGAGGAAGTCGAAGAAAACGTACTACGGGCTGTTCTGGAAGATATGCAGGATAAACTCGATGACTGGGATCAACAATATGCTCTGGAATACCAGCGGAAAATGACCAGTATCGATGGAGCCCTTCATCAGGTAATTAACTATTTTAACGGAATTTTTACTCCCCCCGACGATATGACGGATTTCGCCACTTTCAAAAGCTTATTCAATACCCTTTGGCAGGAATTAACCAATGCCTGCGAAGAGAACCTGAAAGAACTCAACGCCCTGCGGGATTCGCCCAACCTGCAGATTCAGGAAAAATTCGATCAGATCAAGCAGTCGTGTCTGGAATATGCCGCCAATCTGACCATTCGGGATATTGAATTGAGCCGTAATGCGTTGGGCTCGTATAATAAGACGTACGAAGAATATCTGAACGAGCACCGCACGTTCATCACGAAAGAGTTTCTGAAATTGGGTGATACGCTCAATGACGTGATCCAGCAGGTGCGTCAACGCATTTTTGATATTCTTAAAACGGAAGGTCGTCTGGCGGGCCTTGTTCACCCTCATGAATCTTTTGAGGTGAGTCTGTTGCGGGAGCTGGAATCCATGCCTTCGTTACACCTGCCCGTACAATCGTTCGCTCAGTTCCAGTTGTCGTATTTAGGTTTTCTACACTTCCGGATTCGGGAACACCTGGATATCCTGACGCCGGATTATGTTTCGGTGCGTCTGTCCCGGGAGGATACGGCCGAAGACATTCGTAATTACATCGTCAGCTCCGTGGAGGCCTGTCTCTACAAGATTCAGAATGAATTCGACGTCTGGGCGAAAGACCTCAATAAAATGTCTTTTGCGTTGGTGGAAGAATTGCTCGATCAGTTATTCAAGGCTAAAAATACCAAGGACAACTGGGAAATTTTCTATCAGCGGAATCGCGTGCGAATCTGGGTGGAAACCTACGAAAAGATCAATTTCAACCAGCAGGTGCTTCAACAAAGCAATGAACAAGTCGATCAACTGAGAAGTTACCTCTCCACGCATAAAAATTAACCTCACTAGCGACTTGGCTCGTATTTAGAAAACCTCATCAGATCTGTAATCTGATGAGGTTTTTTTCGTTAATTCTATCCAGATCTGTAAGTATTTAGAACGCTACTTTCACTACGCATGGCGTACTAGCGAGCCCAGCGATACGCCAGAGAGAAGCCACCGTGCAGGCCTGCCAGATTCATTCCTCCCCTTTCGTTATCGCCAGTATCGCTGGCTAAAGAGGACAGGTAGATGCGTTGGTAGGTGTACGCTTTATGCCGAAACCCAATCCCCAGAAACGGGGTGATGTACACGGCCTGATGAGCAGAGAAGGAAACCAGTTTTCGATTCAATCCTACCAGTATTTTTCCTCCCCAGACATCCATTTCTTCGCTTTTTCGGGCCCGAACATAGGTACCCTTTGGATTGAGGTACTGTTCATCCAGGCGATTCAGCCACCAGTACCGCATAAATAGCTCCGCCGAGACGTAAAAGGATTTACGGGTATCCAGATAGTAGCGGGGGCTAAGGGAGAACTTAACGCCCTGATAATACGGATTAGCCATATTTTGCAAACGGTAATCAGCCGTCATGATTCGCATTAAATCCGCCACCTCTGACGTACCGCTGGACTTGCGAAACCGGTATCCAGCCCCCAGTCCAATGGTCAGTTTTTCCGTCACGGGAAACTCGTATTCTACCACCAGCTCTCTACACAGCAATTGCAAAGGTTGGATTCGCAAGTACTGATTCCATACCGTATCCGATTGGGCGTACACACTCGTCGAGACCGTGAGTAATATCCATAAGCCTAGTTTGGGTATGAGTTTCATAGGGATTTGATTGGTTTCATGTATACTGTTTAGCTTCGAGACCATCAGCGAAGGCGATACGCCAGCGATACGCCCAAATGAATACTGGGCGACAGGCTGACAGTACCCCTCTCTTTCTGGTACGTTACGGGGGTATCCCCCAGGGTTCCGTCCCAGGTTTCATAGGTGTAGGTTTTGGACCGAAGTCCGAAACCCAGGAAAGGAGTCCAGTACACCGGATTTTTGCCTAGTAAGAACAGTTTGCCATTCGTACCTATCAGTAGTTTCCCGCCCCAAACATTCATTCGTTCGGTTCGTACTGCGTCAAAACGGTAGCCTTCTGTATTATCAAATTTAGCCTGTACGTTGTCAAACCACCAGTGTCTGAAAAACAGCTCGGTTGCCAGAAAAAAGGTTTTGCGGGCATTCAGATAATAGCGGGGCGTAATCGAAAACTTTACGGCCTGATAATGGGGATTTCCCATATTTTGCAGGTTATAATCACCCATCATCCCCAGAGCCAGTCCTTTAATTTCGGGCGAATGACTAAATCGGCGAAATCGGTACCCGACTCCTACTTCGAGGGTGAATTTTTGAGTGAACGGAAATTCATAGCCCACCACCAATTCCCTAAACAAAAGCTGTAAGGGCTGTAGCCGTACGTAGTGATTCGTTAGCGTGTCCGACTGGGCAGAGGCCCGGGCAGCGAACGCCAGCAACAGGACGAGTAAGGATTTATGCATAGGTGAGGGTCCTTTTCGTCAGCAATATAGTAACTCACCCGCTTCATTCTTTGCTGGTCCTTTTATACCAGCGTTTAGATGCCTAGATTTGAGCATTCGTACACGACCATTAATCCGTTCAGACCTCTATGCTTTCCTCCATGCTGCGTACCCTTACGCTGGTTACGCTTACCGCAACCAGTCTCTCCGTTTATGCCGAAGACCGCAAGCCAGCGGTTGCTCCGGCGGCTACGTCTCTCGAAGGACGCTGGGATCTGACCGTTCAGTCGGGAAACAACACCATGCCCTCCTGGCTGGAGGTGACACATTCGGGTCATAACACGCTCGTGGGCCGGTTTGTGGGCAGTAGCGGCAGTGCCCGTCCGATTTCTAAAGTAACTTTTGCGGATGGGAAACTTAGCTTCGCCATTCCTCCGCAATGGGAACGAGCCACGCAGGATCTGGTTGTAAACGGAACGCTGGAAGGCGACAAGCTCAGTGGCACCATGACGACGCCTGCGGGCCAAAGCGTTTCCTGGACGGGCGTACGGGCTCCTTCGCTGGCCCGCACCAAACAGCCGAACTGGGGCAAATCGATGGATTTATTCAACGGAAAAGACCTGAAAGGCTGGAAGGCCATGGGCCAGACCAATCAGTGGGTGGTGGAAAATGGTGTACTGAAAAGTCCCAAATCCGGCTCGAACATCCAGACGGAGCAGAGGTTTTCAGACTTTAAACTGCACCTTGAATTCAAGTATCCCAAGGGAAGCAATAGCGGCGTATACCTGCGGGGACGCTATGAAGTACAGATCGTCGACAGCAAAGGACTTGAACCACAAATTGACATGCTGGGTGCCGTCTACGGTTTCCTGGTACCGAATGAACTTCCGGAGAATGACGCAGATCAGTGGCAGAGCTATGACATCACGCTCATTGGTCGCCGGGTAACGGTCGCCTTAAACGGAAAAACCATTATCTGCGACACCACCATTCCGGGTATTACGGGTGGAGCCATCGACAGCAACGAAGCCGAACCGGGTCCGATTTACCTCCAGGGCGATCACGGTCCGATTGAGTTTCGGAATATCCGGATTACGCTTCCTAAAGAATAAATTTCCCTGGTCCGTAGCCGAAGCTACGGACTTCTTTTTTCCTGACCATTCGTCCCCCTCCCGAACCTCTTTCTACGTTTTGGCTTCCTTTTCTGCGTATGCACAAACTCGCACCCCTGTTTTTTCTATGGCTGGGTATACTGACCAGTCAGGCTCAATCTACGTATCAGAAAGACTGGCATCAGTTGTACACGGCGGTTCAGCAACTTCCTTCGTACCGCGAACAGATGAAAGGCGAATCCAAAGTGGCCTACGCTTTGGGTGCGGAACGGCTGAAAAACGTTCAACCGACTTCTGACTTTCAGGAATTTTATACCTTATCCCAGCTTCTGTTGCCTTTCCGGGACAATCACCTGGCTTTTTACCAAAATCCCAAACAAGCCATTACCAAAGAAATGCTCGTCGATTCTGCCTGGATTACGGCGTATCGGCAGTCGGAATCTTTCCTGGGTTTCCCCCGGGCTACCCTGGCCCGGGATTCCCTCGAAGCCGTGTTACAAAACACCGCCTTTGATCAGGTTGAAGGCGTGTATCACTACGAATCTTACCTGCAGGTGGGAATTTACCGAACTGCCCGGAAGGACAGTTTGCTCGGCGTTGTTCTGCATTCGCGGTTACCGCACTGGCAGCCGGGACAGCTTGCGTTTATTCTCAGGGAATTCAAGCCGGATCATTTCCGGGCGTACCACGCTCACCTACTCCAGAAAACGTTTCTGCTCGTTAAAAACGAAAAATTCATCCCTGGACGGCTAACCGAAACGCCCTGGAAAAAAGAGTCCAAAACTCCGGATTACGTGAATTATTCGGGCAAGGTTTTTGAGTTAAAAGCTCTAAGCGATCAGGTCCAGTATCTACACCTGGGTAGCTTCTCAACGTCTCCGCAGGAACTTCTCAAGTCAGCCGCCTTTTACGACCGGATCAAGGATTCCCTGCACGCTCCCCAGCTGATCGTGGATCTTCGCAATAATGGCGGCGGGGGATTTAAAGCGTCCCGTAAATTTCTTCACTTGTTGCAACGCTACACCCGCCGGGGTACCGTTTATGCACTCGTCAATCACCGAACGTTTAGCAACGCCGAGCAGTTTGCCCTTGAACTTCGGAAACTCAAACGCGTAACGCTACTGGGCAGTACTACGAATGGGACACTCACGTACGGTAATAATTACGGAAAACGCATGGCCTTGCCCAGCGGCAAGTACACGCTTTACCCTACCGACATGAAGGATTCGGGGCATTACCAGCGGTACGAAGAAGTGGGAGTCGCACCGGACATTTTACTGGATTACAACCGGGACTGGAAGGAACAAACGCTGAACTATATCCGCCAGACCGCCAACCGATGAATCCTTTTGCCTGGATGAGCCGGTAAGTTTTTCTTTCGCGGCTTTACCTTGTTTAGTGACCTCAGTACCCGCGTCAGGCTTGCTGATTCGTCGAAGCAGAAGGTTCCTGAAGGGACGGTCAGGGCTTGAAATAATACTGCCGCAGTAACTGCATGGCTTCGGTTTCATCTTCGGCACAGGCTTGGCAAAAGGTTCCTACACCATCAACGGGCCCTTCGTAGTGCCAGGAAAAAGTCTTGGCGGCGTATTTGCCCTTCAAGTCGTACACCCGTAACTGATTCCCTTGCGGGGAAAGCAGTAAAACGAGTTGATTAGGAAACCGTACCTGAAAATGCCTTTGATCCTGTTTTACGTAGCGTAGGCGAAGCGTTTTACGATCCTTGCCGTACACGTACTGAATTTCAGCAGGTCGATTATTTTTTATCCAGAATGAGAATTCTTCGTAATTCTCCTGCCCGGGTGTACCGTAGGAAAAATTAGCTACGCGGTCATCGGAAGCCCGCACGCCCAGCGTAAGCATTAGAAAGGTGAGTAGCGTTTTCATGGGTTTAAGGTTTTGCAGATTTGCTACAAAATTGATACCATCCACGCTGGTGATGAATTCGATTCTGTACTTACCACCGAAAGAAAAAAGCGTACAGAAACAAGCCTACCAGAACAAATTCCACCAGCCAGATGTAGAGTATATTACGTTTTAGCATTCCCCAGATGATGATGTGAACGACTACTGCTCCAAACAAAAGTGGAACGCCGAAGAAAAATTGCAGTACGTTGTTTTCTTCCCCCAGATGCAGTAGACCCTGACCGATGATGAGCAGTCCGGCTCCGGCCATGAGGGTGAGTGGGGTTACGAATTCAAATAGCTTTTTCATGGAATAGAGGTCGGTTTTGACTTTTGTTAGAAAAAATAATACCTATGCCCAGGGTTCACGACAGGCATTCCTAAGCTTTCTTAGCTAATTCTGATCATTTCTCCCTGAAATGAATAATCTTGGCATCGAAATTTTACAGAACTAAACGTTCAACTTTTACACTACTATCTATCTATGCGTTGGTTAGGAGGTCGCGAAAGCGATAATGTCGACGACCGTCGGAGCAGTGGCTCTGGTGGCCTGATCATTGGCGGCGGCATTGGTACCGTCGTCATTGCTTTAATTGTTACCCTGTTGGGTGGCGATCCTTCCAGTATCTTAGGCAATCAACAGGCTACGACGCAGGCTCCCGTCGATCAGCAGGCCGATGACGCCGCCGCTCAGTTTACCCGTCGTGTACTGGCCAGTACCGAAGACGCGTGGACGAAGATCTTCGCCGAACAGAATGCTCAGTATCCCAAGCCGGTACTGGTCATGTACCGGGGCGTAACCTCCTCGGGCTGCGGTACGGCTCAGAACGCCATGGGGCCTTTCTACTGTCCGGCGGATGAGAAAGTCTACATCGATCTTTCGTTTTACGATGAACTGGCCGAGCGTTTTCAGGCTCCGGGGCAGTTTGCCATGGCCTACGTCATTGCCCACGAAATCGGTCACCACGTACAGAAACAGATGGGTACGACCGACAAAATGCAGGCCATGCGACAACGGCTGAGCGAAAAGGAATATAACCGTTTATCAGTACGACTGGAATTACAGGCCGACTTTTACGCGGGCGTATGGGCCAACCGGGCTCAGGGCCAAAGTGTAGCCCTGGACGAGAAAGACATTGAGCAGGCCATAAACGCCGCTCATGCCATCGGCGATGACAAGATTCAGGAAGAAACGCAGGGCCGCGTCGTACCGGATGCGTTTACGCACGGCAGTTCGGCCCAACGCGTGTACTGGTTCAAAAAAGGGTTGAAAACCGGCGATATTAAACAGGGAGATACGTTCAACAGCAACGAAGACGCCAATCTTCAGTAACATCATTTCTGTTCACCAGCGACTGCTATGGATTTTAAGGAATCGATAGCAGTCTTTTTTTATTCCATCCTCCATCCCTTGGCAAGCCTACACTTACCGGATTGAATTCTTTATCTTGTTGCATGAAAAAACCTCTGCTCTTTATTCTTACGCTCTGGTTGAACGCAGGTTTTGCTCAATCGACGTTACCTCGCATCGCCATTGCGGGATTAGGTATTGAATCCAGCACCTTTTCGCCCGCCGTTACGCACGAAGAGGCGTTTCACCCCAAAACGGGTGAGCAGGTCTTTACCTCCTACCCTTTTCTGACGCCTGACTCGCCCCTGCGGCAGCAGGCTCAGTGGTTCCCTTCGCTGGTTGGCAAATCCATTCCCGGCGGAGCGGCTACGCGGGAGGCCTACGAATCGCTGGTTACGAAGATGCTGGACCTGCTCAAGCAAAATGCTCCCTACGATGGCCTGTACCTGGATATTCACGGAGCGATGAGCGTACAGGGGCTCGACGACCCCGAAGGCGATCTCATCACGCGAATCCGGCAGGTGGTGGGGTACAAAACGCTGCTGTCTACGTCCATGGATCTGCACGGTTGCGTCACCAAACGACTGGCCCAAAACACCGACCTCATGACCTGTTACCGCATGGCTCCCCACGAAGACGCCATGCAGACGAAAGAACGGGCCGTTCAACACCTCATCGACCGCCTGAAAAGTGGCAAGGGCAAACCCGCCTACAAAGCCTGGATTCCCGTACCGATTCTGCTACCCGGTGAACAAACCAGCACCCGCATCGAACCGGGCAAAAGTCTGTACGCCGAAGTGGCTCCCCTGGCCGACAATAACCCCGGTATTGTGGATGGTGGAATCTGGATCAGCTACGCCTGGGCCGACGCTCCCCGTAATCACGGCGTCATCATGATGGTGGGCGACGATCAGGCGAAAGTGGCCAAAGCGGCGGAAAAGCTGGCGAAGCATTTCTGGGACGTTCGCTCGAAATTCGATTTTGTGGCCCCCGTAGGCAAGCTGGATGAGGTACTGTCGAAAGCCATCGCCAGCCAGAAAAAGCCCTTTTTTATCAGCGATACGGGCGACAACCCAACGGCCGGAGCAGCCGGTGATGTCACCTGGACGATTACGGAAATCCTGAAACGTCCGGAGTTCCGGAAAGCCGATGGTCCGACGCTGATTTACGCCTCCATTCCCGATCCTGCTTTTGTGAAGAAAGCCCAGGCTGTGGGTGTTGGTGGCTCGATTGAGGGTACGGCCGGAGCCATCGTCGATCACCGGTTTGCCAAACCTGTAGCGTTGAAAGGTACGGTTGAATCCATCGTGGAAGGCGACCGGGATGCCGTGGTGGAAGTAATGGTCAAAGTGGGCAGCGTACACGTCATCGTGACGCAGAAACGCAAACCCTATCATAAAGAAAAGGACTTTACCCGCCTGGGCCTCAAACCCCGCGAAGCGGACATTGTCGTCGTAAAAATCGGTTACCTTGAACCCGAATTATACCACATGCAAAAAGACTGGATCATGGCCCTGACGCCCGGTGGCGTCGATCAGGATTTGTACCGTCTACCCTACAAACACATCCAGCGGCCCATGTATCCGCTGGATAAGAACATGAAAACGCCGAATCTGTCGACTCAGTGGATTCCGGTGTCGGGGAAGTAACTGTATTCTTACCGAGCTATTGGGTAAAGCTTATGCTCAGCGATAGAAGAAGCCCCATGTATSAGCGCCTGAAACACATGGGGCTTCTTCTCTTTCCGATTGTACATCCGCTAATCCTCCGCTCCGCTGATCCCGATTTACAATCGGGATCTTATTGGTCCAGCGTCTCCGACGCGTTATTCCATCCTCACCGCAACAAAGAGCGGCTTCCCCTTACTCCGCTTCCACAAAGCGACGTTCAAATTTCTGATACTGCCGTTCAAATGTCGTCTCGTAATTCTGGGCCAGCGTTTCCAGTTTCGCTTCGCGTAATTGCTGGACGATCCGGTTCATCTGAAACAAATTGACCCGTATATCCTCGGCATCGCCATTGCTGGAAAAGTAGTAATTCAGGTTTTCATCGCAGCGTTTCATCATCGTTTGAGCCATCTCAAGAGCTTTCTGTTTTTCGCCCACGGAAATCAGGGGCCCAATGAAGCTCGCTGAAATCTGATCGTAGGGAATTGCCTGATCCGGCATCACCTCCAGACAACGCTGCAAAGCCGCTTTCGCCGTATCCAGCTTTCCTTCCTGAATCAACTGGGTCGACAAGCGATAAAAAGCCAGTCGGGCCGAAACGACGGGTATGCCGCGAATGGTATCATCGTGGTAGACATCCGGGTTGTTCATACTCCGCCAGGCCATTTTGTGCATCATTTTATCGTACATCAGTTCCGTATTGACGAACCCATCGGTGGCTCCGGCTACCTTGAACGGCATGAGTCGATATGCGTACCCTTCGATTTGCATGAATTCTTTTAAGCCCAAATAATTGGCCGGCGAGAGCGTCGAGGCAAAGTACACAGGTCGCTTAAACTGATTCTGAGCGATAATATCCAGTTGAATCAGCCGATCCTTGATGATGTCGTTCGTACCAAAATCCCAGGTCATCCGGTCTTCCGTAAACAACGGCTCCATGCCCTTCGCCACAACTTCCGATTTCTGAATGGTATCCCGGTCCAGCTTCAGCGAGAAAACCCGCGAAGGCAACACATTGATCGTTCCCAGCGACGTTTCGGCCTGAATGGCGGGGTTGTTTTCACGAACCAGTTTCAGATACTCCGTTAGATCAATGCCTTGCTTTACATTCGGATTTTCCGAGAAGATGATCTGATCGTTGATACCCGTCCGGAAGTTGTCCATCGCCAGTGAAATCGGCAACGGCTCCGATCCATCCGCTGGCTCCTTCATTTGCTGAATATACCATTCCGTCCCCAGCAACGAAAGGCAGCACACGCGTATATCTTTCCGAAAACCTTCGACCTCCTGCACGTACCAGAGCGGGAACGTATCATTATCGCCTCCGGTAAACAGAATCGCATTCGGAGCACAGGAACTCAACAGATTTCGGGCAAAATCAACGGCCGTGTACCGATGGGAACGGTCGTGGTTATCCCAGCTTTTCGCCCCCATCAATACGGGTACACCCAGGGCCAGTGCACCCGCCAGCGATCCGGCCAGTACCTGATGTTTCGTGATTTTCTGAACCAGATTTTGCAGGGTCAGTACGCCCAGTCCGGCCCATAGAGCGAAGAAATAAAACGACCCCGCGTAGATGTAATCGCGTTCGCGAGGCTCTACGGGTGGAGCATTCAGGAAAAACACCAGAGCCAGGCCCGTCATCAGAAAAGCAACGGCAATCACCAGCCAATCCTTATCCCCCTTGGTAAACTGCGTGAAAAAGCCCATCAGTCCCAGCATCAGCGGCAGGTAATAAAAGTTATCGTGCCCTTTATTCGTACGGATACTTTCGGGCAGGGCTACGCTTTTGCCCAGCCGGGGGTACCAGTCGGCCCAGAGCTGATCACTTTCCCGACCCACGAAATTCCAAAGAAAGTATCGCATGTACATAAAGCCCATCTGACGGCTAAACATGTATTGCAGGTTCTGAAAAAATGTAGGCTTCTGGTACCGCGAGGGGTCCGTGGGGTCTTTGGCTAAGCCCAGCGAGGCGGCATACAGGTCGGCATGACCGGGCAACTGCGAGCCCATGCGGGGCAGGAATGACTGCTGGTCTTTTTCCCAGATGTAGGCGGGTTCGTAGTCGTAAATCTGGTAGCGACTACCATCCGTTTTATACTGGGGTTTACCCCGTTTAAAATCCGTGACCCGAGCCGTAAACTGCGGTCCGTACAGCAAGGAGCGACTTCCGTACTGATCCCGATTCAGGTAATGCAGGTAATTGATGAGATCAGACGGATTGTTTTCATTGATCGGCGTATGAAAGTTCGACCGGATCACGATGGACGTATACGAGCCGTAACCAATCAAAATAAACAGCACCGACAGCAGAGCTGTACTGAGCATGGGTCGTTTGCGTTGCTGGGCGAAATAAACGCCGTAGCCCAGGGCCGCAAACACCAGCACCAACCACACCACTACGCCCGAATGGAACGGGAAACCGAACGAATTGACCAGTAGGCGATCCGTAGCAAAGGCGAGAGCCCCGAGACCGGAAAGCATCCCTCCATTAATCAATCCGACCAGTAAAACCCCGACCAGTACCGCTCCTATACTCTGCAAAAACGAAGGATTCTGCTTTTTGCGGTGGTAATAAACCAAGGTCAGGGCTGGCAGAATGACCAGATTAACCAGGTGTATCCCAATGGAAATACCCGTTAGATACGCAACCAGAATAAGCCAGCGGTTGGCAGCCGCTTCCTCTTCGATCAGCTCCCATCGCAGCATGGCCCAGAAGACCAGAGCGATCAGGAATGAAGACAAAGCGTATACTTCCGTTTCTACCGCTGAAAACCAGAAGCTATCGCTAAAGGTGTACAGCAGGGCTCCAACCACGCCCGCTCCGAAGATGCCAATGGCTTCACTGGCAGATACGGTAGCCGCCGTTTTACCGACGACTTTACGGCCCAGTAAGGTAAGCGTCCAGAACATGAACAGAATAGTACCGGCACTCGCCAGCACCGATACCATGTTGACCCAGTACGCGACCTGCAATGGATCACTTCCCGCCAACAGCGAAAACAATCGACCCAACATCAGGAAAATCGGTGCTCCGGGCGGGTGCGGTACCTGAAGTTTGTAGGAGCAGGCAATGAATTCGCCACAATCCCAGAAGCTGGCCGTGGGTTCGACCGTAAAAGCGTACGTAAAGAAGGCAACGGCAAACATGCCCCAGCCTAACCAGGTGTTGATACGTAAAAAGTTTTTCATAAGGTACAGCGAACATGTGAAAGGCTACGATAAGCAGGCCGAAAGTAGAACGCCGTACCAACGCTCTAAAAGTCAGAACGTTAATAGTTGTTAAGAGCGATGTTAAAAGTTGTTAGCGGAAAATGAAGTGTACATTCGAAACAGTCGCTTTCGGATTACAAATCCGAAAGAGCGTGGGTTGTAACTCCGAAAAAACGTAGATTATAAATTCGGAAGAGCTAAACGATCCAACGGCTAACTTTTAAGCGTAACACCATTATCTGCCGTAAAAGTGTCACTTTACTGAAAATAAGCGAATGCCCAAATAATCACCGGAAGTCATTCCTAAAAATGAATGTGTACTTTTACAGGCACTCTAATTATATCCACATGCTTTCCCGACTTTTTTGTTTAGCCTTCATTGTTTTAGTGTTTAGCAGTTTCAGTATTGATCCCATTGAGAGAATAGGGATTAAAGGCCCGTTTACCTTTAATCAAACCCAATTCAAACTGGCCTGGACCGCTAAGCCAAACGATTTTTATTACATTCAGGAGTACCTGCCCGCGGGCGAAACCCCGGAAAAATTTAACCAGATGATCACGTTTTATCTGCTTGATAAAAACGTTGAAGTAAAAGCAGCAGTAAGTCAGAAAGTAAAGGAATTAGAAAATCGCAAAAAGACAGATCCTACGTGTAATTACGTAGTCAGCGAAAGTCCTGACGGAAAAGAATTTATCGTTGATTTTATTCTCAGTGAAAGCCAAGGAAACGAGTTGAGTACGGTCGAATTCAATGTCTATCGGTACCAACGGGTTGAAATTCAGCCGAATCAGCCGGGTGTCCTAGTCTGTGCGTACTCCAAACGGGCGTATGAAAACGAGATTACTACGTTCCTGAAACGCTTGAAAGACGACCGGGTGGCGTTTATCAATGAGATGATTAGCCTGAATACTCCGACTGTTAAACTGAATAAATAACGGCTTTTATTACGCTTCGGATTGAACGTATTCGATTTCTATCATTTTATGAAACGTCCTCTTATTCCTGATCGTAATACGTATAATCCTTCGTAATTTTTCCCTTTTCAATTGTAAAAACGGTACAAATGGGTAATTCCCATTTGTTGCCATCGGGCATGGAGCCGGAGGATACAAATTCAACAATGACCCGGGTGTCTCCGGAAGGGTAAATACCCGTAATTTCATCGTGAATATCCGGCGTTTCCTGGTGCATGGCGGCGTACTTTTCAACGATTTGCTTTCGGGATTGCATCACGGCTTTTGTACCAAAGGCCGGATCTTTGAATTCGGTAGAATCGCTGTAAAGAGCCGCCATCCCTTCCCAGTCATGGGCGTTGAAACGTTCGTATACCTTGCGGGCGATGGTTTCGTTTTCAGGCATCTTCTTTTTTTCAGCGTCTGGCTGACAGGCGAAAGCAACTGAGGCAATCAAGCCTAGTACGAGTCGTTTCATGAAGAATAGGGAAATGAGGTAGTATAGTTTTATTCACTCATTATCAATCATTTCATTCGCCTATAGCGGCTTCATGCAATCTTACCCTTTTGCTTTCGCCCGGTTTTCCTGCATTCGGAAATCCACTATTTTCTCAATCAGTGCGTAGGGAATAGGTTGCGTAAGCGGAAACTGGACAGTGCCTTTTGCTTTTCGGTACGGGGCGAGTTCAGCCTCGAACGTACTCTTCGAAGGTACCGGGTAAAAGCCAATGTGATGTTTATAGGCCGCAAAATGCACCAGGTTACCGTGCAGCGTAAACGTAGGAATGGCGTATTTGATCGTTTCTTCGGCTTCCGGAGCGGCTTTTTTCACTACCGCACGAATTCGCTGGAGAATCGCCTGAACGTCGTCGGGAAAACCGGCGATGTATTCATCCACGCTGGCAGGCACAATGCTTTTCATACCGATCGAAGGTTTTCGCTTGCTGATACAGCAAGGTACGTTTAATTTCGGTTTGATTTATACTTTAGGCTGAGGGGGTTGGGTTGAAACCCAACCTTACTAAACAGGTCGAGTCTACGGCTCTTTGATGCTCCACTCCACTAACGCAACAGAGCTGTAGGCTCGGCACATCTCTTAAGAACGGATTTCAATCCGTTCCCAACCCTAATGAAAACGAAGTTTGTCGCCCCTGATTCGTATGTCTTTTACTTTTTTAATATTTTCCGGATTTTTACTTAATATTTTAATTAGAACCAGATTTGTCTTTTCTTTTTTGTCTGAAATATGATCAATAATGATTCGAAGCAGATTGCTTTCGTCAATAAAGTATTCGGAATAATCAGAAGTACAAATTTCTCCATCTATACTAAAAACAGTTGGCTTATTGCCTAGATCGGTGTATTTGGTTTTCAAATCGCTCAACGAAATAAGATTAGGCTTGTACGTACTTTTAGTTTCGACGTATAGCTGATGTTCATAATCGATTCCCTTTACCTGTATTTTTTTGTGCTCAACCGTTATGCTTTCTATTTGTTCAGGTGGTATACCCGCGACGGGAATATTTCCCGCGAATTGATCATTTACAAAAACAGCCAGATTCTGATTTTTTAGTTTTGCGGATTGCTCCAGATGGACTACCCGAAATACCGTATCCGGAACTACTGGAATTGATGGGTTGATCGCTTTTCCAGCAACCTCTTTAGGCATTTGTCCATAGACGGCTATCACCAGAAAAGTAAGTATTAAGCAGAAAAGATATTTCATCGCTTTAGAATTTAAAAGGTAGTGAGGATTAAGGAATCAAGTACGTTCATACGGCCAGATTTCCTGTGGTTAAATCTGTAATTGCGAAACAAGGTAAATACCCTAGGTAGGTTTGATGTATTCCTTAAGATTTTTTAACCCCTCTTTTTATTTATGGCAGGCATACCTTTTCTTGCCTCCATACGCTAATTCCTCAGCCATGACCCGTTATCTCATTGCCGCTCTCCCACCTGAATCTATCGCCGAACCCATCTGGGCCTACAAACGCTACGTATCCGAGCACTACGGCAGTGTTCGGGGTTTGCGGGTATTGCCGCATATCACCTATGTAAGTCCGTTTACCTTGTCCGAAAAGGTACCTATTTCGTCGTTGGCACAACAACTGGAATCTTTTTTGGGAAGCTTTCAGGCCGAAACTATTCAGCTGACTGATTTCGGATATTTTTCCACGAATCGGGGCCACGTGATTTATGTAGCCGTTGAGAAGACGGAACGCATGGAGCAACAGTATCTTACACTCGATGCGTTTGTGCGGGAAAGCCTGCAAGTATCCCTGCCACCGATCCATTCCGTATTTACACCGCACCTGACCATTGCGTACCGGGACCTGAGTCGCCGGCAGTTTGAACAGGCCTGGCCCTATTTTGAGCAGGAATCCTTTTCCGCTCGTATGCCTTTAGACGCCCTCTGGCTGTTGCAACACACGGGCAAGCAGTGGGAACCGCTTCGAAAATTTGACTTTGCCAGTAACGCTTAACTAGTTAGAGTTAGCCATAAAGGCACGAAGTAAATAGAAGCCTCACGAAGAAGCATTACTGGATCGATCGTAGTGAACGCTTCAGCCAATTCCTATCGAGTGATAATCTGTACTGGTCCCCGCAAGCCCGCCTCCAGTAACGGTCTGCCCTCCAGTCGGTACGGGGCGGTGGTAGTAGTGATGCGTTGTTTTTCGGGCAACCGATGGTCTCCTATGAGCCGATTCGCCCAGGTATTACTCACTTCGATTTGCAATTGATTTTCTCCGGCTTTGAGGTATGACGTGAGTTCAACGCGGTACGGAAACGTCCATGCTACGCCGCAGGATTGGCCATTAAGCTTCACCTCAGCCATATTGGCTACTTTCCCCAAATCCAGCCAGTAGCGACCTTTTTGATCTGACCACTGAAAGGTTTGCGTATACGTAGCCGTACCCGAATAGTACCGAATGGACGAGTCGGCATGCTGACTCCAATCGCTAAGTGTAGCGAAAGTTTGAGTTTGGGCGGGGCCGCCGAACGCCGGATCAAACTGTACCTGCCAGGGTTGTGACAGGGTTTGTACGCGTTGTGATTCCTTTGCCACCTGACCCGTACCTTCGTTTTGCTTCGTCGGTTTTCGGAAAATGACGAATACGGAAGCATTCGGCTCCAATCGAAGCGTTACTTCCGTCCGGTTGGGGTGCATTCGCCACTGATCGGCGTTCAGGAGTTCGTCGGTGACGGCATCGTATAGTTCCGGCTGTTTGCCCCGCACCCGAAAAGAAGCCGTAATTTCCCGTACCTTTTCCTGCTGATTTCCAATAAAATACAGATCCATGTCAGCACTGCGGCGGTGCGTCCAGGCGAGGTCTTTAGCGTATGTACCGTTCGTCTCTGTGAACGCTACATCCCGTTCAATCCCCAGCGACGCGAAAGATTCCAGTTCATAAGGCAATTGAATGACCCGGCCTTTGCCTAACGTCTTGGCAACTAGTCCGTTTTCCATTTCAAAACGCCCCTCCCATAATTCATTGCTAACCTCCTTCGCCCCTTTTCCGGCGGCAAAAAAAGCCTGATCTTCGATCAACACGGTGGCTCCGGCTTTCGCCAGAGCAACCAGCTTGTTAGCCGTTTCGGGCGTTACGAAAGGCTGATTTACGTTCAGTGGATGCCTGCCGGGAACGACCACAATCCGATACGCCGTACCCGGAGCAAAACGTACGCTGGAATCGCTTACGGTAGCCAGTCGGGTCAACGCATCGGCACTGAACGAGTCGTAGGTGTAGCCCCGCAGGGGATCAACCCAGTGTTCGGGATCCGCCATGTTGGCCGAATGCGATACGCCCAGGGGTTTGACGCGTAAGGGTTCGCCTGTATTCGCCAGTCTCCGTGCCTCGCTCTGTACGCGTTCCTTTCCAAAAATACCCGGTAAGGTGTTTACCAGTCGGTCGGGCAATACCGAACGCCGGGGCAAATCGTCGCCCGTAAACACGGCGACGTCCGCCACGGGTTTTCCCAGTTGGAGTAAGGTCTGGCAACGCCGGGCGTACTCCACCCAGGCCCGACCGGGTTTCCACCAGGTTTGATCACGTTGGAAGTACAGCCCTACACCGTCGAGGGTCATGCCCGGCTTGCGATCCAGCCAGGGATTGTGCGAGAAAACGTGATAGACCAGTTTGTTGATTCCCAGGGCATAGTTTCGATCCTGCAAGGTTTTGAGCATACCGGGGTACTCCGACCAGTCCATGCGAACGGTGGTAAAGCCTTCGGCCTGTACGATGTTTTTGCCGTAAATGTGAGCTGCCGACGTGGCGTCGAGCATGTCATTAGGCTTATCGTGCGTGGGACTATTCAGCCAGAATTCGCCCATCGGAATATCGACTTTCCGGTAATGAGCCAGTCCGTCGCTCGTCATCGTTGGAGCGACGCTTTCCGCCGAAAATTGTACGCCGTGCTGTTTCGCCAGTCCGGCCAGGGTCGTATAGAATTTGTCCACGACCAGTTCCGCTACCGTTCGCCGCAGGTCGTACAGCACCTGTTCGGACGTCTCGGCCGATACCAGCGGAATCCCCGCCAGCACGGGCAGGTACGGCAGTAGATCGTAGCCCCGGCGTTTTTTAAATTCCGCCGGAAACGTGACCGACCAGTTCTGACTCCCGCATTCCCAGCTATCCACGTGCAGTACTTTCAGCACGTCTTTACTCGGCCCAATCTGCCGCTGGGCCTCACCGAACCAGCGATTGAATTGCAGCGTAATGGCCTGCGGGTTGAATTTGTCACATTCCAGTCCCTTACCGGCTCCGGCGGTGGCGTTGGTGTGTCCGGTGGAGGTATGGCCCATACGAATGATCGTCCAGGTACCGGCGGGAGCCTGCCAGTCCAGCCGACCATCGGCCTTGAGTTTACTCGTCAGGTTAATGATTTTGTTCAGCGGTACGCATAATTCCCGGGGAAGCTGCTGTTCCGTCGAACGCGGACTCACCCGCCAGACCAGAGCCGATTTTCCCTCGTACTGATGAATTTTGGGCTCGGCGGATAATGTTAGTCCGGTAAGCTTTAGCGTAGGTTTCCATTTCGCCGCGTCCAGGTCTTCGGCCCCCGGTTCCGAGCCTTTTTTGTCGGAAATGAAACGAAAATACCGGGCCGTAGTCGTCGGAATGGCGTGGGTGACATCCGCGTCGGTATCCTGCCAGCCGTGCCGGGGCGGCTGTAGCTGCGTCACGGGCCGGAAGGTTTTGCCATCGTTACTCGCTTCCAGTTTCAGCCGATGGGCCTGTACGTTATTGCCGGGCGTTCGCACCAGTAATGACCGAACCGTAACGGGCTGCTCATACGCGTACTGAATCCAGCAGACGGTATCGCTTCGGAAGGCCTGCTTGTTGGTGGGATCAATCAAAAACTGCGGAGAGCTTCCGGACTGACTGGAAGTTATCACTGGTTTGGAAGCGATCGTAGGTGAGGCGGGAATGGCGAACACCGCAATATCCTTGTAGTAGTTTTCCTGCGTGGGCGGTTGCGGCAACACGCCCGAAAATGGCTGATTCCCCTGCACCTGCGTCGTGGCGTATACCACTTTCTGCATCGATAATTCCGGCGTAATCCAGGGTCCTCCGGCCAGAGCAAAACCATCGCTCACGTGCATGCCCATCTCCAGCTTCAGCCGTTTGGCTTCCTGCATGGCGTGGCGTACCAGATCCCACCAGTGCGGCGTGAGTTGTTCGGCTACGGGTGTGTACACGGGCGGATTCTTCGCTCCCTGAATCGGCATCAGGTACGCTCCCCCGATCCCCGCCGCCTGCATGGCTTCCAGGTCAGCCGTAATGCCCGCTTTTGAAACGCCCGCCTGCATCCAGTACCAGAATACCCAGGGTTTGGCCGATGAAGGCGGATTCGGCACGAGTTGCGTCAACCCGCTGCCCGACTGGGCAAAACCTGTCGTACTAAGGAGCCAGCATAAAGAGAAGAGTAATTTTGGAAAACGGATAAGCCTCATACAAGTAAATTACGGTATCAACCCAAAACCTTCGCCTTTTTCTAAAGGCCCGAACGCTTTAGAGGAAAGACGGATTTTAAGTTTTATTCCTTGGAAAAGAACGCTATTATTCTTTTGCCTGCAACACGATTTCCGATCCCTTCAAGCCTTCTGCGGAAGCTTTCAGCCGAATGGTCCCTGCCTTTTCGTGGGTACGAATGATGGCCAGACACAGGCCATTGTAAGCCCGGTGGTACGAGGCCTGGAAGGGTTCAGTACTCGCCGGAAAACCGTTGTCAACGCCCGCAATTGTCCCTTCGCCTTCGAGGTCGAAGTGAATCAGATGCCCGGCATTCGGTACCAGATTGCCCTGTTCATCCAGTATTCGAACGGTAACAAAGGACAAATCTTTTCCGTCAGCGGTCAGCTCTTTGCGATCGGCCACCAGTTCGATTCGGGCAGCTTTTCCGGCGGTATTGATTTCTTTGGTCAGAACCGTTTGACCATTTTTCCGGGAAACGGCTTTCAGGGTTCCGGGTTCGTACTTCACCCGCCATTGCACGTGCAGGCGTTCGTCCGTTTTCTTTTGGGTACCGAGTGATTTTCCGTTCAGGAACAGTTCCACTTCGTCGGCTTGGTTGTAGTAGGCCCAAACGTCCACGGTCTGATTTTTCTCCCAGTTCCAGTGCGGAAACAGGTGTAACATCGGCGTATTGGTCCATTCCGACTGATACATGTAATACACATCTTTCGGAAAACCCGCCAGATCAATAATGCCGTAGTACGAGCTGCGGGCGGGCCAGGGATACGGGTGCGGTTCGCCCAGAAAATCAAAACCCGACCAGACGAAACATCCCGCCAGATGCGGGTATTTTTTGATGACTTTCCAGACGTCTTCGTGCGTGGAACCCCAGTACGCGAACACGTTATCGTAGGCCGAAGCCGTAAAGTCGATATTCCCCTCCACCAGTTTCGATCGGCCGCTGCGGGGCCAGAGTTGCAGGGAGTCCGAGGGCATGATATAGTCGCCCCGGGTTTGCAGGCCTGAAACGGTTTCGGAAGGCAGGAAAAGCTGATGGGGAAAGGTTTTGGGCAGATCGGCGTAGGCTTCGTGTTTGTAGTTGAAGCCCAGTATATCGAGGGCTTTCGACTGATAAATGAAGTTTTTCTCAGGAATGTTTTCCGTCAAGGCCGACGTTACCGGACGGCTGGTATCCAGGTTTTTAACGATCTGCACCAGCTCTTTTGCAATCGTGGTACCCGTGGAATCAAACTGTTCGCGAATTTCATTGCCAATACTCCAGAGGATGATGGAGGGGTGATTACGGTCACGTTTCACCAGATCTTCCAGATCCCGGCGGTGTTCCTGATCCCAAAACAGGGAATAATCTTTCGCGGACTTTTTCTTCTTCCACATATCAAACGCTTCATCCATCACCAGAAAACCCATCCGGTCACACAAGTCCAGAAACTCCGGAGCGGGCGGATTGTGCGAGGTACGGATGGCGTTGCAGCCCATGGCTTTCAGTAGTTCCAACTGCCGCTCCATGGCTCGCACGTTGATCGCCGCTCCGAGGGCTCCGAGATCGTGGTGCAGGCATACGCCCAGGATCTTCGTCGGCTGATCGTTCAGGTAAAAGCCTTTGCTGGCATCGAAACGAAAAGACCGCACGCCAAAAGGCGTTTCCACCTGATCCACCAGTTGATTGTTCTGGTACAACTGCGTTCGTAAGGTATACAGATACGGGTTTTCGATGGACCAACGGGTGGGTTTGGCAAGCGTTAACTGAATAGATTTCTGACTATTTTTAGACTGCTGGGTTACAATTACTTTCCCCGTCGCGTCCAGAATGGTTTGCACCAGTCGATCGCCGCCCGAGACCTGCGTCTGCACCTGCACCTGAGCCTGCTGAGCGGTCACGTTCGGCGTCGTTACGAATACGCCCCAGGGACGGATGTGCGTGGGTGACGTAGTAACCAGCCGAACATTTCGGTAAATCCCGGAACCCGTGTACCAGCGGGAATTTGGCTGAACGGAGTTATCGACGCGAACGGCGATGACGTTAGGTTCTGTACCAAACTTCAAATGCGGTGTCAGGTCGTACTGAAAGGAGCTGTACCCACTTGGCCGAACGCCCAGGGAGTGTCCGTTAATCCAGACTTCGCTGTTGCGGTGTACGCCGTCGAATTCGATGGACACGCGTTTTCCCTGAGCGGTAACGGGCACGGTAAACGTTTTGCGGTACCAGCCGATACCTGTCGGTAAGGCTCCGCCCTGCGTGGTAGTCAGGTGATCTTTGCTGAATTGACCGCTGATACTCCAGTCGTGGGGCAGGGTGACGGACTGGCTTTTAGGGTGATTGAAACTGACTTCCCTGGCCTGGGGCACATCCGCAAGGACGAACGTCCAGTCTTTATTGAATGACTCCGTTTGTCGGGGGGAAACCTGGGCGTAGGTTTGAAGACAGATTAGCGACAAAAAAATGAATACGTATTTCATACCAGTACCCCGGATGGCATCCGGGGCTATTTAAGTGGAAGCCCTCCGGGCTTATTCGACCCTCTCGACCTAAGCCCGGAGGGCTTGCATGTGATTAGCCCCGGATGCAATTCGGGGAACATACCGGGATTGTCCGGGAATCCCTCTAACCTTACTCTTTCGCAAATTCTTTTTCACTCTTTCCTACATCTTTCGAAGTAGCGACGGCGATTCCCCGCTGATCTTTCTTATTCACCGCACAGTAGAAATGATACACGACGCCCTGGTGCTTGAGAACGAACGATTTGTGAGCGTATAATGCATCGTAGGGTTCGGAAGGCTCGATTAGATTGGGGCCCGTCCAGTCGGTCCAGTGCACGAGGTCTTTGGACGCAGCAAATCGGTTAAACCCTTTGGCTTTGTGATCTTTCCAGAAGGCTCCAAAGTAAAACATCACCCAGGTGTCTTTGATTTTCTGGAGAACCGCATCGCCCGTGATACCGACCGGATGCTGGAGAACGGGCTCTGGTTCAAAGCGTTGCCAATGCTCCATATCGTCAGAGACGGCCATACCGATGCGTTCGAACCAGCGGGTTTTCAGGTTATTTTTTGCCGAATCACCATTGGCGTTGTAGTACATCACAAAGCGATGTCCCGTCAGCTTCTGCCGATCTTCGATGACCGAGCTTTTAAACAGCTTGCGATTCTCCCACCAGCGGGTATCGGGGTCTTTGGCCGTAAATAAGGGTTTAGAAAAGCGTTGCCATTCGTGTACCTGCGTGGGATTTTTCGTTGTATAGGCCATACCGATGGATAAATCACCCGCTTCGTAGCCCCGGCCATTCCCTCCAATATACGACATCCAGTATTTATTCTGATAGGTTTTCAGCTCGTAACTACCGCCCCATTCCGTATCCTGCAGGGCGTTGTATCCCGCTTTCTGGTGAGCATCCCACAGGGTCGTATCGGCGGAGAAGGAGAGCAGACGGCCTTTGTTTTCCCAGTGCAAGAGGTCTTTACTTTCGGCTAGCCAGGTTTCGTACCCGCGACCGTCGTACTGCAAATAGGTCATGTACCAGTTCTTACCCTTTCGGAACACGGTGGGACAATCCATCTTTTTGGAATCATCCTCCGTGACCATTACCAGACCGTACTTATAGGGCGTTTTGACTTCGTCGTACAACTGCTGCATTTCCGTTGCGGAAACACTGGTTTTCTGGGCAAAAGCAAGCGAAGCGAAAAGAAAATATACTAGAATCAGCAGCGTACGAGTCATGGGCAATGGCCTGTTTTGTGCAGTTACTTCTTTGAACGTTACAAAACTAAAGGCATGAATCCGCAGTATTCTCTATCATTTTTTCTAAAGATTGTATGAAATTAGCTTCACCTAAAAATACTGATTGCGGAATTACCTGGGTAGCAAAAGGCTTATTCTAAATCGCTATAGGGGCCTTTCCAATGATTATTACTTCGTATTCATTTCTGTGGTACGCTTTATCTACAAAAAAAGCTCGTTTAAAACGAGCTTTTTTGGTAATACTGAATACTTCAATTACTTGGCAGCAATCGTCATATTCGTTGCTACGTGAGCGTTAAATTCGAAACCAGCGGGAACTTCAGCATTCTTACCTTTCATCGTTAAGAATAAGATACAAACTACGATACCCAGTACAATCGCCAGGGTTTGTTTATCTTCTCCTTCCTGGTACAAATTACCGCCCGTTAAAAAAACTTCCTGCTGATCAACCGCCTGCACGGATTTAATTTGAATTTCTACAAATCCTTCTTTTCCCAGCCCTTTTGCTTTTTGAGCCCGCATCACTTGACCTTTGGCAATAGATCCAGCAGGAATGACAACTTGATCCTCTACTTTAACGTCATATTTAACCCGGAAATCAATGACCTGTCCGGGAATAACCTGATCGGATCGAATCAGAGACATCGTTTCCATCGGAATGGGAGTACCCGCCGGCAATACCACTTCGGCATTACCACGCATTCGGAAAGACATGCAGGTACAGCAAATCACTAACAGTAAAGCAACGTACTTTACGTAAGTGGATTGGTAGATTGATTGAATCATAAAGGACAAATTATAGGTGAGAATTATATTGAAGTTTTCGAACGATATTTTCTTTCTGTTTTTCATTAAACCGTTGGGTACTCTTGACTGCTCCCGTGATGTTTCCGAGGTAAAAACTTAAATTAAACACACCGGTTAGAGCCGCCATTCCGTAATTTTCTTTCTTTATATTAGAATATGTAGCAAACGTTAAAAGTCCATTGATAAGAAACGAAGCAACCGCCGTTTGTTTATGCCCCGCATACCAGTATCCAGCACCTGGAATAACGGATAAAGCTCCCGCCAAAGTAGGACTGCGATACCAAATTTTCTCCGCATCGGCAAGCGTTTTAAGGGCTGATTTTGAATTCATTACGTATGAATCGAACGAAGAAAGAAGTCGGTACGCCTGAGCGGACGCCTGCCAGTTGTATTGTTTTGCGTACACTAATGCTCGCAGGGCCAGAAACTTAGGTTCTGTACGACAGTGCTGACATTGCGTTAATCCTTCCGTAATCAGCGTAAGCGTCTGCGTATCATTTGAAAGCTTATCCTGAACAAGAGCAATCTGATAGATCAGTTCAGGATCTTTTTTAAGGCTGGTGGAAGCTTTCGTTTCGTACTCAAAAATAGCTTTCTCGTAGTGCCCTAAAGCATTTAAACAGATAATCTTATTAACAAACAGTTCATTGCCAACGTTCTTGGCACTATTCTCCAGACGGATAATTTCTAAAAGAGCTTCCTGATAGTATTCATTATTTAATAAATTCCTAATTAATCGCAAACTGGAATCCGGTTGGTTTAAACTAGTATAGGCGTAAAAGTAACGGTTAGCAGTATACTCCAGATTCCTGGGAATTGTATCATAGTGCGGATAATCGATGTATTTAAATCCAGTTTTACTCAATGTCAGTCCGTAATGATCGCGGTCGTGTCCACACCTCAGCAAACGATCAGAAGTTAATAGAAATGCGTTCACAAATGACGTTTCCTGAAATACTTTTATCCCGTAATTAGAACAGCTGGGATACATGGGACACTGATGTCCTCTAATCGCACTAATATGTTGCTGATAAATAGAAATATAGTCCGTTACTGAAGATTCTTTCGTACGTTTTTCATTAAAAAAAGATTGCTCAGTACTTATTTTTTGCCCATCAGAAGCGTAAGTAAAAGCCTGAGCATTCAGGCCAATGCAATAATAAATACAACTAATAAAAGTAAAAAAATACTTCATTTATGGACAGTTAATCACGTCCAAATATAGATTCATTTTTCAAATTTAAGAATGCTATGTAAGCAAATTCATTGATTTTAACTTATCTTAACTAATTGTTATTTTTATAAAAATTTTAATAAACAAACTTCATCTTTTTGTAGAGACGGTAGAGAAAATGCGTACGTACTAACTTTTCTTTCCGTGTTCACAGTACGTCGAAATTAGTTTCCACTCGTACGAATTACCCGAAATTGGTAGTTTCCGGACCCTATAGATATTTTTATTTTCCCAGATTCTGAATTCATAATCTTCACTTCTTTCACTTCCTTGATCGGTCGATTATTTTCAGTAACTACGGCCGTCTTAGACACTGGCAGTAGTACCGTAGCCGTCGTGTTGGCCGGAATTTCCACGTTCAGCTCAAACGTATTTCCGGACTTTCTCCAGTCACTAACAATCAAGCCGTACGGGGACTGATAGGTCGCTTTGGCCTGCGTCACATCGCCGACGGGTTGCGGTTCGATGACGATTTGTTTGAAGGCAACCGACGATGCCTCCTGCTTGATTCCCGCCAGCCCGGCGTAGAGCCATTCCATCAAATGCCCCAGCATAAAATGGTTGTTCGACGACGTGGGCAAGGCCTCCCACGATTCCGTCAGAGCGGTAGCCCCTTTCGCCAATTGATAGCCGTAGCCGGGCACATCGCTGCGGCTGTTCATATCGAAAATCACATCCGAGCGACCCGCGTCTTCCAGTACCCGGAGCAGGTACCGGTAGCCAATATCACCGGCCGTCAGCCCGTTATTCCGACTTTTAATGTCTTTGATTATATGTTCAATCACCGCCGCTTTGTCCTGCTCCTCCACCAGTTTCATGTACACCGCCATGGCGTTGGCCGTTTGACTGTTGGTGGCGTACTGTTTGGTTTGAGGATTGAAGAAAGTATTGTTGAAAGCCTTTTTCACTGTTCCGGCAAAGGCCTGATACGCCGCTGCATCCTCTGGTTTGTTCAGTAACGTAGCGATTTGCTGAAGAACCGTCAGGTCGTAATAGTACATCGCCGTACCCGTTACGCCCATGGGCGTCAGTTGCGAAGTTCCCGGCGGTTTGGGGCCCAGGTCGTACCAGTCACCTAAACCCTGCGAGAGAATATGATTTTTCGCTTTCGTCCCTAGATACTGGATATAGCGTTGCATCATCGGGTAACTCGCCGCCAGTTCGCTTTTTTCACCGTACCACTGATACAGGTACCAGGGAGCCAGAATGGCACTGCTCCCCCACTCCGGCGAATCCCGGAAAATGCCGTCACCCCAGTGGAATTCCACGTATTCCGGAGCGATTTCCGGAATCAGTCCGTTCGCCAGTTGCGTTGCTTTCATATCCTGAATGGACTTTTTCAGCAACAACGCAATGTCATACGGATACCGAACCGAGCCGCCCATGAGGTGTACCTGCTCCAGCCAGCCGAGTTTTTCACGGTGTGGGCAGTCCGTAAAGACACTCGCCATGTTACTCTTGATGGCCCAGTCGATCAGCGTATGGGTTTGATTGAAGAGGGGATTCGAACTTACAAACGTACCCGTATTCGGGGCCACGTTTCGCGTGTGTAGACCCCGTAATTCCAGGATTTCGGGTTGTCCATCCGGATTGTTCTGCTTCGTGGGTACGCCGCCCCGCACCTGTACGTACCGGAAGCCGTAGTACGAGAACCGGGGTTGCCAGGTTTCGACGCCCTGTCCTTTCAGAATATATTCGAAGTAATAGGGTCCGCCCGTCGTTCGCTGGGTAATGAGGCCCTCTTTCAGTAATTCCGCCGGATAAATCCGCACGGTATCGCCTTTATTGCCCCGGACTTTCAGATAAATAATTCCGGAGAAATTCTGTCCGAAGTCGTATAGCCACTCGCCCGTTTTCGTTTTCGTCGTCGATTTTGACGTGAATACATCGGCAATTTTCAACGGCTCCTGTAGTTGGGAAATCAGTACGGGCGAACCCGTTACGCGTATCGGTTTCTTCCAGGATGCATCGTTGAAACCGGCACTATCCCAACCGACTTGCTCGAGGCGGGCGTCGTAATTTTCCCCGCCGTAAATACTGGAAAACGTAAGGGGGGATGGTGCCGTTTTCCAGGAATCATCCGTGACAATATCTTCCGTTGAACCATCCGCGTACGCCAGTTGCAGCCGAGCGATGAGCTTCGGATACCCGAACTGTACTTTGAGTTTTCGGAAACGACCTTTTACCGGTGGCACGTAGTAAAAGCCATTGCCCAGCATGACGCCAATGACGTTTTCGCCCTGCTGAAGCTGATTGGTCACATCGAACGTCACGTACTGGGCTTCCCGGTCGTATTTGGTCCAGCCCGGATCGAGGAAATGGTCGCTTACCTTTTTTCCGTTCAGACTCATTTCAAAATGGCCCAGTCCACAGACGTAGGCCGTTGCTTTCCGAAGGGGTTTCCGTAGGACGAAGGCTTTCCGGAATAACGGCAGGACGTTGCTTCCCGTAACTTTATCCTTCACATCGTCCCGTGGCAGCGGATTTACCAGCGAATCGGCCAGTTTTTCGTACGCGATCCACTGACTATCCTTCCAGTCGGCAGGCGTGAGCAAGCCCATGTGCCAGGAAGCCGGGGCCGACCATTCAGACGAATGCTGATGGGCGTCCCATACTTGTACTTTCCAGTAATACGTTCGGGTGGCCTGCAAGGGTTTTCCCCGATAGATGATTTGAAGGGACGAATCAGACGCGATTTTTCCCGAGTCCCAGTACGTACCCTGCTGACGACTTAAGGCCTCTTCCGAATCGGCCACCAGAATCTGATACGCTCCCTGCCGGACATTCCGGGTATCGGCTGACAATTGCCAGCTCAGGGCCGGGTGTTTGCTTTGAACGCCCAGGGGTTCCGTTCGGTACTCGCACCGCAGGTTTACTACTCGCAAGGATTGAGCGGATAGCTCGAAAAATGCCCCACTTAGGATACTGAATAAAACTAGAAAAAACCGTTGATAACCAATCATGTCAACAACCAATACCGATGAACAAACAACCAAATTCTACAGCGAGTAACTCACCCGATAACTTTTCCCTTTTTCAATCGTCATTTCGTAGGAACCAGCCCCGGTTGAACGGATTTCGCCCTGCTTGCTGGTGGGTTTCTTTTTGCTTTTGAAGCGAAGCGTACCCGTTCCGGCGGCACCCGTCACCTTGATTTCTTTGCCACTACAATACACCTCTACTTCCCCCTGCGGCGTCGGCACTTTTCCTTCGATCCACTGCAGGCCACCCAGATTCGGCTCAATCAGATAGGTCTGATACGCCGGGGCGGTCGGTTTTACGCCCAGATAATACTTGCCCAGCAGGTACAACGGGCTGGCTCCCCAGGCGTGACACAGGCTCTTGCCAAACTCGCGACCGTACATGGCATAATGTTCGGCTCCTTTTTTGTCCGGATTGTATTCTTCCCAGAAAGAGGTCGCTCCGAGTTTGAGCATTCCGCCCCAGTAATCTTTCATTTCTTTGGTTACGTACGGTTGCTCGCCCAGGGCACACAGGGCTTCCAGCTCGTAAAAACGCATGTACGGCGTTGTAATTTTCGGCACCTGATTGTTCAGTAACACGTGTTGCTTGACTTCCTGTTTCTGGGCGGGGTTGAGGTAATCGAAAAAGACGGCGAACATATTCGCGTACCGGGTCACGTGCGGAGTTGAAACGCCGTCTACCCGGCTGTGTACCAGAGCGTGTTTTTCGGAATTCCAGTAGTATTGAAAGAGCTTGCCTTTTACTTCTTTGGCCAGTTGAGCATACTGACTGGCGTCCTCAGCATGGTTCACGATTCCGGCACACAAGGCCATCGTTTCCAGACTTCGGGCGAAGAGTAGTTGCTCGAAACTCACCTCTCCTTTTTTGCTCAGTCCCTCCGCCCAGTCGATAAACACCCAGTCGCCGGACAAGCCTTCCAGCAACCCGTTTTTATTCCGCCGGGTTAGGCAGTAATCCATCAGACTTTTCATCCGGGGATAAAACTGCTGAATGAAGCTTTATCGCCCGTAAACTGGTAGTAATCGTAAATGCTGATGAACCAGTAAAAGGTGTAATCCATGATGGTATTGATGTGGCTCGTTACGGGGTCTTTGCCGCGTAAGGCCAGCATGGTACGAGCCACGGAGGGCGAATCGAAGAAGGAATAATAATTCATCAGGTAACTCTGGGAGGCGTCGCCCGACCAGATCCAGCGGTCACGTTTGATGCCGTCGATGAAAAATTCCCGGGTATTCAGATGAAGCGTATAGAGAGCAACGTCGTAAATTTTATTGATTTCTTCGTCGGAACAACGGAAGCCGCCCCGCTCCGTAACGGGCAGGAATTCGTAAAGCATGGAAACGCCGTCGATGGCCACACTGCCGTCAAACTGCACGTTGACGTACCGAAAGGCTTTGGTCAGTTCCATCACCGAGTCGCGTTTGGCGGATTGGTTGATTTCCAGAAAATCCGTGGTTTCGCAGGTCTCCGTTGCCAGAGCTTCTTCCTTCGATTCGCCGTAATAAATCCGGACGTTTCCCTGACCCGTCAGCCCTTTCAGCTTCAGGAAACCAAAGGTTTCTTTCCCAAAATCCAGCAGGAACGACTTCGCCTGCTTATCGACCGTCACGGGGTTTTCTTCTTTCGTATTCAGTTTGAATTGCGAAGGCGGTACGAGCGGATCGTTGAAGTTCCAGGAACCCGCCTGTAACCAGGTCGTTCCCGACTGGTCGGAGGCTTTTCCCGTTTCATCAATCCATTCTTTATCCTCGAATGTCACCAGCCAGGAAGCGTCGGACTGGATGGTTTTTCCGCGAACGAAAACAGCCGGAACGTGGGCCTGATTGAAGACTTTGAGGTTGATTTTATGTTTTCCGGCGGGTACCGTAATGCGTTTGGGATAGCCCGTGAGAATCTTGCCGTCGAGCTTGACATTATACCGGCCTTCCACAAAAAGCTCCACTTCTTCCGGTTGACTCAGGGTAAATTCCTTGTGGAAATCCATGAGGTTGTAATGACTATCTAGCTTCCAGAACGGCGGCATAAAAGTCGTGCGTTCCGTACGTCGATTCTGCATCTGGTTCCCCAGCCAGATTTCGTAATCGCCGGGATACCAGATCCAGGTCGCCTGAGCGAATACCGAAACGTTCATCAGGAGCAGGCTTAGGAGGAAGAGGTTCTTTTTCATTTGAATCAAAAATGTTAATCCGTCAGTACTACAGACTCTTGCACTAGTTTACTTTAACCCAGCTTCTGTTGCTATCGAAACAGCAGATATAGCGTCAGCATCGTAATCATCAGGGCAATCCAGGCCGCCCAGACTTTGGGCGTGGGTTTGACTACCACCTGCGTGGTATTGACCTGATAAACCGTCGGGTTCCGATCCAGTACGGAAATCAGCATCGCCAGTACCAGCAGGCTCACGAAAATCAGAAACGAAAGCAACAGGTAATGCGGCCAGAAATCGTAGCGGTCGGGCGGTAAGACCCACAGGTACACAATGCCGACGCCGAGGCTGACTACCGAGCCAGCCGATAAAACGGTGTTGACGGCCCGTCGCGTGGTTCGCTTCCAGAATACCGTCAGCAGAAAGACGACGGCCAGGGGCGGAGCAATGAAACCCAGTACGGATTGAAACACGTCGAACAGGTTCAATCCCTTGATACTGTCAATGGCCAAGGCCATACCTACCGCAAACAGGCAGCCCGCAATGACCGTCAGGCGGCCTACCCGAATCAAGTCTTTATTGGTAGCCGAAGGGTTGATTTTTCGGGCATACACATCCATCGTAAACACCGTACTCAGCGAATTCAGCGACGAGCCAATCGTACCGACCAGTACAGCAATCAGCACTACAATGACCAGTCCGTTCAATCCGGGCGGGAAGAGGTTGGTCACCATCGTCATGTACGCCTCGGCCGGATCCTTGAGGTTCGGGAACAGAATGTAACAGAGAATGCCGGGCAGAATAAACAGCGGCAACGAAAGGATTTTCAGCCAGCCGATGAAGTTGACGCCCAGTTGTCCCTGCTCCAGATTGCGGGCTCCCAGTACCGACTGGACCATCGCCTGATCGGTACAGAAGAAGGCAATGGCCGCTACCGGATAACCCAGCAGGATGGCATACCAGGGATATTTCGGATCGTCGGCGGGATGAATCAGGCTCCAGTAATCGGCGGGGGCTTGGGCATAAACGGCTTCCAGTCCACCGACTTTCTGAATTCCTAACAGAGTCAATGTCAGGGATACGCCGATCAGCAACAGCATCTGAAAAACGTTGACGCGGGCGATGGCCTTCAGTCCGCCCGTATACGCAAACAGTCCGGCAAAAGCGACCAGTACCACCACCGACGGCCCCATGGGTAAGCCCAGAATCTGTCGTACCAGAAATCCTCCGGCGAACAGGCCGAGCGAAAGCCAGGAAATCAGAATCTTGATGAGGGCATACCAGGCCAGGATGGTCTGCGTGGATTCGCCGTACCGCTGACCCATGAACTCGGGCATGGTACTGACGTTGGCAGCCAGGTATTTCGGAGCGAAAACGATCGCCAGCAGAAAGAGAAATACGAAGGCGTACCAGTCAAAATTAATGGCGACGATCCCCGTGCTATACCCGATACTCGCGAAGGCCAGCAGCATCGACGGCCCGACGTTGGTCCCCCACATGTTGAAGCCAATACTCGCCCAGCCCAGCGATTTGTTCGCCAGAAAAAGCGTTTCTTCATCCGCCGATTTTTTGCTTACACTGGCTCGAAAACCGATGAAAGCTAAAATCAGAACGTAGGCCACCACGATCCCGTAGTCCAGCAGCGTTAAGCGATCAATGATATTGTTCATACGAAGATTAACTTCCCGGAAAATGATCGTTTTTCGGGAAATCGGGAATGAAGGTTAAAGTCCGTGCTCCCGCAGCAAATCCGCCACTTTTACGGGTTTTCCCGTTTGCAGGGACTGGTCCATCGCCTGTAACAAGGCCACGGTTCCGATGCCTTCTTTTACGTCGGGGTACGCCGTCTGGCCGCTTTCCAGGCAGTCGGCAAAGTATTCGAGGTAGTTCTGGTATTCGCCCGCGTGATGACTTTTTCCCTCAAACCGGAAATAGTGCTTGAGTTTGTGTTCCCAGGTCAGAATACGTTCTTCGCCGGTTTTGTCGGTGATGGCGTACCGCAAATCCATGTAATCTCCCTGACTACAGCCTTCCGTACCCCGCAGAATGCAGCTCATTTCGCTGTCGCGGGTGACGGGCTGTACGGGTCCGGTATAGGCTCCACTAACCCGGGCGATGCGTCCGTCCGTAGCCCTGAAAATGAAGTGCATGGTATCGGCGTTTTTGAGGCCGCCGTTTTTTCCGTTCGAACTGAGCATTCCATAACCCATCACTTCTTCGATGTTGGGCAGGTACCAGCGAATGAAATCGACGGGGTGGCTCAGGCCGCCGTACAGCCACTTGAAGGCGTTTTCGAGCGACCAACCTTTGTCCAGAAACCAGCGGTGGTCGGCGTGGTAATAACTTTCGATGGTGATCAGCTCGCCAATGAGTCCGGCTTCGTAGTCAGCCCGCTGTTTTTTCATGGGCTCGAAGAAGCGGGAACTTTGGCCAACGAAGACGTTCTTACCCGTCTGCTCGCTCAGTTCAATGAGTTCTTTGGCTTTGGAGAGATCGTCAATGAAGGGCTTGGTACAGACGACATGCTTGCCGTGCAGCAAGGCCTGTTTGGTATGCTCGGCGTGAAATTTATCGGGGGTATAAATGGCGATGGCATCGATGGTCGGATCATCGAGCAAGTCCTGATACTGCGTGGTATAGGAGTAAAAATCAAATTCCTTGGATCGTTGCAGGCAGAGTTCGAGCTTCTGATCACAGACTTTGACGAGTTCGATTTTTGTACTCTGTAACGCTGCCGACATGGTGCTACGGCCCTCGCCCAATCCTAAAATTCCTAGCTTCAACATGGATGTATTTTTAGATCTTTTTTTATTGTTCTGGATTGCCTGGACCCAATTCGAAAGCTTTGCCCTTTTAAAGCTTCGTTATTCACCTAAACGGGGTTTGGTTCTCCTTACTAGCTGGCTAGTAGCCCGTGAGCCTTCCAGGCTGGACCTCTCCGTAACTGCCTAGCTTAGCTCCAGGCCACCGCATTGCCCGCGAGACAGGTTACTCCGCTGCTCACGGGCGGGAGAGGTTTTCTTCTTCTGACATCTATTTAGTTATTGGTTGATGATTTATAGTTGTTATAACTACAGTCGAATACCCTCATGGACGACTTAAAACCAGGCCCCGTCCTATCCCATTCCATGGCGGGCTCAAGCCGCCTTTTTCATCCGCAATGCGGTGGCCTAAAGCGGGATGAAAAGAGCGGTGGGCGTGCCGGCATGGAATGCATAGAGACTAAATGACCAGCCGTGCCTGCGGGGCGAAATAGGTCTTAGTCTAAAGCACTACAAAAACAAACGAGCTTTACTTCATCTGTACCCAAACCTCCCCCACCTTCGTACCCGGAATGCCTTCCTGATACTTCTTCATGCGTTGATTCCATTCGACTACGCGGGGATTGCTTTCGGTGGTTTTGGGGTCCAGCTTTTCCAGGCTTTCGCCCTTCGGGGTACTGATGACCAGCATCAGTTGCCGCCCGTTTCGGAATAGCAACAGTTGTTGAAACTGGGCATTACAAAAGCCTTTCGAGACTTCCGGCCATTGTTCGAACTGCGTGGCGTGATAATCGAGGTATTCCCGCTGCAGCTTTGGATCCGCGACGAGATTCGCCGTGAGGATCGTGTGCTCCCATTCCTTCGCTTCGGATGCATCCGCACATTTTTTCCGGTTGAATTCGTAAAATAAGTCGTCGTAGGTTTTGATCGTCACACCAGGAAACGCTGCTTTTAGCCGTTCACGGAGCAGGTATACATCCTGAATCTTCTCAAAAATGACGTAGTGGTTTTCCCAGCGGTACAAAGCCGTGGCGGGTACATTCCCTTTTGCCATGACGGCCCGTAGTTTTTCCTCTTCCAGCGGCTGTGTCGCGATCAGTTCTACGATGACGGGTTTCTCTTCATTGATTTTCCAGTACGCATCCGGCTTTGACTTTTCTTTCAACAGATGCCGATACGGAGCTTCGAGTCCCGCCCGGTTTTTAATACTGTCGGGTACAGCGGGGCCGTTGTGTGCCCAGACGTTGTTCGGACCGTTGGCGTTTTGCAGGTACTTTTCCGTCGGCGTCCAGTTATCCCGAATCGTGAAATACGCGGAGCCTTCGTCGGTGTACAGATAAAACCAGTGCTGCGGAATGTGGGCGTACGGGGCTTTGTAAATGCTGTCGATGGCGTTTTCGATGATCTGCGAACCGGGCTGGGCCGAAAGCGTGTAAATCGCCGCTACGTCGTACATGTGCTTGCCGTAGTGATGGATTTTGTTGGCCCGGATGCGGTTGTTTCGCATAACGTTAACGGTCGGCGTCCAGCCCCAGCCCATACTGATGCCGCTATAGCCGACTTCGTTGATTTCGTTGTGCTCGATGTTGAGATTCCGGGCAAAGCCCGCTCCAATGCCCACGCAACCCCAGTCTTCATTGGTTACGTTGGTAATCAGATTATTCCGGATACTTAACTGGCTACAAACTTCCCGTTCATCCTGGGGCTGATACGGCAAATGAGCTTCCACGGCTTCGTCGGAAAAAACGCCCGCCTGAATGCCCGTACCGCCGATATCCCGGAACAGATTTCCAGTGATGTGGTTGTGTTGAACGCCCCGGTGGTAGTCCAGCCCCGTAGAAGCCAGATGCTCGAACCGGCAGTTTTCAAAACCCGTGTGCGTGGCGTAGGAAACTTCCACCGCCGCCGTGGGCCGCCCCACCCAGGCCTGATTTTCCAGCGTTTTTTTCTCGGGCGTACCCGGAATTTTCAACTTGTACGCATCCAGCATGTACAAACCCGCCTGATGCGGCACGTGCCCCTCCCGCGAGGGTCGCAGCCAGCCCGTATGCTCGAAGGCAATCCCTCTGAACTGTACGTGCGAAACCGGATGATCGACGGTACCCGTCATCCGTACCAGCGTTTCAAGGTGCGGAGCGATGACTTCGGCGTTACTCAGGTTCTCGTCCGCTTTTGGATAGTAATAGAGTTTCTGCGTTCGGGTATCGAGGAACCATTCGCCGGGTTCATCCAGAAACTGAATCGCATTGGTCAGGTAATAGGCGGAGTTGCCCGTTTCTTTCGAAATCCAGGGAGCGGGCCAGGGGTGTTCGGACTGAATCCGGCTTTCGGGCTGGTGAAAAAAGAGTTGGGCACTGTCGCCCTGCACTTCCATTTTCCGGACGCGTAAGGTCGCTACGGCCCACCACTGATGAATAAAGAATTCAAGTCCGTACGCCTGGGATAAGTCGCCGAACTTCGGAGCTGGAATCCAGCAGGTTTGTTCGGTTTTATTCCAGGACAAAATCCGGCTCATCGTTCCGTAGGGCGTATCCTTCGCCCGCGTAGCTTTCTGCCCATTCACCCATAGCTGTCGAAATTCAAAAGGTCGTCCACCGATGAAAGGAACGTCCGTCACCCAGACTTTTCCGGTACTGGCTTTAGGCAATCCCGGCACCGTTCCTTTCACTTTCTGCCAGCCCGTTAGCGTTACGCCGCCGCTCAGGACGGGCCTTTCGTTGGGAGCCGCTTCAATCCAGGTGGGACTTTCAGCCGTACCCGAATCTTCGGGCCGGAGGAAGACGGGTTCGTCCAGCGAATACCGTCCACCCGCCAGATAGATATGAGCCCCCTTGCGTACGGAAGGATCGGCGAGCCGTCGTAACTCCCGTACTTTCCGCAGGGCCATCGTCAAACTCGCCAACGGCTTTTCCCGGCTACCTACGTTCGCGTCCGAGCCGGTAGTCGATACCCACACTTCGGCCTGCTGGGCGAAGCCTGGAATCGAAAGAAAGCAGATGAAAAGTAGTATGAAGCTAATTTTATGCATCGAAAGTACCTGGAGTTTTAAGTCCAGACTATTGATAATGAATCCTTTTGGGCTAATGGTTACGCCTGAAAAATGGATTTGAGATACGCCGTATTCGCTCCGAAATTTTTCTTTACGTTGCGGGGATCGTTGGCATCGCGAGACCGTTCGATGACAAGCCAGCCTTTCCAGCCCATGTCGTCGAGCGTTTGTTTGACCTTTTTCAGATCCAGCCGCGGGTTGTTTTCCAGCCATACGCCATCCTCGTCGGTGCAGTGAATCATGCAGATGCGTTTTTTGCCGAGAATCCGTAGTTCTTCGTGCAGGTCGCGGCCCGCTTTCAGGGGATTGGAGAAGTTGAAGTAGCTTTGAATGTGTTTCGAGCCGATTTCGTCCAGTAACGCTACCTCGCCCTTCGCATCCAGGGAGGTTTCAATCCCGATTACCACACCCGCTTTTTTCGCCATTTTTCCCACCACTTTCAACCGCTCCACAATCGCCGGACGCAGTTCGGGATTTTTGACCAGATCGCCCTGCGTACCCAGGGGCAGAAAGGCAACCTTTACCTGCATGGCTTTCATGGTATCGATACAATCCTGCACCATTCGCTCGTAGGTCGGTCGCGTTGCAAAGCTTTGAGCATAAAAACCACTCATCGCCAACGAACAGATTTCTAACTTCAATTCTTTGGCTTTCTCCAGAAACTGCTGCCGTACTTCGGATTTGGCGAGCTGACTATCGAAGGTTTCCCGATTCCCCAGTCCACCCATATCCACTTCGAGTCCGTCGGCTCCAATGTCTTTGGTCAACTGAAAAGCTCCGAGTTTCTGCCGTTTCAGAATCATCAGATCCACCACGGCGATTTTGTACGCTTGTTTTTCTTTGGCAAACACCTCAAACGGCGAACCATACAGGGCCGTCAGCACCAAAGCCGACTGACCCAAAAACTGACGACGATTCAGGTTTTTCATGTTATTTTCTTGCTTTTAACGATCTGCAACGCTTTATACGCAGGAGCGAACGGGTATTCATCACCAACCACCAGCCCCTATTTGAGTCCGATTTTCTGCTCCAGTTCCTCAAAACTCCGCACGGCATTCGCGGGTAGTTTCTCCCCTTTTTCACCGAATACATACATCGCGGGATACTTCTCAATCGTGCATTTCGATTCGTCGAATTGACCCGCTGCATTTTTCACTTGCTTCGTATCCAGCTTGAACTGATCGGCCAGAAACTGGTACAGAGCCAGTCGCTTATTGATGCCGTAATCGTGTCCTTCTTCCGACAAATGCACGTTTTTGATCACCGCCGAAGGGCCGTAGAAGCCGTAGGTTCGTTGCAGGAAAGGAAACTCATGTTCGGGAACGTACTGGGTCCAGTCTTTACCGTCGGAAATGACCAGTTGTGGACGCGGAGCCGCCATGGCCGCTATCTCCACGTTGTTGGTACCGTGGCCGCAGAGGTGCACACCCATTCCACTCTCGCAGGGACAACCGCCGCTGTGGTACGAGGACGTCATAACCACGGGAACGCTCAAATCGATACGATCATCGAGGGCCGTCAGCAGCATCGTCTGGCTACCGCCACCCGAACCGCCCGTTACCGCGACGCGGGCCGGATCGGCATTTTTCTGGGTCAACAGCCAGTCGAGAATTCGCATCCCGTTCAGAATCTGAATCGTATTGGCCAGACTCCGACGGTGGTCGGCGGATTTGAATTGCAGCAGTGATTCTCCCCAGGCAAAGAGGTCGTAACTAAACGCCATCGCTCCCATTCGGGCCTGCATGGCACAGCGATACTGCGAATCAGAGCGATACCGTCCGTCTCCGAAATGACCGTCAGGATTGAGGATGACGGGCATTAGTCCTTTGGCATGCGTGGGTTTGTACAACGATCCGCAGACGTACATTCCCGGCAGGGTCTCAATGGCTACGTTTTCGACGGTATATCCATCGAACGTTCGTTTGTTGGTAATGATGGGTTGGCTTTTCGGAGTCGCGGGTAGCTGGTCCAGCTTTAACGCCGCCCGCATGCAGCTTTTGAGTTCGGCTTTACGCATTTCCCAACTCGCCTGATCCTTGTACAGAGAGGCCAGATAGTCGAGCTGCTGCTTGCCTTCTCTGGGCGTTTTCAGATGATACTGAAAGGCCTGCAATTTGTATTTTTTGTCGCCTTCTTTGGTAAACGTAATGTCCTGCGAGGCGAAGATATTCGACATCGTCTGCTCGACGTCGGGACGAAACCGCCAGTCGGCGTAGGTAATCTGCCGATCCTTCACCAGGTCTTCAGGATACCGGATTTTTACCGCATACTGGGTTTCGATTTCCTGAATTACCTCTTTCAAGGGTTTCCGGAATGCATCGTCGGAGCTTTGAGCGTAGGTTTTCGCCCCCAGCAGCAGGAGTAAAACAAGGATTCGTTTCATGGTTGTAGAGGATTCATTTCGTGGATTCAAACCGTTCCGATCGGTTTATCCGTCTTTCGTCATCTCGCCGCCCTGCGGTGGCGTATAGCCTTTGATCGACGGCCAGACGCCATCTTTGATCGGAATGAGTTTCATCTTTTTCGGGTCGATCACGGCGTGTTTGATTTTCTGGCGACGCCAGGTATACACGACGTGAATGAGTCCGTCTGACGTCTGAATGATCGACGGATAGGAATACTGACTGATGGGTGAGTCTTCGATAATCACCGCCGCCGACCAGTTTTTGCCGTCTTCGGAAATGGAGAGATTCAGGGGCGTCCGCGGACCTTTGGCTTTGTCGCCCGGTGGCAGCACATGGTTATACACCAGGGCCTGCCGACCGTCTTTCAGGGTGACGGCATCGGTACCGGAGTTGTTATTGGGCAGATTGGTTTTCGCCAGCGGCGACCACGTTTCCCCATTGTCGTTCGACCAGGATTCCAGAATAGCCCGGTCTTTGCTCCGTGCCAGAATCTGTAGCTTCCCTTTCCCGTGTTTGAGGATGCTGGGCTGAATGGCGTTGAGCGTTTTTCCGTCGTTGATCGGTCCGACTTTCCGCCAGGTTTTTCCCTGATCCTTGGTTACTTCAAAATGAATTTTCCAGCCCTTGCCTTCGGTGCTGGTCGGGCAAAACAGGTTGCCATTTTCCAGTAAGACGGGTTTGTTTTTGACGGGTCCGATATAGCCTTCGGGTAAGGATTTCGCTGCCGACCAGGTTAGCCCTCCGTCCGATGAGGTTTTCATCCAGCCCTGCCACTTACTCGGACTCGGGCCGATTTTGTAAAATAACAGCAGATCTCCGTTGGGTACCTGGTACAACACCGGGTTCCAGGTGGGGTACCGGAGGGTATCGTTTACGATGCCGTTGGCGACGTTTTGGGGAGCCGTCCACTGTCCTTTTTCCAGTCGACTGATGTAGATACAGACGTCCGGATTTCGCTCTTTCGTTCCCCCGAACCAGGCCGTTACCAGCCCTTTGGGCGTTTCGACGATGGTGGCAGAGTGGCTTTCCGGGAAAGGGGCCGTCTCAAAGATGGCTTCGTGTTTGACTACGCCGCTCTGCCATTTTTCGACCTGGGCCTGGGTTAACGGGGCGGTCAGCAGACCACCCGCCAGTAGTAGGTAGGTTTGGAACGTTTTCATGGTTTGTTGTTGCTATGCCGGATTTCCATCGGTTTCCGGGGTTTCTGTTTCTTTGGGTTTGGGGATTTTGCCGTCCCGTCCCCGGGTTTCACCCGGGGCTATGCTATGTACGTTGAAGTCCTTCGGACTTCTTATTTCGTCCGCCGTTGGGACCGAACCCTGGAGGGGTTCAATCTGATTAGCCCGGGGTTACAACCCCGGGGAGGGCATTGGTCTCCGGATTCGTCTCCCCGGGTTCCACCCGGGGCTATGCACATTGAAGTCCTCCGGACTTCTTACTTCGACTTTCCCTGGGATCGGATCCTGAGATTAGGTCTACGGGTGTCCCGGATAAGTCACGGGTTAACCTCAAACCGATACGTTCCCGAACCCACCTCCAGCACTACGCGATCGCCTTCTTTCTTTACCAACTTCAGCCCTTCCACGACCGTCACCTTTTTGCCGTTTTCTTTGATTTCATCTACCGAATTTGCGGGTAAATAGATTCGTGCTTTGGCATTACCCGGAATCTGGATCGACCAGCTTAACTGTCCTTTTTCTTTCTTCCAGGTGGACTGAATCAATCCGTAGCCCGAGCGGTACGAGGCGTCTACTTCCGTCAGCCCTTCCGGAAAATCCGGTTTCATTTCAATGACTTTGAAACCTGGTGCCTGAGCCTTAATTCCGGCGATATGCTCGTAGTACCAAATCAGTAAATCCCCCAGCAACATCACGTGATTGGCCGAATTCATTTCCGGATTGGCCGTATTGCCGTTCCATAATTCCCAAATGGTGGTAGCACCGTTTTCCACCATATAGCCCCAGCTCGGATAATCGCGGTTGGTTGCCAGCGTGTACGCCAGATCGGGCCGACCGTGCTGGGCCAGTCCTCGCATGAGCCATTGCGTACCAATCACGCCCGTACTGATGTGCGATTTCTGTTCCTTCACGATCTTATCGACAATACTGGCAAACACCTGCGACTGCTGTTTCTCGGGTACAATGCCGTACATCAGCGGCAGCAAATTCGCCGTGACTGTATTATTGCTGTACTGACCCGTAGAAGCCTGGAAGAATTTCTCATTAAAGGCTTTTTTCATCACCGCTGCCTGTTGCTCGTACGCCCGAGCCTCTTCTGGTTTCTGTAGCAACTGAGCAAATTGCTGCATCAAATCCAGCAGACCGATGTACGTAGCCGAAGCCAGTAGCATGCCATCCGTTTGCAGAGCCGGGTCTTTGGCGTGGATGAGATCTTTCGATTCCGGCGGTACGCACCAGTCGCCGTATTTATCCTTGGTAACGAGGCCGTCTTTGGTGTACTGAGCGGCCATGTAGGCCATCCATTTCTGCATCGAGGGATAATGTTTCCGTATCGATTCCGTGTCGCCAAACTGCCGATACAGCATGTTCGCCACCATCAGGTACGTACCTGGCCAGGTCACGTTGTCGCTGTAGTACCGCCAAAAGGCCGGAGCGACGTCGGGGATACTGCCATCGGCTTTCTGGGCCTGCTGAATATCATCCAGCCACTTGGCGTACAACCGACTGTTATCAAACAGAAAACTCTCTCCGTACGCCCCCGTGCTCCGGTCGCCCAGCCAGGGTTGCCGCTCGTTGCGTTGCGGACAATCGACGGGCATCCCTTTGTAGTTACTCCGAATGCCCCAGTACGCATTCTTGAAAATCTGATTCAGCGTTGGGTTGGAAGAGGTGAACGTACCAATCGTCGGTATATCATCATAGACCACGCGTCCTTCAAATTTTCGGGTTTGGGTACGCCCGGAAAACCTGTAATTTCCACGTACCGAAACCCGTGGTACACAAACGTCGGCTCCCAGGTTTCCGTACCACCGCCCTTCAGCGTGTACACGTCCGTTACTTTAGCATCGCGAAGGTTGCGGACGAACAGTTCGCCGTTTTCCTGCAACGTCTCGGCAAAGCGGAGTTTGATTCGGTCGCCGCGTTTACCCTGTACCTTCAGCCGAACCCAGCCCGCCAGATTCTGACCCATATCCAGCACGTAGCCACCCGTTTTCAAAGGTTGGATCGATACGGGTTTCACCGTCTCCATCACCTTCATATTTTCGTTCATCTGGGCTTCGTAAGCTCCGCCGGGTTCCTGCACAAATTCCGCTTTCAGCCACTTCTGGTCGTTGAAACCTGCGGTACTCCAACCCGGCAGTTCTTTCGTCGCGTCGTACTCTTCGCCGTCGTACTCATTGTTGGTACGAATGGGGCCGTCGGCCGTGGCTTTCCAGGAATCATCGGTAGTGACCCACTCCGTCGAGCCATCGGCATAAGTTAATACCAGATTCAGCAGCAGTTTTGGGTAACCAAACGTCTTGATCTTATAAGGCTTATAGGCCTGCCGCATGGTGTAATAACGGCCGTTACCCAAAATAGTCCCGATGGCATTTTTACCCGATTTCAGTAGTGCAGTAACGTCGAAGGTATTGTACTTGACGCCCTGCGTGTAATCCGTTGGAGCGGGAGCCAACACCTGATCGCCTACTTTCTGTCCGTTCAGGTAGAGTTCGTACAAACCCAGTCCGATGATGTATACCTTCGCCCGTTTGATTTCTTTTTTCGGGGTAAACTCCTTGCGGAAATACCGGGCCGACAGGCGGGAAAACTGCGTTTCCGTATCCCAAGGAAAGGCCCGATCAAGCCCAATCCAGCGACCTTTCCAGTCAACTGCGTAGAGCTGCCCCACGCTGAAATGCTGCGGCGTACTCCAGTCACTTTCGCCCTGATTGGTCCAGATTTTCACTTTCCAGAACGCCTCGGTCCGGCTTTTCAACGTTTTCCCCTGATACGGATTCTGGATACTCTGGTCGGCATTTACTTTTCCCGAATCCCAGAGATCGCCTTCATTCGCCGCCAGTTTTTCTTGACTCGAAGCGACCAGAATCTGATAGGCCGTCTGGGTCAGGTTTCGTTGCTCGCCCGTGAGTTGCCAGCTGAAACGGGGCTGTCGGGCATCGATTCCTTCCGGATTCATGCGTCCCTCGATTCGCAGGTCACTGACCCGCAAAGCCGTTGGTTTCTGATCGAAGGCGAACAGAAAAAAAGGCAGCAGCAGGATGAGTACGTAGCGTTTCATGGTATTTGTTAAACGTTCGAGAGGCTAAGGTTATCTGTTTGTATACCGTTTTGCTGTCCCGAGCATGTACTAATTTTTTCCGGCGAAATTGAAATAGACCGTGAGCACCTTCGCCCGCATCGGTTCTTTTTCGTAATCGTAGTAAATGTGTTTCATTCCCATCGGCCCGGTTGTTTCGGGCTTCTGGGTTTTGGTACCGATGCCCGAAATGCCCTGCATGAATGACAGATCACCCGAGGGGAAGGTCATTTGTACGTTGTTGTACTCATCCACAATCGGTTTGGGCGTGAACAGGCGAAAAAACAGATCTTCGTCCGGCGTAACCACCGTCAGTGGCTGGCCCTTCGTTTCGAGCTGCATCCAGTACAGGTTGGAATGATAGCCCTTGAATTCGGGGTACGTCAGCGGCGGCTCGCCCGTGGAAGCATTGTTGTAGGCTTTTTCCCAGACGCCCAGCTGGTTGCCTTTCATGCGGTTTTTCCAGACTCGGTACGGACCGTTGCCCATCCAGCGAACGGACTTCGCCTGTTCTTCCGGAAACGAAAAGTTCACCCCCACCAGATTCGTAAAGTAAGCTCCGGGGAAGTACTTCACCTGCATTTTCACCCAGCCGGAGGGATAAATCGTCCATTGCAGCGTGTTGTAACTGTTTTTGCGATCGAAGGTCGATTCGATGATGACGTTCTTGCCTTCGGTGCGTCGGGTGAAGCTCTTGAAGTTATTCACGCCTTCCTGGAGCACTGGACCATTCGTCAGCGGAATCACGCCCGAACCGTTTTTAACCTGCTGAATCCGGCCATTGCCTTTGTGCAGCACGAGCTGCATGCCATTCGCCGAAAGTGTGTAGAGTGAGTCGGTTTCGCTGATCTGTACGTTGCCCGTTCCCTCCGTTTTGACCACCGTCGCGGCGATTTTTTCGGGTAAAGAGATGGGGAAGCTCCAGGTAAAGAGTTCTTTTTTCTGCGGATCGAAAGCCGTAATATACAGTACGTCAAAGCTCTGCCAGTGGGCCGGAAGATTCGCCCGGATCGTCCCTTTTTCCAGCGGTTTCAGCGAAGGTGCGGTCACGGTAAAGCTCTGTTCGCTGGCCTTAGTCGTACCAAAAGCCGTTTTCACGAGTTTCCCCGAAAAGGAACATTGATTGATATTTGTGAAATGATACCGGTTTTCGATGGTGAACGTCCCGTCGAAACCCTCGGCGATTTCCCGGCGTTCGATCTTGATCGGTGACCAGACCTGTTTGATGGTGAAGAAACTGCCTTCTTTTTCGCGATACGAACCCACAATGCCATCGGCGGCGTGGTTGCCGTCGGTATCCAGGATGCCGTTTTTGTCGGTACGGATGACGCCATTGTCCGCGAAATCCCAGAGAAAGCCCCCCGCCGACAGCGGATTCTGCCACATGGCTTCCCAGTAATCTTCAATGCCTGCCCCGTGGCCGCCGTCGTACATGCCGTGCAGAAATTCCGTCGGCATTACAATTTCATGGCCCAGGTCATAGCTGCCAATGCCGTAGTTGTATTCCCGGTAATGCTGGGTATCGAAACCGCCGAATACCTCCCAGGCGTGAATGACGGGGCGTTTCTGAATATCTTCCTTCGCAAACAGCGGATCAAGATCGTAATTGTGTCCCCCTTCGTTGCCGTTAATCCAGAAGATCACGGAAGGGTGATTAACGTCGTGCGTAACGAGTTCGTGCAGCAGTTTGGTACCCGTCGGGGTGTCGTAGTTGCCGTGCCAGCCCGCCAGCTCGTCGAACACAAACAAGCCGAGCGAATCGCAAACGTTCAGGAAATGATCGTCCGGCGGATAATGCGACATCCGCACGGCGTTCATGTTCATTTCCTTCATCAGGTTCACGTCTAGTACACTCAGCTTTTTGTTCATTGTACGACCGGATGTCGGCCAGAACGAATGCCGGTTCACGCCCTTGAATTTCACTTTCGTACCGTTGACGTAAACCCCATCGCGTTTCCGGACTTCGACGGTACGGAAGCCGAATTTTTCCTGAAGTGTATGAAGCGTCTTTCCGTTTTGAACCAGACTAAGCTCCACCCGGTAACGCGTGGGTGTTTCGGAAGTCCAGAGTGACGGGTTGTTGACCTTCGTCTGAATCGTAACCGATGCCTGATTCGGGGATACTTTCGCTCCGAAGGGCGTACCCACTTTCTGGCCAGTCAGCGTGTACAGCTGAGCTTTGATTTCGCTGGCTTTCGTTACATCACCCAGCTTTACTTCGGCCTTGAAGGCCCCCGTCGCCGGAGCGTCGATGGCTACGTGTTCGATGTGTTCGACCGGAAGAATTTCCAGCCAGACGGGACGGAAAATACCTCCGAAAATCCAGAAATCGCCCTTCCGCTCAGCCGCGTTGACCGACGCATTGGCGGAGTGTTTGGAGACGGTGACTTCGAGTAGATTATCCGCTCCGTATTTAAGCTGATTGGTTACATCGTACTTGAAGGCGTAGTAGGAACCTTCGTGTTTGGGGCCCGCCGACGTACCGTTGATTTTCACTTCGGTATCGGTCATGACGCCTTCAAACACCAGGTTGATTTTTTTATTCTTCCAGGCCGCCGGAACCGCAAACGTATACTTGTACAAGCCCTGTTCCCGGCCTTTCGAGCTGTCGCGGTTAAAGCCGTAATTGTACTTCCCGAAGCCCTGTAATTCCCAGTTGGAAGGTACAGGAATGGTCGTCCATTTACCGGAATTCTGCCCAGCAGTACAATAAAACTGCCAGTTGACGGTCTGGTCGCTGCCCGTACCCGACAAATAGTGTTTGCGGGTCTGCTGAGCCTGAGCCAGCGACACCAGCCAGATGCTTAGGAATAAGAGGTAGAAACTTGTACTTTTCATGCTTTCAATACTGGCTTTCGTTCACGTTCCGAAAGCGTTAAACTGCTAGAAATCGATGCAAATCCTTACGGCCGACGGGTCCGAAAGGGTCGGGCGGGTAAACCCGCCTGGTTGAACAGATTCGGTTGAGCCCGCTCGTACCAGCCAAAGCGGACAGCTTCCGGATTTTTGACTTGCGGTGCTGATACCACGACCGTGTTGCCCTGAATTTCGGCCTGAGCGGGTACGAACACCTGATCTTTCCCGGCAATTTCGAAGTCGCGTAACGGTTTTCCATCCTGACTCATCAGTCCCTCGGCGTGCTCGAAATACAGCTGTAGCGTACCTTTTTTCTTTTTCAGTTTCTGGAAGATCGGTCCGGTATACGCTACGTCTTTTTTCTGATACGTTTCGTGCAGAGCCACCAGGGCCAGCCGCCGACCGATTTCCCATTTGTAGGGCGGGTGAATGTCCGTCAGGCTATCGGCCAGATCGGTTGTGATGATCATACCCGTATGCGGCAGTTGTAGTATCTTCTCCTGAGCTTCCCGAAATTCCGGTAAAGACGCTTTCGTCAACGGAGCTTTGTTGCCCTTCGATTCGCTGTAGGTGAAGGGAGCCAGTTGCACGTAGTAGAAGGGTAAATCCTGAGCACCGAACGCTTTACGCCAGCTGTCGATCAGCGTTTTCATTTTCTGCGTATAGCTTTCGGTTTCGTTCAGAAAACAGTTGCTTTCGCCCTGATACCACAAAAATCCCCGAAGTGTGAGCAGAGCCAGCGGACGAATCATAGGTTCGTAAAACTTTCCGGGTTCTCCTTCGATTTTCTGATTGCGGAAATAGGCATTTTCCTGAAAAGCCCGTTCGGCAATCCAGGGTTCGATGCGACTGCCGGGAACCGATGAGGCAATGACACCTACGGGTACGCCTAGTTCCTGCTGGAGTTTCTTCGCGAAAAAGTACGCCGGAGCGGAGAAGGATCGCAGGGCGGAGTCTTTCGCCATGCTCCAGCCCGCGTGCGTTGAATCGGGCTTGGGTAAAGTTTTGCGGTTAACGAGGAAAATTCGGATTTCGGGATTATCGGCCCCTTCGAGTTCGTTTACGGGGTCGGGCCACTCGCCTACGGCTTTCCAGGGTTTGACCTTGCTGTTTTTCCGCATGGTAAATTCCATGTTCGACTGGCCGGAACACAGCCAGACTTCCCCCACAAGCACGTCTTTGAGTACGATGGTATTCCTGCCCTGAATCGTCAGGTCTCTCGGCTGACTGGAGGCTGCCAACGGTTTCAGGCTGAGTTTCCAGTGCCCCGAAGCATCGGCGGTAGTTTGTTCGTTCTGATCCGCGAAGCGTACCGTCACAACTTCTCCCGGCGAGGCCTGTCCCCAGACGAAGACGGGCTTTTCCCGCTGCAGGACCATGTGATGCCCCCAAATGCGAGGCAGCACGACGTCAGCCTGAGCGGTGACGTGGAGCAGTAGGACCAGAAGCAGAACAAGGTATCGCATGACGCTTACGAATGAAAATGGAGGTACTGGACTGGGATTGCTGGTCCCCCGGATTGAAATCCGGCGTTAATGAATGGATCAGTCCTACGGACTTTATTAGCCAAATCGTAGAAAATCATCTCTTCCATTCTTCATTCAACTCTTAATTCAACGACACCCAACATGATCCATCAACCAACAACCATTAATTAACAACTAACCTTACTCTCCTTCCGCCCGGAACGACCGAATCTCATACACCGCTTCCGGGTCCGTTTTTCCGGCGTCGGGCAGGTCATAGTTCTGATCGGTGGGCGTATCGGCGTTGGGAAAGCGGCGTACCGTTCCCGTCCGGAAGAGTACTTTTTTGAAATACGGTACCGGAGCGAAAAACAGCTTCAGTCCCTTAGGCTGACCGTTGACGGAAAGGGTATACATTCGTTTGCTACAATCCAGCTCCAGTTTGAGCGTATAGGCTTTTCCTGCTTCGTACTTCATCACAGCCGATTCCCGGTACCCGACTTTTGCTTTCAGTGTACTGTCGGCGTCAAAAATCAGGCGGGCGGCGGCCTGTCCATTCGGTCCCTGTAATTCGATGTGCAGCACGCCCGTATTACTCTGCCGGGGCACCACGGTAAACTCAATCGTCGGCTTCCGCGATTCAGCGATTACCCGTTCCGCCGTAGCGTAATCAAAATGATCTTTGTCCCGCATGATCAGAGCCTTCTTGCCGTCACTCCCCTTGTCTACCGTGACCCGAGCCTCTACGGGGCTGTAGATATTCCAGGAACCCAGTTCTTTTCCGGTGGGCATTTCGTCAAAGACTTCCCGAACGGGGCCCGTTACATCGGCCGTCACCGGAACCGGCACTTTGGCTACCCAGAGGTCTTCCTTGTTCATGCTGTAAGTCAGCCACAGATTTGCGTCGGGCGGCGTACCGTTGCCTTCTTCAATTCCGCGAACGTATTGCGGTCCGTAGGATTTGTAATTGCCGCCGTACCGCATCGGTGTAATTTCACCCGTTACCAGCCATAAGTTTTTGTAATTCAGACCATCCGTACTGGTCGAGATCGCCAGCGGCCAGCGAAATTCAGAAGGATTGTAAACGGTAGCGTAGTGGCCATCGGAAGTCCGCTGTCCCCAGATTTTGGCGTTACTGTTCACAAAACCGGGTGCCCGCAAGGGATTGTATTGCCAGCTTTTCCCTTCGTTGGCACTAACCGAAGTCAGGGCGTGTTTCCAGAGCCCGACGACCTTGCCGTTGGGTAAATGATAGTAACTAAACGCCTTGACTTCCTTTTTAAGCGGAATCAGCGGATCATTGCGGTCGGCTTCTTCCACCCATTGCTGCATCATCAGGGGCGTCGCGAGCAACTCGGTACAAGCCTCCACAAATCCCTTATCCTTACTGCTGGTATACAGCGGATACGTGTTTTGATCCAGTTTCCAGGAAGCATTCGGACGAATGAAATAGATCGGTCCGTACGTGCCGTCTTTGTATACTTCCCGGACCACGCGGCCAATACCCTGCCCATCGTTGGGATCATCTTTGGCGTCCATCGCAATGCCGTAATAGGCCAGCGTTAACAGTCGTTTGTTTTTCGCGACGAAAAAGCCCATCCGCTGGTGCATCACTGCGTACAGATCCTTGGCAACTCCGGGATGTTTTTTCTTGGAAAAGCCATCCGGCACTTTATACGGGGGAAAGATTACGACGGGCTTTGACCAATGGTAACCGTCTTTGGAAGTCAGTAGCAGCGTTTGGCCCGGCGGGATGTGCTCGCCCACCGGATCGCTCAGGTATTGCAGGTAAAACGTGTTGTTCCAGTACGCCAGCATGGGGGCGTGGTTGTAGGTCCAGTTGTTTTCGGGGTTCTCGCGATTGGCCCGAAAGACCTGAATGTTGTGCACGCCCACGGCTGCATTCAACTGCCCGTGGTGGTAATCCACGTTCGAAAGCGTCGTGCCTACGTAGCGAACCGTGTCCTGAGCACTCACACTCGTGATCAGCAAGCCCAGGGCTAGGGTACAAAGGCTTTTCATCGCTGTAATCCTTTCAAAATGTTGCGGTCTACTTTCAAAATAGTCCCGTGTTTATGGCCTTCAGGAACGCTTACCTTGGCTTTCCGAAAGCTTTTAAAGTCTTTGGTTTCGACGGCTTCGTAGGTTTTCGTTCGGTACGAATCGAAGTAAATCAGCCACTTATCCTTCACTTTCACCACGGAAGGTCCTTCGGTGAAGGGATCAGTAAAAGGCTCCGAAACGTTCGTGTACGGCCCGATGGCTCGTTTGCCAAAGGCGACTTTGATGTTTCGGTTGGGTCGGGTATTGTCTTTCAGTACCAGTACGTAATCGTCCTTTTTCCGTTTCACAATGACGGCGTCAATGACACTAAACGCCGGATCGAGGAAAAGTTGCGTCGGCGAAAACGTCTTAAAATCGTAGGTCGTTGTGTAGTACATCCGGTGGTTATTATCCTCGTCCTCCACGCCCCGGGCAAACCGGTGCGGAATCGTGGACGCCCAGATGATAACGAACTGTCCCGTCTCCTCATCCATAAAAACTTCCGGAGCCCAGACGTTCACCGTGGCCGCTTCATGTTCCATCACGGGCAGTAATCGTTGTTCCGACCAATGAATCAAATCCTTGGAACTGGCGTATCCGAACCCCTTATCACCCTTCCAGCTACAGGTCCAGACCAGGTGAAACGTGCCGTCTTTGCCCCGTACCATCGAAGGGTCCCGCATGACTTTCTGCGTACCTACCTCGGGTTTCAGGAATACCTTATTCAGATCCTTCCACTGATGGCCGTCGTGGCTGTACAATAGCCGCAAGCCTTCGTTAGCCGGTTCGTGAAAAGACGTAAAGAGGAACGTGTCCCGGGTACACGAACTCAGGCACATCCACAGGCCAATCATCCAGGCTACCTGCTTCATACCTTGTCGATTACCAGTACCCAATCGTTTCCATCTTTGGGTTCACCCGGTGGATTAAATTCCTGCACGCCCTGATTGCTCACTTCGCCAATTTCGGTGTACTTCCCATCGCGGGGACTGTACCAGGAAGCCTTCACTTTGGCCCCCGGAATTTTGCCCATGTTGAGCTTGAAGGTCCGACCCGTGTAGGTGTAAACCAACGCGTAATCCTGCCCGCGACTGGCCGTCAGATAATTATACCGTTCGCCCTGATCGGCCACGAGCGACTGATCCGGTACGCGGTCAAAGTACGATTTGGAAAGCAGCAGGTTTTTCAGGTGAATCATTTGACCGGCACCCTCGACGTCTACGGCTTTGTCCCAGGTAAGTTTAGGGCCGTACGAGCTTCCCGACGTATCGTCCGTGCGGTGCATCTGCATGACTTCGTTGTCGCCGTAGGTATACCCGAAGGCTCCGGCCAGCACCGACCAATACCCGTAGCGACGCACGTCGGCAGCCGTCCAGCGGGGCTGGTTAACGTCGTGCAAACCGTGCGGAATGCCCTCGTACGAAGGCTCACCATCGATAACGGGTTTGACGGGTTTCCGGGCGTAATCGGCCTGAATGAATCGCCAGTTGTCTTCCCCGTGGTGCCATTTATCGTTGCGGGAGGTATCCTGAGCGTAGGTACGGTGCCCCGACTGTACCATGTTAAAATCCATCCATTTTTCGGCGTGAAACCAGTCCGAGGACGTGTACCGGCCCCGGGGATGGTAGGTAATCAGGTGATTGGGATCCTTTTCCCGCAGCGTTGTACCGATGGCCTGCCAGACGTCCAGTCCATCGCTTCCCTTGATGTCCCCGCCATTCAGCCAGATGATGTTCTTGCGATTTTTATACCGGTTGGCCAGGAATTCGGCGTAGAGTTTCGCGTCCTCCGGCTTCACTTTGCCAGACTTCACGTTCGACCCCCAGATGGGTACGAGGGCCATGTAGATGCCTTTTTCGGCGGCTTTATCAATCACATAATCCACGTGATTCCAGAAGTCGTACTCTTCGGGTTTAGTGGGGTCATCGCCGTTTTCAACCCGCGTCGTCGCTACGTTTTTGTTCACCAGGGCCGAATCGCCGTATACGTTTTTAGCTCCCAACGTATGCAGCACCATCACCTGAATAACATTGAAGCCTTTCTGTTTCCGGTTTTCAAGGTACTGATCGGTCTGTTCGCGGTTGAGTTTTGTGAACAGCAGCCAGCCCGTATCGCCCAGCCAGAAAAAAGGCTCGTTATCGTCTTTGGTGGCCAGAAAGCGGCCGTTGTCCGATACCTTCAGTAAACTCAGTGCGTTGGGTTTCTCGTCTTTTGCTTGTTCTCCTTTAGACTGACAGGCGGCCAACAGGGCCACCATGCCCAGAAATAGCCCTATTTTTTTCGTCATGACTATACGCAATTAATGGTCAGGCTTAGTATTATTCACTTTTACCAATGAATCTTACTAGAACAGACGCTCCCTTGAAAGGCTCTCCCCTATTGCCTTTTCTAACCAGAAAAATGCCTTTCTGACCTCAGAGGGCCATTTTTCAAACATAGAGGAGTAAACCCATGCGTACGTTGTAAGAACTTAGCATAGTTCTATACGATACTTTCCTGAGAGGGCGGTTAGACGGATTATTTTTTTTTGAAACATTTCAGCTCACCCCGATTTAAAACCGTCATGGAATGATCGGGGTGGAATGGTTTCGCGTCTAAGACGCTTGACCAAAAACGCCCCGATCATTCACAATCGGGGCGAACAGAAAAGCGGCGTTTCTATGCTTAATTATACCCCGGATTCTGCGTAATAATCGAATTTTGCTGAAGCACCGTTAAGGGTATCGGAGCGATCAGTTTCGGTTCCGTGGCGGGTTTGCCTTTGGTGGTCAGCACTGGAATGGCCCGGTTGGTACGTTTGAGATCAAACCAGCGGTGAAATTCCAGAGCCAGCTCCACCCGACGTTCGTGTTCCAAAGCCAGGGCCAATGTTCCGTAGCGACCGGAAGGATAATTCGCCGAGCCATACGTCGGTACACCCGCCCGCGTCCGTACCTGATTCAGATACGTGGGATCGTCGGTAGCTTCGCTGAGCATTAGTAACAGATCGGCGTAGCGAAGTACCATGAAATTACTCAGGCCGAGCACCTTGCCCGTCGTTACTGGCGTTGTTTTGTCGTTCCATTTCTTTGGAAACCTGATAGACTGAAACACTCCTTTCGTATCCACGTAGCCCGTATCAATGCTCGCCGTTTTGCGGGGATCGCCCGGTTCATATTCGTTCCACAAATCATTCGTTACCTGATTGATACCGCCTCCGATGTACCCCGTATAACTCACCGCGGGGAAAAACGTCTGGTAGTACTCGCTGTACGGACTCGTCGGGGAGCCGCCCAGAAACTGAATTTCAAAAATCGATTCACTCGTATTCTTGTTCGTATTCGACCACAGCGAAGCGTACGCCGGTACCAGCGAATACTGTTTGCTGTCGTAAACGGCTTTCAGCACGCGGGCTGCGTTGGTTTTATCATTTAGCGTCAGGTATACCTTGCCCAGTAAGGTTTGGGCCGCTCCCTGGGTTGGCTTGCCTTTGGCCGTCGCCGAAGCCAGCGGCAGATTTTCCGCCGCGTACTGCAAATCCGACAGAATCTGCTGGTATACTTCGGCTTGTGGCTTGCGGGCGTAGGTATAACTTTCCGCGGCTGTAATGGGTGTCAGTACCAGGGGCACATCGCCCCAGGTTCGCACCATATTGAAATAGTACAAGCCCCGCAGAAACAGCATCTGAGCCCGCATGGACTTTTTGTAGTCTTCATTCAGCGAAGCCGATTCCAGTTTCTGAATCACGATATTGACGTTGTACAAAGCCGAATAGTACATCTGCCAGAAGGAGTAATTGATCGTATTGGTGGAATTAAGCGTATAATCGCGGTAGGCCCATTTGTCGGCCTGAATGCCCGCCACGGCGTTTAGCGTTACATTATCCGACTGAATTTCTCCCGCGTACGAAACGGGGCCTTCGGGACCGTATACGGTGTACAGGGTAGCCATCGCGGCGTTGGCGGCCAGATCGAAATCAGCGGTAGTCCGGTAAAAATTTTCGGAGTTGGCGTTGGAAATTGGAGCCAGATCCAGGAAGGAATTCGTGCAGCCCGTAAGCGTCGCCAGCACGAGCATCAGCCCGTAAGCCGATTGATGGAATGAATAACGTTTCATGAGTATCAGGTTTAGAAGTCCGCACGAATACCAAACGTAATGACCCGGGGCAGCGGGTACGAGCCGTAATCCACGCCGATCATGGCTCCCGAGGGGAAACTCGCATTACCCGTACTGCCAATCGTACCGGTTTCGGTACTGATGGCGTTGTAATTCGTGGGACGGTAAGTGGTGTTTTCGGGATCGATATTCCGGTACTTGCTGAAGAGAAAGACGTTCTCAGCGTTCACATACACCCGGGCCGAACGGACGGGCGTTTTGCTAAGCCAACTCGTCGGTAGGGCGTACGAAACCCGAATGTTTTTCACCCGCAGAAACGACGCATCTTCCACCCAGTAACTGGAGAATTTTTCCTGTAAACCCTTCGGCGAAATGGTGGGTTTGAAATGTTTGCCGTCACCCGGCTCGCTTTCGGAACGCCAGTAATTGGTCAGGTCTTCGTAGAAATTCCGGCCCGCGTTCCAGATTCCAAGGTAACGAACGTTCTGGTTTACAATTTCTCCGCCGTAGGAACCCTGCAACAGAAAAGATAGGTCGAAGCCTTTGTAGCTGAACGTATTCGTCATCCCGGCAATGAAATCAGGCTGGTAATTGCCAATCGTGGTTTGATCGTCGGTGGTGATGCGGCCATCGCCGTTGACGTCCCGCACGCGGGGATCGCCCGGCGTGGTACTCGGGTCGTGCGGATAGCCGTCGATTTCCGACTGGTTTTTGAATACGCCATCAAACACGTAGCCGTAGAAATTTGAAATCGGCTGACCGATTTCCGTCTTGACGCTCACGACGTATTCCGTATAAATAATCGGTGCGTTCGAGGGACCGAGTTTCAGGACTTTATTGCGGTTCAGGGAAAAGTTAAGATCCGTCGTCCAGTTGAATGCTCCGACCACGTTTTTGGAATTGATCGCCAGTTCAAATCCCCGATTCCGCATCCGTCCGATGTTGGTGAGCTGCGTCGAGAAACCCGTAATGTCCGGCACGGGCAGGTTCAGCAACATGTCTTTGGTGACGGTATTGTAGTAATCCGCCGTGATGTTCAGCCGGTTGTTGAACAGCCCCAGATCCAGTCCAATATCAAACTGATTGTTCTTCTCCCAGCGTAAATCCGGGTTGGCGATATTTGTATTTCGCAGGCCGTTGGCGATGGCTCCGTTGCCCACGTAATTACTACTGCCGAGCAAACTCACCGCCCCGTAATTGGGAATCTGGTTGTTGCCCGTTACGCCATAACTTACCCGGAGTTTCAGGTTGCTGACGGCTTTGAGGTCACTCATGAAATTCTCATCCGAAACCAGCCAGCCCGCCGATACCGAAGGAAACGTACCCCAGCGGCTGTTCCGACCAAATCGCGAACTGGCATCCCGCCGCACCGCCGCCGTCAAAAAGTATTTGTTCTTGAAGTTGTAATTCACCCGACCCAGATACGACAGCATCGACCATTCCGAAGCCGTGGTGCTTCCCGCCGAAACCGTACCCGCGTTGAGCGTTTCGACCAGATCGTTCGGGAAGTTATTGGCTCCCACCGTCGCGTACTCATCCCGCTGTTTCTGAGCCGTATACCCCGCCAGAGCCGTCAGTTTGTGATCACCGAATTGCTTGTCGTAGTTCAGCGTATTCTCGCTCAGCCAGTTCAGTGAGTACGTCGAGAAATTCGTTGCTGCCGCGTCCAGCACCGACGAGTAGCCGTAGCCCTGCTTCGCCACGCGGTAACTGTCGCCCCGGTTGTTGAAAAGGTTCGCGTTGATACTCGTCCGGAATTTCAGGTCGTCGAGAATGTTGAATTCCGCGTATGCCGTCCCCAGCGTATTGAACGAGCGGTTTTTCTTGTGGTAAAAGCGGGTCAGCGAATACGGGTGCCAGAGTACCAGATCATTGAAGGGTACAAAGCGATTCCAGGTTGAGTTCGGGTCCAGTGGGCCGAGGTTGCCGTTTTCGTTGTACACCGGATAAATCGGCGTGCTCTGCAAAGCCAGACTGATGACGTCACTTTTCCCCTGCGTCCCTTCCGTCCGGTCGTTGATTCCCGTGATGCCGAGGTTAGCTCCAATGGTGAGGCGTTTCGAAACGGCACTTTTGATGTTCGAGCGAATGGTCAGGCGTTTGTAGTAGTTCTGATCGAGTACGGCGTCCTGATCGAGATAGGCCGTTGAAAAGAGAAATTGTGTTTTGTCCGTTCCCCCCGACACCGACACCTGAGCGTTTCGCAGCGGAGCTGTCCGGTACATGGCATCCTGCCAATTGGTACCATTTCCGAATAGCTGACGGTTGTTCAGGAAATCCTCGGGAATGCGGTACGAAGCCGTCCGGGCCGAATTGGGATCGGTGGCCTTCCCTCCCGCTGCCACCCAGCCGTTGTTTTTTGCCGTGACGTAGTAGTCAATGTATTGCTGGGCGTTCATCATTTTGATCTGCTTGGCTACTTCCTGCACGCCGTATTCGAAGGTAGCACTCACGGTAGTACGGCCCGCCTGCCCCTGCTTGGTCGTTACCAGAATTACGCCACTGGACCCGCGTGACCCGTAAATAGCCGCCGAGGAAGCATCTTTCAGTACTTCTACCGACTCGATGTCCTGCGGGTTGATCATGTTGAGGTTGAAGTTTTCCAGCGGCACACCGTCTACCACGAACAGCGGATTGGTCCCCGCCGTGATGGAATTGACGCCCCGAATCCGGATGATGGGCGATAAGCCCGGTGCTCCCTGGGCCTGCGTGATGTTGACGCCCGGCATCTTCCCCGCCAGTGATTGCGTGACGTTACTGAACGAACGATCCTTGTACTGGTCATACCCGATGGACGTAACCGCCCCTGTCACGGCCCGCTTGCTCTGCGTACCGTAACCCACGACGACCACTTCATCGAGGGCTTTGTTATCCGCCGTCATTTCTACCGTCAATTCGGTCTGGCTACCGACGATGATTTCTTTGTTTTGATAGCCCACGTAACTAAACAGCAGTACGGCGTTGGATTCCGGTACTTCGAGCTGGAACCTACCACTGGCGTCGGTAGTGGTGCCGCGTTGGGTACCTTTCAGCAAAATGCTTACGCCGGGCAGGGCCTCTCCGGCTCCCGTTACGTTGCCCCGAATGGTACGGGTTTGGGCCTGAGCCGTGAAGAATAGCAGCAGGAACCCCAGCAGGGTCAGGAAGAATTGTTTCATAGGTTTTGTATAGGTTTAACTTGTAAAGAGGTAAGCATACGCTTCCCGGCCTTCGGTAAAAAGGCTGGAAAATCATTCGGTACTGCTGCGTACTGGTTTACTGAAAACGTATCCAAATCACTTCGGGACCCTGGCTGGCGGGTAGATCGAGCATTCCAAGGTCGGACTTTTTCACGCCGCGTACCTGCCCCGTTTTCGGATCGATCCGGGTAACGGTTACTGACTTTTGAACGGGTAAACTAATGGCTTGATTCGAGTCGTTGTACAGAATATAACCAAGTGCCGGATTACTCAAAGCGTACTGATTCGGCCCATTTTCCGGTAAGTTGACGGGCTGCATCCGGGCTGCGGCCTGTAGAAAAGCACCGTCGGCGATGGGCGGCAGGCTGGGCATGGAACCGCCCGCCAGCAACACAGCCCACCCCTGAACGTCGTAGCTGTCGCCCGCGTAGGTTACGGCTTTGTTGGGATACTTCTCCCGGTATTCCTTCACCGCCCGGTAGACCTGTTCGAAGGAACTGCGTTTGGGTTTGAGCAAGCGGGCGTGCTGGCGGGGAGCCAGGTTTTGTCCACCCGCCGGAGCGTAGACGGACCCGTCGGCCTGATAATGCCAATACTTAATGTCGATGAGGTCCACGGCGTCGGCTCGTTTGACGTCCTGCAGAATGGCGTCCTGCACGTCTTTGGTCGTACTGAGTCCGACGGTAACGCGTTTGCCCGTTTCTTTTTCCCATTCTTTAATGGTATCGATCCAGAACTGAACGAAGGACAAAGGCCCGGTATATTCCGCTCCGATGAGCTGTACGACGCCCGTGTTTCCGATGAAATTATTCAGACATTGCCGGATGTACGCCCGGTGTAGTTTCCGCCGCTCGGGATGCGTCACGTCGTAGAATTGCTCGGCCATGAATACCCGCTTATCGCCCGCGTACGGCACGGGTTCGGGAAAGCCCGTGTGATTCAAGTTATTCACCGGACGCCAGGGGAAATCGGCGTAATGGGCTCCGGCTTCGATGATGTTATGCTGGAAATAATGCTCGTGTACCAGTATCAAGCCCTTTTGATCGGCCAGATCGGCAAATTGTCTCAGCCGATTCCAGTACCACTGGTTATACTTCGTCAGATCGTATTTACTCAGGCCGTCCCAGGCCGTTTCTTTCCCACTGCGGGCGAACGGTAATTCATAAAACGGGGCCCACACTTCCCCGTCCATGCGACGAATGCGTTCGTGATCGTCGCGGCGACGGTCGTACCAAAGTCCGTAGTTGTGGTCGATGGCCAGAATGTGCTGAGCCTGCATAGAATCGGTCAGGACGTCCAGATCGTCGGTAAGTCCAACGCCGGTGCGTCCCGGAACAAAGCGAGTAATGTGCGGTTTGACATTTTTCAGACCCTGGGGCCGGGTACTCCCGTTCCACCAGGGCACCTCCTGCCGACGACCCGTCAGAATTTGTTCTCCCCGTACCAGCACGCCCTTTTTGATTTCCATCGGAGCCGATTGAGGTACGGAACCTGGGGTGGTTTTGGAATCCACGGCAGCGACTTTTGTTTCCACGGGAATTGCGTTTCGGGTGGAAGCTTTTTCGATGAATTCCGATAGCGTTAAAGCTGGACGAAGCGACGCCTGCGTCAGCTCCTGAGCCACGTTAACCGGCGGACTACTCGAAGCTTCCGTGGGAACGGGCATCAGGGCTTCCGGAAAACGCTCTCCGAGACGTTCCTTCACCTGAGCATAGTACAAACTGCGGGGACGAATGTGCTCGTTCGACTGCTCCCAATACCCATTACCCGCAAACTGAGCCCAGGTACCAAAAGCCCAGTTCTGAGCAAGTACGGGCTGATCGCACTGCACGAGTGCCGCCGTACACTGCCAGAATACGCTGTTGGCGGCGTTGTATCCGGCTCCCTGCCCGTTCTGGCCCAGGTTACCGAATCGTAAAGCATTGCCGTCACTGTTCACGATGTCGAACAATACGCCCGAAGCCCAGCTATCTACACCCCCGCTAAAACTGTGGGGCAAATGGGCTTCGCACTGTACGAAGGCCTGCGGCCCGGTGGCACAGAAACCTACCGCAAAATCGTGGTAACCGTATTCAGAATAGAGGCGTTGAAACAGCGTTTGCTGGCCTTTGGTATAAAACGTGTAGCGTCGTTCGCCGCCGATCTCGGAGATGGGCTCGAAGGAACGACAATCCTCCACCGTAATGCGTTGAGCCGTCTCCTGTACGTTGACGACCGAGCCCGCAAAATGAGCAAAATCGACCTGACGGACCCAGGCGTCCTCCACGTTTTCCAGCGTTACGCCCGTCCAGCGGTGGTCTTCGTCTTTGGGATTTTTCGTATCGTAAGTCGATTCCATCCGCAGGTTTTCCAGGCCAGACTGCCGGATTTTTCCGGGCCAGGTGTAGCGGGCCATGGTTCCGCCGCCGAAGGTTTGATCCAGTGCAGTGGTGAGCGGGGCATCCAGCGTCAGTTCATTGCCCTGGACCGCTACTACTTTTCGGTGCCAGTACAAGTCCCGTTGGCCGGGTTTCCAGCCCAAAGCCGTTACGCCGCCGCCGAAATGATCCATGCCCAGCGTATCGATCCAGGCTTTGGTGGAAGGTCGCTGAATCTGTACCAGATCTCCCGGTTGCAAAGAAGCGTGGGCATGCACCACGCGGGCATTGACGGGTACGTACGCATCCGTCAGCGGTACGGCTTTCTCGATCCGCTGATCGTTTTTTCCGGTGATCGTGACCAGATCGTCCCGGCTGACTCCTGTTCCGCGTAGCGTCGTCGCGTGAATGCCACTGCCCCGCAGGACTACGCCTGAAGCTTTGATTTTCAGCGTACCCCTTACTTCATACAGCCCTTTTTCCAGCAGGATAGCCCCGCGAAAACCTTCGGTAGTTAGCGGTAATTTCGATACGTAATCAATGGCGGCCTGAATCCGGGCCGTGGCATCGCCTTTCGTTACGGGCACCCGAATTTGAATGGGTACGTTCGGAATAGCCGCTTCGCCCGCCCGGTAGCCGCAGTAGGAAAAATCCAGTATCCGGTTGCCGAGGACGTCGGTCGTATACTCCAGTTTTTGCTGAGCGTTCAGCTGAATGGGCGGTTGTTTTTTTACCGGTTTAGGCTTTTGAGCCAGAGCCGTTCCCAGCCCTAGTCCCAGTACAAGTCCTAAGAAAAGCTTCGTTTGATACACCGCAGGTAACAGGCTTAAATGAATACATTCACCAGCGAAACATCGGGTGACCTTTCGCTGGTGAGAAAAGATAAGTTTCTACAGAAGCGTGGATTGGATACACACTCACTCGCGTATTCTTTTTCAATGGATCATTCAGGACTGTACCTTTTCCCTGAAAAAGTATTCAAAAGTAAAGAAATAGGCTCTTTTTTTCGTATACCATGTTTCCCAGCCGCTGTATCATCTTAGCATAAACCCGTACCAAATGAAAGGGTGTCAGCGTCGAAGCCTTCGCCCCGGTCTGACACCCCAAAAGAGTCCTTTTTATGATGGGTACCCTTAGATTTTAGGGCTTTACATTTTGCACTGAAACCAGACTATTCAGGTAGTTTTCGATGTTCGTGTACCCGTCTTTTTTCTTGACTTTGGAAGCATCCGACGGATCTTTCGGATTCAGTCCGTTTTTCTTTTCCCAGTCATCGGGCATGCCGTCCTTATCGCTATCAACGTAGGGCGTGCCTTTGTATTCGGGATAGCCTCCCACCTGACTAATGTCGGTGATGATGCCTTGTTTGTACGAATCAATGGGTAACCGACGGTGTTTGAACTGGCTTTCCGGCAGTTTCACGCCTTCCTTATACGTGATCTTGCCCGTCCGTACCTGCTCCACAATTCGCGTATCCACGGGATCGCGTTTGGGTAAGGTGGCACCGGCGTTCGCCAGTACGTAATCAAAGGCTTTTTGCGTGGGCAGAATCGTCAGTTGAGGCATGGGCAGCGGCTCATTCCACTTCATATCGGCGGTATACTTATCCGTGTTGGCGAAGTTTTCTACCTGCACGCCCCCGTTCCAGTTGTCTTTCGTAATGGCTTCGTTCCCTTCCATGATATTTCCGTGAACGTACGCCCGGCCAAATACCAGGTGATCCAGCTTACTGCGACCCGCTTCGGGTTTGATGATCCGGTGGCCGACGGGCGAATCCTTCGGCGTCAGCGGACCGGGTTTGTAGTAGTTGTTGATGATGTTGAACATGGCCCGGTAGTCGCCGCCGTCTACCGATCGGTGTACCCAGTTGAAGACCACGTTATTCACGAAATTGAAGATGCCGTACCAGCCAATGGAAGGGTTCCGTCCGGCGTTATCTGCCCAGAGATTCCGCATGAAGGTACAATTTTCGCCGCCCAGTGTACTGCCAAAGGCGTGATTCCAGGTATCGAGGGCTTCCGAGAAAATGGAGTTCTGAATAGTAATGTTCACCGTGGGCAGTTTCTGCTCGATGGCTCCCGTACTATCGTTGTACATGTGGCGGTACATCGACATGTTTTCGTCCAGACCCCAGCTGGCCGATACGTGGTCGATCATGATATTACCCACGGGGTTTCCACCGATGGAGTCATCCCGACGACCGACGTGCGTTTCACCCCGGCGGAACCGCATGTACCGAATCACCACGTCATGGGTGTTGATCCAGACCGACTCCCCGGCTACGCAGACGCCATCGCCCGGAGCCGATTGTCCGGCGATGGTGATGTACGGTGCCCGGATGATGAGCGGCGTTTTCAACCGAATAATACCCGAAACGTTAAACACGACGGTACGGGCTCCCCCCTGTTCGCAGGCATTCCGCAGGGTACCGGGGCCGCTGTCCTCCAGACTCGTTACTACATATACGTTGCCCCCGCGTCCACCGAAAGTAAAGGCACCGCCGCCTTCGGCTCCGGGAAAGGCCGGAATGGGTGCCTGCGGCAAATCATAGGGCCGTCCCGCCCAGGGAATGTACGGCTTGCCCTCGCGGGCTTCTTTCAGAATGGTTGGATACGCTTTTTGCCAGGCTAAGTCCGATTTTTTGCGGGCTTCGGCCAGTAATTCATCACTAGCTTTCTGTACGTCGGCGGGAATTTGGGGATACTGAGCAAAAACGCTCGTCGAACTCAGTACAGCAGCTAGTAAAACAGGAATGAGGTTTTTCTTCATGGTTACCCAAAAAACGGATGAATCACGGATAAATCGAGGTTTTCTTCTTCTTTAAAGAAAGACAAATACGAATGAAGCGATAGATTGAAGGGTGAACTTCATTACAACCTCAAAATAAGGCTATAAAAACCCGAGATATGTATATCATTTTTTCGAGGTTCTGTAGCATCTTATCAGTCGATTTACCCCGATTCGCTGAAAACAGGACAAGATGATTCACCGAAAAATGGATAATAGCTTGTAAACCAAAGCGTTTTCTGCGTTCGTTTTCCGCTAACCTAAATCTTTATGAACGAGCTAACGGTATCATCTACAATGATCTACCTTTCTTCTCCGTCCGTACTGCTTTTAAGTTCATCGCATTGATTAGCACCAGCGGTACCATCGCCACCGAAGCCGCCGCAATGGCGTTGAATTTTCCTTTCGACAGGGTTACATAGATTCTGGTAGCCAACATGAGCAGGGCTGCGATTACACTCATCGTGATTGCTAATTTCAGATACTTCTCGTTTTTGAGTAGCTCTTCGTCACTCATTTCGTGCGGTTTTTTGACCTGTAGTCCCATGTAGTTGATTTCTTTATCTTTGTACGAAATTGATTGATCCACTTAAGCCTTGCAATAGGTCAGAAATTCATGACTACCCGCGAACAGCCCCAAGCCCCAGAGACCTGTCCAGCGAAGGGTCTTTTGAAATTGTTGTCAGGAAAGTGGAAGGCTGACATCTTTCGTCTGGCGGTAGATGCTCCGTTACGGTTCAATTCACTACTACGCCAGATACCGGACACGAATAAACAGTCGTTAGCGGTAGCCTTGCGGGAACTGGAAGAAGAAGGAATTCTGGAGAAGGTCACTATTACAGAAAAGCCCCTGCATATCGAATACTACCTGACGGAGAAAGGGAAGCTTCTGATTCCGGTATTTAAGCAGTTGGAGGGATTGGCCTGAGAAAGCGATTTTGGGAGCATACAATTACAAGAACGAATTTCAATCCGTTCCTAAAAGATGGACCAATCCTTCGGATCTAGACTATCCAATGGAGTGACAACACCCAAGAGCCATAGGCTCGACTCATGTAGTAAGGTTGGATTTTAATTCAACCCCAGTGGCTCACTGAACCCCTCCACCAAGTCCTGCTTTTAGTAACAAAAGAAACCCCCGCAGTCTGGAGTGCAGGGGAGACTCCATCACCAGTTCCTGAGCAGAAAGCGACTTGAGGGGCCAAACCAGCTTTTCGGAATAGCTACTTAGCGTTTCCTCAAGTTTATTATCCGTAAGCTTCCAGGTACCCGTATCACTTACTTCTTTATCATTGTAGGCGACTGAGGTACCATCGGCCTTGTATTCCATTTCGTTTAAAAATGGCTTGGTGGCATCAATGGAATAATTTTTCCCTTCCCAATCGGCCTCAATAGTGCTGAGTGTCCAGCGACGGATTAGGTTTTTAGAATCGAAGGATTCGGTGATGGGATCGGTTTCCTTTTTGCAGGAGGTAATAAAAAATAAGAGAGTTATAAAAGAAAACAAACGTAACATAAACTAATATGATTTAATGAAAGATAAATATCTAATGTTACAAATTGTCAGTTGGAAGCCATCTGCCATTACTATTAATTAATTTCATTTTATTAATGAAATCTTTGATAGATTCAATATTTAAAAATTCATCAATTGTAGTTTTTACTTCTTCATAAATATTAATATCCATGTTCGCATTATAATTTAAATTTACTGGAGATTCAATAACACCAATAGTAAGATTATTTCTATTTATTTCTGCTGCTTTATGTAAGAGATTAGATATTTTTTTTATGTAAAAAATCTCGTTTTGGCTAAAATAACCTTCCACCTCTAGAGCCAAAGATTCTTCTGGCATAAATTCTTCAGAATAATGTCCTCCGTACCAACGAGCAACATGATCTTGAGTATAATCCTGCCTTAAATTATAATCAAAATCTAAAAGATACAAGATGATACTCCTTTTTAAACGACTTAAGTATTCGTGAGTAATATATTTATTATGGTAGTTCATGTGAAATTGAAGTTATGTTAAAATGAGTTAAAAAATATCGTTCTGCACCTTCTTGAGTTACTCTATTTCCTAAATAATCCATAGAAATATTTCCTTTATTTTCTATAGGATCGTACTTTTCTATTTTCAAATAAGGCTTAAGGTGATTATGCTTACCTACAGAGTTACTGCTTGATAATAACCTTATTTGATCATTTCCTATACCACTTATTGGATGATAATATATTACTCCCTCATGCACCCTTCTCAAATCCCATGTTTGATCAATTATGATATAATGCGTTTTGACAAAGTTACCTTTTATATCTAATATTTCTATACCTATTTTCATTCCTTTAAGGTCATCATTTTTGATAATCTCCAGTATTTTAGTAATGTTAGTATGCGTTATCCAAGTTTTTACTGCTGCTGGATTAGTAAAATATAATTTTATTTTTGATGGAGTATTTTTCCATTCATTTTTTAAGGTTTCAATTTTTTTGTCTTGTTTCCTGCTGAAGTTTCGTAATTAAAGATCGGGAATCAATTTTGGTTGTTATTTTAGGTAAAGCCTGTATGCTGTTTTTCGTGTTTGCAATTAGGCTTCTAATTCCTGTCTTTCCATTAGGTTCTAATATACTGGCAACAAGGTACAATAATTTTCCTTGTTCATAACGTGCTTGATTACTTGTACCTGATTTTTCATCTATATAATTTCTAATAGAATTATCAAGACTATTAAATCCATTTATTACAGATTTCCAGTTAAGATCTTCTATTACTACAATAGGATCATTCAAATACTGTTGAGTACCTTGGCGTATTTTTGCATAATTTTCACACTTATTTTTATGTCCTTGTTTTTGCTCCAATTGTGATTGTAAATACACTGATATCATCCAGTCAATGATACTGCTTTCAGAGATATGTTTTTGCAATTCATTTCTTAACTGATTTATCTCTACTTGACTAGCTACATCTTTGCAATTGAAATAATTATAGAGTGTATAAGCTTGTATGAGTTCATTGAAGCTATTAAACGTAGCAGGTAATCCTAAGGTACCAACAATATCTAAATAGGCTCCATCAATAACTCCACTAAAAAAAGCAAAATCTTTAGGAGTATAGTAAGGAGTCTGGTCTACATTATTGTCCCAGAAGCACTCTGGTATAATGCCCCATCGATTAGTCTAAATGAAGCCTCTTGGCATTTAGAATATAGTTTATAAATCTTTTTAAGCTTGTCAATCCAGCCAATGAATTCAAACGAGGTATAAGCCAAATTGATACTTGAAAAAGAAGAAGATGAAATATGCATTCCGCCTAATTCCGAAAGTACGTTATTTAAACCATCTTTAATACTAGCAAGTCTTACTGAACAAG
>NZ_NJAG01000118.1 GCF_002872335.1 Siphonobacter sp. BAB-5405 | reverse complement strand
TGTAGATCCACCTCATCAATCCAGACCATTTCCTTGATGAATTTTATGAATTCTTCCATGTGATTTTTGCAAGCAGGGCGTTGTGTAGCGGAGAATGTAGAAAACCTTTCTATGGACCGAGGCTCTAGGGTCGCACTTGGATAACTTCATTCGATGGACAGCATTAACCGATTCCATCGTAGCTAACGGGCGAGTAACAGGCTCGACTTAGTGATAACCTGATAACACGAAAAGACCCTTGGAATGTTTTCCGAAGGGTCTTTTCGTGTCAATGGTTCACCTGAAAAGTTATGGCTTCCCGGATGCTTTAAGCACTTAATTAATACGGATGAAACTCGTTTAATGAATCTTTACGCCGAAAGCTCTTCGATACCAAAGGCTGCTAATCCTTTGGTGTATTCAGCCTGCACGGCTTCATTCGCTGCTTTAACCAGTTCGCCTGTGGTTGGGTCAACTACGGTTCGTAGGGGACGTTGTCCCTGGGGTAAACGGATTAGATTCACCACGGCGTCTGCCACTTCCTGCGGATTCGGTTTTACCGTTTCAAACATCCGGCCAATGGCAGAGAATATTTTGTTTGGAATATGATCAATTGCCTGGTACCCCTCCAGAATGGATGCATCAGAGCCCGACTGCACTTTCTGGGACATTTCCGTAGGAAAAGAACCCGGTTCCAGAATGGCTACATCCACTCCCAGGGGTCGCAATTCGTAATGTAAGCCTTCGCTTAATCCTTCCAACCCAAACTTGGACGCAGAATAGACGGCTGAAAAAGGGAAGCCGAATCGTCCAAATCCGCTGCTAACGTTGACGATCAGCCTTCGGACTGTTTACGCATATACGGCAGCACCTGCTTCATGAGTCGCCAGGGGGCAACGACATTGACATCAAACATTCGCTGTACATCCGCCGGGGTGCAGCTTTCCGCCACACCCATTCATGGTGATGAGCGGCATTATTCACCAGTACATCTATTGTACCTTCGGTAGCGATAATGGTGTCAATCGCCGTTTTTATACTGGTTTCATCGGTCAGTGTGACGTCCAGCACGGTTATGTTCTCTACCTGCGACGAACGCGTGTGCCTGATCCGCGTTCTTTCCGGTAGTCTCTCGCATGGTCGCGTAAACTTTATGTCCTAGGGCGGCAACACTACGGGCCGTCAGCCAGCCAAAGCCGCTGTTTGTTCCGGTAATTAATACAATCTTTGGATTCATCATTTTCTTGTTT
>NZ_NJAG01000117.1 GCF_002872335.1 Siphonobacter sp. BAB-5405 | reverse complement strand
CATCAAAGTCAGGTAGGAAGCGAGTTGATTATGCCGGAACAGGAGTAGTCCGCTAGTGGTTTTCACAGGACGAAACGCCGCCAGCCCTCTGTAAAAGGAACGGTATGAACTGGGTTGGAAGCTATCCCAGATACTCTCTACTCCGGGTACCTGTACGCGATGCGTGAGATTCAGACTAAAGAGCTGTCGCAGGGAAGGCGTCTGGTAGGACAGGCCCAGCATGCCATTCGGCTGCATACGCGTGGATCGGAGATTCGCCCGTCGGACCGCCTCCGTATGTTCCAGTTGATACCAGGGGAGTGTCACCTGAAAAGTATAGCCCCAGCGGCGATTTTGTTGCTTGACCTCGGCCAGGGGCACCACTACCCATTGGCGATACGCCCCTGCAATGGCCCAGGAGGAGTCGGGAAGCTCCGGCCCTGAATAACCCGAACGAAACCCGTCGGATTGACAGTGCGATTCAATGCCCACTTTCCAATACGTTTTCGATTGGGAAGTACTATCCTTACTCCGGGACGCTTTCCAGAACATACTCGCTTGCCATTGGTTCCGTCGCTGGTGAATGTCGTAGTGTAAGCCTGGATAGTCCGCAGGGTTTAACCCATAAAAAAGGGCGTATCGCTGGCTGGTAAAGTCGGC
>NZ_NJAG01000116.1 GCF_002872335.1 Siphonobacter sp. BAB-5405 | reverse complement strand
GTTGAAAAAGTGGCGGTTCGCTGTTGGGCATTCACCCGTACCCAATCCGGATTATACCCGACCAGCTGATAGGCATACTGTTGCTTATGAGGGTTGGCATAATGCAGTCCGACGAATTCGATGGAAAAATCATTTTCGTTGGAATGCAGCTCAATCGAGGAATGATTGGTAAAGGGAGCCGCAAGTAAAAGCCGGCCATTGACCGTGTCTCCCGCAGCAATAGGCTGATTATGAATACGCAGTTCTGTAATCTGGACTTTAGGCAGGGAGGTGTTAACCTGAATGGACTGCGGTCGGAAATACGTAATTCCGTTGGTGCCGCCAAAAAAGAGGGTACGGTCGGCAGCCCGGTACGCAGCCCCGATTTTAAAGGAGTTGCTTTGTAGACCGTCCGTTACGTCATAATGCAGAAACTTTCGGGTTTGCGGATTCAGCTGATAAATACCGGAGCCACCAATCCAGAGATTACCGGATTCATCCAGTAACAGACTTTCCACGTCGGTTTCCGGAATCCATGAAATCCAGCGTTCCAGGCGTTCCGCTCCGTTGGGAGCGGTATACAGGCGATGCAGTCCACCACCAATAGTACCAATCCAGAGCTGACCCTGATGATCCTGTAGCAAAGGCCAGGTATAGTTGTGCTCAGGCTGTTTGGATTATGGGCTTCGTGTTTAAACTGTTTCACCAGGCGAATGGACTGGGGCGTGACGGCAATTTTCAATAACCCGGCATTGTGGGTACTTGCCCACAGGATGGAACGCCGGGGATCGTAGTGCAGATAAGTAAAATCGCTGGTAGGCAGCGTACGCTTTACATGGGAATAAACAACGCCTTGCTTGCTCGTGCGGTTCAGCCGGTACAGGCCGCCCGTAAACGTAGCCAGCCAGATAAATCCATACTGATCCTCCGTAATGCTTTCGATACTCAGACTGTACCAGTTGAGTTCTCCCGGTAAACTGGGAACGGACTGGATTTTATTCGTTTGTGGATCGAGCGTAAACAAGCCCCCGTAACGAGTGCCGATCCACAGCGTACCATCGGCGGTCTGATGCAGGGCGGATACGTCCGTACTGTTGACACTGCCGTAATAGGAATGCTCCAGAAAGTTTACGTACGTTTTTGTTTTTAAATCATAACTCGCCAGGCCATTGCGTGTACCAATCCACACCCGATTGCGGGATTCGTCCTTGGAGATGGCATTGATATAATTAGTAGCAGGATTGGTTTGGCCCGCTACCTGTCTGCGAATGAGTCCGAAAGGTTTGGTATAGGGTTTCAGGATATTCAGTCCACCCGCCGAACTAGCCATCCAGATATTATGGAAAGAGTCCTCGATAATGTCATGAACCCGAAAGGAGTTGATGCTGAAAGGATCCGTATCGGAGGGAAGAAAACTCTGAATGTCTTCGTTCCGGATGGGAAGGACTGGACCCGGCGTACGAAGGTTCAAAAGGAGTAATCCTGATTTTGTGCTGATCCACAGACGTTTGGAAGAGTCGCGAAAGAGATACTCAATCTCGGCAAACCCCCGTCCCAGCGATTGAAAGGAAAGGGAAGCTGGTTGCGTGCCATTCCGGTAATTGCCCCAGTAAATCTGACTGTCTGTACCAATCCATAA
>NZ_NJAG01000115.1 GCF_002872335.1 Siphonobacter sp. BAB-5405 | reverse complement strand
ATTCATCCTTATTGGCAGCCTTTTTTATTAAGGATAGAATTTTAACGGATTCTTGGAGATTAGAATTTCGGTACTTTCTAATTCTATGGCGGTAGCAAGTAATTCCAACAAACGGCTTCTTTTGTTTTGTACGCCCCATTCTCTAAGTGTAATCATTCCTAGGCGAAAGGTTGTTTTATCTCCACCCCAAGGTCTGGTACCGTCATTGAAATAAAAAATGGGCAGCCCTTTTTCTTTAATCCATGTATCGGGATCGATAGCTCCTACCTCACCATCTGGTTTTTAATCCATAACGGTTGATAATCCCGGTTAAAGAGCACCTCGCTACCATCTTCACAACTCCATTTTCCGTAGGGTATATACAAACGCATAGGCCAAAACTGTTGAGCTTCGGCTTGGTTACGAACCACCACCAACTCGGAGCGTGATAAAACTAGATTCCCTGAATCACAGTAGCATCTAACAAGATCGTCGTATCCATAATGTTCAATAACAAGAGCCAATTGTTTGCCCTGTTTAGTCCGGATCAAGGTTCCTGCTGAAAGAACTTTTGCAGATCGAGTACGTGATTTTTGAGGGTTTGGCCAGAGCTTAGTCCACTCTAAAGCTAAATCGAGCTTTTCAAGAAGCCGTTGCACCGGCTGACAGTCGTGATAATGAAGAGAAAGAACCTCCTTTACAGCTTCTAGAAGTTTGCTCGCTTTTTGTTTTTGCTTCTTGGAAGGATTGATTTCATCTACGTACCCGTGATGGCCATAATACATAGAATGAAACTCTTCATCTGAAAGCTGCTTGCTGTTAGGATATTCATTTTGAAGCCAATCATCCAGAGTAGCCCGTACATCTCCAATTGGTTTATTTGCTCGCTTATGAAAAGCAGTAATGGCAAGAGACTCTTGAAGTAACTTAGCGATCGCAAGGTGAGCTGCAAGGGGCATAACAGCATTCGGACGCTTACTGGACGTTGTAGAAAACGCAATGCGGTACTTTAGCACGTCCGGCGAAGGAACTTGACGAACTAATTTCTGAGGGTATTGAGCACTTGCCGAAGAGCTGTTAAGAAAATGTTTCCAATTCGAAAAGCCGGCCTGTTTAGATGCCAGATCCAGGGCACTGTAGTGAGCAATGCCTAATTGCTTTTTTAATTGTTGGGCTTGCCGCTTGAGAAAGCTGGCGGTATGACCTTTTGCTTTACGTTCCATCGAACCATCTAGCATTCCCGCCAGAAAAATGTCACCCGTCTAGCATTCTCTATTGCGAGAATTGGGGTTTCGATAGTGAACAATATCAAAACGAGTCAAGGCAGTACCGATACGGCTTCGCTGGAGACGAGTGGCAAGCTTCTGCTGAAAGCTCTGCTACTAAGGTAAGAATCAGTATGAGAATTGGCAAGACTAGCTAATTAATCTTTATTGAATAATAAGGCTTGGATAAAAAATCCTATGGCATTTTACAAACGAACCTTTCCAAAACGTTATGAACAGTTGATTTATCATTTTCATCTCAGTGGAACAGTGAATTAATGAAATAATTTAAAATATATTTGCTAGTGAATGGTGTATTATCGGGTCTTGACCGATCAAGCAGTTACGGTATGGGACCTGGAGCTCAAAAGCAAGTCGTTGAAAATTTCAACCGGTTAAAAAGAGTAGTGCTTCTTAGCTTCACCGACTTTTAATCCGGTAAAAAAATTGATTAGCCCCAGCATCAGGCCGGCATCAGTTATTACAAAACTTACGGGGCAACCTTCCTCATTGCAAAACTGGATCGACTTACTCGGAGCTTAGTCTATTCTGTACGCTGTACTTACTTAATCTTAAATCTATACCTAACTAACTTCTTAGGTCTCATACCGGGCAGGATAGTACAGGATATTGTCGGCGAGTACAACTCCTAGTTTTAGCTATCTTATTTTATTGGTAGTATCTTACTCAAGATACACTCAAGTATAATTACTCGCTTGTTAAGCCCCACTCGTTCGATCACATCATGAACTTCAGAGTACCACTCTTACTTGCCCTTTTTGTTTTTTGTTCATGCATAGCCACTGCTCAAGTTCATCTTAAAAACCTACAAGTTGAGTACACTCCAACTCCGCTGGGTATGGATGTCGAGCGTCCCCGTTTTAGCTGGCAAATGCAAACACCAACCAGAGGATCTAGTCAAACGGCCTATCAACTGGTCGTTACGGATGAAAGGGGGCAGCCTGTTTGGGATTCTAAAAAAACAAAAAGCAGTAGTTCTCTAGCCATTCCCTACGCCGGGAAACCGCTGAAAGCCCGTACCCGGTACCGGTGGCAGCTTCAGGTGTGGGATCAGGCCCATCGTGCCCACCGGTCAGAATCCTGGTTTGAAACGGGACTGATGGATACGAATCCAGACGGTTCGGCCTGGAACGGGGCCCAATGGATTGGTGGGGCGGATACGAGTTTGGTGCTTTACTCATCTTATCTGCCCGTGTTTAAACTAAGTTATAGCCTGCAACTTGAAAAGTCTTCCACGCGGGCCAGTTTTGTCTATGGAGCCAATGACCCTCGGCTCATGGATCCTAATAAAAACCTGTTCAAGCTAGCCAATAGAAAAGATGAATCGTATCTGCGTCTTGAACTCGATATTAGTCCCTTATCCAACAACGGAACGGCTCTACTTCAGGTCTACCGGGCAGGCTATCATCCTTCGGATCATCCCGAGAAACCATTAAAAAGTTTTCCCATTCCCCTTAGTCTAATCAATGAGCAGAATAAATACGACAAGCACCGGATTTACCTGCACTCTAACCTGGGCATTTCACACTTTTATGTGGATGGCGAAGATCGAAGTCACCTCATGGCCGAAGCCGGACTGAATCCCTTGGGTAATGGAGGTGATTTCATTGCGTTTCCCGTATTAGGCGAGATTGGGTTTTCGGTGCCGAAGGGACATACCGCCTTTTTCTCTGAGGTGAAAATTAGTAATTATCGAAGTCCTTCGAATGTTCTCTTTACCGAACCGCTTGATCAAAGCCCTTACCAGGGGATCTTTTCCGGGATA
>NZ_NJAG01000114.1 GCF_002872335.1 Siphonobacter sp. BAB-5405 | reverse complement strand
TTCTTAGAAGAAATCAGTAAGAACTCCGGTCCGGTACTCTCCCCGAAATTAGAAAGGAGCTTATCGATTTAACCGGTCGATCCCTTACCTTATTACCTCCAACTGCTTTTAATAAACTCTCTGGTTTGGCCCGCAACCGGCCCATGGGTATCCCTATCCGTAGTGAAGATCTGGCTCAGGCTTTTGAGCAGGCGGCCAACGAATCCAATCTTTCTACCTGGCTGGAGCGATTAAGTGATCAGCTAAGTCCAGAAGACGCTAGACTAGCCAAAGCCTTACTGGATGCCCTTTCGAGAAAAGCTACGGGTCTTAAGCGTTCTCAGCTTGAGCAGATTTTAGCCAAACATAACGTTGCCTTAGAGCAGATCAAGGATAAATCGACGGAGTTACTTCGAATGCTAGAAAGCGATGGGTATTTGCTTCACCAGCAAGGTCTGTATGGGTTTCGCTCCCCCTTACTCCGCATGTTTTGGTATAAAACGAGAATCGCCTGATGGAAGCCCCTTTACCCTTACAACGCATCAGCGTCTTCATGCCCCAGCGGATGCGTGATGAAGAGCTAACGGCCATCTTCGTGGCTCGACAAGACCTCTTGGCAGAATTGATTTCCTCACTGGATCAGGAAAGTAAAGAAAGTATTCCCCAACATCATCTCATCATTGGTCAGCGGGGAATGGGCAAGAGTACGCTTTTGAAGCGTCTGGATATTGAGCTGCGTACCGGGACTTATAAAAGTAGATTCATTCCTTTTTCTTACCCCGAAGAGCAGTACAACATTGATCGCTTCTCCAAGTTCTGGCTCAATACGCTGGATGCACTGGCGGATACTCTCCAAACCGAGGGGGAAGATCCGCTGGTCAATGAGATTGATGAGCAAGTGGCTGCCTTCACTACGCTAAAAGATGAAGCGGAGCTGAGTAAGCGGGCCTATCAGTTACTCATTGCCATTACAGGCCGCCTCAAACGAAGACCTGTGTTTCTACTAGATAATATCAACCTGATTTTTGAACGGTTAAGCGAAGAAAATCAGTCCAGCTTACGCAAACTCATCAGCGAACCCGGAGCTCCGATATTTATTGGAGCTAGTGCTACGGCGTTTGATAAAAACTTTGACTATGAAGCTCCTTTCTACGATGCCTTCATTGTTCACTATTTACATCAACTCTCCTTCGAAGAAACACTTACTTTGTTTAGGCACCTGGCTAAGGTAAGCAATCAGACCGAACTGCAATCCCAGTTGCAAGGGGAGAACCTGGCCCGGCTACAAACGCTGCATCAGCTAACGGGAGGCAATATACGGACTATTGTGATCTTATTTACGTTAGTAGCTCAAGGTTTCTCAGCCGATGTGTTTTTGGACTTAGAAGCCCTATTGGATCAAATGACGCCTTTCTACAAGGCAAAATTTGAAGAGTTATCCAATCAAAGTCAGGTGGTGGTGGATGCCCTAGCCATTGCAGTGGAGTCCAAGTTAATCTGGAGGTATTGCGTGAACGCACTTCGCTAGAAAATAATCAATTGTCGGTTCAAATCGATAGGCTTATCAAAATGGGCTGGGTGACCCGACTTGGCAAACGCAAAGCTGCTCACTACGAGCTGAGTGAACGCTTTTTTAACGTTTGGTACTTAATGCGGCGATCCTCCCGCCGACAGCGGAAGGATCTCTTGTGGTTGACTCGGTTTTTGCAGGCCTGGTTTTCTAAAAATGAGCTGGCTAAACGGGCTCAAGCGTACGCAATCTCCCTAGAGCGGGCTTACCATGCACACGAACTAGCGTACGGAATTGCCTTAGCCAAAGCTTTACCTGGGCGTAAAGAAGGAGATGAGCTACTGGTAAAAGTCTACGACCGACTCCATCAACTCTATGAAAGAGAACCGCAAAAAAATTGAACAAGTAACCGGTGTTCAACTAAAAGAAATAAAGGGTAAAATTGATGAAGCTGAAAAGAAAAAGATCAAAAAGAAAGTAGATACGATCTGGAAAGGCTTGAACAGTAAGAAACCGGCTGAAAGTAAAGAAGTGAAGATTACCCTTCAACAAGGAGATTCGTTAGCCGAAATATGGTCAGCTATTGCCAGTGTCTATCTTGTCGAATTTCAGGAATTTGAAAAAGCCAAGAAAGGGTTCGAAAACGCTATTAAGCTAGAACCAAACCATGCAGATCATTGGGATTCCTATGGTTCTTTTTGGTTATACAATCAAGAGAATATTAGTGAAGCGGAGTTAGCTTACAAAAAAGCCTGTGAACTAGAGCCTAGCAATAGTGAATATATAAATAACTTAGGAAAATTATATCTAAGATATCAACATGACTATGAAAAAGCATTCGAATGCTTTGACAAAGGCCTTCAATTAAAGCCCAATGATCCGGAGTTGCTCACTAATAAAGGAGCAACTTTTGAAGAAAAAGGCGACCTTTCTCAAGCAGAAAACTATTACCTCAAGGCCATTGAACAAGCTCCTGAATATACTCCGGCATTGGTTAAATTAGCAGATCTTTACCATTATGAATTGCACCAACCAGATAAGGCATTGCAACATTATCTGCAAGTAATTATAGTTGAGCCTAACCGTTTCATGACTTGGCTCTCACTTGCTCATTTGTATCATTTTCACCTTAATGAACCAGAGCAGGCTAAAAAAGGCCATATATGAAAAGCTCTGGAAAACGACGAGAAGCAACCGTTTGCATGGGAAAGTTTAGCGTTATTGTATTTAACTGAGTTTGAAGAACCCGAAAGTGCTTTAAGCGCTATTACTAAAAGTTTGGAACTAGAACCCGAGGATAGTCTAGCATGGCAGATTCTCGGAGATACTTATTTAGAACTTCACAAAATTATACAGGCAAAGGAAGCTTATAAACGGTCATACCAGATTGATAATCAGAATATTGTTGCTGCGAATAGTTACGTAGATATACTTCGGGATTATTTGAAAGAAAAGGATGAAGCATATCAGATTTTTAAGGAAATAGAAATACAATATGAAATTCAAGGTTATCCAGATGTAAAAGAACTGCAATTAGCTAATTTTGCTATCTATGATGAAAACTGGGGGATCGCTAAAACTCATTGGTTACATTTGATCAATAACATTGATAATAATAATTATGGAGGTATTATGAATAGTTGGCAATTTTCAGCTGCCTTAGCTATAAAGTTAGGCTATGGTGAAAGATTACTGGAGGTATTCGAGAATCCTAAATTTAATTATAAAGTCAGTCCATTGTATATTGTGATTAAAGTTTTAGTTTATAATAACCCAGATTATATTACAAATGAAGTAGCCTTTGAAGCAAGAGCTGTAGCATTGGAGCTTTATAAAAAGATGACCGACTATATAAGTAAA
>NZ_NJAG01000024.1 GCF_002872335.1 Siphonobacter sp. BAB-5405 | reverse complement strand
ATGGAAATTGAACGGCCGGAATTAGGATTCGGATACGCCAGAGCGGACCAGGCACCCTCCTGACGATTAATGCTGGCAGCCCGGAATATTTCGTTTTTACCATTGAAATCTACCTGTCTGAGGCGATAGTAACTAGTACCCGTAAGCGGCTTCTCGTCCACAAAGCGGTACGAATGAGCTTCGGTAGTGGTTCCAGCGGCTCGTACGGTAGCAATGGCTTCGAAGGTTGTATGCTCGCTGCGACGCTCTACCTCGAAGTGACTGGCGTTCAATTCCTGCGAGGTACCCCAGGTTACGAGTACTTGCTGGTCGGGTTGCAATTGGGCCTTAAAGCTATTTAAAGTAACGGGAGCCGCATTGTTTAGATACACTCGTTGGACAGACGCTTTGGTTTGCAGACTCCAGTCACGGAAGCCGATATACAGGCTCGGGTCCATACCGCCTACCGTAGCCAGCGAAATAAAGTCCATCTGATCACGTGAAGAACCAGGAGCAATTACATCTTCCCACTGACCCTGTCTGTACCGCTGAATGGTACTTCGGTTCACATAAAATCCGTCCTGATAAACGACATAAGGATTGCCATCGGGGCCGATAATGATCGTAGTGAAACGGGCATTGCTTCTTGAAATTCCGTCGCCGATGAGTTCCCAGGATCCGTTGGTATACCGTTGAACATTCACCTTATCTCCGTTGGCCGTGTTAATGTAAGTGAGGTAGGGCGTTCCATCCGAAGCCAGGGCAAGCGAAGGAAAATCTACGTGAGGAATCGTCCCCAGGGTTTCCCAACTGGTACCGTTAAAACGTTGTACAATCCCATTGGCTCCATCCTGTAAACTCTGGTACGCAACGTAAGGCGTACCGTCGGCGGCAATAACGATGGAGGTTTGTTTAACCTGACCGGGCGAGATGCCATCCGGTCCTACCAGTTCCCAACTAGTACCATTGAAGCGTTGTACGACTGCCCGGGTAGCATCCCTCGAATCACCACGATAAATGACATAGGGTGTTCCGTCGGGAGCAAACGCTAAAGAAGTGTATTCAACGGCCTGAACCGAAAACCCGGCCTGACCAACGGGCTCCCAGGTGGAACCGTTGAACCGTTGAACCGTAATGCGGTTGATTGTACTTTGATCCCGATAAGCAATATACGGAGTTCCATCCGGTGCAATGGCGAGTGAGGTGTACGAGGCTTCGGCGGTAGAGAAACCAGGTGTACCCACCACCTGCCAGGCTGTACCATCGAAACGCTGAACCGTAGCCCGGTAGCCATTGGCTACGTCCTGATAAGCCAGAAACGGGGTACCGTCGGGAGCAATTTTAAGCGAAGTGAAACGGGCATCTCCTGCTGAAAACCCGGGTGAACCAACGTCGGTAATCTGAACCTGACCGCGAAGAAGCAGGGGCAATAGAAGACAGAGCAGCAGGCACTGCAGAGGTAAACGTACAAAGTACATAGAGGACGGGGTTAATAATAGACAAATTGAAAAGAAGATTTTCTGCCAAAAAAATTGTACCTGAAAAAGTGGGGATTTCGTACCTAAGCAGGTATTTTCGAATAAATAATAAGTACTAATTATCAATGAGTTAAGAGTAATGACTTATAATTAGACCACCAAATTCGTGTTTCAGTTAGGAATAAATTTAGCAGCTAACGTATTTGACTGTACGTATGTTAAAGCCCTGGGTAAAAAGAGCCCCGTTAGCGTTAGTTAAGTCAGGGGAAGGAAATCTTCAGTTTCAGCTAAAGACAAATCCTTAATCTAAAACCAGAGCTTATTTTTTTATTTTGACAATAACTTTGTTGTTAAATTAAAAAGACAATAAATTTGTTGTCAAGATCATTTAACAATAAAATTATTGTCAAAAGTGGAGCCAACCTGGCAAAGCCCTAAAATTATTATAGGCAATACGGCGACCGGTAACTACTATTATCATCGTCCCCAGATTATTACAGAAGTGTGGGAGCAATTGGAAAAGGGAAATCATGTACTATTAGCCGCTCCCCGACGCGTAGGTAAATCGTCGGTTATGAGATACATGGCTGATAATTGTGTGGATGGATACCTGGCTCAATTTCGGAATATACAGGGCTTCGACTCCGAAGAACGGGTATACCGGCAGATTTACGAACTCATGATTACGTGTTTGGAAAGAAAAGTCCAGGTACTGACGTGGGTAGGCTCTTTTTTCAGGGAATTACGAATAAAAGAAATAGGCTTGCAGGGAGTAAAGCTCGATAGTGGATCAATTGACTACTTAGTAGAGATTGAACGAATCGCTTTGAAGCTCCAGGAAGAAGGTATCAAACTTGTGCTGTTTATAGACGAGTTACCCGAAGTACTTTACACCCTTCATAAAACGGATAAAAGCTCGCAGGCAATTTCAATTCTTAAAAATTTCAGGCGGTGGCGACAGGAACAGCGGTTTAGTCATATTGCCTTTGTACTGGCGGGTTCCATAGGAATTCACCACGTAGTAAAAGCCATCGAAAATCGAAGCTCTGATCTGAATGATATAAGTCAGGTAGGTTTTAAATCCCTTACGGTGGAAGAGGCCAGAACCTATATTCAATGGGCCACCGACAACTCTGCAACGGTACAATACGATACCCAGCTTGCCGATTATCTTCTGGGAAAAATACAGCATTATTACCTGCCTTTCTTTATCAACCTGATGCTGGATGCGATTAACCGTGATGCCAAAAGGAAAGGTAATGCTGTGATTACAACTGATACGATTGATCAGGCATTCAATGAAATCATCAGGAACAACGATCATTTCCGGGACTGGAAAAATCGTCTGTTCGATTACATGGGTACAGACGCTCCATTTCTCAATGAAGTATTAACGTATATAGCTCATCGGGATCGAATCAACGCCCGAAAACTATATGATCTGGCCTCCCATCATCATAAAAAAGAGGATTATATCGAATTGATGGACGGATTAATAAAAGACGGATACCTGATTGAAGAGGCCGATCAGTACGTATTCTTATCTCCCTTTCTAAAAGCATTCTGGAAACGAAACAATCCTATCTACGATGAAAACTAGTGAACATAAAACCGGAAACTGGTTCGTAGATCAGTTGAACCTGTACCAGTCGGCTAATAGCGATTCGCAGTCGCTAAAAAACAACTTTGTCATCCGCCAGGGAGAGTTCCGCCTCATTATAGAAGATTTACGTAACAAAGGTCCGCAAGACCCTTTGCAGCACGAATTATTACTGGGCAGGCGGGGAAGCGGGAAATCGACGTTATTAAAACGGATTCAGATTGAGATTGATGAGGTACTGTCGGATCAGTACCTGGCCGTGAATCTGGCGGAAGAACAGGCGGGCATTTACCGACTGTTTGATTTGTGGGAGGAAGTACTGCGGGAGTTAAGCGTAAAGTGGAAAGTTACGCTTGATCTGCAAAGTTTCGAAAGCTTTGACGACAATCAAAGTTATACCCGCTACCTGTACGCTGAGATCCATCAACTCGTACAGGCGAAGCAAAAAAGGATCGTTCTGCTGCTCGACAATTTGGATCGAATTCTGGAAAACTTCGGTGGGGAAGGCCATCTGTTGCGGGAAATTCTATTGAATGACAACGGTCTGGTGATCATTGGTGGCAGTACCCGTATGGATGAGCAGTTCTGGAAATACGACCAGCCTTTTTACGAGTTTTTCCGGCGGCATCGGCTGGAAGCCCTGTCTTCCGAAGAGATCCACCGTTTGCTGCACCACTGGAGCGAGCAAATGGAGTTGCCCCAGCTCTGGGAATTTTCTCAGAAATATCCCGGTAAAATTGAAACCATTCGCCTGCTAACGGATGGTCTGCCTCGAACGCTCCAGTTTTTCATCCAGATCTTACTGAAAGATTCCACGCTCTATGGGTTTGATTACCTGCGAAAGGTCATGGATAACGTTACTCCCCTGTATCAGGAACGCCTGAATCATTTACCCCCCGCTCACCGGAAAATCGTACAGGAAATGGCTTTTCTCTGGGAGGCCTGCTCCGTAAAACAACTGGTGGAAAAGTGCAGAATGGAGAGTAAATTGATTTCCGCTCACCTGAAGCAGCTTTCCAATGCAGGCATTATTGAGGTAATAGCTACGAGTAAGAAGAACAATCTGTACCGCCTGTCGGAGCGTTTCTTCAACATGTGGCTCATGATTACGCAGGGGAATCCCGAACAGAAACGCCGGGCTAGATGGCTGACGCTTTTTCTGGAAGCCTGGTATGATGAAAACCAATGGTCAGGATTAGTAGAAGAACATCTACAACGGTTGAGCAATAACGAATTGCCTTACGATCGGGCAATTGTTCTAACCAAAGCCTTGGCTCAGTCCAAACATATTGGAACTCGGGAACGGGATCAGATGATTGATCTAACCGCGGCTTTACAGGCTAACCCCATAAAGAATGATTTATTAGGCATGCCGGAGAAGTTTGTTGAAATAGCAAAGACTATATCCGTCTTAATACAGGAAAAGAAATATCAGCAGGCTCATCAGTTAGTAGATGGTATAGAAAATGAAAAAGATGGAGTTAAGTTCTTCATGAAAGCTTTTTTATATGATGAACAAAGTATGTTGAAAGAATCGGAACAATATTATTTGCAAGCCATTGCTAAAGGACATATTGATTCATTGAATAACCTGGCTATCCTATACAGTGAACAAGGTAGGTTAGAAGAATCGGAACAATATTATTTGCAAGCTATTGCTAAGGGAGATACAGATTCATTATACAATTTGGCTCATTTGTATAATGAACAAGGTAGACTGGAAAAATCGGAGCAATATTATTTGCAAGCCATTGAGAAAGAACATACTAGTTCATTATACAATTTGGCTCTTCTATACGAGGAGCAGGGTAAGCAGGAAGAGGCGGAGCAATACTATTTGCAAGCCATTGCGAAAGGGAACATTAATGCCTTGTATAATTTGGCTATTTTGTACCTTGAAATGAATATCCAAAAGGGCCACGCTTATGAACTAATAAAAGGATTAGAATTAGAAGATGATCAAGTTTTAGTGTTAAAAATTGTATTAGAAGTATGGAATAATATATTCAATAATGTGGATAAACGCGTAGCGGAACTAGCATTTAAGGCGGATTCAAAAGATGTAGATTTCTTACTTAGACATCTCCTTTATTTCGAACAGGAACAACTCGTTCTCTCGTTGTTTCACCAGGAAGAAAAAGGAAATGTATTACGGGAAAAGTATATTCTCCTGTATTACGCTACCCTGTTATTAACGAATCAGGTGGAGAATAATCTGGAATTACGCATCCCACCCGAAGTGCAATCTACCGTAGAGGCGATTGTCGCCGAGGTAAAAGAAAAGCAACGCTTTTACGCGTAGGTATCCGTACTAAAAGAGGAGCGGTCAGAATTCAGATTCTGACCGCTCCTCTTTTGTACTTACTCCGTCTTCAAACTCTTCACCGGATTAGCCGTGGCGGCTTTCAGCGTCAGCGAACTGACTGTCAGAATCGCAATGCCCAGTGCCAGTATGCCCGCCGTTGGGAAGGTCCACCAGGGGAGGGCCGCCCGGTAATGGAAATCTTCGAGCCAGCGATTCATGGCGTACCAGGCCAGTGGACTGGCAATCAGAATGGCGATCAGGACCAGCTTGATGAATTCCCGCGAAAGCAGGGCCGTAATCTGGAAGGAGCTGGCCCCCAGTACTTTGCGTACGCCGATTTCCTTGGTTCGCTGAAAGGTAGCGTACGAAGTAAGGCCAATCAGACCCAGGCAGGCAATGAAAATGGCAATGCTGGCAAAGTAGATAAACAAGCGGCCAAACTGCTCTTCGCCTTTGTATTTATCATTGAACGACTGATCGATAAAGAAGTAATCGAAGGGTCGATCCGGTACCGCCCGCTCCCAGACGGTCTTCAGAGTTGCAAGCGTACTGGGCAGCTGAGCGGCCTTTACTTTGATGGAAATCTGCTGGCATTCGTGGGGATTGATGCGGAACGTAGCCGCCGTAATGGCCTCCCGTAAAGAGGCCGAATGAAAGTTTTTCACCACGCCGATAATGCGTCCCTTGCGTCCCCACTGGTCAAATTTCTTACCGATGATCTGCGAGGGCGAAGCGTAGCCGAAGTTCTTAACGGTAGCTTCATTCACGATCAAAGCTTCCGTGGAATCCGTGGCGTAATCGCGGGAGAACAGCCGCCCGGCCAGTAAGGGAATTTGATACTGTTTCAGGAAGGTATAATCGATGGAATAAAGGTCCATGTTCGCGGCCTGCATATCGCCCGACTTATTTTCAAGATTGGTGTAGGCTCCCTGGGCTCCACTACCGGGTACGGACGAGGATTGCGTAACGGATTCAACCCCGGCAACGTTGCCTAATTGTCGTAGCAAGGACTCGCTGTGCCGGTCCAGGTAACCCGGATCGTTGAGGTTAAGCACCAGCATCTGATCTTTAGCAAAGCCCAGCGACTGGCCCCGCATGTAGTTGAGCTGGGTGTACACCACCAGCGTACTCACGATCAGACTTACGGAAATCACAAACTGAAAGACGACCAGTGATTTCCGAAGAATCAGTCCCTGCCGACTGGTGGCAAAGCGACCCTTCAGCACCGTAATCGCCTTCATTCCCGACAGCACCAAAGCTGGATACAGACCCGCTAGTAGGCCAACGATAACGGCCAGCAATAGCAGAATGAGCCAGACCGTAGGGTGGGTGAGGGTAGAGGTAAGAATGGTCTTGCCGGAAAATTCATTGAACAAGGGCAGGATCAGTTCACTCAGTAATACCGCTATGATAAAAGCCAGCGAACTGAGCAGTACGTATTCGCTCAGAAACTGAAAAGTAAGCTGCTGCCGCTCGGCTCCCACGACTTTTCGTACGCCCACTTCCTTGGCTCGTTCACTCGCCCGGGCAATCGTCAGGTTGATGAAATTGATACAGGCCAGCAGCAGAATAAAGGCCGCAATGACCGAAAAGATGTACACGTTTTTGAGGCTTCCCTGCTCAGGTGCACCGCGATCGGACTTCAGATAAATGTCCTGCAAAGGCTGCAAACGTAGCGTGTAGTGCATCTGAAACTGAGCCAGTTCTTTACCCGCCAGTCGGTCGAGGAGAGCCGGGATTTTGGCTTCCAGACCTTGAGCGTTCGTGTTTTTCTTCAGTAAGAGGTACGAGTAAAACACAAAGTTGCTCCACTGCTGGTCCACGTTGGGCTGTAATTCCCGCGTTAGGGTAGACATCGAAAGCAGCATATCAAAGGGAATATGGCTGGTTTCGGGAATGTCCTTCAGTACACCCGTTACTTTCACCGGAAACTTGCCTTCCATCCGCAAGGTCTGTCCCATTGGATTTTCGTCCCCAAAGTATTTTTTCGCGGTTTTCTGTGTGAGTACGGCACTAAACGGAGCCTTCAAAGCCGTGCGGGCATCCCCTTGTAGCAAGGGAAACGTAAAGACGTCGAACAGCGTGGAATCGGCCATGTAGATCCGGTTTTCCTGAAACTTCTGGTCGTTGCGGGCGAATACCGCCGTGCGTCCCCAGAGCCGCGTATAGGCTTCTACTTCGGGGAAATTCTGTTTGAGGGCGGGAGCCATCGGTCCGGAGGTAATGTCCGGATGAATCGTTTCCGTGGGGGTTTTAATGTCCGTAACCACGCGATAAATCCGATCGCCTTTTTCGTGGAAGGTATCGTAACTCAGTTCGTGCAGCACGTACAGGCTGATTAGCAAACAGGCCACAATGCCTACGGATAGGCCCGACAGGTTGACAAACGTGAACAGGCGGTTTTTGAGCAGACTTCGTAAAGCGATTTTAAAGTAGTTCCGTAGCATACGTGTAATCGGTAGTGACGCGAAAAATCGTGTCTTATGGGGTTTTCTAGTGGACAAAAGGAGGGTTAGCTCTCTATAATTTCCACGGTTCTCATCTTCGTCAAACCATCTTTCTTGACGAACGTGATGGGTACAAAGTCATCCGTCGGAGCCCCAATGTAGTACAACGACCATTCCTGATCGTAAGTCGTCAGCATTTCCCGCAGGCATTCCACGCGGTTGAATGAGGGCGTCGAGCAGTCGTCCCAGCGAAACAGCTCGACCCGGTAATGCAAGTCCTGTTTTTGACCGTTGATGCTTACCGAAATTTCAATTTCCTGTTTCCCGGGCAACGAAGGCAGAGGTATTGCAATGTAGGACATACGTACGGCTGGTTAAGAAGTAATACGATCAGGTAAAGGGCTATGTTTTAAAAGTATGCCAGTTAAAGCATGGTGTTGATAATGAACTGATAATCAATAAAGTATTAAAAGATAAATGTCCGAAACTGAACGGTCGATGTACAGTTTCGGACATGGAGTAGAGGCGGCTGAGCTTTTGATAAACCCGTTGGTTACAAGGAGCGTTTGGCCGATAATAAACGGGTTACTCGCTTTTCAGGCTACGTACCGGATTGACCATTGCCGCCCGAATCGTCTGGCTACTGACCGTGGCCAGAGCAATCAGAAACGCAATGCCGCCCGCTCCGGCAAAAAGCCACCAGCTCAGGTTAATGCGGAACGCAAAGGCCTGTAACCATTCGTTCATCAGGTACCAGGAGATGGGTACGGCCAGCACATAGGCAATCAGGACGAGTGTCATGAAGTCTTTCGAAAGCAGACCTACGATGTGACCGACACTAGCTCCCAGTACTTTCCGAACCCCGATTTCTTTGATTCGCTGCTCCGCCGTAAACGCCGCCAGTCCGTATAAACCCAGACAGGCAATCAGAATGGCGATCGCTGTAAAGTAGCCAATCATGGTTCCCATGGTTTGCTCGGCTTCGTAATTACGCTGAAAATCCTGATCGAGGAAGCTGTACTCAAAAGGCTCATCCGCATTCAGGCTTTTCCAGGTGTTTTCCAGCGAAGCCAGCAGCCGTTTCACTTGCGGCGTATTCGTCCGGATTACCATGTAATTAAGACCCCAGGGAGCCAGCGTAAATCCAAAGCTATTGATGGGCTGTTGCAGACCCATGAAATTGAAATTTTGAACCACGCCTACTACCTGATAATCCAGTTGTTCGTTCGGACCCTTCCAGCGGATTCGCTGACCGAGGATATTCTGCGGCGTATAGCCTAACCGGGCTACTGCCGTTTCGTTGAGAATAATTCGCTGGGCGGTATCCGCCGGAAATTTAGTCGAGAAAAATCGTCCACTGAGCAAATGGAAACCCATGGTTTCCAGAAAATCGTAGTTGACGTGATTCATCTTTACGTTTACGGCCTGCTCAATGTTTTGGCCCAATCGTATGAAATTCTGATCGCCCGCCACGAAAACGCCCGGATAACTTGTAGCCGCCGCGGATGCCACTACCTCTGCCTGTTTGTCAACGGCTTGTTTGAATATCTGATAATTTTGTTTAGCTTGGGAGGTACGCAGGGGGACTACCAGTTGCTGATCTTTCACAAAGCCCAGGTCTTTTTCCTGAAGAAAACGCATCTGCCGCCAGATCACCAGTGAACCTAGAATCAGCATAATCGATAGGGCAAACTGAAAGACGACCAGCCCTTTCCTCAATTGCGTCACGGCCAGACTGTTGCTGGCTTTGCCTTTCAAGACCTGAGCGGGATTGAATGAGGACAGATAAAAGGCCGGATAACTGCCCGCCACGAGGCCCGTCAGTAAAGCCAGGCCCACAAACAACAGGAGCTTGTCGTAATCTTTCGTCAGAGATACGTCCAGATTTGTACCGGCAATCTGATTAAAGAGAGGTAGGCTGAGTTCCACCAGTAAAACCGCAATGGTGAGTGAAAGCAGACTAATCAGCATCGATTCACCCAGAAACTGGCCCACCAGCGTTTGCTTTTCGGCCCCCATGACTTTACGTACGCCCACTTCGGCCGCCCGCTTGCCCGAACGGGCCGTACTCAGGTTCATGAAGTTGATACACGCAATCAGTAGCGTAAAAAGAGCTACCGTAGCCAGGATATACACCAACTGACTATTCCCTTTTTTGTTGAACATGCCTTCGGCTTCCGTATGCAGGTGAATGCGTGAAACCGATTCCAGGTACTGGTTCTTACGAAAAGCGACCTTCTTTAAATCTTCGCCCATGTATTTTCGAATGAAGTCCGGAAACTTGGCTTCCAGAGCCTTGGCATCGCTGCCGGGCCGAAGCTTGACATAGGTATAGAACATGTTGTTCACCGCGAAATTCTGGATGCTTCGGACAAAGGCTCCCAGCTCGCCCGTTTGCAGGGACATGAGGTAGTGCGTATCCAGGTGGGAGGGGCCTTTGGATTCAAAGACACCCGTTACCTTAAAATCCAGATCGCCGTTACTGTTGCTAATCCGAATGACGCGATTCAGGGCCGAGGCGTTACCAAAAAGCTTTTGGGCCACTGCTTTGGAAAGCACGACCGTATTGGGTTGATCTAACGCTCGCTGAGCGTTGCCTTCCAAGAATGAATACGTAAAGATTTTGAAAAACGTAGGATCGGCGTACGCTCCCTTGCTTTCGTAAAAAGTTTGTACGGAACGACCGCCCTCCATCCGTCTGAGAATGGCTTTATCTTCCGAAAAAGGAATGAATACGCGGGTGACTTCTTCGACTTCCGGAAACTCGTTTTTGAGAGCTGCTGCTACCGGAGCCGCACTCGTGGGAGCCCGTTCGGTTTTGCTTTCGGTGACAAATTCCGTTACCAGACGGTACAAATCATCCGCCTTTTCGTGATGACGGTCGTAACTCAGTTGCTGCTGCACGTACAGTAAAATGAGCATACAGCAGGCCATACCCACGGCCAGGCCGACGATATTAATCAGGGAAAAAGACTTGTTTTTCCATAAGTTCCGTAGGGCGATTTGGATGTAATTGCGGAGCATCGATTCAGGATTTACGGGAAATATTATTCACTTTTCAGACTTCGAACGGGGTTCATCAACGCCGCACGCAGGGCCTGACTACTGACCGTCAGCAGAGCAATCAGCAAGGCCAGCAATCCGGCAGCCACGAAGACCCAGCCACTAATCTGGATGCGATAGGCAAAGCTGGTCAGCCATTCATTCATCATCCACCACGCTAGCGGCGAGGCAATCAGGAAGGCAAGGCCCACGAGTTTGAGGAAGTCGCTGGATAACAGGGTGACGAGTTGAAATTCATTGGCTCCCAGTACTTTGCGAACGCCAATTTCTTTGGTCCGTTGCTCGGCTGCATACGCCGCCAGTCCAAACAGACCGAGGCAGGCAACGAGGATGGTCAGGATGGAGAAAACCAGCAAGACCTGGGCTGTTCGCTGTTCGGTCTGGTAGAGATTATTTAGGTACTGATCCAGAAAGGTGTATTCAAAAGCCGACTGCGGCAGACTCTCCGAGAAAGCATTTTCCAGCTGCGACATGGCCTGCGTCAGCCGCTGCGTGCGGAGTTTCACCAGCAGGTAGCGATACGATTCAGTATTGGCATTATGAAAGGCATAACCCCCGATGGGTTGATGGAAATTTTCAAAATGAAAGTCTTCGACTACGCCCACAATCTCCGTATTGTTATCACCGAAAAGCCCGTACGCTTTGCGACCGATGGCGTTTTCCGGCGTATATCCAAGAAAAGCTACCGCCTTCCGGTTCAATACGACCTGGACCGTCGTGTCTTTGGCATCTTTAGGAATCGAGGGAAGGGTTTTTCCCGCAATCAGTTTCAGGCCAAGTACCTGTACAAAATCCGGCGTCGCGTGATTGGTCGTCATTTTGAATTCTTCCGACGACTGTAGACTCTTTCGCAGGGAACGACCACTGCCACCACTGGCCGGAAACGTCTGGGCCCGGGATACTTCCACCACATCGGGAAGGGAGCGGACGCGGTTCATGAGTCCGTCAATCTGCGTTTTGGACTCCGCCGCAACGGTAGTAACCGCTACCACCTGTTCGGGCTGATACCCCAGCTTCTGATGTTGTACAAACCGAAGCTGCTGGTAGAAAATGATACTACTGATGACGAGCACTATGGAAGCCGTAAACTGGATGACGACCAGACTACGCCGGAACAATCCGGCTCCGGTATTGGCCCGGAAATTGGTTTGTAACAGGTTCTTAGGGGCGTAGGACGATAGGTATAAAGCCGGGTACGAACCGGCAATCAGGGTCACGAGGGTGCCCGTCAATACTAATCCGACAATGACTTCGGGCGACAGAACCGCATGAGCCGTAAGGTTCCGCGAAGCGAGACGATTGAATATCGGTAAAAAAGCTTCCAGCAGAGCGATGCTCAAAAGAATGGACAGCAACACCAGAATCGCCGTTTCGATATAGAACCGACGGGCAACCAAACTGCGGGAAGCTCCCAGGGCTTTATTAATGCCCACCTCCCGAAAACGTTGCTGCGAGCGAGCCGTGCTCAGATTCATGTAATTGATACAGGCAATGACCAGTACCACAAAGGCCAGTACAACCAGAATCCGTACCTGTTGCGGGTCACCGATTTTTTGGGTGTACACGTGGGCAACGTCTTCGGAATGTAAATGAAGGTCCGTTAAGGGTTGCAGGTACGCGGTATAGTAACGGTTCTCTTCGGGAACATTCTGTTTAATCAGCTTATCCAACTGCCGCTCGACCGAAGTAGGCTGGGTCTGAGGATTTAACAGGACGTAGGTTTCAAAACTGGCATTGCTCCAGGAAAGGTTTTTATACGCCCAGGTTTCCGTAGCGAACGAACCAATCAGGTTGGCATCGAACGAAGAGTGGTCCGGAAAATCGGCGTAGACGCCCGTTACCTCCAGGGTCGTGCGGTTATCGACTTTGAGGTCTTTACCCAGCGGATTTTCGTTGCCGAAATAGCGTTCCGCCGTACGCTGACTGATCAGTACCTGATTCGGTTTTTCGAGTGCCGTTTGGGGATTGCCCTGCACGAGTGGAAGATCAAATACCTTAAAAAGCGTGGAATCGGCCCAGTACAGGCTTTTCTCAACGAATTTCTTTTCGCCCGTTGTAATGAAAGCCGATTCGCCAAAGTTGTGTTTCAGAAACCGAACCTGCTGCTTCACGCCGGGAATTTTCTCCTGCATGGTTGGGCCGATGATGTTCGGAGCCGTCGCCCATTTCTCCTCCTTACCATCAAACGACACCGCCAGATTCACCCGATAAATCTGCTCGGCCTGTCGATGGTATCGATCAAAGGCTAATTCATCTTTGATGTACAAAAAGAGCAGCAAGGATACCGTCAGACCCAGCGAAAGGCCCAGCATGTTCAGGCCGGTAAAAAGGCGACTTTTCCAGAGATTGCGGAGGGCGAGTTTGAGATAGTTCTGAAACATAGACGCAGAAACAAAGGGAATTACGAAAGAATCAATACGGCAAAACCCTACGGCTGACGTTCAGCCGTAGGGTGAAAACTTACTCTGATTTTAGACTCTTGACAGGGTTCATGGACGCCGCCCGAATCGCCTGACTACTAATCGTCAGCAGGGCAATACAGAGCGAAGCGGCTCCCGCTCCAAGAAAGATCCAGATACTCAGTGAACTGCGGTAGGCAAAGCCTTCGAGCCATTGGTTCATGACGTACCAGGCAATGGGAACGGCGATGAGGAACGCAATGCTAATAAGCCGCACGAAATCGCTGGAGAGCAGAGCGACGAGTTGCAGTTCGGTGGCTCCCAGTACCTTCCGTACGCCGATTTCCTTGGTCCGCTGTTCAGCCGAATACGCCGCCAAGCCAAATAGACCCAGACAGGCAATGACAATAGCCGTGATCGCAAACGATAGAAAGACTTTTCCGACGCGTTGCTCGCTGCGGTAGATACTGTCGAAGGCTTCGTCCATAAACTGAGCCCGGAAGGGTTGCCCCGGCAACACGCGTTGCCAGGTTTGTTCAATTTTGGCTACGGTTTCGGGCAGTTGCTGGGTTTTCAGTCGAAAGGTAGCGTAGCCCGCCGGATTGGCGTTGAGTAGGAGGCACAAAGCTCCGACGTTCTCGCGGAGGGACTCATAGTTGAAGTTTTTTACGACGCCGATGATGTGTAGTTCCCGGGTTCGGCCCGTTCGTAGATCTTCAATTTCCGCAATTTTCCGACCCGTCGGACTCGTATACCCGAAGAGTTTCGCCGCGGTTTCATTGAGAATAACCGCCGAAGAATCCGTCGCCATCTGATTGGAAAAATTCCGTCCCGCCAACAACTGTAAGCCCATGGTTTTCATGTAGTCCGGGTCTACGTACCACGTTTGCATCTGCACGGCCCGTTCCGGGGTTATTTCACCTTCCGGAAAAAACGAATCGTTTCCCCGCCACGAAGGGGTCGGCAGGTAGCCCGTAACCGTTCCGCTTTGTACGCCGGGGATGCGTAAAATTTCGTTTTTCAAGGCCTGTACCTGGGGACCATAGACGCCATCAAGCATGAGGACTTGCTCGCGATCAAAACCCACCTGTTTCTGCTGGATAAAGTTGAGTTGCCGATGAATTGCCAGGGTACAGATGATCAGGAATACCGAGGCGAAAAATTGGAAAACGACCAGCGAACTCCGCAGCCAGCCGCTTCGCATCCCGGCGGTAAGCTTGCCTTTCAGTACTTTGGCGGGTTCGAAAGAAGACAGATAAAAAGCCGGGTAGCTGCCTGCTAGTACGCCTACGAACAGGGCAAAGGTTAGCAGGAAGGGCAGTAGGTACCAGTCACGAATGAAATTAAGCGAAAGCTGTTTGTCGGCTAATTGGTTAAAAGCGGGCAAGGCCAGTTCCACCAATAATAAAGAAATGCTACAAGCCATGAAACTGAGCAGGATGGATTCCGTCAGAAACTGCCCGATCAGGTGGGCACTTGCTGAACCTAGTACCTTTCGTACGCCTACTTCCTTGGCCCGGTGAGCCGAACGGGCCGTCGCCAGGTTCATGAAGTTGATGCAGGCAATGAAAAGTATGAAGATGGCAATGGCCGAGAAGATGTAAACGTACTGAATGTTACCCGAGGGATTCATTTCATCCACGCGATTGGAATGTAAATGAATGTCCGGAACCGGCAAGAGTGTATAGCGGACGTAGCTGCCACCCGCCTCCAGCTCGGCTACGTTCTTGCCCAGCCACTGCTGAATCATCGGACCGCCGTGTTTCAGAAAGAGCTGCCGAATCTGTCCTTCGACCTGCTGAGGCGATACGCCGGGCTTGAGCAAAAGGTACGTACTGTAGTTGTGGCTCAGCCAGCTATTTTCCTTGCTGTCGGCGTGATCCAGCATACTGAAATACAGATCCGCGTTAAGGTGGGAGGTACGGGGCAGGTCTTCGATCACACCCGTGACTTTATACGGATCGTTTTCGTTCAGTATCAGTGTTTTACCGACGGCTTCCGGAGTGTCAAAATACTTCAGGGCCATGCGGCGGGTAATCACTACTGTATGAGGCTGATTGAGAGCGGTTTTGGAATTGCCCGCAAGGACAGTCAGGCCCAGTACGTCGAAGAGCGTGGAATCGGCGTAGACGGATCGTTCCTGAATTTTCTCCGTCCCTTTTCGAATCATGCCCGGAGCCTGATCGCGGATACGGGCCGCCGCTTCAATGTCCGGGTAGACTTGGGCCAGGGCCGGTCCCATCGGAGCCGCAGTAGCCGCCGTATGGGATTCGGAACCACCAAAATTAATATCCGTATTGATGCGATACGCCCGATCGGCATTACCCAGAAAGCGATCGTAACTCAGCTCATCGATCACGTAGAAAGTAATGAGTAAGCATGTCGCGATGCCAAAGGCCAGCCCAAACAGGTTGATGGCCGAGTAGGTCTTATTTCGCCAGAGGTTTCGAAAAGCGATTTTTAGATAATTAGATAACATACATTGGTTGATGGTTATGTCGTTGTTTGTTGTTGGTTTTTAGTAGTTTGAGGTGGAGTTGTTTTTGAGAAAGAGGCGTGTCAGTCTCTTCGAAAAGGCCCTGACTTATGAGCCCCTAACCACCATCAACCAGTAACCAACAACCATCCTTATTCACTTTTTAAACTCTTCACCGGATTGATCAAGGCCGTTCGAATGGACTGATAACCAACCGTGAGTAAAGCGATCGTCAGGGTCAGGAGTCCAGCTCCGGCGAAGATCCACCACTGCACCGAGACGTGATAGGCAAACTGTTCCAGCCAGCGTTCCATAGCCAGCCAAACCAGCGGAACCGCGAGGAGGAGAGCAATCAGAACCAGGCAGACAAAATCTTTGGAAAGCATGGCCGAAAGCTGCACGACACTGGCTCCGAGTACTTTCCGGATACCAATTTCCTTGGTTCGCTGTTCGGCACTAAAAGCGGCCAGTCCAAGCAGACCCAGACAGGCGATGAAGATGGATAGTCCAGCCGCCAGCGTAAACAATTCGCTGTATTGCTGCTCCGTCTGGTATTGGTAGTTAAACTGTTCGTCGGCGAAATGAAATGAAAAGGGATTACCTGGGAAAAAACGTTCGTACAGGGTTTGAATCTGACTCAGGTGTTTCGGTAGCTGATCCGTGGAAATCTGAGCCGTGAAGTAGGTGGTATTTTGCTGCGGCCAGAAAACGATGGGTTGAATGACTTCCTTTAAACCCAGATGATGGTAATTTTTAACGACTCCAATCACTTCCACGGATTGCCCGTTAAAGCTGATGGTTTTCCCAAGGATACTCGTCGGCGTAGCGGATAAGCGGGCAACGGCGGCTTCATTCAGTACCACCTGAGCTACGTTTCTCCAGGATTTTTCGGTTTCCCCTTTCGTAAACGCACGGCCGGTGGCTAAAGCGATGTCGTAGGTTTTAAAATACTGGTCATCGCAGATTAAGACTTTGTAACTGGTATGAGCCCCTGCGGTGGTCTGGTCGGTCCGTAAGACATTCTCCGTTGAAAAGTTAAAGCCATTACCCGGAACATTTCCCGTATTGCTGAAGGACGATACGAACGCCAACTGACTCACGGCGTTCCGAAAACCTACGGCCCGGTCCTGAAACAGACTGTCTTCCCGCCCTACTTCCGGTCCCTGCATCACCAGCAGTTGCTGGAGGTTCATGCCCAGATTTTTACGCTGCATGTAGTGCAACTGATGATAGACGATGAACGTAGCGGCAATCAGGGCAATGGAAATGCTGAACTGAAAGACCACGAGTGATTGTCGTAGCCAAGCCCGTCCCGATTTCAAAAAACCGCCTTTTAAACTCAAAATAGGATTAATGCCACTCAGAATGAAGGCCGTGTAGGCTCCTGAAAGCACACTTCCGGCGATGAAGAACAGAAGACCATACAGTCCGAACGAAGAGTGGAACAGGATGGATAACGAAAGATTTTTCTTGATCAGTAGATTAAAGGGAATCTGAAGCAGATCCACCAGAACCAGAGCCAGTAGAAAGGCGGTCAGATTCAGGATCATGGATTCGCCCAAAAACTGAGTGATTAACTGGTTGCGGTGAGCACCAATGACTTTCCGAACGCCTACTTCTTTGGACCGTTTGGTGGATAATGCCGTACTCAAGTTGACGTAGTTGAACCAGGCAATCAGTAAAATCAGTAAGGCAATGCCGGTTAGGATGTACACGAACCCCAGGTTACCGTAGGTGGGGTAGGAGTCGTTGAGGGAGGAACCGAGGTGCTGAAACGAAACCGCCTGTAATCGGATTTCGTCCGTGGCTCCGGTGGGTAAGGTCTTGAGCAGGGCATTAAATTTGGCTTCTACGTGGCTCACCGAACTTTGCGAAGCGAGTCGCACGTAGGTCGTCAGAAACTGTGCCCCCACGCCCGTCGGGTCGACCCAGCTATTGGACGCCACAAGGGCCGGGTTTTGTAAAGTCGCCAGGGAAAGGACCAGGTCCACCTGTAGATCCGAGTTTTCGGGCATGTTTTCGTATACAGCCACTACGGCGTACTCCAGCTTTCCGAACTGATTGGCCAGTGACAGGCTTTTGCCCACGACGTCGGTACTGCCAAAGAGTGTACGGGCCTGATGGGTGGACAGGGCTACCGTGAGAGGTTTATTAAGCTCCTGAGCGGAACCCGATAGCAGCGGGAAGTGAAAAAGCTTAAACAGGGAAGCATCCGCGTAAGCCGAATGTTCTTCCCGAAAGGTCTGGTTTGCAACGGTGATGATGCCGTTTGAAATGCCCTCGGCCAGGCGGCAGTAGCCTTTGATTTCTGGGAAATCTGCCCGGAGAATAATGCCCGGAGCCGAACTTCCCTGGGTAGTACCCGCCTGATCTTTCATCAGGATTCGATACAGGCTGGGCAGTTGCGGATGAAAGGTATTAAAGCTTTTCTCGAAACTGACGTATTCCAGAATGAGCAGCGAAGCTGTAAGCCCCAGAGCCAGCCCCACGAGATTGACCATGGAAAACAGCCGGTTTTTCCATAAACTCCGCCAGGCGATTTTGAGATAGTTCTGTAACATGGCTGCTGGGGCATTAGTCTTTGGTTGTTTGTTGTTCGTTGATAGTTGTTTGTTTTGGGCTGAAGAAGGTGTTTATCAACGTTGACTTTTAACATGGCAAACGACCTAACAACCCACAACAAACAACCACCAACGAGCCATTACTCACTTTTCAGACTCTTCACCGGGTTGACAGTAGCCGCCCGGAAAGCCTGTGAACTCACCGTGAGCAGGGCGACGAGCAGGGCCAGTAGGCCCGCTCCAGCGAATACCCACCAGTCGAGATTTACGTGGTAATAGAACTTGTCGAGGTAATCGCCCAGGGCCCACCAGGCGACCGGCGAGGCCAGCAGGAAGGCAATACCCACGAGCTTGACAAAGTCTTTGGAAAGCAAAGAGATGACGCTGAATACACTGGCTCCCAGTACTTTTCGAATGCCAATTTCTTTGGTTCGCTGTTCGGCAGTGAAGGCGGCCAGTCCCAGTAAGCCCAGGCACGAAATGAAGATGCCCAGTCCGGCGAAAACTTTAGCCAGGGTTCCCATGACCTGTTCGGAACGGTACAGCTTGCCGTATTCTACGTCAGCAAAACGGTAAGTGAAGGGGAATTTGGGATTGGCCTGTTTGCAGATGCTTTCCAGACTGGCAATGGCCTGCTGGGTTTGCCCCGGTTGGGTCCGGACCATCATGGCTCCGTAGTAGGAGGTTGACCAGCCCGCATCCAGCCGCAGAATCAAGGGTCTGATTTGTTCGTGGAGCGAATGAAAATGGAACTCATCCACCAGACCGATAATCGTGCCCGGACGCTCCCAGAAGGTAACGGGCTTGCCGACGGGATCTTTATACCCCATCAGGGCAGCGGCTTCACGATTGATCAGGAACGCGGCGGAATCAGTAGCGTATTTTTCGGAAAATTCCCGACCCGACAAGAGCTTGATGCCTAGGGTTTTCAGCCCGTCATACCCAATACCCGTTGCCTCAAACAGCGGACGGGATTCCGGATCTTTTCCGGGCCAGTTTACGCCCGTGGTGTTGCTGCCAAATTCACCGGGTACCTGGTTGATGGTACTGATGGACTGAATCCCCGGCATATGCAGGAGTTGCTGATGGATGGTGCGGTACTTCGTCGATAACTCGCCTTCCATCGGAATGTAAATCAGGTTCTCGCGATCGTAGCCAAGGTTTTTATTCTGAATGAAACTCACCTGTCGATAGATGATGATCGTACCGACAATGAGGAGAATGGAAAGCGTAAACTGAAAAACTACGAGTCCCTGACGGAACAGCTTACTACCCCGGGAGAACTTCAGGCGACCTTTCAGTACACGAGCCGGATTGAAGCCTGACAGGTAAAACGCCGGATAGCTACCTGCAATGAGACCCGTTAGGAGGGTTACGCCCAGCAAAATCAGATACGTGCCCGGTTGGGTATAATTTAAAACCAGTTGTTTTTCGGTAAGTTCATTGAAGTTAGGCAGGACCAGTTCCACCAGACCAATAGCTACCAGTACGGCCAGTGCAGTAATCAGGAACGATTCGGCCAGAAACTGCCCGATCAGCGATTCCCGGACGGCTCCCATCACTTTCCGAACGCCCACCTCGCGGCTACGGCGTTCGGAGCGGGCCGTCGCCAGATTCATAAAGTTGATACAGGCAATGAGCAGAATAAATACAGCGACCACGCTGAATAAACGCACGTATTCAATACGACCGCCGTTTTGAGTACCACCCCGCCAATCGTTGTAGAGGTACGATTCGCTAAGGCGTTGCATGAACAGGGTGTTGGGGTACTCTTCCTTGCGGTAGTTATTCAAAAATTTCTTCAGCCGCTTTTCTACGTTGGCCGTATTCGCATCCGGGCGAAGCTCAAAGTATACACGGGGACCATTGTTACCCCATTGTTCGACCCAGTTGTTTCGCTTGCGGAAGTCTTCCCAGGTAAGCAGGAAATCGTATTTTTCGGAGGCCTGAGCGGGTAAATCTTCAAAAACGGCCGTGACTTTATAGGGAATGTCACGTCCCGCTACTTCGACCGTTTTACCCAGGGCGTTTTGCGGACTGCCGAAGTAATTATCAGCCAGTTTCCGGGAAATCGCCACGCTTTCGGGGGCCTTCAGGGCCGTGGCGGGCGTACCCGCCAACAGAGGAATCGAAAACATCTTGAACCAGTCTTCACCAGCCCAGCGGGCTTTCTGCTTGTTGAATTTATCACCGACCGTGAAGTTTAGCTCATTCTCCCAGGTGAAACCCGACGCATGGACCACTTCCGGAAACTTCTTCTTCAACTCGTAACTGAGCAAACCCGGTGTATGCGGACCAGCATTGGTTTCGCCGTTGAACGTCTGGCTTTGCATGATTCGGTACAGCACCGGACTTTTGGCGTGGTAGTTATCCATCGCCAGTTCATCCTGTACCCAAAGCCCAATCAGCAAACTACAGGCCACACCCAGAGCCAGACCAACAATGTTGATCACCGAAAAAACACCGTTTCTCCAGAGATTACGAAAGGCAATTTTGAAGTAGTTGGAGACCATAGCTGAAGGGGAAAGGAGGTTTGGAGTTGTGGGCTTAGAACGGCCGATGCTGTCGTTTTGAGTTTAGTGTTTTGGGTTTAAAAGGTTGAAATGCAGAATACTGAAAAAGGACCGCAGAGTCATTCCAAAGAAAGTTTCCGCACCTAAAACTCAAAACCCTAAACCCCAAACTCAAAACCTAGATATGAAACTTCGTATTCACGTTTTCCGTCACCACGTGGCCGTCGAAGAGGTTGATGATCCGGTGGCTGTAGTTGGCATCGTAGGGTGAGTGCGTTACCATGATGATGGTCGTGCCTTCTTCGTTGAGTTGCTGGAGGAGTTTCATTACCTCTTCGCCGTTGGTCGAATCGAGGTTACCCGTCGGCTCATCGGCGAGGATCAGCTTGGGTTTGGCAACTACGGCCCGGGCGATGGCTACCCGTTGCTGCTGACCACCGGAAAGCTGCTGGGGGAAGTGATCCTTCCGGTGCATGATGTTCATGCGGGTCAGTACCGTTTCAACGAGTTCTTTGCGTTCGGAAGCCGATTTGCCGAGGTACAGCAGGGGAAGTTCAACGTTTTCGTATACGGTCAGTTCGTCGATCAGGTTAAAGCTCTGAAATACGAAACCGATGTTTCCCTTACGGAGCTTCGCCCGTTGGCGTTCCGAGTATTTTGAAATTTCCTCGCCCCAGAAGTTGTACTCGCCCGTGGAAGGGTTGTCCAGCATACCCAATACATTGAGTAAAGTCGATTTTCCGCAACCCGACGGACCCATGATCGCGACAAATTCGCCGTCGGCAATTTCCACATTCACATGATCGAGAGCCGTTGTTTCAATTTCTTCGGTACGGTAAACTTTTCGGAGGTTTTTGATTTGGATCATGGTTGTACGTGTGTGTTGAACTTCAGATGAATGGTAAAGGATTAACCACAGAGTGACTCAAAGTTGGGCACCGATTTCACGAAGTAACTCCGTGAAATCGGTGGTTGATAAACGTTACGGTTGCTTTTCATTGAGATTGAGTACTTCATTGTCGCCGAAGAACTCGTAACTCGAGGTGATGACTTTTTCACCGGGTTTCAGGCCATCCAGTACTTCGTAGTATGTCGGGTTCTTGCGTCCCAGTTGGATATTGCGGCGTACGGCTCGCTGACCACCGGCTTCCACCACGAATACCCAGTTACCGCCCGTTTGCTGGTAGAAACCACCCGTGGGAAGCAGTACCGCCTGTTCGGGTTTACCCAGTTCCAGACGAATGCGTAAGGTTTGACCGCGACGAATATCCGTAGGAGCCGTCTGAGCAAAAAGCATATCGACTTCAAAACGACCGTTAGTAACCGTGGGGAACACTTTGTCAACCACAAGTTTGTATTCTTTTCCATCCAGATCCGCGTAACCTTCCAGTCCTTTCACGATTCGGGGCAGGTACAGTTCGTCGATGGGCACCCGTACTTTGAATTTGTCCAGAATATCGACCTGACCGATCTTGGTACCTTTCGTAATCAACTGACCGATCTGCAAGTCCGTAGCCGTTGAAAGTTGACCAGAGATGGGAGCCTTGACCAGCAGGTTGTCCAGCATCTGACCTACGTTCTGAATGCTTTCCCAAATCCGTTTTTCGGATTGAGACAGCTGCGAATTTTGCTGAATCCGAATCAGGGAATCCTGCATGTACGAACGTTGCGTAACGTTGCGACGGCGTTTCTGATAGGATACTTCTTCACGAACATCCTGCATTTCCTTCTCCGAAAGATACTTGGAGGCCCGGTCGTTCCGATTCAGTTGCTGTTCCTTGATTTTTACCTGATAATCGATCTCAGCCAGCGTATTCTGGAGGGCCAGTGTATTCTGTTGCAATTGCAGACGGGAGGTACGGGCGTTGTTCAACTGATCGTATAAAGCCGTTTCCCGGGTCAGTACGTTCAATTTCAGTTCCGTATTGGAGAGTTGCAGAATCACGTCGCCCGCCTTCACCATATCACCCGATTGCTTGAAGATTTTCTCAATCGAACCGCCTTCGACGGCGTCCAGCTGCACGCTCTGGATGGGAATAACCGTACCGTTGACGGGAATGAATTCGTTAAAAGCACCCTGCGAAACACTCGATACGGTCAGCTTTTCCGTCTCGACCCGTAGTTGTGTACGCTTATCCCGGAATACCAGTGCCCACAACGTGAGCGACACCAGGAGCAAACCGCCCGTTAAAAAAAAGACACGTTTACGGTTCCAGAATTTTCTTTCAATTTTCTTATCCACGGGGAAAAAATGGTTAATTGGTTATACAGTTTGCGGTTGTCGGTTTGCCGTTTTCAGTTGAGCAGGAAGCTGATTAATTGGAAACTGAAAACGGTAAACTAAAAACTCAATATTGGCTTAACATCTCTCTCAGTTTATTCTTGGCCCGCATGAACTGGGTGCGGGACGTGGAGGCGGAGATTTGTAACATTTCGGCAATTTCATCATGGCTGTACTCTTCCAGCAAATGGAGCGTGAGGACTGTACGGAAACCATCGGGTAACTTCATCATCGCAGCCCGTACGTGTGAGATTTCCCATTCGTCGGGTTCGGCGGCGGCTTCGTAAGGCATGTCGAAACTTTCTTCGATTTCTACCAGCTGTACCCGACGCTGACGCAGGCGATTGAGAGCTTCATTGACAACAATCTGCTTCAGATAAGCTCCCACCGTACTTTCCTGCCGAAATTCGTGGATGCGTTGAAAAAACTTCACAAAGGCATCCTGTAATACGTCTTCGGCTTCGGCGGTATGGTTCAGGATTCGGTAGCAAACGTTGTACATCGATTTGGAATACAGGCGATACAGTTCGTACTGAGCCGAGCGGTCCCCTTGTCGGCAGGCTTCTACTAAGGCGGTACGATCAGTTTTGCAAAGAGTTTCCATTTCGATAGTTGAATTAAAAAAGACCGGCGAACGGCTGTTTAGGGTCGTTCGCCGGTTACGCTTACTAAACCCTTGACCTCTCTAATGCCAAAGGTGTGCCAAACTTTTAAAAATGCCCTCAGTTGGCTGGAAATGGCTTTTTTTGCGAAAATAGTGTACGCCTGCGTACAGCTACTGTACGGATTCGGACAGTTTTTGCTAGCTTTCCCGTGATTTCCCGAAATGGTATGATTTTAAGAGAAGACAGGATAGGTTATATCCAGTAGGATAGGCACAGCCTACCAACTTAAAAAGTCCGTAGCAAATGCTATCCACTACACGTCTCGCCAGTTGTGCTGGGTTTCTCAAACGAAAACGGAATAATAAGGTAGGACGAACCCCGGAGGGGTTCAATGTAAATAAGCCCCGTATGCAATGCGGGGACTGCTGAAAACCGACAACTGCAAACTAAAAGTATAGAATGCCATTAACCCCCGCTCGAATCCTGGTCGTCGATGATAACGAAGACCTTCTAAAGGCAGCCCGTCTGCTGTTGAAACAACATTTTACCCGCGTTGATACTGAAAAAAATCCCGAAAACCTGCCCAACCTATTGCGTCAGGAAGGATACGACGTGATCATGCTGGACATGAATTTCACGCAGGACGTTACCTCGGGAACGGAGGGATTTTTCTGGCTGGATAAAATTCTGCAAATCGATCCGGCGGCGATTGTGCTGCTTATTACGGCGTACGGCGACGTAGAAATGGCCGTGCGGGCTGTAAAGTCCGGGGCAACGGATTTTATCCTGAAACCCTGGAGTAACGAGAAATTGCTCGCGACGCTGTTGTCCGCCCTTTCCCTGCGGAAGTCGAAACTGGAAGTCGAAAAACTCAAGTCGCAAAATGCCATCATTGCCCGCGATCAGCAGGCCCGGTTTGGTGAAATGGTAGGCGTAAGTTCAGCCATGCGGGAGGTTTTCGGTACCATCCAGAAAGTGGCTGCTACGGACGCCAACGTGTTGATTTTGGGGGAGAATGGTACGGGAAAAGAGCTGATTGCCCGTTCCCTGCACCAAAACTCCAATCGTTCGCGACAGGCCTTTATCAGTGTGGATCTGGGAGCCATCAGCGAACATCTGTTCGAAAGCGAACTCTTTGGACACGTGAAGGGAGCCTTTACGGACGCCCGCGAAGACCGGGCCGGACGCTTCGAAGCCGCCGATGGGGGCACCATTTTCCTGGATGAAATCGGGAATATTCCCTTGCCCATGCAGGCCAAACTGCTGACGGTACTGCAAGGCCGGCAGGTCACGCGGGTAGGTTCCAATCGGCCTAAATCCATTGACATTCGACTCATCTGTGCGACCAATATGCCCCTGGCCGAAATGGTGAGCAAAGGCGAGTTTCGGCAGGATTTATTGTACCGGATCAACACCATTGAACTCCGGATTCCGGCCCTCCGCGAACGCCCCGAAGACATTGAACTGTTGGCTCATCATTACCTGCGGGTGTACACCCAGAAGTACCGCAAACGCATCAAGGACGTAAGTCCGGCGGCCATCCAACGCATGACCAAGTACGGCTGGCCGGGTAACGTTCGCGAGCTGCAACACGCCATCGAGCGGGCCGTTATCATGTGCGAAAAGGATATGCTGCAACCCGAAGATCTGTTTATTTCCACGGCTCAGAAAGTACCGGAAAAGCAGACCAATGGCGAAACGCTTTCCCTGGATCAGTTCAACCTGGACGAACTGGAAAAAGCCATCATTCGAAAGGTACTCAACAAACACAGCGGCAATATTTCCAAAGCGGCAACTGAACTCGGACTAACGCGGGCTTCACTGTACCGGCGACTGGAGAAATACGGGCTTTAATCCCTTTCAGTATACGATTCCATAGCCTAAAGAAAGACCCTTGTAACCCTCCGCGTCTTCGTATCCATCGTAGCGAAAATTAACTTTAATGACTCTGTTCCCCACTCAATACTCTACCTTGTCGTCGCGTGCCTTAGGAACCTACCTTGCTGAAGCGTACGGGTTTTCGGACGTTCGCTGTGCACTTCTGTTACGCGGCGTTAGCGACACCTATCGGGTGGAACATGCCAAGGGAAAAGCCATTTTCAAGATCTACCGGGATGCCCATCGATCCTTACCGGAAATTCAGGGTGAAGTAGAATTGTTGAATCAGTTACGGACGGGAGGAGCCCACGTTTCCTATCCGATACCCGATCTAAAGGGGCAAGCCATTCAGTCCTTTCAGGCCGCCGAAGGCATTCGAAACGGGGTACTATTTACCTACGCAAACGGTGAAAATGTCTATGATTTCTCCGACGAGCAGTTACGAATCATCGGGCATGAAATGGCGTTCAACCATACAATCACCAGTCAGCTGGAACTGCGTCATCCACGTAAGCCCTACGATCTGGAAACGACGCTGAATCGTCCCCTGGAAGTAATCAGGCCCTTTTTTGAGCATTTTCCGGAAGGATACGCGTATCTGGAAGAAACCGCTCAACGGGTAAAAGACGAGCTGGAGCGTTTTGATACGGCAGGATTCAGTACGGGCTACTGCCATTACGACTATCTGCCCAAGAACTTTCATTTTGACGAGCAGAATACGCTTACCGTTTTTGATTACGACTTTGCCGGAAAAGGCTTTCTGGCCAATGACCTGATGTCTTTTCAAATCCACTTTTTCTTTCATACGTTCTTCAAAAAAATCAGTAGGGAAGAAGCCGATCGACAGTTTGAAGTCTTTATCAACGCGTACCGGGAAAAGAAAGCTTTTTCAGAACAGGAGTTACAGGCCATCCCGTACCTGGGTTTCGCCTTCTGGCTTTTCTATCTGGGGTTTCAGTGCGAAAATTTTGAGGACTGGTCGAACACCTTCTTTAGTCCCAGGTATATACACGACCGGATCAACCTGATTCAACAGTATATGAACCTATACAGTACCTTCTAATGCATCGACGTTTTTAGCCGCACCCCATGAGGAATTTTACGTTTCAGATTTATTTCCGGGTAGTCATTATTGTACTGGTAAGTATGCTGCTGGCGTACCTCTGGTTCAATACCCGTTTGATTGTGACCAAGGGCGTGCTGGTACTGCTGCTGGTGTATTTGAGTTTTGATCTGGTTTCGTATCTGAAAAAGGCCAATCGGCGGGTGATGGATCTGTTCGAAGCCATCCGCTACGCCGATTTTACCCGAAATTATACGACGCGGTATCTGGGCGGCTCGCCCGAATATGACTTTCTGGTACAGGAAGTGATCGATTCCTACCGTAAAAACCGATCAGAAAAAGAAGAACTGGTACGTTACCTGGAAACGATTGTTCAGCACCTGAGCGTCGGTTTGCTGGTGTTTGGAAAAGACGGGCACATCGAAACGGTCAATACGGCGGCCAAGCGGCTGCTGAACCTGGTTGTAATTCGGAATTTGAAGGACCTGAACAGTACTTCACCGGCTCTGGTGGAAGCCCTCGAAACCTCTTCTTCGGGCGACACGGGTCTGTTACGACTGACGCTGACGGGCGAAGAACGAACGCTGGCCTACGCCGTAACGGAGTTCATACGGAAAGATCAGAAACTCAAGCTGGTATCGCTGAAAGACATTCAATCGGAACTTCAGAATCAGGAATTCGACGCCTGGCGAAACCTGACGCGGGTGTTAACGCACGAGATTGTCAACTCCATCACGCCCATTCACTCGCTGTCGGGCTCGCTGAAAGGGTTGTTGCAATCGGAGTGGGAGAACGATCAGCGACTGACCGAGGAAACGTACGATGATTTAATGGACTCGCTGGCGGTGATGGAACGACGCAGCGAAAGCCTCATGCAGTTGATTGATGCGTACCGCCGCTTTTCCCGCTTGCCCAAGCCCGACTTCAAAGTGGTATCGGTCGGTACGATTTTGCAGAACGTGGCAAGCTTGTACAAAAGCGAACTAGCCGATAAAAACGTTGAACTGGTGCTACGCGTTGAACCTGAGACCCTGGAAGTAACGGCCGATCCGCAACTGGTGGAATTTGTGTTGATCAATCTCGTTAAAAATGGTATTCAGGCGATGGATGGAGTGCCCAACGCTCGTCTGGAACTGATTGGCGAAAACGACAAAACGCAGCGGGTAACCATTCAGATAGCGGATACGGGCAAAGGCATCATTCCTGAAGCAATGGACAAGATCTTTGTTCCTTTCTTTTCGACCAAGCAGGGCGGTTCGGGAATTGGGCTGAGCCTGTCCCGACAAATCATGTTACAACATCGGGGAACGCTACGGGTAGAATCCGAGCCAGGGGTACGGACGGTGTTTACGTTGCGGTTCTAACAGTTTTCAGTTTTTAATTTTCTGTTTTCAGTGGATGGTTGATCGTTGTTTATTAATCGAGGAGAGGGGTAGGGGAGGTGAAAGATAGATCAATTGATTATTTATCAGGGAATGAATAAAAGCCAGGCTTTTAAAATCCATTCCAGGCCTCAACACTCACGCTAAATTCAAGTATCTCCCTACCAACAACTAATAACCATCAACCAACAACTCATAATCAACACTTACTCATAAAACCGCGGCAACGCCCAGCGGTACCTGACGACCAGTAGTCGAAAGACAAAAATGAATCCGATGGTCAGGAGTTTAGCCAGCGGTATAGTGAGCGAAAATTCCAGGAGTAAGTAGTACAAGATGCCGCCCAGAATGCTGGCGGTAGCGTAGATCTCCTGCCGAAATACGATGGGAATGTCATTCAATAAAATATCCCGGATCACACCGCCGAAGCACCCCGTAATCGTTCCCAGAGCAACGCAAATGCCCGGATGCAGGCCGTAGCGACTGGCCTGCTCGATGCCCACCAGCGTAAAAAAGCCGAGTCCCAGGGAATCGAAGAGTAACAACGGTTTCTGAAGCCGTTCCGTACCCCGCCGCAGAAACATCGAAACCAGAGCGGCCATCAGAATGACCAGGGGCGTAGTTGTGGTTCGCATCCAGGTAACGGGCGTATTGCCCAGCAGTATATCACGAATAGTACCCCCACCGACGGCCGTTACGAACGCAATAATCAACACGCCAAACGGGTCCAGCCGACGCTGCATCGCCGCAAAAGAACCCGAAACCGCAAACGAAACCGTTCCCGCGTAGTCAATAAACCAGCTATATTCCAGCATACACCCGTACCGGATTTGACCGGATTTTGGCAAAAATAGGTATTTCTGTTCGTGTTGGAAGGAGTGGTTGGGGTAGTGTGAAGTTTGAGGTTCGAGATAGTGTAAGGTTTAATGTGAGGTGAAGTTTGAATCGTGTAAGGGTTGAATGGTTGGAGAGGTGTGAACCCGTTCAATTGGATGATGGAATACAGGCTAGTATAAGCTTCAAACGCTAGTTTATACCAACGTTTTCAAGTCAACCTCACATCCGAACACCCAGGAACCCCAGCGGGGTTCAACCATCAGTAGCCTGGGGTGCAACCCCAGGGGGTCGGGTTGCGAAACTTTTCAACCAAACTAACCCCCGGTTAAAACTTCACCTTTACTCCCACACCTTCATCCGCCGGTTCCAGGTTTTTCCAGAGCGAATCGTTCTTCCGGTAATGCGTTCGGTGAGCAGCGTACATTACGCCGTCGAACAAAAACAGAAAAGCTCCCTGAAGGATCACCGCCTTCCCGAACCCGCGAAGCTGAGCTTTATCCTGACGTTCTCCGCGTTGGTTCAGATGCACGCCACCACCCACGTACACCACGTCCAGAGCCGTATTGATCAGAAAGATTTTCTCGAATTTCCGTTGCTGCTTCAATACTTCATCTGCGGAGCGGTCGGGGAGGGGCTTGCGATTACTGAGCAGACTGGCCCCCGCCAGGACCAGATCAATGGCTGCCCAGCCGATATTCATCTGGTGAAAGGCTTTGGCTTCGCCGCTGCTTTTGCCGAGCTGGGTAGCACTATAGACCAGGTTTCCCACAGCCCAGCCCCCTAGCACGTACATACCCCGTTGGGTGAGATCGACCCGCTGCTGATCAAAGGAGCGAAGGGTTTCGGTTTGAGCTTTCGATGGCCGTTGCGTACCTACGCACAAGGCCAGTAAGGAGAGGAGTTTTTTCAAGGCAAAAGGGCTTGTAGTATATAAATTCAGTAGGAAAAGGATGTACCAGGATGGTTACGTACCGCGGAAACCGAATAAGCTGCTACCTTTGTGGGGTACATTGGTCGGCGTTCCCCATGCCATTACTTGAACAATCCGATTACCGTCCCCCGTTTTGGCTGCCTGATGGACATGCCCAAAGCATTTTCCCCGCTTTATTCCGCAAAGTGACCGGGGTCGTGTACGAACGCGAACGCATCACTACTCCCGACGACGACTTCCTGGATTTAGACTGGCGATTCACGCAGCAACCCGTTTTCAATCAGACACCGCTGGTCATTCTCAGTCACGGACTGGAAGGTAATTCGTCCAGCCAGTACATCCTTGGTATGGTCAAGCACCTCAACGCGAATGGCTTCGACTGCCTGGCCTGGAATTTCCGGGGTTGCTCGGGCGAAATGAACCGCCTGCCACGTTTTTACCACAGCGGAGCCACGGATGATTTGGACACCGTTGTTCGCTACGCATTAACCAAAGGCTATCCGGACGTGTATTTGATGGGTTTTAGCCTGGGAGGCAACCTGACGCTTAAATATTTGGGTGAATTGGGACAAAATGCGTACCCCGAACTCCGCAAAGCACTAGTCTTCTCCGTACCTTTGCATTTGTCGAGCGGAAGTGCGTACCTCGAACGCTGGCAGGCCTGGGTGTATACGGACCGTTTCAATCGGTCGCTGAAGGATAAAATCCGGCAGAAAGCCGCCCTGCTTCCCGAACTGGTCGATGCCAGTCACGTGGATAAAGTACGTACCATTCGCGATTTCGATAATTTTTACACTTCACAACTACACGGGTACAAAGACGCAGAAGAGTACTACGAAGCCAATTCTTCGTTATACTTCCTGGATCAAATCCGGCTGCCTACCCGGATCGTTAACGCCCAGAACGATCCCTTTCTCTCCAGAGATTGCTACCCGTATGCACGCATAAAAACGTTAAAACAGGTCTGGTTTCAGGCTCCACCGCAGGGGGGGCATTGTGGATTTTATCAGGCCGGGTATCAAGGTATTCTGTGGTCGGAGGACTTGGCCTTAAGGTATTTATTAAAAGCGTACTAATCTAATACAGAGTTATTGCAGGATGCAACACCCTTAGGTAGGGACTGCAAAATTGATTAATCATCCGTGTAAGCAGCGGTCCATTTGATTATGTTGACAAAAACCCTGGAACAAACCTACTTCGTGATTGATTTCGATTCAACGTTCACGAAAGTTGAAGGACTCGATGAGCTGGCGGCCATTAGCCTGGCCGGGCAGAAGAACCGCGACGAGGTCGTGGGAAAAATTAAAGAACTTACCGATCGGGGTATGGCGGGCGAGCTTTCGTTCGAACAGGCTCTGCAGATGCGGATCGAACTGCTGAGTGCCAGCCGCGAACACGTCGAGCTACTCGTGGATTTTCTGCGGGGAAAGGTCTCGGATTCGTTTACCCGAAACAAGGATTTTATCAGTGAATACCGCGACCAGATCTACATCGTATCGAGTGGTTTCCGGGAATTTATCGAACCCATCGTTACGGAAATGGGCGTTCGCGAAGATCACGTCTTTGCCAATACCTTCCGCTTCGACGAGGCTGGCACCATCATCGGTTATGACGATACCAACGTTCTTTCCAAAAACGGAGGTAAAGTACGGCTGTTGCAACAACTGAGTCTGCCCGGCGACGTATACGTCATCGGCGACGGCTATACCGATTACGAATTACGCGAATCGGGACTGGCCAATAAGTTCTTTGCCTTTACCGAAAACATCGAACGTCAGAAAGTCATCGAAAAGGCCGATCACATCGTGACGTCCCTCGATGAATTTCTGTATCTCAATAACTTAAGCCGCAGTCAGTCGTACCCCAAAAGCAAGCTGAAAGTATTGCTGCTTGAAAACGTACACGCCCGGGCGGTGGAGATGTTCAGTCGCGAAGGATTCCAGGTAGAACTCCTGAAAGGGGCACTGGATGAAGACGAACTGATCGAAAAAATCAAGGACGTTAGTATCCTCGGGATTCGTTCCAAAACCATGGTCACGAAACGCGTACTGGAAAATGCTCCGCGTTTGATGGTCATTGGGGCATTTTGCATCGGTACCAACCAGATTGATCTGGCCACGGCGGAAGAACGCGGCGTGGCCGTATTCAACGCTCCGTATTCCAATACGCGGTCAGTAGTAGAAATGGCAGTCGGCGAAATGATCCTGCTGATGCGGGGCATTTACGAGAAATCCGTCAAACTGCACAACGGCGTCTGGGACAAGTCGGCCAACAATTCCAACGAAGTTCGCGGCAAGAAAATTGGTATGATTGGCTACGGAAACATCGGTATCCAGTTGTCTGTGGTAGCCGAGGCTTTGGGTATGGAAGTACTGTTCTTCGATCTCGTGGAAAAACTTCCGCTTTCCAACGCCCGTCAGTGCCATACGCTGGAAGAACTGCTGAGCCAGTCGGACGTCGTAACCCTGCACGTGGATGGTCGCAAAACGAACGCCATGCTCATCGGTGAGAGGGAATTCAGCCAGATGAAAGACGGCGTCGTATTCCTGAACCTTTCCCGCGGGCACGTCGTGGACGTGAAAGCACTGGCCAACGCCATCAAGTCAGGAAAGATTCGCGGAGCGGCCGTGGACGTATTCCCGCAGGAGCCCAAAACCAACGATGAGGTTTTTGAAAGCGAATTACGCGGCCTCCCCAACGTCATCCTGACGCCACATATCGGCGGTAGCACGGAAGAGGCTCAGGCCAGCATCGGCGAGTTCGTGCCGAACAAACTGCTCAGCTACGTCAACACCGGTAGTACCTACGGGGTGGTGAACTTCCCCGAAGTAACCCTGCCGCCGCTGCACGATGCTCACCGACTCCTGCACATTCACCAAAACGTACCCGGCGTACTGTCGAAAGTGAACGGCATCTTTGCCAAGTACGGCGTCAACATTGTGGGTCAGTACCTGAAAACGTCCGAGAAAATTGGTTACGTAATTACCGACGTAGCGAAAAATTACTCGAAGGAAATCGTACAGGAATTGAAAGAAATCGAAGAGACGATCAAGTTTCGGATGTTATACTAAAACGTACCAGTGTGGAGTACGGGTCAACGTTCGCTTTTCCAAGGTGAGAAGCGAACGTTGGTCTTTCATCAGTACGGTTTTTATTTCCATTATTCATGGCTCAAGTCTATTTTACCCCCGGTCCGGCGGAATTGTATCCGACCGTCAGTCAGCACATCAAAACGGCTCTGGACGAACACATTGGGTCTATTTCCCACCGTTCAGCCGCTTTCCGGAAAATCTACCAGCATACCGACGAGCAACTCCGGACCTTACTGAATATTCCCGCGACGCACGCCATCCTGTTTACAGGCTCGGCCACAGAAATCTGGGAACGGATGATTCAGAACTGCGTAGAGTTCGAAAGCTTTCACTGCATCAATGGCTCATTTTCGCAGAAATTTTACGATACGGCCAATGATCTGAAAAAGTTTACGCACCGTTTCGAAAAGCCGCTGGGGCATGGCTTCGATTACGAAGATTTCGTGAAAGTAACCGACGGTACCGCAGCGAAAGGCGAGGAGAATAACGGAAAAGTGAAAATTCCGGATTACGTGGAACTGGTATGTCTGACGGCCAACGAAACCTCGACGGGCGTACAGATGCGGGGCGTAGATATTAACAAACTCAAGCGTAGTTACCGTTCGAAGCTTTTCTGCGTGGATATGGTTTCCTCGGCTCCGTATCATTCCCTGGATTTTGAAGAAGTGGATTCGGCCTTTTTCTCCGTTCAGAAATCCTTTGGTCTGCCAGCCGGACTGGGCGTCTGGATCGCCAGTGAAAAATGCCTTGCTAAAGCCGAGCAGTTACGCGAGAAAGACCTCAGCATTGGCTCATACCATAGCCTGCCGAGTCTCTGGAAAAATTACAAAAACTTCGAAACGCCCGAGACGCCTAACGTCTGGAATATTTATTTGTTGGGTAAAGTCGCCGAAGACATGAACCGCATCGGCGTAGAAGCGATTCGGAAGGAGACGGATGCCAAAGCGAAGAAGATTTACGATTTCCTGGAAAAAACGGAAGGCTACGAACCTTACGTGAAAAATCCGGAACACCGCAGTCCTACGGTTGCCGTTGCCAATACCACCGAACCTTCGAAACAACTCATCGAACGACTGAAAACGCAGGGTATGATCCTGGGCAGCGGCTACGGTAAAGCGAAGGAAACGCAGGTGCGGATCGCCAACTTCCCTGCGGTATCAATGGAACAAGTAGAAACGCTTTTACAGGCGATGAAGCCGGTTTAGCACTCGAAGGTTTGATTGCGTTTGAGAATGTTTGAACGATTTCGAAGTACCTGACCAAACCAGCAACAAACAACCAGTAACTATCAACAAACACTATGAATTGGGGAATACTTGCACCGGGGCACATTGCCCGCAAATTTGCGGAAGATTTACAGTACGTTCCGGGGGCTAGAATCGCGGCGGTTGGTTCCCGCAGCCTGGATCGGGCCCTGGCTTTCGCGGAAGAATTTGGCGTGGAAAAAGCCTACGGATCCTATGAGGAATTGGTGGCTGATCCAAAGGTAGACGTCATTTACGTCGCTTCGCCGCACTCCGAACACTACGAGCATACGCTATTGTGTCTGAACGCTGGTAAGCCTGTGCTATGCGAGAAAGCTTTTGCTTTTAATACGCAACAGGTACGGGAAATGACCGCTCTGGCGAAGGAAAAAGGATTGTTTCTGATGGAAGCCATCTGGTCACGTTTCCATCCGGCTATCCTGCAAACGCTGGAAATCGTTCAGTCGGGTCAGATTGGAGAGGTTGTCCACGTACAGGCTGATTTTGGCTTTAAAGCCGAATACGACGTTACCAAACGATTGTTTAATCGAGATCTGGCCGGTGGTTCCTTGTACGACATCGGACTCTACCCACTCTTCATCAGCAAGCTCCTGCTGGGCGTTCCCGACGAAATCAAAGCCGTCGGTACGCTGACCGAAACGGGGGTGGACATGAACTGTTCCATGGCCCTGCGGTATGCCAGCGGAGCAACGGCCAGTCTGTTTTCCACCTTTGCGGCGAAAACCGATACGACCTGCACGATTTACGGTAGCAAGGGGCAATTGTTTATTCAAAGCCGTTTTCACGAAACCACGGGCCTGACGTTTTATCCGGAAGAGGCGATGCCCCAGAGCATTTCAACGGAGCGGAAGGGCTGGGGCTATGCCTACGAAGCCGAACACGTGCAGGATTGCATTCGTCAGGGGTTGACCGAAAGTCCGTTATTGCCGCACGCCTTCAGTATCGAATTAATGGAGAGTCTGGTAGAAATTCGCCGTCAGATTGGAGTGGTTTATCCGGGTGACGAAAAATAGTTAAAAAATTTTTCGTCGGTAAATGGTTGGTAATCAATCTGGCCGAAAGAAAATAAAGTCAAAAATGAATTTTCTTTGCTCTGGGACTTGCCAAACGCCTTTTTAGGCCCTTATATTTGCAACCCAGTTCGACGGATAAGTCGTCAGAACAAAGAGAATGGTCCGGTAGTTCAGTTGGTTAGAATACCTGCCTGTCACGCAGGGGGTCGCGGGTTCGAGCCCCGTCCGGACCGCAACAGCTGACGCATGTAACGAGTAAAGTACGAGTACCCAAAGGGTCCGGTAGTTCAGTTGGTTAGAATACCTGCCTGTCACGCAGGGGGTCGCGGGTTCGAGCCCCGTCCGGACCGCAAAAGCCTGAGAATGTATATTCTCAGGCTTTTTGCTTGTTAGGCCTTTTGGTCGCCCGGCTCAAGGTTATTGATGGTAAAGCTTTCTCGTAGCCATTCCTCCATTTCCGAAGAAATAATCTTTAGTTACTGCTTATACTTGCCTTTCAATATACCCTTTGCATTCCTAACCTATACTGTCCCCTTCTTAATCCATGTTACGCAAAAACCTTTTCCTGGTTTTGGCCATTCTTTGGGCCGTTTGTCATGCCCATGCCCAGCAACTCATCACTTTACCGGAGGAACCTCTGCCCGTTCGCCAGGACAGTTTTAAAATTGAAACGGTGATTGATCTCCGGCATTTTAGGGATCATATCGGAGTAATTCAGAAAGGTCTGGGGAACAAAAAAGTAGAAATCAACTTTCCGGATGGACTTGCGTCCTATGTTGATCAATATCTGGAAAGAAACTATTCGTCCACGGGTGAACCGTTGATCCTGATCATCTCCGATTTCTGGGTTGGCGAAGAAACAAAAGCCCTCTCTGAAAAGGGTTTTGTAGAAGCAACCATGACTTTATGCCGACGCGATACGACGGGTCAGCTACGAGCACTCTATACCCTGTCTGATCGGGTGCAGTCTGGAGGAATGGACGTAACCGCAGCACATCCCAACCGTATCAGGCAATGGCTAACGCTCTTTCTGGGAAACGTTACGACTTCGGACTGGAAGAAAAATCCCGGAGAATTATACGAGATCGGTGTCGAATTGAACGCGGAGGTAGCATCCCTGCACGAAATGCAAACCTTTCCGGCTGGACTTTATCAGAATGTAGGCGAACTATTGAAGGCTAGACCCGGTATTGCGGCTGAACGATTGAAAATAAGTGATTTTCAGGATCACAAGATCAAGATCAAAAATCTGGTAGATGTGGTTGGAAAAAAGCGAGTGTTTGCCTATTCCGATGGGCAGCAATTGTACATCTCCTCCGCTCAGTATCAATCCCGACAGATGGTCCATTACTTTGCTCCCGTACGTGAAACGGGCCGTTTTTTCCTGATTGAAGATTATCTGGGAACGCAAAATCCGGCTGCGAATGGGATGATGATTGTTGGAATAGGCGGGGGCTTAATTGGCGGAGCTATCGCAGGTTTGGCTGCTTCACAAATGAATGCCAACGCAGGGGAGGGCTTTATTATTGACTTTAAAACGGGAAAAACCTACGTCTGCAACGATAAGGGAATTCTGGAAATTCTCGAAGAGTTTACCGAGGCTAAAGAACGATATTTAGGTAAAAAAAAGCGAAGAAGCATAGCCGTCTGGCGTTCCTGTATCGTTTACCTGAATCGTCTATCGTATCAGAAGTCGGCGAATGCATTTCATTGATCATTGAACATAAAAATAGCCGGGTCAATTGCCCGGCTATTTTTGTGACTAAGTATGAAAAAATTAGCGACCGAACCGTGCCAGATACCCCAGCGAAAGGCCTACGTTCAGACGACGGTTTTCGCTGCCTTCCAGCCATCCATCCCGGAAACTACCCATGGGATAGTAGCCGCGAGCTTCGATGAAAAACTGTCCTCCGTAACTATTGAGAGCGATACCCATGCCTCCGGCAGCTCCGTACGTCGTGCGTTGATTAAAATCCTGACCTTCGTAATCAGTGGTTTGTTCCATTCCTCCGGCAAAGCGTTCCTTCGTTTCCAAGGCGTAACGGGCTGCTGCACCGGCATTAATGAAGAATTGCGTTTTGTTACCGAACGAGAACCGGAACAATACCGGCACATCGATACTGGAAGTAGTTGTTTTCAAATCCCCACCCCGACTGTAGGTAACCAGTGAGTTTCGGCTGTACAGAATCTCTGGCTGTAAGGAAAGTACGTTCCCCAGCGAGAAATTAAAGACCAGCCCACCATCATATTCGGGAGCCAGCCCCAATTCCACCGGAAGCGTTTTGTTGATCAGTAACGAGTGATTACCGCTGGCCTTTACGCCCAAGTAACTGCGACCCCGATAATCTTCTTTTTTATACCGGGAACGGGAGTACGAATAGCGATCATACCGGGGACGACGGTCATAGGAAGAATAACGACGGTCGTATGAGGAGTACCGACGGTCATCTGACGAGTACCGACGATCGGAAGACCGGCGGTCGTAGGAGGAATAACCTCGGTCATACGGAGAATACCGTCGATACGATTGAGCTTCCACGAAAGAAACTACCGTGAACAAAAGAAGGGCTATGAGAGAGAAACGTTTCATAAGCGAGTTGGATTAATGAGGAAAAACACTTAAAAAACGATTCCAAACCGAAACCCTTGCTGAAACAGAATGGATGCAGTAGAAAGATTGTGAAAGATAATGGGTTGTGAATCAGGAAGTCACGGCTTTGATTTATTACTAAACGGTTTAAAATAAAAAAATCCGGACGAATGCTTCGCCCGGATTTAAATCAATGAATTGGTACCTTATTTACCCATTGATGAGTGTTCGGTTCGTTTTTTCTGAAACTCGATGGTGTCCAGAGCAAACAGGTCCTGATCGTCTTTGGCATCGGGATTGAGGAATACAAAGTAGACGTCCGTCAACCCACTAGTGGGCACGCCCGTGAGCAGAGCCTGAATCTGGCCCGTCTCCCGAATACTGGTTTGACCAATCAGTTTTCCGGTGGGGGAGCCCAGGCGGATTTCGACCTGACCGCCGCTGGCTTTGCCGGGTGCGGTATAGGCGTTAAAGACGACAGACGTAATCTCCGACAGATCGATTTTCCTGAATCCCAGATAGCTACCACTCGTCGTCGCTACGGCCAGATCTTTCTTCAGTTCTTTGGACTTCGACGTTTGAATGTACTTGGATACATCATTGCTTAGAGCGGGTACTTTCGCACTCCGTAGCGTTACGGCCTGTTGGGCGGTTTGCGGAGCAATGCTGCCGTTGCCCTTATCCGTATAGCTAGCCGCAAAAATGTACGTACCATTCTTGCCATTGTCCTCCGGCGTGTAGTTGCCCTTCAGCGGCTGACTCTTCTTTTTGTCGTCCGTTAAACTGAGAATATACTTCACCATTTCACTAACGTCGGCTTTTGAAAGCTGGGGGTGAGCACTCATGGGTTGTTCGCCCCATACGCCCGCACCACCGTTGATGACTTTCGCTACCAGTTTTGCTTCGGCATTTTTGCCTTTGTACTTCTTCGCTACATCGCGGTACGCGGGACCAATGGATTTCTTGTCAATGGCGTGGCAGGCTTTGCAGTCCGAAAGCTCCATGAGGCGTTTGCCCGTCGAGAAGCTCGTATTCATCTGGTGACCCTGGGCAATGACGGTTTTGTCGTATCCTTCCAGGAAATTGATGTCTACGTTTACGTCTTCTGCCGCGATTTTTTTGTTGGCCAGCGAGCCATCTTCCTTGTCGGATACTTTTACTTCGTAAACTACGGGCTGCTGGTCGAAGTAGAACGTCTGGTTGCCTTTTACGGCTACTTCTACTTTCGGCAATTCATTACCAACCTGAATTTCCAGCGTTTTCTGGCTGACCTTTCCGGCCGCGTCCGTTACTTTCAAAACGGGTTTGTAGATGCCCGGCTTCGCGAATGTATACGAGGCGGTTGGCGTAGTGAATTTTTTACCGTTTACAGTCCACTCGTACCGCAAGGCATCGCCATCGTAATCCATGGAACCTTTGCTGGAGAGGGTTACCTGTAGCGGAGCGGCTCCGGCCGTTTTGCTGGCACTGGCCACGGCTACGGGCGGACGATTACCCGCGTTGTACGTAATCCGCGTCAGGCGGGCATCATCGTTTTGGGCAAACCAGTTCGGGCCGTATTCCAGCATGTACAGGGAACCATCCCGGTCGAATTGCATGTCAATCGGGTGGGAGAATTTCCAGTCGGGCAGGAAACGTTCCATGCTCTGGAGGTCACCGTTGGGCTTCAGGGTTACGACGTTGATGTAATCCCGAACCCAGTCGTAGGCAAAGAATTTTCCCTGATAAAAGTCTGGGAAGCGTACCTTGGAATTCGCGTCGTAATCTTCCGCGTAGAAGACTGGTCCGGCCATCGCGTTACGACCGCCTTTACCTACGATTTCCCCAAACTCCGGTGAATCGGCGTACGGATAATAGATAATGGGTTTCTGAGCGGGCGGTAATTCCTTCAGGCCCGTGTTGTGCGGCGAATCGTTAATCGGCTTGGCCGGATCGTACTTTTCTCCGGATTGCTTCTTTTCGAAATTATAGCGGTTGTACGCCCGGTTGTCCGCCACAAACAGCGGCCAGCCAAAGTACCCGGCTTGGCGAGCCTGGTTTACCTCATCGTGCCCCCGTGGACCGCGACCTTCAATATTATTCGCCGCATCGGGACCTACTTCACCCCAGTACAGATAACCCGTGTGTTTGTCTACTGAAATCCGGTACGGGTTCCGGTTACCCATGACGTAAATTTCGGGTAAGGCTTTGTCGGTGCCGGGCTTGAACAGGTTACCGGCGGGAATGCTGTACCCCGCAGTTCCGTCGTCATTCGGCTTGATACGCAGAATTTTTCCGCGGTAGTCATTCGTGTTGGAAGAGGTCGCCCGGGCATCCCAGCCCCGGCGGTCGGGGCGTTCGTCACTGGGACTAAATCCATCGGAATCGAAAGGGTTGGTATCATCACCCGTCGAAAGATAGAGGTTACCCACTTTATCAAACTCAATTGAACCACCCGTGTGGCAGCAGCCCGAACGTTTCACGGGCACGCGAAGCAGCACCTGTTCGGTTTTCCAGTCAATCGTTTCCTGCGTGGGGTTGAATTTCACCCGTACCAGTCGGTTCGCCGTATCGGCTCCGTAATGGCTGGCCGAGGGCGAATAATACATATACATCCAGTGATTTTCTTCGAACTTCGGGTCCAGATTCAGGCCCATCAACCCATACTCAAAAGTCGAGAAAACGCTAACCGTATCGAGCGTTTTCACCTTGGGTGAATTCTTTGGGTTGTAGTAACGAATCTCGCCCCGACGGTGCGTGAAGAATACCTTGCCATCGCGTACCGCCAGCTCGGTGGGTTCGTACAGCTTTTCATCGAGTACCTCGCGGGAGAAGCGGTTTTCCTCGGGAGCCCGCTGCGTCTTCGCTTTTTTATAATCGACGGGCATCCCAGCTCCGGCCCAGCGTAAGCCGCCCCAGAGGTGTTGCAGGAACAGCGGCTCCATGAATGTTTCGTCCGTGTGGCCGTAAGCCGTGTAGAAAATCCGGCCGCCGTCGTATTCGTGGTACCAGGCCATGGGGTGATTCTCGCCGGCGTTCATCTTCGCATCTCCGTACGATTTTTCGTCTACTGTAATCAGCACCTTGATGTCGGGATTCACGTTTTTGTAATCGTAGAATTCATCCGTCCGTTTAAACGTCGTTGGTAATTCCGCCGTAGCCGGGTGGTTTTTATCACGTACGGTCATGTCGCCCGTCCGCACGTTCGGATTGCCGGGGTGGGAGAGAAACCAGCCACCGACCATTTTCCCGTACCAGGGCCAGTCGTATTCCGTATCGGCCGCCGCGTGGATACCCACGTAGCCACCACCCGCCTGAATGTACCGCTCGAAAGCCGCCTGCTGGCTGTCGTTGAGCACATCGCCCGTCGTACTCAGAAAGACGACGACTTTATATTTCTTCAGATTGTCTTCGGTGAAAGCGGTGGAGTTTTCGGTAGCATCCACCGTGAAGCCGTGCTTACGACCTAAAGCCTCTACGCAACGAATGCCCTGAGGAATGGAGCTATGCCGAAACTTCACCGTTTTAGAAAAAACCAGTACCCGCTGACCCTTCAGCGGATTGTCGAGATTCTGAGCCCAAACTAGGGTAGGCAACCACAACAACCCCAGCACTAGCAGGCGTCGCCAAGTAGATACGCTCATGGAATAAAATAGATTTGAAAGATGGAGAAATCGAATAAGCGTGCAAATTCGGGAAGATGGTGTTGATTTCAAGCTTTTAACGTGAGTAATGTTAAACTTTTAATCTAAATAATACTATCATAACGAAAACGTGAAAATAAGGATTGGAGTTTTGGCAGGAGTATATCTGTGGACGACTTCCTGTATCTTGCCGCCTATTTACGAATCAATCGCGACATGATACAATCTCAATTGGGAGCTTCGCTGCTGTCCTGGGTTCATCCCGTCTGGACGGCTGAATCCGGAAAATACGCCATTGCCCAAACGGCCAAAGCTGGTTTTGATCTGCTGGAAATCCTCTTGCCAACCAGCATGGAGTTTGATGCCCCGGTGGTGAAGTCCCAGCTTCGTGAGGCAGGTATCGGAGTCGTATGCGGCCTGAATTTGTCAAAACCGTACCACATTCCCTTTCACCCCAAAGAAGCGACACAACTAATCAAAACGGCTCTTGAGAAAACAGCCGGGCTAGGAGCGACCCAACTGGTGGGCGTTTTGCACGCGGCCATCGGCGTATTTACCGGACAGCCCCGTACCGAAGCCGAGGAACAAACCGTATGCGAAGTATGGGCCGACGTAGCCGATTACGCCGCTCAATTAGGGATAACCGTAGCCATTGAACCCATCAATCGGTACGAAAGCTACGTCTGCACGTCTGCTGAGGAAGTGTTAACGATGCTTGCGAAAGTAAACCATCCCAATCTGGCCCTGCACCTGGACACCTTTCACATGAATATTGAAGAGCGTAATTTCTACGAACCTGTAGTTCAGGCGGGTAACCACTTACGGCACGTACACATGACGGAAAGTGACCGGGGGATGCTAGGGGAAGGCAATGTACACTGGGACGATCTGTTCCGGGCTTTATCGGAAATCAACTACAGCGGCCCGCTGGTGCTGGAAAACTTTTCCTCCCAGGTCGAAGGCATGGCTTCGGCTACGTCGCTCTGGCGGCCGTCGCGGTACGGAGCGGAAGAACTGGCGAAGGGCAGTCTGGAGTTTATGCGGAAAATGGTGGAGAAGTATAACAAGTAGAGGCTACGCCGGGGGCTTTTTCCTGGGTAGTCAAAGCCTGGCTGGCGTTTACACCGATGCTAGTGGACATAACCTGAAGAAGTGCTTGCGGGAAGGACTCATTCCTGCAGGCACTTCCCGTTTGGTACCGGACATTGATCGGGCTGGGGCAGACTAGCTCTGGAAATCTTCATTCACCACAAATCGACGGAAATCTTTTCCTGCCTTTTAAAGAGCAGCCAGCGTCGCTAACGTAATTTCACGGATTAGACTATACGCTCATAAGCAGGCCTGCTATTTGTTCGTACGACAGCCCTCCACTAGTCGGATATTCGTTCACATGTTATCAATTGGATACTTACGCTGGCGAATTAGGCAAAGAAACGGGAAGCTGTCAGGAAATGGGTAATGCCGGGCCGTGGGTATTTCCGGTAATAACAGACCTGAGTTGATTTAAAAGAAGCAGAAATTACCAACCGAATGGGCCATGTATGAAGAGATTTTTAGCGGATAGTAAGGGTTTGAACACGCGGTTTTAACGAATAGTAAGTCGCGTACCTAACGTGTAATAAAGCGTCGCAGAAAAGAGCTTTTGCATCGCTATTCAAAAAAGAAACCCTACGGCTTCCCCTGAAAATACTTACATTCGAGCATTCGAAAACCAGGTATCTGGTAAAAAGGAACTTCTAAACCTTCGTTAAAACGGATATGGCCCGTATCTACTGGATGATTTTTGTATGCGTTTTGACGGGCCATTTTACCGATGGATTCAGTCAGGGTAGCCCACTTCCAGCTTCGGCCTACGCCCGGCAACTTTACGAAAAAGCTACCCATCCTACGGCAAGCTATTACAACGGCAAAGAATACACCATCCAGGAATTTCGCCCGCAGGGTCATCAGTTTTTTGAGTCAATGGATTGGTTGTCAGCTTCTCTGACGTATGCCGGAAATCGTTACAACAACCTGCCTCTGCTGTATGACATTCACCGGGAACTCTTTATCCTGCGAAATCACGACGGTCTGCATCGCCTTATTCCCGATCAGAGCTTAATTGAAGACGTTAAGATCGGAACGCATACCTTTATACGTATAAAACAGGGATTAAAACCGGGCTTTTATGAACTGGTTTACGACGGAAAAACGAAAATTTTTTGTAAACGAACCAAAGATCGAACGGAAGATTTGTCGCAGCAACGCGTTCTGATTATTTACACCCCTCACGATTATTATTACCTTCTAAAAGGCGATCAATACATTTCGGTAAATAGCAAAAAATCAATTTTAACGGCCTTGAGTGATCGTAAAAAAGAGCTTCGAAAATACGCCCGTACCCTGAATTTTAGAGAGGACCGCGAAAACGCTATCCGCAACGTAGTCGCTTATTACGATCAGATCAAATGAGAGCACTTTTATTCTGCATCTTTCTTTTACTGGTGTTTCAATCGCGTTCATTCGGACAATTAACGTTTGATGGACGGGTGGTAAACGGCAGTTGTACCGATCTGAAATTCGACGAACTGGTACGCACGCTGGAAGCTTCTTCGGACTATTACTTCTATTACAACAAAGCCGATACGGATAGTGTGCGGATTACGGCTCAGGTACGGAACCAGCCCCTGACGAACTTTCTGACGGAAGTACTACGGGAAACCGATCTGAAATTCGCCATCGACGCCCGGCATCACGTTTTCATTACCAAAGAGCGACCCATTATCACGTCCCTGCCCATCGGTGTATTTGAGGTAGATCAGGACGTGGACACCAGCATTTCGTACAGCTTTCACGACCGCGAAATCACCGCTCGTCTGCTCTCGACGGCCGAAAATAAAGTCTACGATATTGGCGTGAAAACCTACCGCATTCGGGAAGGTGTCGCGACTGTGAGCGGTTACGTTCGAAACATCGTAACGGGCGAACCCGTGGTCGGAGCGGCCGTATTCATCGAAAAGCCGTCCATTGGCGTTGCAACCGATGCGTTGGGTTACTATACATTGACCTTACCCCGCGGGCGGCATACCCTGAACGTTCGAAGTGTAGGCATGCGGGAAGGGCATCGGCAGATTGTCCTGTATTCAAACGGAAAGCTGAACATCGAACTCATTGAGAACGTCGTGGCCCTGAAGGAAATTCAGGTAAAATCGGATCTGGATGCTACCGTAGCCAGCAATCAGATGGGCGTATCCAAGCTCACGATTACGACCATGAAGCAGGTACCGACGGCCTTTGGCGAAACCGATGCCCTGCGGGTAGTACTGACGCTGCCGGGGGTGAAATCAGTGGGCGAAAGTAGTACGGGTCTGAACGTACGCGGCGGGTCCACGGACCAGAACCTGATTCTCTTTAACGATGCTACGGTGTACAATCCTTCGCACCTGTTCGGCTTTTTCTCGGCCTTCAACCCCGATATTCTCAAGGAAATTGAACTCTACAAAAGCGATATGCCCGCCCGCCTGGGAGGTCGTCTGTCGTCAGTACTGGACATTACGACGCGAGAAGGCAATAAAAAGAAATTCGCTGGTTCCGGAGGCATTGGGTTGCTGACGGGTCGCTTGACGCTCGAAGGCCCCCTGATCAAGGAACGGACTTCGCTTATGGTGAGCGGTCGTTCGTCGTATTCCAACTGGTTGCTCAAGCAGGTCTCTGACGTGCGATACAATCGGAGCCGGGCTTCCTTTTACGACGTCAACGTACAGGTCAATCACGAAATCAATCAACGGAATAGCCTCACCCTGACGGGCTATCTCAGTAACGATCAGTTTAAATTCAACAGCGACACCGTGTATCGGTACGAGAGTCAGCTGGCTGCTCTGAAGTGGAAACGGATTTTCCATCCCAAGCTGTTTGGCACGTTCACGGCTTCGTACAGTCGCTACCGCTATGATATTCAGGGGGATCAATTCCCCGAAAACGCCTACCAGCTCAAATTCGGCATTCGTCAGTACAACGTCAAGGCTGATCTGAGCTACCTTCCCAACATTCGGCATACCATGGATATGGGGATCAGCAGCATTTTGTACCAAGTACATCCGGGATCGTTTTTCCCGAAAGGAGAAACTTCGCTGGTAATGCCCGAGGAAGTTCAGCCTGAACGGGGACTGGAAACAGCGGTGTATTTCTCCGAGCGGTATGACATAACTCCGAAACTGGCCATTACGGGAGGCCTGCGGGTATCCATGTTTCAGTACCTCGGTCCGAAACAGGTAGCCCAGTACGCCGAAAACCTGCCCTTCGACAAGCAGTACATCACGGGCTTTCGGTCTTACGGCTCGGGAGCGGTGATTCAGCATTACATGGGGCCCGAGTACCGGTTTTCCCTGCGGTACATGCCGACGCCCACGTTATCGGTCAAAGCAGGTTTTAATACCACCCGGCAATACATTCAGATGCTGTCGAATACGGCGGCCATTTCACCGACGGATGTCTGGAAACTGAGTGATCCGTACCTCAAGCCGCAGCAGGGTACGCAATATTCGCTGGGCGTCTACAAAAACCTGCGGGCGGGCGTGATTGAACTGTCGGTAGAGGGCTATTACAAAGACCTCAAAAACGTGCTGGATTACAAAAGTGGCGATTCCCTGATACTGAATAAGCAGATCGAAACGGCGGTGATTTCAACCATCGGACAGGCGTACGGCGTGGAGGTACTGTTGAAAAAACTACGCGGGAAACTCAACGGCTGGGCCAGCTATACCTACTCGCGGACCTTGTTACGGGCCAGCGATCCTACTTCGCCCGACGCACCAAACCGGGGTAAATTCTATCCGGCCAACTACGACAAACCGCACGATTTCACCCTGATCAGTAACTATAAAGTGAATCGCCGTTTGAGCTTTTCGCTCAACTTTACCTATAGTACGGGCCGGCCCTACACGCCTCCCGTGGGCAAGTACGTCATGGATGGGGTAGTGCGACCGTACTACGCCGACCGTAACCAGAATCGCATTCCCGATTACATCCGGGCCGATGTGGGCATCAATATCGAGGGGAATCACCGGGTACGTAAGCTGGCTCACAGCTCCTGGACGCTATCGGTGTACAACCTGCTCGGGCGTAAAAATCCGTATTCGGTTTATTTCGTTACCGAAAACGGGAAAATCAATGGGTATCAACTGTCCATCTTCGGTCAGCCCATTCCAAGTATTACGTATAATTTTAAATTCTGATGAAATACTGGGGACTTTTTTTCGGAATCCTGCTGGTGGTCAGTGGCTGTATTGATCCCTTCAAACCTGCCGATACCTCCCTGAGCAACCGGTATCTGGTGGTGAGCGGATTTCTGAATACCGGCGGGGACACCACGGTTATTACGCTGTCACGAACGCAGCCCGTGAACGACAATACGCCATCCCTGGTGGAGTCGGGAGCGAGTATACAGGTGGGAGGAGACCGGGGCACGGTACACGTATTCCAGGAAATCAGACCCGGAACCTACATACTGACCCCACGGAGGTTCGTCGGGGAAGAAAACCTGCGAATTCAGATTCGAACGCGGGATGGTAAAACCTACGTCTCCGATTACGTACCGGCCCGGCAGAGCCCGGCCATCGACAGCGTAACCTGGCAGCCCGATCGGCCCAACAACCTCATGCGTTTTCTGGTGCATACCCACGATCCGAGTAACAACAGCCGTTTTTATCGCTGGAAAATTGAGGAAACCTACCAGTACCAGAGTGCCTATTATTCGGGTCTGGAGGTGGTGAAGCAGGAGATTGTTCCGCGAGTTGTGGACGTATACTCCTGCTGGCGAACGGACCGTCCTACAAACATCCTGATCGGGACTTCGGCCAAACTTAGCGAGGATCGAATTCAGAGTTTTCCGCTGGTGGCGATTCATAATTCCAGCAATAAACTGCTGGTCAAATACAGTCTGCTGGTGAAACAGTACACCCTGACGCAGGCCGCCTACGAATACTGGGACATGCTGGCCAGAACTTCCGAAACAACGGGCGGTCTGTTCGATCCGCAGCCTTCCTTGATAACGGGCAATATCCGTTGTGAAAGTCATCCCGAAGAGCTGGCGTTTGGCTTCTTTTCAGCGGGTACCGAACGAAGCTTCCGCCTGACGGTAAGGCCGATCGATTTCAATGGATGGTTCCCCGGCACCTATCCTCGCTGTAGTGTCGAACCCGACACCTTGTCGCTCGAAGAGTCGGTATTAACCTCCGACAACGGTAGAAAAATCATCGGTATGCTCGACATGCCTACCCGGTACCTGTTTGTTCCCAGTAATTGTGCCGATTGCCGTTCGCTGGGAGGAAGTCTCAATAAACCTAGCTGGTTTTAAATGGTATGATTGCACGAAAGTTAATAAGCCTTTGTCTGCTGTTATGGGCCGGGCCGGTAGTCGCTCAGGATGCCGTTCGGCAGGCCTTTGAACAATACAGTCAGAAAGCGTTTCAGGAAAAAGTATATCTGCACAGTGACCGTTCGTTTTACGTAGTGGGCGAAACGCTCTGGTTTAAACTCTACGTGGTCGATGGCACGACGCATCAGCCCGCCGATCTGAGTAAGGTTGCGTATCTCGAATTGCTGGATGCGAGTCACACGCCGGTTTTGCAAAGCAAGGTTTCGCTCGAAAAAGGCAAGGGGCACGGGATGCTCATTTTACCAGCTACGCTGAATTCGGGGCGGTATCACGTGCGGGCGTATACCAACTGGATGAAAAACTTCAGTGCGGATTTGTACTACGAAAAAACCCTGACGATTGTCAACAGCTTTACGAAAGTACCGACGCAGGAAAAAGAGGCTCAGCTGGATCTTCAGTTTTTCCCGGAAGGGGGCCATCTGGTCGAATCCCTGCCAGGCCGGGTTGCTTTTCGCGGCATCAATGAAAATGGATTCGGAAGTACCTTCAGCGGAACCATTCGCAACGCGGCGGATGAAACGGTAGCGACCTTCCAGTCCGAACACCTGGGCATGGGGTCTTTTGTACTGACGCCCAAAGCCGGCGAAACGTACCGGGCAGTGGTGAAAGATGCCGCCGGAACCCAGCGAACCTATACACTGCCGGACGTACAGAAGTCGGGTTACGTACTGACCCTGCAGGATACGGGTAAAGATGAACTGGAAGTACGCGTGGCCGGACCCGATGCCCGCGTGTCGTTACTGGTACACACCCGGCAGTCGGTACAGCAGAGTGAAAGCAATGTGATTCGTCAGGGCAAAACCCAGTTTTGGGTTAAAAAAAGTGATTTGCTGGAAGGCATTACGCACCTGACCTTATTCAATGCCGAACAGCAGCCCCTCTGCGAACGGTTGTACTTTAAACGCCCGGAGCGACCGGCTATGAAAATTGGCGTTAAAAGTGATAAGGCGGCTTATGCACGACGCGAGAAGATATCCCTGGCTCTGCAACTGCCCGACTCGGCGGACGTTTCGGTGACCGTGTACCGACTCGATTCCCTGCAAAACGAAGCGAGTGAAGATATTTACAGTTATCTCTGGCTGAACTCCGATTTGAAGGGTACGGTCGAAGCTCCCGCTACTTACCTGACTGATTCCACGGCCAACGTTGACTTGGTCATGCTGACGCACGGCTGGAGTCGCTTTCCCTGGGAGCAGGTAATGCATCCCGTTCCCTTTCGCTACATTCCCGAGTACGAAGCTCATTTGCTTTACGGAAAAGTTATGGCCCATCAGCAGCCCGTGGCAAACGTGCCGGTATATCTGGCGGCTCCGGGCAAGGACGTCTGGCTGTACCCAGCTCTGAGCGATCGGGACGGGCGAGTCTTTTTCCAGATGAAGCACTTTGAGGCAATGAATGAAGTCGTGGTGCAAACGGAAGATACGCTGAAACGGGTGGAATTGGAGAGTCCGTTTTCGGATCAGTTTTCTTCGCGGACGTTACCCGTTTTCTCGTTTGACCGAACGCTGAAAAATGCCCTGCTGGATCGGAGTATTCAGATGCAGGTACGCAACGCCTATCAGCCCCTGTACCAGTCCGTGCCCGTAAGCGATACGATGGCTTTTTACGGAATTCCCGAAAAAAGTTACAAGCTGGATGACTATACGCGTTTTCCGGTACTGGAGGAAGTGATGCGGGAATACGTACCCGAAGTAGACGTGCGGCGGCATCAGGGACAATTTTCCTTTCTGATGCTGGGTCGGGCGGAGTACAGCTTTACCCAACCCCCGCTGGTACTGGTGGATGGCGTGCCGGTCTTTGATGTAAACAAAGTGCTGGCCCTTGATCCGCTGAAAATCAAACGGCTCGATGTCGTGAACCGGCGGTATTTTCTGGGCCCTTTACTGTTTGAGGGAATTGTCAGTTTCCGGAGTTATAAGGGTGACCTGGCCGGCTTTCAGCCCGAGGGACTGATTACTTCCTATGAGGGGGTACAGGCCCAGCGAACGTTTTATTCACCCCGTTACGACACGCCTCAGCAACGCCAGAGCCGTACGGCCGATTTTCGAACGCTTCTGTACTGGGCTCCGCAGGTAAAAGCAACCCAGGCCCTCGATTTTTACACGTCCGATCTGTCCGGTACGTATCAGGTAGTCATTCAGGGACTCTCTGCCCAAGGCGACGCCGGAAGTCAGCGGATGACGTTTGAGGTGGGGAAGTAGGGTTCGGTTGAGTCTGGTGTATTCCGATGAGGTACGATTAGGATGCCTGCATGATTCAGCAGCGAGTCAGAAGGTGGACATTTCAATTCCAAAAAGGTGCGATTAAAACGCAATACATCAACCTCCCGCGTGGCCGGGATATTGGATTTCAATTCCAATTAGGTACGATTAAGACTCCGCAGTATGTAAACCTTCCCAGAGGCCAGGACATATTTCAATTCAAACTAGGTACGATTAAGACGCTATCAGGCGGTGGCTGACATCGCAGCTGGTGCCATTTCAATTCCAACTAGGTACGATTAAGACTATCAAAAGATCGACATGGAAGCATGTGACTCCTGCATTTCAATTCCAACTAGGTACGATTAAGACGTTGCCGAGTAGCCTGATCCATGCCGGTCGTGAACATTTCAATTCCAACTAGGTACGATTAAGACAAGCCGCAAGGAACGTAGAGCCGCGACCGAACGGAGATTTCAATTCCAACTAGGTACGATTAAGACTCTTTTCTGGGGTTTTAGCGGGTTCCATACTTTATCAAATTTCAATTCCAACTAGGTAAGATTAAGACTCTGCTCCGAATCAACTGTACCGAAAAGTTTCCGGAATTTCAATTCCAACTAGGTACGATTAAGACTTACCGAAACCGGTTCTAATTGGCAGCGAGTATTGAAATTTCAATTCCAACTAGGTACGATTAAGACCCTCATCGAAAATAATTTTAGCCTGATCTTTCTTCGATTTCAATTCCAACTAGGTACGATTAAGACAATTTTCAAACTGAGTTTTTAACCGAATTGACACCGATTTCAATTCCAACTAGGT
>NZ_NJAG01000113.1 GCF_002872335.1 Siphonobacter sp. BAB-5405 | reverse complement strand
GCGGAAAGTTGCGTCGGAGGGAGTGAACGTCTATGCATCAAAAGACCTCATTCACTGGAAAAACGAAGGACTAGCCCTGGCTCAGTCCCAGGAACCTGCCAGCGACATCACGGTAGGTTGCCTCATGGAAAGACCCAAGGTCATTTATAACCCCCAAACGAAGCAGTACGTCATGTGGTTTCACCTGGAACTGGCGGGAAAAGGATACGACGCCGCCCGGGCGGGAGTGGCCGGTGAGTGCGACGCCTGCGGGACCGTACCGATTTGTATCCAGCTTTCGGCCGAACGGAAACATGTCCCGGGATATGACGCTGTTTGTGGATGAGGATGGCTCGGCGTACCAGATGTATTCTTCGCGTGATAATTACGATTTGCGGGTGGTGAAACTGAGCCATGATTACCTCACTGCTACGACGCAGGATTCCCTGTTATTTAGTTCACACCGGGAAGCTCCGGCTCTTTTCAAGCGAAATAACCGGTATTATCTGATTACCAGTGGCTGTACCGGATGGGACCCGAATGAGGCGACCGTTCACGAAGCTTCTTCCGTCTTTGGCCCCTGGAAGTTACTGGGCGATCCCATGCAGGGACCTTCCGCCAAGACCACATTCGGTGGACAGTCCACGTACGTGCAGCCGATTCAGGGGAAACCTGACACTTTTCTGTTTATGGCGGATCGATGGAATCCCAAGGATTTGAAAGACAGTCGATACCTGTGGTTGCCTGTATCCTTCGAAAAGGATCAGCCAATCATTCGATGGACGGACCAGTGGGATTTAAACGCAGGAACTAAAGGCTATTAATTAAATTATCTGAGTTAAAAATTAGTGCACCCCAAACTATGAATCAGGGAAAGGCTACATCCGTAACAGGAGTAGCCTTCTCTTATTATGGAAGTAAGTCATTAAGGGGTAGCTTCAATGGTACAAACGGATCCTGCCATGAATCGCTAGAGTAAAGCACTCTTTCATTTATGAATTTACGTATATATAAATACGTTAAATTATAAACACTTCGATTTTGCTTTTCATTCATAGTTTCAAAGTAATGAGTCACTGACCTGCTGGACTATTACTTTTCTCATCTTCTCATCAATTATCTAGTGCCTGCTTTACTCGCGATCTCAGCGGAAACCCCTTTCTGACTGACATTTAGCAGCCTTTTCCGAAAATGGATCCCTCTTTTGACCGAAAAGGACCCTCTATTTGTCTTTCAAAAGCCCTTGTTTTGTACAATAAGAAGTAATTCTTTGATCATTTTAATATAATTCGCCAAACCTCTATCCCTTATGAAACTGCTCCCTGACGGCTAGTTCTACGCTCCTAGTTTATGGATCACCTGTACGGATCTTCTTCGTACGTACGCTGCATTTTTTTTACAAACCTCTCTATGTATGATACATTCTAGACCTCTTTTTTTCTTTCTTTTTACCTGGCTTGTCGGCTTTTGCAGCTTTCAGGCGACAGCCCAAACCCCGCAATACGAACCGAACACCCGTCCGTTCGGCAGAAGCTTTCCTGGTATTACATCAGTAAGTAAGGCCAGGACAAACCAGGTAACCAAGAGTTCTTCACGAGCGAAAACCATTTCAAAAGCTATACTGGCGGATGCTTCGGACGCCAATCCACTGGACGTCACACAGCAGATCGTTAATCCCAGCTTTGAATCGGGTTTTAACGGTTGGGCTAACAACGACATGTATACGCAGTCCAATGACGGCCTGAATCCGTACAAACAGGGGAATACCTACGTTGAGCGTTGGCAAGGCGTGCCGCCGCTGCCGAACGTAAGCATATCCCAGACTATAACGGGCTTACCAAACGGTAAATACACGCTAACCGTTGGTGCACAGAATCTTTCCCAGAATCCGGAGGTTGGACAACCCGGTGCCTTTATCTACGGCAATGACAACCAGAAGGAAGTAACCGGAAGGGGCGATTATTCGGTTGGACATTCTGGTTGTGGACAGTACGCTGACTCTTGGCTTCAAAACCCAAAACTCCAAAGGGAACTGGGCGGGTTGTGATAACTTCCGGCTTCAGTACAAGGGTATTGCTCAGCAAGCGGTGAAAGAAAAGTTGCAGGCCCTGGTGGATTCGGCTACGATCCTGCTGGGTAAAAAAATGCAGAACACGAGTCGGGCAACCCTCGAAGGTGCCGTTGCCGCTGCCAAGCAAAGTTTGTCTGACAGTAATGCAGGGAGTGAATTGTATGATCGCATCAAGCAAGTGCAGGCAGGCCTAAAAGGAGCCGTGACATCCATCGATGCGTATAGCAAATTACAAACGGCTATTGACGCTGCCGAGGCTGAATACGGCAATGGCAGTGGGAAGGAAGCCGCTGCGTTTCGGACGGTCATTGATCAAAAGAAAGCATTATTCGCTAACCTTGATGCCTCACTGACTGATTTACAAAAGGCTCCCGATGAAATCAAGGCGGCCATTTTAGCATACCGCTACGCAAACGCGTCGGATAGTACGCCGCTGGATCTGACGCAACGCATCGTCAATCCCAGTTTTGAATCGGGTTTTACGGGCTGGGTTAATAATGGACTGCAAACGCAGGGCAATAATGATTTCAGTCCTCAGAAAGCGGGCAATACCTACGCCGAACGCTGGGTGAGTCGCCCGCCCTTGCCCAACGTAAGCATTTCCCAGCGGGTAACGGACCTGCCCACCGGAAAGTATACCTTAACCATTGGAGGACAGAACATTTCTCAGAGTCCCACGACGGGGCAACCGGGCGGTTTTGTATTTGGTAACATTTCCCAGTCAGAAGTAAAAGCCAAAGGTGAATATTCAGTCGATTTCCTGGTCGTGGATGGCACCGCTGTGGTGGGTTTTAAAACGGAAAACTCCAAAGGCAACTGGATGGCCTGCGATAATTTCCGGCTTTACTACAAGGGTGCGGCTCTCGATGAAATGAGAGCACGACTACAGGTTGTGATTGATTCAGCGACAAGCGTGCTGGCTAACAAAATGCGGAATAGCAATCGCTCAGCCCTCGAAGCGTCCGTGGCCGCCGGTAAAGCGACGCTGGATCAGAATGGAACGGATGTAGCGGGGCGAATTGCTCAACTGGAAAGGGATCTGAAAACGGCCCGGATCTCCGTTGACGCGTATGGAAAATTACAAATCGCTGTGGATTCGGCCCTTGGCGTATACGGGGATGGTACAGGTAGTGGAGCGGCTGCGTTCAAAGCAGTGATTGACCAGAGTACAACGCTGGTCAACAACCTTGACGCCGAATTGAGCAATGTGCAGAAAACTCCCCGTGAGCTCTATGAAGCTATGCTCATGTTCAGAGTTGCCAACGCAACTGGCTCCGCTCCGGTAGTAGTTACGGATCCACGGTTTGCTCGCGGAGCTACGATGGCCTTCGGACGTAGTACCGTTTCCGGCGTTGCTCAAAAGGATATTGTCGAACAGGGTTTCTGCTGGAGTACCACGCCGGATCCGAAAATTTTTGATAACCGGACGACCAAATTCTTCTCGAGCAATGGGGCCATTTACCGACTCGAAAACCTGCAACCCGCAACTATTTACTACATGCGGGCCTACGCCATCGGGCCGAATTTCGCGGTAGGTTACGGTAAAGTACTGAAAGTGATCACGATTCCGATGGGTACGGTCACGTACGAATTGCGGGAAAGTGTGATAAATGGGGGAGCGGATAACCGTGATCGCATCGATCAGGCGGTGAAATCAGGCGTGTATTATTACAACAACCTGACCAGCGTTAAGGATCATCATTTGTCGGTGAATTACAATGCCGGCACGCCAACCGCAGAAGCCAGTTATGGTGGATACATGCAGTTTGGTGCCAACCCGAGCTATCAGCGAACGGGAACGGCCCTGCACGAAATGAATCACACCATTGGGGTCGGGACAGCACTGGATCTGGTATGGCGGGAACTC
>NZ_NJAG01000112.1 GCF_002872335.1 Siphonobacter sp. BAB-5405 | reverse complement strand
CTCATTTTCTATATAATGCCCTAAATACGATTTATGGTCAATCCCTGCGGGAAAAACAGGTTTCCATCATCGAATCCATTCAACAGATCGCTACGCAGGCCCGGGAAACCCTACCTCTTGAAACGGAACTCGGAACTTCCCGTCTGGTCCGACCGGAAGGTGCTGATCAGGGTAGCCCTTGTGCTGGGGCTGGTAAGCTTTGTTTACTACGCCTATCTTTATTACCTGACCCAGGCACCCCTGAAGGAGTTCTCTATGGCGACAGTATGGTACAAAATCATCGCAGGCGTTGAAGGGGCTTTGGTCCAGAGTTTGATCTGGTCGATCTTTACCTATGTCCATTTTAGGTTTTTATTTCAGCCGTTATGGGTTAGAAAGGGCGGAGTTACGGCTGTGCTAAGGAAAGGGCTAACGTACCTGGCAGGCCTCTGGGGCCTGGCGGTTGCGTACTGGATCATCATAAATAGTCAGTTTACCATTAACCAGTGGCTGGTAAGGATGGATTCAGCCTATCAGGGCTCTACGCACGGCTTTGACACGCAGTATTTCTGGGAAGTCACGCATACGTTTCAGGATTACCTGCGGATGCTCAGAAGTGTAATCGTGATTTGGGTCTCTAGCATTATACCCTACGTAAGTACTGCGGTCGTTTATCAGGCTATTCTCTGGTACCACCAGTCCAGGCATCTCGAAAAGCAACTACAGAAGCAAAAGAAACAACAAAGTAATCCCTATGTACTCAGCCAGCTTCAACAATTGCTTAGTACCCAGCCTTCCCTAGCCGGTACGGCTACCGGGCAAAGTCTTCGCGAGTTAATCGCTCTCATGGCCTACGTACAGGGTACAGATGCCGAGAACCAGGTACGCTTATCCCGGGAACTTGCCTTCATTCAGGCGTATCTTGACTTTCAGCGAAAACGAATTCCTACCGATGCTTCCATCGTCATTCAGACGGAACTTCCCACGCAGACCCCTGAACTTTTGATCGCTCCACTTTGCTGATTCCATTCATTGAAAACGCCTTTCAGTACGGTATCCGCACGGATGCTCCCTGCTGGATTCGATTGAAGATTAGTTGTAACGATTCGCGACTGGAAATGAAACTGGCTAATTCCGTAGTTCCTAAAGCTAGTGTACTGGGCAGCTCCGGCATTGGTCTTAAAAACGTAGAAAAACGGTTGCACTTGCTCTACGCCCATCAGCACACCTTACGGGTAGAATCGGATGAACAGACCTATCAGGTGCAACTTTGTATGAATCTCGACACGATCTAGCTACCTTGCTACGTTACTAAAACCTTGCTATGCTTACCTGCCTGGCCGTTGATGATGAGCCCATTGCTTTGGAAATCATTCAGACTTTTGCCGAATGTATTCCTTTTCTGGAACTGAAAGGCACGTTTACCAATCCCCGTAAAGCACTGGATTTTTTACGCTCGCAAGCGGTGGATTTGATTTTTCTTGATGTCAATATGCCCGTACTGAGTGGACTGGAAATGGCCGAAATCCTTCGCAGGCAAACGGCGGTGATTTTCACGACCGCTTATCCCGAGCATGCCCTGAAAGGCTATGAGCTGGAGGTGACGGATTATCTGCTCAAACCCATTGCCTTTGACCGTTTTTTGCAGGCAACGCAGAAAGTCCGGGATCGCTACCGCTCATCCGGAGCGGTGGCTTCAACGCCCCTTTTCGTCAAGGATGGCTACGAATGGGTCAGTATCCAGCCCCATCTGATTGAGTATCTGGAGTCAGCCGACAATTACGTCAAGGTCTGTCAGGCTCAGCAAACCATCTTCGTGAGAAGCAGTCTGCCCGAATTGCTGGAATTGCTTCCTGCGGGTGATTTCGTTCGCGTGCACCGCTCCTTTGTGGTCAATATCCGGTACATCCAACGAATGGGTCGTTCTGAGATTCAAATGGCTTCACGGCAAATTCCTGTAGGAGCGTCCTACCGGGCCCAGCTGGAAAGCCTGCTATAAGCCTAAAGGTCTAGTGCTGGAGCAAATTCTAGCTTATCTGATCAAAAGGTGGTACGTGATCTCAGACTGGGGATTGGTTTAATCCTGAGCCTAAATGAGCCTTTCCCTAGAGGCTTTGGTAAGAAAATGCTCCTGTACGGATGCCTGCTTATATTATCTAATAAAATTAGATGATTGATTACACGATTACATATAAATAGCTTATAATATCTGTTTTTAGATTTGATAAATAACCTTCTCAAGGAATTAGTAAAAGTGTAGTTCAGCAAAGTTTTTGGGTTTACAAATAGTACTAGGTATATCCTTGCTAGCCTTTACTAATGCAATAATATTAGACGTAACATAGAGCTATGTTTGAATATTCATTACGAATAGGTCTGGGGCTAATTAATAAGAGTTAGATTCTTCTGAATTAGATAGAATTAAAAAATTTATCATTAGTAAGTTGTAATGTATACTACGGGTATAGCCTTGCAAACGGAACAGAAGTTCAGCTAGTGGATAGGTTAAAAATCTTATAATGACCCGGAACAAACTTGTAGTACAGGCCATACTGTTTTCCAGAGTACTGCTTTAATCGTGATAGTTCGTTCGGACTAACTTGCTATACTAAGTAGATAATTTACCAGAAATATTTTTATTTTAACTACATTTAGTTTGTCCTTAACCTAAGCTTGAAACCAATGCGATTATTTGTTCTTTTTCTCACTGTATTCGTTCGAGAGGCTGTCGCTCAATCTTTTTCAGGCGTAGCAGTTTATCGCGTTGAAACGCGTTTAAAACCCGATACAACCCAGTCCATAGTAAAGACGTGTGAGCTAAGATTTCACGCACAGCAATCGGAATTTCGAACGGTGGATGCCAAACTCGGTGTCCATACCCAAAATACACAGCTATTAAACACATCAGGTACGCAAGGCATCTACAAAGATTTTGCCCAAAACCGAATGCTTGCTCCTGAAAGCTCCAGAACCAGAAAATATTGTGTAGAGGATAGTCTAAAACCCATTCCCTGGGAAATTTCCAGCCAGCGGCGTAACATTGGCGAGTGGCAGTGCCAGTCGGCCCGGGCTAAGGTACGTGGCCGCGAGTACGAAGTATGGTTTGCTCCGGACATACCCCTTCAGGATGGCCCCTGGAAACTATATGGTCTTCCGGGGCTGATTGTGGAAGCCCGTTCCACGGATCGCCAGGTAGTAATGGTGTTGGAAAAATACGCCCTGATGGATCATTCGCTTACGCTTCGTCCGGCTTGTCCTTTCGGTAGCCCCAGGAACGTAAATTCTCCGGAATTTGCCCGGTTACTGGAAGAAGACCTTCGCAATTACGATAAGATGATGAATGCCCGGCCCCTTCCCAAACCAGACGATCAGGGGAACAGCATTACTAGTTTAACCTACCGTTCGAAGGTATACTCCATAGATGTATACCCATTTCAGCTGGAAACAGCGAAATAAGGCTTTCGATTACAGGTATTAAACGTATATACTAAATCGTGATCATTTTTGGATGAACTATGCGTTTTACTCTATTCTCTTTTTACTGGTGGCGGCAGGATCTACACTGGCCCAAACGGGTAAAGTACAGGATGAGCAGGGTCAGGGTGTTCCGTCGGCTGTCATCTCCGTTCATGCGTTTCAGGGGATGGATACAACCTATCTGACCTACACCAAAAGTAATGCTCATGGACAATTTACGATCGTATTACCAGCAGGTTCCCTGAAAAACGTGCTGATTCGCGTGCATGCGATGAGCTACGCTCCGACCCAGCTGCCTGCCGGACAATGGGTGGCTCCGCATACGATTACTCTGAAATCCCGTCCGGTTCAGCTCGGCGAAGTAGTGATTACCCGGCCCCGTCCTCCCGTACAGATCAGGGGCGACACAGCTGGAATTTAACGTTCAGTCGTTTGCCAATGGTACTGAACGCTCGGTAGAGGATCTGTTGAAACGATTGCCCGGCCTGGAAGTTCGTTCGGATGGGCGTCTCTATTATAACAATCGCCTCATTCGTAAACTTTACCTGGATGGCCAGGAGCTTTTTAGTCAGAACTATACGCTGCTGACCAAAAATCTTGCGGCCAACCTCATTGATAAAGTTCAGGCCATTGAACACCATACGGAAAATCCGCTCCTTCGTGGCATTGAACGATCGGACGAAACAGTACTTAACCTGCAGGTCAAAGCCGAACGGAAAACCCGGCTGATGGGAAATCTGGCGGTTGAATCCGGCACCTTAAAACGGGGCAGCCTGAACGGTAGTTTATTCTCGCTGAAGGGCCGGACCAAGGTCGGCATCATCGGCAGTGCCAATACGATTGGGCAGGAAGTAGCAAGTCC
>NZ_NJAG01000111.1 GCF_002872335.1 Siphonobacter sp. BAB-5405 | reverse complement strand
AGTAAGGTTACTTGTGGCTTTAAAAGTCACAAGTAACCTTAATGAATTTTAGGATCTTACAAACTCGCTTAGCAGTTTATAATCATACTGGTCCGCTGCCCTAAGAGCCTCAATGTATTTCTTTCGAACTTCACTAGCACTCGATAAATCCCCTTTTCCCCAGCTGAATGCTTCCTCCTTTAACAGTTTGCTAAGAATAACATCCGCCATGAGCCGGGAATGCCGGCCATTTCCGTTAGGAAACAGGTGGATCCATACCAGGCGGTGATGAAAACGGTACGCTATTTCATCGGCTGAATAAGATTCAAATTCAATCCAGGCTTTGGTATCATCCAATAGGCGGCGTAGCT
>NZ_NJAG01000110.1 GCF_002872335.1 Siphonobacter sp. BAB-5405 | reverse complement strand
AGCTGTGAAGACTTTTGGAGGTCAAATCAGATTCCCAGAAACAAGTGGGTAACTCCTTTAAAAATATTGATGATTTACGCGGAGCTACGGCCTTTCTCTACACCAAACCCTGGAATAAATTCAATGAACATACGCGGGGAATGACCTCGGGTAGAGCTAACGATGCCTATATCGACGGAGTAACCGGAAACATGGCCGCATTAGCCCTGTTTGCAGAAAACTCCAACTTCAATGAATTATTTCAAACCTGGGGGTCCCTGTATGTAGCTATTACTCAGGCCGATTACATTATCAAGGATTACGTCCCTATTGCCATCGCTAACGGTGTAAATGAAACGCAGGCAAAAGCTTGTGAAGGAGAAGCTCGCTTTATGCGGGCTACGGCCTACTGGTACCTGGCTATGCTCTGGCATGATGTGCCGATCGTAGATGATCCGCGGGATTTTGCTCTCAATACGCTTATTCCTCCCCACCATTTCGAAGATGTCATCCAGTATGCGATCCATGATCTTTCCAAAGCGGCTGACGTACTGCCCGCGACGGATGTAAAAGGTCGGGTAACGAAATATTCGGCGAAAGGAATGCTGGCAAGGGTTTGCCTGACGGCTGCGAACTACGCCCGTGGTAATCGATTTCACCCGAGTATCTCGCACGCAATAATGCCGGAAGCAACGCGGCCTTAGCCCAAACCTATTATGATCAGGTGAAAGTCCTGACCGAAAGCGTCATTACGGAGTCTTCGTATGGGTTAATGGATGATTATGAGGAGCTTTTCCGCACCCAGACTAATAATAATAAAGAAGTACTGTTTGGGATTCAATTTTTGCCCGGTGTAGTAGAGTACGGCCTGGGTAATCCTTTAAACGGAGCTCTTTCGTATGACCTCAGCATGACGGAGAACATCGGAGGCTCCAGTGCATTATTTATTTCGTATGATCTATTGAAGTGGCTGGTTGATGACAAAGCATTGTCCAGACTCCGGGGAAATGTTTGTATTCCGGGCCAGAAGTATAGCTATATCGGCACGCATCTCCCCGCAGGAAGCTGGACGGTACCCTCGGGTCGGACGAAGTGCAACATCAAGAAGTTTGTAGTCGGTGGAATCAAGGATACGGACGGGATAGCTGTACAAGGCAATTCTGGACACGTACCTGCTTTGATGCGACTAGCGGAGGTCTACCTTATGTATACCGAAGCAGCCATCGGCATGGGAACCCAGACCAGCGATGGGAAAGCATTAGAATATGCGAATGCCTACGCAAACGTGCATTCAAACTCAACCCGGCGGATTTTGTGCCTTATACCAGCATTTCTCTTAATGACCTTTTGAAAGAAAGACGTATGGAGTTTTTTCATGAGATCGTGTTCTGGCCCGATTTAGTACGCCGGTCATTCTATGACATGGACTGGGTTTTGAATTTTCTTAACAATAAGCTAAAGGACACCAACCCTACCACCGAATTTACCAACTGGGCCTCATTCTCCTACACCTTTGATCCCTTGCTGTATCCAAACACGTCCGGCTGGAATAACTCTCCCCGTCAGCAGGCGGGATACATTCCTCAGAAGGTTGAGCATAACGTTGCCCAAGGTTCGTATGTGCACGCCCCTGGTGCTAAATCTAACATTTGGACCCTGCCGTATCCGGCCGCAGAAGTTTCCAGTAATCCCAAATTGCTGACGCAACCGGTATCTTATAATTTCTAATTGCTTTTGGTATATGATACGACAATCGATACTATGGTTGAATGTAGTACTACTCATGTCAGCCCTATTCTTTTCCTGCGAACGGGATAACTCAGAGCCTCTGTCCATTCATAGTGTCTGGACAAACGATTACAATGTAGCCAATGAACAGATTACCGGAAGTTTACTGGACAAATGGGTCCGATTGGAAGGCAGTGGTTTTACGGGTTTACGAAAGCTGTACTGCAATGGTAAAGAAGTAGGGTTTAATCCCGTTCATGTGTCTGAAAACTATATTGTTTTTAGAATACCTACTGAATTGCCCACGGGCTCGGACGTCACGGACGAGCAGGTAAGGAATACCATACAAGCGGTTACAACGAAGGGAAGTGTCGTCTATAAGGATTTCATTTTTAGAGACGCTACTAAAATACCGAGAATAGATGCCGTTTCCTGTACGATGCCTTTTGCCGGGGATGCAGTCACCATTACCGGAATAAACCTGAGTAAAGCAAAAGAGGTATTCTTTCCGGGGGATGTAAAAGTTGCCATCAAAAGTGTATCTGCCACTGAAATTGTGGTAGAAACGCCCGCGAACGTAGACCGCCAGCAGAGTGGAGCGATTCGTATCGTCATCGACGGCGAAGACTACCTAACGCCCCCGTATCTATTTTATCAGGCGGGTATTTTTCTACAGACTACCACGGATCCGGAAGTTCCCATGTCTGGGGGTACGGGCTATGCTACACTGGCAGGAGATGCCCTCAAAAACCTGACGCAACTCCCTAACAATCCAGCGTATGCGATCAGTATTCCGGCTACGGCAAAAGATCTGGCTGTAGGTACGGGTAATGATGATAAGGGCAATACGGGTTGGTTAAGGTTTGCGATGGTGAAAGCGATTCAGAAGGTAATGAATAACCCAGCCAGCAAAATCAGTACCACTACCAATATGAATAACCTCGCCATTCAGTTTGAGCTGTACATGAACCAGCCCTGGAAATCTGGCGTCCTCTCGTACCGTCTTGATGTGAGTAAAGGGGGTGCGGCCTCAGCCACTACGTACAATTTTGGCTGGTGGGCCGTGAGTAATGCGGTCGTTCCCTACGACTTTAAAAAACAGTGGCAAACGGTTTCTATTCCGCTTTCTTATTTCAAAGCAGGTTCTACGGGTCAACCACTTACGACCGTTAGAACCTACTTACAGGATAATGCCACCGTAAACTCTGCCCTGGCATTTGTTAACTTTTATCAAAACTATCCCAGTGTTCCGCTTGTTCAGTTTCAGCTGTTAATTGCCAATCTTCGATTAGTACCCCTGACACAAACGCTCTAAACCGAGAGGAATTACTTCGGATTTCAGCTGTTACAGAATCTGAAAGCTTTGGCATACAAAAAGTTAACGGATGTTTATAACAAGCCGCAAGGGGGACCTTGCGGCTTGTCAAGCAATCTCTTCCCCAGTGAATGGAATGACTTGTGAAAGGAGAACGTCTTAAAACTATAGAGAATCCCAAGCCCCTGATGAAACATCAAATGTGGGCAATCCGGAATATTGCTGCTAGTTGGCCTGTACGGATGTACAGACTTTATCACTTACCTAAGACACGTTTTCAGTAGTACTTGCAGCAAAAGGCATTATTACCGTTTCCTGAATGGCTCATCGTTTGTAAAAGGTTAGAAAGAAGTTATCGTTGTACTACGAAATTTTGACCAAAACAGCTCATGGGTATTCAGTATTCAGACCATCAACCAGACGAATTGCTTCACCCTTTTGTTTTTACCTTCTGGAAGACCCACAATACGAGTGGTACAGATAGCCACTACACCATCATCCCTGATGCAGGAATCGAGTTGATTTTTCCATTTTCCCTGAGCAACCCCAACAGGTGACGTTGTTTGGCTTATCAACCCATAGATTGGAGATAAGCATTCCCGATCAGGCGGTCTTCCTGGGCGTTCGGTTTAAACTATTAGCGGTTGAATACCTGCTTCGAACCCGATTGTCTACCAATTCCAGTCTGAAACTGTCCCTGGATTTTGAGTCCCTGGAGCTGAACGCCCATACGCCACTAGCTAGTTTTGCAGACGCCATAAGTGCCCTGCTTCAGCAACAACTCCGTTCTCAAATTATTGATCCCAGAAAACGAAACCTCCTGGCGTTAATAGGACCAATGCAAGGGGGCTATCTCGGTTCATGAATTAGCCCTGGAAACGGGCTGGGCTGATCGACAGATAAACCGTTATTTCAAAGCCTGGTTTGGCCTGCCGCTCAAAGTGTATCTCGAACAACTGGTCTTTTTCTCTGCTTTACCGCAGATCGGCCAAGGTCGCTTTTACCCCCAGTCGTATTACTATGACCAGTCTCATTTCATCAGACAAACGAAGAAGCATACGGGAACTACACCCAAACAACTTTA
>NZ_NJAG01000109.1 GCF_002872335.1 Siphonobacter sp. BAB-5405 | reverse complement strand
AATTGAATAACTTCGGCTTGCATGCTCCTAGCATTATGTCATTCATATTATTATACCGCACTACCTGGTTTTCAAAAGTCACTTTCCCCTCAATCGCGACCGCAATCAATGGGCAACTCTTAAATATAACACCTATTGGGATGAAGCAAGGGGTTCTATAAGCATGTCCCTATCTCTGTCTTAGGAATTACTACCAGACAATAATAGGCATGATCCATTACTTCACATTCACCCAAATGCTATTGCAAAGTCCGAACGGAGAAATGCAATTTTTTATTCCTGGTCAATGGGAGTTGGCCTAAAAAGGGGAACAGCTCTCGGTTCCCTAAAGGGGAGTCTTGGACTAAAGCAGTATAATTAAATAAATTTGGAAATTCTGCCATCTTTAAGATGTCTTAAAGACGTCAGAACGACTCCAATAAGTGTTATACATATTTAGAATTTAAGTAATCTAAAAATATTACAATTATTTGACTACTATGATATTAATTCTTTTATTTGACGTCTCAAGGGCGTCTTTTAGACAGACAATAGACATCTTGAATACGTCAACCAATATTCAACCATATGGTCATTACTGTAGGAGGTACTAAAGGAGGAACGGGGAAAACAACCATTGCTACGAACGTAGCTATCTATCTGACACAATTAGGTCGGGACGTACTTTTGATCGATGCCGATGATCAGCAGACGGCCTGGGATTTTTCGACCTTCCGGCACGAAACCCTGGAAGGAAGCCTCGGATACAATCCAATAAAAATGAATGGTGAAACCATTCATACACACATCCGCAATCAAGCTAAACGCTATACGGACGTGGTGATCGATACAGGTGGGAGGGATACTACTTCACAGCGTTCAGCCCTGGTCGCTTCAGACGTGTATTTGATTCCGTTAGTACCGCACATGTTTGAAATGTGGAGTTTGGCCAAGGTTGATCATATGGTACGGGAAATCCATACGTTTAACCCGAATCTGAAAGCGATGGCCTTTCTCAATAAAGTAGAACCGAGATCCATCTACATCGAAGACAGTGTGAATCTGTTGAAACAGGCAACGGACATTGAATACCTAGATGCTCCCTTGGGCAACCGAATTGTATACGTGCATTCTTCCGTACAGGGCCTGGGCATTGGCGAATACAAACCGCAGGACAAGGCCGCTGCCAAAGAATTTTCTGACTTAATGACGCTGGTCTTGGAAAAAGCCGCACAACCCGTATCGACCAATGGCTAAAAAGAAACCAGGGCTGGCTATGCCTAAAAGCACCGTATTATCAGCGGTTGAGCTGGAAGAACAATTCATTCAGAAAGGGGGGAGTTCGCCCACAGTAGTGAGTCCTTGTCAAAAGAGACTTCAGAACCTGTAACTGAATCTGAAAATGAAGATTCCCTACACCGTTTTACTTTACGAATGCCAAGGAGCCAGAAAGAAAGCATCGAAGGCGTTATCAACCAAAGTGCGATTCGCAGGCGTTTAGGCATTACGCATTTCATTTTGGAAGCCATCGAAGAAAAACTGGCTCGAGAGAAAAAAGCGAAAGCTAAGAACTAAAGAAAAGAAGCCCAGCTAAGTTGGGCTTCTTTCGTTACTCTAGAATAAAACCAAGGTTGTTGGCCAGCGGCTGAAACGTAGTACGAATTTCCTCCAACCTGGTTGGATGCTTCTCTTGGAAGTACAAAAGTTTCAATCCCTGAATCATACCTGAACCATCCCGGAGTTGTTCAGCGAGGGTATCTACTTGTACATTCAGTTTATTGAAAATAGTTATAGCAATCTCTATGTGTACAGGAATACGTTCTTGTTGACTCAGGGCTTTAACAAAGGTTAAAAAGGACTGGGCTTCGCTTGAGTTCCGCAACGTTTCAACGATTACATCATTGACACGGTTCGCGTACAAGTCCCGAAGCGTATTTCGAGCAGTTTCTATTGAATCCTCAGGCTTTGGTTTTGGTGAAATATGCACGATAGGTTGAGCTTCCTCTTTTGCTTTCTTGGTTAGGGAAATGGCCAAATCTTTATTCGCGACCACTTTCGTTAAGTAGGCCACTGGATTTTTAATGTCATTCCGCTGCTCCAGATACTTCAAGCCTAGCTCTACATTTGTCTTTACCTGCTCCCGACCGTGTTTATCAATCCAGCTCTGGTAAATGGACTTGGATACGAAATACGTTTTCAGTCGGGTAAATAGGGGAGTCTTCGAGTTCAGGCGTTTCAGCCGGAGGCTCAAGATCCAATGGATCGGAGTCAATGATACCACTAAGTTCAAGCTCGGGTTTTCCTTCCAATACAAAACAAACCGTCTGCGCAATTCGCTGTCGTTTCACTTCTGTAATATCCAGAATCCGGATATCCGTTTCCCGATTGATTTCCTCCATGCAACGCAAAAGAATCCGGTGTTTGAATTCCGAGTATTTCTTATAAGAATCCTTTGGGACCGAAAGCATAAACCGCAATTCATCGACGCTATACTTGGGATAAGCCGTTTGTTGCCGGAGGCGGTGCTTGAGAATCATGTACAGCTTAATCGAGTAGGGGGAACCCAACTGATTGAGGAACTTCATCGAAATGCTTAGGTATTCACTCTTCAGCTGAAGCAAATACGGCTTTAGGTCCGGATGAAACCGCACCAGCACGTGAGTCTTATCATCTTCCAACAAGGGCTCCGCCTTCTTATCGAGTACGGGAATCGTAATCTTATAGGGTTTACCGTCGATCTCTCCAATACGGGAAAAAGTACGGTGAGATAAATTGAATACAGCCTCGCGGAGCAATTCGTACTGAGTACCGGCGTCGTGTAAGCCATTGTCCCGAATGATTTCGGCAATACTGATCCGCTGCAGGGCAAACTCATCGTCGTCCTTGTGCAGCATCGTCAATAAGTGAAAGAAAACCCGGTACTCATTAATGGAGAAACTACTCTGAGCTTCCACTAGTCCATCCTTGCCCGCTTTGATCTGGACAAACTTTCGGATAGGAGTATCCCTGATTTCTTCAATGAAAAGGGGTTTCGAAGATTTAGCCATAGTTTCCGAGGTTTTTGTCGCCGGGTCGAGGTTTTTGTCGCCGAAACCGAAATTTTGTCCCCTTGCCCGAGGTTTTTGTCGCCTACTCCGTGATTTTTGTCGCCAAACCATTTGTAATATATTGATATTCAGACAGTTAATCAGCACCAAAATAGATATCAAAATAATAATCAAATATAAAACAAACTTTGATTAGTTCCGAAATATTTGTCGCCGAAGAAATCAAAAATGATGATATACACTGATATTCAGTATAATTGTTTCTAAATATTAGTTCTAATTAGGACATTGAATGAAATTTGGGCGACAAATATTTCGGAATTGTGATTTTTCCTATCGTAGTTAATTTATAAATCCTATAGGCATATATAAATATTATAACGTTTTTAAAACGTTATAATATTTATATATGAATGCTCAAATAAAGTTTAGTTCATTCTATAAAAAGCTACTAAATATGTAATGCT
>NZ_NJAG01000108.1 GCF_002872335.1 Siphonobacter sp. BAB-5405 | reverse complement strand
AATCCGTACATCAACTACCGATTTAGCTCCTTCCTCACGGGAACGGTCAGTGCCAATAACATTACCAATACGCTGGGGCTGACGGAAGCCGAAGAAGCTTCCATTACGGATAACGCTACCAATATTATTCGGGCCGATCCATCACAGGTCGTACGATCTCCGCCAGTTTACTGTTAACTTTCTAAGCATTTAACCGGGTGGGGAGACGTCCTCCGCCTACTTTATTTTTCGTTCCATCCCCTTGCCTTCCAGCACGTATGGCATTCATTAAGCCCCCGCTCAGTTTCAGGTCCATCATCAATATGAATGTGGGCTTTTTTGGCATTCAGTACAGTTTTGGTTTACAGCAAACCAACATGACCCCACTGTATTCCTACCTGGGAGCCAATCCGGATGACATTCCCCTGTTAAATCTGGGCGGGTCCCATGACGGGGCTGATCATCCAGCCCATTGTGGGGGCCATGAGTGACAAAACCATCAGCCGCTTTGGCCGACGGGTTCCCTACTTCATGATCGGGGCCGTTTTCTGTAGCATTTGCTTACTGCTGATGCCGTTTAGCCGAACGCTCTGGATGGCGGCGGGATTACTGTGGATTCTGGATGCGGCGAATAACATCACGATGGAACCGTACCGGGCGTTCGTCAGCGATAAACTTCCGCCTGAACAGCACGCCACGGGTTTCCTAACGCAAAGCTTTTTTACCGGCCTCGGCATTACCCTGGCCAACCTTACCCCTAGCCTGCTGGTCGCTTCAGGACTGATTCTGGAAAATAGCCGCAGCAGCAATCACATTACGTACACTACCTACGCGGCCTTTCTTATTGGAGCCGTAGCCTCGCTTACCTCAGTCTTTTACACAATTTTTACGACGAAAGAATACCCTCTGACTGAGCAGCAGATTCTGCACATCAAGCAGGAAACCCGTCAGGGCATCGGTTACATTTTTCGGGACATTGCTCAGGCCTTTCAGGACATGCCTCCGCGTAATGCGACGCCTGGGAGTGGTGTATCTTTTCAACTGGTACGCCATGTTTGTGTATTGGCAATTCATTACGCTATGTCTGGCCAGAACGATTTTCAATACGCAGGACCCCAATTCGCTGGCGTTTAGCTCCGCTCAGCTCCTCACGGGCAAGGTCAATGCCACCTATAATATTGTCACCTTCTGTACGGCTTTCCTGCTGGGCTGGCTGGCCAAGAAAATCAGTCCGGTAGGTATCCACGCGTTGAGTTTGCTGCTGGCGGGTCTGGGTTTGCTTGCATTGCCGCTGATTTCCAACACCTCCCTGCTCTTTCTGCCGATGATCGGTTTCGGAATTGGCTGGGCCAGTATGATGGGAACGCCGTACGTGATTCTGGCCGGAAGCATTCCCGAAGAAAAAACGGGTATTTATATGGGTATCCTCAACATGTTCATTGTACTGCCAATGATGCTGGAAACCCTGACCTTTCGCTACATCTATCGGTATGTACTTCAGGCAAATCCGGTGCATGCCATCTACTTTGCGGGCCTATTGATTACGATAGCGGCAGTGCTGACCCTCACGCTACGCATGGGCCGTACCCGTCAGCCGGAACCCGCGTATGCTTCACACTAACTGACTTCTTTCATGCTAGATACTTCCGCTTACGAACGTAGTCTGCATCTGTTGCAGCGAGCGGCGACTCCGGTCGGATTTACCGCTGCCGTGCACGAACACGACAACTACAAACGCGTCTGGACCCGCGATGGTGTTATCACCAGTCTGGCAGCCCTGGCCAGTCAGAACCCTGCCCTGATCCAAACGGCGAAGGCGACCCTTCAGACCCTGTTCGATCATCAGCATCCGGTGGGGTTTATGCCCAGTAATGTCACTCCCGGCACACACGCCGTTAGCTACGGCGGCACCGTTGGGCGGGCCGATAATCCTTCCTGGGCGGTGATTGGGCTGCTGTTTTATACCCTTCATACGGGCGATTTGGAATTAGCCGACCAATACCACACTCAGGTACAAAAGTGTCTGGCGGTACTGGAAGCCTGGGAATTTAACGGGAAAGGGCTGATCTACGTCCCCCAAAGTGGCGACTGGGCCGACGAATACATGCAGCACGGCTACATTTTGTACGACCAATTGCTGCGACTCTGGGCTTTGGAACTGGCGGCGGCTTATTACCAGGATGAAGCCTACCGCGGGAAGGCTCAGCAGATTCGCTCGCTTCTACAAGTCAACTTCTGGTATAGTGAGCGAACCTCCGGCCTGTATGCCGCCAACCTGGTACACCAAATGCCTATGGTACAGAAACCGTACTGGTTGCTGGGCTTCAATCCCGCCCGGATCTATCCGCAATTCGATTTACAGGCGAATGCTCTGGCTCTGCTTTTAGGGCTGGGTACGCCGGAGCAGCGGGTGACGCTGGTTGACTTCATCCGAGCATCTTTACAGGACCAGCAGGACTTGCTGGCTTCCTTTTCCCCCGCTATTGAAGAGGATACCTTTTTCATGGAAGAACTCCGGCATAATCATGCTTATGGGTTCAGGAATTTTCCCCACGAATTTCATAACGGAGGTTTATGGCCCGTCTGGAATGGCTTTCTCGTAGCTGGTTTGATGGCCTCTCACGAAGTAGAGCTGGCCCGGCAGGTAACCGCCTACATTCACCGGGCAAATCAGAAATCTTCTGGTACAGAATCAACTGGTTTTTACGAAAACCTGCACGGTTTAAGCAAAGATCCCATTGGTGTTCCCCTGTGTACCTGGAGTGCCGCCGGAGCCGTAATCGCTGAATTGAGCTTGTCCGGATTTTCCTTTTCGCTTACCTAATCCACTACATCATGCCATCCTACGTCCTTGTCATCGGGGAATTACTCATAGACGCCATTAGCTGTGAATACGTAGACCATTTGGGTCAGGCGGCTTCCCTGAGCCTTCATCCGGGCGGCAGTGCCGCAAACTTCTGCCGCTTCCTGCATACCTATCAGGTTCCGACGCGACTGGTGGCCGCAGTGGGTCAGGATGGACTGGGTCGTCAGCTGCTTGATCATTTACGAACCATCGGACTGGATACCTCGCACGTAGCGACGGTGGCTCAACACGCCACGACACTCATCGTGGTAGGTCGCACAAAGGGTACGCCCGACTTCATACCGTATCGGGATGCCGACGCTCAGATTGCTCCCATTGCCGACGATTTGATTG
>NZ_NJAG01000023.1 GCF_002872335.1 Siphonobacter sp. BAB-5405 | reverse complement strand
CCTACGTGGAAGGAGCTTCACTGATTCGTAGAACCAAGCTTACGAAAGCAGAAATTGACCAGCAGCAGAAGACCTTGAATACCATCAGTAACGATGGTCGGAAATCTGCTCTGCAAGCCGATGTAGTAGCCGAAAATAAAGAAGAAGCCATCGGTATTGATCTGAAGAAAATCCTGGAAAAACCGCATACGGATATTGACTTGATTCTTCAGGATGGTGATTTACTAACGGTTCCGAAGTTTAACCCAACGATTAAAATTGAAGGTGAAGTACAGTTACCTACGACCACCCGTTATACGAAAAATGTGGGCGTTGGTGAGTACATCTCACGGGCCGGTGGTTTCACTTCCCGTAGTGTGAAGAAACGTACGTACGTAATCTACGCGAATGGGTATGCCAAGAAGACGAAGCGATTCCTGTTCTTCAATTCGTATCCGGAAGTACGCCCTGGTTCTCGCATCATCGTACCCGTACGGACGCAGGCCGACATTACAGCCGCTCAGGTGATGGGTGTGATTGGTACCATTGGTGGCTCGCTGTCAGGCCTCCTGGGTATCTACGCTATTCTCCGAACGTTATAATCGTAACTCCAGCCTTTCATAATCATTATGGCAACAGAAGAATCTCATAAACCCGTACTTACGCCCAATGGAGAGGTGGCTGTCGTAGAGCAGGCACCCCCATTTGACCCCCGGAAACTGGTTAATAATGTCAATACCGTATTCAAAACAATCCTTAAGTATTGGTGGTTGTTGTTGATATGCGTGCTGCTCGGCGGTCTGGGTGGCTGGATTTATGACCAGGTTAATGAAGTACCTGATCAGTACGAAGCCTCTCTGATTTTTAACCTGGAAAGCGGTTCAGGGAATTCAGAATTGTCGAACTTCGCGAGTGCTCTCGGTATGTCGGGAGGTGGCTCCAGTGCGAATATGTTCTCGGGACCGAACTTCGTTTCGCTGTTCCGTTCCAAAAAAATTGGAAACCGGGTTATGTTGACGAAAGTTACGATTGGGAACAAAACGGACCTGCTCGCTAACTTTTACAAAAACCGCTCGGGAGCCCTGCGTCGTACGAAAAACGAAGAGTTTCTGGGTAAGAAATTCGAGTTCCCGGATAAGCCCATCAAAGAGTACACGAATGCTCAAATGTCCTATCTGGATATGTTCCGTGATTACGCCTCGCAGGATTTGCAGATTGAGAACGTAGACCGGAAATCCAGCTTCATGGAGTTATCCATCAAGACTGAATCCGATACCTTATCAAAGCTGATGGTGGAAACCTGGCTGGCCCGAATGACTGATTTCTACAAAGAAACGCAAAGTCAGAAAACGCTGGAACTGCTTGATTTGAACGTTCACCGTCGCGATTCGGTACTGACGAAACTAACCGGAGCTGAACGCAGATTAGCCTCATCTCAAGATTATAGTCAATACATGATTATGCCTTCGGGTCGGGTGAACGAACAGCGTCTGTCGCAGAATACGACTTATCTGCAGGGCTTATACATGGAGTCCATCCGGAACATTGACGCCTTGCGTACTTCGCTCATTCGGGAAAGTCCCTTAGTGATGATTATCGATGAGCCGACTTTTCCGCTGCCGGTTACTCCCTACCCTAAAGGAAAAGCCATTAAAATTGGGATTGCTCTGGGCATTGTGCTGTCGTTGGCGGCCATGTTCCTGATTCATACCTATCAAAACATGATGAAAAAATTGCAGAATTCATGACCCAGGAAACGATTATAGAACACGGCAGGTCGCAGAAGAATTACTGGTCTGAGTTTTGGAAATCTACTGAATTATTCTGGATCCTTGCCAAACGCGATATTACCGTTCGCTACAAACAGACGGTGCTGGGCATTGTCTGGAGTGTCGTTCGCCCCGTACTTACGACGGCAGTCCTCTTTTTTGCCTTTGGTAAAGTAGCAGGTTTGCAGTTTGAACCGGGTGTTCCGCCCAAGCTGGCTATTTTTGCGGGCGTACTGATCTGGAACTTCTTTGCCAATTCACTCTCGCAGGTCAGTCACAGTATTTTAAGTAACTCCAACCTGGTTTCGAAAGTCTACTTCCCCCGATTGATCCTACCGACCAGTTCGGTTATGGTTGGCTTCGTTGATTTCCTGGTTGGCTTTGCCCTGATTATTCCCATGTACCTCTGGTACTATTTCAAGCAGGATTTTATGCCCTCCTGGCAACTAATCTTTTTGCCTTTGTTTTTAGGAATGGCGTACCTGGCTTCGTTCGGTTTCGGTTTATTTCTGGCCGTTATGAATGTGAAGTACCGTGACTTTACGCAACTGACGCCTTTCATTATCCAGTTTGGCTTCTACGCGTGTCCGGTCGCGTACTCTTCCATGAACATTCGGCAGTACGCCGATCAGTGGTGGTACCCGCTCTACAATATGAATCCCATCGTAGGTATTATCGATGGTTTTCGCTGGACCCTTTTAGGGGGCACTGCTCCGTTCAACTGGGAAAGTTTTATCCCCAGTCTGATTATCATTTTAGTAGTTGTGCTTAGTTCTGTTGCTTTTTTCCGTAAACGCGAAAACGGTTTTGTTGACTATATTTAGTCTTCAAAGCTTTTTCTCAACCAACAGGTTGGCTGGAGCCCTCCGTTAACCTTCCCTGTTATGAATGCCATCCAGGTTGAAAATATAGGTAAACGCTACTTCATCGACCACCAGAAAAAATATGGTGGCCCGGCGGGGTTGAAAGAAACCGTTGTTAATAGCCTTCAATCGCTCTTCGGTTCCAAGCCACAGGAAACTTCCGTTAAAGAAGAATTCTGGGCTCTTAAAAATGTAAGTTTCGACGTAGCTCAGGGCGACCGAATCGGAATCGTTGGTCACAACGGAGCTGGTAAGTCTACCCTCCTGAAAGTACTCAGCCGGATTACCGAGCCTACCGAAGGCCGGGTAACGGTTCGGGGCCGTATCGCCAGCTTGCTGGAAGTCGGTACGGGCTTTCATCAGGAGCTTACGGGTCGCGAGAACATCTTTCTCAACGGTGCCATTCTTGGCATGAAGCAGTCCGAGATCAAGCAGCACTTTGATGAAATCGTAGCCTTCGCCGGTATCGAGAAATTTCTGGACACCCCCGTGAAACGTTACTCTTCGGGGATGTTTGTGCGGCTGGGTTTTGCGATTGCCGCTCACCTCGAACCCGAAATTCTGATCATCGATGAAGTACTCGCCGTAGGTGATGCTGAATTCCAGCGGAAGTGTCTCGGCAAAATGAAGGATGTATCAGACAGCGGCCGGACGATTTTGTTCGTAAGTCATAACCTCACGGCCGTACAAAGTCTGTGTAATAAAGCCGTATTCATGAACCGCGGCCAAATGGTGGCCGTCGGTGAAACGGGGCAGATCATTACCGATTACATGTCCAAGATCAACCAGACCAGTCTGGTACGGGAATGGACTACGCCCGAATCAGCTCCCGGTAATGATCAGGTACGGATCAAGAAGATTGAACTGATGCCTACGCTCGCCGGTACTCAGACCCGCATTGACGTACGTACGCCGATTCGAGTTCGGTTCGAGTTCTGGAATTTCGTTAAGAATGCCAAACTCAACCTGAGTATGCACTTCAATTCGATGACGGGTGAAACCATTTTTAATCTGGCCTCTCCCCAACTCGATGCCAATCCCGGATTGATTACGGGTGAAGTAGAACTGCCCGGCAACTTCCTCAACGATGGTACCTATACCATTACGATGATGATTGTGAAAGATGCCGCGACGGTACTCTATCACTTACAGGAATCCATTCTTTTTGAAATTGACGATTATCGCGGCGAAGTGGCCTGGTACGGTAAATGGCCGGGTTCCGTTCGTCCCTATTTCCCCTTCACTATCGAACAGGCAGAGGAGGTTAATGTATGAGCGAGAAAATATTTGTAACCAAGTCTTACCTTCCTCCTCAAGAAGAATATATCGCGTACTTAAACGGCATCTGGGAACGCTATCATTTGACCAACCAGGGGCCGCTCGTTCTGGAATTAGAACAAAAATTGCGACAATACCTCGGTCTTGAGCACCTGCATTTCAGCTCCAATGGTACCATTGTGCTGCAAATGGCTTTGAAGGCCCTCCGGATTACGGGCGAAGTGATTACAACGCCTTTTTCCTACTGTGCGACCTCCCACGCCATTGCCTGGGAAAATGCCACGCCCATTTTCGCGGACATCCGAAAAGAAGATCTCTGCATCGATCCGGACTGCATTGAGGCCCTGATTACACCAAAAACGCAGGCTATCCTGGCTACGCACGTGTACGGAATTCCCTGCCAGATTGAACGAATCGAAGCCATTGCCAAGCAACACGGCCTGTACGTCATTTACGATGCTGCCCATACCTTCGGCGTTCAGTACAAAGGCAAATCATTGCTGAGTTACGGCGACGTTTCGACCTGTAGTTTCACGCGACGAAAGTATTCCATACGGTGGAAGGTGGCATGATTACAACGCCTAATGCTGAACTCTCCGAGCAGTTAAAACTCTACCGTAGCTTCGGTCATGTAGGGGATGACTATTTCGACATTGGCATTAACGCCAAGAACTCGGAGTTTCATGCCGCGATGGGTTTGTGTAACCTGCCCCGGGTGGATGAAATCATTGCAGGCCGCCGTCGGGTTACGGAAAGCTACGATCAGCACCTGAACTGGGACAGGCTTACAAAACCTGCCATACCGGCAGATGTGGAGTGGAATCACGCGTACTATCCCGTTTTCTTCGAAACGGAAGCTGATTTGCTGAAGGTACGCGATGCCTTAGCCGCTCAGAACATCTTCGTTCGTCGGTATTTTTATCCTTCCTTAAACACGTTGAGCTTTTTGCACGCTCATCAGTCATGCCCGGTTTCGGAGTATATGGCGGTGCGTGCCCTGAGTCTGCCGCTGTATCCGGATCTGCCGGATCACGACGTCGAACGAATTATTTCGATCATCAACGAAAACCTGTAATAGTACCAAACATGTGGGATTGGTTGTACCGCCTACTCTTTCTGATGTTCGTGGGCTTCTGCTTCCGGGTAGCCGCCCAGGTCTCACGAAAGTCTTTAGTAGATGTAATCATCACGGCATTTACGGTCTTTGCCGGTAGTATCATTGTCTCCGGGTTCATTTTATCGTTTTTGCATAAAACGGCGGATGTACGCTTCTGGGCGGGCTTTGTATTCATTCCGCCTTTCATTTTTTACCTCTTATTCTCGAAAGTATTCATTCGGGAGTACGAGGATTTTTCTGTGATCAGTCTTCTGGGCAGTACGCTTCAAAAGACCTGGATCTGGTATAAAGAGCTGTCGCTGTACCTGAAAGTGGTTTTCGGCTTAATGATCACGACACTGGCTACGGTGTCTCTGATTAGTTTACTGCTGGTGCTGTTCACCGTTCCGAATGAATGGGACAGTATGACGGGCCATTTGGTACGTGTCATGTACTTCATTCAGCGGGGTACGATGGCTCCGTTCTACGGTACCAACTGGAATATTGACACCTATCCCCGTAGCGTTTGCGGCATTCAGATTTACAGCTACCTGATTACGGGAAAAATCGAGAATGCTTTCAAGCTCATCAATTACCTCAGCTACTGGATCTCCGTACTGGCGGCTTACGGCATTGCTCAATCCATCAGCCGAAATACCACAGCCAGTGTATTCAGTGCCCTGGCGATGGGTTTGCTACCGAACGTACTCCTGCAGTCTACAACGACCGATACCGACATCGTGCTGATGGGTTACGTTAGTTGTCTGGTGTACTTCCTGTTTGCCTACCACCAGACGCACCGCCGCCGGTATCTGTACCTGGCCGGACTCATTTTTGGTATTGGCCTGGGTCACAAGATCACGCTGGTTCTGCAATTCCCCTCGTTATTCATGGTGGCGTTGTACGTTTTTGTATTCGGTGTGCCCAATGTCAAATATTCCCTGGGTCAGCTGAAGCACTTCTTTACCTCGGCGGTTATCGGCGTGTTGCTGTTTACGTTGCCTACGGGTTATCTGTCTAACCTTCAGCGGTACAACCACCCCATTGGACCCCCAACGGCTACGCGTCACCAATCGGTGGAACGAGCCGGTGGTATCTTTAGCCCAAATCTTTACGAACAAGGCACCCGGAATTTCCTGCGTTACGGTTTTGATTTCATGAACCTGGACGGTCTTACCAACCTGCCCGGCGTGATTGAAGGGCCTAATCAATGGTTTAAAGCTCCGTTTGTATGGCTGGAAGGAAAGGTACACGCACGCCTTCGGGAAGAGACGGATTTTACGATCCGACCGTTCAGCTACAACCGGGATTACATTTTCATGAATGGCCTACCCTACTGGGGCATCATGGGTTTTGCTTTGTTGTGGCCGCTAGTATTTCTGGTGCTGTTTGGGGTTATTCGCTCCAAACCCTTGCTTTTCCTGGCCGGAGCGGCTTTGTTGCACGCGGCTGCGTTGTCATACTCGGCTCCCTACGATCCGTTCAAAGGTCGGTACTTCATCAGTACAAGCATTTACGTGATTCCTTTCCTGACGGTCCTGTTTACCAAACGGCATTCCTTACTAGGTTCGCGGGAACTCGTCCTGAAAAGTTATATTTTATTCATTGTTGCTCTCGCCTGTGCTTCCGCATTTTTTGCCGTATGGTGGAACGAACGTTGCCTGCCAGTAGCTCACAACGGCCATCCTTCGGCGTTTAACGAAGGTCGGATTGAACGTATGTCTTACGCCCGTGAGGATATTACACCAGCGTACAAGAATTTTGATCGAATCGTGCCTGAACATGCGACCGTTGCTCTGGCGGACATCAACGACGATTACGAATATCCTCTGTTCGGCAAAGACCTGACGCGGAAACTCATTCCCATCAATCCTTTTGAACGTGGATTGCAGCCCATTCCCAAAGAAGCGGAATATCTGTTTTTTGCGGCCAGCGTGATCAAACCCCAGCCCGGCGACATCCGGCTCGGAACGGATACAACAGCCGCTACCCGAGCGAAGATGATCGTTCCGGCGGAAGATTACTGGCTCCGGAAATTGAAATAAACAGCCGGGAAGGAGCAGACATTGAACGCTCTGCTCTTTCCCGCTTCAGTATCCTTCGTACATTCTCTCATTCGTAGAGAGCAATCAACCTTCTTTTACCTTGAACCCAGCCGATATGACTTTAGCCATCATGCAACCCTATCTGTTTCCGTACATTGGCTATTTTCAGCTAATGAAAGCGGTGGATACGTTTGTCCTTTACGATGATGTCGCCTTCATTAACCGGGGTTGGATCAATCGGAATAACCTGCTCAATAACGGCAAAGCCCAACTGTTTACGATTCCACTGAAAGATGCCAGTCAGAACAAACTGATTCGGGAAATTTCCATCGATACACAGCAGAAATGGCGGGATAAATTGCTAAAGACCATTCAGCAAACGTACCGGAAAGCCCCGCAGTACGCGACGGTGTATCCAGTATTGGAGGAAATTTTACAATTCCCGGAGGAAAACATCAGTACCTATATCTTTAATAGTCTGGTACAAATCAATACGTATCTGGGCATTACGACGAAGCTGGTACCCAGTTCGACGATTTACGAGAACCAGGATTTAAAGGCTCAGGAACGCATTCTTGACATCTGCTTGCAGGAAAAAGCGGATCATTACATCAATCCCATTGGTGGGAAAGAACTGTACAGCCACGAGCGGTTTGCCGAACACCAGATCCGGTTAAATTTCATTCGTTCCGAAACGGTAGAATATCCCCAGTTGGGCGGACGACTTTGTCCCCTGGTTGAGTATCGTAGATGTACTGATGTTCAACACCAAAGAACAAGTGGATGAGCTGTTAAAAGCGTACGTACTGGAGTGATCGTGTCTCAAAAGCCGGATTTGAAACGGCCCTTTTGTATGGTTGATGTTTCCATTCTGATTATTAATTATAAGTGTGCGGATCTGACGATTGCCGCCATTCAATCCGTTAAAGACTGGACCAGACGGGTCAGTTACGAAGTGATTGTGGTGGATAACGATTCACAGGATCAGAGTAAAGTCCAGGTACTGGAGCAACACCCCGATATTCAGTGGATCGATATGGGCTACAATGCGGGCTTTGCCCGGGCCAACAACCGGGCCATTCAGGCAGCTCAGGGTCGGTACTATCTGCTGCTGAATGCCGATACGCTGCAAAACATGGACGCCATTGATGTGTGCGTGGAACGCATGGATGCTGAACCGGACGTTGCTGCGTCAGCTCCCATGCAACTGTACGGGAATGGCAGCCCTCAACCCTATTTTGAGAGTTTTGCCGAGTTTCGTCGCATTTTCTACATCGTTCCCATCCGCTTACAGGCCTGGGTTGAACGCATGTTACCCGCTACGGTGTATACCGATCCCCGCCAGCACGACTGGCTCGTAGGAGCCTTTCTGGTGGTACGTCGGGAAGCCGTACAAAAAGTCGGTGCTCTGGATGAGAGTTTCTTTATGTACGGCGAAGATGTGGAATGGTCGTACCGGCTTGGTAAAGTTGGGAAGCTGTTGTACTATAAAGATTTAGGTTTCCTGCATCTTACCAGTGACTCCCCCTTCCGCCGGACGGATGTTTCCTACGTCAATCGGTTCAATGTACAGATGCAGGTCTCAAATCTGCTCTGGTTACGCAAGCAATACGGCGTGGGGGCGTACCTGGTCGTCATGCTGAATTATGCGGTATTGATTCCGATTTTTACGGGCTGGAAAGCCTTTGTGAATCTGAAGAATCGGCGACCCTTGGGCAGTGAAATGGAAAATCAACGTCGCTTTGCCCGGCGATTTCAAATGTTATTACGATATTTTTGGCCGACGGTATTCAACCGTCCGGGTTTTTACAAAATAAAACCGGAAGAAAACATTGCCTGAGTCTGTACACTTATGCCTACTCGTAAAATACTGATTATCACTCCCTACGCAGGTCGAACCGGATCAGAAATGATGATGGGGTATTTGCTGAATCGATTCAATCGGGATCTTTTTCAGTTGGGCTTGTGTACGCTGCAGCCCGGTGAATTACTGAATGACCTTCCCCCGGATGTTCCTACGTTTACGGCTCCGCACCACTTTTCAGTCGTTCAGAAATTACAAAATAAATTCGGCGAAAACCCGATTTTCCGGTACCTGCGAAACGTACAGAAACAGTTTAAAGCCGATATCTGGTATCTGAACACCTTAGTACCGGCCTTCTTATTACCGCTGGCTCAGGAGCTGGGTGTGCGGGTAGTGACGCATTTTCACGAACTACCCCTTGAATACATGGCTTTGAAGGGAGAGGCATTCCGGCGATTAATTACCGAAAGCGATCGCATCATTGGCTGTTCGGAAATCGTTTGCCAACGTATTCGCGAGGCTGGTGGACAGCGAATCGAACTCTGCCATTCCCTCATCGATCATTCTCGCATTCAGATTCAGCCGGACCGCGTACAGCAACTTCGCCAATCACTGGGTATTCAGCCCCATGAGTTCGTATGGGTAATGTCCGGACAAAGCACGTACCGCAAGGGGTTTGATCTCCTACCCGATTTCGCGGAGCAGTTAAAGGGCTCTCCTGCTCGTATCATTTGGTTGGGACAGGTTATTGATGACGGATTCGTAACGTATACACAGGAAAAATTAAAACATAATTCGGGCGTCCGAGTTGATGTACTGGGCGTGCAACGGGAGGATTATTATCACTATCTATCCCTCGCCAACGGCTTTCTGCTGACTTCCCGAGAGGACCCGTTTCCCTTGGTAATGATTGAAGCGGCAGCTCTGGCAAAACCCATCGTCGCGTTTAATTCAGGGGGTGTGGCTGAGTTTGTACAGGAAGAAATGGGCGAAGTTGTCGATTCCTGGAATGTACGGGATGTAGTTACTGTCCTACAGAAAGTAATGAATAAAGAGTTGATTTTCAACGCTGAAAAAGCGAAAAATCGAGCCCAACAATTTGATGTTTCCGTGATTATTTCCCGCTGGGAAACCATCATGCGACAGCTTTGATCGACGAAAAAGGCTTTCTTTCTGAGAAAGAGTCGTATTTTTGCCCCCTTGTTTGAGCAATAAACCCTTAATCCCCTTATGAAGAAAATTCTGTTCATCAGTCACGACGCCAACCGGGCAGGTGCACAGATTCTGTTGCTTCGTTTTCTGAAGAAGCTTAAACAACTTCCTGAGTATCAGTTTAAAGTTTTACTCAAACACGGCGGTACACTCATCCGTGATTTTGAAAGAGTAGCTCCCGTCTACCACTGGTATCACCGCGATACCCAGCAGCGGAGTAAGGTTTCGCGTTTATTGAACCGTAAAACCTTTCACGATCAGGTTCTTCAGGATATTCAGAATGAAGGTTTCGACCTGATTGTCTCGAACACCATTACCAATGGCGACCTACTGAATCTGCTACGCCCGCTGGTATCCTGCCCCATCGTGACTTACGCCCACGAAATGCCCATGGGTATTTCGATGTATACGGACCCTTCAAGTTTTAATCAGACCCTTCGGCATACTAGTCAATACTGGGCTTGTTCGCAGGCTCAACGTCTGGTGTATATCGAACGTTTCGGTATTTCACCCGAGTCCATTGCGGTACTGCCCTCGCTCCTGCCCGATGGAGCCTGGGATTTGCAGCCTTCCGCAGAAGCTACCCAGCAAATCCGGCAACTGCTGGATTTACCGGAACAGGCTCTGCTGGTAGGAGCTGTAGGTACCTTTGACTGGCGTAAGGGAATTGATGTTTTCGTGCAACTCGCCCGGCAATCGACGCCCAATACGCATTTTGTGTGGGTAGGCGGCCATGAGCATCAGGTCGAGTATCACATGATTACGGAAGATCTGCGTCGGCTGGGACTCAGCGATCGGGTCCATCTGATTCCGCATTCCGACCGGCCCTTCGACTTCATGGCTACCTTCGATGTATTCGTGCTGACGTCCCGGGAAGAACCGTATCCGCTGGTGGTACTGGAAGCCGCCCTATTGGCCAAACCCATCGTTTGCTTTGCTCAGTCGGGTGGAGCTCCGGATTTCGTGGAAAGCGATGCGGGCTTTGTAGCCGACTACCTGGATACCCAGATGATGAGTCAGCAAATCACCCAATTACTCGGCGACCCTGCCTTACGGGAAGCCATGGGGAACAAGGCTCGGGAAAAAGTGTTTACCCGCCATCAGGACGACCATGCCATGCAGGTGTTTGTGCAACTGCTGGAAAAGAGTCTGGCTGAAACCCGTGGCTCGAAGCCTACGCGGGCAACGTATTCCTGAGACGTTCGGGTGAAATCCGCCGGTTAGAAACACGACTGCCTGGTTGGCCGTTTTAATAAAAATTAGATTTTACATCGCTCAAAGCGGAAGAGCCCCTTAACGCTTCAACCCCTTGAAAACGCTTGCTTTTACCATTTGTTCGATCAATTACCTAGCCCAGGCTCGTACACTGGGCGAATCGCTGGCGGTTACCAATCCCGACATTCATTACGTCATTGGTTTGGTAGACCGACTCGAAGGAGTAGCTTTCGAATCGGACAAAATTCCTTCCTTTGAATTACTGGAACTCCATCGCATCCACATTCCAAACCGGGAGTGGATGGAGAAGAATTACGATATTACGGAGCTGAATACGGCGGTAAAGCCCCTGTTCTTTCAGCATTTCTACAAACAGTATCCTGATTATCAGAATTTTATTTACTTCGATCCGGACATTATTGTTTTTACCCGCTTAACGTACTTACTCGACCGCTTGCAGGAGCATCAGTTTGTACTGACGCCGCATACCCTTAGTCCGTTTCCGGACACGTGTATGCCTAACGAGTGCGATCTGCTCAATACGGGTACGTTCAATCTGGGTTTTATTGCTTTGCGGAAAACCGATCAAACGCAGCAATTTATTAACTGGTGGGCGGAAAAGCTGGCGTATCAGGCCTATAATGACATTTGTAATGGGCTGTTTACCGATCAGAAGTGGATTAATTATGTACCTCACTATTTCGATGGCGTGTATATTAGTCGGCATCCCGGTCATAACGTAGCGTACTGGAATCTCCACGAAAGGCAGTTCACGTATCGCGATGGACAATGGCTCATCAACGATACCTGGCCCTTACAGTTTTTTCATTTTTCTGGCTATTCGCCCACTTCGCCCGATTCCATTTCGCGGTACCAGAATCGGTTTACCTTCGAAGATCGACCCGACGTACGGCCCTTATTCGATTACTACGCGGAACGGATGAATGCGAATTTTAACGCGTACTACCGGCTTTTTCCCTGCGTATACGTGCGTCCCAAGAAACTCATTCGATTACTACGGGTTCGAAAAGCCCTGCGGATGCCTTTTGAAAAAGTCGCTCACTGGTTAAACCCGCAGGCCTAAGTACTGCGGCTACGCGATTCGCTTGTATGGAAAAATTCATTGCCCTCTGGCAACATCGATACCGAAAATACTCCGAGATCCTGCGGACGTATCTTCAATTCTGGAAAGCCTGCGTTTGGATTAAGTGGGTAAAAATCACCAGTGGTAAACCCACCATTGGTGTACTCATGGCCGAGCACCTGGGCGACATTGTGGCCTGTGAGCCGCTGGCACGTACCATTCGGGAGCGGCATCCGGATGCCCAGATTTTCTGGATTGTCAAGAAATCATTCCGGGAGCTGGTTGAATATAATCCCGCCATTACGTATCGCATTGAAGAACCAAACGTGTTATTTTCCTGCCTGTTGCTGGAGAAAAATCCCTTTGATCAACTGTACAATCTGCACTTATCAAACCGGGTGTATTTTCCCCTCAACAGACGACTGGTCAATACCCACGCAGATCAGCAAAATCTAACCATTCACAATTACCTGCATTTTGGCCGACTGGCCGAAGTGTTTGCGGCGGCGGGTGGATTGCCACTACCAGACCGTACAGAAGCTCCTCGCCTGTACATTCCCGATACGGTACGGACGAAAATCGACTCGCTCAAACTTCCGACCCGTTTCGCTGTTTTCCATACGTTCTCCCATCAGCCCGTCAAAGACTGGCAACCCCAACACTGGAATCAGTTAACGGCTCGCGTGCTGGAGGATTTTGGCCCCGTTGTGGAAGTAGGGCTAAAGGGACAAATTCAAAGTTCCTCGCCCGAATTCCGCGATTTATGCGGCCAGCTGAGTATCCTGGAAACGGCCGAAGTGATTCGTCGGGCTAGTTTTTTTGTGGGCGTTGATAGTGGCCCGGCTCACCTGGCGAATGCGGTAGGAACGTACGGGTTTCTGCTCATTGGCCAATTAGGCCATTTTGAAGATTTCAATTTGTACACGGGAGGTTACGGAGAAGGTACCAACGCCCGGGTGATCTGGAAGCGGAAAGGTCCGGCGTCATCCCTCTCCTTTGAAGAGGTCTGGCAGCCCATTCAGGAATACCTGGCGGGTCGCCGCATGACGGAACTCTTTACCAAACGGATTGTCTAAACGTATGTCTGTTCATTTTTTTACCGCGTGCTGGAGTCGGCAGCTAGCCCAGGTCTTTCTCTTAGCCGATCAACTGGCCCAGCATCATCCCGATTCTCTATTGTGGGTGGGATGGATGGACCAGCCCTTCGACGTAGCGGCTCCGGCCAATGTACGGATGATTCAGGTCGGAGATATTCCCGGTTTATTACCCCTGGCTCAACGCTATACGAAAACCGAATTTCTGCATATCAGTCGGGTCTGGCTGGGACGACATCTCTTACACCAGGATGCCCTGATTTTTCTGGAACCCGAAACGCAGGTACTCCGCCCGCTGACCGAACTAGTCATAGCTCTTGAGCAACGACCAGCCGTGCTGTTTTCGCAATGGCTCCAGCCCCATCCGGATACGCAATTTCCGGATAGTAAATATTTTCTGAACTACGGAACGTATTTTTCCGGCATCTGGGCCATTCGTCCGGATGCGATAACGGATTCGTTTCTGGCGTGGTGGTGCCAGAATCTGGAAACCCGGGGCGGTTATCGTTTGTGCGAAGGTCAGGGTTCCGACCAACTCTGGCTGGACATGGCTCCGGCCCTGTTTGAAGGGGTGCTTCCCTTACGAAACGCGGCCTACGGTATTCACGCCGGTAACGCGTTTGAGCGTACGATTGCTGAACCGGTTACCTTACACCACGGGGGACTTTCCTACCCAAGCGGTCATTATGCGTCTTATCTAACCAACCGACCCATGCCTGTTTATTTCAAGGAAGCCAGTAAGCGATATAAAACCCTGGTGACCAGGCAACCCGTATATACGCAAACGCAGTCCCGGCAACCGGCCTTCGGTCTTCCCGACCCGCCGGAACCCGTCAGTCTGCAACGCCAACACTGGGCGGCCTGGGTACAGAAATGGATCAAAACCATTAATACCTACCAACCCGATTTCATGTTCCGTCAATCGCAGCCGCAGTAAGTTCCTGGAGTACTCCTTCGTAGTTCCCCAAGAAACGGCTAACTTTGAATACTTTTTCTTTGAGTTCAACCCCTGGGAAGGATGTATCTGTATACCGAATTCCTGTAAAGGCCCTTATTTGTCTGTATGAAAGTTTCAGTGGCGATGTGTACTTACAATGGTTCCCGGTATTTACCCGAACAATTGGAAAGTATCCGGCGTCAGACACTTCCCATTCATGAACTGGTAGTGTGCGATGATCGGTCGCAGGATACTACTATTCAACTGCTGGAAACCTTTGCGGCTACCGTTTCTTTTCCCGTACATATTCACGTTAATCCCTGTAATTTAGGGTCAACGAAGAATTTCGAAAAGTGTATGAATTTATGCACGGGCGACGTCATTTTCTGTTGTGATCAGGATGACCTTTGGCACGAAACCAAAGTAGCCCGGCAGGTAGCGTATCTGGAGCAGCATCCGGAAATGGACGCCGTATTTACGAATGCCCAGATTATCGACGATGATTCACAGCCCGTCGATAGAACCATCTGGGCTGAGATTGAATTTGATGCCGACGCTCAGCAACGCTGGTCCACGGGTCAGGCTTATGATATTTTGTTTGGAGGTTATGTGGTGACCGGAGCGACCCTAGCGATTCGCCGTTCCATCCTGGCCCGGGTTTCACCGTTCCCGGTGGCGTACAAGGAATTAATCCACGATGCCTGGATCGCTCTGGTGCTGTCGCTACAGGATAAAATCGGCTTCATTGCCGACGAGCTGCTCTTCTACCGAAAACATTCCACCCAACAGGTTGGCTTCGGGCAAAAGAAGAAGAAAGTCACCTTGAAAAGCCGTTTTTCAAGAGACCGTACCCTTAAACTGGCTCCACTCCGGGAAAAAGCAGCCAACTATCAGACGCTGTATGGCTTGCTACAGGCCCGAAACGACATCCCCCGCGAAAAGCTGGCTCAGCTGATTGAACGGCAAAAACATTTTAAGGTACGGGCTACCCTGCCCCAGTCGCGGCTGAAACGCCTGCCTAGGGTGCTTGGCGAGTGTATTCAGGGCCGGTATCGGTACAGTAGTAAAGATTGGTGGTTGCCCTTTTTAGGCGACCTGTTTGAGTAATCTAATTGGTAGGTATGTCCGCATCGGTAGCCGTTGTTATTCCCATGTATCGTTCTGACCTGAACGCATACGAAAAAATAGCTTTACAACAATGCCTGAGGAAATTAAGTCAGTATCCCATCGTTATTGTAAAGCCCGAATCGCTGGATTTGACGTACCTGAACGAGTGGTATTCGGACTTTCATTTTGTGTCGTTTGCGGACGCTTATTTCAAAGGAATTGACGCTTATAATTTACTATTGACCCAAACGGATTTTTATCAGGCTTTCGCCGCCTACGAATACATACTCATCTATCAGCTCGATGCCTTCGTATTCAGTGATGAACTGGCCAGCTGGTGTCAGAAAGGTTACGATTACGTAGGAGCTCCCTTGCTGGCACCGCATGCTGCTCCGCGTTCGCTGACGGACCTCAAGAAGCCCTTGTTGAACGGAGGGCTTTCCTTACGGAAGGTGCAGGCTTCGATACAATTAATCAAGGCGTACCAACGTCTGTACGGTCAGTGGCCCGGCAATGAAGACATGCTTTTTTCGCTGCATTCGACTCGCCTGGTTGTTTTCAGACCACTCATGCATTTACCCACACCCCGACAGGCCATCTCCTTTGCTTTCGAGCAATTTCCGGACTACGGGTACGAATTAACTCAATCACAGTTACCCTTTGGCTGCCATGCCTGGGAGAAATACGATCTCAACTTCTGGCGGCCGTTTTTTCAGCAGGAAGGGTATACGATTTAACCTTATGATCAACCGAGTATATGGGATTTTTTAAAGAGAATGCTATAAAAGAATTTGTCAGCAAAGCTTCCTTTGATGAGCAGGTTCTCCTGAATAAAGATCAGAATTATCCGAAAATAAGTGTCATTACGCCTTCGTATAATCAGGCGGAGTTCCTGGAAAAAACCATTTTAAGTATACTCAATCAGAACTATCCCAATCTGGAATTCATCATCATGGATGGTGGTTCCACGGATGGCAGTGTTGCAGTAATCAAGAAATACGAAAAGTACATTGCCCATTGGGTTAGTGCAAAGGATGGCGGACAAACCGCAGCCATTAACGCCGGCTTTAAAAAAGCAACCGGCGATTGGGTTACTTTCCAGAATTCCGATGACGTTTTTGCTCCCAATGCGTTATTGAACGTAGCCAAAGCGATCCGAAATCATCCCGAAGATTCAGTATTCTACGGTCATCTGTTGATGATTGATGGCGAAGACCGGGTTTTTGAACACAAAAAGCAGATTCCCTTCTGGATGCAGGCTCAGGTGTACGAGGGGATGCAGGTCTTTAACCAGTGCATGATTTTCAAGCGGGACTTATTAACGAAGTACGGCTACTTTGACGAAAATTACCGCTTTGCTTTTGATTACGAAATTTGTACCCGCTGGGGTACGCATTCGGAAATTAAATTCCGTTTGGTTAATGATTTCTGGGGCTGTTTTCGTCAACATGAATTAGCTAAAAGTTCAACCATTTTTACGGTTGGCTTATCCGAACACGAGCAAATCAAACATAAATATTCCCAGACGATACGGCCTTCGTTTCCCGAGCGTATGCTACAAAAAGTCATCCGATTCCGTAAATTCTTTTTATTTCTGACCAGTGGTGATTTAGGCTATTTCTTTTATAGACTCCGGTTTACCCCTAAAGCGTAAGAAGCAATGTTTAAAAGCCTGTTTGAAGGTTTCCAATACAAGAGGATGGCTTTGGGGATTGCCTTATTCTCCATGGGCTATCCCATCATTTTCTTCCTACGGGATGGACTCAAATTAGCTCCCCAGTCGTCCGTTTTTACGGCCATCTGTCTGGCGTTGGGCCTGTTGCTGATGATTCCCAAGACCCTTTTCAGAAAGTATTATAGTCTTAATCAAAAGATTGCGGTACCCGTTCTGGGCTGGATTGGTCTTTGTATTTTTTATCTGTTTATCATCAACCCGGGTGGTAGTTCGCTCTCCCGCGAGCTGATTAACTACGCGATGTCTTTTGCTTTTTGTTTCCTGCTCATTAGTACGCCGGATGAAGTAAAAGATCACGCCTTGCCCGTCTTTATTTTATTTATATTTCTGGGAAACCTAGGGCTCTTTTATTCCCTGCTTACCAACCCCTTTTACGTTGTGGGAGCCCGGGCTTCCATTTATTTTGATGATGAATACGGCGGCAATCCGCACGTGTTTGCCCGTAATGGGTTCTTTGGCGTTATTGGCTCGGCCATCTTATTATTCCTTACGAAAGAGAATATTCTTTACAAATTACTGGCTCTGGTTAACTTTTTCGCTTCGCTGGTAACGGTAATCTTGACGCAAAGTCGTTCTACGCTACTCTCCGTTCTATTGTCGCTGGGCGTACTGCTTTTTTTTCACTTCAAGCTCAGTAATTTAAAGCGAATTGCCAGTACTGTCTTTAAACCCGGCAACCTGATCATCCTGCTGGTTGTCGTTTATTACGTCATTTACAAAATCAGCCGGATGGATTTTATAAACCTGCTGATTGGGATATCGGAAACGTTTTTCCAGAAATTCCTGGACGTTTTTGAAACCAGTGTGCAGGGTGCGGATGCGGATGAAGTAGCCGATTATTCCGCTTTACAACGGGTTATTTCGTTTAATACATTCAAGAATACGTTATTCTATAATCCGCTTTCATTAATTCTGGGCAATGGATACCGGGCTATTTATATGGACTTCCCCATTCTTGAATCGATGTACAATTACGGACTCGCCGGTATTTATTTCTTCGGTAAATCTGTCATCGAAATTGTCAAGGAGTGTTACAAAAGTATACGATCGGTTATCAGTCCTTTTTCGACTTTCTTAGGCTTTGTATTCATTCCCATTACGGTTTCGGTATTCTCACAGGGACAACCGAATGATACTACTTTCATTTATCCATTCTTATTAATGGCCCGCTTCATGAACTTTGAAAAAGATGTCGCGGACGCGAAGCCCGTACCCAAAGCCCAGAAACTGGCTCCTGTTGCTTAACGTATGCGAGTACTTGTAGTTCATAACATTTTGTGGTCTCATTACAAGGCAGCTTTGTTTTCAGAATTGGCTCGTCAGTGCCCGTCCCAATCGGCGTTTCTGGTCGTGCAACTGGCCGAGTCGGAAAGCAAATACCAGCAGTTGGGTAAAGCCGGTGCCATTACCCATGACTACCCCTACGAATTGCTCCACGAAGGTCCCTTGCATACGCTAACCCTGGCTAAAAAAGTGCAGGGGTTAGTACGGGCCATTCGCCGTTTCAAACCTGATGTGGTCAACTTATCCGGCTATTACGACCCTGCGTACTGGGTTGTCATGATGTACTGCCGACTACGCGGGATTGCCCTAGTCTTGAGCAATGAATCTAGTGAAAAAGATGGAGCCCGTGCGGGTGTCAAAGAACGAATCAAAGAGTACATTATTCGTCAGTTCGACGGCTTCATCAATTTTGGCTCTTCCTCCGCTCAGTACGTATTGCGTCTGGGAGCTCAGCCCCGGCAACTGCTAACGCAACACGCGGCCGTAGTAAACGAGGCGGTGATTCAATCGGTTTATACGCAGGCCTACGCCCAGCGGGAAGACTTACGTCAAACACAGGGACTGGCCCCGCATCAGTTTGTTTTCGTAGGCCGGTTGGCCGATGAGAAAAATCTTCCCACCTTGCTGAAGGCCTTTGCTTGGCTGAAGGCGAATGAACCGCAGGCTCACGAGTGGGAATTGCTCATCGTAGGCGACGGCCCCTTGAGATCTCAGGTAGAAAATCAGGCGGGCGTTCGTTGGATGGGTGGACAACCGTGGGACCGGATTCCAGCGTACCTGGCTTTAGCGGATGCCTTGATTTTACCCAGTTACTTTGAACCCTGGGGACTGGTTGTGAACGAAGCAATGGTTTGCGGGCTTCCCGTTCTGGTTTCGTCCCAATGCGGTTGTGTGAATGATCTGGTGCAGGAAGGGAAAAACGGTTATACGTTTGACCCCCGCAACGAACGCGAACTAGCCTCTCTGATGCAGTCTTTCGTTCAGCAAAACGATGCCGACCGGACCCGCATGGGTCAACACTCCCTGCAACTGATTGCACCGTTTAACATCACGCGGGTAGCCAAGGAAATCTGGCAGGGTTACCAACGAATTTTATCAGCAGCGAATTCATGAAAATATTAAATCTGTGTGGGTATTCCTGGGAAATTGGTGGACCGGCGAAGGTGATTTATGATCATACCAACGTACAGATTCAGTTGGGAGCCGAAGTCACCATTCTTACGCCCTTGTCGGAAGGAGAACGGCTCTATATCATTCCCGAAGGAGCGAAAGTCGTTACAACCAAACGGCATTGGCTGGCCCGGTTTATTCCCGAGTTTTCGCCTGAATTGTACCGCTACTACCGGCAACATGCCCACGAATACGACATTGTTCACATCCACGGCCCCTTTCACTTTGCGGGTTGGGTGCCTTTCTGGGTACGGTCGAAAGCGAAGAAAGTATTCACCGTCCACGGTACGCTTGACCGCTGGGCGATGCAAAAATCGGGCTGGAAGAAACAGCTCATTTCCGCTCTTTTTCAGCGAAAATACGTGGCTCAGTGCGATCTGATTCAGGTACACAATCCCGATGAAGAGGAAGATTTGAAGCGTTACCTCGGGCACACGCACCCGCATGTGGTGATGATTAACAACGGGATGCTTCTTTCTGATTATGATCAATTACCGGCAAAAGGTATTTTTCGGAAGAAATTCGGTATTGCCGAGCAGGTACCGCTGATTCTTTTCCTGAGCCGCATCAATGTCAAGAAGGGACTGAATCTACTACTACCGGCCTTCCAAAATCTGCTTAAAACCTATCCCGAAGCCCGTTTGTGCATTACGGGTCCGGATGATGGCTACCTGTCCTACGTTACTGATTTTATTCAAAAACATCAACTGAGCCAGCAAATCATTCTGACCGGCATGCTGACGGGTACCGATAAACTCGAAGCTATTGTAGACGCTGACGTTTTTGCTCTGCCCACGTATTCGGAAAGTTTTTCACTGGCGGCTCTGGAAGCAATGGTTTGCGGCACGGCAGTACTGACTACCGACCGGATTGGCTTTGGTCATTTACTCAAACAAAATCACGCCGCCGAGCTGGTCACGCACGACGTAAGCGACGTGGAACGTGGCCTGCGACGCCTGATCGACGATCCGGTGTATCGTTTGCAACTGGCCGCTAAAGGTCAGACTTTTGCCCGTGACGTAGCCGACATTAAAAAGGTTGCTACCCGATTGTATCGGGCCTTCGAATCTATTCTGTAGTTGTATCCTTTTTCCCATGACCCCTACTCCGTTACCCCTGTCTCCTACCGTTCCGGATCTGACGGTCATATTACTGACATTCAATGAGGAGAAACACATTGAACGTTGTTTGAAAAGCCTGTTGCTCGTCACGGATAAAATTTTCATCGTTGACTCCGGATCGACGGATCGTACCGTCGCACTAGCGACTGCATTGGGTGCCCGGGTCGTTCAAAATCCCTGGGTCAACTACGCCAATCAGTTCAATTTTGGCATTCAGCACTGCCCGTATCAGACGGAGTGGCTCATGCGGATGGACGCCGACGAATACATTCTGCCCGAACTTGCTCAGGAAATCCGACAAACCTTACCGACGCTTCCCGCTTCAGTTTCGGGTCTGTACATCAAACGGCGGGTGATGTTCATGGATCAGTGGATTCGTTACGGCGGCTACTATCCCACCTGGCTTCTGCGAATCTGGCGAAGTGGGAAAGGTCACTGCGAAGAATTATGGATGGACGAACACATCAAGCTTTCTGAAGGTGAAACGGCCCGGATGAAGCACGATCTCGTCGATCATAACCTGAATAACCTGACCTGGTGGACGCAGAAACACAATCTGTACGCCATTCGGGAGGCCATTGATCTGCTCAATGTAAAGTATGATTTCGGAAACGTCGAAATCGTCACCCCTAAACTCTTTGGTACGCAGGAACAGCGGAAACGTTACCTGAAGATCAAATACGCCAGTTTGCCCCTGTTTACACGGCCCTTCCTGTACTTCCTGTTTCGGTACTTCTTCAAGATGGGATTTCTGGACGGCAAACGTGGAATCGTCTGGCACTTTTTACAGGGCTTCTGGTACCGATTTCTGGTCGACGCCAAAATTTTTGAAGTATATCACCGGGCGGGGACCTCGAAGGAAGGCATCGCTCAATTTTTTCTAACCGAATATGGAAAAGACGTACTCGGGAAGCGTTGATCTGTCCCGTTACCAGCAACTGCCGCAGTACTCCAGCAAAAGCTGGCGGAATCGTCTCTGGTTTGTAATCAATGCCTTGCTATTCGCCAGTAACTGGCCCATACCGGTAAGTCTGAAAATCTGGATCTTACGTAAGTTTGGGGCAACGATTGGTACCGGGGTCATGATCAAGCCCAGTGTGAATATTAAGTTCCCTTGGCTTTTGGAAGTAGGCGATTACGTCTGGATTGGCGAAGAAGTGTGGATCGACAATCTGGTACAGGTTCGCATCGGTTCCAATGCCTGTCTGTCGCAGGGAGCCATGTTACTTTGTGGCAATCATAATTACAAATCCTCCCGCTTTGACCTGATGACCGCCCCCATCACCCTCGAAGCTGGCGTGTGGATTGGTGCCAAGTCGATTGTATGCCCGGGAGTCACCTGTTTTTCCCATGCCATGTTAGCGGTAGGCTCGGTAGCAACGACTAATCTGGAAGCGTATGGGATTTATCGGGGAAATCCAGCCGCAAAAGTACGCACCCGGGTCATTGAGTAAGTGTCCAGACGTATGTATTGCCGCTCGGTATATCTTTGGTAGGTTTGTTACCGATGGGCAGCCCTTTGTCAGCTTTTATCAACTTTATACGTTATAAATCTAGACAAATGGTGAAAGGCTACGTTTTGATTAGTAGTTTTAACAGATTTTTGGTGAAGTCCCTAGTAGAAGTACCTGGCAGAGCCCACCCGCCATACTTGATCGAACCAACTGTATTGAGTCAAACGGTATGATAACAGCGTTACGTCAATTCCTGAACGAAGCATTTGTTCAGGTCATCATTTCCCTCCTTGCCGCATGTTGGCTTACGGTTGAAGCAATTCCAGTCATTATAAACATTTCCCGGCTCCGTAACCTGATGAAGGAACCCGAAGCCCGGAGTGCTCACTCCAACAGAACGCCCACGCTGGGTGGTATTGCCATTTTTGCCGGTACCATGATCGGCTACTTTCTCTGGCAGCCCGATGGTGAGACACATCTGCACCACTTAGCCATTGCCGGTATCATCATTCTCTTTTTCACGGGAGTTAAAGATGATATTCTGGTGATTGCTCCCATGAAAAAGATGCTGGCCCAGATTTTCGCCTCGGCTCTGGTCATCATTGGTGCGGATTTACGAATCAACGATTTCTTTGGAATTTTGGGTATTCACCAGATTCCTTACCTGATTAGCGTATTACTCACGGTCTTTATCTTCATTGCCCTTACAAATGCGATCAATTTGATTGATGGGATTGACGGTCTAGCGGGCGGCATTGGATTGATTGCTTCGATGATTTTTGGATCCTGGTTCCTGTTGAATGCCCAGTATCCGCTGGCCATTCTGGCGGCTTCTCTATCGGGGTCTTTACTCGGGTTTATACGCTTTAACTTTTCCCGGACCAGTAAGATTTTCATGGGTGATACGGGCTCGTTGATTCTGGGCTTTGTATTGACGCTATTTGCCGTTAAGTTTATTCACCTGAATACGGGAGCCGGAGCCATTCTCGATGCCCCTATTCTGGCAATCGTCGTACTGGTCGTACCGATTTTCGATACACTTCGCGTGTTTATCATTCGGATCATGGACGGTCGTTCTCCGTTTACTCCGGATAAAAACCATACGCACCACATTCTGCTGGCTCAGGGACTCAGCCACTTTCAGGCCACTTGTGCCCTTTGTGGGTTGACGATTAGTTTAACGGGCTTTTTCCTGCTCATTCGTCATTCCATCACGACGAATCAAAGCCTGCTGATTTTAGTAGGCTTGTTTATTGCCTACAACTATGCGAGCTATCTGCTGATTCGCCGCGTGGGTTACGTTGACCCTTCGCTGGCGGATACGGCTCAGAAAAAGCAAATCAAACGCGAAGCCAAGGCCCGGCTTAAAAAGATCAAACGCCTTCGGAAAGTATACGAAAACTAGCTTTCCAGAAACGAAAACACCGGCTCATCACCGGTGTTTTTTTTGTTATCAGGGTTCTTACTTCTGCCGATCAAAGTACGTCCGCATGTAGAGTAACTGATACGGCAGGGCATTGCTCCAGTACGGCCAATTGTGACCACCGGGACGACTAATGAAGTCATGGGGAATGTTCCGCTCCAGCAGTTTGTCGTGCAGATTGCAGTTTACCCGATAGAAGAAATCTTCACTTCCGCAGTCAATAATCAGTGCCAGGGAATTTGGCGTCAGCAGATGCACCAGATTAATGACGGTGTTTTGCTCCCATTTTTCAGGAGCCTGAGCGTAGGTGCCTAAGCGTTTGGCAATGTCCCAGTTATTGGGAAAGGGCCTGAAATCGACCCCGCCACTCATACTACCCGCTACACCGAACACGTCCTGATGCCGAAAGGCCAGATACAACGCTCCGTGACCACCCATACTCAGGCCCGTAATACCCCGGTGTTGACGGTCTTTTAGCGTTTTGTAATGTTCATCAATCCAGTTAACTAATTCAGTAGCTACGTACGTTTCGTACTTATACGATGGATCCACGGGGCTATCGAAATACCAGCTCGAAAATTGTCCATCTGGACACACGATGATTTGCTGGTAGGCATCAGCCCATTGCCCGATGGTGGGCATTTTCTTGGCCCAGTCGCTGTAATTACCGCTGTAGCCATGCAACAGGTATACCGTCGGAAAGGCTTTCCCGGCGGTATACGCGTCCGGCGTAATCACGACTGCTTTAATCGATTTTTTCATGGAGGCACTGTAGGTATTGACAGTGTCTACTTTGGCGGCCTGGCTACGTTCAGCCTTACCCAACCACACACAAAACAGGAGAAGAGTACAAAGGGTACGCATACGAAAAGAAAGAAAAGTTTACGGGACGAATATGCGGAAACTTTTCCGGGCTAGTTCTCCGGTAGTGCCTGATTTTTTCGGGAATGTGTTTGCTCTGCCTAGCCCAGGGAATTGAGGTAAGCAGCCAGTTCGTCCATCGAGAAAATGTAATCAATGACCGTATGCGTGATGGCGTGCTGGGGCATAAATGGGGCCTGTGCGGTTTCCGGATGCTGGGCAATGGTCAGGCCACCCGCTTTTTTAATGGCCGTCAGCCCAGCCGTACCGTCAGCATTCGCCCCGGAAAGCAGCACGCCCACCGTTGCCGAACCAAAGGTATCCGCTGCGGATTCGAAGGTTACATCGAGGGAAGGCCGACTGTAGTTCACTTTCTCCGAAGCATCCAGGGCAAAGATCATTTCCTGTTCGATCAGCAGGTGGTAGTCCGCCGGAGCAATGTAAATATTTCCTTTTTCCAGCGTGTCTTTATCCTCTACTTCGCGAATGGGAATCCGGGTTCGGGTGGCAAACAAATCGGCCAATGTCGAATCCACGGAGCTTTTGCGATGCAATACGATGACCAGAGCAAAAGGCACCGATACCTTTAGATTAGGCAATAACTTCATTAACGCATCAATGCTACCCATTGATCCGCCAATAACGACCAGCCGGTGCGAAGGGGTTAATAAATTTTCCGCCATATTTTCTCTCGGTTCAACTGCCGGTACTGGGCAGCAACGCTTGAAAACTTCAGCGTTTCCTTGGAGCCCAGAGCCAGATACCCCAGCGATCCCAGACTTTCATCAAAGAGGCGTAACACCGTCTCCTGCAAGTCTTTATCGAAGTAGATTAAGACGTTCCGGCAAAGAATTAAATCAAATTCATTAAACGAACGATCCGACACCAAGTTATGGGTGGAAAAGATCATCTTTTCACTCAGTTCTTCCCTGAATTTTACCTGCCCGTAATGAGCGGTATAGTACGAAGAAAAGTCATGAATTCCTCCCGATGCAATGTAGTTTTCGGAGTATAGTTTCAGGTGCGGTAACGGAAAAATTCCCTTACGGGCTTTTTCAAGTACCGTTGGATTGAGATCAGTGGCGTATAGTAAAGATTTGTGCAGAAGATTCAGCTCTTTCAGCAAAATCGCCATGGAATACACCTCTTCGCCCGTCGAACAACCCGCGTGCCAGATTCGCAGAAAAGGCTTCGAACCCAGGCTGGGTAATACCTCGGTTCGCAGCGTTTTATAAAACTGAGGATCGCGGAACATTTCGGTTACATTAACCGTAATTTCTTCTACAAATCGTTGCAGGTAAGTAGGATCGGACTTGATTCGGTAGCGAAGTTCCGCAAAGCTGGGAAACTTGTCTAACGAACACAGCCGTAAGATTCGTCGTTTGAGAGAAGCTTTTGAATAATTCGTAAAATCGTATCCGTATAATTCAAATAAATCACTCAACAAAATAGTTATTTCATCCTCTTCAATCATCATACTCTATCCGGTTACACCCGATCCAGCAGAGCTAATAAGCGGTCTACATCAATCGGTTTAGAAATATATTCTGTCGCTCCGGCACGCAGGCATTTTTCCCGATCCCCCACCATCGCCTGAGCCGTTACGGCAAAAATCGGCGTATTCCGTCGATGTTCGATTGCCTGTATCAGGGGCATAGCCTCGTATCCATCCATTTCGGGCATCATCATGTCTATTAAGATGGCATCAATGAGTTCATCCGTTCGCAGTAAATCCAGGGCCTCCTGAGCACTCATACGCGACACGCATTCGTAGGATTTGGACCGTAAGGTAGCCGTTAGTGCAAAGATATTTTTGGCATCATCATCGATGATCAATACGCGTTTTTTACCCATAGCGAATGCTTCGTTAGAAAACAAAATCGTTCCAGCCGATACCCTTAAGATCGTTCGTACAACCAGACCCGTAACAACGACAGCAACTGATCGACATCCACGGGTTTGGTGATGTAATCAGAGGCTCCCGCCTGAATGCATTTCTCCCGATCGCCCGTCATGGCTTTAGCCGTAACGGCAATGACCGGCAAGTCTTTCCACTGGTAATTTTCGCGAATTTTACGGGCTGTTTCGTACCCGTCCATTTGCGGCATCATCATGTCCAGCAGCACCACATCGATCGTCGGATTTTCCTGTAATTTCTCCAGTGCTTCCTTACCATCCAAGGCCGTAATGACGTTCATTTTATAATTCTCCAGGGCTTTCGACAGCGAGAAAATATTCCGAATATCATCATCGGCTACCAGTACGGTTTTGTTATGCAAAATCTGACTCAATTCACCCAGTTTTTTAGGACCTCCCGTGGCCTGAGCCGACTGTTTTTGGTCTTCCACCAAATGCAGGAATAGCGACACTTCGTCGAGCATCCGCTGGTAGGAATGGGCCGTTTTGACGATGATTGAATCTGCGTACTTTTTAATGCGTAATTCTTCTGACATGGACAGGCTCTTCCCCGTAAAAATAATGATTGGGAAGTTCTCCAGTCCCGGGTTACGCTTGGCTGCTTCGAGCATTTCGTAGGATTTCGTATCCGGAATGCCCATGTCCAGGATGACGCAGTCGACTTCGTTTCGTTTTAACGCTTCAACGCCCTGGGAAATATCGCTTTTCAGTTCAGAATTAATATTGAACGTTTCCAGGAAGTACGCCAGGGCTTTCGCATGCTTGGGGTTGTCTTCAATGATGAGTACCTTCTTCGGATTTCGGTTGAGGACATACTCGATCTTCTTGAATACCTCATGCATCTGTTCGTAAGCCATAGGCTTGTCTACGAAGTCTACAGCCCCTTTCATCAGGCTCTCGTTTTTCAGCTTGTGAGACGACATGATGTGTACCGGGATGTGACGCGTTTGCGGATTAGCCTTCAACGCATCCATGACCTCCCAGCCGCTCATGACGGGCAACTGAATATCCAGGAGAATGCCCATGGGCTTGTAATGGCTGGCCAGTTTCAATCCTTCATCCCCACGAACGGATACAATTCCTTTGTATCCTTTTCGCCGGGCGTATTCCAGCAGGGACTTGGCAAAAGCAGTATCGTCCTCGATAATCAGTATGCTCTTATCATCTTCCTTAATACTTTGCCGATCATCGGGAATACTTTCGGGAATGGATGAGCTAATAAACTGCGGTGACTCTTCTTTCACCGGAATCGGTGCTGGCGTTTCTGCTTCGGCTTTCCGCGATACGATTTGTACCACGGGCTCATGTACCGTAAGGGCATACACGTTTGAAACGGGAATCCGAACCGTGAACTCACTGCCCTGATTGGCTTCACTAGCCAGTACCAACTCTCCACCCAGCAGTTTCACTAATTCGCGGCTGATCGATAATCCCAGTCCCGTTCCACCATACTTGCGTTTCGTAGAGCCATCAGCTTGCTGAAAGGCTTCAAAAATGAGTTGTTGTTTCTCCCGAGGAATGCCAATACCCGTATCCTTCACCACAAAGTCAATCATGCCGGGCCGTTCCGCATCATTCTTCACGATAATCGATACCGAACCCGTGGCGGTAAACTTGATGGCATTCGAGAGCAGATTTTTCAGAATCTGACCCAGTCGCATCCGGTCTGTTTCGATGACGCTAGGAATATTGGGTTCTACTTCAATAGCAAACTCCAGATTTTTTTCTTTCGCCAGTGGCGTAAACAAGGCCCGGAGTTCTTCCAGAATATCCGAGATAGCCACATTCAAATATTCGAGTTTCATCTGCCCTGCTTCAATTTTAGACAGGTCCAGAATCTCATCAATCAGCCCCAGTAATCCATTGCCCGAAGACTGAATGACCTTCGCGTATTCAATCTGGTCGTTCGATAAATTGTCTTCAGAATTTTCGGCCAGTAATCGACTTAATAAAAGAATGGAGTTGAGCGGAGTACGCAACTCGTGCGACATATTCGCCAGAAATTCTGATTTATAACGAGTCGTTAATTCCAGTTCTTCCGCCTTTTTCTGGATTTCGTCGTTCTTTTCTTCCAGCAAGACACTTCGCTCCTCTAATTCCGTGTTGGTTTGCAGTAATTCTTCCTGCTGTACCCGCAATTCTTCTTCCGAAGCCTGCAGCTTCTGAGCCTGTGCTTCCAGCTCCGCATTGAGGTTTTCAAGTTCGTTATGTTGAGCCTGCAATTCTTCGGACTGAGCCTGCGTTTCCTCCAAGAAGTTCTGCAATTTAATATAATCCAAAGCCGCGTTCGTAGCTATGGCCAGATCATCCTGATTGCTTCTTAAAAATTCCAGTTCTAATTCACTGGGCTTTTGTAAAAATCCAAGTTCAATCACCCCAATACAACTTCCTGCGTAAAGCAAAGGCAGTACCACTAAGGCCTGAATTGGAGCCGTTCCTAAGGAAGAAGTGATAGGTAGATAATCGGTGGGTAAATCTTCGATTACTTTTATTTTTTTCTGCTCAATCGCCTGTCCTAAAATCCCCTGACCCGTGTATACAAATTCCGGCACTTCTACTACGGCCTGACTGCTCGCCAGACTAAATTTAGAGCTGGTATCAATGAAGTATACCGTTCCTACGGGAGCTTTAACGTAGTTAGTAATCGTCTCAATCATACGGGAAGCCAGCGTTTTAAAATTACGCTCGCCCGCAATGGCCGTACTTAGTTCAACTGCTCCGGTTTGTAGCCAATCCCGGCGTTGCAGATCATTAAAGGTAGTTTCCAGAGACTCTACCATACCGTTTAGAGCTTTGGAAATCCGGCCGAGTTCATCCTCTTTTTCGTCCTCGCTACGGATAGAATAATCTCCCGCGGAGATCCTGGCGGCCACGCCTTCCATCGCAACAATTCGCCGAACCGATTCATCGTATTGCTGCTGAGCCAATTGCTGTTGTACCAGGCGATTGTCTAAATCTTTTTTAATCCGACCGTAAGCATAGGCTGTAATTAACGTTGAAATAATGGCAGCAATTCCTAATAAAACAGGGGTGAAATTGATGTAGAATTGCTGTTTCTCGATTCGACTCTGCAGAATGGATGTTTCGTACTTTTTAATACGCTCTACCGAAACCCGAAGATTGTCCATAATCTTCTTACCAACCGCCATTTCCTCGTTTTGCTGGGCCGTGTCACGCGTCATGTATTTAGCCCGCCGAGCCCGATTGATGATCTTCTGCATCTGGTCGAACTTGGCCGTATAAAGTTCCTTTACCTGATTCAGACTCTGTTGCTGGGCTACGTTCTCCTGCGTCAGCTCTTTTAACTTGACATACGTAGCATTGACTTTCTCATAAGCTCCGTTGTAAGGATTCAGATAATCCGAATCCAGCGTTAGCAGAAAACCGCGTTGTCCGGTTTCAGCGTCTTTCATGTACGAGATGATATTCTCCGACTCTAAAATCACCTGATTGGTATGATTGACTAGTTTCGAGTTATCGATTAACCCCTGAATACTGTAGAAAGAAGCCGCTAAACTAATGAGCAGTAATACCGTAGAAATGGAAAATACGACCTGCAATTGTCGTATTACGGAATGCGTTGTTTTAGGCATGGTAACGATTATAGGGATTCCGGCGTTTCGTTGGTCTGATGTATGGGTAAAATCAAAATAAAACTAGCACCTTCGTTTGGTCGGCTTTTTGCGGAAATAAGTCCGTTATGTTTGTCCATATTTTTCTTGGCAATGGCCAAACCAATACCGGTACCTTCGTAACTACTTTGATCGTTTAACCGCTGGAAGATGATAAAAATACGCTGCAGAAATTTTTCATCAAACCCAATGCCATTATCTTCCACGACGATCCGGCAATAGTCGCCGCTTGAAGAAACTTTACTTTCGACACTTTTCTCCTCAATTCGTTCTGCCCGTATCTGAATAACGGGTGGTTTTCCCGCAGCCGTAAATTTTAAAGCATTACTAATCAGATTTTGAAAAACCTGTCGGATACGACTGGGAATGGTATCAATTACCGGTAATTCTTCAATGAATAAAGTAGCCTGTTTGCTACGAATAATTTCTTCAAAATCATTTAACAGCTCCTGAATAAGCGTATTTAAATTCGTAGGCTGAAAGGCAGCCGATACGGAAAGCTGGGAGTACTCCAATACGTCATTAATCAGGCGTGACATCCGGGCGGAGGAATGAATCGAACGCTCCAGATAAGCCACTGCTTCCTGGTTTTCTTTCAGATATTTTTCTTTAATAACGTCATTAAAGATCTGAATTTTTCGTAGCGGTTCTTTTAAATCATGCGAAACTACCCAGGCAAATTGTTGTAATTCGTGGTTCGTACGTTCCAGTTCAACATTTTTAATGAGCAGCTCTTTTGTCCGCGATTCAACTTTTTGTTCCAATAATTCAGCCGCTAATTTTTGCTGATGAATATCGGTCAGCGTACCCACCCAGCGAACGATGATGCCTTGTCGCTTGATGGGTGTAATGCGTAGCAGATGATAGCGGCATTCCTCTGATTGAAGCTCTTTTAAACGCACTTCGCAGGTAAATTCAACGCCTGTATTTCGCTGCTGATTCCAGGCTTCCCAGGCGACATCATCCGGATGCGTTTCCGGAAAGGTCCCCGAATCGGACGAGTAATGAAACCAGTGTTCATTAACGAATTCGATTTGTCCCTCACCCGTAACGGTAAAGGCCATCTGGGGCAATGACTCAAGCGTCGAGCGTAGCTCCTGCATGCGTTCGGCGAGTTCTTCCTGAGCCTGTTTCCGCACTTCGATTTCAGTAAGCAGCGAACTTTGAATGGCCCTTAATTCCTGCTGCTGTTCGTACAAACGATTGAGCGTTTTGACTTTGAGTAGCAGAATATCGGGATCTACGGGTTTGGTGAGGTAATCCATTCCACCAGACGTATAGCCCTTGGCAATGAACTCCTTTTCTTTGTTAACTGCGGAGAGGAAAATAATGGACGTATCCTTCGCCTTACTGTATCCGGCAACGGCCTGAGCCACCTCAAAACCATCCATACCCGGCATTTGGACATCCAGAATAATAACTGAATAGCTCTGATTCAGGACTTTTCTGAGTGCCTCTTCTCCTGATACTGCAGTATCAACGGAAAATTCATGCAGTTCGAGGATCTTTTTGAGGGGAAGAATATTTTCAGGCCTATCATCCACAAGAAGAATCATATCCAACGAAACTGTTTTAAATCAAAATAATAGAGCCTTAAGCACATACCGGGGTTTATATACGATTTAAGAAAGGCGAACCGTACGTCCATAGAAAGCACTGGATAAGGTCTGGTAAATTTACAATAGAATTCGTTTAGTTTATCCAAACAAGGGCATCTCTACCCAACGAGAATAACCATTCCGATAAAAATATGTTTGCTGTAGCGAAATACTTAAGGCTTAATTTTAACGAAAACGCTCACTTTCTGGAGAAAGTGAGCGTTGACCTGGCGTAAATTCTAACATATATCAATTCATTTGAGCACGAAGAGCTGGTGAATTGATTGGTTTGATCAGAATTCAGCATTTACAAACGAATGTTCTGTACACGGCTTTGTTCAGGGTCTTAAAATTGAATTCACCATGTGAACGACACCATTTTTCTGTAGCTCCTCCTTCGGACTCAAATACGCCAACGTTCCTTTCCGATCCTGAATGGCCAGTTGTTTACCTTTTTGTACGACCATAATTTTCTCTCCGTCCAGCGTCACTAGGGCGACTTGACCGTTTACTTTCTTCAAAGCTTCCTGCAAACTACGTACCGTCCATTTACCCGGTACGATGTGTAAAGACATGATTTTCTTAAGCTCAGCAACGTGATTATCGTCTTCCATTAAGGGATGAACTTGAGAGGCTCCCTGAAAAGCCGAATCGGTGGGAGCAAATACCGTAAATGGTCCCGGTCCCTGCAAAGTCTGGACCAGTCCTACGCCCCGGATGGCAGTCATGAAACTGTAAAACAGGTGCGAGTTATTGATGTTTTGTACGATATCCTTGGTAGGATCCATTTTTACGGGCTTCCGGTTGGTTACCCGCATGGTAGTATCATAGGTAGATTCGGTTCGCTCCTGACGATTTTTTTGAGCCTGCAGCGTAAAGCTCAGCAGCAAACCCGTGACAAGCATGACGGTTTTCATTCTCATTATTGTATAAAGTGGGATGGATGATTAATCAGGATTGCTTAAGAGGCCGTTCCGCTCTGGGCAGCCTCCCAGGCTTCGGGTACATCCTCGCGGGACAGCTCAACGTATTGAATTTCCGAATAAAAAGGGGTACCCTGCCCGGCCACATAGACGGCGTATAACTGGCCCGTATGGATATCGACTAAGAGGTCCGTCCAGGAATCATCGCCAACGACGGCTGCTTTTGTAAACTCACCTGTGCTGGACAGCAAGTCGGACGCCTGCTGCGAAAATTCACCCGTAGTTGTAACTTTCCGTTTATCGGTCAGAAACGTTGGACCCGCTACTGATAACGTACGCATAAGCAATGGATTTAGTAAGGAGTTTAGTTAAAGCTTTCAAAAATTCGGCTAGTTGTTTCTAGAAAGAATTGAATGGGCCATGCTCCCTGAATCATGGCCGATCCAACCTGTTTCAGGGAACAAAAACGGCTCGCATACAGTGGTCACGACTCTCGTAGAACAGGTCATAGGCCTGTTGTCCCTGCTCCAGCTCTACCCGGTGCGTAATTAGGTAGGAAGGGTCTACTTTACCATCCCGTACGTATTCGAGTAATCGTGGAATGTACTTCTGGGCGTGCATCTGACCCATCTTAAACGTCAGAGCTTTATTCATGGCCGCCCCCATCGGAATTTTGTCGGCAAAACCGCTGTAGACGCCCACAATAGAAACGGTCCCTCCTTTGCGGCAGGCCATGATGGCTTCCCGTAATACTAATGGCCGATCGTTTTCCAGGCGTACATATTGTTTGGCCCGATCGTAGTAGTAGCCGATCCCTTCGCCGAAGGCTTCCATACCCACCGCATCAATACAGACATCGGGGCCACGGCCACCGGTTAGCTCTTTGAGGGCATCCTGAATGTTTACTTTTTTGTAATTCAAAATATCGGTAGCTCCCCCGATCAGTTGAGCGGTTCGGAGGCGTTCTTCGTGACCGTCAATCGCGATGACTCGTTCGGCTCCGAGCAGGCGAGCACTCTGGATGGCCATCTGTCCTACCCCACCGCAACCCCAGACGGCAACGACCTGACCGGGTTTTATATCGGCCATATCCGCCGCCATGAATCCTGTAGGAAAAGCATCCGAACAGAATACGGCAGAATCGTTGGCAATGCCTTCAGGGATTACGAAACAGCCTTTTTCGGCAAAGGGTACCCGAATGTATTCGGCATGACTCCCCGCGTATCCGCCAAAGGCATGCGAGTATCCGAAGATGGCAGCCCCGGAATCACCGAACATTTTTTCGGCTATGTACGCATTCGGATTGGTGTTGTCACAAAGTGAATAGGACTGTTCCTGACAATGCTGGCATTCCCCACAGGCAATCACTGAAGCGACGACTACACGATCACCTTTTTTAAGTTTCTTGACTTGTGGACCCGTTTCCACCACTTCACCGATGAACTCATGACCCAAAATATCGCCCGACTGAACCGTGGGAACGTAGCCGTTAATTAAGTGCAGATCAGAACCACATACCGACGACAGGGTAACGCGAATAATGGCGTCGTGGGGATTGATAATGCCCGGATCGGGGACGTTTTCGACCCGCAAATCGCGGACGCCATTATAACACAGGGCTCTCATAGATTTCTTGCTTTTTAGATGGTTCAGTAGATTCGGATACACGTTGGCCGGAATACTGGGCTTCACTCACCGGCAATTCGCCCGTTTCAAGCAAATTTTTAAAGCGACGCAGGTCTTCTTTGACCATCTGACCAAAGGCAGGATTAAACAGCGAAGCGAGGGCCTGCCCGGCGTAACCCGCTGGTGCCTGATACCGAATGATGGCGTGAATTTCAGTACCCCGTCCACCGGGAGCATCTTTAAAGTAGACCTCTCCGGCATTATCGACGGTGGCTTCCGCTACCGAACGCCAGAGCAATCGTTCATTTTCCACTTCTTCCAGTATTTCAGCATCCCACTCGATAGTCCCTAAACCTTTGGGAACCGCCGCTACCCAATGGGAACGTTTGGCATCGATGGGGATTACACTCGCTAAATGCTGCATAAACCGGGGCAGGTTATCGAGTTGTCGCCAGAAAGCGTATACCTCCGAGCGGGGTCGGTTTACGGTTATTGTTCGACTGATTTGCAGGGGTTCAATTTCCTTATCAGCCGTATTACGCCCCACGGCCTGATTTATGGGGCAGTAACCCGAAAGGCCGCGATATAGCATATAGCCACCCGCCGATAGCAGAGCCCAGTGTTTGACCGGACGACGAATGGCGTAGAAGGTTAACAAAGCTCCACTAAAGGCAGAAATCATGCGTTCGGTAGAGCCAATATTGACCTGACCTGATCCGCTAGGCTGAGGATTAATCGTTTCCTCAACGGAATACTTTCGTTGAAATACCATATTCTGTTTCAGGTTAAAATGGATAATAAATAAGGCTGTATTCGATGAAACAGCGTATTAAAATAAGTATCTATTAATTGCGAAAAATCCATACCTACTAATCGATTGAGCAATCCCCTCAACACACGTAAAAAAGAAATAAACAATAATATTCTAATACCATTATCCAATGATAACCATATTCATTTCATACTTTTATTGAAAGGATTTAAAAAAACTTGTATTCTAATTACCTATTCCTAGTTTAAAGGAGGATTGCAAACTTTTCTTTATAAATTATATACATGTTAATGAGACAATCCATTAGTATTTATCTGATCATTAAATCAATAATCAATAAATTTTCAAAGTCAGTAGATCAGCTTTCGTTTACTTCGGCGTATAGGTCAATTGTACCACTACTCCCTGGTCACCATTTTCGTTATTCCGTCGCCAACCGACCGCCAGCGGTAGATGTTTGGTCAGGTACACTTCTGCTCCTACAATCAGTTGTCCATACTCATGCGTACCCGAAGCCCAGTCGCCCAACACGTGGAATTTCTGGTTAATAATTCCAATATCAAAGCCCAGATGTGCCCCTACTAAAGCCCCATCACCGAGGTACCGACGGGTACCCGTATACGTCCCCACTACTAGCTTGTAACGGTCATCCTGAAAGCTTCCACCCAGGGTGGCGTACGCAAACCCAAGCCATTTTGTATGATGCTCGGCGGCTACGTTTAAGCCCGTATGCCCGCCCAAACCCACATGAATTTCGTCGGTCAGATCAAATACCTTTTGGGCATTCAAAAGTACCAATGGGGCGTAGGGCATCTGCGTCGTCGTGTCGTTATGAAGCCAGCTACCTTCCTGAGGCATATATTCAAGATTGTACAGGTTCGCTCCTACTTCCCAGTTTTTCCCTAACCCATAGTTAAAGGTTGTCGATGAACGAAATTCTTCCCGGCTAAAATCTACTTGTTGCTGAGCTAAAATTTTTCGTTTAGGAGTAATGTCCGAGGAGGGTACATTAAAAATCGTTTGCTGGGCTTTCAATGTAAAAGAAGCCAGCAATAGTCCACCCAGAAGGCAAACTTTATTCCGCATAATTTTCATTCAGATAAGTCAGTTTGATAGGTAATCTATTCATCCGTTCAAAAATTGAATAAAAACTAATACCATACCTGTTCAACTTAAATTCAGTAGCTACTACAATCTATTAGTAGTAATTCAATTTTATCACCTTTTATCTTTTCAGTTAACCTTTTACGAAGTGGTTCATCTTTTTTACAGCTGTATTTACTTCCCTATACGTATCGATCCACCAACCTCAATTTCATGCGACCGTTAAACATTTTAATCTGGCACATTCATGGGAGTTATTTAACCGCTATTACGCAGACCGAACATAACTGGCACGTTCCTACGAAAGTCGGTTCCCCGGAAGGGTACGCGGGCCGGGGAAAGGATTCTACGATGCCGAATTACGTTCGGGAAGTTCCCGCCGAGGAAGTACGCCACCTTCCCCTCGATCTGATTATTTTTCAGACACCTCAGAACTATCAGCACGATCAGTACGAAATCCTGACGGAAACCCAGCGGCAGTTACCCCGCATTTATCTGGAGCACAATGCTCCCGAACCCCATCCGGTCTTTTCAAAACATCCCATGGACGATCCGAATGTGCTGGTGGTACACGTCACGCATTTCAATCGTCTGATGTGGGATTGCGGCAAACTACCGACGCGGGTCATTGAACACAACGTTGCCATTAACCCCGACCTTCGGTATTCCGGTCATCTTTCGCAGGGAATTACCGTACTCAACGAATTCAAACGACGCGGGCGAATGGTGGGTTTTGACCTGTACGAACAGGCCCGGCAACGTGTCCCACTGACGACCGTCGGGATGAAGTCCGATGAAATTGGCGGTCTCGGTGAAATTCATTACCGCTACCTGCACCAGCGGGTGGCGGAATACCGATTCCTGTTTAGTCCCATGCGGTATACGAGTCTGCCGCTGGCGGTGGTCGAGGCCCTGACGATTGGGATGCCCGTGGTGGCTCTGGCGACTACCGAGATTCCTACGGTGCTTGAAGATGGCGTTCAGGGCTTTATCTCCAATGACCCTAAGATTCTCATTGAACGCATGCAGTTCCTGATCGATCATCCGGAAGAAGCCCGACGTATGGGAGCCAATGCCCGAAAACTGGCTCAGGACCGTTTTGGCAAAGAACGATTTGTTCGGGACTGGAATGCGGTATTTGCCGAGGTAGTCGGTTGATCGGTGATGGGATTTAGAGGGTTGAGTTTAGGGTTTAGGGTTTAGGGTTTAGGGTTTAGGGTTTTGAGTTTGAATTAGGATTGAGGTTTGAATTAGCGTTTCAGGTACAAAGTTCGAATAAGCATGGTTTACTATCGATTACGCAAACCTTAACCCATAACAACCTTACATTTCAAATCCCAGCGTCGTTCGCTCAAACATTAAACTTTAATTCACACCTTAAATAAACTTTAAACACTTAAACTTTAAACCCTCAAACCTTACACCTCAAACCCCTGATATGCCAACAGCTTCATAGCCTCTTCAATCACTCGCTCGGGGTCGGTTGCCTCGGCTTCGCGTATCGTCCGGTGCCGTTGTGGATTCAGGGGTCCCCATTCTTCGGGGCGGGACGTCGTGTAGATCACTACGCTGGGTACCTGCAAGGCAACAGCCAGGTGAGCTACTCCCGTATCGTTACTCAACAACAGCGAGGATTTTCGCAGGACCCAACCAAGACTCCCCAGATCCGTGGCTCCTGCTACTGATAATGCCGGATAATGCATCTGCTGCCGTACTTCCTCCACCGTTTGTTCTTCGGGCTGCGTACCCGTCAGCACTACCGTATAGCCCTGAGCCGCCAGTGCATCAGCGGCTTTGGCAAAGTGTGAAGCGGGCCAGCGGCGGGCGGATATACCACCGGGGTGGATACAAACGAATGGTTGCTGAATTATTTCGGACCATGCGGACAGAGCTTCCGCCCGCCGGGCATCGGCTTTGGTCAGCGGGAATTCCAGCGAAAAGTCCTGCGTCGGAATCCCGAGAAATTCCATCAATCGCACGTGTCGTTTTACTTCGTGTTCGTCCGGCGGATAAGGCATGAACAACCGTTCGTCCGGACAAAATTGCTCGGCGTGCTGCGTCGGATAATACCCCGCCGTCGCTTTCGCTCCCAGCAACAGTACCATAGCATTGACAATCGTACCGTTGCCCTGCATTTGTAGCACGACATCGAAGTTCCGGCCCTGCATCTCCTGTAAAAAAGCTATTGTACGCGAAGCGTCCAGGGCTTGTTCGGGCAAACCAGGATAACCCGGAAAGGGAATAAATTCATCGAAATAAGCAGCGTACCTTCCCACAAATTCTTCGGCCCAGGGCAAGCTGATCAGACTGATGTGAGCGTTTGGAAAAGCCCGTCGAAGGGCTCGGAAGGCGGGTACGGCACAAAGCAGGTCGCCGACTTTCAAAGCCCGAAAAACGGCAATGCGTTCGGGCGTGTATCCTAATAGGCAAGTGAATTTGTCCATCGTTTAATCGAGTAAACGGATCGTTACGGTACTACCCGCCACTTTAAACAGATTTCTGGAGTACTTCTGAAAGCTCCCCGCCAATCTTTTCGGGCCTCTCGATCCACTATGGCTTCGAGCCCTTGCAGTAAAATGTTCAGCCTTTGTACGAAAACCTCTACGTTATCGCGGGTGACAATCACGATACGGATGTCAGGCATACAAAACCCGGTATTGAACGGCTCCGTAGAGTCGCCAGTAAATGGATAAAAAGGGCGTCGCCAGAGCAGACACGAGCGTAGTAGGCAAATGCCGCAGGGGCTGAGCCGTATTTCGCAATCGCCACCCCACCAGAATTAGCGTTCCAAGAGCCCAGATCGCAAAAGCTACAGTGCTGACCGTACCCGCTCCCGCCATTCCGCTTCCTAGTCCCAGCAAAAAACTCAGCACTATGGTATAGTAGAGTCGCACCAGCGGAGCGTACGTTGGAATGCGTTCGCGGAACAATTGGGGATGCCGTTTGTACAGGAGGGCATCGTAGCGGTTTTTGCTTTCGTCGTTCAGGCAACCCCACCATTTCGCACGTCGAATGGGATGGATAATCACGGCCTGATTGCATTTCACAATCGAAATACCGTGCTGAATGAATTTGAATTGCAGGTCGCTGTCTTCCCGCCAGGCCCGATCGAACTGTTCTTCCAGTCCACCGACCTGCTCCAGCAACGAACGGATACAGGCACAGTTAGCCGTAACGAACTCAGCCGTTTCCAGTAAAGCCGTCGTGCGATCGTAATCCGTGGGAGTTTCCGAAAGTGGTACGACTACCCGACCCGTAATCACCTGGGATCCCTGAGCAAAGGCGTCGAGCAGGACTTTCAGCCAGTTGGAATCGGGAATACAGTCGTCATCAGTAAAGGCGACGTAGGGCGACCGGGCCTGCTGCCAGCCCCGGTTTCGGGCAGCGGCAGGTCCGCGACGCTGGGGCTGTCCATAATACCGAATCCGTACGTTGGTGTGAGCAGCGATACTCACGACTTGCACCCGCGTAGAAATGTCGTTGCCATCATCGACGACTAAAATTTCGTACGTTGATGGGTCCAGGGTCTGGTTGGTCAACGCTTGCAGGCACCGCTTCAGTAGTTCGGGCCGACGGAACGTGGGAATGATTACGGAAAGTTGCATCTCAGTTTTTCAGTTTGCAGTTTTCGGTCTTCCGTTTACAGTTGTTTGCTTACTCACCTGCTCGTTCCGATTATAAATCGGAGTGAGCGGGGCCCATTACTGAAAATTGTAAACCGAAGACTGAAAACTCACCTCCACAGTTTTGGGATTCTTTTCGAGCATGAAACTGCCGATAATCAGAGCATCGAGCGGGGAAGTCCAGAACGATTCTACAGCGTCGCGGGGGGAGCAAACTACGGGTTCTCCACGCGTATTGAACGAAGTATTGACCAGAATGGGCACCCCTGTTTTTTCGTAAAATGATTTGATTAAGTTATAGTAAGCCGGATTCTGTTGCGGATTGATGGTTTGTACCCGAGCCGTGCCGTCGGTGTGGGTTACGGCGGGAATGGCGTCTACTTTTTCCTCGCGTACATCATTCACGAACAACATAAACGGTGATTTCCGGGAATTGATAAACCAGGCGGCGGCCTCTTCTTCCAATACTACCGGGGCTACGGGACGGAAATCTTCCCGGTCTTTCAGGTCATTGAGGCGAGCCTGCATTTCCGCCGGGAACGGAGCCGCCAGCAACGACCGGGCCCCCAGAGCACGCGGACCAAATTCCATCCCCTGCTGGAACCAGCCGATGATGTTTCCTTCGGCCAGATACTCGGCTACTTCTTCCGCTACGTTGTTCAGGCGACGGTAAGGCAGTTTCGACCATTGCAGAAACGTTTCGATTTCTTCGTCCGAATAGCTGGGGCCGAGGTATACGTGTTCCATTTCGTAACTCCGCTCGTCGGTTTTGCGTTGCTGGGCGTCAATCCACATCGCCGCTCCCAAAGCCGTACCGGCATCCCCGGCGGCGGGTTGTACCCAGATGTTTTTGAATGGACCGCGATCCCGCAGACGAGCATTCATCACGCAGTTCAGAGCGACGCCACCGGCCAGACATACCGAATCCGCTTGCGTTTTTTCGTACAAAAACTGAAGCAATTCGAGTACCGTCTCTTCCAGCACTACCTGCACCGAATGAGCAATGTCGTAATGCATCTGCTCCAGTGGACCACCCTTCTCGCGGGCCGGGCCAAACGTGGCTTCCAGGTTGAGCGGATCGATGGTGTATTGACCCTCTTCTTTTAAATGAATCAGTCCTTTAAAATAATCTTTGTAGACGGGGTTACCGAACGAGGCCAGAGCCATCACCTTGTACTCATCCGAGGAGTGCAAAAAGCCCAGATAAGTCGTCATCTGCTCGTACATCAGTCCCAGGGAATGCGGCATGATTACTTCCCCAAGCAGAGTCATCTGATTGCCCTGCCCGTGCCAGTAACTCGTTGTAGCCACCTCCCCGCGACCGTCCAGTACCAGTACCGCCGCGTTCGTATACGGGCTGGGCAGGAAGGCACTCGCCGCGTGGGATAAGTGATGATTGGTAAAATGCCACTGGTACGGTCCCAGTCGGGAAGCTCCTTTAAATCGGGCCGCCAGGTGCAGCGGTACGCCATCCACCAAATGCCCCGGAGCATTGACAATGGACGACAAAAACAGCGAATCCCAGGGATTATGCCAGTCACCCGTCGAGGCCGTAGGTTTCAGCGGAATTAGTAGCGTTTCGGCCTGCGACTGCTCGCCCAGTTGAATATACGGATCAAACGAATAAGCGATGTGATCCACTTCGGCCAGCGTGATTCCAGCTTTCTTCAGGCAAAAATCAATGGCATGATACGGAAGTTCGTAGGTAGAAAAAGGAATGGGCCGTTTACCGTGTTTGATGTGCGTAAAGCGTTCTTCTTCGGCAGCGGCCAGCACTACTCCGTCTTTGACGAGAGCAGCAGCCGGATCGTGAAACGCAGCGTTGATTCCTAGTGTGTACATGGATTAAAAATGGGTTTAGATGGATTGAGTCGCTGCGGTTATACCGCCTTTTCTACGGGACGCATTACAGCCCGTACCGACTCGACAATGCGTTGGGGCGAAGCCTTCGGCTCGGCCGTGCCGGGGAATTCCTGTAATAGCACGTTTCGGGAACGAAGGGCTTCGGGCACTTCGAAATACAATACCCGGTTCTCGACCAGCCAGGGGGTATGTTGCGGGTTGGTCATGGCGTACAAAACCACCACCGGTGTCCCGAGGGCAGCGGCGATATGTACCGGCCCCGTATTGTTGGAAACCAACACCGGAGTCTCGGCAATCAAGGCGAGAAACCATTCGAGCGATAGATCGCCCGCTACGGCAAAAGCCCGGTCACCCAGGGTTTGTTGTAAGGTGGCGACGTAGCTTTTTTCGGAAGCATTTCCCGTCAACACCACCTGAAAACCCTGCTCCTGCATGAGTTCCTGACAGGCTTCCAGATAGCCTTCAGCCGAATAGCGACGTTTCTCTTCACTGACACCCGCGTGCAGGACCAGCCAGGATTCGTCGCGTTGCAGACCGATTTGATCCAGATACGACCGAACCCGTTGCCGGACGTTTTCACTAACGCTAACTGATAAACGTTGATTTTCGGTAACGCATCCAATCCGGGCGACCAGATGCAGTTGCCGTTCTACTTCGTGACGCGTGGCGTACAGCACTTCGGGATCCGGCACCCAGTCCGACATCAGCTGATACGGATTTTCCCGGCAATACCCCAACAATCGCGGGATACCCGCCAGGTAACAGACCAGAGCGGTTGGTAGCGGATTCTGACTTTGTACGGTAAAGAGAATGGCCCCGTCAAAATTCCTCACTTTTAGTTGCTCAACCAGGTCGTTTACAGCCGTGGAAGCTTCCTCCGAAGCCCCTTTCATCCACGGAACATCGAAGGTCATTACCTCATCGACCTCGGGAATGAATGAAGCAATGGCCGCCCCTACCGAGGAAGCCAGCAAAGTAAGCCGAACCTGCGGGAGCCCTTCTTTCAGGGCCCGAAACGCGGGCGTCGTCATCAGCACATCGCCCATGTTATCCAGCCGGATGCACAACAAGTTGCGAGCGTTTTGCCACGTCTTTGTCATAGCCTTGTCCTACGCTTGAATGGGTCGTTGCAGCGGTCGCGGTGCCACCGGAATCACGACTGGATTCAGAATGGTATCGGCCATTTCTTTCAGGGATTGAACCGTGTGCGTGGGCGTCCGAAATTCCCCCGGCACCCATTCGGTTTCGTTGCCGTTATTGAGGAGCACGGTACGGCAACCCGCCCGGCGGCCCGCCTCAATGTCGTTGAGAATATCGCCCACCATCCAGGATTCGGACAGGTGAATGCCGTGTTGCTGGGCCGCTTCCAGAATCATTCCTGGCAAGGGTTTTCGGCAGGTACAGTCAATGGCGTACGAAGGTACCGAACCCTGCGGCGAATGCGGGCAATAGTAAAATCCGCTCAGTTGCACGCCCCAGGGCAGTAACAGTTCACGAATGCGACTTTCCACGCCCGTCAAGGCCTCTTCCTGAAAAAATCCCTTCGCCACACCCGACTGATTTGAAACTACAAAAATCTGGTATCCGGCCCGCTGGAGGCGAGCCAAAGCTTCTCCCGCGTCAGAGTACAGGCGGATTTTCCGGGGATCGATGTTGTAAGGAATGTCAGGAATGAGCGTTCCGTCTTTGTCCAGAAATATAGCCTTCTGACTATGACGGTACGGACGAAAGGTCGGCAGAGCGTATTGTTCGTACAATTGAGCCGTTTGCCGGGCTACTTTCTCCCAGGTAAAGTGAGCGTGTACGTTTTGTAAAGCCTTTTCTTTTAGTGAAGTACCCAGCATTTTATCCGACAAAACCTCGTTTAATTTTTCGGCCAGAGCTTCGGGATCTTTGGGTGGTACCAGCAGGCCGGTTTCGCCGTCGGTGATGGTGTACTTGATGCCACCCACATTAGCTCCAATGACCGGAGCACCCGAGGCCATGGCTTCCAGCGGCGTAATACCGAAGGGTTCGTACCAGGGCGTGGTTACGAAGACATCCGAGGCACTGTAGTAATACCGAAGCAGAGCCCGGTCTCTCCGGCCCACAAAGGTTACTGAATCGGCAATTCCTTCGGTTTCCGCCAGTTGCTGTAACCGACCCATTTCGGGCGTGATGACCGGATCAGGCACATCCGATTCCCCGCCCACAATCACCAGACGAGCCTGTTGACCGTACTGCTTTTTCAGGCGAGCTAGGGCTTCGATGACGGTAGCCACTCCCTTCCGTGGCACCATCCGGCCTAATTGTAAAATGATTTTCTCGTCGGCGGGAAGGCCTACTTTAGCCCGTGCCCGCTTTTGATCGGTGATGAAAAATTCGCCGGGGTTAAAGCCATTCGGGATAATCGTTAGCTTGTTCGGATCGGCGTTGTACAGCGTCAGCAGATCGTCGCGGTCTTGCGGACACAGAGCAATCACCTGATCGGCTTCGCGAATGACCCGATCTTCCAGATCAAACCGTAGAGCAGGAAATTTATCGCTATCGCCCTGAATGAGTCGCCGGACTTTTCCCAGGGCATGGAAAGTAATGACGAAGGGAATACCGAGCATCTTTTTCAAATCAGCGGCGACCATTGCCGACAGAAAGAAATGGGCATGAACGAGTCGGTACGGATGCCCTTCGCGTTTGGAAAAACGCAGTACATCTGCCGTAAACTCCGGCATGTAGGGTAGAAATTCTTCTTTGGGCAGAAAGGTCTTCGGACCCGCTTTTACGTGCACGACCCGAATTTGCGGTTGCCACTGAATCACCTGCGGCAGCTTTTCATCCGCCCAGCGGGTAAAGATGTCGATGGAATAACCCAGATCCGCCAGGTGCTGAGCCAGCTCGGCTACGGCTATATTCTGCCCGCCGGCATCGACGCCGCCGCAAATGGCCAATGGAGAAGCATGGTCACTGATGAGTGCAATTTTGTACTTGAGTTCCATAAATGCGAGCAGAGATTGGTACGCAAAACCTTCCAAAAGCAAATTCCGGCGGGCGACTTACTTCTTAGAATTACTGATATGAAAAACGACTTTATCAGACAGGATTTACTTCGGAAAAGACCCATACCAATTTCGGAATTACTTCTCGTATTTACTTCTCATTACGATTCATTTTCACTTCATTAAAACATGAAAATTATTTTCTCATTTATACAAAAACCAGACTAATATAAGTAAATACATGCATCCATTATCCCGATCAAAAAGGATTGACAGACACAAAATTAAGGCTTTCCTCAACTCTCCTTAGCTAGCATTACTCATGAATCCTGACAGCTAAAACTCTTGGCTGTTCATGTATTTTCTGTTTATGCATAAATCCACTACCGCCTTAGGATCAAAATTAAATTTTAATCTCAATTTTAGATTTATAGCTTCCCAACCCCTGGAAACACAATTAACCTGACACTAACTCATTTTATAAGTTCACAATACATTGGCATTTATCTTAAAGGCTACTCATTCGTGTTGGTCAATCTAAGCAGCTCATACACCCACAAATTTTAGGGTTATTGCATAACTGGCTTTTATTGAATGTAGACTACCGTCAACAGAATGAGGAATCAAAGGCGTATAAAGAGATTTTAATTACTCAAAACGCATTAAACTTCCTCAATACTTTAAAACAATGATGTATTGGTTCAATTCATCAAATCATGCATTTTTAAATACCTACTAAACAGCATTCTTATCAATAAATAGTATTGATTTTAATTGAAATAAACCCGTTAAAATTAGGGGCATTCAACTACGTAATAAACGCTATTTTAGTTCTTAAATAGATCCCTCACTTCAACCTACTACTTTGATATAAGATAATTTCAAGATAAACTTTCAACTTTTCTATAGCAAAGAAATTTTAAAGTGCATAAACGGATTTTGAAAATGCTCCTACCTTTGTTATTCCACCTTTTCCATTCCCTGGCAGTACAAACCGTTCAACCCTCCTTTCGCACGATCCACACGATATTTTGGAAATATTTGAACCCAAAGTCAAAAGTTTAGATTATATACTTCAAGATTAACTCCTTGTTTACGTACTAATCATCCATATCGCATGGATACCATCGCTATACCCCCTGAAGTAGCCGAGTTCCCGGTACAGTTCAGGTTATCCTTTAAACCCTTTATTGCGTACTTACAGCAGCAAAAGGGTTCTACGTCCACGGGTGCTGCCCGCTCGCACGTATTTGATTACTTACTTCAACAATTTACGCCACTCATTTCCGAAGACTCTATTGATGAAACGTATACGCCACAGCAATTGGAAGACATGGCTCAGCTACTCAAGCTGAGCGTATTACCCTTACTGAGTAACGAAAAGGAAATACCCTATGGCTTTGGATTGCCGATTCCGCTGGACTTATTTCACGCTTCGGATTCGTTCAACGCTCTCCTGCATACGTACGAAGGGCTGGAAGTGGACGAGGCTCATAATCACAAAGAGAAACTACGGTTTCTGTACCAGCTGATTCTGAATAAGTGCTACGGCGTTCATTTTATCAAGGAACTTACGCCTTCGCTGTCGTTTCAGCGGGTCGTCAATGGCGTTACGAAATTCTATCGTTTAACGATAAACGTCAATTTCGTAGAACCGCAACATCAGGGCTCTGCCTTGCCGCCTCTACAGCCCGAATGGACGGAATTCGCTAAAGGTCATCGTACCCTGGATCGCGTGCCTTCGCCCCTGCCCCTCGGCGAGTTTGTTCTCAAAGGATTTTGCGTTTTTCTGATTGAAGACATTACCGAGGACAAGACCATTCAGCAGCTCAAAGAGGTGTTTGTACACTTGCAGAGTGATTCGGAGGAGATGATCTACCGCCGCTTCGAGAAAGCCATGCGGGATTTGTGCGGACAACCCGACATCCGGATTGGTCTGATGCCCTTCATCAAAATCAATCAGCAGTACGTTTTTCACCCCGATTTTGGTAGTCGTAGTGTGGTACTGGCGATGGCCGATTTTGAGAAAACCTGCGGCGAAGCCTGGGTGGAAGGCAGTCAGCAGACCATGCAGGAACGCATTGCCGAGCGACTCGCTCAACACGATTACCCGCACGTTTTCTGTAACCTGAACAAGTTTTCGGAGCCCGAGTTACAGCGGCTGGTTTCTAACGGCCTGCAAAGTTTTATTCTGTATCCCATTAAAGCGGCGGATCAGGTCGTGGGTGTACTCGAAATTGGCAGCCCCAACGCCGACGCTCTGGACGACGAAATTCTCTTCAAGGTCGAACGCGTCATTCCGCTCGTTCGGGAATTATTACTCTTCCAGATCAGTGAATTCAATAAACGCATTCAACGACTGATTCGGCAAAAATTCACGACCCTGCAACCGGCCGTTGAATGGAAATTCAACGAAGTAGCCTGGCAGTATCTGCGGGCTGGTGGCAAAAAACCGGCGGACCGGGAAACTGCCCGCATTCGTTTTCCGCAGGTGTATCCCTTATACGGAGCCATCGACATTCGGAATTCGTCGCTGGAACGGCACTGGGCCATCCGTACGGACCTGAGCCATCAATTGGCTGCTGCTGCTTCGCTGTTGCAGGAACCTAGTGTAGCTTCGGAGCGATCGCAGCAATTGCAGGTGGAAACCCGGTACTGGCAGGAGTTATTGCTCGACGATCTGACGCCCGATACCGAAGAAAGTATTCTCCTGTTTTTGTCGCAGCAGGTTACGCCTTACTTCCGCCGTTTGCAGCTCGATTCCAAAGCACTGGAACCATCCCTTGAGTATTATTTTCAGCAAACCGATCCACAAACGGGCCATTTCCACCAGGCTTCCCGGAATTATGAACGCAGTCTGGACTGGATCAACGCGGCCGTTAACGGGTACATTGAGCAGGAAGAACAGCAATTACAGGCCGTTTATCCGCACTATTTTGAGAAGTACCGGACCGACGGCATGGAGTACAATATCTACGTGGGACAGTCGATTTCCCCGCAAAATCCTTTCGTAGCCAATGACTTACGGCGGTTGAGACTCTGGCAATTGACGTCGATGGTGGATCTGGCTCAACTCACGCATCGTCTGTTACCGCACCTGCCGCGACCCCTGCAAACGACGCAGCTGATTCTGGCTCATTCCCAGCCCGTGAACATCAGTTTCCGGGAGGATGAACACCGCTTTGACGTGGAAGGCTCCTACAGCATCCGGTATGAAGTCATTAAAAAACGGATCGACAAGGCCCTGGTGCGTGGTACCAACGAACGCCTGACGCAACCCGACCACATTGCCCTGGTGTATACCCATCAGCAGGAAATCGCGGATTATCTTCCTTTAATCACTTTATTACAGGAACAGAACCGGATTAGCCCTACGTTGGAATACCTCGATCTGGAGCCTTTGCAGGGCGTTGTTGGACTAAAAGCCATTCGGCTGGCCATTCAATACGCGGAACCCCTGGGGGTACCTGAGCAGGAACTGCTGGTCGCTCAATCCTAAATAGATAAACCGTAGCTTTGGCCGTTCCGGGTTCGGGACGGCCCTTCATTGCTGACAACGAAGCGGTGCCGCTCTTGTGTTTCACCTGTCATTCTTTTATGCGTACGTTCTTCTTCCTCCGCCGAAGCCTGATTCTGCTGCTGGTTTTTGGTGGAATACTTCCGATACGGGCCCAGCAGGCCCGACCCGACTCCGTCGTGCATCGACTCGTACTCATTGGGGACGCCGGACGCCTGTACAAGGGCAAAAATCCGGTGGTAGATGCGGTACGAGCCCGATATTCCTTCGACGATCCGCAGACAACGATGCTGTACCTCGGCGATAACGTGTACCCGCACGGATTATCCGACGAAGCCAGTCCGGATTACGACTCCCTGACGACCATTCTGCGTTACCAGGCCCAGCTTGGCATTGGGAAAGCGTCTCAGGTATTGTTCATCCCGGGTAATCACGACTGGAGTAAGGATCATCCCGACGGCTGGGAGAAAATCAAACGCCAGGGCCGTTGGCTCGACAGTCTGAATTCGCCCAACATCCGTTTGCTTCCCGCCGGCGGCTGTCCTGGTCCTGAACTGGTGGAGCTAAACGATCATCTGGTTCTGATCATCGTTGATACGCAGTGGTGGCTACATCCCAACGATAAACCCGGCAGAGATTCAGACTGTGCCTGCAAAACCGAAGATGAAGTCGTCACGCGACTCTCGGAGTTGGTATACCTCAATCGTGACAAGGGAATCATTCTGGCGACGCACCAGCCCTTCCGCAGCTACGGCATTCACGGGGGCTATTATACGCTCAAGCAGCATATTTTTCCATTTACCGATATTAACCCTCACCTGTACATTCCGTTACCGGTCATTGGATCGATTTATCCCATCGCCCGGGGCGTATTCGGTACCGTGCAGGATTTGCCCAATCCGATTTACAAACACATGGCTCAGGTACTGGAGAAAGCCACCCAGCCTGCCCCCAACGTTGTCTTTGTCTCAGGGCACGACCATGCCCTACAGCATATCGTAGACGGGAACCGGAATTTTATTGTCAGTGGATCAGGTATCAATCGGGAACGGGTCAAAAAGGGCAAGAAGGCTCGTTTCGTTAGTGGTGAATGGGGGTACGTAGTCCTCGACGAACTACGGGACGGTCGGGTACAGGCCGCGTTCTACACCGTCGACGAAGCCGCTCAGGCCACCCTGGCTCATACGGCCCCGATCTACAAAATTGACCGCAAGGCCACGCCAGATCATGCCCGGATCCGGGAAAAATCCTGGCCCGATTCCGTAACCGTAGCCATTGCTCCGGACTACGATAGCGTGAGTACCCTGCACCGTCGACTGTTCGGAGAAAACTATCGCAAAGTCTGGGCGACCCCCGTCACCCTGCCGGTATTCGACATTACCAAAGAAAAGGGAGGCTTCAAAATTCTCCAACGCGGCGGCGGTCAGCAAACCAAATCCCTGCGGCTGGAAGATGCTTCGGGCAAGGAATGGGTACTTCGTACCATTCAGAAGGCTCCCGAAAAAGCCCTGCCTGCGTACCTGCGGCAAACCGTGGCGAAAGACATTATTCAGGATCAGATTTCGGCGGCATTTCCTTTCGCCCCCCTGGCGGTATCCACGCTGGCGGAAGCCGCTGACGTACCGCATGCCAACCCCAAAATAGTTTATGTACCGGACGATCCGGCTCTGGGCGTATACGGCGTTGATTTTGCCGGAACCGTCTGTTTGCTCGAAGAACGCAATCCCGTTACCGAAAAAAGCCTTAGTACCCCCAAGTTGATCGATGCCCTGCAAAAAGACAACGATGACCGCGTTAATCAGCGGGCCGTCGTTCGGGCCCGTATGCTGGATTTAGTGATGGGCGACTGGGATCGACACGAAGATCAGTGGCGGTGGAGCAGTCGAAAAACCAAAAACGGCAAGGTGTACGAACCCATTCCCCGCGATCGCGATCAGGTCTTTTTCAAATCGGGTGGACTGTTCCCCTACATTGCAGCCCGTTCGTGGTTACAGCCCAAATTCCAGGGTTTTCGCGACCACCTGCATAATGTGAATGGATTTATGTACAACGCCCGGTACTTCGACCGGATGTTCTTACAGGAGCTTAGTCAGCAGGATTGGCAGGAAGAAATCACCGCTCTGCAGGGCAAGCTGACCGATGCCGTACTCGAAGCAGCCGTCCGGCAGTTTCCCGATCCAATTCAGAAAAATTTCGGAACCGACATTCTATCGACCCTCAAAGCCCGTCGGGCCAATCTGCTCAGTGAAGGCCTTACCTATTACCGTTTCCTGGCCCGGGCGGTCGATATTCCCGGCAGTAACAAAGCCGAGCGTTTTGAGGTGGAACATCAGCCGGATGGCCGCGTGTCGGTCCGGGTGTACAAAATCGGCAAGGATAGTACGTTGAAACAGCAATTGTACCACCGCGTATTTGACCCAGCCGAGACGAAGGAAATCCGCTTGTACGGTCAGGCGGGTACCGACCAGTTTGTCGTGCGGGGTACGGCTTCTTCCGGTATAAAAATACGCCTCATCGGTGGCGAAGGCATTGACCGATTTGCCCTTCAGGATACGCGAAAAAGGCAGACCCAGGTGTACGACCTTCGTACGGAAGCCAATGTCTGGCCCGAGCCCCAAACGGCTCAAGTGCACGCCTCCAGCGATCCTACCATCAACGCTTACGACAACCACGCCTTCCAGTACAACCGCCTGGCTCCGCTGGCCTCGGCGGGCTTTAACCTGGACGATGGTATCCTGCTTGGAGCCGGATTTCAGTTTACCAAACACGGCTTCCGTAAGTCGCCCTACGCGTCCATGAACCGGCTGCTCATCAGCCACGCCCTGGCTACGGAAGCGACGGCCATCAAGTACGACGGTATTTTTACGCATTTGCTGGGCAAAAACGACCTCTGGATCAACGCGTATCTGCGGGCTCCTGACAACGTGACCAACTTTTTCGGCATTGGTAACGAAACGGTCTACGAAAAAGGGCGGAAAATTCGTTATTACCGCACCCGCTACGATTTAAGTACGGTATCGGCCCTACTCAAACGTCGGTTGGGTCAGCACCTGCAAGTCATGGCGGGTCCGGTTTTTCAGTATTTTAACGTAGATATGGAGGATAATCAGGGGCGATTCCTGGAACGCTATTTAGCTAAAAATAATGCACCCTTTTTGCGGCGACAGTTTTACGGCGGTTTGCAGGCGAGTGTCGTCATCGACAACCGAAATAACCCTACGCTCCCTACCCGGGGCCTGTACTGGAATACGACCGCAATGACCCTACAGGGTTTTAGCGACCAGCGAAACCACATGACGCAGTTGAGTACCGACCTGACCGTTCATGCCAGTTTCTCGAACGCCGCCCGTATCGTCATTGTCAACCGGATTGGCGGGGGACTAACCTACGGCAACCCGGCCTTTTATCAGTTGCAGTACCTCGGTGGACAGGACAACCTGCGGGGCTTCCGGAAGTACCGTTTTGCGGGAGAGAAACAGGTGTATCATAACCTCGAAATCCGGACGAAGCTATTTAATTTTAACTCGTACCTCTTTCCGGGAACCGTGGGGCTTACGCTTTTCAACGACCTCGGACGCGTCTGGGTGAAAAACGAAAACTCCCAACGCTGGCACGATGGGTACGGAGCTGGGCTGTACGTTTCACCAGCCAGTTTACTCATTTTCAACGCTTCCGTGGCATTTTCGAGGGAAGGAACCCTACCCTACGTTTCCGTAGGATTCCGTTTTTAAGCAAAAGTTGACTTATATTACCAGTCCGTATTTTTCTAAACCGAGTCGTAATGACTGATCCCTTAGTATCGAAAGCGGAAGCTCATGTGCTGCGTCTGTACGACGAACATCCCACGCCTTCACTGGCGTACCATACGCTTACCCACACCCAGGAAGTCGTGCAAGCCGCCGAGGCCCTGAGCCGTCAGTATCAGTTGAACGACATCCAGTACCAGACGGTACTCGTAGCCGCCTGGTTTCACGATGCGGGCTATTTATTCAGCCCGAAGATGCAACACGAGGAAAAAAGTGCCGAGCTGGCGACGGCATTCCTGCAGAGCGAAGGACAGTCTGCCGAGCTAATTGCCCAGGTGGAAGGCTGCATTTTGGCGACCCGAATGCCCCAAAAGCCCCACAATTTACTGGAAGAAATTATCTGCGATGCGGATCTGTCGCACCTGGGTAGCGTCGATTATAAGGACAAAACCAAACTTTTGCGGAAAGAAATAGAGGCCATGAAAGGCATCCAGATTTCGGGAAACCTCTGGCGAATGGGTAATATCGAATTCATCCAGTCGCATCAGTATTTCACGCCGATGGCCCGAAAAATGTTTGACGCAACGAAAGCCGAAAACCTGCGGCGACTCCTGGATAAGCAGGCCGAAAAAACCGACGCACCCATGCAGCCACTCGTCGCGGAAAAGAAAAAGAAAGACCCCGAACGCGGGATCGAAACCATGTTTCGGACGACGTCCACCAACCATTTACGCCTGAGTGAAATTGCCGACAGCAAAGCCAACATCATGATTTCGGTCAATTCCATCATGGTTTCGGTGGTGGTATCGGTCTTGTCGCACCGGCTGGAAAATCACCCGCAATTGATTCCGCCTACGGCCATCTTTCTGCTTACGGCTGTCCTGACCATCATTTTTGCCGTACTGGCCACGCGACCGAACATTACCCGGGGCACGGTGAGTATGGATGACATTCGGCAGAAGAAAGCCAACCTGCTCTTTTTCGGTAATTTTTACAACATGACCCTGGAAGACTACGAACGTGGCATCGACGCCATGATGAAGGACAGCGAATTTCTCTACGGCAGCATGACCCGCGACATCTACCACCTGGGCGTCGTACTGGGCAAGAAATATAAGCTCCTCCGCATCGCCTATAACATTTTTATGTTCGGGTTTGTCGTATCCATTTTATCGTATCTGATTGTATTCACGTTCCTGGAAGATTAGCCTTTGCGTATATCCCTGACAGGTTCGTCTCCTATGGTTAACCTACGGTACTAGATTTAGCACGCTCCAGCTTACCTATAGTTAATAACGTTTATTCACCTTCGTTGGATCGCTGGTATACCTTTTTTTAGAAGTATACCAGCGTTTTTTGTTGCCCCTTACAAAAAACCGTACGTCGAGGCTTCCTCTACGAGCCCTAAACTGTGGAGGGAAAAACCGCACCGTAGACGTACCGCCATTAGCACATTTTACTCAGTTACTCTAATAAAAGTGAATGCTTGTGCATGTGTTCAGTCGTGCCCGAACCACCCGAGGGGTGTTTTCGCGTACGAAGTTGAAAGATGTGCCTGAACCTTGAGTATTTGTCCTTTTTCATCTTTTTTAACCGTTCTATGAATCAACTTTCTACGGGTTCAGCCGCATCGGGCGGCTCGAACAACGGTACCACTGCTGTAGGTCGCCGCACCTTTCTCCGTTTTGCCGGCTTGTCCTCTATTTCAGCTCTTACGTTAACCACGTTAGCCTGTGAAGACCACAAACCCATCGTATATGATCCTAACTTCATTGATTTAGGATTTGGCGATGTGGGCATTATGAACCTGTCGTATGCCCAGGAGCAACTGGAAGTAGCGTTTTATTCAACCGTGATTGAAAGTCCCGCGTTTAATCAACTGTCGGCGGAAGAAAAAGCCCTGTTTGTGGATCTCCGTGACCGGGAACGTACGCACCTGGAGCTGTTCCGGTATCTGCTGGGAGACAAAGCCATTCCAATGCTGACGCCGAACTTCGACAACATCAAGATTGGATCGCGTGAAGAAATTCTGAAAACGGGTCATACGTTCGAAGACCTGGGCGTTGCCGCTCTGAACGGAGCGGGCCGTTTCGTAACGGATATGGAACTGTTGAATCTTTCGGGTAAAATCGTATCCGTAGAAGCTCGCCATGCGGCTCTGCTCCGCGATCTGCTGCATCCACGATCCAACATGCCAGGCAGTTTTGCCGGCGATGACATCATCACGCCCGATACGGGTCTGGATCGGGCCCTGTACCCGCAACAAGTGGTCGTACTGGCTCAGCCCTACATCAAAGAGCGAATCACGGCGGAGCGGATTCCCGTTCAATAGCATCGGCCTTTTTCTATCTACTTACTACTTGACTCTCTCTTGAACTTCGATTCAATCCATGAATATTTTTCAGATTTTTTCCGATATTGAAAAGATAGATGGCGACGCTACGGAGCGTTTATCCTTCTACTCGCGTCGTTATTTTCTCCGCAAGGGCACGAAGGCAGCGACAGCGGCCGCCCTACCTCTCGCCCTGGCCAGCGTCACACAGGAAGCCTTTGCTCAGTCCACTGAAGTACAGGAAGTGCTGAACTTTGCTCTGACGCTGGAATACCTGGAAGACGAATTCTACAAAAAAGCATTGAGCACTAGCCTGTCGTTTGGTGGGGATCGACCCGTATTTGAGCAAATCAGCAAGCACGAGGACGCCCACGTCAAGTTGTTGAAATCAGTCCTGGGCAGTGCTGCGGTAGCCAAACCCAAGATGTTCAAATTCGAAGAAGTATTTCCGAACGTATTCTCGGACTACCAAACCTTCCTGATCGTTTCGCAGGCCTTTGAAGATACGGGCGTTCGGGCCTACAAAGGACAGGCTCCGAAACTGTACAAACAGGCGGTACTGACCACGGCCCTGCAAATTCACGCGGTTGAAGCCCGTCATGCCGCCGAAGTGCGTCGCATTCGCGAAGGCCGCGTCTGGATCACCAAAAACGAACCGGACGGAGCCCCTGCTGCCGTATACGCCGGCGAGGAAAACGTGGTACAGAAAGTGGACGTAACCAAACTGGGCCCCGGATTCTCGGACATCGTGGTCTCGGAAGCCTTCGACGAGCCCCTGACGAAAGAGCAGGTACTCGCGATTGTGTCTCCGTTGATTGTAATGTAGATTCGAAAGTATCCGTTTATCAAAAAACCTGGGTCTTAGGGCTTGGGTTTTTTGGTTTTATAGGGATCGAGTTCGTTTTCTTATATCATTTAGAGGGTGCCCAATACAGCCAAAACCGTAAACGTTGGCTTTGTTAGGTCCCAACGATTATAATTCGCTTCATTTTAACGAGGGGTTATTGGATCAGCAATGCTAACGGTATTTGATCGCCGCTTACTGTAACTATAGGGCGAAAGCAACAGTGCTCTCTGGAGTATCAATGCCAAGCCGAGTGTATTCGCAGACGCGATTAGCCGGAACGGGGCTACGGCCGGCCAGAGTACGTTTGGTTAATTATTGTAGATCAGTTGGCTAGGATCCTAAGCAACTGATCTACTTTTACCAACAATAAGCCTTCTTGATTGAGTACTCCTCTTTATGAAACGACTTCCCCTCTTGTTCTTTTTGTTCTACAGCATTCTGGGATACGCTCAAAAACAAAATTCTGTTCGAAACGATAAAGCGTTTATGGTCTTGAGCGATCTTAATTTATATGCTATTGATACACAAACGGGTAAGATTGTATGGGTTACAGAAAATGATAGCCTTTTTGCAGGTCCAGTATTAGCTGACTCGACTATTTATGTTCGTACGGCTCGCAACAAAATCTACGGATACCATGTGCATTCGGGTAAAAAGGTATGGGAAAGTCAGTTGACTTCTCCCTATCAGAACCAGACGCCTTACGTTAACCTTTTTACTAATTTCAACTCTCTCGTTATTAGAGATGGACTTATCTATGGGGCTTTTCAACGCAAGGACCACTTAGAAAGATTCGGTTACAACAACACCAACTTTAGTATTCTAGCTATTGATATAAGCAATGGTCAGATTAGATGGTCTTATGAAATGTCACCCCGTTCTTATGATGGGACAACAAAAGACTATATTCCTCTGGGTCATCCTCAATTTCATAGAAATGCCTTGTACATAGAAACTTCCCTAGGTTTTTTAGCTTTAGATGCTTCTACAGGCAACAAATTATGGGAAATAGATTTTCCCTATTCTGAAATTGGAGGACCTAAACCAGCAGGCTATCAGGATTATATAATTATGTCCCGACAAAACTATAGCTCTGACCTTACATCAGGAATTGAAGCATATGATGCTCAAACAGGACGTAAATTCTGGGAAAATAAACAAATAGATAACGGTTCAACGATTGAGATAGCCGATACTATACTCTACGTAGGAGATGGAGCAGGGTATCTTTTTGCACTAGAACTCACTACAGGAAAGTTAATATGGAAAGTTAAGGTACCTGGAAAGCATATCTCTATTTCAATCGATCACGAGCGAATCTATGTTATAGGCGATAAATTAAGTCTCTATAGTAAGATTGATGGAACACTTCAATGGCAAATAGAGGATAAAGATTTTGACTTTTACAATTTACCAACTTTAGCAAATGAAGTGCTCTATCTCGTGGGTTCTGACGCCTTTCATGCAATTGACGCCTTAACAGGCCGTAGAAAATGGTCAACTACATTTAAGCCGCATACTATATCTATTTCACAATATCCTTTAATTATTGATTTGAACAATAAAGGCTACTACCCATCTTCTTCGCCTATGAAGTATATCAAATAACTGAATCAATTAGATTCATCTCGATTACCAGCGGGAGCGACAATCTGCGATAGTTTGTCAGCTCCCGTTTTCAATTCTTTATTGAAATACCCTTCGGTGATACTCACAGAGCTATGACCTAAACCCGCCGAGATGAAATAAATATCATTGCCCGTCAGTTCACGAGTCATTTCAGCAAAGTTATGTCGGGCAACATGCGTACTGATGGGTTTGTCTATACCGGCTTGCCTGACTGATTCTTTCAATAAACCATTGATTTCAGCGGGCCAGCTCTAATAAGGATATCTTATTCCTTGCCGGTCCTTTCGGAGCTTATTCACTACGGAAATTACTTTGTTCTGGAAAGAATTGTAATACGTTTGATGTGCTTATCTGCAAATCAAAGAAGTTCCCTTACTACCTCTTTACGAGCTTTCCGCTAAAGATCGCGAGCCGATAGGCTGGTGTTTTGCACATTCGCCTTACTTATTTCGGACATGAGCTTGCTGACCTTCTCCCGAATAGCGGCGTTAATAGCTGTCGCGATGGGATGCTCCTTACGCACCTTGTGTTTATCAGTGTTCCAGAAATTTTCGTGTACACTGTATTCCGTAGCCACACGGCGATGCTATTTATTCTGCGTAATTCGAAGCTGAATCTGTTGAGTGTGGTCTTTAAGAAATTCGTAATTTAAGATTCGGGTGTGATGGATATATCCCTCATGAAGATTGCAGGTTTGGGTGTAAGACTAGGGTGTAACTTTTTCCAAACTGTGGCAAACGCTGACGAACGCAGATAAAAGCAAAACGCCCTAGAAACGTGATTTCTAGGGCGTTATAGATTGCCAGCCATTGCCAGCGTGTTGATAAGTGATCCCAGCAGACGTCGAACCTGCAACCTACTGCTTAGAAGGCAGTGAAAATAAAATACCTATCTTATACCTGTTCCTTACCTAAGTAAAATACTTTACAGATACACAGCACTTTACTTTATATACTCATCCTTTCACATACCCTTTTTATCTCTTATAATTGTAGGCAATGTAGGTGAGTTCGTAGGTGAGTTCCTGCATTGTAGGTGAGTTTGTAGGTGAGTATCCATATCCATGATTTCAATGAATGCTGTTTCTGTAAACCTGAGCTTTGACACCTTAAAAGACCACCGAGTATCCGTAAAAATACGCATTACTTTCAAAAGAGAACAACGAAAATACGCTTTGCCCAACGCTGAGCCCGTTATTGTCTCTAAGGCCGTTTATGCAAAAATCGTATTATTTCATACTACGGGTAACTTAAGAGTCTCCGAGGAAGTCAGACAACAGTACTTTCTGATCCGATCCCACCTGGACACTGCAAAAGCGATCATAGAAAAGCTATCTCCCTTTGACTTCAAAACCTTTAAAATCTTATTTAGCAATTCTGGTGCAGAATCAACCAGCCAGAAGCTATCTGATTCGCATGTACCCAGCAACGGCAATCCTTTGAATATTCACGCCCGGTTCAAACTACTGAAAGAGAAAGAGTACGCCCTTGGCAGCATCAAAAACGGAAATCTCTGTATATCGGCCAGTCAATCACTGATCAGGTTTCAAAAGGGTGCAGATCAATTGCTCTTTACGGACATTACCCCCGAATTCTTAGAAAAATACGAGTCATGGATGCTGAAATACGGGAAAGCTTCTAAAAAACAAAACGGTAAACCCCTACCCGCCTCTATCAATACCGTCAACATTTACACCAGGCAAATCAGGAAAGCTTTTAATTCAGCCATTAAGGATAAAATCATTTCGGAGAACGCCTACCCTTTCAAGTCAGCTTACGTGATTCCCAGTGAAGAAGGTAACCCCAAAGCACTAGAACTTACTGACATAGAGAAAATCTTCAAATACGAGGCTGAAGCGGGTTCCACTCGTCAGCGTAGTAAAGATTTATGGATTCTTACGTACTTATCGAATGGAATTAACATGAAAGACCTTTGTATGCTTCGCTGGCACCAGGTCAATTTAATTACCAAAGAGATTACGTTCAAACGCCAAAAGACCTTACGTACTCGGAAAGAGCGTCAAAAAGATATCATCGTTAACCTACACGATGAGAGTATTGAAATATTCAAGCGTTGGGGCACGCCTTATTCACCCAATGAATATGTCTTCCCCTTTCTCAGCGATGACATGGATGAAAGCCGGAAACGATCAGTTATCGACTCTTTAATCAGCGTCACGAACAATCACTTATCTATCATAGCGAAAGAAGTAGGCATTTCGATCAAACTAAGAACGTACGAGGCTCGACATTCATTCGCAACCGTTTTGTTGCAGTCAGAATCGGTACCTCTTTACTTTATTTCAGATGCGTTAGGACATACTACCTTTTCAACCACTGAGCGGTATTTAGGTCGATTTAGTAAAAAGCAAAACAAAAAATACGTAGCTAACTTATTACCTAATAATCAAGAAAAAAAACCCTGATCGTATACATCGTGATTAGTGCTTTCCAAATATTTTTTGTATCGGCCATCAGAACTCCAGCGTTTTTCAGCTTATACCTTCAAATATTCTTTTCTTACGCCCGTTCTATATATATATCCTGGCCTTTCATTCAAATCGTATTTATAGACCGTTTACTTTACATTAAGCGAAGCTGTTTTTAGTATGAAAATGAAGAGTCTAGCCCATGTACACCCTTAAAACCTATTATTATAACGGTTGTATTATAAAGCGTATTTTTAAATAATCTTATGTGTTTAAACACTTACTGGTATTCAACAAACCAACTCCCTATATAAAACCCTCATTATGAATACTTTAATAAAATAAAGTATGTATATATTAATAATTATCTAATTTTATTTACATTTTAACATTTAAGTAAAGTATCATGCTAAAATGATAAGATTAAAAACATACAATTTAATTAATAACAACTACTAATAATCTTTTACAAACTAATATTATAATTATCTTATTCCAAGAACATTATCAGTAATTAAAGTTTTTGCTTGTATTTTTTTTATATAGAGGTTACATTTTTAATTCTAGATTGATATAGGGCTGATAATTCACCAAAAAATTCAATTATGAAAAAAACAGTACTATTTTCTCTTTTTTATTTTGTATCATTATCCATATTTGGACAAAGTATTACCTCAAGTAACCGTTTAAAGGGTTTACAACAGCAGCATATCAAAGTTGAAGTACACCGAGGTGATTCCTTACTTACATCTATTAGAATTACTCCATTTAACACTTCTTCAACTTGGAAAGCTTTTATCTATTCTATTGGACTAGGCGTCCTTCCTTCTGTAATAAATATTGATAATGAGTCACATAACAGGTTCAAACCACCATATCAGGTAAGCTTAGCTGTATTGCCATACACGCTAAAAAAGATGAAAAAATCTATAGTTGAAATGGAGGTTACTGCTTATGATATAAATGGAAAATTACAATCACATTCACTATCTAGAAGATATTTAAATAGCAAAAGTAACATTATAGATAATAAAAGTTACATTGAAAAAGACGGTTATGCTATAGTTTCTATAAGCAACCTTAGTAAAAAAGAAATTGGTATTTCTGAATTAAACATTTATGCCGAAGGAGGTACAATTTTCAAGGCTACGCAAACAGACCCTTATAATGAGACAGTCAATTTGGAAGAAATTGTAGTTAGGGCTCCTAGGCTTACAGATGATGGTAATTATTGTGGTTGTACCACTGACCCTCACCCTCATCAATATGATCCAGGCCATACTGGTGGTGGTGGTAGTGGTGGTAGTACGTCAAGCGGCGGCGGTGATAATCCAGCCTCCTCTGAAGAAGGTGCAGATGACACTGAACTTAGAAAAATCAGGATAGTTAATGGCCAATGTGCTGCCCTCAAACTGATGCTTCAGTTACAAGCTGGTTTTGACAGAGAAATTGTAGGAATATATACTACAGATGGTAAGGTTTTTATCTTACCCAGTATTGAGAATAACCCGGTAACTTCATATACTTCTAATCAATATACAGATGAAAGCAACAGAACTGTTTTTTCTATGGGTCAATCAAGCAATGGTACATGGGAAATAACTACTTATGATTATAGTAAGAATCCAGTTGAATACAGAACTCACACAGTTGCAGGGCATTATCATACTCATCCTAATGGCGTGAATCAGGATATAGCTAGCGATAATGATAAGGCATTTGCTACAAATGCATACCTTGGTATGCCAAAATATATTCTAAATTCATCAAATATTGTACACTATACTTCATATGGTGAAGGCAATAAACAAAATTTACATTCCGTTTG
>NZ_NJAG01000107.1 GCF_002872335.1 Siphonobacter sp. BAB-5405 | reverse complement strand
ATTTTAAAAATATCCAGTAAGAACTCTTTGTCTTCCTCTCCAATCACTTCTTCTTTTAAAGAGAGTAACTCACCATTTTTCCAGCCTTGTTGAGTTGATGTACCCGGTACGGAGGTATTAAATACACCCAGTCACCCTTCACCTGTATATCCGTGGAGCGGGTATCATGGAGAGCATCTTCATTTCTCAACCATACAATTTCAAAAAAGTCTTTTCTATGGGGATCATCCAGGTAGCTGGGGGGGCAATGGTGCAGGTTCCTCAAATAGATCAGGGTATTCGAGAGTCGGGAATCAGGTACGTTTTTCAAGGTAGACGCTCTTGTTTTTGAATAGAACATTTTGCCCATTAGGGAGGACTATTCGGAAATGTACAACTTTGTAAATCAAAAGTAGGCGGTTTTGTGACTAAATGTTCCTAATTGTCCACCAATTATGGAATAATGTATAATTCTGTGCGGATTATCCAGCTCTACCTTTGCCCTCGATAAACACCTACTACTGTATGAATATCGAGTTAGAATCTCCCAATGATTTAGGAGTACATATTCGAAATAACTACGAGCAAATTATACGGGAAAATAGCAAGCTGGCCGATCAGATTAATTTTGATGAGTTTACCCCACTCGTTGGTGAAATCAGTAAGGCCAAGGCCATCTTTTTAGTAGCTGCCGGTCGTTCCGGCTACGCCATGCGATCCATTGCCATGCGTTTGATGCACCTGGGTTTAGCGGTACATGTCGTGGGAGATACGACAACCCCGGCTATCCAGTCTGGTGATCTGCTGTGGGCTGCTTCAGGTTCTGGTACGACTGAGTCAATCGTTCGGACAGCCGAGAAAGCAAAAGCAGCAGGAGCCCGGGTCGTTGCTATAACCACGAATAATGCGTCAAAACTAGCTCAGCTAGCCCATGTTCACGTTCAGCTTCCCGCCGCTGAGAAACAGGATCACCAGGGCAATCGATCCCATCAATACGCTGGAAGTCTGTTTGAGCAAGCCCTGCTCTTATGCGGCGATGCCCTCTTTATGGGCTTGTGGAAACTTGAAGGTTCCGCCGCCGAAACCCTCTGGAAGCGTCATGCTAACCTGGAGTAATGAAATGAACATGTAATCTAATAATAAGCAGAATGGCAAAATTACAAGTAGCAATAGATTTATTAACCATTCAGGATGCTCTGGCATTAGCCGCTAAAGTAGCTCCTTATGTAGACATCATCGAGTTAGGTACACCTCTCATCAAAGCAGAAGGGTTAAAGGTGGTTACCGCGATGAAAGAGGCTCATCCGGACAAATGGGTATTTGCGGATATGAAAACGGCGGATACCGGATTTTTGGAGGCAGAAATCGCATTTCAGGCCGGAGCAGATCTCATTACCGTGATGGGAACGGTGGATGATGCCACGGTAAAAGGGGCCGTAGAAGCCGCTGAAAAGCATGGAAAAAAAGTGGTAGTAGACACCATTGGAGTAAAAAACAGAGTGGAGCGAGCGAAAGAAGTGACCGCATTGGGTGTAGCTT
>NZ_NJAG01000106.1 GCF_002872335.1 Siphonobacter sp. BAB-5405 | reverse complement strand
TTGCATATTTTTTTGAACTATTCTAATAATCTGATGCGATTCTACTAGTTCTATATAAACATTATTTTTTAAAATCTTTGTATTTTGAGACAGGCAATAAATGCTTTCCAACAATGATCTAATGGACAAATATTAATTTAAGACCTTCTTTAGATGAATATAATCTCGCATAATTATAGAGTGTATAATAAGATAAAATACTTATTCATTGGTTTGACTTTTAGATTTAATTCTGTGTTAGGGCCCAAGGTTTATATTTAAAGTCATGTTATTAGAAGTTATAATAACCCAAAGCTTTAGCACCTATAAGAAATTACGTTTAAGCCCTTTCTCTTTAGTTTTTACATTAGTATACACGATCTCCTTGATAGTCAGCACATATCTTACAATTTTATTAAAATAAAGACATACCATAGACATCTAATAGACGTCTTTATTATGTCTATTAGATGTCTTATAATTGTTGTCATATCAATCTGTAAGCCGGGCAATAAGTAAACTATGATTTACTTTTGACAAAGTAAGGTTTTAAAAATAAGTATTAGAAAGACGTCTATTAGACATCACATAGACATATTACAAACGTCTAATTTCAATTCATATAAGAAATCATAAATTGTATTTAACTAATAACAAAAATAGCTTGATTCTAACCATGGAGTCTGCCTGCATGAATAAAGCATGGAGTATTTTAGGGTTGTCTTCCAGCAAAGTTCCAGATATTTTGGAACCGATTAGTTGTGAAAATTTTAAATCTGAAACTATACTATTCTTCAATAGCAAGTCAAAGTAAAGGCTAGTAAGAAATAGAAACATAGCCAGTCCAAAAATTAGAATAACTGCCCTATGAGCCTAATGAAGTAAATGATTTCCCTATTAAACCAGCTCTTAGCCTTTGTTCCCAAGATGTTCCAGATGAAACCCTGGCTTAGTATAAGGCCATAGCCTTGCAACTGTTTTGGAAATCGAAACTCATTTCAGATTCCACCACTCGCCGAATCATTTACTAAATGATCCGTAAAAGCATGTCTGAACCAAGTAGGTGTACTAATCATTATAACAATAGTTGATAGGACTTTAAGAAAGGGCTAGCTTTTAATTACAACTTTCGAAGACACCAAATTGACGTCTTTGAAATGTCTTACAGACGTCATCAAATGGTTTTATTTATTGATTATCAGTATATTGTTATATATCATACTATTTATAAACAGAGTTGACCGTAAAAATTTCAAT
>NZ_NJAG01000105.1 GCF_002872335.1 Siphonobacter sp. BAB-5405 | reverse complement strand
TACTACCAGAATCAAAAATCTGGAATCAGAGTTATAGCGGTCAAATGAACGTAAAACTGCCCTGGGAGGCGTACTTCAATGCTACGTTTGACTACCGGCTTTATAAGAATGATCGTTTCGGTTTAAATCAGAACATTCCGATTCTGAATCTGGCGGTATATAAGTTACTGGGTAAGGCTAAGAAGTCAGAAGTACGTCTTTCGGCATATGACTTGTTCCGCAGAAACTTGGGCATTACGCAGGGAGCTTCGGGTAACTACTTCACGCAGACGCGGGTGGAAACGATTACCCGTTATTTCATGCTAAGCTACACCTACAACATGCGGGGTGTGAAGGC
>NZ_NJAG01000104.1 GCF_002872335.1 Siphonobacter sp. BAB-5405 | reverse complement strand
TGATTGTATAATCAATAGCCTCTCTCCATGAGCCAAAGTTCGCTACCGGTAGCTCCTGATCGTGTTTGAAAATACCCGATTTATCACTCGTGCAAAGCTGAATTATTGAACTGATATTGATGTTTAGGCTGTCAGTTCTGTTCTGGCCTGATAAACCCAAATATATGAAGAGCATGGTTCTGATTGGCCTTGTGCGTTAGATTCCCATGATTGTTGGCTGGAATGGATGATTTGGCTGGGTTAATCTTCTTGGCCTTTTCAGGTACTCTTTTATATAGGTCTGTGAGGGTGTGCTTGTAACCTGCTGCCTCCTTATGCTTTGCAATACCTTTCTCATTGGATAAAGTAGTTCAGAGCGTCTTTATCTACTTAGATCTTACTTTGATTTAAAGCTGACTACTTATTAAGCCCCTACTAATTTTTGGCTTTACACTTTATGTACGTATATCAAAGTACGTAACCAAAGGGATTGTCCTGTACTAAGTCGATTCCAACCTATTTCTATATTCGCCTGGAGTTACGCCCAATAATTTCTTCACGTAGCGGGTGAAAAAGGAATGGCTGCTAAATTCCATTTCATTCGCGATTTCTGAAATGTTGAGTGCTTTGTTTTGCAATAGCATAATGATCCGCTCTTTGGCGTAACGTTGGATCCATTCAGAAGCAGTAATCCCAGAATGAATTTTACACAGATGGTTCAAATATTTTGGAGTTATATTCAACTGTCTACTATAAAACTGAACCTCCCGGTGCTGCATGCAATATTGCTGTAGTAACTCAATAAACTGTTCATATAAACTACCCGTTTGCAGGCTGTGTTTTCGTTGTTCATATTCATCGGCAAAGGTGTCCCACATATCCAGCACGAATAACTTCATTCTCAGATTCAGATATTCTGCGTAGAATCGGTGATCCGTATCGAGAGAATGCTGGTATAGACTTTCAAAGTTGTTTAGTATTCTTTTTCGATGGCGATCGGATTGTATCGTTTTTACGGGATGCACGCGGCTATGCAGCAAAGCGTTGATACTCCAACTCTGATCGGGAATATTATCCATCAAAAATTCTTTCCCAGCCAGTAAGGCAGTGGCTTTGAAATTTTTTGAAAACTGCAATCCCGACAACCTGCTTTCCGCAAACCAGAAAAGAAACTGTCCGGCTTTGCATTCCATCGGCTGATCATTAAACAGAAACTTGATACTACCTGCCTGGCAGTATAAATGCGTGTGATAGAGCTTTTGAAAATGCTTCGGAAAGTCGCCTTCGCGGGTGATTACGACCAGCAAAACTTTGGGGGCAACACTAAGATCTATTGGTTCCATATCTTCGCGTAAAGATAGGTGATATGTGACATTATTGGCGTGTTTAGTGTCACAATCAGGAAGTACCCGCTGTCTACCTTTGTAATCAAAAAGGTGACCATTCGTACCATTAAGGGTGCTCTGGATGCTTTACAACCCTAATTCAATTTTTATCACCTATGAACTGCTACAGAAATGTTACCTCCGTATTTTATACGATTCTAGTTGGCTTCCTGTTGAGTTGTAGCCCTACAGCCAAAACCGATACGGTCGAATCCAACGCCATTTTCCCAAAGGCAAGCGTGGGCCAGCCGAAAACTTCACTGGCAATGCTTGGAATATAGGATTAGTAGATGCCGATTCTGCCTATACGACTTCTGTCGGCAATGTCTATTTCGAGCCAGGTGCCCGAAGCAACTGGCATACGCATCCCGGTGGCCAGATTCTGATTATCACTGCTGGCGTTGGCTTCCACCAAATAGTTGGTCAGCCCAAGCAAATATTACGCAAGGGAGATGTGGTAAAGTGTCCACCCAATACGCTTCACTGGCACGGAGCTAGCCCAGACGTAGGCATGCAACAACTTTATATTGTTCCTAATACGGACAAAGGCATCGTGGAATGGAAGCAGCCGGTGACCGATCAAGAATACAACGGTCAATAGCTTAATTAACCAGATCCCTCTATTAGTAGGTACACTAAAAGCAGGCATGAAATATTGAGGAGACGAGCTGGATTAGGAAAAAGTATTTGCCGCTTAGGTGAATGAGCTAAACGATAGGGCTACTATCACCTGCTAAGTAACATTAGTTGAAAACAGAAAACAATACAATGATTTTAAATGAAACATACACCTTGTCGAATGGTGTTGAAATCCCAAAACTTGGCTTGGGTACATGGTTTATAAGCAATGAGAACGCCGGTAAGGCTGTCGTAGAAGCCGTGCAAGCGGGTTATCGTCACATTGATACGGCACAGGCCTACCAGAACGAACCAGGCGTCGGAGAGGGCATCAGAAATGCAGGTATCGCCAGAGAGGAGCTTTTTATAACCACCAAGCTTGCCGCGGAGATCAAATCCTACCAGGAGGCTATTGCCTCGATTGATGGATCTTTACAGGCTCTTGGTCTGGACTATATAGATCTGATGATTATTCACAGTCCCCAGCCTTGGGCAGAATATGGCCAGGCCGACCGGTATTTTGAAGGCAACAAAGAAGCCTGGCGGGCTTTGGAGGATGCCTATAAGGCTGGCAAGCTGAGAGCAATTGGTTTGTCAAACTTCGAAGAACCTGATATTAGCAATATTCTCGCCTCTGCCCACGTCAAGCCGATGGTGAATCAGATCTTGGCACACATCAGTAACACTCCCCATGAGATGATTAAGTTTTGCAAAGAAAACCAAATCCTTGTCGAAGCTTATTCGCCAATCGGGCATGGGGAACTTTTGAAAAATCAGCAGGTGAACGAAATCGCTCAAAAATACGGGGTAAGCATACCGCAAGTAGCTATTCGCTATGCGTTAGAGCTTGGGATGCTACCGTTGCCGAAGACAGCCAACCCGGCACACATGAAATCCAACGCAGCAGTCGATTTTGAAATTAGCACGCAAGATATGAAACTGCTTATGAATATTGAGACCATCAAAGACTATGGACAGGCAAGCCATTTCCAGTTTACACTAAAAGATAAGACTGATCAGCAGTTGTGAAGCATAACAAACATTTGAAACCATGGAAATTATAAAAAAATGGAGAGCAAGCCTCAACCAAGGGTCCTGAGCAGTGGTTCTCCGGAAACGTCAGAATAGACCCCTTATTTGGGAAAAAAAGAAGCTACGGTTGGATCAGGTTCACTGGTCACTTTCGAGCCCGGAGCAAGGACAGCCTGGCATACGCATCCGGCGGGCCAAACCCTTATTGTGGTTTCGGGCCTTGGATGGGTGCAAAAGGAAGGTGGACCCATTCAGGAGATACAACCGGGTGATGTGGTGTATTTTGAACCCAACGAAAAGCACTGGCATGGTGCTTCTAGCAGCAAGGCCATGAGTCATATTGCCATCCAGGAAGCAGTGGACGGACAGGTCGTCACCTGGATGGAACAAGTCAGTGAAGAGCAATACCAAAAACCTTAAAATA